>NZ_JBRJHV010000001.1:4800000-6532656 GCF_053629195.1 Pseudomonas sp. R151218B TE3479
GTCTCGTTGAGCAGGCGGGCATGGCGCGGTGTGTGTTCGCGCACGTAGCGCTGGCCGCTGCCTGGCAATGCCGGTGTGCTCCAGCCCAGGGCGTTGAACTCGTGGTTGCCCATGATGCACAGCGCTTGGCCGGCCATGACCATGTCATGGACGATGTGCAGCGCCTCGCGAATCCGCGGGCCACGGTCGATGATGTCCCCCAGGAACACGGCCATGCGCGACGGATGCCGCCAGACCCCGCCCTGCTTGTGGTAACCGAGTCGGTCCAGCAGGTGTTCCAGGGTCAAGGCGCATCCGTGCACGTCACCGATCAAATCGTAACTGCGCGCAGGATCGAGCATCAGTCGCCTCCACCCCCCAACCGACTGCCCCAGCCAAGCTTGGTCCGGCAGACTTCGTAGTAATTGTGATCCAGCGGATGGATCAGGCGCAGCTTCTGCGCTTTTTTGCTGACGGTGATGGTGTCACCCGGCGCGCAGGTGAAATGGTTCTGGCCGTCACAGGACACTTGCGGGTAGATCTGCATATCCTTGGACACGACGATTTTCAGCTCACTGTTGCCATCGACCACGATCGGTCGCCCAGACAAGGTATGGGGGTACATGGGCACAATCACAATAGCGTCGAGCTTGGGATGCATGATCGGCCCGCCGGCCGACAGCGCATAGGCGGTGGAACCGGTGGGGGTGGCGACGATCAGGCCGTCGGCTTTCTGGCTGCAGACGAACTGGCCGTCGATGTACAGCTCGAACTCGATCATCCGCGTGGATTTACCAGGGTGCAGTACCACGTCGTTGAGGGCGTCGCCCTGGCCGATGGCCTCGGCGTGACGGCGGACCTCGGCCTGCAGCAGGAAGCGGTTTTCCACCAGGTAGTGACCGTCCAGGACCTCGGCGACCTTGATCTCCAGCTCGTCGGGGCGGATATCGGTGAGGAACCCCAGGCTGCCGCGGTTGATCCCCAGCACTGGGATATTGTGCCGCGCCAGGGCCCGGGCAGCCCCCAGCAGGCTGCCGTCGCCGCCAACCACGATGACCATGTCACAGACTTCGCCGAGCATCTTGCGCGACGACGTCTGCAGGCCATGGCCCGGCAGGACTTCGGCGATGGTATCTTCGAGGATCACATGCAGGTGCCGCTCCAGGAGGAAACGTTTGAGACGGCGAACGGTGTCCAACACCTGCGAACTGCCCAGGCGACCGATGATGCCGATATTGCGAAATTGCTCCATGAGGCTCCTGCGAAGGTCTGCGGCGGGCGAAAAACACGATTATGGGCGAAAGCGCGCCGTAGACAAAATCCTTTAAGCCTTCAGCGCAACGGCTATGCTCGCAAGATGATCCTGTTCCCTGAATTGCTGGACTTGCCCCGACGCCTGCACCATCCCGAAGTGCGCGACCTCGCGTGGGCGATCATCGCCCCGCCGATGCTCATCGACACGCCCTGGCCCCAGCGCCATCCCCTGGCTGGCAGTGATTGGGTGCAGGAGCCTGGCCGACTGGAACACTGGCTGCGGCAACTGGACCGAGACAGCTACCCATTGCTGCACTGCCTGTCCCAAGGACGAACGCGACGCCTGGGCCTGTATTACGAAAGGTTGTGGCAGTTTGCCGTGCAGCATGCCCCGGGCATCGAATTGATTGCCGCGAACCTGCCGATCCGGCGCGAAGGCCATACCTTGGGCGAACTGGACCTGTTGCTGCGTGATCGTGACGGCATCCACCATCTGGAACTGGCCATCAAGTTGTACCTCGGACCCCAGCACGGAAACGGGCTGGACGCCGCGCAATGGCTGGGTCCGGGTTGCCATGACCGGCTCGACCGCAAGCTGGCGCACCTACGCGAGCACCAATTGCCGATCTCGGCCCGCCCGGAAAGCCGCGAGGCCCTGGCGGCACTGGGCATCGAGCCCTCGGGCCTCGAACTGTTTCGCTCCGAGCTGTGGCTGGGCGGGTATTTGCTCTACCCCTGGCCGGGCCAGGCCGAGCCACCGGCCGGCGCCCACCCCAGGCATTTGCGCGGTCGCTGGCTGCATCAACGGGACTGGCCTGCGTTCATCGCCCAACGTCCGCCGGGTCGCTGGCAACCCCTACCCCGCGCCGCCTGGCTGGCCCCGGCGCATTATCCGGCCGAGCAAACCTGGAGCACCGCGCAACTGGACGCCTGGCGAATGGCCCTGGACCCCATGGCGCCAGCACAGTTGATGGTGCGCCTGAGCGAAAACGCCGAGGGAGAGTGGGAAGAAGCCGAGCGGGTGTTCCTGGTGGCGGATCGTTGGCCGGATGTGCCGGGCGGTGGCTGAGCCTTGTGCTGCCTGTCAGGACCTCATCGCGAGCAAGCTCGCTCCCACATTGGAAAGCACCTTTCTGCCAAAGTGAGTTCCCGCATTGGAATGCGCGCCCTTGTGGGAGCAAGCTTGCTCGCGATGAAGCCAACTCGGTTCTAGAAGGACAACCGCACAGCCAACGCCGCCAACGTCACCAGCAACACCGGCACCGTCAGCACAATCCCGACCTTGAAGTAATACCCCCAGCCGATCTGGATGTTCTTGCGCGCCAGCACATGCAGCCACAGCAACGTCGCCAGGCTGCCAATCGGCGTGATTTTCGGGCCCAGGTCGCTGCCGATGACGTTGGCATAGATCATCGCCTCCTTCACCACCCCAGTGGCCTGGCTGGCGTCGATGGACAAGGCGCCGATCAGCACCGTCGGCAAATTGTTCATGGCCGACGAGAGCAACGCCGTCAGCACACCGGTGCCCATGGCCGCGCCCCACACGCCATATTCGGCGAAACCGTCGAGCCAATGGGCCAGGTAACCGGTCAGCCCGGCGTTGCGCAGGCCATAGACCACCAAGTACATGCCCAGGGAAAAGATCACGATCTGCCAGGGCGCTTCCTTCATCGCCTTGCGGGTAGAGATCTTGTGGCCGTGGGCCGCGACCGCCAGCAGCAACACAGCACAGACCGCCGAGATCGCACTGATGGGAATCCCCAGCGGCTCCAGGGCAAAGCAACCCAGCAGCAGGATCACCAGTACCGCCCAGCCGGCATAGAACGTCGCCTTGTCGTGGATCGCCGTCGCCGGGTCATCCAACTGATGCGGGTCATAGTCACGTGGGATATCGCGGCGAAAGAACCACAGCAGTATCGCCAGGCTGGCCGCCACGCTCACCAGGTTCACCGGCACCATGACCGCCGCGTAGCGGTTGAAACCAATGCCGAAGAAGTCCGCCGAGACGATGTTCACCAGGTTCGACACCACCAGCGGCAGGCTCGCACTGTCGGCAATGAAACCAGCGCCCATTACGAACGCCAGGGTCGCCGCCGGGGAAAACCGCAGGGCCAGCAACATGGAGATCACGATAGGCGTGAGGATCAGCGCCGCCCCGTCATTGGCAAACAACGCCGACACCAGCGCCCCCAGCAAGACCATGAAGGCAAACAGCTTGCGCCCACTGCCTCGGCCCCAGCGAGCCACATGCAAGGCCGCCCAGGCGAAGAACCCCGCCTCGTCCAGCAGCAGGCTGATGATGATCAGCGCGACGAATGTACCGGTGGCGTTCCAGATGATCTGCCAGACCAGCGGAATATCACTGACCTGCACCACCCCACTCAGCAAGGCCAGCACCGCGCCCAGCGTCGCGCTCCAACCGACACCGAGCCCCCTGGGTTGCCAGATCACCAATGTAATGGTCAGCAGGAAAATCAACGACGCGATGAGCATGCGCAACAGCCTTGAAAAAGGGATGGGAAAGAAGGAATCAGCAGCAACGCGCCACCGGACGATCAGGCATGGCGTTCAAGCGCTGCACATCCGCTGTCAGCCAGGCGGTGCTGGCCGCCAACGCCTGCTCCAGCATCGTACTGACCCAGGCCGGTAACTGCGGGTGCTGGCGGTAATAAACCCACTGCCCCTGGCGTCGGTCGCTGAGCAACCCAGCGTTGCGCAGTTGCGCCAGGTGCCGGGAGATCTTCGGCTGGCTCAGGCCCAGCGCAGCGGTGAGCTCACAGACACACAACTCGCCTTCACGGGCCACCAGCAACGCAATGCGCGTACGGGTGTCATCGGCCAGGGCCTTGAAGACGTCGACGGGATTGGGGGAGTCGGGCATGGCGTGGGCAAGCCTGTGATGAGCGAATGGCGAATATATGGATATTCGAATATCCAGTAAAGCGGGGATTTGGATTGCCAGATGCGTTTGCAGATGTATATGCACTTGTGGCGAGGGGATTTATCCCCGTTGGGCCGCGAAGCAGCCCCGGACCCAACACCCTGGTGTGCCAGGCAATTTGAATGGGGGCGCTTCGCGCCCCAACGGGGATAAATCCCCTCGCCACAGAGGTGCTTGGTTTGAAGTTCCAGTGGCCGTCAAGCCTTCTTATTCTGCTCGACCCACTTGCCATAGGCATCGATGAACTTCTGCAAGAACGGCCGTACCGACTCCGACAGATTGCCCGCTTCGTCGAACGCCGTCCCGGCGTTACTCAGGTAGCCTTCCGGCTGCTGCATGCAGGGCACGTCAAGGAACACCAGGGACTGGCGCAAATGATGATTGGCGCCGAAACCGCCAATGGCGCCCGGCGAAGCGCTGATCACCGCCCCCGGTTTGCCGCTCAGGCAACTCTGGCCGTAGGGACGCGACCCCACATCGATGGCATTTTTCAACGGTGCCGGCACCGAACGGTTGTACTCCGGCGTGACGAACAACAAAGCATCGGCCGCGCCCACCTGCTGGCGGAAAGTGCTGTAGGCTGGCGGAGGGGAAACATCGATGTCTTCGTTGTAGAGCGGCAACTCGCCAATCTCGATGATATTCAGCTTGAGGTTGGCTGGCGCCAGGTCAGCCAGTGCCAGCGCGACCTTGCGGTTGATCGATGCCTTGCGCAGGCTGCCCACCAAAACGGCCACTGTGTAGACATTACTCATGAGAGGCTTCTCGACTGTCGGCTCAAAGGAGCCTGTAGTTATAGATGATCGGGGTGACAATTGGACCAGTGGAGCGACAAAAACCGGCCGGCTGGACTATTTTTTTCATGTAGGAAAACTTACCGCGCTTGACCAGGGTCTACAGAACCGCAAATCGAGTGATTTATTTCCAGAGGTTCTAAGCAATGGCAGCAGTACTTGTCGGACAATTTCATGCGCGGGACGCCGAAGGTCGCGTCTATTCGGTGCATGAGTTTCAGGAATCGACCCCGTCGCCCGACGGAAACGGCAAGGAGCCTGTCACTACCTATAAATTGGCTATCGGTGATCGAGTCAACAAACTCGACGATGGCAAATTTATTCTCGTGCAATCTCAAATCGAATTGACGCGCGAACCGGAAACGCCGCTGCCCACTCAAACGCCCACTGAAACGCAAATAGCTTCATAACCGTTGGTTATGAGCAGAAGTCATGCCCGGACTTGGGTTAGGATTCAGCCAATCAATGGCTCACCCGCCGAACATGGACTTCTTGCATGCGTTTACGCCACATCGAAGTGATCCAGGCGCTGCTGCAGACCGGCCACCTCGGCACGGCAGCCGAATGGCTGCAACTGTCGGTGGCGGAGGTCGAGGCGATATTGCGCGATGCCGAGGCCCAATTGGGTTTCATGCTGTTCGCCAGCGTGCGCGGTCGTTTGCAGGCCACCCGGGAAACCCTTGAATTGCGCGACGGTATCACACGGGTGTACGACACCCTTGAACCGGTGCAGCGCCTGGCCAGCAGCCTGAAACACCATCAGGCAGCGCCCTTGCGCATTATTTGCACGCCGCCGCTGGCCCAGCAGTTGCTGCCCCAGAGTATCGCCGCCTTGCGTCGTCGCCATCCGGATGCGCCGTGCACTTTGCTCAGCCGACCGACCCGCGACATCGTCCACAGCCTGCTGTTGCGCGAAAGCGATCTGGGCCTGAGCCTGCACGACCCTGAGCATCCCGACATCCATTGCCAGATGATCGCCCAGGGCAAACTGCAATTGCTCGCACCCCACGGTTGGCTGCAACCCCGTCAAAAATATATTTCGCTTCAGGACCTGGCGGGCCAGCCGCTGGTGGGCCTGGATGGCCATGACCCGCTGAGCCCTGCATTCGAGCATAAACTGGCGGCGCTGCGACCGGCGCCCATGATCCAGCTCCGCGTCCAGACCCATCAGATGATGCGCGCCATGGTCGAGGCCGGCGAAGGCCTGGCCATCGTCGACCCGTTTACCGCCTCGGGCGCCAAGGACGGCGGCCTCGACGTCTGCCCGGTATCACCCGCCATCGCGATTGGCCTCTATGCCTTGAGCCTCAACGACGCGCCCTCTTCACCCGCCCTTCAATCGCTGCTGGAACGAATTACGGAACAAGCCGAGGCGTTGCTGAGCCACTGATCGACATGCCCAGTGGGTCGTCGAACAGCCGGTACCAGAACAGCGCGACTTCGGCGGTATGCCGGTCAATGCCGCGATAGCGCAGGTGGTCGATACCGCCCAGCACGTAACCGCAACGTTCATAGAGCCGGCAGGCGCCCAGATTGTTGTTCTGGGTCTCGAGCATGATGCCCGGCAGTTTTTTCTTGCGGCTCCAGAAATGGGCGACATCGAGCAACGCCTTGGCCACCCCGTGGCGACGGGCCGGGGCGTGTACCGCCAGTTCGTCGATGTGGGCATAGCCGTTCCAGTTGGTACTGACCACCAAGTGCCCGACGGGCTGGTCATCGAGGTAGGCCATGAAGATCTCGCTGTCCGGGGCATCGCGGAAGCTGCTGAACTCTTCGGGATCGATGCCATAGCACTTGCGATAGGGAACGATGGGCGTCACCGGCCATTGGCTGACGGGACGGCCGATCTGCGCCGTCGCGTAGTCGCTGACTTCAAAGCTGAAATCGCTGCCCCAGATGTAGGCGGCAAAGCCATCATCGACGATGCGCACCGACAGTCCGGGGTGCTTGGGATTCATGACCGGTTGCATGCTGGGGAAGGTCCTCATTCCTTGAAGCAACCAACGGCGTGGTGCCATCCATTGCCCTTGTCTTTCAAATCATCACACATCAAGCGGGATCCGTACCGTAGCCTGCCCGTTACCTCAGGGTAGAAGGTCGTGGCGATTGTGGCGAGAAATGAACAATGGGCGCCCCTGCGGAAGCGGGCTTGATCGCGATGGCGGTGGTCCAGCCTGCATCAATGCTAAATGTGCCGCCGTCATCGCGAGCAAGCTCGCTTCCACAGGAGGGGTTTCATCCGTGCGTGGCGGCCTGTGTCTCGGCCAACTGTGTCCACAATGCCGGAGCACCCGCGGACTTGGCGATGGCTTCCAGACGCGCGGCATGCTCGGCCAGGTCGCTTTCGCTGGCGCGAATGATCCGCGATGGCTGGCGGTCGGCGGGCAAACGGCGAATTTCCGTGGCCTGGTTGCCTGAGCCTTCGCCTGTACCGTTGCCGTCCGAGGCGTTGCCGGCCAGGGACAGGCTGGTCTGGCCGCCGGTCATGGTCAGGTAGACGTCGGCCAGGATCTCGGAGTCGAGCAAGGCGCCGTGCAGTTCACGGCCGGAGTTGTCGACACCGTAGCGCTTGCACAAGGCGTCGAGGCTGTTGCGCTGCCCCGGATGCCGTTCCCGGGCCATCATCAGGGTATCGAGGATGGTGCAATGCTGGGTGATGTCGGCCCGATCGTGCTGCCCCATCAGGGCGAATTCGTTGTTGATGAACCCCACGTCGAACGCCGCGTTGTGGATGATCAACTGCGCGCCCTGGATGAATTCGAAGAACTCATCGGCCACCTCGGCAAAACGCGGCTTGCCCACCAGGAATTCGTTGGTGATGCCGTGGACGCCGATAGCGCCCTCGTCGCTTTCGCGGTCCGGTTGCAGGTAAACGTGGAAGTGGCGACCGGTCAGGCGCCGGCCGATCAGCTCGACACAACCGATTTCAATAATCCGGTGACCATCGGTCACCGGCATGCCGGTGGTTTCGGTATCCAGTACTACAGATCTGTTGGCCATCAGTGTTCAGCTCTCAGCGGGCAGTCTTGCAAAAGCGCGGATCTTAACACGCTCACGCCAGTGCATCCGCAATGTCCTGTCAGCCAGGCTTTTATGGCTTGGTGCTCTTGTGGCGAGGGAGCTTGCTCCCGCTCGGTTGCGCAGCGACCGCCCCAGGGGCCTGCTTCGCAGTCCAGCGGGAGCAAGCTCCCTCGCCACAGGTGTCATCCTGTCCAGATCCTGACAACGCCCCTATCAGGCCTGCTTGTAGCCCCGCACCTCATCCACCCCACGATTGGCCAACTGGTCAGCCCGCTCGTTGCCGTGGTGGCCGATGTGGCCGCGCACCCATTTCCAGGTGACGTTGTGGCGGTTGACCTGTTCATCCAGCAGCTTCCAGAGGTCGGCGTTTTTCACCGGTTCCTTCGCCGCCGTCTTCCAGCCGCGCTTCTTCCAGTTGGCCATCCACTCGTTGATGCCTTTCATCACGTATTGCGAGTCGGTCACCAGCAGTACATCGCAAGGCCGCTTGAGCTCTTCCAGGCCACGGATGGCGCCCATCAGTTCCATGCGATTGTTGGTGGTATTGGCTTCGCCGCCCCAGAGTTCCTTCTCCACGCCCTTGCACACCAGCAACGCGCCCCAGCCGCCCGGGCCGGGGTTGCCCTTGCAGGCGCCATCAGTGAAGAGTTCTACGCTATCGCTCATGCCAATCTATCCAGAAAAAATGCAAAGGCCAGCCGATCAGGCGGTTGATGCCTGTAGTCGAAAGGCCGGCCAGGCCTGCTAAAAAGGGTTATGGCTCGATGTGACGACGATTGACCTTGGCCATAGGCAAGGGAATCAGCTTGCCCATCGGCTCGCGTCGCGCCTGACGCACCGGGCGCAGCCCGACCGCGATCTTGCGCGCCACCAGCAGGTAGAAACCACCGCCGGACAACTGCCAGTCGCCGGCCTTGCGCTCCCAGCCGGCCAGGCGAGCCTGCCACTTGGGTGACGCAAGCGGCGGACGATAGCACCCGAAGCGGCGTTTCTCCAGCGCGAAGCCCAGCAGGTTGAGCCAGTCGCCGACCCTCGACGCCGAGATGCAGCGGGCCTGGCGCAAGGCGTCGTGGGCAAATACATGACGCAACCCCCAGGTGCTCCAGGGGTTGATACCGATGATCAACAGATGCCCGCCGGGGCGTACGCTGCTGGCGGCTTCACGCAACAAACCGTGGGGCGACAGGCAGAAATCCAGGCCGTGCTGCATGACCACCACGTCGGCGGCATGTTCGCTCAGCGGCCAGGCCTGCTCCTCACAGACGATTTCCACCCCGGGCAACGGCGCCCCCAGACGTACGTTTCGCTGGACCTGCGGTGCCGACGGCGGCGTTTGCGCCGAAGGCCCGTAGTGCACCAGATAGCCGCCAAAGAACCGGCCCAACTCGTCTTCGAGCATGCGCCGTTCCTCTTCCAGCAAAAATTGCCCGACAGGGCCGGACAGCCATTCACGGGCGGCGCTGATCAACGCCAGCCAGTCAGGATCAGCCTGAGCGAACGCTTCATCGGTCATTGCATTCTCCAACGCGTCAGGAAGTTCTAAGATGCGCCTTTGTTTTCCGCTTGGCGAATTCCGCGATGATACAGATCAGTGCCCTGCCCGCGTTCACCGATAACTACATCTGGTTGTTACAGGACCACTCCACCCAGCGCTGCGCCGTGGTCGACCCGGGTGATGCCGCGCCAGTACAGGCCTGGCTCGACGCCCATCCGGGCTGGGTCCTGAGCGACATTATGATCACCCATCATCACCATGATCATGTCGGCGGCGTCCAGGCGTTGAAGAATGCGACGAACGCCACCGTCTACGGCCCGGCCAGCGAAAACATCCCGGCGCGGGACCAGGCCCTGCATGACAACGACCAGGTCAGCGTGCTCGGCTGGGACTTCGATGTCTACGCGGTGCCCGGCCATACGCTGGGGCACATCGCCTACTACCACCATGGCCTACTCTTTTGTGGCGACACCCTGTTCGCCGCCGGTTGCGGCCGGCTTTTCGAAGGCACGCCCGCGCAGATGCACCATTCCCTGGGTCGCCTCGCCGCCTTGCCTGAAGATACGCTGGTCTACTGCACCCATGAATACACCCTCAGCAACCTGAAGTTCGCTGCCGCCGTGGAGCCGGGCAACCCGGACATCGCCGCCCGCCTGGAAAAAGTCGTCCGCCAACGCAACGAAGGCATCATGACGCTGCCCTCCACCCTGGCCCTGGAAAAACTCACCAACCCGTTCCTGCGCACGACTGAAACATCTGTTAAACAAAAAGCAGACGAACGGAGCGGCCAGCGAAACCAGACGCCGAGTGAGGTTTTTGCGGCCTTGCGGGCTTGGAAAGATACGTTCTAAGGCAACTATCGATTGATACAAAAATTCTGAAAGGTTGACCTGTTGGGGTGCGCTTCCTAGAATCGGCCGACATTTTTGCCCGGAACTTACTTCCAGCCAATGTCGTCATCTATACGCAGGTCCGTCCAGTCAGACACATTGACCCGCTTGGCTCAAGCCATTGCGGTGGCTGTGTCCGCCACCCTGGCGGGCTGCCAGAGCACGAGCCAGCTGCCGCAGACCGACGCGGCGCACACCCCGAACATCGCCGCTCGCGCCAAACAGAAGCCGGTATGGCTCACCGAGAAACCCAGCCCCCAAGTGCCCCAGGACATCTGGGAACGCATGCGCCAGGGCTTCCAGCTGCAGGAAACGGCTGGCGTCAACCCGCGTATCGAGCAACAGCGCCTGTGGTTCGCCAGCAACCCTTCCTTCCTGGAAAACGCCGGTGAGCGCGGCAGCCTGTACATCCATTACATCGTCGAACGCCTTGAAGAACGCAACATGCCGCTGGAACTGGCGCTGCTGCCGGTGATCGAGAGCGCCTACAATCCCATGGCCTATTCCCGGGCCAACGCGGTGGGGCTGTGGCAATTCATCCCGTCCACGGGGCGTTACTTCAACCTGCGCCAGACCCGCTTCTATGACGGGCGACGCGACATCACCGCCTCCACCACGGCCGCCATGGACTACCTGACGCGCCTGCATGACATGTTCAACGGTGACTGGTTGCTGGCGCTGGCGGCCTACAACGCCGGCGAAGGCACGGTCAGCCGCGCCATCGAGCGCAATGAGAAGCTTGGCCTGCCCACCGACTACTGGAACCTGCCGCTGCCCAGCGAGACCCAGGCCTATGTGCCGAAGTTGCTGGCGCTGTCCCAGGTGGTGCTCGCGCCCGACGCCTATGGCGTGAACCTCAACCCGATCGCCAACGAACCCTATTTCCAGGTCGTCGAGATCAACCAGCGCATGGACCTGTCCAAGGTCGCGGCGGTGGCCAACATCGACGAAGACGAGCTGTTCCAGCTCAATCCGGCCTTCAAGCAGCGCACCACCATCGACGGCCCCCAGCACCTGCTGGTGCCGACGTCCAAGGCCCAATTGCTGACCGCCAGCCTGTCGACCATGCGCCCGGAAGAGCTGATCAGCCAGCGCGCACTCAAGCCGGTTTTCGAATCAGTCGACGACAGCGAAGTGGAAGGTGCCAGGCGCACCTACCGCGTCAAGCGCGGCGACAACCTGGCCCAGATCGCCAAGGCCAACAACGTCCAGACCAAGGACCTGCAGCGCTGGAACAAACTCAGCGGCAACAAACTCAAGGTCGGCCAGGCCCTGGTGATGCAGGACGCCAAGGCCAGCAAGGCCAGCAAGGCCACCGGCAAGCGCATCAGCACGGTGGTGGCCGTCAACAGCAAGAACCAGAAGAAACAGACCCAGTACAAGGTCAAGCAGGGCGATTCGTTGTACGTCGTCGCCAAGCGCTTCAACGTGGAAATGCAACACCTCAAGCGCTGGAACCCGCGGATGGGCAAGGCGCTCAAGCCGGGACAGATGCTGACGGTGTACTCCCCTCATTGACGCGACCGAGGCTGCCGCTGGGCTGTGTGTAGGAGCTGGCGAAGCCTGCGATCTTTTGATCTTTTGATCTTTCGCTTGAGACTCAAGTGTCTGGGGAAAGATCGCAGCCTCGTTGCACTCGACAGCTCCTACACAGCTCCCACACGGTTCCTACACCGCTCCTACAGTTCCCGCCTTTTTCCTGCCGATACAAGCTGTTACTGTACAGGCCATAAAGCCCAAGCCGCCTGGATCGGATCTCAGACTTGATACGTCCCCTCCTCCTGTTCCTGATCAGCCTGGCCTTGAGCTCTCCCGCCAGCGCAGCCATCAGCGAAAGCCATGGCTATGCGCAGTTCGGCACGCTCAAGTACCCGGCCAGATTCACCCACTTCGACTGGGTCAACCCGCAAGCGCCCAAGGGCGGAGTCTTGCGGGTCATGGCATTCGGCACCTTCGATACGCTCAATCCCTACACGTTCAAGGGCAGCAGCCCGATTTCCACGCCCAATTTCCTGCAATACGGCATCAATGAGCTGAACGAACCGCTGATGGTCGGCACTGGCCAGTACGCACCGTCCGGCGATGAACCGACGTCGAGCTATGGCCTGATCGCCCAGTCGGTGGAATACAGCGAAGATCGCAGCTGGGTGGTGTTCAACCTGCGCCCCGAAGCGCGGTTTCACGACGGCGTGCCCATCACCGCCTATGACGTGGCGTTCTCCTACAGGACGCTGCTCAAGGATGGCCACCCGCAATACCGCACCAACCTGCAGGAAGTGCTGCGGGTCGACATTCTCAACCCGCTGAAAATCCGCT
Source organism: Pseudomonas sp. R151218B TE3479 (assembly GCF_053629195.1). Classification (NCBI taxonomy): domain Bacteria; kingdom Pseudomonadati; phylum Pseudomonadota; class Gammaproteobacteria; order Pseudomonadales; family Pseudomonadaceae; genus Pseudomonas; species Pseudomonas sp. R151218B TE3479. Next base: position 4,812,691 of record NZ_JBRJHV010000001.1, read on the forward strand.
TCGTCTTCAAGCGCGCGGGCAATCCCTTGCTGATCCTGCGCCTGGGTGAGCTGCCGGTGTTGCCCCAGCATTACTGGAAAGGCCGCGACTTCAAGGCGACGACCTTCGAACCGCCCCTGGGCAGCGGGCCGTATCGCATCACCAAAGTGCAGCCAGGCCGCCAGTTGGTGTTCGAACGGGTCAAGGACTACTGGGGCAAGGACCTGCCGGTCAATCGCGGCAAGTACAACTACGACCGCATGGACGTGGAGTTCTACCGTGACAGCGAAGTCGCCTTCGAAGCCTTCAAGGCCGGCGAGTTCGACATCTACATCGAACATCAGGCCAAGAACTGGGCCAACGGCTATCAATTCCCGGCGGTCAACCGGGGCGATGTGATCAAGGCGCAGATCCCCCACCAGATTCCGACCCAGACCCAGGGCCTGTTCATGAACACCCGGCGCGGCACATTCGCCAACGTCAAGGTGCGCGAAGCCTTGGGGCTGATGTTCGATTTCGAGTGGACCAACCGCACCCTGTTCAGCGGCGCCTACAAGCGCACCCTCAGCTATTACCCCAACAGCGAATTCTCCGCCACCGGCCTGCCGGTGGGTCATGAATGGCTGCTGCTCAAGCCGTACCGGGATCAATTGCCGCCCAAACTGCTCACCGAACCCTTCAGCTTGCCCAAGACCGACGGGCGCGGCATTCCCCGGGAAACTCTGCGCAAGGCATTGGGACTCTTGAAGGAAGCCGGCTGGAATCTCAACGGCCAACGCCTGCTGAACGCCGACCACCAGCCCCTGAGCTTCGAAATCCTGCTGGTGAACCCGAACCTCGAGCGTATCCTGCAACCCTACGTCGAAAACCTTGCCAGCATCGGTGTTCAAGCCCGGCTGCGTACGGTGGACCGCGCCCAATACAAACAGCGCCTGGACCAGTTCGACTTCGACATGATCCTGCTGACCTTGAACCAGACACTCAGCCCGGGCCTCGAGCAATGGCAGTACTTCCACTCCAGCCAGGTCGGGGTCAAGGGCAGCAAGAACTACGCCGGGATCGCCAACCCGGTGGTCGACCATTTGTTGGAAAAACTGCTCGCCGCCCAGACCCGCGATGAACAGGTCGCCGCCGGCAAGGCCCTGGATCGCGTACTGCTGTGGCAGCATTACTGCATTCCCAACTGGTATCTCAATTATCATCGCCTGGCGTACCGCAACCGGTTCGCCTTCGTCACCACGCCGCCCTATACCCTGGGCCTGAGCGCTTGGTGGCTGAAATCTTCGGAGAAAGATCAATGAAGCCTTTTCGCGCCCTGCTCCTGCAGGCCAGCAGCCTGTTATTCGCCGGGCTGGCCTGCGCCGCCCCGCAGCATGCCGTGACCTTGTACAACGAGCCGCCGAAATACCCGGCCGACTTCAAGCATTTCGATTACGTCAATCCGGACGCGCCCAAGGGCGGTATCTTCCGCCAGGGCGGCTTTGGGGGGTTCGACAGCCTCAACCCGTTCATCAGTAAAGGCGTGCCGGCCGATGACATCGGCCTGATCTACGACACCCTGGCCAAGCAGGGCCTGGACGAACCCTTCACTGAATACGGCTTGATCGCCGAAAAAATCGAGAAAGCCCCCGACAATGGCTGGGTGCGCTTCTACCTGCGCCCCGAAGCCCGCTTCAACGACGGTCATCCGGTGCGCGCCGAAGACGTGGTCTTCAGCTTCCAGACCCTGACCAAGGACGGCGCACCGATGTTCCGCGGCTACTACAACGACGTTGCCGAAGTGATCGCCGAAACCCCACTCAAAGTGCTGTTCAAGTTCAAACACACCAACAACCGCGAATTACCGTTGATCCTCGGCCAATTGCCGGTATTGCCGAAGCACTGGTGGGCCGAGCGTGACTTCAACAAGGGCAACCTGGAGATCCCCCTGGGCAGCGGCCCTTACAAGGTCGCCGAAGTGAAGGCCGGCCGCTCGATCCGCTATGAGCGGGTGAAGGACTATTGGGGCAAGGACCTGCCGGTCAATCGCGGGTTCTACAACTTCGACGTGCTGGTCACCGACTACTACCGCGACAACACCGTCGCGGTCGAAGCCTTGAAAGCCGGGCAGTTCGATTTCTGGCTGGAAATGACCGCCAAGAACTGGGCCAACGCCTACAACATCCCGGCCGTGACCGAAGGCCGGCTGATCAAGGAACAGATCCCCAACGGCAACCCCACCGGCATGCAGGGCTTTGTCTACAACCTGCGCCGGCCGGTCTTCCAAGATGTGCGGGTGCGCAAGGCCTTGAGCCTGCTGCTGGATTTCGAGTGGACCAACAAGCAACTGTTCAACGGCGCCTACGCCCGCACCCGCAGCTATTTCGAGAATTCGGAAATGGCCGCCACCGGCCTGCCCGGCGAAGACGAACTGAAGATTCTCGAGCCCCTGCGCGGCCAGATTCCCGAGCAAGTCTTCAGCGAAGCCTTCCAGCCTTCGATGTGCGACGGCAGCGGCATGATCCGCGACCAGCAGCGCAAGGCCTACCAATTGCTGCAGGAAGCCGGCTGGCGCATCGTCGACGACAAGATGGTCGACGCCCAAGGCAAACCGGTGGTGCTGGAGTTCCTGCTGGCCCAGACCGAGTTCGAGCGGATATTGCTGCCCTTCAAGCGCAACCTGAGCGACCTGGGCATCGAACTGGTGATCCGCCGGGTGGACGTGTCCCAGTACATCAACCGCGTACGCTCCCGGGACTTCGACCTGGTGGTGGGCAGTTTCCCGCAATCCAGCTCACCGGGTAACGAACAGCGCGAATTCTGGATGTCCGCCGCCGCCGACAAGCCCGGCAGCCGCAACACCATGGGCCTGAAGGACCCGGCAGTGGACCAACTGGTGGAACAACTGATCAACGCCGATTCGCGCAAGAGCCTGGTGGCCCATGCCCGTGCATTGGACCGGGTCCTGCAATGGGGCTATTACGTGATTCCCAACTGGCACATCAAGACCTGGCGCGTGGCCTACTGGAACCACATCGGCCATCCGAAAATCACGCCGACCTATGACATCGGCACCACCACCTGGTGGGTCAAGCCGGAGGTCAAGCCGGCCGATGAAGTAGAGAAGCAGGTCATCGAGCAGCAAATCGCCGCCCCTGCGAGCGTGGAGTAACAAGATGCTGGCTTATATTTTTCGGCGACTGCTGCTGATCATCCCGACCCTGTTCGGCATTCTGCTGATCAACTTCGTCATCATCCAGGCCGCGCCCGGCGGGCCGGTGGAACAGATGATCGCCAAGCTCGAAGGTTTCGAGGGCGCCACCAGCCGCATCGCTGGCGGCGGCGCCGAAGTGTCGGTGGCCGGTTCTTCCTACCGCGGTGCCCAAGGCCTGGATCCGGCGCTGGTCAAGGAAATCGAACGCATGTACGGCTTCGACAAGTCGGCTCCCGAACGCCTGTGGATCATGATCAAGAACTATGCCCACCTGGACTTCGGCGACAGTTTCTTCCGCGATGCCAAGGTCATCGACCTGATCAAGGAAAAGATGCCGGTGTCCATTTCCCTCGGGCTGTGGAGCACATTGATCATGTACCTGGTGTCGATTCCCCTGGGGATCGCCAAGGCCACCCGACACGGCAGTCATTTCGACGTATGGACCAGTTCGGCGATCATCGTCGGCTATGCGATTCCCTCATTCCTGTTCGCCATCCTGCTGATCGTGGTGTTTGCCGGCGGCAGTTATTTCGACTGGTTCCCGTTGCGCGGGCTGACCTCCAACAACTTCGACGAATTGAGCATGGGCGGCAAGATCCTCGATTACTTCTGGCACCTGGCCTTACCTGTGACCGCCCTGGTGATCGGCAACTTCGCCACCATGACCCTGCTGACCAAGAACAGCTTCCTCGACGAAATCAACAAGCAATACGTGGTCACCGCCAAGGCCAAGGGCCTGACCCGTCATCGGGTCCTCTACGGCCATGTCTTCCGCAACGCCATGCTGCTGGTGATCGCCGGCTTCCCTTCGGCGTTCATCGGGATCTTCTTCACCGGTTCCCTGCTGGTGGAAGTGATCTTCTCCCTCGACGGCCTGGGCCTGATGAGTTTCGAAGCAGCCATCAACCGCGACTACCCGGTGGTGTTCGGCACGCTGTTCATCTTCACCCTGCTGGGGCTGGTGGTGAAACTGATCGGCGATCTGACCTACACCTTTGTCGATCCGCGCATCGACTTCGAAAGCCGGGAGCATTGAGATGAACCTGTCCCCTCTCAATCGCCGTCGTTTCGAACTGTTCAAGGCCAACAAGCGTGGCTGGTGGTCGCTGTGGCTGTTCCTGATCCTGTTCGGGCTGAGCCTGGGCGCCGAGTTGATCGCCAACGACAAGCCGCTGGTGGTGCATTACGACGACGGCTGGTACTTCCCGGCCCTCAAGCGCTATCCGGAAACCACGTTCGGCGGCGAATTCCCCCTGGAAGCCAACTACAAGAGCCCGTACATCCGCGAACTGCTGGCGGCCAAGGACGCCTGGGTGCTGTGGGCACCGATTCCATTCAGCTACCAGAGCATCAACTACGACCTCAAGGTCCCGGCCCCGGCACCGCCCTCCTCCGTGAATTGGCTGGGTACCGATGACCAGGGCCGCGATGTTTTGGCCCGGGTGATCTACGGCTTCCGTATCTCGGTGTTGTTCGCCCTGACGCTGACGCTGCTCAGCTCGATCATCGGCGTGATCGCCGGCGCCCTGCAGGGTTTCTATGGCGGTTGGGTGGACCTGGCCGGCCAACGCTTCCTGGAAATCTGGTCCGGGCTGCCGGTGCTGTACCTGCTGATCATCCTCGCCAGTTTCGTACAGCCGAACTTCTGGTGGCTGCTGGGCATCATGCTGCTGTTTTCCTGGATGAGCCTGGTGGACGTGGTCCGCGCCGAGTTCCTGCGCGGGCGCAACCTGGAATACGTGCGCGCCGCTCGGGCGCTGGGCATGCAGAACGGCGCGATCATGTTCCGTCACATCCTGCCCAACGCCATGGTCTCCACCATGACCTTCATGCCGTTCATCCTCACCGGCGCCATCGGCACCCTCACCGCCCTGGATTTCCTCGGCTTTGGCCTGCCGCCGGGGGCGCCGTCCCTGGGCGAGCTGGTGGCCCAGGGCAAATCCAACCTCCAGGCACCGTGGCTGGGCATCAGTGCGTTCGCCGTGCTGGCGCTGATGCTGAGCCTGCTGGTGTTCATCGGCGAGTCCGCTCGCGACGCCTTCGATCCGAGGAAGTGATATGAACCGGGACAATCTGATCGAAGTACGCGACCTGGCGGTAGAGTTCATCGTAGGCGAACGCCACCAGCGCGTGGTCGAGGGCGTCAGCTTCGACATCAAGCGCGGTGAAACCCTGGCCCTGGTGGGTGAAAGCGGCTCGGGCAAGTCGGTCACCGCCCACTCGATCCTGCGCTTGCTGCCCTATCCGCTGGCCCATCACCCCACCGGGACCATCCAGTACGCCGGCCAGGATTTGCTGGGGCTGAAGGAAAAAACCATCCGCCATATCCGCGGCAACCGGATCGCGATGATCTTCCAGGAGCCGATGACGTCCCTGAACCCGCTGCACTGCATTGAAAAACAGATCAATGAAGTGCTCGGCATCCACAAGGGCCTGACCGGCAAGGTCGCCACACGCCGGACCCTGGAGTTGCTGGAGCTGGTCGGCATTCCCGAACCCCACAAGCGCCTCAAGGCCCTGCCCCACGAGTTGTCCGGCGGGCAGCGCCAGCGAGTGATGATCGCCATGGCCCTGGCCAACGAACCGGAACTGCTGATCGCCGACGAACCGACCACCGCCCTGGACGTCACCGTCCAGCTGAAAATCCTCGAATTGCTCAAGGAATTGCAGGCGCGATTGGGTATGTCGTTGCTGCTGATCAGCCACGATTTGAACCTGGTGCGAAGAATTGCGCATCGCGTATGTGTCATGCAGCGCGGTTGCATCGTCGAACAGGCATCGTGCGAAGAGTTGTTCCGCGCGCCGCAGCATCCGTACACTCGGGAGCTGCTGGGCGCCGAACCCAGCGGCACCCCGGCGAACAACGTCGTCGGCCCGCCGCTGTTGCAGGTCGAGGACCTGAAAGTCTGGTTCCCGATCAAGAAAGGTCTGTTCAAACGCACGGTGGACTATATCAAGGCCGTGGACGGTATTCGCTTCAGCCTGCCTCAGGGCCAGACTCTGGGCATCGTCGGCGAAAGCGGTTCCGGCAAATCCACCCTGGGGCTGGCAATCCTGCGGTTGATCGGCAGCCAGGGGGGGATCCGCTTCGAAGGCAAGCAGCTCGATAGCCTGACGCAGCAACAGGTCCGGCCACTGCGCCGGGAGATGCAAGTGGTGTTTCAGGACCCGTTCGGCAGCCTGAGCCCACGAATGTGTGTGAGCCAGATCGTCGGCGAAGGCCTGCGGATCCACAAGATCGGCACCGCGGCCGAACAGGAACAAGCGATAATCGCGGCATTGAAGGAGGTAGGCCTGGACCCGGAAACCCGGAACCGCTATCCCCATGAGTTTTCCGGAGGGCAACGGCAGCGTATCGCCATTGCCCGGGCCCTGGTGCTCAAGCCGGCGTTGATTCTGCTGGATGAACCAACGTCGGCCCTGGACCGTACCGTGCAACGCCAAGTGGTGGAGCTGTTGCGGTCCTTGCAAACCAAGTACAACCTGACGTACCTGTTTATCAGCCATGACCTGGCTGTCGTCAAAGCGCTGAGCCACCAATTGATGGTGGTCAAGCATGGCCAAGTGGTCGAACAAGGTGATGCCCGCAGCATATTCGCCGCGCCGCAGCACCCCTATACACAGCAGTTGCTGGAGGCCGCCTTCCTGGCCCCAACAACTGCCGAATAACCTGAAAAGAGGAGCAACACATGGGTTTTCTCGCCGGTAAGCGCGTACTGATCGTCGGTGTCGCCAGCAAGCTGTCCATCGCATCCGGCATCGCCGCCGCCATGCATCGCGAGGGCGCTGAGCTTGCCTTCACTTATCAGAACGACAAACTCAAGGGTCGTGTCGAAGAGTTCGCACAAGGCTGGGGCTCGAGCCCTGAGCTGTGCTTCCCGTGCGACGTGGCCAGCGACGAAGAAATCGCCAAGGTCTTCGAAGCGCTGAGCAAGAAGTGGGACGGCCTGGACTGCATCGTGCACTCCGTGGGCTTCGCCCCGGGCGACCAGCTGGACGGCGACTTTACCGAAGCCACCACCCGCGAAGGTTTCCGCATTGCCCACGACATCAGCGCCTACAGCTTCGTGGCCCTGGCCAAAGCCGGTCGCGAAATGATGAAAGGCCGCAACGGCAGCCTGCTGACCCTGTCGTACCTGGGCGCCGAGCGCACCATGCCGAACTACAACGTCATGGGCATGGCCAAGGCCTCCCTGGAAGCCGGCGTACGTTACCTGGCCGGTTCCCTGGGCCCGGACGGCACCCGCGTCAACTGCGTATCGGCCGGCCCGATCCGTACCCTCGCCGCTTCCGGTATCAAGAACTTCCGCAAGATGCTGGCCGCCAACGAAGCGCAAACCCCGCTGCGTCGCAACGTCACCATCGAAGAAGTCGGCAACGCCGGCGCCTTCCTGTGCTCGGACCTGGCGTCGGGTATCAGCGGTGAAATCATGTACGTGGACGGCGGCTTCAACACCACCGCCATGGGTAACCTCGAAGAGTAATCTTCACGCTGCAGCAAAAAAGCCGCTTGCCCTGGAAAGGCCAAGCGGCTTTTTTATGTCCACCACAAATCCCTGTGGGAGCGAGCTTGCTCGCGATGGCGGTGGGTTAGCTGGATTGATGTTGAATGGACCGCCGCCTTCGCGAGCAAGCTCGCTCCCACACGGGATCGGCGGTTGGCTTGCGCTAACTGCGAAGCGCCTGCTTCTGCGCATACATCGCCGCATCGGCCTCGGCCAATAGATTGTCGATTGACCGATGGCGCTGGGCGTCGTATTCGATCTGGCCCACGCTGAAACGAATGTCATAGCCACGCTGCAACATCGCATTGCGCTCATCGAGGATTTCCTTGAGGCGCGCCATGATCGCCGAGGTCTCGACATAGGAAGAGCCAGTGAGCAGCGCCACGAACTCATCACCGCCCAGGCGACCGATCACATCACTTTCTCGAAAGGCGATACGCAGCACATCAGCGAAGGTTTTCAGCGCGCTGTCACCCTCGGCATGCCCATAGCGATCGTTGATCGGCTTGAAGTCGTTGAGGTCGAAGAACAGCAACGTTGCCGGTCGCGACAAGCGATCACACACATTCAACGCATGCTGGGCCAACGTCCTGAAGCCGCGCCGATTGGACAACAGCGTCAACTCGTCCATGCTCGCCATCTGCACCGCAACCATTTCCTGCTCGGCCATGCGCGCCAAGTCGCGCAGCAGTTCGCGCTCTTCGTCATTGAGCTGGCGCGGCTTGGTGTCGAGCAGGCACAGCGTGCCAAGCTTGCTGCCATCCTCCAACCCCAGCGGATGCCCGGCGTAGAAACGAATGCCAGGCTTGTCCGTGACCAAAGGATTGTCGTGAAACCGATCGTCCTGCTCCGCGTCGCAGATTTCCAGAATCTGATCCTGCAAAATCGCATGCCCACAGAAGGAAACTTCCCGCGGGGTTTCGCTGGCATCCAGGCCGGCATTGGACTTGAACCACTGCCGGTTGGCGTCCACCAGAGACACCAGGGCGATGGGCACGTCAAACAGACGCCGGGCAAGGCGAGTCAGGCGATCAAACCGTTCTTCGGGTGCGGTATCGAGCAGCTTGAGCGAATGCAGATTCTTGAGACGAACCGCTTCGTTGTCCGGTTTACCTGGCGCAAGCATCGGGAACTCCATGGGCGAGACTTCATGGAGTCTAGTTCAGGGCCACTGCCGTTCAAACCGAACAGCCAAATCAATCGGGCATTTGCCGGCCGGGGCTAATACACTGCTTTACAGATTCAAGACGAGGACGCTGACCGATGAAGCACGCCACCCATGACGCCGCCCCACGCTTCTGGCGCGACGCGGCCCTGCCCTTCATCGAAGCCCGGGCCATTGCCGATGGGCGCAAGGTCTGCTATTCACGCCACTCCCACGACCATTTTTCCATCGGCGCGATCACCGCCGGGCGCAGCACCTATATTCATGAGCGGTCGAATTTCCAGGTGCAGAGTGGCACGGTGGTGTTGATGAACCCCGGCGATGTCCATGCATGCAACCCGATCGACGATGAGCCGTGGTCGTATGTCATGCTGTACGTCGATACCCTGTGGCTCAGGGATCTGCAACGTCGTATCGGTTTCGATGAAACCCTGGATTTCCAAAGCTTTTCCACCACCCACAGCCGTGATGTCGAGCTGTTTTCCGCCTTGCAAGGGTTGTATGAGCAATTGGTGGATGAGCGGCTCGGCATCGACCGCAAGCGCAGCGCCGCCGAGGCGTTTTTCACTGACCTGCAACAACGGCTCAACCCTGCCGGCCGTCCGGACCGGGGCAGCCACCCGGGTTTGATGCGCGCGGCGCAGTTCATCCACGACCATTGCAGCGAAGCGTTGAAGCTCGAAGACATCTGCGCCGCGGCGCAACTCTCGCCGTCTTACCTGAGCCGCGCCTTCAAGCGTCATTACGGGATGACGCCCCATGCCTTTCTGGTCAACCGCCGAATCCAGTTCGCCCGCCGCCAGCTACGCGAAGGCAAGCTGATCGCCGACGTAGCGCTGGACAGCGGGTTTGCCGACCAGGCGCATTTCCAGCGGGCCTTCAAGCAACACCTGGCGGCTACTCCGGGCCAGTATCGCGGTTGATGCGATGCTCTGACTTAAATACATTCTGTGGCGAGGGAGCTTGCTCCCGCTCGACTGCGCAGCAGTCGCCAAAGATCAGCGGGCTCGACTCAAGGCAACACCAAATACACCGCACTGGCCACCAACAACACCGCCATCGCCCGGTTGAACAGGCGCAGGGTCGCCGGATTCCCCAGCCAAGTACGCAGGAAGCTGCCGGCATAAGCCCAGCAGCCCACCGAGACGTAACAGATCACCAGGTAGATAGCCGCGAACTGCCACACTAGCCGTGCCTCGCCATCGGCCACGAACGCGCCCATCCCCGCGACGCAAGCCAGCCAGGCCTTGGGATTGAGCCATTGCATCAGCGCGCCGTAGAACATCGACGGGGCCCGGTCCTCGTCCTTGGCGCCCAGGTGGCCATTGTCCATCGCCAGTTTCCAGGCCATGAACAACAGGAACGCCACACCGCCCAGTTGCACCACCCGTGTGAGCCCAGGCCAGCGTTGCAGCACTTCATGCAACCCAAGCCCCATCAACACCAATAACAAGACAAAACCCAAGGTGGCGCCGGCCACGTGGCGCAAGGTCGCTCGAAACCCGTACCGGGCCCCGGAACTGAGGGCCACAATGTTGACCGGCCCTGGCGTAATGGAGGCGACCAAGGCAAACGCCGCCATGGAAAGAATCAGACTCATCGCAAACCTTCTTCATATCTGTGAGGTGGCGATCAAGGTAAATCGCCCGTTATCGCAGGTATTGAAGAAAACTGCCTCATGAGGGATCCACGGTGAGCTCACCCCTCGAAACAAATCCTGCGCCCACAAAAAAGCCGCGACATCTGGATCAGGCATCGCGGCTTTTTTTGCCGAATCAGCGGTCGTTCTTGATCGACGAACTGGTTGCGTTGCTCAGGCCTTTGGTGTTGTGGGTACCCGGAGTAGCCGTGGAAATCGCGGAAGCCTTGGTCAAGCCACGAGTATCGCGGTCCTTGGCGATGCCCGACGTGAGCGAAGCCTTGCTGGTTCGGTCGGTGCGGGTGGTTCCGATGTGTTTGCCGCTCACGCCATGATCGCGCGTAGCGGTGCCGACATGGTCCCTATCCAGGCCCTTGCCAAGGCCGCTGGATTCGCCGGATTTGCCACTGCCCTTGCCGCCACCGTTGCCGCCGCCATTGCCACCGCCACCGCCACCGCCATGACCACCACCGGCGGCGTAGCTCGCACCAATGGGCGACAGGTCGGCGGGCAGCAACGCCGAGGCACCCAGCATCAGGGCGCAGACAGCAACGGCGATCAGGGATTTCTTATGTTTGGTCATGATGTCTCCGAAAGACAAAAACAGCGGTTGAATCTTTAAGACTCGGAGGTTCAAATTTTGTTCATGAGCATCCGACCAACTGCGCGGAAAATTCACTGTCGATTTTCCGGTGGAGTCGTCCCGGGCACGGTTCTATGCTCTGCCCATGAACCTACAAGACTCGCTGCTCCCGCCCCACGCCGAGATGGTCCGTGCCATGCTCGAACGAGACACCGCCTACGAGGGGGTGTTCTTCACTGCGGTCAAGACCACCGGCATCTTCTGTCGTCCCAGTTGCACCGCGCGCAAGCCGAAGCCGGAGAACGTGGAGTTCTTCGCCCATGCCGACGAAGCCATGTCGGCCGGCTACCGCGCCTGCCTGCGCTGCAAGCCGCTGGACGCCGCCGCCATCGCGCCGGACTGGATCCAGGCCCTGCTCAAAGCGGTGAACGCCGAACCCGACCTGCGCTGGACCGACGCCCTGCTGCTGGAACAAGGTGTCGAACCGCTGAAACTGCGGCGCTGGTTCAAGCAACATTTCGGCATGACCTTTCACGCCTACCTGCGCACCCGCCGCCTGGGCATCGCCTTGGGCGGCATCAAGGACGGCACTTCCATCGACAATGCTGCGTTCGATTCCGGTTATGAGTCGTTGAGCGGTTTTCGGGACGCCTTCGTCAAATCCTTCCGCATCACACCGGGCCAGGCCGCCCTTAGTGAACCCCTGTTGTTTACCCGCCTGACCACGCCACTGGGGCCGATGCTGGCCATGGCCGAACGGCGGGGCCTGGTGCTGCTGGAATTCCTCGACCGTCCGGCCCTGACCAAGGAGCTGGAAGAGCTGCAGCAACGCTATGGCTACACGGTCGCGCCGGGGCACAACGCTCACCTGCAACAGATCGAAACCGAACTGGCCGACTATTTCGCCGGCAAGCTCACGACGTTCAATGTCCCGCTGCACATGCCCGGCAGCGCCTTCGCCGCGCGGGTCTGGGCTGAGTTGCAAAAAATCCCCTTCGGCGAAACCCGCAGCTACGGCGGCATCGCCGCGGCCGTGGGCAGCCCTGGTGCCAGCCGCGCCGTGGGCCTGGCCAATGGGCAGAATCGCTTGGCCATCGTCATTCCGTGCCACCGGGTGATCGGTGCGGATGGCTCGTTGACCGGTTATGGTGGCGGCCAGCCGCGCAAGGCGTTTCTGTTGCGGCTGGAAAAAGCCGCGGTACAGGTTTCACTGCCCCTGGCGTTTTGAGCGCTCCGGAGAACGAACACTTGATGCCTGTGCCCTATCACGACGCCAGTGCCTTCCTGGCCAACCTCGACGAAGACTGGCGACGGCATGTCGCGACGATCGGCCCTTGCCTGCTGCAGCCCAAGCCGGCCCGCGATCCCTATGAAGCCCTGGTCCGGGCGATTGCCTACCAGCAACTGCATGCCAAGGCAGGCGATGCGATTCTGGGCCGGTTGCTGGCGTTGTTCCCAGCGCGGACATTCCCAACACCCATGCAGATCCTGGCGACCGATGTTGCTCAATTGCGCGGTTGTGGGTTCTCCGCCAGCAAGATCGCGACCATCCAGGGCATCGCCCAAGCGGCCCTGGACGGGGTGGTGCCGAATTTTGCCACGGCGCGGGCAATGGAAGACGAAGCATTGATCGAGCGCTTGGTCAGCCTGCGCGGCGTCGGGCGCTGGACCGTGGAGATGCTGCTGATCTACAGCCTGGAACGACCCGACATCCTGCCGGCTGATGACTTTGGGGTGCGCGAGGGTTATCGACGACTCAAGGGGTTGGCGCAACAACCCAGCCGCAAGCAGATGGTCGAGATCGGCCTGGCCTGGAGCCCTTATCGGACGGTGGCGGCGTGGTATTTGTGGCGGGTGCCCGGTCGTTAGACCGTGTCATCGTTCATCGCGAGCAAGCTCGCTCCCACATTGGACTTGGGAAGTTCACAAATCCTCTGTGGGAGCGAGCTTGCTCGCGATGGCGTCCGCATGTCATTCATGATTCAACTATCCAGAACATCGGGCTGTACGGGCTGTCCAGAGTCATTACAGTCCCCAATAGGAGGTTCCCATGCAGCTCGAAGGATCCTGCCACTGCGGCGCCGTGTCGTTCAGCCTGGCCTGTGCCCACCCCTACCCTTATCAACGCTGCTACTGCTCGATCTGTCGCAAGACCCAGGGCGGCGGCGGTTATGCGATCAACCTGGGGGGCGATGCCCGAAGCCTGAAGGTGCGCGGTCGCAAGCACATCTCGATCTACCATGCACGGCTCAAGGACGAAGGCGATAAACGCGCCCACCGCAGCAGTGCCGAACGGCATTTCTGTTCCCTGTGCGGTTCGGGGTTGTGGCTGTTCAGCCCCGAATGGCCGGAACTGGTGCACCCGTTTGCCTCAGCCATCGACACACCGCTGCCGGTACCGCCGGAGCACACCCACTTGATGCTCGGTTCCAAGGCGCCGTGGGTGGAGGTCGAGGCGCATAAGGGCGACCAGCAGTTCGATGTCTATCCCGAGGAGTCCATTGCTCAGTGGCATGAACGCCAGGGGCTGGTCACTTAGAGATGCAGTGCTGCATAAGGCCCCATCGCGAGCAAGCTCGCTCCCACATTGGACTTGGGAAGTTCACAAATCCCCTGTGGGAGCGAGCTTGCTCGCGATGACGCCAGTACCGGCAGCTCTGCACTATCGAGCCGGCACACCACTGTGGAACCGGAATTCCACATCCGGCGATTCGATCAGTTCCCGCTCGGCCTCACGGACCTTGTCGATCACCTGGGCAATGTCCTTGGCGTCGCCGTACTGGTAGGCCAGTTTCAGGTAACCCTGGAAATGCCGGGCTTCGCTTTTCAGCAAGCCGAAATAGAACTTGCCCAGCTCCTCGTCCAAGTGCGGCACCAAAGCTTCGAAGCGCTCGCAACTGCGGGCTTCGATGAAGGCACCGACCACCAGGGTGTCCACCAGCTTGACCGGTTCGTGGCTGCGTACCACCTTGCGCAGCCCCGAGGCATAACGCCCGGCGGAAAGCTGGCGCAAGCCGATCTTGCGTTTCTTCATCAGGCGCATGACCTGCTCGTGATGCACCAGCTCTTCCCGGGCCAGGCGCGACATCAGGTTGATCAGGTCGACGTGGGAATGGTATTTGGCGATCAGGCTCAGGGCGGTGCTGGCCGCCTTGAATTCGCAGTTCTTGTGGTCGATCAGCAACGTTTCCTGGTCGGCCAGCGCGGCCTGGACCCAGGCATCGGGGGTGCGGCAACCAAGGAATTCGTGGATTTCGGGAAGATTCATGGGGCTCACGGGCAAAGGTAGTCGAGCGAAGGGCGCCGATTATACCGGCCTGCCTCCAGACCACCAGCCACCGCCATTGTTATGCATCAAGTCGACGACTCACCCACAGCAACTAGACTGCCCCACAACAACTATAGTTGAGCTACGCCAGCCTTTTCATTGCAGGAGAACGCCGATCATGCAAGCCATTCGCAGCATCCTGGTGGTCATTGAGCCCGAACATTCGGAAAGCCTGGCGCTCAAGCGCGCCAAACTGATCGCCGGGGTGACCCAGGCCCACCTGCACCTGTTGGTGTGCGACAAAAAGCACGACCACGCCGGCATGCTCGGCGTGCTGAAAGCCGCGCTGCTGGCGGACGGCTACAGCGTCACCACCGAACAGGCCTGGAACGAAAGCCTCTACGAAACCATCATCGACGTGCAGCAGGCTGAAGGTTGCGGGCTGGTGATCAAACAACACTTTCCCGACAGCCCACTGAAAAAGGCCCTGCTGACCCCTGCGGACTGGAAACTGCTACGCCATTGCCCAACCCCGGTGCTGCTGGTGAAAACCGCCGGTTCCTGGAAAGACAAGGTGATCCTGGCCGCCGTCGACGTTGGCAATGCCGACGGCGAACACCGCCACCTGCACTCCACCATCATCGACCATGGCTATGACATCGCGCTCCTCGCCAAGGCGCACCTGCATGTGATCAGCGCCCATCCCTCGCCGATGCTCTCGTCCGCCGACCCGACGTTCCAGCTCAAGGAAACCATCGAGGCCCGCTATCGCGAACAATGCCGGGCGTTCCAGGCCGAGTTCGACATCGACGACCAGCACCTGCACATCGAAGAAGGTCCGGCGGATGTCCTGATTCCGTACATGGCGCGCAAGCTGCAGGCGGCGGTGACTGTGATCGGCACCGTGGCCCGTTCGGGGTTGTCCGGGGTGCTCATCGGCAACACCGCCGAGGCCGTGCTCGATACGCTGGAAAGCGATGTGCTGGTGCTCAAGCCCCAGGAGGTCGAGGACCATCTGGTGGAGTTGGCGGTCAAGGAATAAAGCGAATGGGCTTTTTGTGGCGAGGGAGCTTGCTCCCGCTGGGTTGCGAAGCGACCCTCGCTCTTGATCTTAAAAATTTCTGGCCCTGAAAAATCCAAGCGTCTGCTGCGCAGCCGAGCGGGAGCAAGCTCCCTCGCCACAAAAGCTCCCGGGCACAAAAGCGCCTTTGCACAAATGGCCGGAGGTCAGCCGCCGATCGCATCCTTCAGGAACCCCGGCGCGATGTAACGCTGGTAATGGGCTTCGGACAGAAGGAAAAACTCCCGATCAATGGCATCGCGCAGGTCCGGCAGTTCCCAATCGCGAAACTCCGGCATCAGCACCATGCCGTAGGCTTCCAGGTTGTTGATTACCCGCGCCCCCCGGGCGATCAACTGGTAGGCCCAGCAATATTCCGACTGGTTCGGCACAAAACGGATCTTGCGCGATTCCAGTTGCTGGCGCAGCAACCCGGGGTCGAAAACCTCCAACTTGGCCTCCATCACCTGCACCAACAGTTGCTCGAGCCGCATCCACACCGCACGCTTTTCGTCCTCGTTGTAGCCGTTCCAGTGAATCACTTCATGGTGGAACCGCTTGCAGCCACGGCACACCAGGTCACCGTAGACAGTGGAGCAAAGGCCGACGCAGGGGGTCTTGATGAGCTGGTTGGGCATAAGGAAAAACACACGCAAAAGCAGAACAGGCTGGCATGTTAGCCCTTTGTCTAAGATTGATCACCCCTCAAACTTGAGCGCCCAACTTACCTTTAATTTTTTTTTCCCGTAGAATCAGCCAGCCTTTTAAGGCGCCAATGTCCGTTAGAAGCTGTTTTCAAAGCGTCACGAGCACAGTCGTTCCTTCAGAGCGGTGTTGGCGAGGGGTCTTTCCAGCGGGGAAAGCCCAACGCCAACCCTCATCAGCTCCCGTTCTGCAGGCGTAAAACTTTGAAAGCAGCTTCTGTGAGGAACGTGCGGAAACTCTGGCGTGATGGCTCAAAAAGTCGTCGACGCGCATGAGTACCGTGGGTTCCTGGATGAGCGTCCCGGACACCCATTTGGGACCACTGATGAGGGTAATAACTGTGCTTGAAGCCTACCGCAAACATATCGAAGAGCGTGCAGCCCTGGGTATCGTTCCCCAGCCGCTTAACGCCGAACAAACCGCAGGCCTGATCGAGCTGCTGAAAAATCCTCCGGCTGGCGAAGAAGCTTTCCTCGTTGACCTGATCACCAATCGCGTTCCGCCTGGAGTCGACGAAGCCGCCTACGTCAAAGCCGGTTTCCTGTCTGCCCTGGCCAAGGGCGAAGCCCAATCCCCTCTGCTGGACAAGAAGCGCGCCGTTGAACTGCTCGGCACCATGCAGGGCGGCTACAACATCGTGACCCTGGTGGAGCTGCTGGACGACGCCGAGCTGGCGCCAGTCGCGGCCGAAGAACTCAAGCACACCCTGCTGATGTTCGATGCCTTCCACGACGTGGCTGAAAAAGCCAAGAACGGCAACGTCCACGCCAAAGCCGTGCTGCAATCCTGGGCTGATGGCGAGTGGTTCAAGAAGCGCCCGGTGCTGGCCGACAAGATCAGCCTGCGCGTATTCAAGGTCACTGGCGAAACCAACACCGACGACCTGTCCCCTGCCCCGGACGCCTGGTCCCGCCCGGACATCCCGCTGCACGCCCTGGCCATGCTGAAAATGGCCCGTGACGGCATCGTTCCGGACGAGCAAGGCAAGACCGGCCCGATGAAGCAGATCGAAGAGATGCGTGGCCAAGGCTTCCCGATCGCCTACGTCGGTGACGTGGTCGGTACCGGTTCGTCGCGTAAATCGGCAACCAACTCGGTGCTGTGGTTCTTCGGCGACGACGTTCCTTTCGTTCCGAACAAGCGCGCCGGCGGCTTCTGCTTCGGCAGCAAGATCGCACCGATTTTCTACAACACCATGGAAGACGCCGGCGCCCTGCCGATCGAATTCGATGTGTCCAACATGCACATGGGCGATGTGATCGACCTGTACCCGCATGCTGGCAAAGTCTGCAAGCACGGTACCGATGAAGTCCTGACCACCTTCGAAATGAAGACCCCGGTCCTGTTGGACGAAGTCCGTGCCGGCGGTCGTATCCCGCTGATCATCGGCCGTGGCCTGACCGAGAAGGCACGCGCCGAACTGGGTCTGCCAGCGTTCGACCTGTTCAAGAAGCCTGAGGCCCCCGCTGAAAGCACCAAGGGTTTCACCCTGGCGCAGAAGATGGTCGGCAAGGCGTGCGGTCTGGCGGAAGGCCAAGGCGTACGCCCGGGTACCTACTGCGAACCGAAGATGACCACCGTGGGTTCCCAGGACACCACCGGTCCGATGACCCGTGACGAACTGAAAGACCTGGCGTGCCTGGGCTTCTCGGCTGACCTGGTGATGCAGTCCTTCTGCCACACCGCGGCCTATCCGAAGCCGATCGACGTGACCACCCACCACACCCTGCCTGACTTCATCATGACCCGCGGTGGCGTTTCCCTGCGTCCGGGCGACGGCATCATCCACTCGTGGCTGAACCGCATGCTGCTGCCAGACACCGTGGGTACCGGTGGTGACTCGCACACCCGGTTCCCGATGGGCATCTCGTTCCCGGCCGGTTCCGGCCTGGTCGCGTTCGCCGCTGCCACCGGCGTCATGCCGCTGGACATGCCGGAATCGATCCTGGTGCGCTTCAAAGGCAAAATGAAACCTGGCATCACCCTGCGTGACCTGGTTCATGCCATTCCGTACTTCGCTATCCAGAAGGGCCTGTTGACCGTCGAGAAGAAAGGCAAGAAAAACGCCTTCTCCGGCCGCATCCTGGAAATCGAAGGCCTGGAAGGCTTGACCCTGGAACAGGCTTTCGAATTGTCCGACGCCTCGGCCGAGCGTTCGGCTGCCGGTTGCACCATCAAGCTGTCGAAAGAGTCGATCACCGAGTACCTGCAATCGAACATCACCCTGCTGCGCTGGATGATCGGCGAAGGCTACGGTGATGCACGTACCCTGGAACGTCGCGCCCAAGCGATGGAAGCCTGGATCGCGAACCCGCAACTGATGGAAGCCGATGCCGACGCCGAATACGCCGAAGTCATCGAAATCGATCTGGCGGACATCAACGAGCCTGTGCTCTGCGCGCCGAACGATCCGGACGACGCCCGTCTGTTGTCCAGCGTTGCTGGCGAGAAGATCGACGAAGTGTTCATCGGTTCGTGCATGACCAACATCGGTCACTTCCGCGCCGCCGGTAAACTGCTGGAGCAGGTCAAGGGGCAACTGCCAACCCGTCTGTGGCTGTCGCCGCCGACCAAGATGGACGCCCACCAGCTCACCGAAGAAGGCTACTACGGCATCTACGGCAAGGCCGGTGCACGGATGGAAATGCCAGGCTGCTCGCTGTGCATGGGTAACCAGGCACGCGTCGAGCCGAACTCCACCGTGGTGTCGACCTCGACCCGTAACTTCCCGAACCGTCTGGGTGACGGCGCGAACGTCTACCTGGCTTCGGCCGAGCTGGCGTCCGTGGCTTCGATCCTGGGTCGCCTGCCGACCGTCGAGGAGTACATGGAATACGCCGGCAAGATCGACAGCATGGCGGCGGACGTGTACCGCTACCTGAGCTTCGACCAGATCGCCGAGTTCCGTGAAGCGGCTGCAAATGCCAACATCCCGGTCGTTCAAGCGTAAAGCTTAAAACGCCCAACTAAAAACGCCGCCCTTCTTGCGAGGGGCGGCGTTTTTTTATGCCTGTCATTTCGATGCTGGCCGAACCACCGCTATCGCGAGCAAGCTCGCTCCCACAGGGGAGTTGTGGTGGATGTAAGTTCTGTGAACACCCGAGAGCAATGTGGGAGCGAGCTTGCTCGCGATGACGGCGACACATCCAATATCAATGCAAACTGACCCACCGCTTTCGCGAGCAAGCCCGCTCCCACAGGGGATTTGGGGTGATTGCAATTTCCATGAACACCCGAAACCAATGTGGGAGCGAGCTTGCTCGCGATGACGGCGGCACATCCAACATCCCTGCCAGTTGACCCACCGCTTTCGCGAGCAAACCCGCTCCCACAAGGTGATGGTCAAGCCATCAGGGAGTAGACCAACGCCGTAATCGCCACCAAACCCACCAACACAACGAAGACGTTGGATGCCTGGCCGCGATAGCGTGCCATGGCCGGGACTTTGCGGATGGCATACATCGGCATCAGGAACAGGATGGCTGCGATGACCGGGCCGCCCAGGGTTTCGATCATGCCCAGGATGCTCGGGTTGAGGGTGGCGACGATCCAGCACACCACCAGCATGAACGCTGCGGTGAGGCGGTCCAGGGTCTTGGGTGCCGGACGGCGGCCGCTCTTGACGATCAGGCCCTTGAGACCTTCGCTGGCGCCGATGTAGTGCCCCAGGAACGATTTGGAAATGGCGACAAACGCAATCAACGGCGCGGCAAAAGCGATGGTCGGGTTGCTGAAATGGTTAGCCAGGTACGACAGGATCGACAGGTTCTGCGCCTTGGCCTCGGCCAATTGCGCCGGGGTCAGGGTCAGCACGCAACTGAACACGAAGAACAGCACCATCACCACCATCAGCACATGGGCGCGCGACAGGATCTGCGAACTGCGCGCCTCGGCGTTGCCACCGTAGCGACGCTTCTGGTCCACCGCAAACGCCGAGATGATCGGCGAGTGGTTGAACGAGAACACCATCACCGGGATCGCCAGCCACAAGGTATGCAACAACGCCGAAGGTTCAGGCGGCGTCGACGCCGTGCTCAGGATACCGCCGCTCCAGTGGGGAATCAGGAACACCGCCAGAAACAACAACGCCACGATGAACGGGTAGACCATCAGGCTCATGGCCTTGACGATCGCCTGCTCGCCGCAACGGACCACCGCCAGCAGGCCGAGGATCAGCACCAGGGAGAGCACGGCCCGAGGGGGCGGCTGGATATGCAACTGATGCTCCAGGAAGCTGCCCACCGTATTGGTCAGCGCCACGCTGTAGATCAGCAGGATCGGGAAAATGGCAAAGAAGTACAAAAGCGTGATCAGTGCACCGGCCTTGAGGCCGAAATGCTCTTCCACCACCTCGGTGATGTCCGCGCCGTCGCGACCGGACAACACGAAACGGGTCAGGCCCCGGTGGGCGTAGAACGTCATGGGGAACGCCAGCAATGCCAGGATCAGCAGCGGCCAAAAGCCACCCAAGCCCGCATTGATGGGTAAGAACAGAGTGCCTGCACCGATGGCGGTGCCAAACAGACCCAGCATCCAGGTGGTGTCCTGGCGACTCCATTGGCTGAGGGTGGTTGGGACTGTCGTTTCAAAGCGCTCTTCGACGCTATTGGCCTGATCATTCATCCGGTCGGATCTCCGCTTTCCGGTCACATGCACCCGGCCGGGACGAGTCGGAAAACCCCGACAGGCAGCGCCCTGGCCGAAACAGGGGCGCGATTGTCCGGGATTCACGAGCAGAAGCAAAGACTTAGCTGAGGAGCGGTTGTGCGGATCAGATCGCCGCAGTGGAATTGTCCCTGTATTTCCCTGCATTCCCTGTAGGAGCGAGCTTGCTCGCGATAGAGGTATCAGCTTGCATCGATGTGAACAGACCGGCGCCATCGCGAGCAAGCTCGCTCCCACCATTTGATCGGAGTACAAGCAGCGAGACAGGCCGGCTGCCAGACTCCCACACAAAGGCCCCCTGCAACCGAAATGCACATAAAAAGCCAAGCCCCCCTGCCCCCGCCTCCTACAATCAGGTTGAATACCCGCAATCGATCCAGCGCCCACAGGAGCCCAGCATGACCGCAACCGTTCTGGTACTGGTTGAAACCGTCAATGAATACCTGCCGATACTCGAGCGGCAGGGTTACCACCTGGAATTGGCGCCCACGCCGGCCGAACGCAAGACAGCGATTTTCGAACACGGTGAACGCTTCAGCGCAGTACTGACCCGCGGCCCTCTGGGTTTGACGGCGGAAGAAATCGGCGCCCTGCCCAACCTGCAAATCATCTGCGTGATCGGCGCCGGTTACGAGCAGGTGGACCTGCAGGCCGCGCGCCAGCGGGGCATCGTGGTCACCAACGGCGCCGGGGTCAACGCCTCGTCGGTGGCCGACCATGCCATGGCGCTGTTGCTGGCGTTGGTGCGCGACATCCCTCGGGCCGATGCGAGTGTGCGCCGTGGCGAGTGGGCCAAGGTCATGCGCCCTTCCCTGGCCGGCAAGCGCTTGGGCGTGCTGGGCCTGGGCGCGGTGGGCATGGCCATCGCCCAGCGCGCCGCCCTCGGATTCGACATGAGCGTCAGCTACCACAATCGCCGGGTGCGCAACGACGTGCCCTACACCTTCTGCGCCACGCCCACGGAACTGGCCCGGGTCTCGGACTTCCTGATCGTCGCCACGCCCGGCGGCCTGGATACCCGGCAGTTGATCAACAAACAGGCCCTCGACGCCCTGGGGCCCCATGGTTTCCTGGTGAATATCGCCCGCGCCAGTGTGGTCGCCACCGCCGACCTGATCAGTGCCCTGGAACAACGACGGATCGCCGGCGCGGCCCTGGACGTGTTCGATCACGAACCCGAAGTGCCGGACGCGCTGAAAAACCTGCCCAACGTCGTACTGACGCCCCATGTGGCCGGCCTTTCGCCGGAAGCGACGCGTGGCACGGTGGAGTTGGTGGGCCAGAACCTGAACGCGTTCTTTGCCGGAAAACCGGTGTTGACGCCGGTGCCGCTACCCGACGCGCAGCTTTAAAGCACCCCCAGCAGGGTCCACAACCGCCGGGATTCGGCGTCGGCACTGATCAGCTCACCCAGCAGCTCGCTCAGCGGCTTGTTGCCCCACTCCACGCCACGCCGGATCAGATAGGGCACCGGGCTATGGGGCTCGGTACGGGCCAGGTAACCGGCGATCACCAGTAGCTGTCGGTAGGCCTCTTCACGATTGGCCGGCTCCTGGAAGACCGGGGCAGCCGCCTGCGGCTGGGGCGTCGATGTCGGCGCTGGGGACGTTTGCACCGGCACGACGGTGGGTTGCTGTGGGTGCATCGCGATGAACTCCTCTACCAGTGTCAGCAATGCCTGAATCACGTCCTGCAGGGATTTGTAGCCTGGGGCCAGGTTGCCGAGATAAGCGTCGCTCCAGGCTTCGAGCCGTTGCAGGTGCTGCAGGCTCAACATCAGGCTGCCCTGGCGATGCAACCAGAACGACAAGGGGGTGCTGCGGATCAGTTCGCTGAGTTTCTTTTGGTCGTTGCGCGCCGCTTCCGCCAGCGCCTTGGCGTTCTTGCTGTCGTTGCCCAACACTTGCTGACGTTGCAAGCGTTGCCAGTCGTCCAGGCAGAAACTGGCAAACACAGGGTCCCGGCCATCGAGCAATGGCACCCGCGTCAGCAACACTTCGCTGTAGCGACGGGCCAGCCACTCCAACGGAATCACTCGCCACGACTGGTCGCCTTCATCGGCCTGGGGATGCAACTGCTCCGGATAGCGTTCACACAACCCCGCCACCAGCGCCAGGCTGCCCGGCAACCCCTCCAGCCCGGCCCTATGCAACCAGGCCTCCCCCAGCCAGGCACTGATCATCAAGTCCTTGCTGCGCTCCAGCAGCAGCGTGGTAGCGAGCCTCTCCAGGTCCGGCCACAGGGCGCGCTTGATCGAAGACTGCCACACACCGGTGGGCAAGCTGGTGTCGTCCTCCCGGCGCAATTCGCGCAGTTGGTCGTATTCCGGCTCGTAGCGCAGGTCGGGGCCACAGGGCGACTCGGCACTGATCGGCTCGAGCAACTGAGTGACCAACTCGGGCAAAGGCGATATCGGCACGCTCACAGGCCCTCCTCACGGGTGGCGATGGCGGGGCTCGATGAGGTCGCCATGAAAGGTGAACGGGGTGCCCGCGTCGGCAGCGGCGGGATCGACAACGGCAACTTGGAGCCCTGGCTCATCAACGACAGGCGCAGGAACATCAGTGTCTGCTCCGCCGTGCGAGCCTGGGTCTGGGCGGTGACCGGCAGTTGCAGGGCCAGGGGAAAATCGGTGTAGTCGACATTCGGCTGACGCTGGGCCGATCCCAGCGCGCGCATCAGGCGCAGCAATGACCACGGCCCCTGATACTCCCAGCCGGCCTCCAGGTCGCGTACCACCAGGTTCGGTTGCAACGGATCGTTGGCCGGACGCTGATAGCCGTTGCGGGCCCAGCGCAAGGTCAGCCGCACGGGCTGGCCGACCATCCACCGCAGGTTCTGCTGGCCGCCGCCGGGGTAGCTGATCTGTTGGTTGCCAGCGTCCAGGCTCCAGGCGATCACCTGGTCAGCGCCGCGCTCTTCATCACGATCGGTTCGCCAGCGCACGTCCATCTCCACCCCCAGAATGCCACTCTTGTCGCGCACGAACAGCGGCCCGAGCCAGGTGCCGGCCTGCTTCAAACGGTTGAGAAAATCCTCGGCCGCCAGGCGGTCCGGCGTCTGGCTCAACACCAACCCGGCCTGGGCCAAGGGCAGACGTGTGTCGATCAGCTCCAGCAGGTGCTGGACCCGCGCCGGGTCGGCATCGCTGGCCCGCACATCCTGGGTGAACGGAAAGCGCCCGGCCAGGTATTGATTGAAATAGTTGGCCAAGTCATTCCAGGCGGTCGCCGCCTGGTTCTGTTGCAGGTACAGGCACCGTTGCAGGGCGCCCTGCTGCAACGCGACCGTGCGCTGGGCAAGGTCACCGCGCCCGCTGGGCAGGCTGGAGGTCTGCAAGATCTGCGCACAGGACGTGGTGTCCATGGCAATGAAGTCCCGGCTCACCAATTGCTCCAATTGGGCCGCCGAGCTGGCCGGGTTCTGGTTCTTGTACTTGAGCAATTCATCGTTGAGGGCCATGAAGCGCGCCACCTGGTCGTGCTCCAGGGCCGACAGATTGTCCTGCTGGACGATCAGCCATTCCAGGGCGGGCATTCGCTGTTCGGCGACCTGCAGCATCACGCCGAATTGCTGGCTCAGGCTCAGCTTCAAGTCTTGTGGATCGCTGGCACCGTACAGTTGCAAGCCGAAGTTCTTCGAACCGTCCCAACGCTGGACATCGGCCCGCTGGCTGAACAGCGGCTGGGCATCGATTTCGTCCAGACCACTCTTGATCTGCGCCAATGCCCGCCGATTGAGCAGACGCTGGAAACGGATCGCCAGGTCGCCGCGGTGCACATCCATGAAGGCTTTTTGCAACGCCACGGCCTGGGCCGTTTGCACGTTGAACCCCATGCCGGGCAACGACGCGTCGCTTTCATCCAGGCTCAACCACATGGCCCGTGCGGCGGCGCTTTCGGCGGCCTGCATCAGCGCGTCACGGTAATCCGGCGGAATGCGCGGCAGTTCTTCGCTGGCATAGTTCTTGTAGCTGGCGAAGTAGTTCAGGGCGACGCTGAAATCATCACTGCCATCGCCCTGGCCCATCGCATCGGGGTTGCTGGCCGACGGATCCTTCTGCATGGCCAACGCTACGAAATCGCGCTTGAACAGCGCCTGCACCGCACCGTCCAGCGCAGTGACATGATCCTGCAAGACCAGCAGGCCGCTGCCCTGTTGCACCAGCAGGTTGTCCCGGGAGCCGCTCTGGACGATCCACTGGTCACGAAAACTCTGCTGCAACTTCGCCGCCTGGCTCTGAAGGTCCTGCTCGATATCCGGCCCCAGCAACGCGCTGTGACTGACCTTGTCCAGCATCTGGCTGTAGCCGGGTACCAGGTCCTGGCCCTTGCCTCGGCCCCAGGCCGAATTGGTCAGGCTGACCAGCGTCTGCAAATCGTCGATCAGCGCCATCAGGTCTTCGAGTTCGCTCAAGGAATTGCCGCTGCCAGCCTCCAGCTGTTGCAAGTGCAGCTTGAGGTAACCGGCCTGGCGCACAAAGTTGTCCGCCAGGAAGTAATGGTCCAGCCAGCGCTGCATCAGGCCGGTGAAGTTATCGGAGATCACCGGGCGCGCGGCGTTCAGGTCCAGTCCTTTCAAATCGCTGTTCTGGGCATCGAACAGTACCCGGTTGTAGAAATGTGCGCGGCTCAAGGTGCCGGTATTGAGTCCCAGGGACAACGCGGTATTGCTCAGTTGCACCAGTTCGTCCAGCGGCGCCTTGGGGTCGTTCACCACCTGGCTGAACATCTGGTTGTGCTGCTCCAGGCGTACCGCCAGGTCCACCAGTGCCTTGGCCTTCACGTAACTCTGCCATTGCGCCGGGTCTTCACTCTCGACGTTGCCCCGTCGCTCGGTGTTGCGGATGGACTTGAGTTGCTCCAGGTCTGCGTTCAACAGATCCCGCAACGGCAAGATCCAATGATGCCGGGCGGTCAGGCGCAACCCATTCTCCAGTTGCGTGTCCACCGAAGAGAACCACGAGGTGGGAAAGACCACCGAGACGAAGCGCCAGCGCGGGGCTTTTTCCAACACGTTCCAGTAGTTCTGCACGTTGTGCCGGGTCGGCTCCAGTTGCGGTTCGTCGGGGTCGACCACGAGGTGATTCTTATGGGCGCTGAGGATCAACCGCGACAACCCCTCGGCTTGCTCCATCGAATCGTGCCAGACCCAGACCATGCTCCCCAGCCAGACCAGGCCCACCACCAACGCCACCGCCGCGGCCAACCGATGCCCGCGCTGGCGCAAGCGCAACAGCCGTGGCACAGGCTGGGCCAGGCCACGTTCGGCCACTAGCCGCCGCGACCACAATTGCCGGGCGAACACGGTTTGCCGCTGTGCGCTGTCGGCGGCGGTCAACCCGTCGCCGCTGGCGGCCGGCGCCTGGCTGGCGGTGAAATACACCCCGCGAAAACGCGGCGCTTCGCCTTGGGCGTTGCCCTGGAACACCGGCTCCAGCAGGATCTGCAACGCCCGCCGCAAACCTTCGAAACGCTCCGGCAAGCCATAGAGGTCGGTGCCCAGTTGCCCCGACAGCGCACCGATCTCGATGATCGACTGCGACAGCGCGGCGTTGACCTGGTCCAGGGCCTGATCACTCCATTGCGACTGCCACGCCGCATCCGGCAAATACGGCGACGACCAGCCCAGCATCGACTCCCGCGCCTCGGCGGGCAGCGCACTGACCAGTTCCTGGAACCCGGGCAGTTCTTCCATTCCGGTCATCACCACATACACCGGCAGGCTGAGGCCGAAGCGCTGCAGAAGGTCGATGAAGCAGCGCCGGACCTTGAGGCTCAGCGCGGTGGTGTGCTCGATGTCATCGAGGGTGCTGAATGGCACGGTCCAGATCACCGCATCCAATGGGCGTTTGCTGCGCAAGCGCAACATCAGCCCGAGCAGGCGCCACCAGTTGCCCCGTTGCCGGTTCATACCTTCATCGGGCAGGAACAACGCCTGGGGCACCACCAGCACCGCGCCTTCGGCATCGCAAAACCAGCGCCCGAACCAGGCCGCCTTGTCGGTCGGTTGCAAGCGCCACTGGGCGCACAATTGGGCACCGTCGGCTTCATTGCCGAGCATCATCAGCCAGGGCATCTGATAGCGGTCTCGGGTGCCCTGCTCCTGTTCCATGTGGCGCACCGCCCCATAGAAACTGCGGATCGCCGCCCCGCCCTGGGTCCGCAGCCACCAGATCAGGGCCGCGATCAACAGGACCACGACGATGGCGATCAACACCAGTGCAACGATGCTCAGGGTGCTCATGAATCCTGCTCCTGAACCACCGCCGACTCGTTCAGTTGCAACACCGGCTCGAGTTCCAAACGGATGTCACGCCAGAACACCTGCCCCAAGCCGGTCAGCAACAACACCATTGCCAGGATCGCCAGCCCCAGGCGCAAGCCGTCCGGCAACGACTGCTGCACCGGCATGCGCACTGGCGGCGCTGCCGCAGCCAACGCCAGGCGCTGGCTGACGTCGACGTAATCAGGATCGTGTTGCCAGGCGAAGGTGAACAGCGCCGCGCGCCACTTGGCCTGCTGAACCTGGCCGGGCTCGCCCCGCAATCGCCCCTGGAACCCCAGGATCAGGCACTGCAAGTAGACGTTCGCCAAGTCCCGGGTACCGGGCATCTGCTCGTCCAGCAATTTCTTGATCGCCGCCGGCAAGCGCTCGCCGGCCTGGCGACTGGCATACATGCGTGATTCGAGGGGGTGCTGCTGCCAGGCCAGTTGTCCGGGCCAGGGGCTGAACAGCAGGGTTTCGTCCACCAGCGCGACGAAGGCATAGACCAGTGCCTTGACCTGCTCGGTGGCCGCATCGCCGACGGTGGCGAAGGCCACCCGCCACAGGCGTTGGGCGCTACGCCCGGAAAACTCCACCACCCGGTTGACCAATATCGCGGGGTCGCTGTCCTTGGGCAAGTCTTGCCATTCCTGGGACCACTTCAGCCAGGCCTGGCGAAAAGCGCTGCTTAGCGGCGCCTCATGCAGACTCCGAACTGCCCCGCCACTTCCGTCAGGCATACGACTCCCCTTTTGCGATCAGGCGCTTTCACTGGCTTGCGCCACGAACAACACCACCTGCCACGGGCTGCTGGCCTGGGCCGATGCCGGCGCCACGATGTGCAGCGGCAATTGCCCGTCGAACCACTGCCCGCTCGCGGCCACCACGAACAAACGGGTGTCGTCGCCGACGCTGTAGGCCACCTGCTCGTTGCGGCTCATGGCTTGGTGGGTCAAACCACTCATGCGTTGTCGGCTCAGCAGCGGGACGTGCCGCGCCGACGCGATGATCGCCCCGCGCAACCAGTCAGCCGCCGCCTGCTCGCTGGCACCGTTGGGCATGCGCAGGCCGATCACCAGGCGTTGATCCGGCTGGTCGTCCGGCAACTGGATCGAGAAGACCTGCTCGTTGCGCTCGAAGGCCAGGCTGCGATAGCCGGCACGGACCAGCTCCAGGGTGTTTTCCAGCCAATCCAGCAACGGCTCGTAGCCACGCTGCAATTCAAGAAAATCCAACGGTGCGAAGGCCGGAACGCCCGCCAGCGGATCAAGGGCCGACCAGCTCCCGGCCAGCCCCAGCAACAAACCGTAGAGTGCCTGGGGCGTCGCCACCCGGGTGTTCAGCGCCCCTTCGACTTCCGGCAAGCGCGCCCACAAGGCGGTCAATTGCCGGCGAATCTCCACAGCATCGTCCTGGTTGCCGGCCGCCTGGGCCTGACGCAAGCGACCGGCGAGGAACAGGCACTTTTCCCGAGCCCGGGCACACACCCCGGCCACCCGACGGCCGAGAACCGATTCCGGCAACAGGACCGGCGTTGGTGGTGTGTAGGGCACGCGCCAGAAGCCACCGCCCTCCTTGCGGATGCGCAGCAGCGGCAGGCAGATCGAATCGGCCTTGCTCAGTTGCGTGCACAACCTCGGGTTGGGTCGCCAGACCGTGATCGATTCGGGAAACTCACCGCTGGTGAGATCCGGCAACGCCTCGCCGACCACCGATTGCAAACGGCCCTTGAGCGGCAGCAGTTGCCCGGCGCGCCATAGTGGGCTGACGGCCAGGTACACGGTCACAGTGGCGTCGGTGGTCTTGTCGATGGCCTCGGTGATGTCCAACTCCAGGGTCGGCCCGACGCCGGCCTGCAGGTTGACCGGCAAGCCGTCCGGCAAGGTTCCTTGCAGTTGCAGCAGCCGTACCTGGCCGGCGCTGAGGGCCGACGGGTCGACGTCCAACTGGCTGACGCCCCAGAACCAAGGGTTGCAGGCCCCGGCGAAATGCGCGGCCAAGGCCTCGGCACGTAGCCCCTGCAATTGAAAATGCTGGGGCAGCAATTGCATACCCTCATGCCAGCACACCGCGTCAGGTAACAGACTCATACGACTCCCTTCGACATCCCAATGGCACCGCCCATGGCGGCCCGCGGTTTACTCAAGGTTGACTGTCATCACGCTGGCCATCGTTGACGAGGGTCATCTCGCGAC
Source organism: Pseudomonas sp. R151218B TE3479 (assembly GCF_053629195.1). Taxonomy (NCBI): domain Bacteria; kingdom Pseudomonadati; phylum Pseudomonadota; class Gammaproteobacteria; order Pseudomonadales; family Pseudomonadaceae; genus Pseudomonas; species Pseudomonas sp. R151218B TE3479. The sequence goes on from NZ_JBRJHV010000001.1 coordinate 4,841,915, forward strand.
TGTCGAACTTCAGCCAGGCCTTGCGCTGATCGTCCAGCCGAAGCCGGTGGGCTCCGGGAGTGTTATAGCTGGCGAAGACCAAAAGTCCAGCGGCACGCCGGCCCTCCAATGGGAAGGGTTGGCGGTCGATGAATTGCCCCGGGACCAGCTCCAGCCCCCATACCGACATGAGTTGACGATAGTCGCGCTGGAACTGTTCGCGCTCGGCGAACCATTGGCTGGCGGTGATGCCCGACAGCTGCTTGAGCAGGTCCGGGTCGTTCACGGCGATGAAATCCACCGCGATCGGGGTGTCGTCATTGGCCCGGGGCGCGACGTCCAAGGTCAGGCTGTCCAGGTCGACACTGGGGGCAAAGAGCGAGCAACCGGTGAGTGCCAGGCTCAAAAAAAATCCATAAAAAAAACCACGCAAAATGAATCTTCCTTTTCTCAGCGGTCAAAAATTGTTTTTGCTTGCTTTTTTATAGACCTGTTCTAGCGTCTTGGATAGTTCGACCCACACGGTTGAATGGACCAGGTTCGTCAAGGGAATGACAGGTTTTCTGCCCCCATTTGCAACCTGCGGATCAGCAAGGGAATGCGATGAGCGGGACTCCCGATGCATTGCTCCCACACATGCATCGGAGTCGGCCGCCATGGCAGAAAGTACCCAGCACAAGCTCGACAGAGTCCGTCCTCCCCGCGTCCAGATCACCTACGACGTGGAAATCGGCAACGCCATCGAGAAAAAGGAATTGCCACTGGTGGTCGGCATTCTGGCCGACCTCTCGGGCAAGCCGTTGAACCCGCTGCCCAAGCTCAATGAGCGGCGCTTCACGGAAATCGATCGGGACAATTTCAACGAGGTGCTCGCCTCCATCTCCCCCCGCGCCACGCTGCAGGTGAACAACACCCTCAGCGGCGACGACAGCAAGCTCAACATCGAGCTCAACTTCCGGCACATCGACGACTTCGACCCGGTCAGGGTCGTGGAGCAGGTCACGCCGTTGCGTCGGTTGTTCGAGGCGCGCCAGCGCCTGCGAGATCTGTTGACCAAGCTCGACGGCAACGATGACCTGGACAAATTGCTGCGTGACGTGATCGCCAACACCGAGGGCTTGCAGGAGATCAAGTCGGCCCGGCCCCAGGACGCGACGCAGGAGCTGCCGACCGTCGCCGCCAACGATGACCCTGCCCCGGCCGAACCACAGGCCTGATCGCGCGCATCATTCAAGGGAGATAACGCCATGCCAGCCTCATCCAGCGCTCAAAGCAGCGAGAGCACGACCCAGACCCTGTCCCTGCTGGACAAGATCATCGCCGAAGGCCGCATGGCCCACGACGACAGCCAGCAAGACTACGCCCGCGACATGCTGGCCGAATTCGCCACCCAGGTCCTCGACGAAGGCATGGCCATCGACAAGGACACGGTGGCGATGATCAACGACCGCATCAGCCAGATCGACGAGTTGATCAGCGCCCAGCTCAACGAAGTGCTGCACCACCCCGACCTGCAGAAACTAGAAGCCTCCTGGCGCGGCCTGCACTTGCTGGTGCAAAACACCGAAACCAGCACCCGGCTGAAATTGCGCCTGCTCAACGTCACTCAGAAAGAACTGCAGAACGATCTGGAAAAGGCCGTCGAATTCGACCAGAGCGCGCTGTTCAAGAAAATCTACGAGGAAGAATACGGCACCTTCGGCGGGCATCCGTTCAGCCTGCTGGTGGGTGACTACACCTTTGGCCGGCATCCGCAGGACATCGGCCTGCTGGAAAAACTCTCGAACGTTGCCGCCGCCGCGCACGCCCCGTTCATTGCCGCTGCCAGCCCGCGGTTGTTCGACATGACCAGCTTCACCGAACTGGCGATCCCCCGGGACCTGTCGAAGATTTTCGAGAGCCAGGAGCTGATCAAGTGGCGCGCCTTCCGGGAAAGCGAAGACTCGCGCTACGTGTCCCTGGTGTTGCCGCACTTCCTGCTGCGCCTGCCCTACGGGCCGGACACACTGCCGGTGGAAGGCATCAACTACGTCGAAGACGTCAACGGCACCGACCACAGCAAGTACCTGTGGGGCAATGCCGCCTGGACGCTGGCGCAACGCATCACTGAAGCCTTCGCCAAATATGGCTGGTGCGCGGCGATTCGCGGGGCCGAGGGCGGTGGCGCGGTCGAAGGCCTGCCGGCCCATACCTTCCGCACCAGCTCCGGGGACCTGTCGCTCAAATGCCCGACCGAAGTGGCGATCACCGACCGCCGTGAAAAAGAACTCAACGACCTGGGCTTCATCTCCTTGTGCCACAAGAAAAACAGCGACGTGGCAGTGTTCTTCGGCGGCCAGACCACCAACAAGGCCAAGGTCTACAACACCAACGAGGCCAACGCCAACGCGCGGATCTCGGCGATGTTGCCATATGTCCTCGCGGCTTCGCGTTTTGCCCATTACCTGAAGGTGATCATGCGCGACAAGGTCGGCAGTTTCATGACCCGGGACAATGTGCAGACCTACCTCAACAACTGGATCGCCGACTACGTGCTGATCAACGACAACGCGCCGCAAGAGATCAAGGCGCAGTACCCATTGCGCGAAGCCCGGGTGGACGTGACGGAGGTGGCCGGCAAGCCCGGCGCCTACAAGGCCACGGTGTTCCTGCGGCCGCACTTCCAGCTTGAAGAACTAACCGCCTCGATCCGCTTGGTGGCGACATTGCCGCCACCGGTAGCTGCCTGACGGTTAAAACCTGTGGCGAGGACGCTGTTGTGGCGAGGGGATTTATCCCCGCTGGGGCGCGAAGCGGCCCTGAATACCAGCAACCCGCTGTGTCAGGCAGATTGAGTTGACTGCTTGGAGGGCTGCTGCGCAGCCCAGCGGGGATAAATCCCCTCGCCACAGAGTTCGGCGTTCGTATTCTAACGAATCGGTATCGGGCATTGCCCCACTTGTCTTCTTCAGGAGTTCCACACAATGGATGCAATCATTCTCGACCTCGGCGGTGACATCAAGGGCGACAGCCTGCTGGAGGGGTTCACGGACAAGATCGAGGTCATGTCCTACAGCCATAACGTGGCCATGCAGGTCACCAACGACGTCAGCAACTCGGAGCGCACCTCCGGCCGGCCCCACATCGGCGAATTTACCCTGACCAAATTCGTCGACAGCTCCACCCCCACCCTCAATGAGTATTGCTGCGCCGGCAAGCCAATCCCGCAAGCCGTCATCACCATCGGCCGCAACGCCGCCGAAGGCAGCGGCAAACTCATGCCCTTCATCATCTACACCCTGACGAACGTCGTGCTGTCCAACGTCAGTGTCAGCGGCGGCACTGGCGGCAAACCGGTGGAAACCCTGTCGCTGAACTTCACCAAGATCAAATGGGAACTCACCGCGCAGAAAGACGACGGCACCAAGGAAGGCACGGCGGGCACTACGTGGGACCTGGCCGCCAACAAAATGACCAAGTAAGGCAGCCGCGCCCATGGCTGGCTTCGGGCTGCGCCCGCCCTTGTTCGAACGCCTGGCCAGCCCGGCGGACGACACCGGGCGAGCATTCGATCGACAGGCGTTGCAAGACTCGGTGCATGCCGAACTGTCGCGCCTGTTCAATACCCGACGCGGCCCACGGGCGCTGACCGAACCACCGAGCATCCTCGACTACGGCATCGCCGACTGGACCGCGCTGCAACAGCAGCGCAGCGATGACCGGCGCCAACTGACCCGGGAAATCCGCCAAGCCATCAACCACTTCGAACCTCGCCTGCGTCTGGGCGAGGTGCAGGTCTGCCCGGTGCCAGGCCATCCGCAGCAACTGTGCATACGGCTGTCGGGCGAGCTGCGCGGCGACCTGCACGCATGGCCCGTGGCTTTTGTCATCGAGCCCGCCGGCGACGGCCTGGAGGTACGCCATGAGCGACTCGATTGATCCGCAACTGCTGGACTATTACCAACGCGAGCTGACCTGGTTACGTCACGCCGGGAGCCTGTTCGCCGAGCGTTATCCCAAGGTCGCACGGCGCCTGGAACTGTCCCCCGGTGAATGCCCCGACCCCCACGTTGAGCGCCTTCTGGAAGGGTTCGCCCTGCTGGCCGCGCGCTTGCAACGGCGGCTGGACGACGACTACGCCGAATTCAGCAATGCCCTGCTCGAACAGCTTTACCCGTTGGCCATGCGGCCCTTGCCGTCGTGCGCCATCGTGCAGTTCGAGCCCGACCCGAGCAAAGGCAACTTGAACGAGGGCTACCCGCTGCCCCGCGACACACCGCTGTTCGTCACCACCGACACAGGCCAGAGTATTCACTTTCGCACCACGGCCGCCGTCCATCTGTGGCCAGTCCACGTCAGCGAAGCGCTGCTGTTGGGCAGCGATGAGACCCAGGCGCTGACCGGGGTGGTCCAGGCCCGTTCGGCCTTGCGCCTGGAATTGCGATGCCTGGGGGAAAGCCAGTGGTCGACACTGGGGATCGACTCGCTGCGGGTGCACCTGGCGGCGTCACCGATGATCAACGCCGGGCTGTACGATTTGCTGGGCGCTCACGCCATCAAGGTCCTGGCCGGCGCGCCGGGTAGCGTGCCCGAGCCGTTGGCCGGCTTGCCGCAGATCGTCGGCTTCGCCAGCGACCAAGTCTTGCTACCGGACGAGGACGGCGTGCACCCTGGCATGCGCCTGCTGGCCGAGTACTTTGCCTTCCCGGATAAATTCGGTTTCTTCGACCTGCCCCTGGCCGGCGCCACCAGCGACAGCCAGGCCTTGTACCTGTACATCGTGTTCGACCGGGCGCCCAGCGGTCGCCTGCCGCTCCAGGCCAGCGACATCGCCCTCGGTTGCACGCCGGTGATCAATCTGTTCCCTCGCACGTCCGAGCCGCTGCGCCCGGATGGCACCCGTAGCGAGTACCGCTTGGTGGCCGACAGTCACCGGGAGAACAGCGTCGAGATCCACAGCATCCGGGGCATGCGCGCCATCTCCGGCCAGGGCGTGCGCAAAGTGCCGGCCTATTACGGCAGCCAGCATGGGAGCGACCAAACCTGCTACTGGCACGCGCGCCGGGTCAGCGGCATGAGCCCGAACCGGCTGGGCACCGACTTGATGGTCAGCCTGGTGGACACCCGGTTCGACCCGCTGGCCGACACCCGCGACTACAGCCTCACCGCCGAACTGCTGTGCACCAACCGCCACCTGGCCCAAAGCCTGCCGGCCGGTACGCCGCTGGGTTTCGAGCGCCCGGGACCGGTGGCCTGGGCGCGCCTGCGCAACCCACCCAGCCCGCAAAGCCTGCCACGCCTGGACGGTGAATCGCGCTGGCGGCTGGTGTCGCAATTGACCCTCAACCATCTGTCATTGGTCGAAGGCCCCCAGGCACTGGACGCACTGCGTGAGATTCTCCAATTGCACAACCTGCGGGACGAGGCCAGCGCCCACCGCCAGATCGAAGGGGTCGCGGGACTGGGCTGCGAGCGCGTTATCGCCCATGTCGGCGAAGATGCCTGGCGTGGCTGGCGCAACGGCCTGGAGGTGCACCTGCAACTGGATCCGCAACACTTTGTTGGCAGCAGCGCCGTGCTCTTCTCCGGTGTGCTGGCGCAGTTCTTTTCCCTTTACGCCACCGCCAACCGCTTCGTACGCACCGTGCTGGTCCAGTCCGACAAGGAGGTGAAGACATGGCAACCCCAAGCCGGCAAACCCCTGGTGCTCTGAACCTGAGCGAACGACTGCGACGCGATCCGCAACGCTTCGAATGGCTCCAGGCGCTGTTGTTGCTCGAACGCGAACACCCCCAGGCCGAGCCCCTGGGCAGCGGCACCGCGCCGCACGCCGAGGCCTTGCGCCTGCGCGGGCCCTTGACGCCGCTGTTCGCCGCCAGTGAAGTCGAGAGCCTGGACCACGAACCCGGCTTGCCGCCCACCTTGACCACACCGATCTTCGGCCTCGGTGGCCCGGACGGCCCGCTGCCCTACGCCTACCAGGAATGGCTGCAACAGCGAGCGCGGGCGAAGGATCACGCCCCGGCGCAATTCCTCGACCTGTTCCAGCATCGCTTGCTCAGTCTGCTGTACAAGGTGATGCGCAAACATCGCATCGCCCTCGGTTTCACCGCCCCAGGCGCGTCCGCCGTACACGCGCAACTGCGAGCGTTGACCGGTCTGCTGCCCAAGGCCTTGCAGGAGCGCCAGGCCGCCCCCGACTCGGCGGTCCTGGCCTGCACCGCGCTGTACGCCGATGGCCGGCGCTCCCTGGACGGGTTCGCGGCGATTGTTCGCGAGCAGTTCGGCTTGCCCGTGGAACTGAGTGCCTACGAAGGCGGCTGGCGTGAAATCCCGCCGGCCAGTCGCAGCCGCCTGCAACCGGGCGGGCGCAACCTGCGCCTGGGCCGCAACGCGGTGGCCGGCACCCGGGTCTGGGACGAACATGCCGGCGTGCGCCTGACCCTCGGCCCGCTGAGCACGGCCCAGGCCAGCGGATTGCTGCCCACCGGCGACACCCATCCGCTGCTCGCCAGCCTTTACGCTCTGTATTTCGGCCCCGACCTGGACTGCACCCTGGTGCTGCTGGTTCGCGGTGCCGGCCCGCTGCAACTGGGTCGCGAGGCAGCGCCACGGCTGAACTGGAACGGTGGCCTGCAACGCCAGCCGAGCCTGGCCGTGCTACGGATCGAAACCCGCCTTCGTCAGCCGGAGATCGCCTGAAATGGAACTGGCCAGCCTGATCGGACGCCTCAACCCGGACAACCGCCGCGCTCTGGAACGAGCCGCACAACGCTGCATGCAGCGCAGTCACCACTACGTGGAAATCGAACACCTGCTGTTGGAGTTGCTCGATATCGAGGGCGGTGACTTCGCCTGCCTGCTGCCGCGTTTCGGCTTGGAACGTGACGCAGTGGCCGCGGAAACCAACAAGGCCCTGGACCTGTTCAAGTCCGGCAGCACCCGCACGCCCGCCCTGTCGGCACACACCATCGGCCTGTTGGAAGACGCCGTGGTCCAGGCCAGCGTGCTGGGCCTGGACAGCATTCGCTCCGGGCTGTTGCTGCTGGCATTGCTGGACCGTGATGAGCGCCGCAGCCTGCTGCTCAACAGCGCCTCGTCGTTGCTGCGCATTCCCCGCGACGCCCTGCGCGCCCATCTATTGGAATGGACCGAAAGCTCCCGTGAGCATGTCGCTGGCGTGCGCCCGGCCAAGCCCGGCGAGGCGCCACAGAAACAGGACCCGGTGCTGGACCAGTACACCCAGGACCTGACCGCCGACGCCCGGAACGGTCGCATCGACCCCGTCGTTGGCCGCGATGGCGAAATCCGTCAGTGCATCGACATCCTGCTCAGGCGCCGGCAGAACAATCCGATCCTGGTGGGCGCGCCGGGTGTCGGCAAGACCGCCGTGGTGGAAGGCCTGGCCCTGCGGATCGCCGCCGGGGATGTGCCGCCATCGTTGCAGGAAGTCACCCTGCGCGTCCTCGACCTGGGCCTGTTACAGGCCGGCGCCGGGGTCAAGGGCGAATTCGAACAACGCCTCAAGGGCGTGATCGACGCGGTACGCAGCGCCGAAAAACCGATCATTCTGTTCATTGACGAAGCCCACACACTGATCGGCGCCGGCGGTGCAGAAGGTGGCAGCGATGCGGCCAATCTGCTCAAGCCGGCCCTGGCCCGGGGCGAACTGCGCACCCTGGCCGCCACCACCTGGCTGGAATACAAAAAATATTTCGAGAAAGACCCGGCCCTGGCCCGCCGCTTCCAGTTGGTGCAAGTCGAAGAGCCGGACGAACTCACCGCCGTGGAAATGCTCCGCGGCGTGGCGAGCAAACTGGAACAGCACCACGGCGTGCAAGTGTTGGACGCTGCCATCCACGAAGCGGTGAAGCTGTCCCATCGCTACATCTCCGGACGGCAGTTGCCGGACAAAGCCATCAGCGTGCTCGACACTGCCTGCGCCCGGGTCGCCCTCGGCCAACACGACGTGCCGCCGCCGCTGGAAAGCCTGCGCCACCGGCAGAACAGCCTCAAGGATGAAGTCGAACGCCTGCGCCGCGAACAGGCCACCGGCCTGGATCACCGCGAGCGCATCACCCTGCTGGAGGGCGAATCGACCAGCAATGTGCAGGCCATCCGTGAGCTGGAAACCCGCTGGGGCGAAGAGCGCGAAGCCGTGCGCGAACTGCTCGACACTCGGCGCGAACTGCTCGCCCTGAGCGAACGGGCCGACAGTGAAAAAGCCGACACCGATATCGATAACCGCATCGACCACCTGGCCGCCGAACTGCTGCGCCTGGAAGCCGGCCTCGATGCCATTCGCCAAGACGATCCGCTGGTGCCCGAACAGGTGGACAGCAAGACCGTCGCCGCGGTGATCGCTGGCTGGACCGGCATTCCGGTCGGCAAGATGCTCGCCGACGAAGCCCACGCCGTGCGCACCCTCGGCCAGCGCATGGGCCAGCGAGTCATGGGCCAAAGCACGGCGCTGAACACCATCGCCCAGCGCCTGCAAGCCTACCGCGCCGGCCTGACCGACCCGCAGAAACCGGTCGGGGTGTTCCTGCTGGTGGGCCCCACCGGCGTGGGCAAGACCGAAACCGCCTACGCCCTGGCCGATGCCTTGTACGGCGGTGAACGCAACCTGATCAGCATCAACCTCTCGGAGTACCAGGAAGCCCATACCGTCAGCCAACTCAAAGGCGCCCCGCCCGGCTACGTCGGCTACGGCAGCGGTGGCGTGCTCACCGAAGCAGTGCGGCGCAAACCCTATTCGGTGGTGCTGCTGGATGAAATCGAAAAGGCCCACCCGGATGTGCTCGAGGCGTTCTACAACGTCTTCGACAAAGGCCTCATGGAAGACGGCACCGGCCTGGTGGTGGACTTCAAGAACACCGTGATGCTCGCCACCAGCAACGTCGGCGCCGAACTGCTGCTGGACACGCCGGTGGCGCAACTGGGCACCGACGCCTTCAACGAGGCCTTGCACAAGGTGCTGCTGCAAGCGTTCCGTCCGGCGTTTTTGGCGCGCATGACGGTGGTGGCGTACCGGCCGCTGGATGAAGCGACGCTGGAAGGGATTGTGCTGGCGAAACTGGAGAAATTGCGCGGGCGCTACAAGGCGGCGACGGGCAAGCAGTTCGAGTTCGATGCCGGGATCGTCAAGGCCGTGTTGGCCAAATGCAGCGCGGCGGGGGCACGGGATGTCGAGAATGTGCTGATGACACAGGTGACAGGGAAATTGGCGGAGTGGGTGTTGGAGTAAGGAGTGCAGGGCTCGTGAGAATCGCTAGCTTCAACGTTGAAAAAAACGGCAAGTCTTCCACCCTGGAAAAGCAAACCCAGGTGGACATCTTTCTCTACAACTGTTGTTCCAGTAACTACTGGGATGCGGACATCGTGTTTTTGTGTGAAATACATTCGGCGCAAATCGACAACTACCGCTCGAACCTGGCTGCCATTTACAAGAACTACAGTGTTTATGCTTTTACTGGCGGCTATTCGAACGCCTACATCGTCATGGTTAAAAGCTTTGAGCGGTTACAAGTGATCAGCCAGGGCAGCCTGTTTACCCTGAACAGGGATTTGATTGCAGTGGAGGCCAACGGCGTGAAGGGGTATACGGGCTACGTATTCCTCGCACACTTCAAGTCCGGCCAGAATGGTGTGACCAAGAGCCAGCTCAAATCCTGTACCGCCCTGGGCGGTAAATGGGTCGCAACAGGTGACCTGAACCTGGATTATAACAACGTAGGGCAACTCGATACGGCGGGGCTTGCCTATGAGTGTTGGAACGGCCAGCAGACCCAGAACAAAGGCGGCATTCTCGACTGGGTACTGGCATCGGTGGACGTGAAGGTCGTGCCGGTCGACATCACCGGTCTCGCCCAGGTGTTCGATATGTCCGGCCCCGACCACCGTCCCATCCTTTTCGATGTGACGAGCTGAACGACAACGGTCGTCGTTTTCCACGCCCTGCCGAGGACGCTTGATGCCCCGCGCCACCGACAGCAACACCACCCTCTCCCTCGCCGCCAGCTCGCTGGCGGCGCTGTACCCCGACTCGCTGTCCGGCGAAGAACGCCTCAATGCCTTGGGCTCGCACATTCTCAACGGCATCAACGACGGCGCCTCGCTGGACCTCACCACGGCCGTCGCCAGCCACGTGACCACCACGCTGCACAAGGACGCCTTGCTGCGCCCGCTGGATGGGCTGGTGGCCGAGATTCGCCAACTGCCGGCCGATGCCACCGCCGAGCGTTATCAGCTGTTGCTCCGGCCCTGGCTCTGGTGGCTGAGCCTGGCCAGCAACAACCGCGTGTTCCAGAACCTCGCCACGTCGGACATCGTCACCACGATTTTCAAGGCCCACAGTTTCACCGACTTCCAGCTCAAGCTAAGCGGCAGCTATACCCCACGTGAATATTGCGTGCAATACGGCGAAACCGATCTGGCCTTCGTCTCGCGCCTGCTGGAGGAAGACGGGATTTTCTGGTTCTTCAGCCATGAAGACGGCAAGCACACGCTGGTCCTGGCCGACAGCAACGACGCCTTCTTGCCCATCCCCAATGGGCCGACGGTGAATTATCTCGGGCAGAAAATGGGTGAGCGAGAACTGCACGGCATCCGCTCAGGGCAGCTGTGCCTGCAGGCGGTGGCCGGGGTTTACCAGGCCACCGATTATGAATTCACCACGCCGACCACATCGCTCCTCAGCCAGGCAGAAGCCGTGGCCGGGCCGAGTTCGATGTACGAACATCCGGGCGGCTATACCGCCAAGGCCCAGGGCGATGCACTGACCAAACAGCGAGTGGACGGCCTGCGCAGCCAGGAGAAACGTTTTGTCGGCGAAAGCGACTGCCGCTGGCTGGTGCCGGGGTATTGGTTCACCCTCGCCGGCCATGAAGATACGACGTTGAACATCGATTGGGTGGTGACGTCGGTCAGCCATGAAGCCAGCCATGACAGCTACCGCAATCGCTTCGAAGCGATCCCCAAGGCCACGGCCTACCGACCAGCCCGCGTCACCGCAAAACCGCGCATGCACACTCAGACGGCCCTGGTGGTGGGCAAGGCCGGCGAAGAGATCTGGACCGATGAATATGGCCGGATCAAGTTGCAGTTCCCCTGGGACCGTACCGGCATGAACGACGAGACTTCCTCCTGCTGGGTGCGCGTGGTCCTGCCCTGGAGCGGCAAAGGCTTTGGCATGCAGTTCGTGCCGCGCATCGGCCAGGAAGTCATCGTGACCTTTATCGACGGCGACCCGGATCGTCCCTTGGTCACCGGTTGTGTCTATAACGGCGATAACGCCCTGCCCTACGCGCTGCCGGCGAACCAGACCCAATCCGGAATCAAGACTAACTCGTCCAAGGGCGGTGGCGGGTTCAACGAGTTGCGCTTCGAAGACAAGAAGGACGCCGAAGAAGTGTTTCTCCAGGCGCAAAAGGACTTCAATATCAACGTGCTCAACGACACCACCGCCACCGTCGGCCACGACGAAACCCTCACGGTGCAGAACGCCCGCACCCGCACGGTGAAGGACGGCGACGAAACCGTCACCCTGGAGAAAGGCAAGCGCAGCGTGACCATCCAGACCGGCAGCGACAGCCTCGATGTGAAGGACACCCGTACCGTCACCGTGGGCTCGGACCAGACCCACAGCACCGGCGGCAACTTCGCGCACAAGGTCACCGGCAACTATGACTTGACGGTGGACGGCAACCTGACCATCAAGGTCAGCGGCACCCTGACCCTGCAAAGCGGCGGCAGCTTCGCCATCAAGAGCGGTGCGGACCTGGCGGCCCAGGCCAGCACGTCCATCAGCCAGAAAGCCGGCACGGCCCTGAGCAATCAGGCCGGGACGTCATTGGAAAACAAGGCTGGCACCACCCTGACCAACGACGCCGGCATCAGCCTGGTGAACAAGGCGGCCGCCGAACAGACTGTGGACGGCGGCGGCATGCTGACCATCAAGGGTGGCCTGGTGAAGGTCAACTGACGGGAGCACGGCGATGACCACAAAAAGACTGGACCTGGAACGTGGCGACAGCCGGCTGGACGGGCAACTGGTCGATGGCCGGCTCGACGGCCCGCTGCACATCGAAGAAGCCCAACGCCCGCAAGCAAAACTCAACTACAGCCACGGTGAACTGCAGGGCACCAGCACCCTGTATCACCCCAATGGCAAGGTCTCGGCGGTCCTGCCGTTCGTAAAGGGAAAATTGCAGGGTGTGGCGAGCTTTTACGCGGCCGAAGGCGGCTTGCAACGCCAGGCCACGTACCACCTCGGGTTGCTACACGGTGAGGCCAACAATTACTTCCCCGACGGGCAACTGGCCGAAGCCGAGGTCTATCGCGACGGCGTGCGCGACGGCCGTTACCGCCGCCTGCACCCCAACGGCAGCCCGGCGGTCGAAGCCCGCTACCTCAACGGCCAACTGCTGGAACCGGCCCAAGCCTACGCCGAAGACGGCCGCCCACTGGACGCCGAGGGCAAACCGATCTCCCGGCTGCGCTGGTGGTTCAAGCGCTGGAATGACCCTGCTTAAGCATGTTCCCTGACTTTCCTGTGGGAGCGGGCTTGCTCGCGAAAGCGGTGGGTGAGCTTGAATCGATATTGACTGTGCCGCCGCCATCGCGAGCAAGCTCGCTCCCACAAAGGCCCTGCGTTGAAGACAACGCTCATGAACACCCAGATCCGCTGTGGGAGCGAGCTTGCTCGCGAAAGCGGTGGGTCAGCTTGAATCGATGTTGACTGTGTCGCCGCCATCGCGAGCAAGCTCGCTCCCACAAGGGCCCTGCGTTGAAGACAATGCTCATGAACACCCAGATCCCCTGTGGGAGCGAGCTTGCTCGCGAAAGCGGTGGGTGAGCTTGAATCGATATTGACTGTGCCGCCGCCATCGCGAGCAAGCTCGCTCCCACAAAGGCCCTGCGTTGAAGACAACGCTCATGAACACCCAAATCCCTGTGGGAGCGAGCTTGCTCGCCAAAGCGGTGGGTCGGTTGCAACAATGGCGCCTGTGCCGTCGTCTCCCCGGCTCACTGAAAGCCATACCTTTTGCTGGGGTCGATCACGCTAAAGCGCCTGCGCAACATACCCACGTATGGTATCGAACGCGGTCCGGCGCGATGCAGACTCATTCTCCAGCGACACCCACTTTCTCAATGCCGAGAGAGATGGCTTTCGCCTAAGACCTTGAGCCAAGCCTTCGGAGAACGACCATGACCACGCATTTGAACGCCCCTGCAGCAAAGGATGGAATGCATCCGGATTCAAACATGAGCTTGCACGCTACCTCGTACGAGGAGTTGGTCCCTTCGCGTTATGCGCTGAAGATTGGCGAGATTGACGTACTGGTGGTCAGCGATGGGGTGTTGCCCCTGCCGACCGCAACGATGTCCACCAATGCCGACCCAGCCGTCCGCGCGGCCTGGTTCAAGGACATGTTCCTGGGCCCGGACGCCTTCGATTGGGCGTTGAACGTGCTGGTGGTACGTAGCGGCGAGCAGACCATACTGGTCGATGCCGGGCTCGGCGGCCAGTTCCCCGGTTTCCCGCGGGCCGGGCAGTTTCCCAAGCGCCTGGCCGCCGCCGGTATCGATCTGGCGTCGGTGACCGACGTGGTGATTACCCACATGCACATGGACCATATTGGCGGGCTGCTGGTCGATGAGGTGAAGCATCGGCTGCGCCCCGACCTGCGGATCCATGTGGCCGCGACCGAGGTGGCGTTCTGGGCGGCGCCGGATTTCTCCCTCACCTCCATGCCCTCGCCGGTACCGGACGTGCTGCGCGCCACCGCCGAGCAATTCATGCACGAGTACCACGACAAGCTGCGCACCTTCGAGCAAGCCTACGAGGTCGCCCCAGGCGTGGTCGTCAAGCGCACCGGCGGCCATACGCCAGGGCACAGCGTGGTCCACGTGACCTGCGGCGAGGAGCGCTTGACGTTCGCCGGCGATGCCTTGTTTCCGGTCGCCTTCGACCACCCCGACTGGCACAACGGCTTTGAACATGACCCGGAAGAATCGGTCCGCGTTCGGGTCCGCCTGATGCAAGAAGCGGCAGCGTCCGGTGAGCTGCTGGTCGCCACGCACCTGCCGTTCCCCTCCGTTGGCCGGGTGGCGGTCGACGGTGACGCCTTTCGTTGGGTAGCGGCCTATTGGGACTACTGAGTGCCCGTTGGACCGAGGCCAGCGTCCTAGCCGGACGCTGGCCCTGACGCGATGATCAGCGTGCGGGACGCTCGTTGATCGCGCTCGCAGCCTGGAACAGGATTTTCCCGACAAAATCGATTTCCTGCTCGGTGATGATCAACGGCGGCAGGAAGCGGACGGTCGCGCCGTGGCGGCCGCCCAGTTCAACGATCAATCCGTGCTTCAGGCACGCCTGCTGGAAAGTCTTGGCCCGGGCCGTGTCCACCGGCGGATGCCCCTGTACATCGGGGGTGCCCTGCGGGTCGACGATTTCCATGCCGAGCATCAGGCCACGTCCACGCACATCGCCGATCCAGTTGAACTCGTTTTGCAGTGCCTGCAATTGTTTTTGCAGGTGAGCCCCCACCGTTTCGGCGTGCTGGACCAAGCCTTGATCGCGGATGAAACGCAAAGTCGCGGTACCCGCCGCCATCGCCAACTGATTGCCGCGGAACGTGCCGGCGTGAGCACCCGGCTGCCAGACGTCCAGTGACTCGTGGTAAACCATCACCGACAGCGGCAACCCGCCGCCAATGGCTTTGGACAGGGTGATGACATCCGGCGTGATGCCCGATTGCTCGAAGCCGAACATCCGCCCGCTGCGGGCAATGCCGCACTGGATCTCGTCGACAATCAGCGGAATACCGTGGGCCTGGGTCAACCGGCGCAGTTCCTGCAGCCAACGGTCCGGCGCGGCAATCACCCCGCCCTCGCCCTGGATTGGCTCCAGGATCATCGCCGCGGGTGCGGTCACCCCACTTTCCGGGTCGTTGAGCAAGTGTTCAAGGTAGCGCACGTTCAAGGTCACCGCCTGATCGCCGGCCACCCCGAACGGGCAACGATAATCGTGGGGGAACGGCAGGCGCTGTACCCCTGGCATCAAGGCGCCGAGGGCATTTTTGGGCGACAGGTTGCCGCTGATAGCCAGCGTGCCCAGGGTCATTCCGTGGTAGGCCCCTTCGAACGCCAGGACCGAGTGTCGCCCGGTGGCGGTGCGGGTCAGCTTGAGCGCGGCCTCGACCGCATCGGCCCCACTCGGGCCGCAGAACTGGATGCGTGCGTGACGAGCGAACTCGCTGGGCAGGCAAGCGAAAATTTCCTGGACGAATGCGTCCTTCACAGGTGTCATGAGGTCCAGGGTATGCATCGGCACACCGGCCGCCATGACCTGGGTGATGGCTTCGATGATCACCGGATGGTTGTGCCCCAGCGCCAGGGTTCCGGCACCGGCCAGGCAATCGACGAACACTTGCCCCCGGCTGTCCTGCACATAAATGCCATGGGCCCTTTCAAGTACCAGGGGAATGCGTCGCGGGTAACTGCGGGCGTTGGATTCCTGCTGTTGCTGACGCTCCAGCAGCGGCGTCGAATCGAGGCAGTAAGGGCTCGACAGACCGGTGTGCAACAGGCGTAGCTGTTGCGCGCCACCTGCTGTGACATTCGAAAAAGCACTCATGATTTCCTCCATGGAGGCTGGGTTTGGAAGGGAACGAACAGCCTGGAAACAAACATCCGAAACGTTGGAGCAGGCGCGGGGAGATTGCCTCCCCGCGCCCTTGGGTTTACATGTCGTAACGCAGAATCATCCCCACCGTACGCGGTGCGCCGACGTCGATGATGTCGTCGCTGCGGTTATTGGTGACGTACTCTTTGTCGAACGCGTTCTTCACGTAAGCGGAAACCGCGACGTTCTTGGTGACTTTGTACTCGGTGTTGAAGTTCACCAGCACGTAGTTGTCGCTACGGCGCTCACCGGTGACCTTGCCGCTGGCATCGAACTCATATTCCGAAGGCGCGGTGCTCTGGTAGGTAACGTCCGTGCCGAATATCAGACGGTCGTCGAAGCGATAGACACCGCCCACGGACACCTTGTACTTGGGCGAGTAAAGGAACGACTCACCGCTCATGTCCTGGCCGCTGCCCGTGACGAAGTCCTTGTATTTGCTATCGGTAACGGCGCCACCGACATTCAGGGTCAACTGTTCAGTGATGTCCTTTTCTACGAAGACTTCCAGGCCCTTGATGTCACTGCGACCGGCGTTGAAGACATCAATGACTGAGCTACCGTTCTGCCGCACGCTGACCTGCTGGTCTTTCCAGTCCGTGTAGTACAGGTTGGCGCGGGTACGCAGAGTCTTGTCGAAGAACGTACCGCGATAGGACAGTTCGTAGTTGGTGGTGTATTCCGGATCATAGGATTGGTGACCACTGCCGGAGCGCAAGTTGACGCCACCACCGCGGTAGCCTTTCTGCACCATGAAACCGAGGTATTGGTCGGTGGCCAGTTCATAGTCGATGCCAAGCTTCGGCAGCACCGCATCAAACGACTTGCTGACTTTGGCCGATTCGGAGAAGTCGTCCTGCTTGACGTCGGTGTCGTTCGTTTCGTGGTCGTACCGCAGGCCGGTGATCAACGTCCAGCGCGGTGCGAAGGTCCAGTTGACTTCACCGAACACGGCCTTGTTCTCGATGGTGGTATCGCCCTTGACGGTACCGAACAGCGCGTCGTCGAACAACAACCGGTCGTGAAAGTCGTTGGAGTTGTGGCCATAGTACGCACCCACGAAACTCTTCACCGTATCCGAGGTGTAATTCAGACGCAGCTCCTGACTGAACAGGTTACCGTCCTGCTTACGCAAAACCACCTGGTTGTCCACGGCAGTCTGGTCGAAGTCCAGACGGTTACTGTAGTCCGTGCTGGTGTTGGCGGTCATGCTTGTCAGCGACCAGGCATCGTTCAAGCGATAGTCCACCTTGGCGCTGAGAGTGTCCTGCTTGAGGTTGTCGAAGGCCTTGGTGTTGGACGCGATGTCGTAATAGCTCGGTTTGCCGTTGACGCGCATGGTCGAACGGTCGCCCTGGCGGTGTTCGCTGTGGGCGTAGGTCAAGAGGACATCGGTGTCATCGTTAGGCAGGATCAGCAATTTGCCGCGGACGTTGCTGGTGCGACGCGGGTTGGCGTCGTCATTGAGCGTGGTGTTGCGGATGTAGCCGTCACCTTCGCCGTAATCCACGGCGATACGCCCGGCGATCTTGTCATCCACGATAGCCCC
Organism: Pseudomonas sp. R151218B TE3479; assembly: GCF_053629195.1. Lineage (NCBI taxonomy): Bacteria > Pseudomonadati > Pseudomonadota > Gammaproteobacteria > Pseudomonadales > Pseudomonadaceae > Pseudomonas > Pseudomonas sp. R151218B TE3479. The sequence goes on from NZ_JBRJHV010000001.1 coordinate 4,859,110, forward strand.
GCCACCCGCCACGGCCGCGCCGCGCTCACCGTAGTTGCCTACGTTGGTCTGCGCCGAGAAGCTCGGTTCGAAGGTTGGGTTCTTGGTCTGGATAACCACCGCGCCGGCCAGGGAGTTACGGCCCTGAGTGGTGGATTGCGGGCCAAGGAAAACCTCGACCTGTTCGGCATCCCAGAGCGGGACCGGGCTGAGGGTCAGTGCACGGTTGGGCTGCACGGCACCGTCGACATATACCGATACCGCACCGTTGAGAGCCGCCGGGCCCTGATCGTCAAAACCGGACACCGGCACGCCACGGATACCCCAGTTCTCATTGCCGGCCTGGCTATAGATGCCTGGCGTGCGGGCAAACACATCCACCAGGTCCTTGTCGCCGTGCTCACGCAGATTCTTGTCGGTGACGACCACGACGCTGGACTGGGTCTTTTCGAGGGTACGGTCGATCTTTTCACCGGTCACGGTGATTGGAGCGATCTCCATCTTGCCGGCTTCTTCAGCCGCCCAAGCGCCGTTGCTCAAGCCTATGGCCGACCCTACAGCCAACGCAATTGTGTTCTTTTTGAAATTCACGCCCCGCTCCCCTGCGACAGATATTTTTGGTTTTTTGAGCTGGCCGAAGGCTGTTTGGCGCCAGCGGAGCGGAGTCTAATCCAAAAAAAAAATTAAATAAATAGTATTGATAATCCCTCTCATTTGTACCTAGTATGTCGTCTTGTATTGAGTTGAATACATTACAGACGAGTCCTACACAACCGACCGCTGCCCTGCTTTTAAGGTCTTGTGACTGGTCGAAGAGCTATAGAGGATGCACAAGGATGACCTCAATCGAACACCTGAACGGGCGTTCCGAGCTGTTTTCAATGGCGCCCACGGATGCAAGCGCCCAATCGCTGCCCGTGCTGGTGCAAGGGGCATCGGGACAGTCGATCCATGATCTGGACGCCTCGATTCGCGATGGCCTGGCCCAGGTCCTGGCCACGGTGGGCGGCGTATTGTTCCGCGGCTTCACCGTCGCCACCCCCATCGATTTCAAGCGCTTCGCCGCCAGCTTCGGCGCGCCGCTGGCCAGCTACGAATTCGGTTCGACGCCGCGCAGCAAAGTCTTCGCCGGGGTCTATAGCTCCACCGAGTACCCGGCCCATCAGTTCATTCCATTGCACAACGAACAGGCCTACACCCGCCCCTGGCCTTCGCGCATCTGGTTCCACTGCATCAAGGCCAGTGAAACCGGCGGCGAAACCCCGATTGCCGACAGCCGCCTGATCTACCAGCGCATGCCTGCCGAGATCCGCGAGCTGTTCGCCAGCCGCGAGCTGCTTTATGTGCGCAACTACAGTGGCGCCCTGGACCTGCCCTGGGAAAAAGTCTTCAACACTCAGGACCGGGCCCAGGTCGAACGCTACTGCCAGGACAACGACATCGAGTGGGAATGGAAAGCCGATGGCGACCTGCGCACTCGCCAGCGTTGCGCCGCCGTGCAGCAGCATCCCGAGACCGGTGAGTGGGTCTGGTTCAACCAGGCGCATCTGTTCCATGTCTCGGCCATCGAACCAAGCGTACGCGCCAGCTTGCTGGCGGCGGTGGGTGAAGAAAACCTGCCGCGCCATGTCTATTTCGGCGACGGTTCGCCGATTGCCGACGACATGCTCGACACCGTGCGCGAGGTCTATCGCGAGACTGCCATCAGTTTCCCCTGGCAGCCCGGCGATATCCTGATGCTCGACAACCGACTGGTGGCACACGGTCGCAATCCTTTCACCGGTGACCGCAAAGTCATCGTGGCCATGGCGTGAACTGCACATGTTTTCATTCGAACACTGGATCGACGTGCTGGAAGCCAACGCCCAGCACTTCCCTCAGCGTGCCGCCCTGCATTTTCTGCCGGACGGCGTAGAGATTGGCGAAACCCTGACGTTTGCCCAACTGCACGAGCAATCCCGCTCACTGGCGGCTGCATTGCAAGCGCGTTATGCGCCGGGTGATCGGGTGCTGTTGATGCTGCCCAGCAGCCTCGACTACGCCCGCGCCTTCTGCGCTTGCCTGTATGCGGGCCTGATTGCGGTGCCGTTGTTTCCACCACCGTCGCGTAAACCGCGGCACCTCGACCGCGTGCGCAACGTGGTGGTGGATGCCGAGCCGGCGCTGATTCTCGCCCCGGCGGATTATTGCGAAGGCTTGCTGGAACTGGTGGAGGGCCGGGTCGATGTGCTGACTGTCCAGGACCTGGGCACACCACCGGCCGGCCAGTGGCAACGCCCGGCCATCGACGCTTCGACCGTGGCCTTCCTGCAATACACCTCAGGGTCTACCGGCTCGCCGAAAGGCGTCGAAGTGCGTCAGCGCAACCTGATCGCCAACGTCGAACTGATGCGCCAGGCCTACGCGTTCGATGAACACGGCGCCATGGTCAACTGGCTGCCGCTGTACCACGACATGGGCCTGATCGGCGGTATGCTGGCCCCGCTCTACAGCGGCATGCCGTGCTACCTGATGGCTTCCCAGACCTTCGTCAATGCGCCGTCGACCTGGTTGCAAGCGTTGAGTCGCTATCGCGCCACCGCCAGTTTCGCCCCCAACTTCGCCTATGCCCTGTGCAACCGCGTGGTCAGCGATAACCTCATCGCGCAGCTCGACCTGAGCGCCTGGAAGCACGCGATCAACGGCGCCGAACCGATCCACCCTGGCACTCTTCAAGCGTTCGCCCAGCGCTTTGCCGCCTGCGGCCTCGACCCGTTGGCCATCAGCCCCGGTTATGGCCAGGCCGAAGCGACCCTGTGTGTCAGCGCCACGCCGGCCGACGCGCTGCCGGTGGTGCTGCGCCTGGACAAGGCCGTGCTGGAGACCGGCCGCGTGGCGCTGGCGGCGGCCGATGCCGCCGCCGTGGAGTTCGTCGCCTGTGGTTACCCGCAAGCCCTGCACAGCATCGCCATCGTCGACCCGCACACCTTCGAGCAATGCGCCGCCGATCGTATTGGCGAAGTCTGGCTCAAGGGCCCGAGCAACGCCGAATCCTATTGGAACAATCCCGAAGCCACGCGCGAAGCCTTTGAAGCCCGGATTGTCGGTTCATCGGACCATTACCTGCGCTCCGGCGACCTGGGCTTCATGCACGAAGGCCAAGTCGTGATCTGCGGACGGCTCAAGGACCTGTTGATTCTCAATGGACGCAACCTCTACCCCCACGACATCGAATTCGCCATTACCGACGCCGAGCCGGGCATCCGCACCGGGCGCATCGCCGCCTTCTCGGAAATGGACCCGGCACTGGGCCGCGAGAAGCTGGTGATTGTCGCCGAGCCGCACCGCAAGTTCGTCGACCCGGCACATCACCCGGCGCTGTTCGCCTCAATGCAAAACGCCGTTCGCGAAGCCGCCGACTGTGGCATCGACCAGATCGTGCTGGTGCAAGCCGGCACCATCCCGATGACCACCAGCGGCAAGATCGCCCGTCAAGGCGCACGCAAACAGCTCGCTGCGGGCACGTTGAGCATCATCGCCCAGAGCGGTGCAGTGCTGGCCGCGAACGGCGAGCTCCTTGACCTTGCCCAGCTCAAGCGCCTGGCGACCGAAACGCCGCAACAGGCCCAAGCCGCCTGCCGCCAATGGCTGGAACAGACGCTGCGCGCAGTCAACCCGTACTTTTGCACCGACTTCAACCTCAGCCTGATCGGCCAGGGCCTGGACTCCATCGGCGTGGCCGACTTCGCCGCGCGCCTGCACAAGGACCTGGGCTGGAACCTCGATACCCAAAGTCTGTTCGGAGAGACCACCCTCGGCCAATGGGCGCTGGCCCTGCAAGGCTTCCTGAATCAGCCGGTGCCGACGGCCGAGGCTTCGACCGAGCAGGCCAACCTCAGCCAGGGACATCAATCGTTCGCCCAGCGTCGCCTGTGGTTCCTGCGCCAACTGAACCCGGACGACACCCGCCACAACCTGGTGCTGCACCTGCGCCTGCAAGGTCCGCTGGACATCGAGACCCTGGCCCTGCGGTTGAACACGCTGGTGGAGCGGCATGGTGTGTTGCGCACGGTGTACCGCGACGGTGTCGATGGCCCGCAACAACACGTGTTGCCGGCCACGGCGGTAGCGCTGGTCCATCACGATGTGCGTGAGCAGAATGAAGCGCAGCAACAACAGGCACTGAGCCAGCGCTTGGCCCACGAACACGCCACCCCCGTCGATTTGCAAGCCGGCCCGCTGCTGCGGGCGCAGTTACTCAGCCGACATGACCAACAGCATGACCTGCTGCTGACCCTGCACCACATCGCCTTCGACGGGCGCTCGGCGCAACTATTGCTGGCGGAACTGGCGGGGTCAGCGGACGCCGCGCTCCCAGGGCAATACCTCGACTTCGCCCAATGGGAAGCCCGGCACTGGAACCAACAACGGATCGCCAGCGAGCAGGCCTTCTGGCGCGGCCACTTGGCCGGCATGCCCCAAACCTTGGAACTGGGTGGCAGCGGCCAGGCCCCTGGCGAACACAGCCTGGACTTCAACGTGCCCCAAGCCAGTTGCGAGCGGTTGGCAGCGCTGGCCCGCGAGCAAGGCATGACCTTGTTCATGCTGTTGCTGGCCAGTTATCAATTGGTGCTCAAGCAACTGGGCGCCCAGCAGCAATTCCTGCTGGGCACCGACGTCAGCGGCCGACCATTGGCCGAGCACAACGACGTCATCGGCTTCTTCGTCAACCAATTGACCCTGCGCTGTGACCTGCGTGGCGAGCCAACCCTGGCCGGCTTGTTTGAGCGGGTTCGCGATGAAGCGCGCCTGGCCTACGCCCATCAAGGTCTGCCTTTCGATCTGGTGGTCTCGGCCCTCGCGCCGCAGCGCCGTCCCGGTCACTCACCGCTGTTCCAGGTCAAGCTCAACTACCAACCGTCGCGGGTGACCCCGACCGCCATCGCCGGCGCGCAGTTGGCCGCGCTGGACGTGGCCCAGGCTCCGGGGGATTTCCACCTGGTACTCGACCTCGTGCACGGCAGCGAAGGCCTTGCCGCGACCCTCAAGTATCGCGGCGAATATTTCGACCAGGGCCGTGCCTTGCGCCTGCAACACCTGTGGATGTGCCTGCTGGAACAACTGCATACCCTGCTGGACGAGCCGTTGCCGGCACTGGCCGAGCGCATCGACAGTTGGGACCAGGCCTTTGCCCGTGAGCGGCAACAGTCCCAGGCGCTGGCCGGTCGCAGCCAGATGATGCAAGCCAAACGTCGCTCCTTGTCCCTTTAACCGAGTCGGATGCCGTTATGTCTATCTTGCCCCCATCGCCACGCGCCCTCGGCGCCGTGCGTCGCAAAGCCATGAACGTCTCGGAACAACAACTGGTGACCGAGCGCCTGCTCAGCCCGGACCACGCCCTGCCCCTGGTGATCGAGCCGGCGGTCAGTGGCGTTGATCTGGTCGCCTGGGCCACCCGGGAACGCGAGTCGTTGGAAAAGAAACTGCTGCAGTACGGCGCCCTGCTGTTTCGCGGCTTCAATGTCGCATCCGTCGAGCAGTTCGACCAGGTGATCGCCGCCCTTTCCCCCGGAGCACTGGAATACATGTTCCGTGCCTCGCCCCGGACACGGGTCGGCGGCAACATCTACACCTCGACCGACTACCCGGCCGACCAGATGATTTTCCCCCACAACGAACACTCCTACTCACCGCGCTTCCCCCTGCGGCTGTTCTTCTACTGCCAACTGCCGTCCGAGACCGGCGGTGAAACACCGATCGGCTCGACCCGCGCCGTGAGGGCCAGGATCAGCCCACAGATCGAAGCGCGGTTCCGGGAAAAAGGCGTGCTGTACGTTCGCAACTACGGCGACGGTTTCGGCCTGCCGTGGCAGACCGTGTTCCAGTCCGAAGATCGCGGCGAAGTGGAAGCCTACTGCGCCAGCGTCGGCATCGAAGTGGAATGGAAAGACAACAATCGCCTGCGCACCCGCCAGCGCGGGCCGGCCGTGGTGCGCCACCCGCGCACCGGCGAAGAGGTCTGGTTCAACCACGCCACGTTCTTCCATATCAGCACCCTGCCTGGACGAATCCGCGATTCGCTGCAAAGCAACTTCAACGACCTCGACCTGCCTACCAACACCTTTTATGGCGATGGCGACCCCATCGAGCCCCAGGTCCTGGAGTCGCTACGCGCGGCCTACCTCGACTCGCTGGTGCGGTTCAGTTGGCAACAGGGGGACGTGTTGTTCATCGACAACATGCTCGCCGTGCACGGTCGCGAACCCTTTACCGGCAAGCGCGCCATCATGACCGGCATGGCTGAAGCCCTGCTGTCGAGCGACGTTGCCGTCTGACATTCAACGGGTCCACCCGCCGTTCGCAGGAGGCTTGCCTGACCGGTGTCCAGCAAGCCCCAGCGTCTGAGCGGTGATCCAGGCTCAAGCCCTTTTCCAGTCGAGATGAACATGAGCGGACTTCAAGGTTTTCGTATTTCGCCGCAGCAGGCATCGGTTTACCCCCACATCAACGGCGCGGCGGCGCACCCGTTCAGCTGCCATTTGCAATGGTCGCTGTCGCATCCACTGGACGTCGATGTCCTGAACGAGCGCCTGCAGGCGCTGGTGGCCGGCAGTGAAATCCTGCGCACGCGCCTGATGCCCGTGCCCGGCCTGCGCCACCCGGTGCAGGTGATCGATGAAACCGCTCCGCTGGCGGTGAACCTACAGGACTTGCGCCAACACGACCGCGCCGATCAGGACGCCGCGCTGGCCCAACTCGCCGACCAGCCCCGCGACTGGACGTCTCCCCTGTGCGTGACGATGGTGCGCCTGTCCGCTGAACAGACGATCCTGGACCTGGCGGCGGCCAGCAGCCACTTCGACCTCGCCAGCCTGAAATGGCTGGCCAGTGCACTGCTGCAAGACAGCGCCACGGACCTGTCCGACACCTTGCAGTACGCCGACTACGCCGAATGGCGCTGGAGCCTGGTTGAAGACGCGCCGGACCATCCGGGCGTGAGCTTCTGGAAACCCTCGGGCGAAACCGAACAGGCCACCCTGCAACTGCCCCTCGAATCGATCCTCGAAGGCGGCTTTGCGCCGACCCGATTGGACCTGGCGCTGCCGGCCGACCTCGCCCGCCACCCGGCCCTGACCCCGGACGTGCTGCTGGCGGCATGGGCAGCGGTATTGGGACGACTGGCCGGCCAGCAACAGGTGCCACTCACCCTGATCCATGAAAGTCGCGGCGCGGAACTGGAGAACACCCTGGGTCTGTTCGAGCAGTGCCTGCCCGTGAGCATCGAACTGGATGCCCAGGCGACTCTGCTGGAGCAAAGCACGCAAGTGGCCGCCACCCTGGAACGGGCGGTCGGCTGGCAGGACTATTACACCGGCACCCTCGATGCCGGATATGCCTTTGCCTGGCGCTCGGGCGATGCCCGGGAGCGTCATGCCAGCGCGGTGATGAATCCGCTGAAGGCATGCCTGAATGTCCGCCAGTTGCCCGACGGCCTGCACGCGCAGCTGGTCTACGACCGCCATGCCCTCAGCGCCGAAGCCGTGGGTTGCCTCGCCGAGCAATGGCTGCAGCTGCTGCAAGGTGCCCTGGCCGACCCGCAACGGCCCTGGGCCCAATTGCCCCTGAGTGGCGCGCTGCAATTCCAACTGATTGGCGCCAGTACGAGCGTGCCGTCCATCGAACCCGTGACACTGGTGGAATTGATTGCCCGCCAGGTTCGCCAGCAGCCGGACTCCATCGCCCTCAGCGACCAGGACGGCGACCTCAGCTACAGCCGCCTCGACGCCTGCGCCACGCAACTGGCCCATCGATTGGTCGCCGCCGGCATTGGTCCCGGGGTGCCCGTCGGTATCCTGTTCGCCCGCAGCAACGCGGCCATTGTCGCCATGCTCGCCGTCTTGAAAGCCGGTGGCGCCTACGTGCCAGTCGACCCGTCCTACCCAGCCGACCGCCGCGCCTACATGCTCGCCGACAGCGCCATTGCCCACATCGTGGTCAGCACCGAACTGGCCGATAGCGTGCCGGCCCATCTGCAACGCTTCGTGCTGGATGACCTGGCAACGCCGGACCTCGGCAATTGGCCGGCGCTGCCGTTGCCGGACGCGAACGACCTCGCCTACTTGATCTACACCTCCGGCTCCACCGGTGCGCCGAAAGCCGTGGAAATCAGCCACGGCGCGCTGAGCTTCTCGACCCAAGTGCGCATGGCCGCTTATGAAACGCCCGTGCGCGCCTACCTGCTGCTGTCCTCGTTTGCCTTCGACAGTTCGGTCGCCGGGATTTTCTGGACCCTGGCCCAAGGCGGACGCCTGGTGTTGCCCGCTCCGGGTGAAGAGCTGGAGATGGCTCGCCTGGCGCAGCTGATTGCCCAGCACCAGGTCAGCCACGGCCTGTCGCTGCCATCGCTGTACCAGGCCCTGCTCGATCAATTGCAGCGCAACGACGCAGCCGCCCACCTCGCCTGCTGGATCGTCGCCGGTGAGGCTTGCCCGCCGTCGCTGATCGCGCAACACAGCAAAACCCTGCCACACGCCCGGTTGGTGAACGAATACGGCCCCACTGAAGCGACAGTCTGGGCCACCTATGAAGTGTTGGAGCCCAGCCGGAACGTCAGCATCGGCCGCCCCATCGCTGGCATGGACCTGCGCCTGCTGAACGAGTTCGACACCGCTTGCGGCATTGGCGAACCGGGCGAGATCGTCCTGGCCGGCCCGACCCTGGCCCGTGGCTATCGCAACAAACCCGAAGAAACCGCCAAGGCCTTCGTCACCCTGGCTGACGGCACTCGCGCCTACCGTACGGGCGACCTGGCCTGCTGGTTGGCCGACGGGCGCCTGGCGTTCCTGGGGCGCAAGGACCATCAGGTCAAGGTCCGTGGCTACCGCATCGAACTGGGCGAAATCGAACGCCAGTTGTGCAGCCACAGCGACGTGCGCGAAGCCGCAGTGATCGTCCAGGAACATGCCGCTGGCAAACGCCTGCTCGCCTACATCGTGGCCGCCCACGGCTACGCGCCGGATTCGGAGGCGATCAAGCGCTTCCTCGGTGAGCGCCTGCCGTCGTACATGGTGCCGGCCCTGGTGCTGACCCTGGCGAGCTTTCCGCGCACGCCCAACGGCAAGCTCGACACCCGCCAGTTGCCCGACCCGGACCAGTTCGACGAAAACGCCCACGTGGCGCCGCGCAACGCCATGGAAACCACCTTGCAAGCGATCGTCGCTAAGGTCTTGAAACTCTCGACGGTGAGTGTCACCGACAACTTCTTCGCCATCGGCGGCGACTCGATCCTGAGCCTGCAAGTGGTGGCCCAGGCCCACGAGCAAGGCATCGCGCTGTCGGCCAAGCAAGTCTTCGAACGCCAGACCATCGCGGCCATGGCCGAGGTCGCGCAACCGCTGGATCCGAGCGCCGCCGAGCCGCAAGCCGACAGCACCGAGTTCAGCGCCTCGGGCCTGTCCGATGACGAAATGCAAGCGCTGATGGCCGAACTGGACGAGGCCGACCTATGAACGGTTCTTCCCGTCGCTCCGCCATCACCGTTGCCCCTTTTTACGCAGGACGTTTTCAATGACCACCGAAAAAACCACTGGCAACCCGATCGAAGACATTTACCCGCTGTCGCCGTTGCAACAAGGGATGCTGTTCCACTCCCTGCTGCACGAAGACTCCGGGGTGTACCTGATGCAGGATCGCTACCGCATCGGCGGGGCCATCGATGAAGGGGCGTTCCTCGAATCGTGGCGCCAGGTGGTGGCGCTGCACCCTTCCCTGCGCGCCAGTTTCCAGTGGAAAAGCCAGAAGCAACCGGTGCAGGTGATCCATCGCCAGGTCAAGGTGCCGCTGGACACCCTCGACCTGCGCGGGCTCGCGCCCCATGAGCAGGAGGCGCGGATCCGCACGCTGCTGGAAGACGAGCAGAAAGTCGGCTTCAACCTGTCCAAGCCACCGCTGATTCGCTTCCGGCTGGTGCGCCTGGCCGACGAGTCCTACGAGTTCATTCGCAGCTTCCACCACATTCTGATGGACGCCTGGTGCATCTCCCTGGTGACCGTGGACTTCCTCAAAGTCTACGAAGCGCTGTGCAACGATCGCACGCCGGAACTGAAAAGCCCTCGACCGTTTCGCGATTACATCCAGTGGCTGCAACGCCAGGATGCGGGCAAGGCCGAGCAATTCTGGCGCGGCCAGTTGCAAGGCCTCAACGCCCCAACGCCCCTGACCGTGGACAACGGCGTGACCCGCGACCGCTACACCGATGCGGTGCTGGTGGACGACCAACTGATTCACCTGGACGCGCAGGAAACCCAGGCACTGGCGGCGTTCTGCCGCAGTCGCCGGATCACCCCGAACACGTTTTTCCAGGGAGTCTGGTCGTTGCTGCTGTCGCGCTACAGCGGGCAGCAGGACGTCGTCTTTGGTGTCACCGTGGCCGGGCGTCCGGCCGACCTGACCGGCGTCGCGGAAATGATCGGCCTGTTCATCAACACCTTGCCGCTGCGGGTTTCCGTGGATCCGAACGCCTCCCTCGGCAGTTGGCTGGGCGACCTGCAGAAACTCAACGTCGACATGCGTGACTTCGAGCACACGCCGTTGACCGACATCCAGGGCTGGAGTGATTTCCCCCGGGGTGAAACCCTGTTCGACAGCATCCTGGTATTCGAAAACGCGCCCATCGACGAACAGATCCTCGAAGGCGGTTTCCAGTTCAGCCTCGAAGGCATGGACCACAGCGTGCACACCCACTACGGCTTGACCGTGGTAATCCTGCCGGGCGAACAACTGGGCATCCGCGTGTCCTATGACCGCGAACGTTTCGAGGCCGCCACCGTGCAGCGCCTGCTGGGCCACATCGCCAGCCTGGTGCGCAGCATGCTCGTCGCCCCCGACGCGCCGTTGGCCAGCTTCGAACTGCTGGCCGCCGACGAACGTCGACAGTTGCTGGGCGAATGGGCGCTGAACCCCCATGACTTTGCGCTGGATCAAAGCTACGCCGAGCTGTTTGCCGCCCAGGTCGCCCAGCGCGGTGATCAGATCGCCGCGACCTGCGCCGGTGAGTCGCTGACCTACGCCGAGCTGGACCTGCGTTCCACGCGCCTGGCCCACGCCCTGCGCGAGGCCGGTGCCGGTGAAGACCAACTGGTCGCGCTGGTGGCCCCCCGTGGCCTGGCGCTGTTGACCATGATGTTGGCCGTGTTCAAGGCTGGCGCGGCGATGCTGCCCCTGGAGGTCAATCACCCGCCCGAGCGCCTGCGGGAAATCCTCGGGCTGTCCCGCGCGCCGCTGCTGATCGCCAGCGAAGCCTGCAGCGGTCTGCTCGACCCACTGCTCAGCGGCCTCGACCGGGCGCCCGCGGCGCTGTTCGCCGAAGCCTGCTGGAGATCGGGCAACGACGCGCCACTGCCGGTGCTCGCCCGCCCCGACAGCCTGGCCTACGTGCTGTTCACCTCGGGGTCGACCGGCACGCCAAAGGGCGTGATGATCGAACAGCGCGGCATGCTCAACAACATCTTCGGCAAGGTGCCGGCCCTGGGTCTCAATGCCGCCGACCGCATTCCGCAGACCGCTTCGGTGGCGTTCGACATTTCGGTGTGGCAGTTCCTCGCCGCGCCGGTGCTCGGTGCCACCGTGCACATTCTTCCCGATGAAGTCGCCCACGACCCGCAACGCCTGCTGCAGGTGCTCGCCAGCGAGCGCCTGAATGTGCTGGAAATCGTCCCGAGCCTGATGCGCACCGTGCTCGCGTTGTGCCCGTGCGATTTGCAACTGCCGGACCTGCGCTGGGTATTGCCCACCGGTGAAGCCCTGCCGCCGACCGTGGCCCGGGACTGGTTCGCACGGTTCCCCGACATCGCGCTGATGAACGCCTACGGACCGGCCGAATGTGCCGACGACGTGGCCTTCCAGCCGATCTTCGCAGCCCCGGGGGCCGAGGTCAGCCACATGCCCATCGGCCAGCCGACCGCCAACAACCGTCTGTACGTGCTGGACGAAGCCCTGCGCCCGGTGCCGGTTGGCGTCGCCGGGGAAATCTGTGTCGGTGGCGTCGGCGTCGGCCGCGGCTACCTGCACGACCCGCAGCGCACCGCTGAGGCCTTTATCGAGCACCCTCAACTCGAAGGTCGCCTGTACCGCACCGGTGACCTGGGACGCTGGCGTGCAGACGGGGTGATCGAATACCTCGGCCGTCGCGACCAGCAGGTGAAACTGCGCGGGCACCGGATCGAACTGACGGAAATCGAACACCGTCTCGCCCAGCACCCGAACGTACGCGAAGCCGCCGTCCTGCTGCGGGAAAACACCGTCGGCGAAGCCTGGTTGGTGGCGTACTGGTCGGCCCATGACGAGACCCAGGGCAGCGATGGCCTGGGCGAACACCTGCGGGCGCAACTGCCGCCGTACATGGTCCCGGCGGCCTTCGTCGGCCTGGACAAACTGCCCCTGAACAATAACGGCAAGGTCGACCGCAAGGCCCTCGCCGCCCGCGAGCTGGACTGGCAGGCCGACGCCGAGGAAAGCATCGCCCCGCGCAACGCCCTGGAAACCACCGTGGCGTCGATCTGGGCCGAAGTCCTGGGCCGCGACACGGTCGGCGTGGAAGACAACTTCTTCACCCTTGGCGGGCACTCGCTGCTGGCGACCCAGATCGTGGCGCGCCTGCGCACCCAGTTCAAACTGGACCTGCCATTACGAGTCCTGTTCGAACACCCCACCGTGGCCTTGCTGGCCGTGGCCATCGCCGCCCGCCAGGCCGAGGCCGCCGCACCGCAAGCCAGCGCGCTCAGCGTGCCCAAGGCCCAACCACGCCCAACGCTGCTGCCACTGTCGTTCTCGCAACAGCGTCTGTGGTTCATCGAGCAACTGACGCCGGGCACCACCCTGTTCAACATCCCGTTCGCCCTGCACCTCAAGGGTGAACTCAATGTCGAGGCGCTGCACGCCAGCCTGAACGACCTGCTGGTGCGCCACGAAATCCTGCGCACCGGCATCCACAGCACCGACGGCGTGCCATGCCAACGCATCAGCCCAGCGCTGGACATCGCGTTGCCCTTCGAAGACTTGTCGGGGCTGACCGCCACCGCACGCGCCGGCGCACAGTTCAATGCCCTGCAAGACACCTTCGAGCAGCCGTTCGACCTGACGCGCCCACCGCTGCTGCGTGCGCGCTTGCTGCGCCTGGCGCCGGGCGAGCACGTGCTCGGCATCGCCCTGCATCACCTGGTGTCGGACGCCTGGTCGGCCACCATCGCCCTGCGCGAGCTGGCCCTGGGTTATGAAGCCCGTTGCAACGGCACTCCCGCCGACCTGCCGGCCCTGCCGCTGCAGTACGCCGACTTCGCCCTCTGGCAACGCGAACACCTGCAAGGCGCCGAACTCAAGCGCCAACTCGATTACTGGACCACCACCCTGGACCGTCGCGACAGCGACGCCAGCCCGCTGCTGGCCTTGCCCACCGACCATCCACGGCCTTCGGTACAAAGCTACCGTGCCGGGATCGTGCAGCGTGAACTCAGCGCCGACCTCAGCGGCCGGGTACAAGCCTTTGCCAGTCGTCTCGGCACCACACCGTTCACCGTTCTGTTCGCCGGCTTCGCCGTACTGATGCACCGCTTGAGCGGCGACGCCACGGTGCTGGTCGGCACCCCGGTCACCCACCGTGAACAACCGGGCACCGAAGGCCTGCTGGGCATTCTGTTGAACAACCTGGCGATCCGCGCCGACTTCGAGCCGCAAGCCGGCTTCAGTGCCCTGGTCAAGCAAGTGGCCGAGCGCCTGCGCGATGGTCTGCTGCACCAGGACTTGCCGTTCGAGCAACTGGTGGACAGCCTGCAACTGCCACGCAGCCTCAGCCATGCGCCGCTGTACCAGGTCATGGTCGCCCAGCAACTGGCCATGGAGTCGCGGTTGCGCTTCCCCGGGTTGGAGTTCGAAGCGCTGGACACCCCGCTGCGGCACTCCGAATGCGACCTGGACTTGCATGTGCTGTGCCCGGCCAACGCGCCGATCCAGCTGGAGTTGATGTTCGCCCTCGACCTGTTCGTCGCCGACAGCGCCCGCCAGACCCTCGCCCGCCTGGAACACCTGCTCGAACACATGCTCGCCGAGCCCCAGCGCCCGGTCGCCGCCTTGCCGCTACTGATGGACGCGGAGTGGCAACGCACCGTGGTCGAGTGGAACCGTACCGAAATGGAGGTGCCGACGCACCTGACCTTCGCCCAGTTGTTCGAACAACAGGCCGAGCGCACCCCGGAACGTGACGCCCTGTGCTTCGAAGGTCGCAGCCTGAGCTACGGCGAACTGAACCGTCGGGCCAACCAGGTGGCGCATTACCTGCGCAGCCAGGGCGTCGGCGCCAACCGCCCGGTGGCGCTGTGTGTCGAGCGTTCGCTGGAACTGCTGGTCGGCCTGCTGGGCATTCTCAAGTCCGGTGGCGCCTATGTGCCGCTGGACCCGACCTACCCGGTGGATCGCCTGGCGTACATGCTCGAAGACGCGCAACCGGCACTGTTCATAGGCCAGCAGGGCCTGTTGGAACAACTCGGTGCCGAGTTGCCACGCTTGCGCCTGGACAGCGACGCGGCACTGTTCGCCAACCAGCCGGACAACAACCCGGCCCCGCTCGCCGGGCCGCAAGACCTGGCCTACATCATGTACACCTCCGGTTCGACCGGTAAGCCCAAGGGCACCCTGGTGACCAACGGTTCGGTGGTCAACCTGGCCTGGGCGCGTATCCATGGCTTGTATCGCCGCTACACCGACCAGCCGATGCGCACCAGCTTCAACTACTCGTTCGCCTTCGACAGTTCGGTGGCCGAGCTGATCCTGTTGCTCGACGGCCATAGCCTGTACCTGACCCCGGAAGACGTGCGCTACGACCCCGAGGCCCTGGCCGGTTTCTTCCGTGAAACCCGCCTGGACGCCTTCGAGTGCACCCCGGCACAGCTCAAGGCCCTGCTCGAAAGCGACGGTGTTCGCCTTGGCGAGGTGTACCTGCCGCGCTTCGTGCTGTTCGGTGGCGATGCGGTGGACGCCCAACTGTGGCAACGCCTGCCATCGATTACCGGCAGCCGCTTCTTCAACACCTACGGTCCGACCGAATGCACCGTGGATGCCACCGGTTGCGCGGTGGATGACTTCCCGCAGCGGCCGATCATCGGCCGGCCCATCGCCAACGTGCGCACCTACGTGCTCGATGCCTTCCTCAACCCGATGCCGGTGGGCGTCCCGGGGGAACTGCACATCGGCGGTGCCGGCGTGACGCTGGGCTACCTCAACCGTGCCGAACAGACCGCGAAGGTGTTCATCGAAGACCCGTTCTCGTCCCTGCCAGGCGCACGGATGTACAAGTCCGGCGATCTGGTGCGCTGGTTGCCCGACGGCCAGCTCGAATACCTGGGACGCATGGATCATCAGGTGAAGATCCGTGGTTTCCGTGTCGAGCTGGGGGAAATCGAAACCTTGATCGGTGCTCAGCCGGGCGTGCGCCAGGCCGTGGTCCTGGCCCGCGAAGACGTGCCCGGCGACAAGCGCCTGGTGGCCTACGTGACGTGCGACCAGCAGGCCGACATCCATGCCTGGCGCAAAACCATTGGCGCCGCCCTGCCCGACTACATGGTGCCCTCGGCGTTCGTGCTGCTCGATGAGCTGCCGCTGACCGACAACGGCAAACTCAACCGCAAGGCCTTGCCGGCCCCGGACATCCAAGCCGCGCCAGACGCCCTGGACCCGCCGCGCAGCGTTGCCGAACAGCAACTGGCCGCCCTGTGGGCCGAGTTGCTGAACGTGCCGTCGACGCAGATCGGCCGTGACAGCCACTTCTTCTACTTAGGCGGCCACTCGCTGCTGGCGGCGGCCCTGTTCGCCCGCCTGCGCCAACAGTTCGCCACTGTGCCGCCGTTGCGGGCGGTGTTCGAACACCCGACCCTCGACGCCTTGGCCGCGCTACTGGGCGATCCCCTGCAAGCCCCGGCGGCGACCTTCGTCGCGGCACCGCGTCCGGCGCGCCTGCCGCTGTCGTTCGAACAACAACGCTTGTGGTTCCTCGAACAACTGAGCGCCGGCGGTGGCGAGTACAACGTGGTCAGCGCCGTGCAACTGGACGGCGAACTCCATGTCCAGGCCCTGCAAGCGGCCCTGAACAGTGTGGTCCAACGCCACGAAATCCTGCGCAGCCGCATCGTGCGCGATACCGACGGCGAGTTGACGTTGATCATCGAGCCGAAGGTCGATCTCACCGTGCAGGTGACGGCACTGCAAGCGACCAGCGACGAGCAATGGCAGCGACTGACCGACGCGGCGATCCATGCGGAAACCGGCCACCGTTTCGACCTCGCCGCCGAAGTGCCGGTCCGGGCCACATTGCTGCAACGCAGTGGCGGCGCCCAGTCGCTGCTGTTGCTCAGCGTGCACCACTGCGCCACCGATGATGCCTCCAGCCAGAACCTGCTGGAGGAACTGCGACAGTGCTACACCGCCCAGTGCCATGGCACCCCGGCGACACTGCCGGCGCTGGCGCTGCAATATCCCGATTACGCCCTCTGGCAGCGCGAGCCCGGCCAACAGAGCGCGTTCAGCAGCCAACTGGAATACTGGCGCAACCAACTGGAGGACGGCGACTACCTGCTCGACCTGCCGACCGAACAGGGCCGTCCAAACCAGCTCGCCCCGGCGGCCGGCGCAGTGCAACTGCAATTGCCGCCCGCCCTGGTGGAACGCCTGCGGCAGTTCGCCCGGCAACGCGGTGCCACCCTGTACATGCTCATGCTCGGTGCCGCGCAGTTGCTCTTGGGGCGCTACGCCAACCAGCGCGACGTGCGGGTCGGCAGCCCGGTGGCCCAGCGTCCATTCGCCGAGCTGCAACCGCTGATCGGCTGCTTCGTCAACACCGTGGTCATGCGCGCCGACCTGGATCCGGCCCTGGATTTCGAAGGTTTGCTCAACCAGGTGCGCGACCGTGTGCTGGATGCCCAACAGCATCAGGACGTACCGTTCGACCAGGTCGTGGAACACTTGAAGCCTTCGCGCAGCCTCGGCCAGACCCCGCTGTTCCAAGTGCTGTTCGCCATGCAGAACGCAGACACGTCGAGCCAGCCATGGCCGCAGTTGCAGGTCAGGGAACGCGCGGTGACCGCCCAGGCCACCAAGTACGACCTGAATTGGGAAGTGCACGACGGCGAAGTGCTGTCGGTGTTGCTGGAATACCGCGCCGCGCTGTTCAGCGAAACCACGGCCCAGCGTTGGCTGGAACAATGGCAACACCTGCTGGAGACGATGCTCGACGCGCCACAAACCCGCCTCGGGGATTGGACACCGCTGCCAGCGGCCGAGCGTCATCGCCAACTGATCGAGTGGAACGCCACCGAGCGTCATTACAACGGCCCAACCAACCTGCACACCGCCCTGAGCCAGCAAGCCGCCTTGAGCCCCAACGCCCCGGCGCTGGTGTTCGAAGGCCAGCGCCTGAGTTATGCCGAACTGGACCAGCGGGCGCAAACCGTCGCCCGGGCCCTGCGCGCCGCTGGCGTGGGCAGTGACAGCATCGTGCCGGTGTGCATGGAGCGTTCGGTGGAGATGGTCGTGGCCTTGCTCGGCATCGTCCATGCCGGCGCCGCGTGGCTGCCGCTGGATCCGGAATTGCCGGCCCCGCGCCTGGCCTTCCTGATCGCAGACGCCGATGCCAAGGTCACCTTGACCCAGGCGCAATGGCTGTCACGCCTGCCTGTCGGGCATCAGGCTTGGACCCTCGACGCTTTGCCGCAAGCCTCTGCGTTCGAGCCGATCAGCGTCCAGGCCAACGACCTGGCCTACGTGCTCTACACCTCCGGCTCCACCGGCCAACCCAAGGGCGTGATGAACGAACACGGTGCCTTGATGAACCGCCTGCACTGGATGCAGGACGCCTTCCCGATTGGCCCGAACGACCGTGTGCTGCAAAAGACGCCGTACAGCTTCGACGTGTCGGTGTGGGAGTTCTTCTGGCCATTGATCACCGGCGCGACCCTGGTGGTCGCCCGTCCGGACGGTCATCGCGACCCGGCCTACCTCAGCCAGTTGATCCAGCAGGAACGGGTCACGACCCTGCACTTCGTGCCGTCGATGCTGCGGGCCTTTGTCGAGGAACCGAGTCTGGTCGACTGCCACAGCTTGCGCCAGGTGTTCGCCAGTGGCGAAGCCTTGCCAGTGGACCTGGTGCGGCGCTTCATGGGCCAACACCCGGCGGCGCTGGTCAACCTGTACGGCCCGACCGAAGCGGCCATCGACGTCTCAGTCTGGCGTTGCTCGGCGGACGATACAATCGTGCCGATTGGCAAGCCCATCGCCAACCTGCGTTTGTACATCCTCGACGAAGCCATGCAGCCGCTGCCGATTGGCAGCATCGGCGAGCTGTACATCGGCGGCGTCGGCGTGGCCCGTGGCTATTTGAAACGCCCGGACCTGACCGAAGAACGCTTCCTCGCCAGCCCGTTCGTGGCCGGTGATCGCCTGTACCGCACCGGCGACCGCTGCCGCTTCCTGGCCGATGGCAACATCGAGTACCTGGGGCGTCTCGACCACCAAGTGAAGTTACGTGGCCAGCGCATCGAGCTGGGGGAAATCGACGCTGCGCTGCTGGCCCAGGTCGGTGTTCGCGACGCCGCCACCTTGTTGCTGGATCAGCGCCTGGTGAGTTTCTGGTGCGGTGACGCCGATGAGGCGACCCTGCGTGCCGACTTGAGCGACAACCTGCCCGTGCACATGCAACCAAGCGTTTTCGTGCAGCTTGACCGCCTGCCGCTCAACAGCAACGGCAAGCTCGACCGCAAGGCACTGGCCGCCGCGCCGCTGCCACACAGCCAAAGCGACCAACCGCGCACCGCGCCGCGCAATGCCACTGAAACCGCGCTCTGCGAACTGTTCAGCGAGGTGCTGGGCTGTCCAGACGTCGGTATCGAGGACCACTTCTTCCAACTCGGCGGCCACTCCTTGCTGGCCACCCGTCTGGTCAGCCGAGTCCGTGAGCGCCTGGGGGTTTCCCTGCCCTTGCCGCTGGTGTTCGCCCAACCGACGGTCGCGGCCTTGGCCGAGCATCTGCGGGCGGCCTTGCCCGGTGAATCGATCCGCGTACAACCGCGCCCGGCGCAACTGCCCCTGGGCCTGGCCCAACGCCGGTTCTGGATGCTCAGCCGCCTGGTGCCGGAGTCTCGCGAATATCACATGCCGTTCGCCCTGACCTTGCGCGGCGAGCTGCAGGTGCAGGTCTTGCGCGAGGCCTTTGAGCAGGTCAGCCAGCGCCACCTGGTGCTGCGCAGCCGGATTGTCGACATCGACGGCGAGCCGCAACTGCTGATCGACGACCACGGGCCGGCGCTCGCGGTCACTCGCGTTGCAACCCAGGACTGGACCGCGACCTGCGCCATCGCCCAGGACGAACTGATGACACCGTTCGATCTGGCCGCCGCCGCGCCTTGGCGTGCGCACCTGCTGCAACGCCAGGGCAGCGACGAAAACCTGTTGCTGGTGTGCCTGCACCACAGCGCCACCGACGGTTGGGCCATGCAGTTGCTTATCGACGAACTGACCCAGGCCTACGCCGCCGGCCTCAACGGGCAGTCGCCCGCGTGGACGCCGCTGGAGATCGACTACGTCGATTTCGCCCTGTGGGAACAGCACCCGGACACCCAGGCCCAGCGCAACACCAGCCTGGACTACTGGAAAAACCACTTGGGCCAGGACGACTACCTGCTCGACCTGCCCATCGATCATCCACGCGGCGCCGAAGCCGATCGTCGCGCCCGACAACTGAGCGTCCGCCTCGGCACCCAGCGTGCCGAAGCCATCCGACAGTTCGCCCGTCAGCGCGGCACGACCACCTACGTGGTGCTGGCCACGGCCCTGAGTGCACTGCTGGCCCGCTACAGCGGCCAGCGGGAGATTCGCCTCGGCACCCCGGCGGACCAACGTGACCACGCTCAAACCCAGACGTTGCTGGCCTGCCTGGTCAACACCCTGGTGATCCGCAGCGACGTCGACCAACGAGCCCCGGCCGAGCAATTGCTCGCCAGCCTCGAAGCCGACCTGCGCGCGGCCCAGGCCCATGCCGACCTGCCTTTCGCCACCCTGGTCGGTGCCATCGCGCAGAACCGCGACTTGAACCGCACGCCGCTGTTCCAGGTGCTGTTCTCCCTCAACTATGGCCGCGTCGACAGCAGCCAATGGCCGGGGCTGAACGTCGAAGAGCAGATGCTGCCGGTGATCGACGCCAAGTTTGAACAGAGCTGGGAAGTCCAGGACGACGGCAGCGACATGACGCTGGCCCTGGAATACCAATCGGCCTTGTACGACGAAGCGACGATGCAACGCTGGAGCGCGCAGTGGTGCGCGCTGCTCGACGCCCTGGTGGCAACCCCTGGGCGCACCCTGATCGAACTGTTCCCGCAACAGCAGGACCAACTGCAACTGGACCGTTGGAACGCCACCGAACGTCATTACGACGGCCCAACCAACCTGCACACCGCCCTGAGCCAGCAAGCCGCCTTGAGCCCCAACGCCCCGGCGCTGGTGTTCGAAGGCCAGCGCCTGAGTTATGCCGAACTGGACCAGCGGGCGCAAACCGTCGCCCGGGCCCTGCGCGCCGCTGGCGTGGGCAGTGACAGCATCGTGCCGGTGTGCATGGAGCGTTCGGTGGAGATGGTCGTGGCCTTGCTCGGCATCGTCCATGCCGGCGCCGCGTGGCTGCCGCTGGATCCGGAATTGCCGGCCCCGCGCCTGGCCTTCCTGATCGCAGACGCCGATGCCAAGGTCACCTTGACCCAGGCGCAATGGCTGTCACGCCTGCCTGTCGGGCATCAGGCTTGGACCCTCGACGCTTTGCCGCAAGCCTCTGCGTTCGAGCCGATCAGCGTCCAGGCCAACGACCTGGCCTACGTGCTCTACACCTCCGGCTCCACCGGCCAACCCAAGGGCGTGATGAACGAACACGGTGCCTTGATGAACCGCCTGCACTGGATGCAGGACGCCTTCCCGATTGGCCCGAACGACCGTGTGCTGCAAAAGACGCCGTACAGCTTCGACGTGTCGGTGTGGGAGTTCTTCTGGCCATTGATCACCGGCGCGACCCTGGTGGTCGCCCGTCCGGACGGTCATCGCGACCCGGCCTACCTCAGCCAGTTGATCCAGCAGGAACGGGTCACGACCCTGCACTTCGTGCCGTCGATGCTGCGGGCCTTTGTCGAGGAACCGAGTCTGGTCGACTGCCACAGCTTGCGCCAGGTGTTCGCCAGTGGCGAAGCCTTGCCAGTGGACCTGGTGCGGCGCTTCATGGGCCAACACCCGGCGGCGCTGGTCAACCTGTACGGCCCGACCGAAGCGGCCATCGACGTCTCAGTCTGGCGTTGCTCGGCGGACGATACAATCGTGCCGATTGGCAAGCCCATCGCCAACCTGCGTTTGTACATCCTCGACGAAGCCATGCAGCCGCTGCCGATTGGCAGCATCGGCGAGCTGTACATCGGCGGCGTCGGCGTGGCCCGTGGCTATTTGAAACGCCCGGACCTGACCGAAGAACGCTTCCTCGCCAGCCCGTTCGTGGCCGGTGATCGCCTGTACCGCACCGGCGACCGCTGCCGCTTCCTGGCCGATGGCAACATCGAGTACCTGGGGCGTCTCGATCATCAGGTGAAGTTGCGTGGCCAGCGCATCGAGCTGGGGGAAATCGACTCAGCCCTGCTGAACCTGCCGGCCATCACTGGCGCCTGCACCCTGGTCATCGACAACCGCCTGGTGGCGTTCTACAGCAGTAGCACCGCGCAGTCGGACCTCGAGACCCTGCTTGCGGCCGAGCTGCCGGCCTACATGGTGCCGGCGGTGTGGGTGCACATCCCGGCGCTGCCCCTGAGCACTAACGGCAAGATCGATCGCAAGGCCCTGGCTGCCCTGCCCTTGCCAAACACCCAGAAGGACTACGCGGCACCGCGCAACGACCTGGAACGCCTGCTCTGCCAGTTGTTTGGCGAATTGCTCGGTGAAACCTTGACGGGCGGCCGCGAAGTCGGCACCTCGGACAGTTTCTTCGCCTTGGGCGGCGACTCGATTCTCGGCCTGAAACTGATCTCGCGCTTGCGTGAGCAGGGCTATTCGCTCACGCCACGGGACCTGTTCCGCTCGCCGACCCCGGCGGCCCTGGCCCACGTAACCACAGCGCTGCTGACCCAGGCCGAACAAGGCGACGTGACCGGGCCGATGCCGCTGATGCCGTTGCACCAGTGGTTCTTCAACCAGCAACAGGTCCAGGCCGCGCACTGGAACCAATCGGTGCTGGCCGACAGCGACCGTCGCCTGGAACCGGCCATCGTCCAAGCCACGCTGGATCGGCTGGTGGCCCACCACGACGCCCTGCGCCTGCGTTTCACCCATGTCGATGGCCAATGGCAGGCACACATCGCCCCAGTGGCACCGGCTCAGTTGACCTGCTGCGAGCACCCGGAGCAATTGCTGCAAGTCGCGCAAAGCCTGGACCTGCAACACGGCCCGCTGTTTGCCGCGGCCCTGCTGGAAGGCACACCACAGCGCCTGTACCTGGTGGCCCATCACCTGGTGGTCGATGCGGTGTCCTGGACGCCGCTGCTGGAAGATTTCCAACAGCTCTATCCCGCCCTGGAACGTGGCGAGCAGCCGACGTTGCCGGCGAAAACCACCTCTTATCGCCAATGGGCCGAGCACCTGCAAGCCCATGCCGCCAAAGCTGCCGCCGAGCAGCGCTACTGGAGTGCCCAGAGCTCTGCGAACCCGCCGCCCATGGCCACGGTCGCCGAACGCCAGACCCTGTCGGCCCGCTGGGATGCCAGCCGCACGCACCAATGGCTGACCGAGTCCCACGCGGCTTACCGCACACAACCGGAGGAACTGCTGATCGCCGCCCTCGCCGCGACCCTGGCCGAGGTCGAACAGCGCAGCGACATCGTCGTGGACCTGGAGCGCCACGGGCGTGACGCTCCGTTTGCCGGGCTGGACGTCGGCCGCACCGTCGGCTGGTTCACCACCCTCTACCCACTGCGCGTGAGTGCCAGTGGCGCCGCGGGCGATCAGGTGCGCAACGCCAAGCAAGCCTTGCGTGACGTACCCGGCCTGGGCCTGGGCTACGGCTTGCTGCGCCAGCGCGGCGAGTTGCCGGCCAGCCACGGCGATGTGCTGTTCAACTACCTGGGGCATGAGCAAACGCCAGCGGGCTGGTTGCGCGCAAGCAGCCTGACCCCGCCGCCGGATGTGGCCCCGGTGAACCGAGTGACCCATGCCCGTGAAGTGGTGGCCTGGCTGGAGGACGGCGTGTTGCGTGTCGAATGGCACAGCGTCACACCGAATGCCGACAGTCGTTTGCCCGCCCGCCTGCTGGAACGTTTACAGGCACTGGTCGAACACTGCCTTGACCCACAGGCCGGTTCGCTGATGCCAGCGGACTTCCCGCTGGCCAAGGCGCTGAACCAGAAATCCCTGGACAAGCTGCTGGGCAAACTCAAGACCAAACCCGACTCCCAAAGCTAGCGAGCGACGCGGCGCCCGCACAGGTCTTCAGACCGGCGCGGCGCCTTGATCGACGCTCACTCGAGTTTTCAAGACTTTGAAATGGACCAAGCAAGCATGAACAACATCGAAGACATCTATTCCCTTTCGCCGACCCAGCACGGCCTGTTGTTCCACAGCGTCTATGAACCGGATTCGCGGGTGTATTACCAGCAATTGAGCCTGGACATGAACGGCCCGTTGCAACTGAGCGCATTTCGCGGTGCCTGGCAGGCGCTGATGCGGCGCCACGCGGTGCTGCGCAGTGCTTTTCTCTGGGAAGAACTGGACGATGCCTATCAGGTGGTGCAACAGGACGTGCCATTGCCCCTGACGGAACTGGACTGGCAAGACCGCCCCGAGCCGCAGGCCGCGCTCGGAGAGTTGGCGCTGGAACAGCGCGCCCAGCCCCTGGAGCTGAACGACTCACCGCTGATGCGCGTGTGCCTGGTGCGCCTGGCGCCCGAGCGCTGGCACCTGATCTGGACCTTCCACCACATTCTCATGGACGGCTGGAGCGTCGGCATCGCCGTCCAGGAGTGGCTGTCGCTGTACTACGAACAGGCCCACGACCGCCCCGCCGACCTGCCGCCGACCCGCCCTTACCGGGACTACATCGCCTGGCTGGCGGAACAGGACATGGCCGCCACCGAAGGCTTCTGGCGCGAACAGTTGCAGGACGTGAGCGAGCCGACACCGCTGCCCACCTTCGCCGTGCGGCAGCCTGCACCCGCGGGGGCACCGTTCGCCGAACGGGAAAGCCTGCTGACGGCCAGCGAAACCGAGCATCTGGCGCACTTCGCCCGCCAGAACGACCTGACCATCAACACCCTGATCCAGGGCGCCTGGGCATTGCTGCTGGGCCAGCACGCCGGGCGTGACGACGTGGTCTATGGCGTCACCGTTGCCGGTCGTCCAGAGAACCTGGCCGCCGTGGACAGCACCGTCGGGCTGTTCATCAATACCTTGCCGTTGCGCGTACAGTGGTCTGAAGGCCCGGTCCTGGTGGACTGGCTGCAGCAATTGCAGCAAGCCAACAGCGATCTGCGTCACCACGCCTACCTGCCCCTGGGCAAGCTCAAGTCCATGACGCGCATCGCCGCCGAGCAGGCGCTGTTCGACTCGATTCTGGTGTTCGAAAACTTCCCGGTCACCGACGCGCTCAACCAGGACACCGGCGGCCTGAGCTTCAGTGCTCCGAGCAGCGACCAGCAGGCCGACGGCATCACCCTCACCCAAGGCCGCAACCACTTCCCGTTGTCGCTGATCGTGGTGCCGGACAAACAACTGCACTACCTGATCAGCTACGACCGCAGTCGCTTCAGCGACGCCGAGGTCGCGGTGTTGTCGGCACAATTGCGGGCCATCCTGTTGGCGATGACGGCGCAAGCGCAGTGCCGAGTCAGCGAGCTTGAGTGGCTGGGCCCTGAAGAACGCCGGCAACTGCTCGCGCAGGGGCGCGGCGTACAACTGCCGGTGCCCCAGGCATGCCTGCATCAGTGCTTTGAACAACAAGTGGCCGCCCACCCTGATCACCTGGCAGTCCGAGACCGTCAGGTCGCCCTGACCTACCGTGAACTGGACCAGCAAGCCAACCGCCTCAGCCAGTACCTGCGCGCCCAGGGCATCGGCCACGACAGTGTCGTGGCACTGGCCCTGGAACGCAGTGCCGGGTTCGTGGTCGCCCTGCTCGCCACCCTCAAGGCTGGAGCGGCCTATCTGCCGCTGGACCTCAAGCAGCCTGCCGGGCGCCTGGCCGACGTGCTGGTGGACAGCCGCGCCGCACTGCTGATCGGCGCCACCGCCTCGCCCCTGCTCAAAGGCCTGGCCGAGCACACGCCGACGCTGTGGCTGGCGGAACAGGCCGACGCCATCGCCTCCCAGCCAGACACGCCACCTGCCGTGGCCCATAGCCCGACTGACGCCGCCTATGTGATCTACACCTCAGGTTCCACCGGCACCCCTAAGGGTGTGGTGGTCGAGCACCAGTCCATCGTCGATTACCTGACGGCAGTGCACACGGTACTCAACCCGCCGCCGGCAGCCCGCTACGGCTTGTTGTCCAGCATCGCCGCCGACTTGGGCCACACCCAACTGTTCGGCGCCCTGTGCAGCGGCGCCAGCCTGTTGCTGGTGGATGAAGACAGTGGTTTCAGCCCCCTGGCACTGGCCGAACTCTTCGACCAACACCCGGTGGATGTGCTGAAGATCACCCCAAGCCATTTGTCCGGCCTGTTGCAGGCGCTGCCCGATGCACGCTTGTTGCCGCGCGCCCTGCTGGTCTTCGGTGGCGACGCCCTCAGCCCGGCGCTGCTGGAGCAGGTCAACCGCCTGGCGCCGGGCCTCAGGGTATTCAACCACTATGGGCCGAGCGAAGCGACGGTCGGCGCAATCGCCACCGAGCTGCCCGCGGGCCTGCGCAGCATTGCCCTCGGCCGGCCGCTGCCGAACCGCCAACTGCAAGTGGTGGATGCCAAGGGTCGCCAGGTGCCCACCGGGGTGTCCGGCGAGCTCCTGATCAACGGTGCTTTGGCCCGGGGTTACCTGCACCGCCCGGACCTGACCGCCGAACGCTTTCATCTCGACGCGGATCAGCAACGCTGGTATCGCACTGGCGACCGCGTGCGCTGGCAAGTGGACGGCCAACTGGCGTTCCTCGGCCGGGTCGACAGCCAGGTCAAGATCCGTGGCAATCGCCTGGAGCTGGGCGAAGTCGAAGCGCAGATCAAGCGCCTGTCGCCGCTGATCGAACAGGCGCTGGTCCGCGCCGTGGAGCTGGACGGCAGCCTGCGGCTGGTGGCCTACCTGGTCGCCAGCCAGTCACTGTCCGCGACGAAACTGCGTAACGATCTGGGTGCGCGGGTGCCGGACTACATGGTGCCGGCGCACTTCATGACCCTCGACGAACTGCCCCTCACCCGTAACGGCAAGGTCGATGTCCAGCGCTTGCCGCTCCCGCAAAAACCCATGGACGACAGCGCCACTCACGTTGCCCCGCGCAATGAAGTCGAAACGCAGCTGGCCGCCATCTGGCAAGACGTCCTCAAGCTTGAACGTGTCGGCGTGCATGACAACTTCTTCGCCTTGGGCGGCGACTCGATCATCAACTTGCAGATCATCGCCCGCGCCAACCAGCAAGGGCTGAAACTCACGCCCCGCCAGCTCTTCGAGAACCGCACCATCGCCGATATCGCCCGGGTACTGGGCGCCGATGCCAGCCATGGCGAGGCGCAAGCCGTTGCCGATGGCTATGACCTGCCGCTGTCTGCCGGGCAATTGGCACGCTTGCAGCAAGGGCCGTTAGACGCCACTTGGCGCTGCGTGGCGTTGACCCAGGCCATCGATAGCGAGCTGCTGGCACAGGCCATCGCCGCGTTGCAGCAACACCATCAGGCCCTGCGTCTGGCGCTCAAGGCGCTGCCGGAGGGCGAGTGGCAGCAGCGGGTACTGGGCGTGGCCAAGACCCCGGTCATCACCACCGAGCAATTGGCGACCTGCACCCCGGCGCAACTGCAAGCCCTGGCCCAGACCGGTGTCGATGCGCTGGAATTGGGCGCAGGCCAAACCCTGCATGCCAGCCTGCTGGAGGTGGGCGGCACGCAATCCTTGCTGCTGGCCGCTCATCCGCTGTGCCTGGACGAAACCTCCTGGTCGCTGCTACTGGCTGATCTCAACCTGGCCTTGGCACAGCTGCGCTATCAACGGCCGGTGCGCCTGTCCTACGCCGGTGGCGATTTCACCCAGTGGACACGGCACCAGCAAGCCCATGCCCAGGGTGATGCCCTGGATGACGCCTGGGAACATTGGCTGCAATATGCGGGTGTGGAACCGCTGCAGCTGCCTGACAGCCAGCAGCCGGCCAGCGTGGTCGAACACACCCTGCCGGCCGCCATCTCTGGCGAACTCAAGCGCCTGGGCGAGGTGCTGCAACTGGATTGGAACAACCTGTTGGCCGCTGCCGTGGCCGAACAGTGCCGTGAACGGTGCGGCAATGGCCTGGTCGCGCTGAGCGTGCACGATGCCCGTCCGAACGCCGAGCGCTTGCCGGTCGATGCGCCGATTGCCGTGGCCGACCTCGACCCGGCACGCATCCTGGGCCCCTTGGCACTGGCCGTGCCGTACTTCCTCCAGCCCGAAGGCGAGAGCCTGCTGCAACGCTTGCAGGCACTGGTGGCGCAGATGCGTGCCTACCCGCAACACGGCGTCGACTATGGCGCCCTGCGCTACTTGTCGGACAATACCTACCTGCAAGAACCGCTGCGCGAGCTGCCAGCGGCATCGGTCGTCATTCGCTGGCTGGGCAACCTCGACAGCCACCGCGAAGAGCGCGGCATCCTGGCGCAGGTTGAAGCGCCAACCCCATCGCCGGCTTCGACCGGGCCGCTGAACGTGGACGCCTGGTGGCGGGATGACCGGCTGCACCTGCGCAGCCAGGGCACCCTCGCCGCCGACTGGGCGCCTCACCTTGCCCAACGCTTGAGCGAACTCGCCGCACTGGCCACCGCGGCCGACCTGCGCCCTGCCAGCCAGGCGTTCCCGTTGTGCCACAAGCAAGCGGCAACCCTGGCGGCCGAACCGCTGGACTGGCTGAACATCGAAGACGTCTACCCGCTGTCGTCGATGCAACAGGGCATGCTTTTGCACACCCTGCTGCAACCCCACAGCGGCATCTACCTGATGCAACAACGCTACAGCTGGGACGGGGTATTGCAGCGCCCGGCAATGGAAGCCGCGTGGCAGCTGTTTCTCGAGCGCCATCCAATGATGCGGACCGCCTTCTGGTGGCAGGACGACCATGAGCCGCTGCAATGCGTGTACCGCCAGACCCACCAGGCGTTCGACTGGCAGGACCTGCGCCATCTCGACGAAGAGCAGCAGCGCGAGGCGATGGACCAGGCCCTCGAAGCACAGCGCCTGCAAGGTTTCGACATGGCCTGCGCACCGCTCACCCACCTGCGGGTGTTCCAGCTCGATGAGCGCCGCTTCGCCGTGGTGCGCAGTTTCCACCACATCCTGACCGATGCCTGGTGCTTCGGCCTGTTGATGGAAGACCTGCTGGCGATCTACCAGGCCCTGGTGCGCCAGGAGCCGGTGGCCCGCCCGCGTCTGCGCTCGTTCCGTGGCTACATGAGTTGGCTGGAACGCCATGACATGGCTGCCGCCCACGCTTTCTGGCAGGCACAAATGGCCGGCTTCAGCGAGCCGACGCCGCTGCAGGTGGACGGCCCCGTGGCCCGGCCGGAGCAGGCACCTGAACAGGTCGGCGATTTCGACCAGACCCTGAGCATCGCCCAGACCCAACGGTTGCAACAGCTCTGCCAGCAATACCAACTGACGCCCAACACCTGGATCCAAGGCGCCTGGGCGCTGTTGCTGTCGCGCTACAGCGGCAATCGCGACGTGTTGTTCGGCGTGACCGTCGCCGGTCGCCCGACTGACCTCGCCGGTGTAGAAGAAATGGTCGGGCTGTTCATCAACAGCCTGCCCCTGCGCGTCGATGTCGACCCAGAGGCCCCCGTGGCCGACTGGTTGCAGGCACTGCTGTCCCACAACGCACAATTGCGCGAACACGAAAGTGCGTCGCTGGTGGACATCCAGCGTTGCAGCCAAGTGCCGCGCGGCCAGCAGTTGTTCGACAGCCTGGTGGTGTTCGAAAACGCCCCGCTGGACATCAGCAGCGTGCAATTGGACGCCTTCAGCATCGACATCTACGAAGACCGGGTGCACACCAACTTCCCGATGACGGTGGTGCTGTACCCCGGCGACCGCTTGGGCATTCGCCTGTCCTATGACAGCATGCGTTTCAGCACGGACACTGTGCAGCGCATGCTCGGGCATCTGGTGCAGCTGCTTTCGGCCATGCTGGAGACACCGCAGGCGCCCTTGGGCAGCTTGCACATGCTGCCCGAGGCGGAACGTCGGCACCTGCAGATCGACTGCAACCGCAGCGACGTCGACTTCCCGCTGGAACGCGGTTATGCGGCGCTGTTCGCCGAGCAAGTGCGCAATCGTGGGCAACACCTGGCCGCCGTATGCCAGGACCAATCGCTGACCTACGCCGAACTGGACCGCCGCGCCAATGCCATCGCCCATGCGCTGCAAGCAGCCGGTGCCGGTCCGGAAACCCTGGTGGCGTTGTTCGCTGAGCGTGGCCTGGCGTTGCTGACGATGATGATCGCCACGCTCAAGGTCGGTGCCGCGTTCCAGGCCTTGGACATCCAACAGCCCCACGCGCGCCTGGCGGAACTGCTGGACCTCGGTGACGCGCCGCTGTTGCTGGTGTGCGAGCACGCGACCTCGACACTGGACCACGTCCTGCCACAGATGCACAAGCAGCCCACCTGCCTGGTCGCCCAGGCGCTCTGGCAAGGCCCTGAGCAACCGCCGGTCAGCTATGGGCACCAGCCGGATCAACTGGCCTACGTGATCTTCACCTCGGGTTCCACCGGCACGCCAAAAGGCGTGATGGTGGAACAACGCGGGATGCTCAACAACATGTTCGGCAAGGTCCCGAGCCTGGGCCTGGGTGAGCACGACCGGATTGCCCAGACGGCTTCGGCGGCGTTCGATATCAGCGTGTGGCAGTTCCTCGCCGCACCGCTGTTCGGCGCCACCGTGCACATTCTTCCCGATGCCCAGGCCCACGACCCTGTGGCCCTGCTCGACGCCGTCCAGGAGCAGCAACTGACGCTGCTGGAAACCGTGCCGGCGCTGATTCGCGGCATGCTCCAGGAAAGCCAGGCCCATCACACCCTGGCGAGCCTGCGCTGGCTGTTGCCCACCGGCGAGGCACTGCCGCCGGCCCTGGCGCGGGACTGGTTCGCACGCTTCCCTACGACCCCGTTGATGAACGCCTACGGTCCTGCCGAATGCTCGGACGACGTGGCTTTCTACCCCATCACCGAAGCGCCGGCCGACGACTGTTTGCACATGCCCATCGGCACGCCGACCGCCAATAACCAGGTGTTCGTTCTCGACTCGGCGCTGCGCCTGGTCCCTGTGGGTGTACCCGGTGAATTGTGCATCGGTGGTGTCGGTGTGGGTCGCGGCTACCTGCGCGACCCGCAACGCACCCGCGAAGCTTTTGTGCCGCACCCGTTCCAAGCCGGTGCGCGCCTGTATCGCAGCGGCGATATCGGCCGGATGCGTGAGGATGGCGTGATCGAATACCTCGGCCGTCGCGACCAGCAAGTGAAAATCCGTGGCCACCGCATCGAGTTGGGCGAGATCGAAAACCGCCTGATGCAACACCCGGCGGTGGACAGCGCGGCGGTGCTGGCGCTGCCCGACGCACGCGGCACCTTGCAACTGGTGGCCTGGTATGTGCTCGACGAAGCGGCCGACCTGGGCGGCGAACCCGCGCAACAGGTATTGAGCGCATACCTGGGCCAGCAACTGGCAAGCTACATGGTCCCGGCCCGTTGGCTGGCCCTGGGACAATTGCCGCTGAACGCCAACGGCAAGGTCGACCGTCGTGCCCTCGCCGCCTTGGGTGTGCCCCAGGACGAGACGGCACAGGCGCAATCCGTGGCGCCGCGCACGCCGACCGAACACGTCCTGGCCGAACTCTGGCAAGAAATTCTCGGCCTGGACAACGTCAGTGTGCACGACGACTTCTTCGCCATCGGCGGTCACTCGCTGCTGGCCACCCAAGTCCTGTCGCGAATTCGCCGACGGTTGAACGTGAACCTGCCGCTGCGCACGCTGTTCGAGCGTGGCACCCTTGAGCAACTGGCTCAAGCGGTCGATCAGCAACGCAACGCCCAGACCGAGGCCGACAGTGACACCGAGATGGCCCTGGCGCCGCGCAATCAACCGCTGCCGCTGTCCTACAGCCAGCAGCGGTTGTGGTTCCTGGATCGCTTCGAAGGCCCTAGCGCCGCCTACAACATGACCACCACCGTCAGGCTGCGTGGCGCGCTGGACATCGCGGCGTTGCAAGAAGCATTGCAGGCGGTGTTCGAACGCCATGAGTCCTTGCGCACTGCGTTCCACCTTCACGGCGACCAACCTTGTCAGGTCATCAGCCCGGCGCCGGTGGTCGACTTGACGCCAACCGAGCTGAATGACCTGGACGGCGAAGAGCAGGCGCAAAGCCTGCAGCGCCTGATCGATGAACAGGCCGCGCGCCCGTTCGACTTGCAACAAGCGCCGATGCTGCGCGCCAACCTGCTGCGCTTGGGAAGCGAGGATCATGTGCTGCAACTGGTGCTGCATCACATCGCCACTGACGCCTGGTCCATGGGTATCCTGATGCAGGAACTGATCGTCGGGTACCAGGCCCGCATCAGCGGTTCGACCCCTGTGTTGCCGGTGTTGCCGATCCAGTTCGCCGACTATGCCTACTGGCAACGCAGCGAAGCGCAACAGCGCCTGCTGGCACGGGCCATCGATTACTGGCGCCGCCAGCTCGACGGCGCGCCAACGTTGATCCCGTTGCCCCTTGACCAGCCACGCCCGGCACGCCCCGACTACCAGGGCGCGGCCCTCGAGCAACGCTTCACGCCGGCCCAGACCCAGGTGCTGAAGGCCTATGCGCAAGCGCAACGGGCGACACTGTTCATGGTCTTGCTCAATGCCTTCAACAGCCTGTTGCAGCGGGCCACCGGGGCCAACGACTTTATCGTCGGCACCGACCTGGCCAACCGCGAACACCCGGCCCTGGAACATCTCATCGGGTTCTTCGTCAACGTGCTGCCGATCCGTGCCCGCCTGAGCGAGGGCGAAACCTTTGACGCCCGCCTGCAACGCTTGCGCGAGGATTGCCTGTCGGCGTTCCAACACCAGCAAGTGCCGTTCGACAAACTGGTGGAGGAGTTGCAACCGCCGCGTACGCCAGGGGTCAACCCGTTGGTCCAGGTGTTGTTCGTCATGCAGAACACGCCCAGTGGCAATGCCAGCCTGCCGGACCTTGAAGTGGAACACTTGGTAGCACCCCAACAGAGCAGCAAATTCGACCTCGCCGTGTTTGTCGAAGAGGACGAAGACCAAGGCCTGAACGTGCGCTGGGTGTACCGCACCAGCGTGTTGCAGGAACAGACCATCCAGCGTCTCGAACAGGGCTTCGAGCACCTGCTGGAGCAGATCGTCTCGGCCCCCGCCCAGGCATTGGACCAGTGGTCGTGGCGCCTTGAGGGTAGTAACACCGGCGCCGCGTCCCAGCCGGATTCGTCGCTTGACGAGGCCACGGCCCGCAGCGCACGCAAGCAGTCGAAACTGAGCAAGCTCAAGCAGACCCGCGCAACCGCCGTCAGCCAGGTGGCCCACGAGCAGGTCCGCACCCGTACCCTCGACGTCGGGCAAGGCTTGCCGTTGGTGATCGAGCCGTTGCTCGGCGACCTGGACCCGGTGCACTGGGCGCTGCAAGCCCGGGAATGGATCAATGCACAGTTGCTGACCCATGGCGGCCTGCTGTTCCGGGGTTTCAACCTGCCGGATGCAGCGGCCTTCGAGCAGTTCGCCCAGGCCATCGAGCCCGACCTCTACGGGACCTACGGCGACCTGCCGAAAAACAAGTCCGGCAAGAATATCTACCACTCCACGCCGTACCCGGAACAGCACATGATTCTCTTCCACAACGAGAGCTCTCATCTGCCGCAGTGGCCACGCAAACAGTGGTTCTACTGCGAAACACCGGCGCCACGTGGCGGCTGCACGCCCATCGTCGATTGCCGGCAGGTATTGGCGCGCTTGCCCCAGGACATCGTCGCTCGCTTCAAGGCCCTGGGGCTGCTGTACGTGCGGCACTTCACCGACAAGCTGGATGTGCGCTGGCAGGACTTCTTCAAGACCGAACAGCGCGAGGAAGTCGAGCGCCAGTGCCTGGCCTCGGGCATGCGCTGGGAATGGCTGGGCACCGATAATCTGCGGATCGCCCAGCACTGCCCGGCCATCGTCGAACATCCCGAGACCGGGGAACTGTCGTTCTTCAACCAGGTGCAACTGCACCATACTGCCTGTCTGGAGCCGGAAGTGCGCAGCAACCTGATCAACCTGTTCGGCCCCGGGCACCTGCCCCGCAACGTGTACTACGGCGACGGCAGCGTGATCGAAGACGCGGTGATGCAAGTGATCGGCGAGGCGTACGAACATTGCGCGGTACGTTTTACCTGGCAAAAAGGTGACATGGTCATGTTGGACAATATGTTGGTGGCTCACGCCCGGGATCCCTTCGAGGGCGAGCGCAAGATCTGTGTCGCCATGGGCCAGATGATGCGCCGGGAAGAATTGACGGGGCAGTTGCCCGAAGCACAGCCGCTGCCGGCTTCGGAGGTGCAGGCATGACCGCCTTTGAGAAACGTGAGGAAGCCTTCGCCCTCTCACCGCAACAGCGCAGCCAATGGCTGGCGGGCTTGCCGCCCGTACGCCTGGAGCTGGAGATCACCGGCGCGTTGGCGCTGGAACGCCTGCGGCAACGGCTGGCCGCGCTGAGCGCTTGTCACGAGGCCTTGCGCCTGGGCGTGCGACCCGAGCCGGGCCTGCTGATGCCGCTGCAAGTGGTCGAACCCGCCGCCAGCGCAGTCGACGGGATCAGTGTCGAAGTGCAATCGGTGGGTGACGATCGGCACAGGGTGACATTGCAACTGCCGGCGCTGAGCGCGGATCGCGGCACCTTGCTGCGCCTGGCCCAGGCATTGGGATCGACGGATGCGCCGAGCGTCGATGACGAGGCCATGACCTACACCCAGTACAGCGCCTGGCTCCATGAATTGCAGGCCGATGAAGACGCCGTCCCCGGTCGGCGCTTCTGGGCCAGCCAGGCCTTGGACGAACCCGCCGGGAGCGAGCTGCTCTACCGCCAGGTGCGCAACGACCGCCACGACGCCCCGGTGACCACCCGCCTGCTCGCCAACCCGCAATTGACCAGCGCCCTGGAGCGCTTTTGCCAGCGTCACGGTGCCTCGCCCGAGCAGGTGCTGATGAGCGCCTGGGGGGTGTTGCTGCAGCGCCTCAGTACCGGCGACAGTCCGGCACTGACCTTGAACTGGGTACACGATTGCCGCGACGACTACGAGGAGCTCGAAGACTGCTGGGGTTTGTTTGCCAAGCCCCTGCCCTTGCGCTGGCAACCGGCTGCGAACAGTCCATTTGTCCAGGCGCTGAATACCCTGCGGACGCTGTGCGAGCAAGCCATCGAATGGCAGGAATACTGCGGCGTCAGCACCGCACTGCCGGCCGAAACCTTGCATTACGGTTTCCAGTGGGGCGCGCACCTGCCCGATCGACTCGACACCTTGGGCAGCCTTGCATCGACGCTCACTGTATTGGACGCGCAAGCCATTCCGGCAGGCATGGAGTTGTTGCTGGTGGTCGAAACGGTCCGCCACGAAGCCGGCGGCCTTGGCTATCGGCTGAACCTGCACCATCTGCCGAACCGCTACAGCGAACAAGCCGCCTCGACGCTTCTGGAGCAGTTCCAGTCGCTGCTGTCCGATGCCCTCGCCCACCCAGACAAGCCCTTGGCCGAGCTGTCGTTGCAGGCGCCGAGCTTCAGCGCGACGCTGGCCGTCCGACAGGGCGACGTCGCCGCCCCGCCGTTTGCCAGCGTACCGGCGCGCTTTGCTGAATGCGCCGCGCGGTTCCCCGATCATTTGGCCCTGCGCGACCATCACGGGCACCTGAGCTATGCCCAGTTGCAGGCCCGCAGCAACCAACTGGCGCATTACCTGCGCGCCCAGGGCGTGGGCCGCGAAGATCGCGTGGCGTTGTACCTGGATCGCTCGGCGCAGATGGTCATGGCCATGCTCGCCGTGCTCAAGAGCGGCGCGGCGTTCGTCCCCCTGGACGTGCATCAGCCGGCACAACGCTCCCTGGCCATCCTGCAACAGGCGCAGCCGGTCTTCGTCCTGAGCGGTTCGGCCGGCAGCGCCCCCGCGTTGCCCGGCATCGGTAGCCTCGACCTGCGTGATGAAGCGACCTGGCAGCACGCACCTGCCACGGCAACCACCGTCGAGTTCCAAGGGCAGGACGCGGCCTACGTGCTGTTCACCTCCGGCAGCACCGGCACGCCCAAAGGCGTCATTGTCGAACATGCCCAGCTCGCCAGTTATGTCGCCAGCGTGTCCCGGCGCCTGGCGCTGGGGGTTGGCGAGCGCAGTGCGGTGGTCACTTCGCTGGCGGCCGACCTGGGCTACACGTTGCTGTTCCCGGCGCTGCTCAGCGGCGGCGAGTTGCATCTGCTGGACAAGGAAACGGCAATGGATGCCCAGGCCTGGGCGGCCTGGCAGGCTGAATACCCCATCGATCATCTGAAGATCGTGCCGTCCCTGCTGGACGCCTGGCTGATTCATGCCCAGAGCGCGGCCGTATTGCCTCGCAAGCAACTGATCCTCGGTGGCGAAAGCTGCTCACGACGCCTGTTGCAAAACATTCGTGGTCTCGCGCCGACGCTGACGGTCTTCAACCATTACGGCCCGACCGAAACCACGGTCGGGGTGGTGATGCACAAAGCCGATCCGGCCGCGGACTATCGTCGCCTGCCCCTCAGCGACCGCCTCGATGGCATGCGCCTGTACCTGCTCGACGAGCAGCAGGCGCTGGCCGCTCCCGGGCAGAGCGCCGAGTTGTATATCGCCGGCCCGCAACTGGCCCGGGGTTACCTGGACGCGCAACAGAACGCCGGTCGTTTCATCGAATGGGTGCAATCGCCTGGCGAACGCCTCTACCGCACCGGCGACATGGCTCGCTACCTCCACGACGGTAGCCTGGAAATCACCGGACGTGCCGATCGCCAGGTGAAGATCCGTGGTTTCCGCGTGGAACTCGATGAGATCCAGGCGCAATTGACCCGCCTTCCCGGCGTCGCCCAGGCCGCGGTGGAATGCATTCCCCGGGGCGAGCTCGGCCAGCAACTGTTCGCTTTCATGACCCTGGCGCCCGGGCATTCGACCACGGTCGCCAGGCTGCATGGCCAGGCCCAGGACTGCTTGCCGGACTACATGCTGCCCACCCTGCGGATCGTCGAAGCCTTGCCGTTGATGGGCAACGGCAAGCTGGATCGCAAGACCCTGCAGCAATGGGCCGACAAAGTGCTCGACACTGTCGGCAGTGCCTTGCCGCGCACGCCGCTGGAAGCTTTGCTCGCCGAGGTCTGGGCGCAAGTGCTGGGCCTGGAGCGGGTGGGTATCGACGATGACTTCTTCGAGCTGGGCGGCCATTCCCTGGCGGCGGTGACGCTTGCCAGTCGCTTACAGGCCGCGCTGTCGGCGCCGGTGACGGTCAATGCGGTGTTCAACGCCCCTAGCGTCTCGGCGTTCGCGGCGTTGGTGCAGGCTGAGCTCAAGCTTTCGCCCCTGGTCAGGCTGTCGGCGCCAAACGCGCCCGTGGAGGCCGGCAAACTGTTCTGCTTCCACCCCTCCACAGGCCATGTGCAGGACTACCGCCCTCTGCTGGCATCGCTACCGGCCTGGCAACTGTGGGGACTCCAGGCGGCCTACCTGACCGACGACAGCTCGACACTGGGCGGTGACATCGAGAGCCTGGCGGCGGTCTATGTCGAGCATCTGCGCCAGCAGCAAGCGCACGGTCCTTATCACCTGCTGGGTTTCTCCCTCGGCGGGCTGCTCGCGATTGCCGCTGCCGCGCGCCTGGAGAGCCAGGGCGAGCAGGTGGCGTTTCTCGGTATCATCGATTCCCAGTACCAGCATCACGCCCCAGAAGACAGCGTCGAAGCGCTGTTGGAGTCGGCCGCCCTGTCGCTGACGTCGGATAGCCAGACCGTGTTGCGCCAGCTGCCACAGGCGACCCTGGCGGCATTGCTGGAACAACTCGATGCCCTGCCCCCGGCAGCGCGCCTGCCGGAACTGGCCCAGTGGGCGCGCCAGCAGGGCCTGCAGCTCGATGGCGACAGTTGGGAGCACCTGCAAACGCGGCTGCGCTACCAGCAACATACGCAGCATCTGCTGGCGACCTTCAAGCCTGCGCCACTCAGTTGCCCGGTGCATGTCTGGTGGGCCGACGATACCCTGGAACAGGCTGAGTTCGCCGACCCGCACTGGGAACGCCTGAGCACCGGGCCGTTGACCCGTGAGGTCATCCCGGCACAGCATCTCACTATCCTCGAGCAACCGGCCCTGCATCAGCAACTGGCGGCGCGGCTCGAGACCATCGCTACAAGCGGAGCGGTTTGAAAATGGATCTGTTGTTACTCATGGCTAAACGTTCATGGCGCGCACTGCTGGTGGCGACACTGACGGGCCTGATCTGCGGCCTCGCGGCGGCCGGGCTGATCGCCAACATCAACCACAGCCTGGAGGTGTTCGATAAGCTACGCCCGGTGGACGGGCTGCTTTTCGCCGGGCTGGTGCTACTGGTCATGGTGTCACGGGTGATCTCCGACATCAGCCTGCTGCGCCTGGGCCAGGCCGCGGTCAACGACATGCGCCTGCACCTGAGCGCCAAGCTGATCGATACCCCCTACGCGAAATTGCAGCGCCTGGGCAAGCATCGCCTGCTGGCCATGCTGACCGACGATACGCAAACCATCAGCCAGGCGGTGGAGCTGGTGCCGATCCTGCTGGTCAACGCCGGGATCATCGCCGCGTGCCTGGGCTACCTGGGTTGGCTCAGCCTGCCGCTGCTCGGCCTGACACTGCTGCTGATCATCGCGGGCAGCTTCAGTTTTCATTGGCCGCAACGTCGCGCGTTGACTTCGATCTCCCGGGCCCGGGAACTCAAGGATCAGTTGTTCGACCAGTACCGCCTGCTCACCGATGGCAGCAAGGAACTGCAGCTCAACCACCCACGCCGGCAACACTTCTTCACCCGTTTGCTGATTCCGGTCAGCCAGCAATACCGTCGCAACTTCGTACGCGGCATGAGCATCTACGCCCTGGTATTGAACTGGGGCAACGCGGTGTTCTACATGCTGATCGGCGTGGTGCTGTTCGCCGCACCGCATTTCATCGACCTGGGCGTGAGCCTCGTCACCGGCTATATCCTGACGATCCTCTACATGATCACGCCGCTGTCGGAACTGATGAACGCCTTGCCGACCCTGGGCCGCGCCAGCGTCGCACTGAATAAGATCCGTGCCCTGGAAGGCGAGATGGAAGCATCCGACGAGACCTTCGATACCATCTCGCCGACCCAGGTTCGCCACTTGGTGTGCCGGCAGGTCACCCATACCTATTACCGCGAACGCGAGGACGGTCATTTCACCCTGGGCCCCATCGACCTGACCCTCAATGCCGGCGAAGTGGTATTCATCACCGGCGGTAACGGCAGCGGCAAGACCACCCTGGCCTTGCTGCTGACCGGGCTGTACCGGCCGGAAAGCGGCGACATCGTGCTTGATGAGCAAGTGTCCTCGAGTAACGACAACCACCATTATCGACAGCACTTCTCGGCGATCTTCACCGACTTCTGCCTGTTCGAAAACCTGTTCGATGGCGACGATCCGGACTTGGTGAAACAGGCACAGGACTACCTGGTGCACCTGCAACTGGACCATAAGGTGCAGATCGAAGGAGGCAAGCTGACGACGCTGGCGCTGTCCACCGGGCAACGCAAGCGCCTGGCGTTGCTCAGTGCCTATCTGGATGACCGCCCCTGCTACCTGTTCGACGAATGGGCGGCCGACCAGGACCCGGTGTTCAAGCACTTCTTCTACACCCGGATCCTGCCGGACCTGCGCGAGCGCGGCAAATTGCTGATCGTCATCTCCCACGACGACGCCTATTTCGGCCTGGCCGATCGGTTGATCCATGTCGAACATGGCAAAGTCAGCGAAGTCGCTCCCCAGGCCGACGCCTCCCCCCTGGCGCAAGCGCTGTCTTGAGGAATGTGGCAAGGGCGCTTGCTCCCGCCGGGCTGTAGGAGCTGCCGAGCGAAGCGAGGCTGCGATCTTTCCAAAACCGGTTGAGTATCAAGCGAAAGATCAAAGCAGAAGATCGCAGCCTTCGGCAGCTCCTACAGCGCAGCCAAGCGGGAGCAAGGGTTCATGCAAGGCACAGCAATGTAAGCTGCGCTCAACCCTCCTCATAGATGTAATGCAGGTAGCTCACCTGTTCCGCCACCGGCAGGCGATGCAGTTTGGGGCAGGATTCGCACAGCACTGGCGGCTGGCCTTCGACCGGTTCGTGCA
The DNA here is from genome assembly GCF_053629195.1 of Pseudomonas sp. R151218B TE3479. Taxonomy (NCBI): domain Bacteria; kingdom Pseudomonadati; phylum Pseudomonadota; class Gammaproteobacteria; order Pseudomonadales; family Pseudomonadaceae; genus Pseudomonas; species Pseudomonas sp. R151218B TE3479. The sequence continues at coordinate 4,898,684 of NZ_JBRJHV010000001.1, forward strand.
GTTGGTAGTGCAGGCAACAATGCCGACGCAAGGGCAAGGTGGGGCATATCTGCGGCGCCGGTGATTCGACCATGCGTTGCAGGCCTCGCAGCTTCAGGCGTCCGTTGTTCACCGTGACCGGTTCCAGCCACCGGTGCGCCTCGGCGAAGCCGTCCCTGGACAGGTCCGGGTCCATCCTGGCGAAGGCGCCGTCCCAGATGGCGACAAAGTTGCCCCACAGTATTTTCGGGGCCAAGCCACCGGCGGCGGCCAACGTGCCAAACAGTGGCGCCAAATGCTCGTGGACCAACCGCGACCAATAAACCGCCCGGTCCTCCGCGTTCAAGGGCGACAACCCGGCAGCCAGGCCCAGCGCCGCCGGTTGGCCGTCGTCGTGCAACAACAACGCGCCCTCGCCCCAGAACTCGATCGCGCAGCCACGCGTGAGCACACAGGCCAGGGTGGCCGGCAAGACAATGCTCATGTAGTTCATCGACCACTGCGAAACCACGGCGGCGCGGTTCACCCCCGGGTAACGCAGGGCAAATCGGGTCAGCAAGGGTTGCAACGCGGCAGGGTCGGCAAGCTGGCTCAACGCGATGGAAGGCTGATCGCCAGGCTCCTGCCGGACGACCCGCTGTATGGGCGGCCAGGCCTGGCTAAGCCATTCTGGAAATTCGATAACGGGGCTCCCGTGGCTTTCCCTAATTAATGCAAACGATTAGCATTGGCTGATCCTATCCTCCCTCCCCTGCAAACTCAACGTCGTTAGCGACCAGGCCCACCAAGATCCCATGCACACACTTCGCAATTTCTGGCGCCTCGCGCAGCCCTTCTGGGCTTCCGAGGAAAAGTACCCGGCCCTGTTGCTGCTGTTGGCCACCGTACTGATGACCCTGTGCCTGGTCGGGGTCAACATCCTCACCAATTTCTGGAACCTGCATTTCTATAACGCCTTGCAGGCCTTGGACTACCACGGTTTCCTGATCGGTAGCCTGCAGTTCATCCTGCTGCAGATCGGCATGGCCGCCTTTACCGTTGGCGCGTTCCATTTCCAGCAGAAGCTGACCATCCGCTGGCGGCGCTGGGCGACCCGCAACATGCTCGGTCAGTGGCTGGGCAGCCAGCGCTACCAGAAGCTGAAGCTGACCGAGACCGAGGTCGACAACCCCGATCAGCGGATCGCCGAGGACGTCGACCTGTTTATCGTCAAATCGCTCAAGTTGAGCCTGGGCCTGTTGACGTCGGTGGTGTCGCTGTTTTCCTTCCTGCATATCCTCTGGCAGGCCTCCAGCCTCGTCAGCGTGCCGTTCAACGACCACTCGATCGTCATTCCCGGGCTGCTGGTGTGGGTCGCCCTGGTGTATGCGCTCCTGGGCACCGGCCTTGCATTCTGGCTCGGACGTGCACTGCCCAGCCTCAACTTCATGCAACAGCGGCGTGAAGCGGACTTTCGTTTCTCGCTCATCCGCCTTCGGGAGAACGCTGACTCGGTGGCGCAATACCGCGGCGAGGTCGTGGAGAACGAACGCTTCAACCACCGCCTGGAGGCGGCGCTGGAAAACTTCTGGGCGCTGGTGAAAAAACAGAAGCTGATCATGGGCTACTCGACCTTCTATTTGCGCAGCGCGACGGTCATACCGATGTTCATCATGGCGCCACAGTTCTTTGCCGGCGCCTTTCCCCTTGGCCGCCTGACGCAGATAAGCGCGGCCTTCGGCGAAGTGCACGCGGCCATCGCCTACCTGGTAAGTGTGTTCCCGGAACTGTCGGAATGGAAATCGGTGATCGACCGCTTGGTCGGCTTCCAGGAGCGCCTGGATAACGTCGAGGTCAAATCCCAGGTCAGGCACGAACAACAGGCCAGCGGCCTTGATATCAAGGACCTGGACATCTGGCTGCCAAATGGTCGTCCGTTGTTCAAAGGCTTCAACCTGTCACTCAAGCCCGGCGACAGCCTGATGATCAGCGCGCCGTCCGGCTACGGCAAATCGACGCTGATCCGCACGATTACCGGGCTGTGGCCCCACGCGCGCGGCTCGAGCTGTTATGACCGCGAGCGCGCCCTGACGCTGGCGCAAAAACCCTACCTGCCGTTGGGCAGCCTGCGTGAAGCGCTCTGGTATCCCCACCCACCCCGTCGCGAAGAGGATGCCTCGCTGCGCCAGGTCATGGAGCAAGTCGGCCTGCAACACCTGGGCGATCAGTTGGAGCAGGAGCGCGACTGGGCACAGACCCTGAGCATCGGCGAACAACAACGCTGTGCGTTCGTCAGGGCCCTGCTGGCCCGGCCCACGGTGCTGTTCCTCGACGAAAGCAGTTCGGCGCTGGATGCGGCAAACGAAGCGCGCTGCTATCAACTGCTCAGGCAAACGTTGCCGGACACGATCCTGATCAGCGTCGGCCACAGCGCCTCCCTGGAGCACTTTCATTGGCAAGTCCTTGAATTGAAGGACGAGGCGCAATGGGTGCATCGCAAGATCAAGCAAGCGGTGTGATCCCGATAGGGAAACACTGAATAACCTTTGGCGAAGGGAGCCTTGCTCCCACAAAATCCCCTCACCGCAAAATCCTCAGTATCCCAGTCAATCGGGCCCACCTTCGCGCGTCGGCATGCAGAGTTTGTGGTCTATAGTTCCTGACAGATCCAGGACCTTTGCTCGGGCCATCAGGAGCTACATCCCTCGAGCCGTACCGTACCGACGCCCACCAGCCTTCGGTCGAACCATGCAGGGAGCACACCATGCCGATCCAGCGGCCTGAGACACTGAGGTTGGCCCCTGGCACTGCTCATTGTGCCGAGGCCGATGACGATACCGAGGCCGGCGTGCTTCGGCGCGCTTTCGACCAGGCCAAGAAAGCCTACATCCTGTTCCCGCTGCTGGCCGTTCTATTGTTGCTGGCCATCTGGAGCGCCACCCTCTACCTGATCAAGGTCGAACATCTTCGCGCCCAGCAGAGCGCCGCGACGGCCAGCCTGGAAATGGGCGCCATCTACGAAGCGCAAATGTTGCGCGCCATCCATGAAATCGATCAAACCCTCAAGCTGGTCAAATACACCTACGAGACCGAGGGCGAGCCTAATCCCCTGCGCCGGCTCCAGGAGCGGGCCTTGTTGCCGCCGGCCTTGGTGTTCGACGTCAGCGTGGTCAACCCGGACGGCAGGCTCGTGGCGAGTACACGGGGCAACGGTCGGGAAAATAGCGCTGACCCGAATGAGCAGCAAACACTGCGGCACAGCGACTCATTGTCCATCAGTCATCCGTGGAAAAGTCCAATCACCGGAACATGGCGCTTGCGCTTCAGCCGGCGACTCGACGCCGCGGATGGCACGCTTTCCGGGATCGCCAGGGTCGAGGTCGATGCCGCCTATTTCGTCAGCAGCTACGACGCCTCGAAACTCGGCGAACAGGGTGCGCTCGGGTTGCTGGGCACTGACGGCCTCTTCCGCGTGCGACGCACCGGAGAAACCGTACTGGCCGGCGATACGGTCGATTACACGACGGTGGTGCCGGACGCGGAAAACACCGAGGCGGTGCTCTCGGTCAATGGGTGGGATGGGGTGCGGCGCTATACCAGTGCCCGCCAGCTCTATGACCTCCCGCTGGCGGTGATTGTCGGGTTGTCCGAGGAGGAACAACTGGCCGCGGTGAACCAGCAAGCGCGTACCTACCTCTGGCGCACGGCGGGCGGCAGCCTGGTGTTGGTGCTGCTGGTGGGGGTGCTCGCCCGGATGAGCTGGCAACTGGCGCAAAGCCGTTTGCGCGCCACCGAAATCCAGGCTCAACTGGCCGCCGCCGCTCGCCAGGCCGGCATGGCGGAAATCGCCACCAACGTCCTGCACAACGTGGGCAACGTGCTCAACAGCGTGAATGTCTCCGCCGATCTGCTCACCCGCAAGCTGCACACCAGCAAGGCCTCGGGGCTTGGTAAGGCGGTGCAGATGATGAACGAGCACGCCGATGACCTCGGCGACTTCATCTGCCACGACGAGAAAGGCAAGCTGCTGCCCGGCTACCTGAACCAACTGGTGGACGCGCTTGCGCTCGAGCAACAGAGCATGACCGAAGAACTCGGCCAATTGAGTAAAAGCGTTGATCACATCAAGGAAATCGTCGCTGCCCAGCAATCTTACGCAAGCACATCCAGCCTCGCCGAGGCCGTGCAGATCAAGGACCTGATCGAGGATGCCCTGCGCATGAACGCCAACATCATCGCGGCGCATCGGATCACCGTGGTGCGAAACCTGGCCGAAACGCCCTTGCTGCAACTGGACAAACACCGGGTGCTGCTGATCCTGATCAACCTGATAAAAAACGCCAGCAGGGCGATGGATGACCGGCCGGAGCGGCCCCCTCAAATCATCCTTAAGAGCGAGGTTCCCCAAGAAGACACCCTGGTGATCAAGGTCATCGACAACGGCGAAGGCATAGCGCCCGAGAACCTGACGCGAATCTTTGCCCATGGCTTTACCACACGCAAGGATGGCCATGGTTTTGGCCTGCACAGCTGCGTCCTGGCGGCCATGGAGATGGGCGGCTCGCTGGAGGCCCATAGCGATGGCCCGGGAACGGGGGCGACCTTCACGCTCAAGTTGGCGATCTAGGCTGCGCTTCGGTACGTGATACGCGCAGCTTCAGCCAACGTTACAAGGAACAGACGAATGGCGATCCACGCAACGAGGTTACCTTGAGCCCATGGCGAAAAGCCCAATACCTTGGTCTTGACAGCCAGTCGCACGCCGACCGTGGCTTTGCGTGGGGTGGCGATGACGAAGTGCAGTTGACGCCCCTGACTTATTGGTCCAGTTTCTAATGCAACCAAGTCCCGCAGTTTTCGTGCAGGACGCTAAGCTTGATAAACCCGGTTCGTTAATCAAAGGGTCTTTGCAAGCCTATGAATGATGTCAGTAGCCCCTCTCCCCCTGCCATTGATCACCTATGGTCATTCCTGTGTCGTTGATTCCCCTGGTGGTATGTGACGACTCCAACATGGCGCGCAAGCAGGTGTTGCGTGCGCTGCCGACAGACTGGCCGGTTTCGGTCACCGAGGCGAGCAATGGGCGCCAGGCCATGGATGCCATACGCCAGGGCCTGGGGCATGTGGTGTTGCTCGACCTGACCATGCCGGAAATGGATGGCTACCAGGTGTTGAGCGCCTTGCGCGACGAAGGATTGAAGGCCCAGGTCATCGTGATTTCCGGTGACGTCCAGGATGAGGCGGTGCGCCGCGTACATGAGCTGGGCGCGCTGGCGTTCCTGAAAAAACCGTTCGATGAAAACGACCTGCGCCAGACGCTGGCGCGGCTGGGACTATTGGCCCAACCCAGCCAGGTACCGTTGCAGAATCGTTCGACCACGAACACGGCCATCAGCTTCCACGATGTGTTCCGCGAGACGGTCAACGTGGCCATCGGCCGGGCAGCGGCCTTGATCGCCAAGGTGCTGGGGGTCTTCGTGCAATTGCCGGTGCCGAATGTGAACCTCCTTGAGGTCGGGGAGTTGCACATGGCCTTGACCGACGTCGGCAGCTCCAAGCAACTCACTGCAATTTGCCAGGGTTTTATCGGCAGCGGCATCGCTGGCGAAGCCCTGTTGATCTTCCATGACTCGGAAATCGCCGACATCGCGCAATTGATGCAGCGCCAGAGCGCCGACTATTCGGACCTGGAGATGTTGCTGGATCTTTCCAGCGTCTTGATCGGCGCGTGCCTGAGCAGCATTGCCGAACAGATCGACGTGGTGTTTTCCCAAGGCCACCCGCAGATTCTCGGCCAGCACGCGGCCATCGAGGAACTGATCCGGGACAACAGCAAGCACTGGAAAAAGACCCTGGCGGTGGAAATCAGCTACAGCCTGGAAGGGCACGATATTCGTTTCGACCTGTTGCTGTTGTTCACGGAGGACTCCATCGAACGGTTGACCCACAAACTCGCCTACCTGATGAACTGAGCCATGAGCGAATCCATCGATCTGAACGAATTCCACTGGTTGCTGGCCATCGTTCAGAGCATCGACGTCGGGGTGGTGGTGCTCGACCGCGAGTACCGCGTGCAAGTCTGGAACACCTTCATGGAGAACCGCTCCGGGGTGCAGCCCAAGGACGCGCACAACCAGCATTTTTTCAGCCTGTTCCCTGAAATCGATCGCCAATGGTTCAGCCGCAAGGTGGAAAGCGTCGCGACCCTGGGCACGCCAGCGTTCACGGTCTGGGAGCAGCGTCCGTACTTGATGCGTTTCAAGAGCTACCAGCCGATCACCGGCCAGGAAGCGTTCATGTACCAGAACACCACGCTGTTGCCGCTGCGCTCGCCCGACAACACCATCAAGCACATCTGCCTGGTCATCTATGACGTCACTGACGTCGCCACCAACCGGCATCAGCTCCAGGCCGCCAACGCACAACTGCAGCAACTCTCCAGCACCGATCGGCTGACGGGGCTGTACAACCGCGGTCATTGGGAAAGCAACCTGAAAGCCGCCTACGCCCGGCACCAACGCTACGGCCATGCGTTGAGCCTGGTCATGCTCGATATCGATCACTTCAAGCGGGTCAACGACACCTACGGTCACCAGGCTGGCGACAAGGTCATCGAGCACGTCGCCAGGCTGCTGCACGAGCATGTGCGCGAGTCCGACGTGGCTGGGCGTTATGGCGGTGAAGAGTTCGGCGTGGTGCTCTCAGACACCGACAAGGCCGGCGCACAGATTTTCGCCGAGCGCCTGCGCAAGGCCGTCGAAGCGCTGGAAGTGCAGTACAACGACCAGACTATCCGCTTCACCGTCAGCCTGGGAGTGGCCGACCTGAGCCAGCCCTCGAACGACCACGCCGAGCTGATCGCCAGGGCCGACCAGGCGCTGTATACATCGAAGAAGACCGGGCGCAATCGGGTGACAGTGCATGATTAGCGAGCCCACTTTCTTCCAGGATGACGGTGAGACCTGTGCCCACCACACCTCCCTTGTGGGAGCGAGCTTGCTCGCGATAGCGGTGGTTCGACAGCATTGAGGGTGGCTGACACGCCGTCATCGCGAGCAAGCTCGCTCCCACATGGGTTCATTGGCCTTCACTCATCAAGGCTTGGGGAAGCTTCACCCTCTTTACCCAGCAGCTTGAGCGTCACCCCATTCGTCCAGCCGAAGCCGTCCTGCAATTCATATTCGCCACCTCTCCCGCCGTCGCCCCGCCCGGACAGGTCGTATTTCTCCACCAACTTGTTTTCCTTGCGGTAGAGGTTCTCGACTTGCTGCAAGAAGCGGCTGCCTACCTGTTGCGCAAGCGCGGTGTGCCCGTAGCGGTCCAGCCCTTCCACCGCGACCCATTGCAGCGGTGCCCAGCCATTGGGTTCGTCCCACTGCTGGCCAGTGTTGACCTGGGTGGTGGCGATACCTGCGGAACGCAGCAGGCCATCACGGACCGCATCGGCGGTGCGATTGGCATGTTCGGCGCTGGCCAGGCCCGTGTACAGCGGGAAAAGCGTCGCGGCCGTGAGCTGCTGGCGTTGTTGCTGACGTTGCCAGTCGTAGTCCACGTAGAAACCTTTGTCGGCATTCCACAAGTGCTGCTCGATGGCTCGCTGACGCAATTTGGCGCGCCGGCCGTAAGCCTGGACGCATGGGGCGTTCTGCACCGTCTCGCAGGCTTTGACGATGGTCTGTTCCAGGTGATAGATCAGGCTATTGAGGTCCACGGGCACAATGGCCGTGGTGCGAATACTCGCCAGGTTCTGGCCGTCGTCCAACCAGCGCGAGCTGAAGTCCCAGCCACTCTCGGCGCCGGCGCGCAGGTCACGCCAGACCTCTTCCTTGGGACGGTCCGGCGCCCGTTCGGCGGTGCTGACATCTTGCAACCAGGACTCCTGTCGAGGCGTCGGGCTGGCATCCCAATAGCGGTTGAGCACACTGCCATCGGCGAGTTTGACCACGTGCCGATCCGCAGCACCGGGCTTGAGTGCCTGGGCGCCCGCCATCCAATAGGCATACTCCTTCTGCAACTGTGGCAAGTATCGCCCATAGGCCTGGTCACCTTCGATACGCGCCTGTAACTCCACCATATAGGCGAAAAATGGCGGCTGCGACCGGCTCAGGTAGTAGGTACGATTGCCATTGGGAATGTGGCCGTAGGTGTCGATCATGTAGGCAAAGTTATCGGTCATCTGGCGGACCTGAGCCTTATCGCCGCTTTGCTCGAGCCCCAGCATGGTGAAATACGAATCCCAGTAATACATCTCGCGAAAACGTCCCCCAGGTACCACATAGGGTTGCGGCAAGGGCAACAAACTGCTGTAGGCCGGCACCTGGCTGTAGGATCGGCTCAGTATCGGCCAGAGGCTGTCGATGTGTTCCTGGATCGGAGCACCGGGCTTGGGCGCCGGGCTTTCGGCTTGGCCAGATTCGATGAAGTTGTCTTTCACGAAAGCCTTGATATCGAAGCCGTCGCGGCCACGTTGGGCCAGGTAGTCGGCGCGGATCTGCGCCGGATCACGGTTAGGCAGTGCGTCCACGAAATGCTTCTGGTCGGTGAACACCTGCCCACGCTGCACCGCTTCAAAGAGCTCGGGGTAGGCCTGGTCGGGGGGAAGATTGGCCCGTGCCTGGGCGTCGATGTAGCTCCATGTGGCCGGCGGTTGACTTGAACAGGCCACGCACAGCAGCGCGGCAAAGGAAAGGCTGGTGAGCTCAATAGGTCGCATCAAGGGGATCCATCCTGTTTTTCGTTCCTGACAAACGAGTGACCTGCCGGGATGGACCTGGGTTCAGTCAATGATGCGGTGCCGGGCGGCGCCCCGACCACATTGGTCAGTCCAATCTATATTTTTATTAATTGGTCTTGCCAATATTTTTTCCAGCCTGTAGCTTCGGTCCAAGGTCATGGGTGCAGGTCACCGCTCGCCTACAACAAAAAAGAGCCCGGTCCCGGCAGCCGCGCGCTCACAACCTCCTCCCGCCTATTGGCAGCCACCGCCTGTAGGCCAGCCAAGGAGCATCGCCATGCTGACAGTCATCTGTAACGAACCCGGCTCGCTCACCGCCATCGAACGTGAACACCCCCTCAGGAAACCGGGGGAGATCCTGATCCGGGTCAAGCGTGTCGGGGTCTGCGGCACCGACCTGCACATCTTCACCGGCAATCAACCGTACCTCGAGTACCCGCGGGTCATGGGCCACGAATTCTCTGGGATCGTGGAGGGCACTGACGAGGCCAGCGACCTGGCTGTCGGCGATGTCGTCTATGTGATGCCGTACCTGTCCTGCGGGACTTGCATCGCCTGCCGCCAGGGCAAGACCAACTGCTGCACCGGTATCCAGGTGCTGGGGGTTCACTGCGACGGTGCTTTCACTCAATACCTGAGCGTTCCCCATGCGTTCGTGCACAAGGCCGTGGGGATTTCCCTGGACCAGGCCGCGATGATCGAATTCCTCTCGATCGGCGCTCACGCCGTGCGACGCTCGAACATCCAGGCGCAAAAACACGCCCTGGTGGTCGGCACCGGCCCGATCGGCATGGCGGCGGCGATCTTCGCCAGCCTGCGCGGTGCGAAAGTCACCGTCCTGGATACCCGCGAGGATCGCCTGTCGTTCTGCAAACAACACCTGAATATCCACGCCGCCGTGCACATCGGCGAAGGCGACAAGCTAACCCTGGCCGAGCTGACCGAGGGTGATTTTTTCGACGTGGTCTTCGACGCCACCGGCAATGCCCGGGCCATGGAGCGTGGGTTCGAGTTCATCGCCCACGGTGGCACCTATGTGATGATCTCGGTGGTTCGAGACTCCATCACCTTCTCCGACCCTGAGTTCCATAAGCGAGAAGCCACGCTGATGGGCAGCCGCAACGCCACCCAGGAAGACTTCCGGTACGTCGAGCAATGCTTGCGCGACGGCTTGATTCCGGATGCGGCCCTGAACACCCACCGACTGACGCTGGGCGACGTGCCCCACTCGTTCGCCACCTTGCTCGACCCCAAGCAAGGTGTCGTCAAGGCAATCATCGAGTGCTAGAAATCGGAGGACGCCCCATGAACCCGCCTTCTGCTTTGCTTGTTTTGACACCCGGCGATGATGTCGCGGTGGCCCGAGGCGATATCGCCGAAGGTCAGTCGGTGAATGCCGACGGCATCAGCCTGATCGCCCGGCAGGCAATCCCCTCCGGCCACAAGATCGCCCTGCGCCCGGTGTTGGCCGGCCAGCGGGTGCTCAAGTACGGCCAAACCATCGGCCAGGCCACCCAGACCATCGAGCCTGGCGATCACGTCCACGTGCACAACCTGGACATGCCCGCCAACGCGGCTGAACACAGCGTACGGAACGTCTATGTCCCCACGTCGTTGAGCAAGAACCCCGCGACCTTCGAAGGTTACGTCCGCGAGGATGGACGCGTCGGCACACGCAATTACATCGGGGTCATTTCCAGCGTCAATTGCTCGGCAACCGTCTGCAAGCAGATCGCCAACGCCTTTTCTGCCGAGCGCTTGAAAGACTTCCCCAACGTCGATGGCGTCGTTGCGATCACCCATGGCAGCGGCTGTGGCATGGGTGCCCAGGGCGAAGGGATCGACATTCTCAAGCGAACCCTGAGCGGCTATGCCGATCACGCGAATTTCGCCGGTGTGCTGTTGATCGGCCTGGGTTGCGAGGTCAATCAGCTCACGCCATTGATGAATGAACTGGGGGATCGCCCCGCGGCGCTCAAGGCCAGCCTGGTCATCCAGGACGAAGGAGGCACTCGCGAAGCGGTGCGACGTGGCATCGCCCACATCGAAGCGATGCTGCCCCTTATCAACCAATACCAGCGCACGACCGTTGCCGCCAGCCACTTGTGCGTCGGTTTGCAATGCGGCGGCTCGGATGGCTACTCCGGCATCACGGCCAATCCGGCACTCGGCGCGGCCGTGGACCTGCTGGTGCAACAGGGCGGCACGGCGATCCTTTCGGAAACCCCGGAAATCTATGGGGCCGAACACTTACTGACGGCCCGCGCCGCATCCGCCGACATCGCGGCAAAACTGATGGCGCGCATCCATTGGTGGGAAGCCTACGTTCGCCACAACGACGGTGATATGAATAACAACCCTTCGCCGGGCAACAAGGCCGGGGGCATTACCACCATCCTGGAAAAATCCTTGGGCGCCGTGGCGAAAGCCGGTGCGACCGGGCTGATGGGCGTTTACCAATACGCGGAAGCGGTCGATGCCCGGGGCCTGGTGTTCATGGACACCCCCGGTTACGACCCGGTGTCGGCGACCGGCCAGGTGGCCGGTGGCGCCAACCTGATCTGTTTCACCACGGGTCGCGGCTCGACCTACGGGTGCAAGCCCACGCCCTCGTTGAAAATCGCCACCAACACCCGGCTGTTCCAACGCATGGAACTGGACATGGACTTCAACGCGGGCGGCATTGTCGATGGCGTGGAATCGGTGGCCCAGGCGGGCGAACGGTTGTTCCGACTGATGCTGGCGACTGCGTCCGGACACCGTACCTGCAGCGAGGAAAACGGCTTGGGCGATAACGAGTTCCTACCCTGGCAGATCGGTGCGGTGATGTGAATGGCGAAGTCACTGCACCCCTCTCCCTCTGGGAGCGAGCGTGCCCGCGAAGGCGCTGGGTCAGTTTGCATCAATGCTGAATGTACCGCCGCCTTCGCGAGCAAGCTCGCTCCCACCATCAAGCGCCTATGGTAGCCTTGGCGGACTCTCCGATGGACGTCCACCCATGGTCTCACCGATCAACGCCGCCGAACGCAAGCCCTACCAGAAAATAGCCGATCAATTGCGCAACTACATCGCCCAGGGGGATTTCAAAGCAGGCTCCAGGCTTCCCCCCGAGCGCGACTTGACCCAACTGTTGGGAGTTTCCAGGCCGTCGCTTCGCGAGGCGCTGATCGCCTTGGAAATAGACGGCGACATCGAGATCAAGATGGGCTCCGGCGTGTATGTGCGAGCCCGGTCCAAGGACGGAAAAAACCCGAGCATGACCTTGGGCGAGAGCCCTTCGGAACTGATGCAGGCGCGTGCGTTGATCGAGGGCGAGTCGGTGATCCTGGCATGCCTGCATGGCAAGAAAAGCGACTACCGCTATCTGCAGGACTGCATCGATGCCATGCGCGCGAGCATCGCCAACGGCCTGCCTCCGCTGGAAGATGATCGGAAATTCCATCAGCGCCTGGCCAAGATGAGCGGCAACTCCGCCCTGGTGCGGATCATCACCGCCCTGTTCGATGAACGACACAACCCGATTTCGGCTCACCTGAGCAAACACTCGGAGAATGCCCTGACGTGGGAAGCCGCGGTCGTCGAACATGAAGCGATCCTGCGCGCCGTAGCCCAAAAGGATGTCCTCGGCGCCCAAACCTCGATGCGCCAGCATCTGAGCCGTTCGGAAAACCGCTGGCTGCGAGCGCTGGAGCCGGAAGACACGGGCGACTAGACCGGCAGTCTTGAGATTTGATTGACTGGTCAAAGGCCATCGCGAGCAAGCTCGCTCCCACAGTTTGATCGGTGCACCTCGATTTTGCGGCCTGTCCAAGTCTCCTGTGGGAGCGAACTTGCTCGCGATGGCGCAGCACTCACCATCGTTGTCACAGGCAAGCTCCCCTCGCTTGCCACACCTGATGGCCTGGATTGGCATTCAACCCACATCAGCACATCGGCCCGGGCTGGACCGATCCTGCTCAAACCAATGGAGTGATCGACATGGACGTCTGCAATCGTCTGCAACCCTCGGAGTGCGTCAGCATGGAGGACATCCGAGGCGAAATCGATGCCCTCGATCAGGCGGTCATCAAACTGCTGGGCAAGCGTTTTCAATACGTACTGGCGGCCTCGAAGTTCAAGACTTCGGCCACGTCGGTACGTGCGCCGGAGCGTTTCAAGGCCATGCTGGCGACACGGCGGGAATGGGCCGAGGCCGAGGGCCTGAGCCCGGATGCCATCGAAAAAATGTACAGCGATCTGGTGAACCACTTCATTGCCGAAGAAATGAAGCACTGGGCGGCCGCTCAAGCCCGGAGCTGATTGTTCCTGCCTCAGTGGCAAGGGGCATCTACCCCCTTGCCACCCCTCCCGTCCTCCGGCTAGATCGGGAGTAATCGCCGACAAAATTCGTACGCCCTTGGCCACTGATGCTATCCGCGAACCACCCAAAATCCAGTGGGTGATCGTCCACGTCAAAAGTAAATCAAAGCCTTGGTTGTGCTGCGCTTCGCTCTGCTTGGCCAGCGTCAAGCATTCGAAATTTGACACTACAACGCTGTCACCTATCGTTCCTCTCGAGACCGCACCCAGGGACCGGGTGGCCCGGACGCCTTTGCAGGCGCGGTCGTCAATGTCATTCCCCTCAAGGAGCAACAAAATGTCTGGAGCGACCCAAACCATTGATGTGCTCGTCAATGTTGACGCCGATTACCTGCTCGCCCACCCCAACGACGTAGGCGGCGCGATTGCCATGCTGGTGACCCGCAGTGCCATCGACAGCCATGCCAACATCACCAGCGGCGAAGGCGAAGGCGGCAACGAGTTGTGGTTCGACGTAAAACCCGGTGACATCATTCGCTGGCGCGCCACCACGCTGTCGCGCAACTTCGACCGCATCGCATTGATCAAGGATGTCGAGATCGGCGACCCCCACCAGGGCGGTGATTACAAGGGCAGCATTTCGAAGCCGACACCGTTCAACATCCCCGGCATCCCCGTGCCATATCTGGACAACGGCGCCCCCGGCGGCATCTCCAAAACCGATGTGACCTATACCTTCTGGCAGTCCACTGCGCTGAGCCCAGGAAAGCTCTGGTACCAAATCTACTTCGTTCTGCTGGACCGTCACCTGAACCAGATTGGCCCGATCAACACGTGGGACCCCTACGTCACCGTCAATAACCAGTAACTGAAAGGCAAACAGCCCCGGCCGGCGCCCTCGTCAACGACGAAAGGCACCGGCCGGGGCTGTGTCCAGGCGCTACGGAACGTCCCTTCCTAGGCCGCTTTTTCAAACTCCATCAATGCCGCCAGCACCAATGGGTGCAGGACAGCGTCAGGATGTTTCGTCTGCCAGGCCATCAAGTCGCGACACATGGTGGGCGTCCAGAAGCTCTTGATGTGTTGGTACACGCCACGCACCGCCACCCCATGGTCCGGCTCACTGGCGAAATACTGACCGATCTGGTTGGCCATCTTGATCAAGCTGTCAGAGCTCATCGACGCACCTCGGCTTTTTCGGCATGGCGACGCTCCTTCAACAGGCGGCCTTGTTCATCACTGAAGGCTTGGTAACGCTTCTGCCATTCCGAAGGCTGGCTGACCCGCACGATCTCCACCGCTGTCACCTTGTATTCCGGGCAGTTGGTGGCCCAGTCGGAGTTGTCGGTGGTGATCACGTTGGCGCCCGATTCAGGGAAGTGGAACGTGGTGTAGACCACGCCTGGCGCCACCCGCTCGGTCACCTTGGCCCGCAGTACCGTTTGCCCGGCACGGCTGCCGATACCGACCCAGTCTTCGTCGACGATCCCGCGGTTCTCGGCATCGGTCGGATGGATTTCCAGACGATCTTCCTCGTGCCAGGCCACGTTTTCGGTGCGCCGTGTCTGGGCACCGACGTTGTACTGGCTGAGGATGCGGCCGGTGGTCAGCAGCAGCGGATAACGGTTGTTGACCTTCTCCTCGGTGGGCACGTAGCCGGTGAGCATGAAGCGGCCCTTGCCGCGCACGAACTGTTCGATATGCATGGTCGGCGTGCCGTCCGGCGCGGCATCGTTGCAAGGCCATTGCAGGCTGCCGTGGCGCTCCAGTTCGGCGTAGCTGACACGGGTGAAGGTCGGCGTCAGGCGGGCGATTTCATCCATGATTTCCGAAGGGTGGTTGTAGTGCATCTTGTAGCCCAGGGCATCGGCCAGGGCGATGGTGGCTTCCCAATCGGCCTTGCCGGCCAATGGGTCCATCACCTTGCGAACGCGGGAGATGCGGCGTTCGGCGTTGGTAAAGGTGCCGTCCTTCTCCAGGAACGAGCTGCCCGGCAGGAACACGTGGGCGAACTTGGCCGTTTCGTTGAGGAAGATGTCCTGGACGATCACGCATTCCAACGCGGACAGCGCGGCCGTCACATGCTGGGTGTTGGGGTCGCTCTGAGCAATGTCTTCACCTTGGCAATAAAGCGCCTTGAAGGTGCCGTCCAGGGCCGCTTCGAACATGTTCGGGATACGCAGGCCCGGGTCGGGTTGCAGGGTGACGTTCCAGGCCTGCTCGAACTCGGCGCGGACCGCTTCGTTGGAGATGTGCCGATAGCCTGGCAACTCGTGGGGGAACGAGCCCATGTCGCAGGAACCCTGGACGTTGTTCTGCCCACGCAGCGGGTTCACTCCGACACCTTCGCGACCGATGTTCCCGGTCGCCATGGCCAGGTTGGCGATGCCCATGACCGAGGTGCTGCCTTGGCTGTGTTCGGTGACGCCGAGGCCGTAGTAGATGGCCGCGTTACCGCCACTGGCGTAGAGCCGTGCTGCGGCGCGGATCTGCTCGGCAGGTACGCCGCAAACCGGGCCCAGGACCTCCGGTGAGTTTTCCGGCTGGCTGACGAAATCGCGCCAGCGGGCGAAGTCCGTCGCCTCGCAGCGGGCTTCGACAAAGGGTTGGTCAATCAAGCCTTCAGTGGCAATGACATGGGCCAGCGCGTTGAGCATCGCCACGTTGGTGCCGGGACGCAGTTGCAAGTGCAGCTCGGCGCGGGCGTGGGGCGAATCCACCAGGTCGATGCGCCGTGGGTCGATGACAATCAGTCGCGCGCCCTGGCGCAGGCGGCGCTTGAGCTGGGAGCCGAACACCGGGTGCGCGTCGGTGGGGTTGGCGCCCATTACCAGGATCACATCGGCTTTCATCACCGAGTCGAAATTCTGGGTCCCGGCGGATTCACCCAGGGTCTGCTTGAGGCCGTAACCGGTAGGCGAATGGCAAACACGGGCACAAGTGTCGACGTTGTTGTTGCCGAACGCGGTGCGCACCAGTTTCTGCACCAGGTAGGTTTCTTCGTTGGTGCAGCGACTGGACGTGATGCCGCCGATGGAGTCGCGCCCGTACTTGAGCTGGATCCGGCGCAGTTCGCTGGCGGCGTAGGTGACCGCCTCGTCCCAGCTGACTTCCTGCCACGGGTCGTTGATGTGCTTGCGGATCATCGGCTTGGTGATGCGATCCGGGTGCGTGGCGTAGCCCCAGGCGAAGCGGCCCTTGACGCACGAATGGCCGTGGTTGGCCTGGCCGTTCTTGTCCGGGACCATGCGCACCAGTTGTTCGCCTTTCATCTCGGCGCGGAACGAGCAGCCCACGCCGCAGTAGGCGCACGTGGTGATGACGCTGCGCTCCGGCTGGCCGATTTCCACGACGCTCTTGTCGATCAAGGTCGCCGTCGGACACGCCTGCACACAGGCGCCGCAGGACACACATTCGGAATCGAGGAAGTTGTCCCCCCCGGCCGCTTCCACCCGGGAATCGAAGCCGCGCCCGCTGATGGTCAGGGCGAAGGTGCCCTGGATTTCCTCACAGGCACGTACGCAGCGGCTGCAGACGATGCACTTGCTCGGGTCGTAGTCGAAATACGGGTTGGAAACGTCCTTGGCCTCATCCAGGTGGTTGGCACCTTCGTAGCCATAGCGCACTTCGCGCAGACCCACCTGCCCCGCCACGGTCTGCAATTCGCAGTTGCCATTGGCCGAGCAGGTCAGGCAGTCCAGCGGGTGGTCGGAAATGTACAGCTCCATCACGTTGCGTCGCAGCGTGGCGAGCTTGGAGGTTTGCGTGCGCACCACCATGCCCTCGGTCACCGGCGTGGTGCAGGACGCGGGGTAGCCGCGCATGCCGTCGATTTCCACCAGGCACATGCGGCAGGAGCCGAATGCTTCCAGGCTGTCGGTGGCGCAGAGCTTGGGAATGGTGGTGCCGAGCAAGGCCGCGGCACGCATGACCGAAGTACCGGCGGCGACGCTGATTTCGCGCCCGTCGATGGTCAGGCTGACCTGCACGTCGCTTTCACGCGCCGGGGTGCCCAGGTCGATATCGGTGCTGGGATCGAAGATGGTAATCATTGGTCGGCCTCCGTGGTCGCCAGACCGAAGTCGGCGGGGAAATGCTTGAGGGCGCTGGCGACAGGGTAGGACGTCATCCCACCGAGGGCACAGAGCGAACCGTATTGCAGGGTGTCGCACAGGTCCTGCAACAACAGGGCCTGTTCCTGACGGGCACCGGCTTCAGTGCTGGCGATCAAGCGATCCACCACTTCCACCCCACGGGTGGAACCGATCCGGCATGGCGTGCATTTGCCGCAGGACTCTTCGGCGCAGAACTGCAAGGCGAACCGGGCCATCTGGGCCATGTCCAGGCTGTCGTCGGCGACTACCACACCACCGTGGCCGAGCATCGCGCCCATGGCGGCGAACGCTTCGTAGTCCAGCGGCGTATCGAATTGCGAAGGCGGCACCCAGGCTCCCAACGGCCCGCCCACTTGCGCGGCCTTCAGGGGCCGTCCACTGGCGGTACCGCCACCGTAACCTTCCACCAATTCTCGCAGGCTCAGGCCGAAGGCGCGCTCCACCAGGCCGCCGTGCCGGACGTTGCCGGCCAGCTGGAACGGCATCGTGCCCAGGGAGCGGCCCATGCCGAAGTCGCGATAGAACTGCGCGCCCTTCTCCAGGATGATCGGCACCGAGGTCAAGGTCAGTACGTTATGCACCAGCGTCGGCAACCCGAACAGGCCTTGCAGCGCCGGCAGCGGCGGCTTGGCGCGCACCGTGCCACGCTTGCCCTCAAGGGACTCCAGCAGCGCCGTTTCCTCGCCACAGATGTAAGCGCCAGCACCGACCCGCACTTCCAGCTCGAACGCGCGGCCACTGCCGCCGACGTCCGCGCCCAGATAACCGGCCTCACGGGCGATGTGCAGCGCCTCGTTCAGGGTACTGACGGCGTCCGGGTACTCCGAGCGCACGTAGATATAGCCCATCGTCGCGCCTACGGCGATACCGGCGATGATCATGCCTTCGATCAGCAGGAAGGGGTCGCCCTCCATCAGCATGCGGTCTGCGAACGTGCCGGAGTCGCCTTCGTCGGCGTTGCAGACCACGTACTTCTGCGGCCCCTGGGCATCACGCACCGTGCGCCACTTGATGCCCGCCGGGAATGCCGCGCCGCCCCGGCCCCGCAGGCCGGAGTCCAGCACGCTGGCGACGACATCCGCGCCGTCCATCTGGATGCACCGGGCCAGGCCCAGGAAGCCGCCCCGGGCACGGTAGTCGTCCAAAGACAGCGGTTGCGTGATGCCGGCCCGCGCGAACAGCAGGCGCTGCTGGCTCTTGAGATAGGGAATCTCCTCCACCGGCCCCAGGGCCAGCGGATGGCTACCAGGATCGCCTGCCAAGGCATCCAGCAGGCCCGGCACATCGGCCGGCGTGACAGGGCCGAAGCCCAGCCGGACGCCAGCGCTTTCCAGCTCCACCAAGGGTTCCAGCCAGTAGAGGCCACGGGAACTGGTGCGCAACACCGTCAGCGGCAGTTGGCGACGTTCAGCCTCACGGACCAACGCATCGGCCACCTTGTCCGCGCCCACGGCACGGGCCACCGAATCACGGGGGATACAGAGCGTCAGCATGCGCCCTCCTCCATGCAATCATTCACCAACTGACGCAGACGCTCGGGCGTAATCCGAGCATGCAACTCCCCGTCCAGCTCCAGAGCCGGCGAGCAGACACAGGCCCCCAGGCAATAGACCGGCCGCAGGCTGATACTGCCGTCGGCGCTGGTGCCGTGATCGTCCAACGCCAATTGCTCGCGCAACTGCGCAGCCAGGGCTTCGGCGCCCATGCTCTTGCAGGACTCGGCCCGGCACAGGCGAAGCGTATGGCGCGCCGGCGGCGTGGTGCGGAAATCGTGGTAGAAACTGATGACCCCGCGCACTTCAGCCAGGCTGAGGTTCAGGGCGTGGGCGATCTCCGGGACGGCGCTGTCGGGGACATACCCACAGCCTGCCTGGATGGCATGGAGAATAGGCAGCAAGGCACCGGGGGTGTCCTTTTTGCGCGCAAGCACGCTATGGATCAAAGGCAGGTGAAGCGTCTCATCGGGCATAAACGTACCTCGGCATCTCGAACGACACCGCCGCATGGCGGCAGCCGTCCGGAGTCTTGGCTGCGGCGTCCGGCCCACGTCACGGTAGCGTGGCACATCCGATCGCCATTCTCGCTCTCCGGCCAGGTGTCTTTTGCGCATCTGGTCCGGGGCATCTTCACAGCTTGCCACTCCCGGGGGTTGGCGATTGCACATGGACGACGAAACGTGTTCTGAAAGCGACTCCTTGAAAGCCGTCCCCGTTAATCAGCGTGCCTGAACAAGTATAGGCATACGCCGTATCCGCTTATTCGAACCGTCACTGCGCCTTAATGGGCTTGGCGCAACGCATTGGCAACCAGCGTGAATGCAGGCGAAGGTTGCCGCCGGCTGGGATAGTACAAATAGTAGCCTGAAAACGGCGGGCACCAATCTTCCAGCACCCGCACCAGCCGCCCCTTTTGAAGTTGGCGAGCGCTGCGTGAAGCCCATGGCAGTGATCAGGAAAAATCCTGAGAAAACGGAAAGCTGATACCATCCGGCCATTGACACGCTGAGCAGAACGACATGAATCGCCGCAAGAAAATAAACCAGTTATTGAAGGCTAACGCCAAAAAGGCCAGTGCCAAGCTGGCACCCAAAAGCAAGAATCAATACATCAGCAAAGCCGACCGACTGAAACTGGCGGCTGAAGCCAGTGATGCGCCCATCACACCTGCGCAAAACTGATCCACGTCCCCCCTTGAAGCGCTACGCCAAAACCGCCGCGCCTGGCTGCTGATCTCAAGCTTGCGCTTCAGTCCTGCCAGGGTGGCGCCCCTCCTCTCGAGTCATCTGCCCTCGGCGAAATTTCGGACCGTCAGTCACATTGTGTCTTGCGCTAAATATATGAAAATACGAATATGCATTTTTCCATATATCAAATTTTCGACCGGACGGGAGAGGTGCAATGACTGAGTTTTCCAGCGAACCCCCAAATGACTTTCCAAATCTGGACCTGTCACTTTTCGATGTACCTACGCCGGAAAAGCTCGCGCAGAGCACAGAACCACAGCACAAGCCGCGCATACTTCTACTGTACGGATCGACCCGCGAGCGCTCCTTCAGTCAGCTGTTGACCCGTGAAGCGGCACGCCTGTTGGAGCTCATGGGCGCCGAAACCGCAATCTTCGATCCCTCCGGGCTGCCGCTGCCGGACGATGCGCCCGTCGATCACCCCAAGGTGCAGGAACTGCGCAACCTGGTGATGTGGTCGGAAGGCCAGGTTTGGTGCTCGCCAGAACGCCATGGCTCGATGTCGGCGGTGTTCAAGGCACAGATCGACTGGATCCCGCTCGCCCTGGGCGCGGTTCGTCCCTCACAGGGCAAGACATTGGCGGTGATGCAAGTGTGCGGCGGCTCGCAATCCTTCAACACGGTGAACCAACTTCGCGTGTTGGGTCGTTGGATGCGCATGGTCACGATCCCCAATCAATCCTCCGTCCCCAAAGCCTTCCTTGAGTTCGACGAAGCCGGGCGCATGAAGCCATCGTCCTATTACGACCGGGTTGTCGATGTCATGGAGGAACTGATGAAGTTCACCTTGCTGGTGCGTGGCAGAGAAGCCTATTTGGTAGACCGCTACTCCGAGCGCAAGGAAAGCGCCGAAGCGCTTTCCAAACGCGTTAACCAGAGGTCAATCTAGACGCAGCGGCAGAATCAGGATGTGCTGCGTTTGGCTTTTCGAGGCAAAATACGCCCTTGAACCGCAAGAAACGCATGAGTGAGCGCAATTACATCCAAACCCTCCAGCCCAACCCCGAGCTAGGGATCGAAACACCATGGATGAACGTCAAGCAGCCATCAAGCACAAGATCCGCGCCGTGGTAACGAGCAGCGAGTCTGACGAGATCACTTATCGATCAGAGTGGCTCGGTTACCTGCCCTTTCCGGTTTTCCAATGGGTTGAATATCAGGGCGAGAGCTTTTCCAGCGACTTCCCCTTCGATTGGACCCTTGAGGATTTGACGAGTCTTGAGCGGACAGGGTTCTTGGAAACACTGGAAGCTTACGAAAATCCGGAAGACCATTTTGATCGGGATATCAGGTATCGCGTTCATGTGGGATGCGTGTAACGGTTGGCAGGGGAAAATGGACAACCTTAAGGAAAGGAAATGGGCATTCTTGATCGCTTGTTCGGCGGCCGCTTCAGCCTGCCGCCACCAGAGGAAACGGCTGTCAGCGACGCGGCGATCATGCGGGAGCTGCATCCCTATCGATCCGAGCTCAAGGCGTTTGCTCAAGCCCTGTTGGCCCGCATGCCAGAAGGCGAACGCGCCAGGCTGGTCAGGCGTGTGCTGCGCATTTACGGCTCGGGCCAGGAGCCGGCCACGGCCCTGGTGGAAGGCCTGTTGGATGCAGACAAGGGCCAGAAGCTCGAACACTTGGCCTTGCTAGGCGTCGACTGGAAAGGCTTTGATGGTTTCGAATATCTGGTGCCCTATCTGGTCAGCGCCAGCGGGGTGAAAGAAACTTACCCCTACCGCCATGAGGGCACACTGTCGATGTCGCAGACCCTGGCCAATCTCGACCAATGGCTGGCGGCGTTCGATAAACGCTACCTGCACCTGGACTCCGGTGGCGACGAATATATCGGGTTCATCGCCGAGGCAGACCAGGTCGAAGCCATGATCGAACTCGCACGGCAGGCAGGTCTTGAAGTGCATCTCGAGAGCTTCTGAACCAGAAGATGTATTCGCTCCGCTGAACGAAGCGAACACCATAACAGTCGGAGCAACAGGACCCTCGACAAAGAAGCCTGGCCCATGCTCCTACGACCCACTGCCCTCGCGACCTTGTTCACCCTGGCTGCCGGCACGGCAACCGCTGCACCGGAACCACTGCGCCTGGAAAGCCTGAAACGCTGTGGCGACCTGCTGCAAAACCAGCACCAGGACTGGTGCCTGACAGTGCGTGGGTTGGGCGACGCAACGCCACAACTCAAGTTGGGCGCAAAGGCACTACCCGCAGACACGGTCCAGCGTGAAGGGGAAAACCTGCGCTTGCGCCTGGACAGCGCCGATTACCAGAGTGGCCCGCTCTGGCTGCAAGACGGTCCCCGCACCAGCAATGCCGCCTGGCTGACCTTGCGCAACAGTCATGTGCTGGCCGCCGGGCCGGACGAAGTGGCGAAGAACATGGACGGTCTGACCACTTACGTCGACCTGGTCAGCGTGCTGATCGAGGAAGACCGTGATGGTCGTCAGGAAGCCGAGCGTCTGGCCCAGAAATACGGCGCGAAAGTGGTCGGTAGCATCGCGCCGTTGAACCTGTACCAACTTCGCCTGCCGGCCAAGGACCTGGTGCAGCGTGACGCCTTGGTCCTGCGTTTGGGCAGCGAGACCAGCGTGGATGCCGTGGTCACCGAGGAGTCCTCGGCCGAAGAAACCGAGCAGGCCCCTGCCCAGCCCGGAGAACCGAAAAAACCGGCCCTGGACTCCGACGAATGGGCTGCGAATCGCTTTCTCGACGCGGTGAACTATTACCAACGACGCATCCCCGGGCGACAGCCGCCCATCCAGCCGCAACCGGTGCGCATCGGCCTGATCGAGCGCGATGTGGATTTCGACACGACGGATTTCGCGGACTACCTCGGTGCTTGTTCGCCACCGCGCACCTGCGTCTACGCCCGTGATGCGGATAAACCGGACAACCACGGTACAACTGTGGCCGGCATCCTCGCCGCACGCTGGGACGACAGCGGCAACACCGGTTTTCTACGTGGCCTGGACAAGGCCAGCGGGGGCTTCGAGGTCATCGTCGAACGTAATTCCGATGCCGGGATCACCGCCAACATCGCCGCTTCGGTCAACCTCGTGGAAGATGGCGTGCGCGTGCTCAATTGGAGTTGGGGCATTCACCGCGTCGGCGCCAAAGACATCAAAGGCGATGACGTCGACTCGCTGCTGCGCTCGGGCCTCGCCATGGGCGGTTACGAAGAACTGCTGGAAGAATTTTTCCTCTGGCTGCGCAAGGCGCATCCCGACGTGATCGTGGTGAACTCCGCCGGCAATGGCTCCTCGTTCTCGGGCAGTGATGAATACCGCCTGCCCTCCTCCTTCATCACCGAGCAATTGCTGGTGGTCGGTGGGCACCAGCGCAGCGAACGCACCGGCGTCGCCGTCGACGACCCGGCCTATGCGGTCAAGCGCAGCTCCTCGAACATCGACATGCGCGTCGATATCACCGCCGCCGCTTGCGCCCACGCCTCGACCCCCAACGCCGGCCAGGACAGCGCGGTGCATTGCGGCACGTCCTACGCCACGCCCATGGTCGCGGGCCTGCTGGCGGCGATGCTGTCCCTCAACCCGCAACTGCAACCCGAGCAGTTGCGCATGCTGCTACGCCGCAGCGCCATGACCATCGGCGACAACCACGACTTCGAACAGATGGACGCCGAAGACCTCACCGCCCCCATCCTGCCGTCAGAGCGTCGCTACCAGCTCAACGACAAAGACGTCGGCCGCTCGGCGCGGCTGGACATGCAAAAGGCCCTGGACCTGGCCGCGCAAAGCCGTGACCGCGTGCGCTGAACCGGTGGGTCATGGAGCCAGTCGATGGATGGATTGCACCGAGTCCGCCGGGGCTTGGCTTCGCGGGTCCGACAAGCTCTGAAGCGCTACGTGAAGCTGCCCTGAGTTAAAGATGGAGGGGATGACTTTCACGCTAAAGATGACAGCCCCCGAGGTGACAATGTCAGGCTCAATACGCGCATTTCCTGGTGAGGTTGGCTTCATCAATGCCCCCCGCCATCCACCTCCCACTGTTGCAGCGTGGACTTGAAGACAGGGTCGTTCAGATAAGCCACATTGAGTCTCGTCCATGGATTGATACGTGATTGCTCGGGCGAAAAAATGTGCCCGGGAGCGATCATGAAACCCTTCGGCAGCAGCAGCCGAGTCAACTCCCTGGCATCGTCGAAGTTAGGAAACCTGGCCCATAAATACAGGCTTTGCTCAGGACGACAGAACACGTCGGCCCCCATCTCATCCAACATTTCCAACGCTGCGGCAGTAGCCGATTTGACCCGCTCTTGAAGCCGAATCAAGTGCCTCAGGAAATGCCCCTCCATTAACACCACGTCGACCGTTCGCTCGCAAAGCTCGGAAGAACTGGTGTGCAGCAACATTTTCAGGTCGCCCAACTCATCGATAACCTCCTTGCTGCCAGCGATGAACCCCACTCTCAGGGCTGCGGAAACGGATTTCGAAAAACTCCCCACGTACAGCGAACGCTTCAGTTGGTCCAGTGCCGACACTCTGATGGCTGCGGCGGGCTTGAAGTCAGCCAATGCGTCATCGTCCACCAAAATGAAATCATGCTCCTGTGCCAATTGAACCAGTCGATGCGCCTTACCCGGCGAAATGTCAGACCCTGTCGGGTTATGGCCAACGGACTGCAGGAAAAACAGTTTCGGTTTATGCAGGCGCAGGTGTGCTTCTAGCGCATCAAGATCCGGGCCATCAGGCAAACGCGGCACAGACAGCATTCGCGCCCCCTGCAATTGCAGCTTGCCGAACAAAGGGTAATAGCCTGGATCCTCGACAAGTACCGTGTCCCCCGACGCAAGGAAGCGTCGGATGATCAGGTCCAGTCCATGATTCGCACCGTGAGTCGTGACGATTTGCCGAGGATTCGCGCTAATGGCGTAAGACGCCAATTTTTGCACCAGATGCTGGCGCAGGCTGGCATTGCCCAGGCGATTTCCGTACCTGAACAATGTGGTAACGCCCATCCGCATGATTTGCCGGGTGAACTTGTCCAGGCGCATGTCCATTAACCACTCTACGGGAGGGAATCCTTCCCCAAGAGGCGAATGCCCAGGCTCGCGGACGAATTGCTGGCGCATTAGCCAAATGGTATCCATCGCCCTGGCATAGGGCGGCGGTTCCTCGGGTTCGTAGGGACCGCTGGTGCCTTGTTTGACGAAAAAACCCTGCCCATGCCTGGCTTCAACCAAGCCTTGAGAGGCCAGCGCTTCATACGCCGTGATGACCGTATTTTTTGAATGGCCCAACAAACGCATGCATTCACGAAGTGACGGCAAACGGTCGCCCACACGATAAGTGCCGTCGTCAATCTGCGCTGCCAACGAAGCGGTGAGCTGTTGAGCCAAGGTCATTCTGCTCATGCTGAGAATCCCTCCAGTGCCAGCACCAAGGGTACAGCTTGGGTACTGTCTGTCCAAACTGTACCTTCTTTACAGGCACAGAGCGGAATAGTGTGACTGCAACTTAAAACAACAACCGCGACAGGATTTCCAGATGAGCATCGACTCTCGCCTTCCCAATTTTCGCAGCCTGACGCCTGCCGAGCGCCTCAATCACCTTCAAGACCTGCTCAACCTCCCGGCCGCTGACGTGGCCCTGCTTAGCGAGGAAGGCGCGCTCCCGCTCGAAATAGCCGATGGCATGATCGAGAACGTGATCGGCAAGTTCGAATTACCGTACGCCGTCGCCAGCAATTTCCAGATCAATGGCCGAGACGTGATTGTCCCACTGGTCGTGGAAGAGCCTTCAGTCGTTGCCGCTGCCTCTTTCATGGCCAAGCTTGCCCGGGACGCGGGTGGATTCCTGACGTCCAGTTCGCAACCGCTGATGCGCGCACAAGTTCAGATCGTGGACATTGAAGACCCCTTCAATGCCCGGCTCAGCCTCCTGCGTCGCAAGGACGACATCATTGAATTGGCAAACCGCAAGGATCAATTGCTCAATAAGCTAGGGGGCGGTTGTCGGGATATCGAAGTCCACACCTTTGCTCAAAGCCCGAGAGGCCCCATGCTCGTGGCTCACTTGATCGTGGACGTGCGTGACGCGATGGGGGCCAATACCGTGAACACGATGGCAGAAGCCGTCGCCCCGTTGATGGAGGAAATCACCGGCGGGAAGGTACGCCTGCGCATTCTCTCGAACCTCGCCGACTTGCGCCTGGCCCGTGCCCAGGTCCGTATTGCCCCAGCGTTGCTCACCACTGGCGCTTATAAAGGTGAGGACGTGATCGAAGGCATTCTCGACGCCTATAACTTTGCCGTCATCGACCCCTACCGTGCCGCGACCCACAACAAGGGCATCATGAATGGGATTGACCCGCTCATCGTCGCCACAGGTAACGACTGGCGTGCAGTGGAAGCGGGTGCTCACGCCTACGCTTGCCGCGATGGACACTACGGCTCGCTGACAACGTGGGAAAAAGACAGCAAAGGGAATCTGGTGGGCACTCTCGAAATGCCGATGCCTGTCGGGCTGGTCGGCGGTGCCACGAAAACCCACCCACTGGCGCAACTCTCCTTGCGCATTCTGGGGGTGAAAACCGCTCAGGAACTCGCCGAAATCGCGGTCGCCGTGGGCTTGGCACAAAACCTCGGCGCTTTGAGAGCCCTCTCTACGGAAGGCATCCAGCGTGGCCACATGGCGCTGCATGCACGAAATATTGCACTGTCAGCCGGCGCAAAAGGCGATGAAGTGACTTGGCTGGTCAAAGAGATGGTCGATGCACGGGACGTTCGCTCCGACAAAGCGGCGGAGCTTCTCAAGCAAAAGCGGGCCGAGTGATGAATAGCCATCTCGAACTGTCCGTTCGATTGGTGGAAGTCGGTGCCCGCGACGGCTTGCAAAACGAGAACCGGACGCTCGCCCCCGCCATACGAGTCGAGTTGCTTAAAAAACTCGCCAATGCGGGCCTGCGGACGCTGGAAGCCGGCGCATTTGTCTCAGAACGATGGGTGCCACACATGGCAGGATCAGGTGACGTCTTTAAAGCGTTGCCGGACCTGCCGGATGTCACCTGGACCGCGCTCGTCCCGAACGCTCGCGGACTGGAGGAAGCCCTGGCAGCAGGTTGCCGCGAGGTGGCGGTATTCGCCGCCGCTTCCGAGGCGTTCTCTCAAAAGAACATCAATTGCTCCATAGCCGAGAGCCTCGAGCGCTTTGAGGCAGTCATGGTGCGCGCCCGGGATGCCGGCGTCAGGGTGCGAGGCTATGTCTCGTGCGTGATGGGTTGCCCGTTCACAGGCCACGTTAAACCTGAAACGGTGGCTGCCGTGAGTGCCGCTCTCTACGGGATGGGCTGCTACGAAATCAGCTTGGGCGACACCATTGGAACAGGAACGCCCGCGGCCACCAAAGCGTTACTGGACGCCTGTACCCAGGTGGTTCCAGTGAACGCCTTGGCGGGCCATTTCCATGACACTTACGGGATGGCGATTGCCAACATCCATACCGCGCTGGGGATGGGTGTTCGTGTATTCGACAGTTCCGTGGCCGGGCTGGGTGGTTGCCCCTACTCCCCTGGCGCGACCGGAAACGTGGCCACTGAAGATGTGCTTTATCTGCTGAATGGCCTGGGGATCAAACACGGCGTCGACCTGGATGCCGTCGTTGACGCCGGGGAGTTCATTGACGCTCATCTGGGTCGTGAAACGGCGTCCAGGGTTGCGCGAGCGCTCTTGGCGAAACGACGACGAGAGGCCTGACTCCGCTACATTCCTTGATGTTAATAACAATAAAAGCTCGCAAGGGCAGTAGGAGAAATCCTTGAAATCCGATCTCTATGAATTATGGGGTGACACCGTAAACGGTCGTCACCTGATTTACGCCATTGCCATAGGCGCATCCGTCAGCCTGGGTGCTTTTTTCTTGGCCAAACACCTGCTCGTGGGGTGGGTAGACAATGTCCAAATGGCCAAGGCCTACGCCATGCTGGTGGGTATCGTCGGCTGCCTGATGGGGGGCGCCATCAGTGCAAAGCTCTTCAGG
This sequence comes from Pseudomonas sp. R151218B TE3479, assembly GCF_053629195.1. Taxonomy (NCBI): domain Bacteria; kingdom Pseudomonadati; phylum Pseudomonadota; class Gammaproteobacteria; order Pseudomonadales; family Pseudomonadaceae; genus Pseudomonas; species Pseudomonas sp. R151218B TE3479. Next base: position 4,926,530 of record NZ_JBRJHV010000001.1, read on the forward strand.
CCCAAGCGCAATGTGGTAGAGCACCAGGCAGATCCTGCGTGGCGAGCAAAGGTTTTAGCGGAATTACAGGACGAATTCGGAGACCTTGGAAACCTGTCGGATCTACCCGCAGAAACACTCGCTGAACTGCGTGAAATGGATCTTTATGAGCTGTTTGCAGAGTACGAGACACACCTCATCCGTCCCGCTAAAGCTCAAACAGACGCAACGGTAGCCCCGGTCGCTCCGATCCGGGCCAACGGTGGCCGGTCATGATGACCCCCCTGTTGGAGCAGATTCTCATTGCGTTCGGGATGGGCATATTAGGTGCAGTGATCTTCGCCGGGATTGGCCTCATTTCGGGCAGCGATGAAACCACCACCCTCGCCCCGCTCACCTTGCTCGTGGTGCTGTTGGGTGTACCTGCGCCCGGTGTCCTGACGTTCTTTCTCGCAGGTGCAGTGGCCAAACACATGACCCATGCCGTGCCCACGGCATTACTGGGCATCCCCGGCGACACCCTGGCAACGCCCCTGATGCGCGAGGCCAATTTCCTGCGCAACTTGGGCGTACCCCACGTCGCCCTGCGCAAGATGATTTCAGGCGCTGTGATCGCGGCGCTGATCGCAGTGCCCACGGCGGTGCTTTTCGCCGTGATGCTCGCGCCTTTTGGCGACACGATCAAACGCGCCGCCCCATGGGTCTTCCTGCTCGCTGCGATCGCCATTGCATGGTTTTCCAAGGGGCGGCTTGCGGCGGTGCTCGCGCTTGTCCCCTTCGTGATGGTCATCGTCGGTCTGCAAAGCATCACCGGACAATACGGCGTCAAGCTGAGCGTCAGCTACTTCCTCGGTATCGCCATTGGCCCGCTGATTGCCGCGCTCTTTTCAATGCTCGCCCCCGCTGAACGGGAGACGATGAGACGCCAGCAAGTGCGCACCTTCTCGCTGTCTGCGGATGTGCAAAGCTGGGGCGGTTTCTTCCCCAACCCGCTCAAGGTGCTGGACAGCAAACAGAGTCTGTGGACTGCAGTCACGGCCATTATCTCCAGTGCAACGTTCGTCTTCAGCCCCGTTGCGATGACCGTGATCATGGGCGAACTCGTCGGGTCACGGGTCAAGCATGTCTACCATCGGCTGACAACGGTGATCACGGCCCGTAACGGCGTCACTGAAGCGACTTACATCGCTGAAGCCTTGATCCCGCTGATCGCGTTTGGCTTGCCGTTGAGTCCGGTCGCCGCAGGGCCGGCCGCACCGCTGTTCAACGCCCCGCCTCGCTTCAGCGTTGACACCGCCACCGGGCAGGTCAACAACCTCCATACCCTGCTGAGCACGTGGGAGTTTCTGGGTTATGGGATGCTGGCGGTGATCGTGGCGATCCTCATTGCCTATCCCTTCACGATGAATTACGCCCACCGGGCAGCGTCCTTCGTCTCACGCAACATCAGTCACGAAGCGGTGATCTCGACGTTTGTCGGCCTGATTCTGGTGATCGGCATCTGGGAGGGCGGAGCACTCGGCTTACTGGTCATTGTCACCGTTGGCCTGCTGGGTGGTTTTCTATCGCGCTTCCTTGGCTTCAACATCGGCGTGCAATTCATGGGGTATTACACCGCTGTACTGACGGTGCCCGCCATTGTCGCCCTATTGAGCGTATGAGCCACTTCAACATAACAACAACACGAAGGTCACCAACATGCGCAAAAAACTCTTGGCTTCCCTGTGCCTGGCCTTCAGCGCTGGCATCTTACAAGCCCACGCGGACGCTATCCCCACCCTGAACTACCCGGCGGAGGGCCAGCAACTTCAGGCCATTGGATCACCAGAAAAAGAGTTGCCGACGGTGACAGCCGATCTGTGGATGAAGGTGGCCGACGGTCCTCTGCAACTGGAAGGTCCATCGTTCGACAGGGCCGGCAATTTGTTGTTTGTCGAGGTGTTCGGGGGGCAGGTTCTAAAGGTCGATCCCGACAAGAAACTCAGTGTCGTTGTGCCGAAAAACGCGCTGGGAAGTGCGGGACTGGCTATTCATAAAGACGGCAGATTGTTTGTGGCAGGGCTGGGTAATTTCAAAAATACCGGCAACCTGACAGCCTACAAACCGGACGGCTCAGGAAAGCAAGTCATCATCCCCGCAAGCAAAAACCATCTGGTGGATGACCTCGTTTTCGACAGCACAGGGGGATTTTATTTCACCGATTTCAAGGGTACATCGACTCAGCCCACCGGCGGCGTCTATTACGTCCCAGCTGGCGGCAAGACAATCGTCTCGATCCTGCCCAATCTCGCGATCGCCAACGGCATTGCGCTCTCTCCCGACGGCAAGACCCTTTGGGTCACTGAGTTCGCGACGGGGCTGCTGCACCGAATCGAACTGAAAGATGCCAAGACAATCGCTCCCTTCGGGGAAGCCGTTGTTTACCGGTTTAGCGGCCCATCACCTGACTCAATGCGTGTCGATCAAGATGGCAATCTGTACGTGGCCATGTACAGCCAAGGCCGCGTGCTGGTACTCAATCCTAACGGCTTGCCCATCGGCCAGATCTTGATTCCTGGGCGCGAAAAGGGCCACTTTCTTCGCTCAACGAGCATGGCGCTCAAGCCCGATACCAACGAGGTTTATCTCGTGAGCAACGACGGCAGTCTCGGCGAAGGCAGCGCTATTTTCAGAGCCAAAGGCTTTGCCAATGCTGCGAAACTGTACTCCCATCAATAGCGAAATCCCGGCGCATTCCATCATGGTAGCTGTGTCGGTTTTTCGATACCGAAAACTTGAATACAGAGCGCCGCACCAATCGAAAAGGTACGTCCGTGGAGCACTGAACAATGGCGAAAGCAGCGGCAAGCCCGCCTTAGCGACAACACAGGCAACCACTGATCAGTGGTTGATCGGGGTCGTTTTCATGAAATGTAACCATGACTTCCACGCCCATCCGCGGGGGCCCGATTTCACAACGCCAATCAGAGGGCCCCATCAGCCAACAACGACTCTTGTCGTCAAATCTGCCGTCGCGGTCCCAGGGGAACTTGACCTTGATCCTCCCCGAGCGCTCACCACTCAGGATCTCCTCGTCTTCTAAAGCGATCACTACAGCCGTTTGGTCGCTTGGCACCCGAGGCTTCTTGTGAGCCAACGACGGACGATAGGACACATTCCATGGAAGAACGATAAAGCGGTTGCGGTAACCCTGATGGAAGTCACCTTCGGGCGCAGTGTTGCCACTGGCGACATCCTCATTCAACACCTGTGGTTGCCGGCCTTCGTGGATGACCTGGGTGAGTAGCCACAGGGCGTTCCACTCCTGGCGCGGATGGCCTGAGATTTCCAGCACGTGGCCGCTGACTAACCGAGTCTGGTCACTCTGCCCTTCGGCTTGACGATAAGCCGCATGACGACGCTCCATAGTACGAAGACGTATCTGCTTGCCGTACTCATGACCGGTGAAGCGCTCCAGCTTGTCATCGTCTTCAATGCCCAACTGTTCGACATCATCGTTGCGGTGCGAGACACGACGGGTGAGCTGTCCCAGGCGCAGGTTGATGCGCTTGATCAGTGGCTCGTTGGTCACCCTATCGCACTCTTGCCCGTAGGCAGTGGGCTGCCCGATCCCGGGAAAAATCGCCTGATCGTCACCAAAGACCAGCACGTGGCCTTGAATACTGTGCTGGAAGTGAAAGTGGATACCCTCTTCTTCGCACAAGCGCTGGATAAAGTGCAAATCCGTTTCGCCGTACTGGGTACAGTAATCACGCTCTGGGTAGGTCGCCCCCAGGTGAAACCGATAGGCGTCGCCCAGAATGCCATGCTCTTCCAGTATCAAGGCGACGATTTTCGGCACCGAGAACTGTTGATAGATCCTCCGGTTGATGCGGTGCCGCAAGTAGGACAGGTGCGGTACGAGGGCCAGGCTGTAATGTGTCGGACCCTGGCCATGACCGTTTTGTGCGATGTGGTAGACCCGTCCATGAATGCCGTTGCCCTTCGCGTCTAACGTCAGAAAAGCCTCTTTGTCGAAGAGGCTTTCGAGAGCCAGGTCTGACCGCTCGCTAACACACTCCACGTTGAAGAGATAAGACCTGCTGATCCCCTCTTCTCCAGTGAATGCGAGCACTTGAAAATCGTGCGCGACACCGTTGATGGTCAAACTGAACTGCGTTTGATTGGCTGGGCTGAACATCCGCTGTTCTCTTTTTACATAAGGCGGCGCAATGGCCCGGAAGACACCGGACTGTTAATTTGCAGGTATTAGTTGACCGGCCCAGCGCCCCTGTATATCGACGTTTATGTCTTACTTGCCAGACATTCAAATCAAAGCCCGATCACACACCACTCTTCACTTTGGTCCAGATCCGCGTGCGGATGCGCTCCAGTTTCAATGGCAGTGGTTCAAGCGGAATAAGTGTAGCGATCGTTTTTTTGTCGGGATAAATCCAGGGATTGTCTCGCAGCTTCTGCTCGACAAACTCGGCGGCATCCTTGTTTGCGTTGGGGTATAGCGTGTGGTTGGAGGTCTTGGCGATAATTTCCGGTCGCAACATATAATTGATGAACGCCATGCCTTCCTTGGGATGAGGCGCATCTTTTAGCAAAACCAGATTCTCCGACCAGGACAGCGCGCCTTCGCGAGGAAGACTGTAGGTAATCTTGCGTCCCGTGTTGGCCTTCTCGTTGATGGCCTGTGCCGCCAGGGCACCATTGGCCCATCCCACCACTGCACAAATATTGCCGTCAGCCAGGTCGGCGTCGATTCTGGAAGAGTCGAAATAAAGGACATAAGGCCGGATTTTCAACAGCAGGGCTTGAGCTTTCTGATAATCATCCGGGTTCTTGCTGTTGCTAGGGAGTCCAAGGTAATTCAAGGCAATCGAAATGATCTCGCTTGGCGAGTCAAGCATTGCCACACCACACGACTGTAGCTTACTGATGTTTTCTTCTTTGAAGATCAGATCCCAGCTATTTACCGGAGCATTGTCACCCAATGCCGCTCTGACTTTGTCAACGTCATAACCAATGCCAGTAGTGCCCCACAAATAGGGTACCGCGTAGCGGTTACCAGGATCATTGACCGCGAGTTGGGCCAGGATGTCAGGATCGATATGTGAAAAGTTACTCAGTTGATGACGATCCAAAGGCTGGAGGACTCCCGCCTGGATCAGGCTTGGCAACACATTGGAAGTCGCCACGACCACGTCATACCCGGTGCGCCCGGCCATGACCTTGCTCTGCATGATTTCTGCGCTGTCGAACGCATCCATATGCACGCGCGTGCCAGTTTCCTGCTCAAACTCCTTTGGCGTCTGCGGCGCAAGCAACCCGAACCAGTTATACAGATAGACCCCGGGCTCTACAGCCGCCGCTGAAGTGCTTATCCCGGCACAGAGAAGCGAGGCCGAAAAAATGGTTCGCAAATGTGACTTTCTCATGCAACATCCTTGTCAAGACGATATGCCCTCATGGCTATCGTAAACCCTGGCAGCGAATATACCGGGTGTTACCGAATAGTAAATACCTACGAATACTTACCTTTGACCTGCGAGTTCCTAACCCTAAAGGGGTAGAAAATGCCGTTTGACCTCCATAGCCTGGCTTGGCATCGATCGATTGGGAAGCTGATCATGCAGCTGAATCGTCCAGATTTCTGGAGTTCCCTGGTTCGCACATTAAATGAATATGTACAGATCGATAATTGGGTTGTATTGATTTTCAGCAATCAACACGTGCAGGTCGTCAGCCTTCCTGAGGTAGCCGATGCCGAAGAAGTCGACGCATTCACTCATCGCTATGTGAAAGGTCTTTACTTGCTGGATCCGTTTTATATAGCCAATCGGGAAAACCCGCAGAGTGGCTTCTTCCACCTATTGGACATTGCCCCGGAATACTTTCTTGAAACCGAGTATTACCATCAGTATTTTGCCCAATACATCTCCATGGATGAGGCACAGTACAATGTCCAGCTCGACCCCGACCGAACGTTATGCATTTCCATCGGCAGCAAAAGCCGCTTTAGCCAAGAGCAAATAACCATCCTTGACATTATCAAGCCGTGGGTAATTGCCTTGATGCATCAGCGCATGGGTTTTGAAATTGATGTTGAGAAAATGCTGACCGAGCCGCCGCTGTGGCCAGAGACGGTCAATCAACTTGGCACACAAATTACCGCACGCGAAAGTGACGTACTCCGCTTATTACTCAGCGGCTTCTCCAATAAAGAAATAGCCGGAAAACTGTCCCTTTCGGCGGAGACCGTAAAAGTTCACCGCCGCAACATTTATGCAAAGTTAAATATCAAATCACAATCTGAACTGTTTGCTCGATTTTTCATGCCAAAACAGAATATTGCCGCTACTCATTGAAGTCAGAGCATCACGCTGATTGGCGCGGTCATGCGCCTGCCAGCATCAGGTCCAGATTCTGTACCGCCGCGCCAGCGGCGCCCTTACCAAGATTGTCAAATACCGCAGCCAGCAAAACCTGCCCAGTCTCATCGCTCTCAAACACCGACAATCGCAAATCATCTGTCCCGTTAAGCGCTTGAGGATCAAGGGACGTCAACTCTTTAGCTTCCTGCATCGACATCACGTGTACATGGCGCGCATCGGCGTAGTGCTGGGTCAGACACGCATGCAACTGCACCGCGCTCACGCCAGGCGCCAACAACCGGGTTTGCACAGGTATGGTCAGCACGATCCCCTGCCGAAAAGCGCCATAAGCCGGCACAAACATCGGCCGTTCCGTCAGACCGCTTTGCTGCTGGATCTCCGGAATATGCTTGTGTGCCAGTCCCAGCCCATAAACCTGAAACGCCGACGCCTGCGATGCGCCCTCCTCCTCATATTCTTGTACGCCAGCACGCCCTTTTCCGGAATAGCCCGACACGGCGTAAATATTCATCGGGTAGTCCGTGGGCAGCAGTCCAGCCTCCAGCAGCGGGCGTAGCAGCCCTATTGCTCCCGTAGGATAGCAACCGGGATTGCTGACCCGCCGCGCCGTGGCGATTCGCCTGGCCTGCTGCGAACTCATCTGCGCGAAACCGTAGACCCAGTCTGGATGGGTACGGTGCGCGGAACTTGCATCGATCACACGTACGGCCGGGTTTTTGATGCTCGCTACCGCGTCGAGCGCAGCCGGGTCGGGCAAGCAAAGAATTGCGATGTCGCAGTGATTGATGGCTTCAGCGCGGCGCTGCGGATCCTTGCGATATTCGGCGCTGAGGGTAAGAAGCCGCAGATCGCTCCGGTCGCGCAGGCGTTGATGGATTTGCAACCCGGTGGTGCCTTGGTCGCCATCGATGAATACTAGGGGATTTGCCATGGCATGCTCTCGAACATTGAAATTCAGGACTCCAATGTTCAGCTAGGCGCTAAGATAGGAAAAGTTGAATTTATTAACGCTGAGATTCAGCTTTTCTGAACAAGGGCTCACATATGCGGGAAATCAGCCTGGACCGGCTGCGCACGTTGGTGGCGATTGCCGACCTGGGATCGTTTGCCGAAGCCGCGCGTGTGCTACACCTTGCGCCACCCACTGTCAGCCTGCATATCGCCGACCTGGAGTCGCGAGTGGGCGGCAAGCTCTTGTCGCGCACACGTGGGCGCGTTCAGCCTTCAGCAATAGGGAGCACTCTGGTGGAGCGGGCGCGGCGCCTGTTGGCGGATGCGGAGCAAGCGCTTGAGGACGTGGAGCGTCAGGTACAAGGATTGGCCGGACGTGTGCGGCTAGGCGCCTCCACCGGGGCCATCGCACAGTTGCTGCCGAACGCCTTGGAAACGTTGAGCCATCGCCACCCCGCTATCGATGTGCAGGTCGCGGTGCTCACCTCCCAGGAAACCTTGAAGAAGCTTGCCGAGGGCTCCTTGGAGATCGGTCTGGTCGCGCTGCCGCAGTCGCCGGTGAAAGGCTTGCGGGTCGAGCCGTGGCGACGGGACCCGGTCATGGCCTTCTTGCCGGCTCGCTGGGAATGCCCGGATACCGTGACACCCGGTTGGCTGTCCGCTCAGCCGTTGATTTTGAATGACACCACCACTCGCCTTTCGCGCTTGACGTCGGAGTGGTTCGCCAGTGACGGCCGACAGCCTGTGCCGCGCATTCAACTGAACTACAACGAGGCGATCAAAAGCCTGGTGGCGGCTGGATATGGTGCGACGCTGTTGCCCCATGAGGCCTCCACGCCATTGCCCGATACCCGGATCGTCATGCGGCCATTAAAGCCCTTGTTGTGGCGTCAACTGGGTATCGCCCACCGCAGTCAGGATATCGAGCAGCCTACGCAACATGTGCTGGATGTGTTGTGGGAGTTGAGTGCGCAGTGATGCCCCCCAAATGCTTCGAACTTTGCCGTCGCCAAAGAGACTACCTGAGAGTGCCAGTACCACCGGTGGTCGTGGTGCCACATAACCCTCAAAGCAGCCTTTAGTGACAGAATCCCCAATCGATCGTTTCGGAGACCCCCATGCTTCGCGTATTTGAACAAAGGCTCGACCCTTTCCCGCCCGACGAGGTACCGCCGCCGCCCGAAGGCCTGGCTCGGTTTCTCTGGGCCTGCACACGGGGCGCCCGCGGTTATATCCTCGCGTTTGCGCTGCTCAGCGCCGGTGTGTCGATCTATGAAGCCTGGCTGTTTTCCTTCCTCGGCCAAGTCGTGGACCTGCTCTCGACCTGGCAGGCCGGCGGTGAGGCGGCGGCACAGGAAAGTCGCGTGCTGTGGGGCATGGGCCTCGTCATGCTGGCCAGCATCGGGCTGGTAGCGTTGCGTACCATGGTGCAGCACCAGGTATTGGCGATCAATCTGCCGTTGCGGCTGCGTTGGGACTTTCACCGCCTGATGCTGCGGCAAAGCCTGTCGTTTTTTTCCGACGAGTTCTCTGGCCGGGTCACCACCAAGGTGATGCAGACTGCGCTGGCCGTGCGTGACGTGCTGTTCACACTGATCGAGATCGCCCCCGGAATCGGCGTGTATTTCATCGCGATCATCGCATTGGCCGGTGGCTTCGCCCTGAAACTGATGCTGCCTTTCGTGGCCTGGATCGTGCTGTTCGGGCTGGCCATGCTCTACTTCGTGCCCCGCCTGGGGAAAGTCGGACAGGAACAGGCCAATGCGCGCTCTTCGATGACCGGACGTATCTCGGACGCCTACACCAACATCACGACCGTGAAGCTGTTCTCCCACTCCAATCGTGAAGCGCACTTCGCCCGCGCGGCCATGGAGGATTTCAAACAGACCGGCTTTCGCCAGATGCGTCTGGTCAGCCAATTCGAGATCGTCAACCAGGCGTTGGTGGTGGGGTTGATCATGGCGGCAGGCGGTTATGCCCTTTGGCTGTGGCACCAGGGCGACGTCGGCGCCGGTGCCGTGGCGGCGATCACCGCCATGGCGTTGCGTATCAACGGCATGTCGCACTGGATCATGTGGCAAATGACCTCGCTGTTCGAGAGCATCGGCACCGTGCAGGATGGCATGGCCACCCTTACCCGCGGTCCCAAGGTGCAGGATGCGCCGGACGCGGGGGTGCTGGTGACCTCCGGCGGAGCGGTCACCTTCGACAATGTGAGCTTCAACTACAATGGCGAACGCCAGGTGCTCGATGGCTTGAGCCTGGACATTCGCCCAGGCGAGAAAATCGGCCTGGTGGGCCGCTCCGGCGCGGGCAAATCCACGCTCATCAACTTGCTGCTGCGCTTCTATGATGTCGACAGCGGGCAGATCCGCATTGACGGGCAAGACATTGCGCACGTGACGCAAGACAGCCTGCGCAGCGCCATCGGCATGGTCACCCAGGATACGTCCCTGCTGCACCGCTCCATTCGCGACAACATCGCCTATGGCCGACCCGATGCCAGCGACGCACAAATCCGCCGTGCCGCGGCCAATGCCCAGGCCGATGAGTTCATCAGCCAACTGAGCGACCGCCAGGGCCACACCGGCTACGACACCTTGGTAGGCGAGCGCGGCATCAAGCTGTCGGGCGGCCAGCGCCAGCGCATCTCGATTGCCCGAGTGATGCTCAAGAATGCCCCGATCCTGCTCCTTGACGAGGCGACCAGCGCGCTGGATTCGGAAGTCGAAGTGGCCATCCAGGAAAGCCTCGATGAAATGATGCAGGGCAAAACCGTCATCGCCATCGCCCATCGGCTGTCCACGATTGCGGCAATGGATCGACTGATCGTCATGGATGATGGACGCATCATCGAACAGGGCACCCACACCGAATTGCTCGCCAAGAACGGTATCTATGCGCGGCTGTGGCACCATCAAAGTGGCGGGTTCCTGGGTGAGGATCGGTGGGTGGGCGAGGCGATGGATCAGGTATGAGCGTGGATGGCCCGGGGGACAACGCGACTTACCTTTTCTCGACCAATCGCAGCGACTGTGCCCCCTCCAGCGATAGGTGAATCACAGCAGCCCTGCTCGGGAAGTTCGGCGCATCGTCATCGGTATTTTCCATCACAGGAATATCGATCAGGGTCTGCTCACCCGTCGGGTCGCTGACCAGCCTGGCATCCAGTTTGTCGATGGCACGCCAGCTGTCGCCCCCGATGCGCATAACATCCAACAGGCTGTAGTGCGGCACGCCTTCTTCGTTTTCTTCGGGCGTAAAGGCCGCCAGGTATTGGCTGTAGTTGTTGCCCATACCGAAACCCTCGATGGTGAAGACCGCGAGGGTGACCTGGCTGTCCTCGCCAGTGTCCAGCGTCTGCACCAGCGTCGCTTCTGGGTAGCCGGTGGCATAGCTGTCCTTGATGAGCGCGACCAAGTGCCCGATCTGTGCTTCCAGGGCTTTCGGCACAGGTTTCGATTCAGCGGCGTGAGTCAGGGTACAGGTGAAAAACAAGGCAGCGGTCAGCAGGCGCAATTTCATGAAAGTGAATGTCCAGGGGCGTCGGGAGGTCTGCGCGCAATGGTAGCGGTTGGCAAGGGATTTGGTAGCCCATTGTTGATCGGTCTTGTGGTGAGGTGCACAACCTTGGATGTGGTTGTGCACCCTGCGCTTGCAGGCTCAGCGGTCGGGCTGATTCTTGGACCTCATACCCCTGAAATCCCCTCGATAAGCCCGTCCAACTCGACGAGGGCCAGCCCTACCCTTTCGAGATAGCGCTCAAGCGCCTCACCCTCCCAACCAGATACGAACGCACCGATGTACCCGTCGGGACGAACGAGAACCCAATCCCCCAACGCGGGTTGGTAGGCGTCACGAAAATGTCCTTGATCATCCTGGATATCGCCGTCCGGGCCGACGACATGAATGTGCAGCCCTTGGCGAGGACGCACTGCACCGCGCTTCGTGCCATAGCCGAGCAGTGTCCAGTGCGCCCCCCGGAACAGATCGAACAACCGTTGTGGCATACCCGCCACCCCGCGCACTGGCGCGTCCGGCGCACGATCACCGGCCAATGGGCCGCATGTGCGGTTGGGTTGCTCAAGAGCGAGCGTGGAGTCGGGATAGCCAATGTCGAGTTGGTGCACCTCCCGCCCACGGCGCATGTCGCCACGCTGGTGCGCGCCCAGCAGTTTGGTGGAAAGGCCCAACATCGCCGCGGCGACCGGGCGGCGTTCTTGTTCGTAACTGTCGAGCAGCATCGCCGGCGCGCCATTGACCACCGCCGCCAGCTTCCAGCCCAGGTTGTAGGCATCCTGCACGCTGGTGTTAAGGCCTTGGCCGCCTGTGGGTGGATGGATGTGTGCGGCATCGCCGATGAGAAACGTTCGGCCGACCCGGTATTGATCGGCCAACCGTGCGTTCATGGTGTAGGCCGATGCCCAGGACACCGATTGGATATGGATGTCCTCGCGACCAGTGCGCTGTGCGACCAGGGCCGTCAGCGCTTGCGCATCCAGGTCGATTTCAACGTCTAGGCCAATCGGCGCCTGGATCTGGAACAGGTCGGTCCCGGCCAAGGGGCACAAAAACATCTGACCCTGCATGTCGCCGTCGCCAAAACGATGCCAACGATCCCGCGACAGGCCCGTTGCCAGGACATCGGCCACAACGGCGCGAATGCCCAGCGTCTCGCCCGGAAAGCCAATACCCAACGCATGTCGGATGAAACTGCGGCCGCCATCGGCCCCGACGAGCCAGCGCACCCGGAGCGTTTCCTCACCGGCCTTACCGGCCAGTCGGGCACCGACGCCATCGGCATCCTGTTCGAACCCCACCAGTTCGCAACCAAACTCCGGCCGGTGGCCCAATTCGAGCAGACGTTCGCGCATGACCTGTTCCGTCAGCCATTGCGGCACCATCAACGGCGACTGATGAGGCTCCGCTGGCGTGGGGGAGTTTTGCTCGATGCTGACAGCATCGGTGAAACTGCCGTCGTCGCGATATCGACGCACAGTCGGGTAGACTCCTCCCACTGCGACGATTCGGTCGAGGATTCCCATGTCCTCGAATATTTCCTGGGTCCTGGGCTGTATGCCCTTGCCGCGCGAGCCGTTGAACGGCTGGTCTGCCTTTTCGATCAGGCGAAAGGGAACTCCCCTCCTCGCCAACTCGATGGCCATCGCCAGACCGGCCGCGCCCGCACCGCAAATCAATACCTGGATTTCGGATTGCTCTTTCATGACGACCCCATATATGTGCAATACGCACATATTTAAGATGGAGCGGGAACAGTGTCAACAGAAAATGTGCAGAACGCACATATTAATGCCCAACTTCGCGAGCTTCACGGGGCCCTGATGGAAATCGTCGGGGTGATGAACCGACCCCAGCGCGACGAAGCCATGGTTCGGGAAGCCGGAATATCCCTGGATCGCGCCCTGTTTCCGTTGCTGGTCTCGGTGGAGCGGCTTGGCCCGATCGGTGTCGGTGAATTGGCCGATCGCGTCGGGCGCGACTACACCACGGTCAGTCGGCAGGTGTCGAAACTCGAGAGCCTGGAGTTGGTCACTCGCCAGGAAAGTACCGCCGACCGCCGGGTACGCAAGTCGGTCATCACGCCAAAAGGCAAGGCGATGACCGATCGCATCGACGAGGCGCGTGCACGGATAGGGCGAGCCATTTTTGCCACATGGGATGAAGCGGATATAGCGAACCTGGTACGGCTCATGTGCAAGTTTGCCAACGACATCAAGGATGACACGCTGACAGGCACCCGGGACCGGGCTTGAGACCAGGCTTACCTGGCTCGAACCTGATCGAGTTGATCCGCAGCAACCAGGGGCACGGGAACTGATACGGCCCGTGCCCCTTCGCAGGATCTTGCTCGGCGTCAGGCCCCTGAGCGAATGCGCTCGACCAGGCGAGCCTGGAGTTTTTCCAGTTCCTCGGGATCGGCCTTGCCCCGGCCATGCACACCCGGCTCTTCACCTTCCCAGCGAGGAATGATGTGCATGTGAATGTGAAACACCGTTTGCCCGGCCACGGCGCCATTGAACTGCGCAACCTGGACCCCGTCCGGCTGCAACTCGTCCACGATGATGCGCGTCAGGCGCTGTACGGCAGACATCATCGCGCCCAGGACAGCGGGCTCGACTTCGAGGATGTTGCGTGCCTGGGAGGCTTTGGGGATGACCAGGACATGGCCGCGCGATTGAGGAAAGATATCCAGGAAGGCCAGCACATCGGTGTCTTCGTAAATCTTGTAGCACGGCGCATCGCCGCGAAGGATCAGCGCAAAGATGTTCTGCGGATCGTAATGACCGTGGAGACTCATGTTCACTCCTTGAATGGGTTTGGAGACGTAGGTTGCCGGTAAGAGATTTAGCACAGTCCAGCGGCAACGTCTCGTAGAGGCCTGCTTGAACGTCAGCGCTGTGCTTGCTGGGGAGGGTGTCGTTCCGTTGGTATCGGTGCTGGAGGCCGGGACCGCTATCGCGAGCAAGCTCGCTCCCACAGGGGATTTGTGGGGGGCACTCAATAACAGTTCGCCGCCGGCCATTGTGGGAGCGAGCTTGCTCGCGATGGCGGCGAGTCAGTGGGCATCAGGGCTGAAGGTCGGGGCGCTTTCGCGGGCCTCCTTCAGCGTCACGGCCATTTTCTGCTGCAATTCACTTTCCGAAAACGGCTTGTGCAGAACCGGCCGCGCGGCGTACTCGGCCGGCAGCCCGCTGGCGCCGTATCCGGTGCTGAATAGAAAGGGGATCTGGCGACTGCGAAGAATATCGGCCACCGGGAACACACGCTCGCCGGCCAGGTTGACGTCCAGGATCGCCAGGTCCGCCTGCACCGAGCCGGCGATGTCACATGCAGCGGCGAGCCGGGCGACCGAAGCCACCACTTCGCATCCGAATTCTTCCAGCATTTCCTCGATCAACAGGGCAATCGCGCCTTCGTCTTCGACGACCAGCACCCGGGTTCCAGCCAATGGGCTCATGCCCCGTGCGCTCCAATCAGGAACGAAAAGCGGCAGCAAACGCCCTGTGGGGCATAGGTGAGGTCAAACGTGCCACCCAGGTCGCGCTCGATGCAGCGCTTCATCAGGCGCGAACCCAGCCCTTCCCGTTCCGGCGGGGATACCAGCGGCCCTCCACGCTCCTGCCAGTCGAGGGTCAGCCATGTTCCGTCCGCTTGGGTCTGCAAGTGCCAGGTGACAGCAAGCGTCCCCGTCTCGACCGACATGGCCCCGTACTTGAGCGCATTGATCGCCAATTCATTGAGGGTCATCGTCAGGTTGAGCGCCACGCGGGTGCCGACGTCCACGCAAGCGCCCTCGATCACGACACGGCCAGGCTCATGCCCAAAGACCGGCAGCAGCACTTCATGGGCCAGGGTGTCGAGTGGCGTCTGCCCCCAATGGCGCTTGGTCAAGAGGTCGTGTGCACGCGACAATGCCAACAGCCTGGCTTCGAAACGCCTGTAGCCGTCCTTCGCATCCTCGGCATTGCGCGCGGTCTGGGCCGCCAGCGATTGCACCGTGGCCAGGGTGTTCTTGACCCGGTGATTGAGCTCATCGATCAGCGTTTTCTGCCGGTTCTCCGCCTGTTTTCGTTCGGAAATATCGACCAGCATGTTGATGGCGCCCACCAGGTTTCCATCAGCGTCATGCAAAGGCGTGGGAAACGGCGTGAACGGTACATGGCTGCCGTCCGGCCGCTCTGCGATGGCCTCGACGCCGCGTATCGGCCGGTTTTCCTTCAGCGCCACCGCCATCGGGCATTGATCGTGGGCAAGCGCGGTGCCGTCCGTGTTGAACAGCTTCCAGGTCACACACCACATGTCGCCCAACTGCGGGGTGCGCCCCGACAGTTCGACAGCGGCGCGATTGTAGAACGTGATGCGCCCTTCGGCGTCGGTGGTGTACACCGCGGCAGGCAATGCTTCGAGCAGATTGCGCATGTGCCGTTCGCTTTCGCGGATCTGGTTTTCCATCCGCCGTGCCAGCGTGACGTCCTGCAGCACCCGCACGCCATAACGAAACGTGCCGTTGGCGTCCCTCACCGACGAGCTGTGGATGTCGAGGTAGACCACCTCGCCATCGGGCTTCAGGGCGCGCTTGCGCAACACGTAGTTATCCAGTTCACCGGCCACCTGGCGGGCGTACAACTCCGCATCCTGCGCGATGCAGTCTGGGTGGGTGTAGTCCAGGAATGTCATCGAGAGGAGTTCCTCCCGCGACCGGCCCAGCATGTTGCACAGGGCGTCGTTCACCCGGAGCAAGCGACCGTCGATATCGGCCTCGGAAATCCCGACGGTCACCGCCTCGTAGGTCGCTGAAAGCCGATCATCGCTGTCCTGGCGTGCCGCCTCGGCCGCGTGGACACAGCTCCTGTCGATGGTGAAGCAACGGGTGTTGAAAAGCTTTCCGTCCTCGAAGCGCCCGTTCGAAGTGATGGTGACATGCTTGATCGAGCCGTCTTTGGCCCTCAGCCGCGCCGGATAACTCTCCAGGCAGTCACCACTGCTCAGCTTGGTGAGGATATCGCCGATAACCGGTTCGTCGACATGAAACTCGGTGATGTGCCGCCCGATGTATTCCTCTGCCGGATACCCCAGCAGCGCCAGCTCCGCCTTGTTGGCGCGCAGGATGATGCCCTCGCCACTGACGATATGCAGGCCCACGGCGCTGTTTTCGAAAAAGTCTTCCAGGTCGGCACTCTTGCGCCGAAGCTCCTCGGCCATGGCATGGTGCGCCGAAACATCCTGGAAACAGTTGATCACTCCTTGAATGACGCCCCAGTGATCCCGGAGGACCCGGATGTTCATCAGCGCCACGAACCGCGAGCCATCCGGGCGTTGGATAATCACTTCCTGGTTGCGCGGCGCAATGCCTGTATTGAGCGCCGAGGCCGTCGGGCAGTGTTCGAATGCCAGCGGCGTGCCAGCGGCCAGGAACAATCGATGGGCGCCGCAAAAACGGTCGCCGTTCTCTCCAAGTGCTGGAGCCCTTCCCCACAGCTCGGCCGCCTCGCTGTTGTACCGCACGAGCCAGCCCTGGTGATCGCAGAGGTACACCGCACCGGGAATGGCATCGAGCGCGCTCGTTCCCATTGCGATCAAGCTTTCGTATTCGCTCGGCGCATGGGTTTGCGTGGGTAGCTCTTCAATGTTCGACATCAGTCATCCTCAAACCGCCTGGCTGAAACACCCTCGCTGTCCTTCGCCCCAGTACATCGCCTGGGTCAGTGGTTCCAGCTCGCAGAAATCCCTTTTAAAGGCCGATACGGCGACTGTTCGCAGGGCTTCAATGGAGTCTAGATCCCTATTCATCGAACGAGTTCAGCAAAACTCGACGCCAACACCTTCGCGCCTCAAAACTTGAAGAGCGCCTGGGGTGTCTGGATCATTAACGCATGCATCAGCGACGCCGAACATTCCAACGCGCGCAACTGCCCCATGACCGTCTCGAAGCCGACCTGCGCTTCATGCTGAGTGTGCGGCCAATCGCTGCCCCACACCAGGCGTTCGGGACCGAAATTGCGTTCCAGCTCCGCCAACGAGGCGCGGGCGAATTCAAGGTTGCGCGGGGCCGTTGCGCCCAATCGATAGATGCCGGACACCTTCATCCACACCTGCCCGCCCTGCCCCAGCGCCATCAATTGGGCGAAGCCAGGTTGATCCAGCCCCGACCGCGCATCCGGGCGGCCGAAATGATCGACCACCAACTTGATGCCCAATGGCAACAGCTGAGCCATCAACCCCGGCAAATCCACCAGGTTGGCATGCAACTCCACATGCCAGTCCAGTTCCGCGATGTGGCCCAAAAAGCCGCGCCAGACGGCGTCACGAAAATCAGGCAAGGCTTTGCCCATCAGGTTCAAGCGCACACCGACCACGCCCAACCGGGCCATGTCCTCCAGCTCGGCTCGGCTGACGTCTCGCTCCACCACCACGACCCCGCGCAACTGCTCCGGCGCTTGCCGTAGTGCGGCCAGCAGGTAGCGGTTATCGGTGCCGAGAAAACTCGGCTGCACTAACACGCCATGACTCAAGCCATGGACGTGCAAGTGATCCAGGTATTGAGCGAGCGTGGCGTCATAGTCGGGTGTGTAGCGCCGGACAGCGGCCAGTTCCAGCTCACGACTGAACACGTGGGCGTGGCAGTCAATGCCGGTCATCGGTTTGGTACAGGTATCAACCATGGGTCTCATCTATCGACAATAAGGGAAATCAGGCCCGGGCGCTCTGGCTGTCAGGCTCAACCACAGGCGCCGATGCCGCAGTGGCCTCCAGGCTGCGGCCGCGGGTTTCCGGCAGGCACAACGCCGCGACCACCGCCACGCCGTAGGCAATCCCGGCGTCGATGCCAATGGCCGAGCCCAAGGACATGGAATCGCTCATGTGGCCGACCAGGAACGGGAACACCGCCGAGAGCACCCGGCCGAAGTTGTAGCAGAACCCCACACCGGCGCCGCGCACATCCGCCGGGTACAACTCGTTGAAAAACGCCCCGAGGCTCGCCGGAATACCGGCCGCGAAGAAACCGAGCGGGAACCCCAGGAACAGCATCTGGGTGTTGGTCAACGGCAGGAACACATAACACTGCACGGTGACTACGCAGCACAGCGCGAACAACACGATGTTTTTCCGACGACCAATGCGATCGATCAACAAGCCGCTGACCACGCAACCACACCAGAAGGCGAAGATGATCACCGCCAGGTAGCCGCCGGAGTTGAGCACCGACAGATTGCGCTCGGTCTTGAGGAAGGTCGGCAGCCAGGTCATCACCGCGTGGTAACCACCGTGCGCCCCGAGCCCCAGCAACCCGCCAAACAAGGTCACGCGAATCAACTCGGGGCAAAAGATACCGCCCAGGGACTTGAAGAAACTTTGCGGGATGACGTTGTCTTTTTTCAGGCGCTGGAAACTGTCGGGCTCTTCAACGTTGCGTCGTACCCAGATGATCAGGAATGACGGCAGCAGGCCCACGACAAACATCACCCGCCAGGCCATGTCCTGCGGAACGAGGGAGTAGATCAGCGTGAAGACGCCGACCGCCAGCCCCCAACCCACCGCCCAGGCGCTTTGCACCGTGCCCATGACCTTGCCGCGGTACTTGGGGTTGATGGTCTCGGCCATCAATACCGCGCCGGCGGCCCATTCCCCGCCAATCCCGAAGCCTTGCAGCGCCTTGACGATCAACAACTGGTGGAAGCCGGTGACGAACGCCGACAGGAAGGTGAAGAACGAAAACCACAAGATCATCCATTGCAGCGTGCGCACCCGACCGTAGCGGTCCGACAGCGTCCCGCCGACCCAGCCGCCAATGGCCGAAGTGACCAGGGTCACGCCGCTGACCAGCCCGGCATCGCCCTTGGTCAGGGCGAACGCGGCGATCAACGCCGG
This sequence comes from Pseudomonas sp. R151218B TE3479, assembly GCF_053629195.1. NCBI lineage: Bacteria > Pseudomonadati > Pseudomonadota > Gammaproteobacteria > Pseudomonadales > Pseudomonadaceae > Pseudomonas > Pseudomonas sp. R151218B TE3479. The sequence goes on from NZ_JBRJHV010000001.1 coordinate 4,945,234, forward strand.
TATCGCCAGGCCGAACATCTGTACTTCCAAGGCGTCGAGCGACCATCCGCCGAAACAGGCCCAAAACGTTTTACGCTCCCGCGCAGTGACTTGGCGATACCAACTGAACATGATTCTTATCCTTGTAAGTGGAACGAAAGGCAGCCGAGAGCGAACCGCGCCGCTACAGGGCCAGTCATGACAAACAAAACGGTAAGGACAGCGGCGACCGACTCGCCGCTAGCCGGGTCGGGTCAGCGAATTTCCACCCTGTAGCGGAAGTGCTCGGCATGCCCGCGAGAGCGTCGCCACTCCAGGGGATTGCCCGCGTAGTCCCGCGCCAGGCGCTCGATCACCACCACCGGGCTATTGACCGGCACCTGCAGCAACCTTGCGTGCACCTCGTTCACCGATTCGGCGGTGAGGGTTTCTTCGGCATAGGCGACGACCTGGCCGCAAACCTCTTCATAAATGGGGTAAAGCAACGGGCCCTTTTGACTCAGATCGATTTCGAGCAAGGCCTGGAAGCGGCTACGGGGTAACCAGATTTCCTCGGCGAGCACTGGCTTCACCTCCAGCAGACGCACCCGTACCAGGCGAATCACCGACGCATCTACCGGCAACCCCAGCGCCTGGGCCACCGCCGAAGGCGCGACCACCGGTTCCACGGACAAGATCCGGCTCTCGGGAACCCGACGTTCACCAGAAGCGCTTTGAAAACGGAAGAAACGGAACAACGACGATTGAAACTGCGGCCGGCGAATGAAAGTACCGCGCCCCTGCTGGCGCTCCAGGATGCCCTCGCTGACCAGCGCATCGATGGCCTTGCGCACTGTGCCGGTCGACAACTGGTACTCCGCTGAAAGGGCGGCCTCGGTCGGAATCGCCTCCCCCGGGCGCCAGCGGTTATTGGCGATCTGCTCAGCCAATTGGTCGCGCAAACGTTGGTAAAGCGGCAGACGGACATCGCTGGAGAGAGAGCTCATTGACCTTATTCACCTTGTTATCTAGTCATATATATGAATATGAGCAGCGAGTATTTACCCAGGTTCGATGGCTGTCAAGAAGTGCCAGGGTGTCTCGTTGACGAATGGTGAATCCAACAACACAGCCGCCCGCAATTAACAACGTTTAACTCGCACGCTCGCGCCCCACGCCCAAGAATGAAGCCCTCTGCCCAGACCTGTTTTCGCCAACGCGTAAAACAAGCACCGGTGACCTGTCATTGGCGCAAAAGCCCCCCTTGCCCGCCCAATTTCACATGGAAACGAAGCATGTTGCCTGCACCCCACCACTCAATTGCCGCCCTGAAGCCGCTCTGGCTGCTTGCCCTGATCACCAGTAGCGCCGCACCGGCGATGGCAGCGGAACTCGCGCAAAGCACATCTGGCTTTCTCGACGGGGCGACGCTGGAAGTCCTCAGCCGCAACTTTTACCTCAACAATGACTATCGCGCCCCGACCCCAGCAGGCAAAAGCTACAAACAGGAATGGGCCCAGGGCTTCATCGCCTCGTTCGAGTCCGGTTTCACCCCCGGCACGATCGGCGTAGGCATCGATGCCCACGGGTTCCTGGGGTTGAAACTGGACGGTGGCAAGGGGCATTCCGGAACGGGATTATTGCCGCTGGATGAGAACGGGCGAAGCGAGGAGCGTTACTCCAGTGCGGGCGGCGCGCTGAAATTCAACACCTCACGCACCACCCTGGCGGTCGGGGAAATGACCGTGCAGAGCCCGGTATTCGATACCGCAGACAAACGCCTACAACCCGAATATGCCAGCGGCCTGCTGCTCTCCAGCCGCGAATTCAACGGGGTCGACCTGCAGGCGGGCCACTTCAGTGCGTTCAAGAATCAGGACGCCTCGACCAGCAAGGGTGATTTTTCCGGGTATGGCGCGACGACGCGCAACAGCGCCATCGACTTCATCGGCGCCGACCTGTTTACCGGGCAAGCCCTGGGCGGCGCGCTCTACGCCTCCGAACTGAGCGATACCTGGCGCCAGTACTATGCGAACCTGCATACCACCCTTGGCGAACTGTTCCTTGACGGCAACCTGTATCACACCCGCGACTACGGCAAGGCCAACGCCGGGGCCATCGACACCACGGCCTATAGCCTGAGTGGCAAGTATCGGCTCAATGCCCAGGCGTTCACCCTGGCCTATCAGAAAATCAACGGCGACACGCCCTTCGATTTCGTCGGCGGCGACTCCATCTACCTGGCCAACTCGATCAAATATGCCGACTTCAACGGCCCCGGCGAGCGCTCGTGGCAAGCGCGCTACGACCTTGACCTGGGCACCTTGGGCATCCCCGGCCTGAGCTTCATGGCCCGCTATGTGACTGGACGCGGGATCGACGGCAGCCATGCCCCCCAAGGCGGCGCCTACAATCCGTTCGATAGCGACACAGACACTTACAGCCCGCAACAAGGTGCTGGCGGGCGCCATTGGGAGCGCGACCTGGACCTGCACTACATCGTGCAGTCAGGCCCGGCCAAGGACCTGTCGTTGCAACTGTCCCATGTCACCCATCGCGCCAACAGCAGCCAGGGCGGCAATGACATCGACCGGCTGTATATCGTCATCGAGTACCCGCTCAAGCTGGGGCCGTTCTGACGTTGATTGATGTCATTGTCATGGGGCGCGTGCGCTACAGTGGCCTGGACAAGCTGATCGGTAGCACCGTGGAAGGGCTGCTGTACAAGCTGCCGTACAGCGGTGTGGGTGATTGCGCCGCAGCAAGTCAGCTCAAAGCATCGGTTCAGCCACCGGACACTCGCAGGCTGGGGAAAGACTCATGCACATCGACTGGTTCAACTTCACACCTTGGTCGTCCTTGGCCGGCGGCATGCTGATCGGCCTGGCGGCCGGCCTGTACGTTGTCGCCAATGGGCGTATCGCCGGCGTCAGCGGCCTGATCGGCAGTCTTCTGCAACGAGGCGCTGAAGGCCTCGGTGAGAAAGCGCTGTTTCTCCTCGGCCTGCTCGTTGCGCCACTTCTCTGGGGGGTGTTTGCCAGCCTTCCAGCGATTGAGTTCCATGGCGGCGCGGCCGGCCTCATCATCGCCGGCCTGTTGGTGGGCATCGGCACCCGCTACGGTTCAGGTTGCACAAGCGGTCATGGCGTGTGCGGCCTGTCCCGCCTTTCGCCGCGCTCGATGGTTGCCACCGCTTGCTTCATGCTCAGCGGTTTCGCCACGGTGTTTGTCTTGCGTCACTGGCTGGGGATTTGAACATGCTCAAACTGAGCGCATTCATGGCCGGGTTGTTGTTCGGCTTCGGCCTGCTCCTGGCGGGCATGACCAATCCGAGCAAGGTGCTGGCGTTCCTGGACCTGGCCGGCGCCTGGGATCCGTCCCTGGCCCTGGTCATGATTGGCGCGATTGGCACTGCCATCGTCCCGTTGACCTGGGCACGCCAGCGCAGCCACTCGCTGCTGGGCCGCCCCATGCAACTGCCAGCCAAGCGTGAACTGGACAAGCGCCTGATCGGCGGCGCCCTGGTGTTCGGCATCGGCTGGGGCATCGCCGGTATCTGCCCAGGCCCTGCCGTGGCAACCCTTCTGACAGGGCACTGGCAAGCCGTCGTCTTCGCCTTGGCTATGCTGGCCGGCATGATGCTGTTCACGGTGGTGGAAAATCGACGGGGCCGCTGAGGCGCAGCGCTGACCGTTGATCCTGCCTAAGCCGTTTCTTAACGAGATATTGAGATGGGAAATTTTTCTACACGCTAGAAGACGTCCGGTAAAACGGGACTGCCCTTGATCGTTCTTCCGTAGTACAGTAGGAAAAACCCGATAAATATCCACCTTCAGATGACCCGAAGTGCCAGGCCCCAACGTCAATGGACCCGCACACCCCGTCATCCTTCCACTGCGGCGGTAACTGCATGATCGACATCACCGAAGTCTCCATTGCCCAACTGCGCGCCGCGCTGGAATCGGGGCAGACCACAGCGGTAGCGCTTGTCCAGGCCTACCTCGCCAGGATCGATGCCTACGACGGTCCCGACACACCCACGGCCCTCAACGCCGTGGTGGTGCGCAATCCGGATGCGCTGAAGGAAGCGCAGGCCTCCGATGCCCGTCGGGCCAGTGGCCAGACCCTCGGCCCACTCGACGGCATTCCCTATACGGCCAAGGACAGTTATCTGGTCAAAGGGCTTACCGCCGCCTCCGGAAGCCCGGCGTTCAAGGACCTGGTGGCCTATCGCGATGCGTTCACCATCGAACGACTGCGCGCCGCCGGGGCCATCTGCCTGGGCAAGACCAACATGCCGCCCATGGCCAATGGCGGGATGCAGCGCGGGGTGTATGGCCGTGCGGAAAGCCCGTACAACGGCGACTACCTCACCGCGCCCTTTGCCTCCGGCTCCTCGAACGGGGCAGGCACGGCAACCGCCGCCAGTTTCGCCGCGTTCGGCCTTGCCGAAGAAACCTGGTCGAGCGGACGCGGCCCGGCGTCGAACAACGGCCTGTGCGCCTACACGCCGTCGCGTGGAGTGATTTCGGTGCGGGGCAACTGGCCGTTGACGCCGACGATGGACGTCGTCGTGCCCTTCGCCAGGACCATGGCCGACCTGCTCGAAGTGCTGGACGTGGTGGTCGCCGAGGACCCGGACACCCGTGGCGACCTGTGGCGGCTGCAACCCTGGGTGCCGATTCCGAGCGTCGAGTCGGTTCGTCCCGCCTCGTATCCAAGCCTTGCCAGCAACCCGCGGGCGCTGGCCGGCATTCGGTTCGGCGTGCCACGGATGTACATCAATGCGGACCCTGAAGCCGGCACCGCCGAGGCCCCCGGCATCGGCGGCCCGACCGGGCAGCGAATCGTCACCCGCGCCTCGGTGATCGACCTTTGGGAGCAAGCCCGCAAGGCTCTGGAAGCCTGTGGCGCCGAAGTGATCGAGGTGGATTTCCCGCTGGTCTCCAACTGCGAGGGCGATCGTCCCGGCGCACCGACGGTGTTCACCCGCGGCCTGGTTTCCAAGGAGTTCCTGCACCATGAGTTGTGGGACCTGTCGGCCTGGGCATTCGATGACTTCCTGCGGGCCAACGGTGACCCGAAATTGAATCGCCTGGCCGACGTCGACGGACCGAAGATCTTCCCCCACGACCCGGGCACCCTGCCCAACCGGGAGGACGATCTCGCCGCCGGCATGGATGAGTATGTGAAGATGGCCCAGCGCGGCATTACGCCCTGGGACCAGATCCCGACGCTGCCCGACGGGTTGCGGGGGCTTGAAGCGACACGCCGGATCGACCTGGAAGACTGGATGGAACGGCTGGGCCTGGATGCGGTGATCTTCCCGACCGTCGCCGACGTCGGACCGGCGGATGCGGATATCAATCCGGAATCTGCCGATATCGCCTGGAGCAACGGGGTCTGGGTCGCCAACGGCAACCTCGCCATCCGCCACTTGGGCGTACCCACTGTCACCGTGCCAATGGGCGTCATGGCGGACATCGGCATGCCCGTCGGGCTGACATTCGCCGGGCGTGCCTATGACGATTCGAGGCTGTTGCAACTGGCGTCGGCGTTCGAGTCGATTGGCTCCAAGCGCCGGGTTCCACCGCGGACACCGCCATTGTCGGCTTGACCCGATCATGGGGGCTGCTGCGCAGCCCGGCAGGAGCAAGCGCCCTCGCCACAAAAGCCCACAGGTGCAATACCTGAGGGCCATTTTGGCGAGGGTGGCGCTTGAATGATCCACACGATCACCCAGCCGAGCAAGCAACCGTGGCGAGGGAGCTCGCTCCCGCTGGGCTGCGCAGCGGCCCCCGGCGCCATGCCTACAGCCGGAAATACTGCTGCATGGCACGGGCCAGCAGGCTCACGGCTTCGTCGTCGCGTGACGCCTGGGCTCGCATGAACACCACCTCATGCTCCGCGATCACCGGCAGGCCTTCGAGGATCCGCATGGCATCCGTCACCCGCCCACGGTCTATCAGGCTGATCGCCAACCCGGCCTCTACGCAGGCCTTGATGGCTTGGTTGGAGGGGCTTTCCAGGACGATGCGGGTCTTGCGCCCGCTTTGCCTGAGGGACTCCATCATCGCTTGCCGATAAGGGCATTGCGCCGCATGCACCGCCAGCGGCAGCGGCTCCATCGAAGCCGCCGTCGTGTGGGCCGGGCCGACCCAGACCGGCGTGGTGGACACCAGCACTTGCACCTCTGCATTCGCCTGCCCCTTCGGCTGGGCAATAACTGCCGCCTGGAGCTTGCCGCGCTGCACCAGGTCGCGTAGCGCATAGCTTGGCGCAGTCTTGAGCTCCAGCACCACGTTGGGCCACGCGGCGGCGAAGGTCGGGAGGATGTCGCGGATCACATGGTCTGCGTACTCATCCGGCACCCCCAAGGTGATACGTCCCGCCAAACGGGTTCCGTGCAGGTCGGCCAGTACCCGGTCGTGGGTGCTCAGCAGCTCCGTCGTCGCCACGAGCAAACGCTGGCCCAACGCGGTGAGGGATACCGATTGGTTGTCCCGGTTGAGCAACCGCCCGCCAGCGACTGCTTCCAAACGCTGGATATGCACGCTGACCGCCGCCGGGCTTTTGTGCAGTTGGTCTGCCGCCGCACTGAATTTTCCGATCCGCGCCACCGCATGAAAAGTACGTATCAAGTCGATATCGAGTATGGCCGTCATGATTCAATCTTCGTGAATAACTGATGCATTACATTTTGATTTATTAGATTAGCCGGGTTTCGTAGCCTGTGGTCATGAACCCGAATAAAGCGATGACCTGCACTTCCCTTCCCCGGCCCGCCTGGTACTGGCTGATTCCATTGCCGTTGCTCGAAGCGGCATTGCTGGTGTCGTGGAGCTCGGGCTTCGTCGGCGCGCGCTTTTCCATCGATTACGCGCCGGCCCTGCTGGTGGTCTTCTGGCGGTGTGTCGTGGTCACGCTCGTCCTGTTTCCCTTCGTCGCCAGGTCACTACGCCGGACCTCGCTCGTCGCACTGTTGAAGAACGCCGGCATCGGCCTCCTGGCGATGGCGGGCTACCTGGGCGGCATCACCCAAGGCATTGCCCTGGGCGTGCCGGCGGGCTTGGCCGCGCTGGTCGCCGACCTGCTGCCGATGGGCATGGCGCTGCTGGCCGCTGGCGTACTCCGGCAACGACTGGCCTGGCAGGTCTGGACGGGGCTGCTCATCGGCCTGCTCGGCGTCATGCTGGTGACCCAGGGCGCACTGGCGTGGGGCAATGCGCCCTTGTGGGCCTATGGCCTACCGCTGCTTGGCATGTTCTCGCTCGCCGTCGCGACCCTGTGGCAGAAATACCTACCCGCCGAACAATCGCTGGGCCTGCTGCCCAACCTGTGGCTGCAGTGTTGCGTGTCGGGCCTGGCCTTCGCGCTGGTCGAGGGCGCCCATGGCAGCCTGGCCCCGCTGCCCAGCACAGGCTTTGCACTGAGCGTGTTGTGGACCGCGGGCCTGTCGACCATGGGCGGCTACGGCCTCTACTGGTTGTGCCTGCGCCGCGCAACCGCCACCCGCGTCGCCAGTGTCCTGTACCTCAGCCCGCCCATCACGATGCTCTGGGCCTGGGCCATGTTCGACGAGCCGCTTTCCTGGCAGATGGCGGTGGGGATGGCGGTGTCCGGGATCGGCATCTGGCTGGTCGTTGGCATCGAAGCGCGGCAGGCCAGGCATCAAGCCTGCGGGCGTGAGCCTTAACAACCGGAACTTGGCAGCGCGATGATTCCTGTGGCAGCGTACGCTGGAACTCAACGTCCCTTCGCCGCTCACAGGCGACACAGTAAATTGGCCGTCAATGCTTCCAACACGGCAGCCACCTTGGGAAGCTTCTCACGGCTTTTCTGCCAGGCAAGGTTGATCGCCAACCCATCGGTTGCCAGCTGAGGCAGGACTTCAACCAAGGTCCCGTCCTCCAGTTGTCGGCGCACCAACCAGGAAGGTAACTGCGCAATACCGCAACCGGCCAACGCCGCGATGATCAAACCCTCGCCATCGCCGACGACCAGTCTTGGCGATACCTGTTTCCTGACCGTTTCGCTCCGGTGGCGTCCGGCAAAATTCCAAGGGCTGATATTTCCATCCCGCCAACCGTAGGCGATGCATTGGTGCTGCTTGAGATCAAGGTCAGTCAGGGGCGTGCCATGCCTGGCCAGATACGCAGGCGATGCACAGAAAATATGCCATTCGCTGCCAAGGTAACGATGGCCCAGCGTATCCGGCCAAACCTGCGCGCCTCCCAAACGGATAACGATGTCCACGCCCTCCTGCACAGCGTCGATGAAACCATCGGAGAACGAAAGGTGAGGTACCAGGTGCGGGTACTCCTCCACGCACCGCAAGACGATAGGCAGCACCTGGGAACGGCCAAAAGCACCGGGAAGGTCGATCCGAACCCTGCCACGGGGCTCGGTGCTTTCAGCCTGTAGCGACAGCTCGGCCTCTTCGAGATCTGCAAGCACACCTGTGCAGGTGCGAAGAAAGGCGCTTCCTGCATCGGTCAGCGAAACACGTCGAGTCGTACGTTCGAACAATCGAACCCCGAGCCGGCTTTCCAGGCGAGCAACGCTTTTGCTGATCGCCGAACCGGTAAGGCTCATCCGCTCAGCGGCCGTTTTGAAGCTACCGGATTCGGCGACACAGACAAACACATCGAGGCCCTTCAATCGTTCCGAGGAAAACATGGAGATCCTTTATTCATGAACTGAATTCAATCATTACTAGAAAAAACATCATAAATCAGAACTGGATTCCTCAGTAAGCTTGACCGCTGCGTATCCGTCCACGAGACGACGCGGCCCTTATCAACATTTTCGGTCATATGAGGCACGGATGCTTGCCACCCTTAAAAGCTATCCCTCGTCAGTCAATTTGCTGCTTTCAGCGTCACTCATCCTGACATTGGCCCGGGCAATCACACTGCCCTACCTGGTCATCTACCTGTCGGACAGCTTTGGATTGAACGTTGCCGACCTCGGCCTGGTAATCGGCAGCACGTTGATCATCGGCTCCCTGTTGAGCCTCTATGGGGGCTTCCTGGTGGACAATATGTCCAGCCATCGGCTCGTCCTGGTGTTCAGCGGGCTGTTTACGGCGGGGTTCCTCGGGACGTTTCTGGCGCGCGAACTCTGGCTGTTCTATAGCTGCCTGGTGCTGATCAACCTGGCTTATGCCGTCATCGATGTCGCGGTCAAGGCAGGATTCGGCAGCTTGCTTGCCCTCGCCAAACGCAGCGAAGCGTTCTCGATCAAATACACACTGACCAACATCGGCTATGCCGTTGGGCCGTTTCTTGGAGCGGGAATGGCCAAGCTGGACACCAGCTTGCCCTTCCTGTTGTCCGGCATGCTGGGTGCCGGGTTCTGCCTGGTCTATTTCGTCTGGGGCGACAGAGGCCTGGCGGTCGTCGATACGAGCCACAAACCCGCGCCCTTTTTGGCCGTGGGCAAGCTTCTGCTCCAGGATTACCGCTTAGTGTGTTTTACCCTCGGGGGTCTGCTCAGCGCAGTGGTCTTCGGCCAATTCACGGCTTATCTCTCACAGTACCTGGTGGTCACGACAACCGCGGAGTTCACCTACCGCATCATCAGTGCCATTGTGACGACCAATGCGCTGATGGTGATCAGCCTGCAGTACGCCATTGGCCGAAAGATTTCCCACCTTTATCTGAACCTGTGGCTGGCGGCGGGGCTGAGCTTGTTCATCCTCGGATTGGCCGGCTTCGCCGTGGCCGATACTCTCGTGCTCTGGGTAATCGCCATGGCGGTGTTCACCGTCGGAGAGATCATCGTCTTTCCCGCTGAATACATGTTCATCGACACCATCGCGCCCGACCACCTGCGAGGCATGTACTACGCCGCGCAAAATCTTGGCAACCTCGGCGCTGCCTCCGGGCCGGTGCTGTGTGGCGTCGTATTGGCAACGCAGCCGCCTCACTACATCTTCTACATGCTCACCCTCTTCGTTGTGGCCGGTGGTGCGTTTTATTTCCTGGGGACTGGCCGGCTGATCAAGTCGCCGGCCAAGATGTGATACAAGTCTTTCACGCCGACCCGCGCACTACGCCATCGGAACACTATCGCCTGGATTTATGTGCGGGGACCAACCCATCGTGCCTAACGGCGAAGCGATCAAGGCATTACCGCGCTCTTTCTGCCGCTCAGGTGATCGACTATCGGTGCTTTCCGTGTCTAACCGATGTACGAGTAAACGGCAAAATCGAACCCGTTGAATGGAAAGGAAGCAACTTCTTTCATACCCATTTTCAAATGCGCACGGAGCGAGGGTTCATTGTCCTTGCGTATGAAAAGAATACCTTCACGCCCCCGCTCAAGTCGCCGGAGCTGCGCGAACATTCGCTGGGCCAAACCCTTGCCACGCTCCGCCTCGCCCACGCAAATCGGGCCATAGACATAGGCATCCGGCGCTCCATGATAAGCGGCGAACATCGCTTGTACGATCGGCAGGTCGGCATTCATCGCCCGCGTAGTAGTCATCAGGAAACCGGTGATACGACCCTCTCGACGCGCAACAATCAGAGGCATTTCCTGCATCATCGCTGCCACACGGGCCCTTGGCAGGCTCGCAGAAAGCGAGCCGCCGCGGGCCATCTGATTCGCGGCCTGAAGCGCCAGGATCCCGTCCAGGTCGGCCTCATTGGCTCTGCCGACATCGGTTTCATGATTCGTCATTCGTGATATCTCTGCTGGCTAGTTAAATGACTACTTCTACCGTGCCTGCCAACAGATTAGTACAGGTCAACAATTACAGGATTTATCCCTCGACAACATGGGCCCCAACCCATAGGCAACACCAATACATTGCATTGCATATCGGTCTTGGACGCTATAGCTAAAGCGGCAGATGATGGCTTCAACCAAGCGACATCAACCCGATCCAAATCGATAGGAGCTACGCCATGCAACAGTCCCACGCCTACAACGACATCAGCCTGGCCCTGACCACCGAAGTGCTGGATGCCAAGGCGCGCCAGCACCTGTCCTGGCAGGACTTGGCCGATGGCACCGGCCTGAGCCTTGCCTACGTTACCGCCGCCCTGCTCGGCCAGCATCCATTGCCGGAACACGCGGCCAAGGTGATTGGCGAGAAGCTCGACCTGACCGCTGATTCGGTCGCCCGTCTGCAGATCATTCCCCTGCGCGGCAGCCTCGCTGGCGTGCCGACCGATCCGACGATCTATCGCTTCTACGAAATGATCCAGATCTACGGCACCACCCTCAAGGCCCTGGTTCATGAGCAGTTCGGCGACGGCATCATCAGCGCGATCAACTTCAAGCTCGACATCAAGAAAGTCGAAGACCCTGAAGGCGGCTCGCGTGCGGTGATCACACTGGACGGCAAGTTCCTGCCCCTGCGTCCGTTCTGATCGTCCCGCTGGCCCCAGGCGAATCTGAGGCTTCGCTGCAAACAACTTATTGCTGATTTGAACTCACTACTCATTCTTGCGTGGAGCATGACTCATGAAAAAATTCCTGTTTCTGGCCCTGTCGCTGACCGCCTCGCTGTCGGCCCATGCCCAACCATCCACCGCACCTGCGGAGGTCGTTTCCTATGCCTACGGCATGCATCTGGATATCGCCCAGGTGTTGAATATCACCACCCCCGCCGATGTCTGCGGTCCGACGCCAGTGCAAATGACCTATCGCGATTCCCAAGGTGAAACCCACGTTCTTGAATACAGCCTGATCGGCAACGGCTGCACGAACTGATACCCGGCTGGGCAACCACCCTACTCATTGGAGGCAAGCAGCATGAAAGCGCTGATCGAAGGTTTCCTGAAGTTCCAGCAAGAGGTCTTTCCACAACGCACGGACCTGTTCAAACACCTGGCCACCACGCAACACCCGGGCACGTTGTTCATCACCTGTTCCGACAGCCGCGTTGTGCCGGAGCTGCTGACCCAGCAGGAACCCGGCGAACTGTTCGTGATCCGTAATGCCGGCAACATCGTGCCGTCCTATAGCCCGCACCCAGGCGGCGTTTCAGCGACGGTGGAATATGCCGTCGCGGTGCTGGGCGTGAGGGATATCGTGATCTGTGGTCATTCCGATTGCGGTGCCATGACCGCCGTCGCCAAATGCGCCTGCATGGATCATCTGCCGGCGGTCAGCGGTTGGCTGCAACACGCCGAGTCGGCACGGGTCATCAATGAATCACGGTCTCACGTCGATGACGCGGCGAAAGTCAGTTCGATGGTGCGCGAAAACGTCATTGCCCAATTGGCGAACATCCAGACGCACCCGAGCGTGCGGCTGGCCCAGGAGAAAGGCTTGCTCAACCTCCACGGCTGGGTCTATGACATCGAGACCGGCTCCATCGACGCCCTGGACACCGACAATCGCAGCTTCAGGTCCTTGGCGGACAACCCCCAGGCGTGTGCCGTACCGGCCCGGACGGCGACTGCCGCGTGAGGGTTCGCTGTTGTGTCTAGGGCTGTTGCCCACCTCGATCACGGTGGCGAGGGCGCTTGCTCCCGCTGGGCTGCGCAGCGGCCCCAAAGCCATCCACCCCGTGCAACAATGTTTCCATGAAAGCCACGGACGCCGCGCTGTGATAGTTGTTCTTGCGCCGCAACAACGAAGCCCCACGCCGGGGCGCTGCGTCCTGCAGCGCCAGCTTGCGCAGTGCGCGCTCCTGGGTGGCGATGGGTTCCGGAAGGACAGTGGCAACGGCCGAATGCCCGATCACTTCCAGCAACGTGCTGACCGAATTGACTTCAATGGTCACCTTGGGCGTGATCCGAGCCTGGACGAAGTAATCGTCGATGCACGTACGGGTGGCAAAATCCGAGGTCAACAAGGCGAATTCCAGTTGCCCGACCTGCTCAGCCGTCAGCGCGGCCTGGCAGTCATATAACGGGTGATTGCGACCCACCATCAGCCCCAGGGTTTCGGTGAACACCGGGATCGATTCGATATCGGCGCTCCTGACCTGATCGAATGCGATGGCGATGTCTAACGTGTCATTCGCCAAGCCCTCCTCGATATCGACCATCGACAACTCGAAGATTTGCAGATGGATATTCGGGTATCGCGCGCGGTAGTCACGCACCAGTGGCCCGACCAGGTAAGCCATGAACGTTGGGGTCATGGCCAGCCTCAAGCTGCCGCGGGACAGGTCCTTGACGTCGTGCAGCGCGCGCTTGCCGGCGGCCAGCTCCACCAGCACCCGCCGGGCGCATTCGATATAGGCCGCCCCGGCATCCGTGGGCCTGACCGTGCGAGACGTGCGGTCGAACAGACTCACGCCAAGGGTTTCTTCCAGTTGCCGGATCTGTTGCGACAGGGTCGGCTGCGACACGTGCAGCACCTCGGCGGCACGCGTGAAACCACCGTGGTCAGCGACCGCCAACAGATAGCGCAAGTGACGTAGCAACATCGGAACCACCATCTGGAGCTTGGGTAATTGCGATGCATTGTATAGGGGACATGTCGTGTCCACATCCGCCACAGGCTCAGCGTTGCGTTTAGCGGGTCGGCGTTAGCCTCAACACCCGCATCACAAAAGCGCTCGCCTTCGCCAGCATGGCGCCGTTCGTACGCGGCTGGCACAGGACGTTAGAAACCGGTGCTGAGGACTCGCTGGCCAGGGCGCCCATCAACTGGGGCAACAGGAACCCGCCTTCGTATTCTGGGTGAGTCGCGACAGAGGCGTCCGACCAAGGGTTGTCGGTGCAGGTGACGTCGATCATGGGAAATCTCCTGGAGAAGGGAGAACGCTGCGACGGCCCGAAACGGTCGGTCGCTTCTGGAATCAGTTTCACTGGCGAACAGTTTTTAGAGAATGCCCAGGAGTCGGATGACTTGATTGCGCTATCTGAAACAATCGCCTCGGGCAGCAAAAAAAGCCCCGGTGCCGTTGCAATGCTGTTCACTTAAGGCAGTCGATAAACCCGTGGCGAGGGAGCTTGCTCCCGCTGGGCCGCGAAGCGGCCCCAAAACCTGCCAAATGCGGAGCATCAGACACACCGCACCCGCCGGTTTACGACTGCTTCGCAGCCGAGCGGGAGCAAGCTCCCTCGCCACAGGTCCATCATTTTTCTTCAATGAACAGCATTGCGGTGTCGTTGAGGCAACCGGGGCTTGGGATCGGCTATGAATCACGCCGGCTTTTGCAGCGTGTCATACGCTTCAAGCGATCGCAGCGAGTAGATGTAGGCAGCCCCCGCATTCAACGAAATCGCAGTGGCCAGGGCCGCTGCAACCTCCTCACGGCTCGCCCCCGCCTTGATCGCCGCATCCGTGTGGGCCGCGATGCAACCGTCGCAACGGGTGGTCACGGCGATGGCGATCGAGATCAGCTCGCGGGTCTTGGCATCGAGCACGTTGTTTTCGCTGGCGGCTTCCCCGAGCGCCATATAGGCCTTGACCATTTTCGGGTTGCTGCGGCCCAGCGCGCCAAACGCTTTCTGAATGGTGGGCAACAATTCGGACCAGTTATTGAACATGGCATTAACTCCTGAGTGGGTTGGGTGTACTGTTTTGACGCCCTCAGTTTTTCACCCTGGCGCCACTCGGTTTTGCTCAATCCGCTCAGTTTTTTTGGCGAAACGCTCAAATGAATGCGATCGATAAACTCATCAGCCTGGCCAACGTTCGCGGCAGCCTGGACCTGCGCTGTCAGTTCCAGGGCGACTGGGCCCTGGATCACGGACAACATGCCCTGGGCACGGCGCCCTATCACATCGTGCTGCGCGGCGAATGCCGCGTCGAGTTTGCCGATGGGCAGCGCTTGCCCATGCGCGCCGGTGACATCCTGCTGCTGCCGCGGGGCGCCCGGCACCTCATGCACAGCCCTGGGAAAATGGTGACGCCGACCTCACCCCGGATCGTGACCGGAGGCGCCCTGCCGATTCACCGCATTGGCGGTGCCAGCGCGGAGCTGGACATGCTGTGCGGTGGTTTTCACTTCAACCGGGCTTCGTTGCTGTTCAGCGCCCTGCCCGACTATCTGGTGGTTCCCTGCGGCGCATTACCGGCCAACGGACCTTTGCCGGCGTTGGTGGAGATCCTTCGCGGGGAAGCGGATGGGAACCAGCCCGGCGCTCGCTTCTTGCTCGACGCCTTGTCCCAGGCCCTGTTCACCCTGATTCTGCGTGCGCACCTGGCGAGCCATGGCCAGGACAGCGGCTCGCTGGCCCTGCTTGGCGACAAGCGCCTGGGCCGGGCCTGGCAGGCGATGCTGGCGGACCCTGCGCACGAGTGGACCATTCAAGGCCTGGCGGATCTCGCGAGCATGTCCCGGGCCAATTTCATGCGCGCATTCGTCAAGCTGGCCGGCGTCTCGCCGTGGGTGCTGTTGACGCAAGTACGCATGGAGTTGGCCTTCAGTCTGCTCAGCCACTCACACCTGGGGCTGAGCGACATTGCCGTACAGGTCGGCTACCAATCCCAGGCAGCGTTCAGCAAGAAATTCAAGGAAGTCTACGGCGAGGCGCCAGGGCGGGTGCGTCGTGGGATCCAGGCCCCAAACGCGCGCTGACAATCAAGAGATATCCGCTCGCAGGGCCGGGTGCTCGCGCAGGTGCTCGACGATGTAGTCCACGAAACTGCGCACACGCATCGGCGCCTTGCGTCTTTCACGATAGACCACATGCACGGGCATGGAGGGCGGTTCATAGGCTTGCAAGACCCTGCGCAAGCGTCCGCTGCTCAGATAGTCATACAACGGATAGCTCAAGCAGCGCGTCAACCCGGCCCCATGAGCCGCAGCCTCGATGGCCGCCTGCAGCGTGGCGCAACTGAGCCGCGTGCGTGCCTTGAAGCCGTTGGCCTCGCCCTGCTGTTGAAAGGACCACTGTACCCAGTCTTGGTTGGCCTGGGTGGCGATCAGTCGGTGATCGTGCAGATCCTGCGGCACGACCGGCTCACCATGCATGGCCAGGTAAGCAGGACTGGCACAGACGAGCGAACGAACGCTGCCGACAGGCCGTGCGATCAATGAACAACTGGGTAGATGCCCTACCAGCACCGCGACATCCAGCCCTTCCTCTTGCATGTTCGGGAATCGATCATGGTAGTGGGCCAATACCCTGATCTCGGGGAAGTGATCCATGTAGCCGGCCAATACCGGGGCCATGACATAACGGCTGAACAACGTGGGCAACAGAATCGTCAAATTGCCCTGCGCCTGGACATGCCAGCCCTTGGCCGATGCTTCAGCCTCGTCAACGGCCTTGAGAATGCGTGAACAATCGGCCATGAAACCGATTCCGGCTTCGGTCAACACCACCCCGCGCGTGCTTCGTGACAGTAACTGCACACCCAGTCGCGCTTCCAGTCGAGCGACCGCACGCATCACGGTCGGTCCGGAGACGTTGAGACGCTGAGCAGCCGAGGCGAGGCTGGGGCACTGCGAAAGCGCGTGGAATATCAGCATCTCATGGTGGCGCCCCATCAACCGGCGCCTTTTACAACGGGCTTGAGCGTGACGTCGTCCCCCAGCCGATTCGCGAGGAAGTCCACGAACGTACGCACCTTGGCCGGCACTCGATTGCTCTTCTGATACACCACGTGAATCGGCAACGCCGGTGGTTCGAAGGCCTTGAGCACCACTTCCAGTTCCCCCTCGGCGACCTGCCGGGCCACTTGATAGGACAAAACCCGGGTAACGCCCCAGCCCTGGCGGGCGATATTGATCGCGGCCTGATTCGCGGTCACCACCAGGCGTGGGTCAACCCGCAGGCTCAGCGAGTTTGCTTCGTCCATGAACTGCCAGTGGCTCAGCAAATGACTGGCCGAAGACATCACGATATTGGCCTTGCTCAACTCGCCAGGATGGGTTGGCCGCCCATGGCGCTGGAAATAGGCCGGGGCGCCGCAAATCACTTGGCGTACCTCACCGACCTTGATGGCGTGCTGATTGTTTTCCTGCAAATGGCCGATGCGGATCGCCACATCGATGCCCTCATCCGCGATATTCACCACACGGTCGACCAACAAGGCATTGAGGTGTACCGAGGGAAACTGATCCAGGTAGTCCGTCAGCAAGGGCGCGATGTACAACTCGCCAAACAGCACCGGCGCGGTGACCGTCAGATACCCGCATGGGATCGAGTAGCTGCCAGCGGCGGCCTCCTCGGCCTCTTCGAGCTCACTCAGGATCCGTCGGCAATCTTCCAGGTAGCGTTGCCCCGCTTCGGTCAGGTGCACATTGCGGGTGGTACGGGACAACAGCTGGGTGCCGATCCGTTCCTCCATCGCCGCAATGGCCCGCGTCACGCTCGGTGGCGAAATGCGCAAGCGCCGGGCGGCAGCGGCGAACCCTTCCTCCTCGGCAACCACCATGAAAATCTGCATTTCCTGAAAGCGATCCATGGATGATCCAGCCTTGCTTGAGGGAGATTGAATATACGTGGCGGTTTCGGCCTCAAGGCTTGCCGGAAGATCTCCCCGGCAAGCTCCTGCGGCTTGACTCAGGCTTGCTGCAAGCCCTTGGCGGTGCGCTGCATGCCGACGAAATTCGGCAACGCTTCGATGCTGCCCAGCCAGGCACGGACGTTCGGGTAATCGCTCAGCGCGACGTTGCCTTCCGGTGCATGGGACACGTAGGTGTACGCGGCCACGTCAGCGATGGTCGGTTGCTCACCGGCCAGGAACCGGCTTTGCCCCAGTTCCGTCTCCATCACCTTCAACAGGGCGTGGGAACGCTTGATGGCGTCTTCGGCGTCATAACCGGCGCCGAACACGGTGATCAATCGGGCGTTGGCCGGCCCCTGGTTGATCTGGCCCGCGGCCACCGAAAGCCAGCGCTGCACCCGGGCCTGGGCGAGTGGATCGCTGGGCAGCCACTGGCCCTTGCCGTATTTGGCTGCGAGGTAGACCAGGATCGCGTTCGAGTCGGCCAGCACAACACCGTTGTCATCGATCACCGGCACCTGGCCGAAACTGTTGATGGCGAGGAACTCCGGGGTCTTGTGCTCGCCTTTCATCAAGTCCACGAATACCAGTTCGGTCGGCAGGCCCAGCAGCGAGAGCATCAGCTCGACACGATGGGCGTGGCCCGACAACGGATGGCGATAAAGTTTGATCGCTTTCTCAGACATGACGTACTCCATGTTGTTTGGGCTCGAAGCGGTGATCGCGTCGATGGCGCTATCCTCTGCTTCTGCTCCGGACAGCGGAATAACCAGCTTTTACAATCCAGCATTTCACCCAGTGAAACGATCGGAAGCCCTAGACCTCAAGCACCAACGGCTCGCTGCCTTGGGCCGGCACCGCGCAACAGATCAGCACTTCACCGTCGCCAACCGGTTCCGCCGGCTGGCTCAGGTAATGCACTTGGCCGCGGCTCAAGCGGGTTTTGCAGGTGCCGCAGGAACCGCCGCGGCAGCTGAACTCCGGGTTCAGGCCGCGCGCTTCGGCCAGTTCCAGCAGCGTTCCGCCGCCGGGCTCCCAGCGGGCTTCCTTGCCGGAACTGGCGAACAAGACCTTCACCGCTTCAGTCGCGGCCGGCACTTGCTGGGGCGCCGGCATGCTGACTTCGATGTCCCGCACAAGGGTGGAAGGACCGAAGGTTTCCGCATGGATGCGGTCGTCAGGTATGCGCAATTTGCGCAGCCCGTCGTACAGCGCCTGGGTAAAGCTGCCCGGCCCGCACAGATAGAAGTCGTAGTCGTTGAGCGGCAGCAGTTTCTTCAGCAGCTCCACATCGATCCGGCCCGCCAGGTCATAGCCTTCGCCAACCTTTGCTTCGGTGGGCGGTTGGCTGACCATGCGCACAACCTGGAGCTTGTCGCCGGCACGAGCGGCCAGTTCGTCGATCTCTTCACGGAACGCCAGGTCGGCCACCGAGCGGGCGCTTTGCACCAGCCAGACCGGGCGCATGCGGCTGATGCGTTGCCCCTGGTAAACCACCTCGCGCAACATCGACAACAACGGCGTGATGCCCACCCCCGCGGCCAGCAATACCAACGGACGCCGCTCGGTGGCCTGGACGGTGAAATGGCCCTGGGGCGCCCGCGCTTCGATCTCGTGCAGCGCCCGCACCTGCTCATGCAGGTGGGACGACACCGATCCATCGCGCTTGACGCTGATGCGCAGGAAATCATCCGACGGCGCACTGGAAACGCTATAGGTCCGGATCGAAGGAGCTTTCTGCCCCTCCAGCTGGATCCGCACCGGCAAATGTTGCCCGGCTTCAAACCGGGGCAAACCCAAGCCATCGCTCGCCTGCAGGTAGAACGAACGAATGTTGTGGCTCTCATCCACGACTCGCGCAACCCGCAACGAACGCCAGTGGCTACGCAGCGCCTCAGCCTGCAAACGCTCGGCGGCTTGCTCCCAACTGCCGGTCATCAATGAATTGGGCGAATCGCCTTCATCCTGATCCTTCCAGCGCAGCGCGATGGCGGCCGGACGATAGACGATGCGTTGCGGTGTGAAGCGCAGCAGCCGCTCGGCGCCTTGGAAGGCATTGATCTGGGGATCGTCCAGCAGGACTTGTGCCGAGCCACTCATTTGCAGCAGATCGCCGGTCTGGAAATCGACGAACACCAGCCCGGCCCGTGGGTTGAGCAGAATGTTGCCCAGGGTGTTGAAGAACAGGTTGCCGGAAAAATCCGGAATGGTCAGCGACCCGTCTTCATCCATGCGCACGAACCCCGGCTTGCCGCCACGGTGAGACGCATCGACCTGCCGCTCGCCATCGCGCACCACGTAGGTGGCGATATAAAACGAATCGGCCGCCGTCACCAGGCGCCGGACCAGCGGGTCCGACACGGTCAACTGACGCGGCGCGACCGCCTGTGCATCGACAAATTGGTACTGGCGCAGGTTGATGTAACGAGGGCAGTTGCCATAAGCCTGGCTCACTGCAATCTCCAGCCCTGGGGCAAGCTGACGGCGCACGACACCGTTCATGCGATTACGTCGACGAGTGTGCAATTCGATCCCCAGCATGCCGATGGCATCCCCCTCGCCCATGCCCTCCTGGGCCGGGTCGTTCGGTTCGGGCTCGAGGTTGATGTGCAGGGTCTGCGGATCGGGCGAACTCATGAAACCCGGCTGCCCCGTGCGCAGGGTCGCCCACACGTCGCCCTGCCGATCCACCGCCCCCAGCACCACGAAAGGCAACTGGGCGTAAAACTCCCGGTGCTGGTCCGGCATCCACGTGCGCGCCAGTTGCCGTTGGCCGACACTGGCCATCATGTCGACTGCCCCGACGGAGCGCTGCAAGGTCAGCTCTCCTTCGTGCCAGGGCGAGGTTTTCGCTTGCAAGGCTTCGTCCATCGGCTACTCCTTGCGCGCGCAGCATGAACGCCTGCGCCAGTGCGCTATGGTTAGGGATTCTCCGCCATCGTTTGCACGGGTGTGCAAGTGGCTGGCGTCATCTTCTGCCCAAAGCGGTTGCGCAGGAATACGCACAAACTGCAATCCACCGTTTCATAAAATGGAATGGTGGACTCATGGCCTGACACTGGCGAAATGTTTGGTCAACTCGAGCAAGGTCGCCCGTAACTCCGGAGGCCGCACCGGCTTGGCCAGGATCGAAATGTTCATGTGGTGCAGCGCGTGGCGGATTCTTTCGATTTCATGGCCGGTCATGATCATGGCGGGGACTTCCCTGCCCCGCTGTTCGCGAATCGCGGCGATGCATTCGGCCCCCGAGACTTTCGTACCCAGGTCGAAGTCGGCAATGATGATGTCGCAGTCACTGGTCACGCCCACTCCGTCGCTGTGGGTTTCCACTTCGCATCCCCACTTCTCCAACAGCGCAGACGTCGCCATCAGTACGTTGGCGTCATCCTCCACCAGGCACACCCGCAAGCCCTGCAAACGGCTTTGCGTGGGCACCGGTCTGTCCACCGCAGCCCTTGGCGCGACCCTTTCCAGCCCTTGGATCATGGCGCGCGTGCCCTGGCCGAGCCGGGAGTCCAGCTGGATGTCCAGATTGATCAGGTGGCTGATCCGCTTGACGATGGACAACCCCAGGCCCAGCCCTTCGACATCCTTGTCACGGACGTGGCGTACCCGATAAAACTCCTTGAAGACCTCAGGCAAATGTTCGGCGGCAATGCCCCGGCCCTTGTCGTAGATGACGATGGCCAGGCCACTGCCTTTCGGACGCACACCGATCAACACCGGTTGGCCGGGAGCATATTTGAGCGTATTGGAGACCAGGTTCTGCACCATGGTCGCCAACAAACCGGCATTGACACTGACCCAGTGCCGGCAAGGCCGCAGGCGCAACTCGACACCGGCCCAGCGGGCGGCTTCGGTGTTCTGCTTGACCACGTCCTGGAGCAACGCGCCCAGGTGCACGGGTTCGGCCTGGGGTTCAAGCTGCCCGTTGTCGAGGGTGTAGATGTCCAGGATCGAACGAAACAGCTGCGACACGATGTGCAGCGAGCGGTCGATGTTGTCCACCAGTCGCAACTCTTCCTGGCCCAACCGGGCATCGCGCAGGCAGGCGGTGAACAGGCCGATGGAGTGAATCGGCTGGCGCAAGTCATGGCTGGCCTGGGCCAGGAAGCGGGATTTTTCCTGGTTCGCGGCAATCGCCTCTTCCGAAGCGATGCGGGTACGGGTCAGCAGGATATGCGCATAAGCAGGCACCACGATGGTGGTGACGATCAACGTCAGGAACAGATAGGGCTGGCCACGCCAGAACGGCGTGAGCAGGAAAATCACCCCCAGGGTCGACAGCGCGAGAACGGTTGCCAGCGCCAGGTAGCGCGAACCGAAGCGCATGCCATTGCCCAACGTGACCCAGAGCACTGCCGCGTACACCGGCAGCATGCCTTCCCCACCGACGATCAAGGCAAAGGCGAGGCTTGCATAATCCAAGGTCATGGCAAAAAGACGACGCAGGAAGAAGTGCCCGGGCCAGCGCTTGACCGCCATGCGCAGCGGGACCGCGGTGCCGAAGAAAAAGGCCATGTACCACAGGATCGGTACATAGGTTTCGAAGTCGCTGGCCAGAAAGGCCACCACAATGATGTAGAGCGCAGTACACGCCCCGACCGTCAATCTCAATGTAGCTTGATCAAGCTCGCTATTCTTTTCCGTCATATTCACAGGCGTATTCCAACATGAAAGTTTGTTTCAAACTGAAACCCGAGGGGCAGTTTAGGTTACGATGCGCGAACTGAAGTCAGAAGGATCTGAAGCATGACGTGCAGAGTCATTGTGGCCGATGACCATCCTTTGTTTCGTGAAGGTATGTTGAGAACCATCGAACGGCTTCTGCCGACAGCCACCATAGAACAAGCTGGCAATCTGGATGAAGTATTGGCGCTGGCGCGTTCCGGGGTGGAAGTGGACTCCCTGATACTCGACTTGCGCTTTCCCGGGATCAAATCGCTGCAAGTCATAGGCCAGTTGCGCAGTGAATTCAAACGGACTTCCATTATTGTGGTTTCAATGATGGATGACATCGATGTTATTTCCCAGGTGATGGCGCTGGGCGCCGACGGTTTCATCGGCAAGAATATCGACCCCTCCGATATTGCCGAGGCCATCATGGCAATACGCGAAGGCGAAGTGGTGGTGAAGTATCAAGCTGAAAACCCGGTACTGGACGACGCGCTTTCCCAGCTGACCGTGCGCCAACGGCAAGTGCTTGGGTTGATCGCGGCCGGCAAGACCAACAAGGAAATAGCCCGGGACCTGGGCATTTCCCCCTTCACGGTGCGCATCCATGTCTCGAGCCTGCTCAAATCCCTCGGTGTCCCCACGCGCGCGGCGGCCGCGGCGCAATTTTCCAACTTCCCAAGCAATGGAGGATGGTCGGAAACACAAGACAGCTAAATGTATAACGGTCGCGAATACTCATTGAGCGTTATCCTCCCTGCTCACCTCCCAAGCCATAGCACACTTGTACTATAGCTTCGTCCAGTACTCTCCCCCTAAGCTGTGGACGCTCCATAAAAAGGCTGTTCAAACAGCCAAACATAAAGAAAGCCAACGCGCCATTCGCCGTGCAGTATCACTGTGCCTATCGAAACGTTATGGCGTGCAAAGCCTATGGATTAAATAAGTCCACAGGCGGCGCACTGCTGGGTCAACTTCACCGTCTGCGCGGTTGAAATGGAATGGTCCTGACATTAACTCAAGGTAAGTCATCATGTCCTTCGAATATGGAAAAACACTTAGAAATGGATTGGCGCTGTGCGTGCTGGCGGGCGTACTCAACGGTTGTGCAAACACCGGTGACTTGGGCAACTTGGGCAACTTGATGGGCACCTTGAATCAGGGCGCCCAGAAATACGACGTCTCTTACCTCAAGCAAACGATCATTCCGGGCAAGACGACAAAAGGCCAGATCACTCAAATGTTCGGCGCGCCGACGAATGAAGAACTCAATTCGACCAGCACCAGCAACGAGTCGAACTGGACCTATGAAAAGAGTGATGAGGGCCTGGATAAATACATGAAACTGGCCCATAAATACGTATCGCCCGAGACGCGCCTGAAGATGGCCGACACCTCGGCACAACTGTACAAGGCACAAACCGTGGCCAACGACGTCAGCAGCGTGACCAGCGGGAAAGCGGGCCAAAGCCAGAACCAAGGTTCGGTATTGACCATTTACTTCGTCGATGACGTCGTGAAGTACTACAGGGTCTACTGACGCAATGGCTCGTCCGTTGGGGGCAGCATCAAGCCTGTCCCCAACTTTCGATCACTCCTTCCACGTACCTCCGCTCAAGGCGCAACTCTTGCGGGTGCTGTTCAACAGCTCAGCGGTACGCTTGTAGTAATAAAAGTCCACGCCCTGCCCGTTCACATTCAAGCAAGTGCCCTGGGGATTCTCCGGGCAGGTTTGCGAGTAGGTGATCCTGCCCGCTTCGCCACCAAGCGCGACCGGCATGTTGGCGAAAGACTCACAGCTGGCGCGGAACTTGGCCACTGGTTGCTTATCGCTCGTCTGCACGCAGTCTTTCGCCTCGATGTGTTGCCCCATGACGGTCATCTCACCTTCCATCGTGCATGCCTGGCTACCTGCATGAGCCACTGAAATGCACAGCATCGTGGCGCTGATCACACTGAAAAAACGAACGACTCCGTTCATGTACTCTCCCGACGTCCTGAGTGGTCATACCTCCTGAAGTATCCTGACTCGGGCAACAATTCTGAATAGCACAGATGGGCTAACCGCTACGCTTGCTCAAGGCACCAGAAGCACATGAGGTTCGAACGCCAGTGGAAAAGAACAGTGAACTCGACCAGGCCACGTTGCGCCTGATCGTCAGCGCCTGTGCGCTGTTGTACATCGTCGTATTGGCCAGCCTCCATCCCGGCGATGCCACAGGCTACGTGCCCATCATCATTTACATCACAACGTTTATCGTCGCCTCGATATTCCTGCGCATGATCATCAAGCGTTGGCCAGGACACTTCTTCTGGCGGCGTCTTTTTTCGATGCTGCATGACTACACGGGTATCGCTTTCGCCATGGTGCTGGGCGGTGAAAGCGCACTGCCGATCTACGCCGCGCTGCTCTGGGTCACCCTGGGCAATGGCATGCGCTTCGGCTCGCGCTACCTGGCGCTGGCAACCGTTATCGCGTTGTCGACCCTGGTGCTGATTTTCTGGCTCAATCCGTTCTGGCATGGCCAGCCCTACATGTTCCTGATGTTGATCGTCACCACCATCGTGGTGCCAGCCTACGCGCACATTTTGCTCAAGCGCACCCGCATTGCCTCCGAAGAAGCCATGGCAGCCAACCAGGAAAAATCCCGCTTCCTGGCGCAGGCCAGCCATGACCTGCGCCAACCGATCCACTCCATCGGCCTGTTCACCGCCTGCCTGAGGGACGCCAGACTGGGTCTGGAAGAGCTGCGGCTGGTGGACAACATCGACCGTTCGCTGCACACCGTGTCGCAGCTGTTCCGTTCGATCCTCGATATCTACACCCTGGACCACGGCCAACTGATGCCGAAGGCCGACACCGTCCACTTGGGCGCGCTACTACAGGACGTGGTCAAGCAGAACACCGAGGCGGCTCGCTGGGCCGGGGTCGAACTGCGCCTGCGCGCCTGCCCTTACTGGGTCAGCGTCAATCCAGGCATGCTGACCACGATGATCCAGAACCTGCTGTCCAATGCCCTCAAATACGCGCCCGGCCAACCGGTACTGATCGGCGTGCGGCGCCAAGGCCAGGGCCTGGCCGTGGTGATCTACGACAAAGGACGCGGCATCGCCAGCGAGCACCTGCCCGAAGTGTTCAAGGAGTTCTACCGTGTACGCCATGCGCGCGACAAAGACGTCGAGGGGCTCGGCCTGGGCCTGTCCATCGTCAAGCGCATCAGCCAACTGCTCAATGTCGACATACATATCCGTTCGAAAGTCGGACAAGGCACCCGGGTGGCAATCAGCGGCCTGGAACAAGTGTCACCTCGCACCCTGGTGCCCAAGGCGGCGAGCGTTCACGAGCGCCTGAAGGGGTTGCGGGTGTGCCTGGTGGAAGACGACGCCAACGTCCTGATGGCGACATCCACGCTGTTGGAGAAATGGGGGTGCGAAGTGCAAGGTCACAGTGACGGCGAAGGATTGACCAGCGACTGCGACATCATCATTGCCGACTACGACCTGGGCACCAAGGTCTCCGGTGCCGAGTGCATTGCCGCGATACGCGAGCAGCGCGGCTGGCAAGTCCCGGCGCTGGTCATCACCGGACACGAGATCGAGCGCATACGCCAGTCATTGCAAAGCCTGAACATCTCGGTGCTGGCCAAGCCCGTGCGACCGCCGGAGCTGCGAACAGTACTGCTTGAACTGCTCAAGTCCATGGGTCGCCAGGGCGAAGACTCAGCTCACCTCAACCCACCCAGCCGATAGCCGTCTTGGGAATCACCTCGGACTCATCGAGCTTGGAGGCAAACATGCTCACCGCATCAAGGGCATCGGTGGTCCCGTTCCGGATCTGCACGATGACCGATCCGGCCTGGTCTGCCAGGGTGACACCGCGCAAGGCGCCCTCGTGAGTCACGTTCATGCTCGCGACGGCATCGCGGGTTTCGGAAAGGATCATGCCGATCATTTCGGCAATCTCCGAGGTGGAACGACTGGTGCGCCCAGCCAGTTGCCGGACCTCGTCGGCCACCACCGCGAACCCCCGCCCCTGATCGCCGGCCCGCGCAGCCTCGATGGCCGCGTTGAGGGCCAGCAGGTTGGTCTGGTCGGCGATGCCGCGAATGGTATTGACGATGGCCGTGATCTCTTCCGAACGTGCGCCCAGTTGCCCAACGAGGCGCGCGGAGGCGCCGATGTTGTCGGCAATCTCGCGCATCTCCTTGGCGGTCTGGTGGATCACCTGGGCGCCTTGCTCGGCCACGCGTTCGGTCTCGGCGGAGATGTGGTACGCACGGGAGGCGCCGCGTGAGTCCTCTTCGAATTTCTCTACCCGTTCGGTGATGTCACTGGCGAACTTCACAATCTTGCACAACTTGCCGTCGGCGTCGTAGACCGGGTTGTAGCTGGCTTCCAGCCAGACAACCTTGCCGTTTTTGCCGAGACGCTTGAATTGTCCGCTGAAAAACTCACCGGCGTTCAGACGACGCCAGAAATCACTGTACTCCGAGCTACCCACCAGGCTCGGTTCGCAAAACATCCGGTGGTGCTTGCCCTTGAGTTCAGTCAGCGAGTAATGCATGACATTCATGAAGTTGTCGTTGGCGGTCAGGATGTTGCCGCCCAGGTCGAACTCGATGACCGCCATGGCCCGGTCGAGTGCCGCCAGCCGGCCACGTGTTTCGGCCTCAGCGGTAACCTTGGCGGTGACATCGAGTGCGTACTTGACCACCTTCACGACACGGCCTTGTTCGTCCACCACCGGGTTGTAGCTGGCTTCCAGCCACACGTTCTGGCCTGACGCGCTGCGGCGCTGAAAGGTGCCGGAAACAAATTGACCAGCGCGCAACTTGTTCCAGAACTCACGGTACTCGGCGCTGCCCGCCAACGCAGGGGTGCAGAAATCCCGATGGGACAGGCTGGCCAATTGATCCGCCCGGTAACCCATCGTGCTCAGGAAATTCTCGTTCGCCCGAAGGACCTTGCCATCGGGGCTGAACTCGATAACAGCCATCGACCGCTCCAGGGCGCCGACCAGCCCTTTGTAAGTTGCCAACTCGGCCGTCCTAGCCGTCAGTTCATCTTTTAGTTTTTTATTAAACATGACGTACCCTCGGTGAACACTGAAAGTAACCGGACCTTCATATGCGTATCGGCTGGGGTGCCGCGGTCTTAATGGGATGGCGTAATTATGTTTCGGCGCCAAAACCCACCGAATCCATCAACCAGGTTCTAAAGGCCTGCACCTTTGGGGCATCGGCCAGTTCATGTGGGGTGACGAAGTAAAAACCCAGGTCAGACTTGAGTCGCAGATCAAAGGGCGCAACCAAACGGCCCGCCTTCAGGTCGTCCTCGACATACGTTGAGCGGCCGATGCACACCCCCAGGCCGTCGACCGCCGCCTGCACAGCCATCATGGCCAAGTCGAAGGTCAGCCGGCTGCCTTCGGCCAGTCTTTTCGGTTGGCCAGCGGCACTCAACCACGAACGCCAGTCGTCACGGGTTACCCCGCTGACCTGCAACAAGGTGTGCCGGGCCAGATCGCCGGGATTCTGCAAGGGGGTTGGACCTTGCAACAGCCTGGGACTGCATACCGGGAAGATTTCGTCGGCCATCAGCCAGTCGGCCCGCACGCCCTTCCAGTCGCCGACACCGTAACGGATGGCCGCATCGACGCCGCCCTTGCGAAAATCCACCCGTTCGGTGGATGCAGTGACGCGCACATCGATATTGGGGAACGCCTGCTGAAAGGATGCCAGCCGCGGTAGCAACCATTTTGAGGCAAACGAAACCAGAGTGCTGATCGTCAAGACACTGTTGTTGCGGCTTTCCAGCAACGTTTCGGTGCAATAGCGCAGCTCTTGGAAGGCGGCCCGAACGCCTGGGAAATAGGCCTGACCTTCAGCGGTCAGGGCCAGGCCGTCCTTGAGCCGCAGGAACAAACGCACGCCCAGCTCCTCTTCGAGCCGGCGGATCTGATGGCTTATGGCTGTTTGAGTGACGTTCAGCTCGGCTGCGGCGTTGGTAAAGCTCATGTGCCTGGCGGCTGATTCGAATGCTTTAAGACCATTCAGAGACGGGATTCGGGTGGCCATGGAGGCTTGCTGCGCTCATGAGATTTTGTCATACGCTAGCACTGAAGATGTCCTTTGAAAATGTCCCGGTCCTCACCGATTCTGGCGGCCCGTCCCCCGCCTGTGAGGAAACCATGAAACTGTACTTTGCCCCCATGACCTGCTCGTTGTCCCCGCACATCGTGCTGCGGGAATTGGGCCTGCCCTTCGAATTGATCCGGGTCGACAACAAGACCAAGCGAACCGCCGACGGGCTCGACTTCCTGAGCCTCAACCCCAAGGGCTACGTGGCCGCCTTGGTGTTGGAAAACGGCAGTGTGCTGACCGAGGGCCCCGCCATTGTCCAGTACCTGGCCGACCTGGCCCCCGGCAACACGCTAGCCCCGGCCAATGGCACCTGGGAGCGGGTTCGCCTGCAGGAGTGGTTGAACTTCATCAGTGCCGAAATCCACAGCGGCTGCGCCCCGCTGTTCAACGCCGACATCGCAGAGCCCACCAAGGCGATCTTCAAGGCAAGACTGTTCAAGCGCCTGGACTACCTCAGCCAGACCCTTGCACGACAGGATTACCTGATGGGCAGCTTCGGCCTGGCCGACGCTTATCTGTTTACCGTTTTGAACTGGTTGCCGTTGTTCAATATCGAGATCGGGGGTTGGTCGGTGCTGGCGTCGTTCATGGTCCGAGTCGCCGCCCGCCCCAGCGTTCGGGCGGCCATGGCGGCGGAAGCGGCCTAACCGCAGGCCAGGGATCACCTTCGCTGCTTTGCCCGCAAGTCAGCATCATAAAAAATTCATGGGGCCGGAGCATGATCGCTACGTTTGCTGATTACTTTCGTTCCCATTCAGCGAGGTAAGATCATGCCACCGCAAGGACTCCAGGTGGACTTCACCCATCGACCACGGCTTGCCGATCTGCAGCCCCTGCAGGAACCCACCAGGCGCGTATCCGGCACCCTGCGCAAACAGGCAGAGCCGGCCGTCACACCGGCGGTGCAATTGCAGGACCGGCGGGGATACGACAGCGGCTTTCTCGGTGACTTCCTAGTGCCTTGGCCCAGCGTGGAAGCGGCGTTGGTCGATGACGTCTACCCGACCGGCACCGTCGACAATCGCCTGGATTATCAGCACTTCTCCATCGTTCTTTCGCGACGGCGACGCCTGGCCCTGGTGGCAGGCGTCAACATCGATGGCGCCAGCAGTGTCGAGATCGACCGGGGTCGTGACGCCTGGGCGTACGACGGTCGAATCCCCAGCGATGCCCAGGTTGGAGAAGCGCTGTACGCCGGCAATTTGCTGGATCGCGGTCATCTGGTCAGACGACAGGACCCCAATTGGGGGCCCGATGCACAGACCGCCAATAACGACACCTTCCACTTCACCAATTGCTCGCCGCAGATGGCAGCCTTCAATCAAAAAACCTGGCTTGAGCTTGAGGACTACATCCTCGACAACACGCGCCGATGGAAAGCCAGGGCGACGATATTTACCGGGCCTGTGTTCCGCGGCGATGATCAAACGTACAGAGGCGTACAGATCCCCACTGCGTTCTGGAAAGTCGTGGCCTTTCTCGGTGATGACGGCAAACCTTCGGCCAGTGCCTACATGATTGATCAGCGTCAGGAACTGGAAAAATTGGAACTTGTGTTCGGAGCACTCAAGACCTACCGACGCAGCGTCGATCAAATTGAAGCGCTGACCGGTATCCGCTTCGGCGACTTGGCCGACTATGACGGCTTTTCCAATGAAGAACGACTGACAGGTACGAGGATTGAAGCGCCGATCAGAGGGCCTGAAGACATCCGCCTTTGAAAACGGTGGGAGATTCTATGTTGCAGGGCAACCCTGCAACATAGGCGTTGGCTGGTATTCGCTCTGATTTTTCATCAAGGCAAATGCCACTCGGCAGAGCTTGCGGGCTAGTACTACCAAGGCCTGGGTTTTTGAAAATCCTCTCGCTAGGTACGACTCGTAAAATGGTTTCCATCTAGGCCATCGGCGCCGGTGTGATCTGGCTTGCCTGGCTGTGTCTGGTGCATTTGCCGTTATGGGCGGCGGTGTTGGCGTTCTGTTTTGGACTGCCGCTGCTGGCTTTGATGGCCGCCCCTTTGGCGGCGGGCGGCGCGTTACTGGCCGGCGTGGTGGTGGGCGTTGTGACGCTGATCAGCCACTGGCTTTGTCGGCCAGTTCGAGTCGACGATTGATCTCTCGCTCACACACCGCTACCCAGCGCCAGTACTCCGCCATGTCGAGTTGGGCGATCTCAGATGGCTGCATCCTGAGCACCAGCAACAGGGCTTCGTCCCAGGACTGCAGCAAGGTCACGTGCGGCTGCCATTTCCCGCAACACCTCGGGTGGCTAGCCGGGAGTCGGCGATGTCGAATTCGCCTAGGTCTTCGAGTGTGATGCTGAGCATCTTGGCGACGAGCAGATCTTCCATGGCGCCTTCATCTTTGGTCACCGATTGAGCGGCGGTGATGTCTTTGCGTTTGAGGCGTTTGATGGGCAGCGTCGAGATCTGCTCACCACTGGCGCTGTTGAAGGGGAATTTGAGGGTGAAGCTGAGTGCGTCGGCCATCGTTATGCTCCAGGTCGTTCGGTGAGAACGGTTGTTCTTCGTTGAGCCCTGATGGTGACGGTGCGCTTGGATGCTGGCTTTTAATCGGATTTAAAGAGAGGATTCAGGCTGCTTTGGAAGACGGCAACCAGACCGATACACAAGGAGAAATGGAATTATGAGTGAGTCGAACAAAGAAAAATTTAATGATTTGATTACTCAGATAATGAGCAAATTGATCGATGCTTGTCCTACGCCTATTGGCTTGAGTGCGGAGGATTTCG
The DNA here is from genome assembly GCF_053629195.1 of Pseudomonas sp. R151218B TE3479. Lineage (NCBI taxonomy): Bacteria > Pseudomonadati > Pseudomonadota > Gammaproteobacteria > Pseudomonadales > Pseudomonadaceae > Pseudomonas > Pseudomonas sp. R151218B TE3479. The sequence continues at coordinate 4,976,133 of NZ_JBRJHV010000001.1, forward strand.
GCTTCCCGGCAGGCCGCCTGGATCCTCACGACGGGTATTACGTTGAAACACCTGACGAACTATTTTTGAATGCCTGCGTTCGGTGGCTCAAAGATGAAGAGCTTATCCGTGGAGGGGACGAATACGTGGTGACGGGCCATGGCCTGGAAGTGTTCGATAGCCTGCCCGCCTGCCTGAACATGCGTTGATGGCCGGAGACCGTTCCCATAGCTATGGGAATGATTAACCCTTGCTACGACCGGAGAGCGGATGGAAGACGAAATCACGATTGAAATTGACGGCGTGCAGCACACCGCTTTATACAGCGTGTTCAATGACACCTTAACGGTGTCGCTGCCTGACGGAAGCCAACGTTCCACGGAGCTTCGTGGGCTTAGCCCAGTCAGTGCCGCGAGGGTTCACCTGCGTGCTTACGTGGGCCGTGTTGCTGAACAGAAGAGTCAAGAGACCCTGTAGTTCTTGCTGATCTTCTGTTGTGAGGGCGCTTGCGGCGCCCCCGCAACATTACCTGGCGACTACCCAGGTAGTTTGTGGTTATCCAGTACTCGATTGACCGCTAACTCACCCAACATGATGACCCGTTGCAGCACCAGCATCGTTTGGCGTCGTGGGCCGTCCGTCAAATCGGTGAGGTCGCTGACCATCACGCTGGCGGATGCCAAGGATTCGCACGCCTCAACGAGCAACATTTCGTCATCCACCGCTGCGTCGATGGTGAAGATCGTGCTGGGCTTACGGGGCTGTATCTGCGTTTTCGTTGCCCCGGGGTTCAGGTAGTGCTTGAGCGCGCGGTCTGCCGCCTCTTTCAACTTTTCGGGGTCGAGAGAGTCGCCGTAGAGTACCGAGTCGATATCCGGGGGGTTGGGAGTAACCTTGAACATATGACTAATTCCAGAGTTGGGGCCGCAACCGTTCTCGACTAAAAGAGGGTGGCGGCTGTACGCAGGTTAGTCGACCGGTGGAATTAGCAAACCCGGCGCGCCCAAGGGCGCCCTGCGCACAACCACCATCAAGTACAGGAATAGATGACCTGACTGAATGGTACTTATGCACGTTACTAAAACCGACCGAGCGACTAAACCCGACCACTGATGGGCAGTGGCAGGTAAACGATAGAGGCCTGGGGCAAAGCGCACAAGCCAGCGGATTCTGACGCATGCGTAAGTAAGGACGCAAGGTCTCGTAGCCTTTAGGGCGTAATATTGAATGTATTTAAACGTGTCACGCTGGATATGTTTACTGAAATTAAACGGGTCGAGTTTTCTTCGTTACTTCTTGAAACTGTATTGCTGCAAATACAGTGTCTTATGGAATGCTCCAGCCTCATCGATATAAACGAGATCCTGCCTTAGATATAATACGCTGGCGGATGTTTTGAGGAATTTACCTACATTTGCTCGCAGCAACGACGTGCTTTCTCGGCAGAGGGTTTGAGGTTGGAGGCAGTTGTCTTGGGCGACTGGCTTCGGCCCTCGACCGCTCTTGATGGGTTTTGAAGGCTGCTTGGCGGAGGGAGGCAGCTGTACGAGGTCTCCAGCAAAGAGGCCGACCTTGATGCAGTCGGCTGAACCCTCGCACAGCCACCATAGGTAGCCGGTTGGCTAAAAATATGGCCACTGCACGCCGAAGGAGACCGGAGAACTGGGCATCGCCAGAAAGCGTAGGGGCCCGGCGTACAACGCCACCAAACATCGGACGGAGCGGCCTGTTCATTCATGAGAGGCACCTAAGTACCGCCGCAGGCTACTCTGCCCGGTCACCGCGGACGGTGACGGGGGATAAGATACCGGTAGGTCGATGAGCGCTCAGCCAGGGGATTCTGTGGCGGCTGTAGGTAATGGCGTTGGATGTTGTAGCTCTTCGAAAGTTTTCTGCCTCTTGAACGCCTAGCTGGCAGATCGTCCTCGACATTACGTACGGGCTCACCCCAAAGTGGCTGCTAACCTTCAGATGTCCTGCTGACTTACGCAAAAAGGTTCAGATTTGGCTCAGCTCTCACATACGAATGACATCCAGACCAGCGCCGGCTCCATCAATGCTGAGATATTCGAAGTCTTACGTGATGCGAAAGTGCTTGCCCGACGCTACTACCGGTTAACGGGCAAACCGTTGGGTATTACTGGCGAGGTGGCTGAGTACGAAGCAGCGACAAAGCTTGGCCTGGATCTGCATTGCGCCAGAAAGGCCGGTTACGACGCCACCGAAATTAGGGATGGTTGCCCTGTAAATATTCAGATCAAAGGTCGGTGCATGTTGAACCCCGCCAAGATAGTCGGCCGATTGGGGGCTATTGATTTGGCACAACCCTTCGACGCGGTGCTGTTAGTGTTGCTTGACTCTGATTTCAACGCCTTTGCCATGTACGAGGCCAGTCGTGATGCGGTGGTTAATGCCCTGACTAAGCCGGGGTCAAGAGCCCGGAATGAGCGTGGTTCGTTAGGGATTAGGCAGTTCATGGCGATTAGTTCGCAGCGCTGGCTGCGTCAGTAGTGACCATCTACTCCTGCTCGGATGCGCCAAACCCTTTTTAGAAATTCATCCAGGACGACGATATGAGCATTGAGAAACAATGGGAGAATCTGCTGACCCCTGCCGTGATGCAGGAACGATTGATTGCTGTATCGCTTTACATAACAGCCTATGAGATGCTCAAAGAATCCATCGTTGGTCGATTAAGAGATTTCTACTGCATCGGTTTTACTGCAGATGGCATCACCATCTCTCCAGATTACAAGCGCAAAGTTCTTGCACTTAATAAAAGCCCTCTTTATGCATCATTAACATGGCTAAAAAATACGGAAATAATTGATCAAGAAGATATAGAGCTCTTTGAGCAGCTAAAGCAGGTACGCAACTCGTTAGCTCATGAGGTGCCGGAAATCGTCTTGACGGGAAAAGACCTTGCGCTCATTGCGAGACTTCAGGATGTCATGAGTTTGATGCGAAAGGTTGAGCTCTGGTGGATCGTTAATGTCGAGGTCGAAACTGACCCTGATTTCGATGGGCGGGAAGTCGATCCTGAGGAGATTACACCTGGCCCCATCCTTATGTTGCAGATCATGATGGAGGTGCTCTCCGGAAATGAAGAGCTGAGAGAGCACTACAAGGACTGCAGGCCGGACTCATAGGCTGCATAGCACGTCCCGTCATCGCTAGATGATCGGCACAAGGATTAAGCAGCTGCAAGAGCTGCTTACCCTAGCGCCTACCTAGAAAATTTACGCGTCCTTGATTAGGGGCAGATTTTCAAGGTTATCTCTGGTAGAACTATCTTTTTTTGTCTTTAGATAGTCAGTTGTTACCTGAATGATTTCAAGCTTCGCTCCAGCTTTCCATTCATTACCAACCTTAGTCATGGTACTGAAGGTCTTTTTCTTATTGATCAGTTCAATTACTTGCGGTCGAGTTAGCTCTACAGACGGCTTAAGCTTACCGTCACTTCCGACTTCGTGAACTCGCAATTTGGCGATGTGAGTATTATCGCTATTGTATTCAATTGCTGAAACATAATAGTTATAATTTGCCACTTTTCAATCTCCTGCTGGTTATGGTTTGGTGTGTGCATTTGTGACTAAGCCATGCATGATTAATGGCCCGGACCTCTGGCTTCCAAGCATTAGGACTGCGTGTCCTGAGTGTCAACGTGCTGCACGTACTTACGCGCTATGAATAATCTTCCCCTTTCGGGTCGCGGCCCCCTGACCTAATCAATATTACGGCCCGGGGAAGCGACAGAGAATGTGTGCGCTTTTGGTTTTCTTGCTCCTCGGGTTCTTGCCTCAACTCAAACCCGTTCATCAGTTCTGCCGGCAGTGGAGAGTTAGGATGCTCGTGCTGAAGTGACAGCAGTACCTCGGTAAGCCAAGCTCGCATTTGGGCCCCATTTGCTGAGGCTCCATACACCAGCGTTGAGACAGGCGTACCGATAAGGTTGCGTTCCAAGGCGCGTCCGAACTGCTGGAGACAGCAGGTCCCTGTCACTTCTACATGGCCTCCAACGGTACGAAGTTTCCGGAGCGGAGTTCCCCATAGAAGGGTCCCAGACGGGCTGGCATTGTTATGCAGAGCAGTGAGGCCGTCCGCCACCAAATACGCGAAGTCGAAACTGCCGCCTACGGGGTAAAACACACCAAATGTACCAACCGATGGAAGAAGAGCCCCGGAAAGCAAGTTCAACGGAGGGTGAAATGATCTCGACGCGGAGCTGATATTTGGACGATTGGAAAGCAAGTCCCATTGCTCCAAGTTCGCACGAAAGCTGTAGGGCGCCGCCGCTGAAAAGGTTCGATGACACCCCAGAGCGTTATCGGTGACTTTTGCTTGATTGAAAGTTACTCGGGCGGCACTAGGGTTACCAATCGGATAATTAATAATCATCACATCACACAACTCGCAGCGGGGGGTAGCCCGTCCCGCGCCTCGAGACTCGTTAAATGTAACTTGGTATCGGTTGCCGTGATACTCTTTCGCCAGTGCGTCAGTTCCAAGAGCGTTGAAGGCTCGAATGAACGCCTGAAAAAGTTTAATTTCTCCTCTGCTGCCCTTTGCTTCTTTGAGGAAAGCTTTTTGTAGTTTGAGTCCAATCATAAAAGTTATGTCTTCCGAGTTGACTGCTTTACCTGTTGACGCGCTTAGCGTGTCGCTTCATCGACCACAGCTTGGGTATGACCCATTACTCGGGCGGCTAGCGCAAAGAGATCTTTGGCTGCAATCTCGTGTTCTTCCGCAACATTGAATACTTCCTCAACATCTTTCACTCGACCAGAGCCTGGGTCCGGATATCTGCCGGCCCAAAGAGTAAAGTGGGTTAGGGTCTGTAAAATCGCTTTATCCTTAACGCTCAGATCTGGAATAAATTCGGCAAGCTTTACCAGTCGATGGTGATAGAAAGACTTCTCATTCGCCATGTAGGTCATAACTCCGCTCTGCAAAATAGTCATAGCCTTAAGACAAACTTCTAGACTGTATCCAACGAGCATCAATCCCACAGCACAATATTGACTATCGCACACGCCCCTCATGTAGATGGGCATCTCATCGAAACCTGGTTGGTTTTTTATGACGGCAACTGCTGCTTGTGTTAACGCCTCTGCCTGAGTGAGCCAGAGAATCGGAGATTTGAGGTCCTCTGCCGTGGGAGGCTTAGAAATGTCTACAGGAAAACCCGCTAGTGTTTGCGCGATTCCCCATTTGAGCCATGCCGAAGAACTGTAGCCGAAAGGATCCGCCGCAAATGAATTTCGGCTTGGTTGAAGTTTTTTATGTAAATTCATTTGAAACTCTCGACTCGAAGCCAAACCAGTCACGTTGGTATCTGCGCATATTTAGTTGTCATATTCTTCTCCGAGAACCGGCCCTATAGCTTCGTCCTCCAGAGGTTCTGGAGCCGCGTTTTCTGGGGCGTTAGCAGCGAGCGGAGCCGCGGCTTGCCGTGCAACGGGAGTGGGGATGCGATTACAAATTATCTCATCCATTGCCGAGACCAAGTCTTCTAGGGCCGTGATCCATCGCTTGACCCTAGGTTCATCAATATCTTGAATTCGATTCGCTCGATTGTAATCGCCCGCGTGCACAATCTCATGACGGCGATCTATAAGATCGCCGACTCGACTCTTGATATGACTTTTACCCGTTTTTTTGGCAGCACGATCAGTCAGTTTATTAAGACGATATACCAGAAAGACTGAATCAATTACGTCAAATCTTTGGGTCGTATATTGTGCGTAATATGACTGCACTAGGTTTCGGATACGACGATACGGGCGGTCCATTGTGAGAAGGCTCAACGCCTCGCGCGTATCCAACCCAGCTTTCAGAAGCAAGGCAACGAGCGATTCGTCTGGCCTGTGCTTTTTCAGGTATGTGGCAAGCTTTTCGACAAAGACGTCAGTCACGTACGCATCTAATGCGGCAACCGCTAAAACGACCGCCCCGCGAATAATGTCTTTCGGCGCGGCGGGCACCTCCGCATCTGCTTCGTTCAGACCATGAATTGTCGTGTATGCATCGACCAGGGTGTCACAGCGTCTGACCGTTTTATGAAATTTTGCGAATGCTTTCGACGCCATCCCAGTCTCTCCATCATCCCTATGGATATCATATTGCCATTATTTTTGGCCAAAGGTAAGCCTACTGCTTTAGGGAATGTATTCAGGACTGATCCGGGTCAATTTCAGGTACGAGATTTGCCGACAAGTCAGGTTTGCTGGGAGCTTTCACTTTACTTCGGGGGGGATCTCAGGTCTGCAGGCTTGTCAAAGCGCGCACAAACTGTTGGTGGCGCTTTGTAGGGGGACTCAAAGAGCGTTAAATCATGAACCGTTTGGTATGGCGGGCACTTTCGCAGCGCCTAAGTTAGTTAACGCTGCATCCAGCCTTCTTAGATAACTAACCGTAGATTTATCGTAGTGCTGTAGTAGCTCCTTGGCACTCTCTTCGGTTCGGCTCTTGGACTCTAATGCGTCGAATAGCTCTCCGGCTTTTCTGTCCTTGATGTCTTCATTGATCATGTCTTGTTTGAAGGTCACAAATCGAGCATAGCACTCGATCTGGGCTGAGAGTTTCGCCATATCAAAATCCTTGCCCTCTCCCGGTGGCGAGCAAACATCGGGGGAGGAAAAATTATCTACAGGACGAATGTCTATTTCATCGATATGAATCAGCTCATTTGCCTTATCTTTGCCAAAGTAACGCGACAACTTAAAATGCTCGGCGATCAGTTGCTGACGCCAGCCTCGGTGGAATTGCCTGTAGTCATCCCACGGCCCTTTGGAAAATTCTTTCCAACCTTTTTTATTCATCTCTCTTAATAATTTATCGAGGGCGTTGTAGCCATCGTACAATAGGCGGCTGGTTTCTTGCGCCGTTGCTTGGGCGCCATCCAGAAATTTAGCTTTGTCCGCTCGTTCATCTTGGTGAGCCTGCTGGCAGCTCGTGCCCATCAGAGTTATCGCAGCAGTGAACAGTGAAGCCGCGGCAGTCTGCGACAGTCTGCGGCCACGTAGAGTCAGCATCGGTGATCATCCTGTTTTACGAAATTCACGCTCAATATCGGCTGACGCCCCGGCCTCGTGAGTCACTTCCTTACAACCCTCGAATGGCAATGAAATTTAAGCCTGCCCTATGTTTTTCCGGTACTTGGCCAACTGATCCTCCCCACTTACCCGAAAAATATTCGCCAGATAATCCAGCAACACCACCTCATCCCCATTGATCATCTGCCTCACATACGTAACGGCACTGCAACTGCACGCTCTTGAACGGCGTGACCAGCTGCTTGGCCGCCTCAAAGTAAAAGCTGTTCCAAGTGATTTTCCCTTCCAGCTTGTCGATACCATCGGGCAGTTCGATCAGCCCGACCATGCCGAGCCCCTGAAAGTCGCTCATCACGGTTTTGATGGTGCCCAGGTCGATCTCTTCACACTTGCCAAAGAAGCTGGTGCCGTCGAGGTAGATGTTGGCGTTTGAAATGCGGTGTGCGCTAAAGCCTGCCATTTATGCGGCCCCCAGGTTGACCAAGTATGCCGTCGTCCATCATTTCGCAGGTCATGGTCGCCATCATCATCGGCATGCCCATCATTGGCATCATCGGCATGTTGGCGTTCATCGGCATTGGCATCTGCATGGCGTTCATCATGGTGTTGTTCCTTGTAAGGTTCGAGAGTCGGACAAGCTGATGGGGCGGATTCTAAGCATTGACCCGGGCCCGACAAGATGGCGATCGAACAGCAGGAACGAACGTTAAAGCAGGCTTACCGGAGCGACACACGCCAAGTCGTCTGCTGCTGCATGCGCTGCGCTTTCATTGCAGACACTCTCCAAGCGACAGCTTCGATTCTTCGGTCATGGATATGTCATCCAAACCTATATTAATAACCGTAAGAAATAATCGATCTAAGTATCCCCCAGCGTTTCCAGCCACGATGGCTCAGCCAATCAACCGGGCATACATCGGCCGGTCAATATTCCCACCGGACAGAATCACCCCGACCTTTTTCCCCTGCATCGCTTCACGTTCCTGCATGAGTGCTGCCAAGGCCGCGGCACCTGCGCCCTCGGCCAGGTTATGAGTGTCGGTGTAATACACCCGCATGGCCTCGGCAATTTCCCCGTCGCTGACCGCGACGATCCGCGCCGCAGCGGCCCCATAGATGGCAAAGGCCTCGGGAATGGGTCTACGCACGGCCAACCCGTCCGCGAAGGTGTTCGCCGAAGCGGTCTCACACAGTCTTCCCGTTTCAAATGACAACTTCGCCGCGACGGCCTCGGTGGACACGACGCCCACCACTTGGGTTTTCAGACCCAAGGCATCGCGGGCGGCGATGACTGCGCAAACCCCCGACCCACAGCCTATCGGCACGTAGACCGTGTCCAAGGTCCGGCACCGCCTTGAACAGCTCAAGCCCATACGTCGCCACGCCCCTGACCAACTCCGGATGGAACGGCGGCACCAGGTAGAGCCCCTGTGCATGGGCCAGGCGTGCAGCTTCTTCCCGGGCCTCATCGAAATCGCGGCCATACTCGACCACCTCGCCGCCAAAGCCACGCATGGCATTGTTCTTTTCCACCGAGTTGCCTTGCGGCACGACGATCAACGCTTTCAAACCCAAGGCAGTGGCCGCCAGCGCCAGGCTCTGGCCATGGTTGCCGCGCGTCGCGGTGACAATGCCTTTCGCCTCGGGTTGCTCGCGCTTGAGCCAGTGCACGAAGGTCAGGCCGCCGCGCACCTTGAAGGCCCCGGTCGGGGTGTGATTCTCGTGCTTGACCCACACCGTGCAACCCAGCCGTTCAGCCAGCAACGGCCAGGCGTATTGGGCCGTGGCGGGCATGAATTGATAGAGACGGCGGGCAGCGTGTTCGATATCGTCGCGGGTCAGTGTGTGCATGATGGGCCTCCTGGTTTTGCCCAGTCTAATCAGCGCGACGGCGACGGGGCTTTCAGAAAACTGACCTGACTTTCAGGCCCGCTCTTCATTACTATGCTGTTCATGAGCCCGCGAAACCGCCCACCGCCGCCCCTGTCTGAACCGGTCCGTCGTATCGAGGCAGGGCCCTGGGCGATCGAATTGCTTCCCGGCTGTGCCTACGCGACCCGCTACGTCGCAACCCAGTCGGCGATCGGTTTTGCCTTCGACAGTCAGCGCGGCCTGCACGCCATCGGCAGCGACCGCGTGCTGCCCTTCGAGGCGCTGCCCAACGGCCTGGCATTCGTTCCCGTCGGGTGCGACGTGTTCTCCGAATCTCCCAGGGGCGGTGAATACCTACGCATGGTGCGCACCGACGGCATGGCGTTGCCGGCGAAACATGCGTTCAACAATCGTATTGACCCGCAGGCCATCACCCTCGCCTTGAGAATGCGCAGTGCACTGCTGCGTGCCACGGCAGAAGACGATTGGGAAGCCTGGGCGCTCGGGCTGGCTGAGCGAGTGCAGGACCACAAGAGGTTTTCGGCACACTCCCAAGGCTCGATCACGGGCGGCCGGATGCGCCTGCTCGATGAGTTCATCGACGCCGGTCTCGACGGCCCACTGGGGGTCAAGGAAATGGCCGGGCTGCTGGGCTTGTCCGAGGGTTATTTCATGCGGGCGTTCAAGCAGGCGACCGGCAAAAGCCCACACAGCTACCTGATCGATCGACGCCTAGCCAAGGCGCGGGCGCTGATGCGCGATTCAACCGCCCGACTGACCGATATCGCCCACATCTGCGGCTTCAATTCCCAAGCGCACATGACCACGCTGTTCAAGCAACGCCTTGGTGTCAGCCCGGCGCAGTTGCGCGAGTATTCGGGGCCCTGAACCCTCTGGGCACGGTACTGGTCAGCGAAGGCATGGGCCTGGTCGGGCGACCACTGCCTACGCCCGAGAATAGCGTGGTCCCTTTGAGAGGCAGGCTTCGTCGGGCGCAGCTCTGACAAAAACACCGGCCGGGTGCACAGCCCGGCCGGTTACCCAGGTGCCACCCACCACTCGATTCAGCCTGCGGTAACGGTCATGCCGCCGTCGGCCATGACCACCGCACCGACCACAAAGCTCGCGCGATCCGAGGCCAGGAACGCAACCACCTCGGCAATTTCTTCCGGCCGTGCGGCCCGGCCGATGGGCGCGGCTTCACCGTGCTGGGCGAGGAACGCCGGACCGTCCTCGACCACGTCATTGAGGATATTGGTCACCACATCGCCAACACCGATGGCATTGACGCGAATGCCATGCTCGATGACTTCCAGTGCCAGGGTGCGCGTCAGTTGCGCCAGGGCACCTTTGGACGCGGTGTAGGCGGCAATGGTCGGGAAGGCAAAATAGGACGCGTAGGACGCAATGTTGACGATGGCCCCCGACTTGTTCGGCATCATCGCCTTGACCGCTTCGCGTGAATGCAGGAAAGCGGCCGTCGCGTTGACCGCCTGGATGCGCTCCCAGTCCTGGCGCGTCATGTCGATGACAAGTTTATTGATGATGATCCCGGCATTGTTGACCAGGATATCCAGCCGGCCGAACTGCTCGACGGCCAGGCCGACAGCGCGCTCGGCAGCGCCATCCGCGGTGATGTCGGCCTCCAGCGGTACCAGCCCGGGACGGGCCAGCTCATGGACGGCAGGGTTGATGTCTTCAGCGATTACCTTCGCGCCGCGGGCATGCAACAGCAATGCGATGGCCTTGCCGATGCCACTGGCGGCGCCAGTGACCAGTGCAACCTTGCCTTGGACTTCGTGGGGAATGTTGTGTTGGATATCGGTCATGATCGCTCTCCTGCGTGAGTGGACAGACGAGACATTCGCCCGCCCGGCGCCCGTGGGCGCTGTCGTTATCGACGACTTCACTTTCTCGCAATGGCGACCGTCAGGCTTTCGCAGGCTTGCTGGGACTGTCGGGGTTTTGCGCAAATGTGACCAGAGAGAGCTCCCGCCGGGCTGTGTAGGCGCTGGCGAAGCCTGCGATCTTTTGATCTTGATCTTTCGCTTGAAATTCAAGTGCCTGGGAAAGATCGCAGCCTCGTTGCACTCGACAGCGCCTACAAGGTCAGGAACAGCGCGGAGGTCCAGACCCGTGACTGATCCCGCTGGCGGGCACAGATGAACAAGGGGTGTTCACGCCCTGGATCAAGCCCCAAGCGGGCCAGTTCGATGCGCCCCTGCAACTCACGGGGTAACGCCGCAGCGGTCATCCGTTCCAGGGACAGCTTCAACTCCGCGCCCGGCAACTCTTCGACCACTTGCGATTGCGCCAACAACTCATCGCCGGACAGCTCCATCATCACGGTCGGTGCGTGCACGTAAGGTTGCGGTTCGGACGGGTCGCCGACCTTGATGTAATTGTCGATACGGCTGTGGATCTGCAGCGTGGCGCCGGCCAGTTGCGACAGGTCGATTTCGATGCTGTCGGTATCGCCGTTGGTGTCGGTGCGAAACGCCAGGACCGTCGCATCCTTGCGCCATACGGTCTGCTCGGGATGGTCGAGGCCCAGGGCGCGAAAGCCATTGATGACCGCGCCGGTGATACGGATTTCGCCAGTCCAGTACGCGCCGCGATAACGGTCCTTGATCCGCGCGCCCCCCAGGCGCAGGCGAATGCGTTGCGCGCTGAAACCCAATTCCTGGTGCAGGTTGCGCGACCAAATCAACTGGTCGCCATCGAACAGATCGACCTGCTCCCACCCCGCCTCCCCCAGCAGTCGATAGTCCAGGGAGGCATTCGAATCGGCTGTGAAGACTTCACCCATGAAGTGCTTGCCCTGGCGCAGGCTGGCGAACGAACGCTCACCGGTCGTGGCGAAGGTACGGCGGGCGCGCAGGGCCTTGCCGACGCTGGCGCGGTCGAAAGCCTCGGCGACCACACCCGTCAACCCGCCACGGGAGCCGAACACCGCCGTGGCCGGAACGCCGCCACCGCAGCGGCCCTGGTGCTCATCGCTGTTCGCCGCGGCGCCGACCCGATAGCCACGCTGCAGCGCTTCGGCGTAGACCCAATGGAACTGGCCCCAGGCCGAACCCACCTCGATCAACCGCTCGAGTTCCGGGTGATGCCAGTCGAGGTTGCAACGGCGTCCGCCGACATGGGGCATCATCAGATGGCCTTCGGGGTCCTTGGCATAGGCGGCGTACAACTCGTCCACCGGCCAGGCGCCTGGCTTGATGGTACCGGCGGTGAACTCATTCCATTCGAAGGAACGCACCAGTCGTCCTTGATTGTCGAACGGGAACTCAGGTTTGCGGTCATGCAGGAATACGACGTTGCGATCGCCGCCCGCACAAGAGTTACCGCACCATTCGGTTCCGGGATAACACACGAATCGGCCCGGCTCATTGAGCTCGTGGATCAGCTTGACCGCCTGGTCCCAGCGTTGCTCGGTGATATTGAAGTCATTGGCGGTGTAGCCGAGGACGTCGAGCCCGGCGACATCGCGACCGTAGCTGAGGTTGTACAGCGTGTCGTTGGTGCCCACCGTGTCATCGGAATGCACATGCAGGTCGGCGTAGAGCGGGCGCAACGCCGTACCGACCGGGTCGACAGTGACGAAGGCCTGGGCCCCGTAGACAAACGGCGCCGCCACGTTGGCGGACAAACGCCACTCGCCCACGGCGCCAAGGTCAAGTGCCTCGAGCCGGGCCGTCGCCCAACCTTCGGACGCCAGCGTGAACGGCTGTCGACGCTCGCCGCCCTCCGGATCAACCAGGGTCAGGACACCCTCGAGCGGCAAGTTTCGGCAGGTGTTGCCCCAGGCATCGTCCACCCGCAAGAGGACATCGAATGCTTCCCCGGCGCTGACCAGTCGAGGCACGATCAGTTGCACGCGCTGCGCCGGCCCCGGAACGATGTCCAACAAGGGATCGCCCGGCACTTCGGCAAATTTCGAGCTGCCCAACGGGTCGATGAACAGGCGGAAACGGAAGTCCTTCTCGACGAAACTCTGCACCCGCGTCCCCGCCCCGCCCTGGCGTCGGTCCCCCAGGCGAATGATGACTTTATCCCCTGGGTTCAGGTACCCGTCGATGATGTCGATGATGATCGCTTTCTGAAATGGCCGTTCATGGCCCTTCTGGTCGAAGCGCACTTTCAGGTGCTGCACCGTGGCCTGGCTCTGGCCGGGCACCAGCTCCCCGGCCTGGTATTCGGCGCTGACATAGTTGGGGCCGGCCGGGTTCGAGGTCTGGAACAAGGCCCAGTCGGAATAGAACTTGAAGGCCAGCTTGAGCCACGCGCCGTCGGCCAGGCCGCTGCCACCGACCTCGTAGACCAGGGTGATTTCATCCCACTGCCCGGCGACCAGCGTGTCACGGTCGCAGTGGACGCTGCCCAGGAATGGACGCTTCTTGTTGCGCTCGTACAGGCCTTGTGGGGCGATGTAGTGCCCGGCTTCGCGGGGATCGAAAACGTTACTCACATGACACCTCGTGCAGTGGTCCACTGAAGGGTTCGAATACGTGGGGCGATGCTTATTGCACGCGCCATTGCTGGTAGTGACGCTCGATGCGCCGGAACACAAAGCTTTCCATGAGCCAGGCAATCAAGCCGATCACGACAATGCCCAACAGCACCTGGCTGCTGTTGCCGATCTGCCCGCCCGTGGCGACCATCCAACCGATGCCGCGGGAAGCGCCGATCATTTCCGCCGCGACCAGCGCCCGCCAACCCTGGCTGAAGCCGATGCGCAAGGCGGCGGTCACGAACGGCAGCGAGGCCGGCAAATAGACGTGGGCCAACAGTTGCCAGGCGTTGGCACCCAAGGTCCGTGCCGCGCGAACTTCACCGCCGCGGATGCTCTGCACACCCTCCTGGATAGTCACCGCCATGGGGAACATCGCGGCAATGAAAATCACCAGCACGATGGAGACATAACCCAGGCCGAAAATGATCATGATCAGCGGCGCCCAGGCAATCGGCGGGATAGCCATGAACAGGCTGTTGAGCGGCGAGATGAAATCGCGAAAGCGCGAGGACAGGCCCGCGGCCGTGCCCAGCAGGAGCGCAACGATCACCGCGGCGCAAAAACCACCCAGCTCTTCCAGCACGCTGGCCTGCAGGTGCTGCCAAAGCGAACGGTCCCCCAGCCAGCGCAGCGCCTCGCGGGCGACGTCCCAGGGCTGCGGCAGGATGTAGGTGGGAAAGCGGCTCGCCAGGGCGATCCAGATCAACAACAGAAATGGCAGCGACGCCCATCCCCAATTCGGTTTTGGCAAGGACATGACGGACTCAGTGCGCGGCTTTTTCCAGGTAGGAGGTATCCACGATCTGTTCGGTCTTGAGCGTGGTGTCGATAAAACCCAGGTCGTGGGAGTAATCCATCAGGCGCTGGATGAACTGGATGTCCGCCGCCTGCAAGTCCGCCGACCAGCCCAGGCGGGTCCGGGCCTGGGCGACGATGGCTTCGGGGGCGATGGTCTTGCCGTCCGGGCCTTGCACCGCTTCCAGCTTGAACGCCTCGGCGATGAGCCGGTTCGATTCGGCGGGATGTTCATTGAGGAAGGCGATAGCCTTGCGATGGGCGCGCAGCAGCTTTACCACGTCATCTGGGCGCTCCTGCAAGGTTTTCGGCAAGGCGATCACCACGTACCACGGGTACTGAGGCAGCGCCTGGTTGACGTCCAGCAGGATCCGGCTCGAACCGCGCAACACCGACTGGCTGACGAAAGGCTCCCAGGAAAACGCCGCATCGACGATGCCACGCTCGAGGGCGGCGTTCATGTTGCCCGGCGGCATGTCGATGATGTCCAGGTCCTTGTCGGGATCGAGCCCGGCCTTTTCCTTCAGGACATAACCGCGCAGCAGTACATCCATGCCACTGCCCTTCTTGACCCCGGCGAGTTTTTTCCCCTTGAGCGCTTCCAGCTGGGTGATCGGACTCTTGGCGTCGACAATCACCGCGGCCTGGCCGTAATTGACCTTCGCCAGGATCCGGCTTTGCAGCCCGCGGGAAAACCACTGGTACACCGGCGGGGTGCCGACATAGGCCACGTCCAGTTCACCGGCGGCCAGTGCCTGCTGGATCACCGGGCCATCGCCCAAGGCCCTGAGGTCGACGTTCAAGCCTTCTTCGCGGTAGTAACCTTGTTTGTCGGCGATCAGCGCCGGGGCGTTGGCCATGGCGAAGACATAACCCACGCGCAAGGGTTTCGCCTCGCCCGCCACGGCGAATGCGCTGCCTGCCAACGTGGCGGCAGACAATGTGAGGGCAAGCAGCGAACGTTTGATCATGCTGTCAGCTCAAGTCGAGGGGTGGGGTGAACCGTGGTGTCGCAGGCGTCCATCACTTGGGCAATGCGCGTCATCAGCTCATTGCGGTAATCGAGGAACGCCGGTAGGCGACGAGTTTTCAGGTTGCTGCGGGGACGCGGCAGGTGGATCTCCAGCTCGCTGTGAATGCCCCCGGGGGCGATGTTGAGCACGATGACCCGATCGGCCAGGAACACCGCTTCGTCGATGTCGTGGGTAATGAACAACACCGTCTGGCCCAGTTCGGCCCAGATGCGCAACGTCTCTTCGTTCATGCTGTTGCGACTGATGGCATCGAGCGCGGCAAACGGCTCATCCATCAGCAATACGCTGGGTTCCAGTGCCAGGGTCCGGGCCAGGGAGACGCGCTGTTGCATGCCACCGGAAAGCTGGTGCGGCAGCCGATGCGCAGCACTCTCCAGACCGACCAGACGCAGGTACTGCAACGCCTGTGCACGCTGCTGCGATTCGTCGGTGCGGGCGCTCATCCGCAGACCGAAACGGACGTTTTCCAAGGCACTCAACCAGGGAAACAACTGCGGCGCCTGGAACACATACCCCAACTCAGAACGCTCCGGGCGTACCGCTGTCTGGTTGATGGTGATGCGGCCACTTTGCGGTTGCACGAACCCTGACAACAGGTTCAGCAAGGTGGTTTTCCCGCAGCCGGAGGGCCCCAGGATCGCGACGAACTCGCCGGGCCTGGCGTTCAGGCTGAAAGAAGAAAACACGCGATGCCCGTTGGGGTAGCTGAAGCTGATGTCATCGACCGTCAGGGCATCGGCTTGTGGCAGTGGGCAGGGGAAGGTGTTGAGCATGGCAAGTGTCGTCAGGTCGTTTACAATGGGAATGCCTGACATAATACGTATTAATACAAGTAGTCCCAATAACCTATTTTTATAACCTTAGAAGTGAAGGCACCCTGCCCCACTCAAGGCCATGGAAGCTGACAGTGTCCACCTCCATTCTTCGCGACAGCACCACCTCGCTCTACGAGCAGATCGCCCATCAACTGCTGGAAGAAATCCAGCGCGGCGACTACGAACCCAGCGGCAAGCTCCCGTCCGAGGCGCAGTTAGGCGAACGGTTCGGGGTGAGCCGCGTCACGGTTCGCCTGGCGGTGGGCAAGCTCAGCGACGACGGCGTGGTGGAACGCAAGCAAGGCAAAGGCACCTTTGTGGCGGCCAAACAGGTACGCCACGGCCTGGATGCACTGCGCAGCTTTCATGAGGCGTTGTTGCTACAAGGGCTGCAACCGAGCATGCAGGTGCTCAGCCATGCCCTGCAGCCCGTTCCGGAAACCCTGCGGGATCTGTTTGAGCAAGCGCACGACTGCCTGCTTCTGGAGCGGCTGCACTTCGTCGATGACGAACCCATCGCATTGGGACGCAGCCACTTGCCGGCGGAGTTGGCCAGCGTGGCCTGGGCTGAGGTCGCACATCAGCCGATCTATTCCATTCTCGAATCGATCACCGGCCTGGCGGTCAGCCGCGCCGACCTGGCCATCCGTGCACAGGAAGCCGACAAAAGCCTGGCCAGCGTGCTGCACGTCAAACGCGGTGCCGCGCTGCTGGTCATGGAGCGCACGTCCTATTTCGCCGATGGCCGTTGCTGCGACCGCACGACCTTTTTCATCCGCCCGGAACGCTATGCCTTCGTGCTCAGTGGGGTTTTCAAATCGAATCCAAGCAATTAAAAATCGGGCTTGGCCCTAACCCCAGCAGCACTGCCAACTGGACCCCGCAATCGCGAGCAAGCTCGCTCCCACAGGGATCTAGGGTGTTCATGAACATTGGATTCAGCGCTGGACATTGTGGGAGCGAGCTTGCTCGCGAAGACGGCGGCACAGTCAATACCGATGCAAACTGACCCACCGCTTTCGCGAGCAAGCTCGCTCCCACAAGGGGATTGGCGGCGGACATGAATTTTGCAGCCGCTCCAAAAAATGTGGCAGCAAGCTTGCTGGCGATGACGGTTGCACGGTCAATATCGACTCATGGGACCGTCGATCCAGGCAGCGGTATTAGCGAACCGGATGCTGGACACCCGTCGCGGGCCTGTCAGCGATGATGGTGGAGGACTAGAGAGGCTCCGCGGTCTGGATGAGCGAATTGAGCACCAGCTTTATTTCAATCGCCGGATCTTTATGCCCTTGCAATATCAAGCCTTCGGCCAGGGCCGTGAAGGTCTTCGCAAGCGCGGCGTAGTCCAGCGGCGGTTTCTTGCCAGCGTGGTTGAATATGATGGTAATCAACTTGCCCAGGGCCTCACTGTTTTCCTCATGCAAGTCGTAGTAATGCTGTGAGAACTCTTCATCACGCAGGGCGATCAGTTGCAACTCGGCATCGAGGATCGCACAGCGGGTATTGTTCTTCAGGGTGTCGATATAGGCATTCAGGCCATGGCTCAACTGCTCCGCCGAATAGCCCGACGCCAGGGTCGTGCTCAATCGATCGATTTCAACTCGCTTGAAGCGTTGAGTCAGTTGCAGGAGCAAGTCCGATTTACTGGAAAAATTGGAAAAGAAGGCCCCTTTGGAAAAGCCGGCCTCCTCGGCGATAACGTTGACGCTGGCGGCATGAAAGCCTTTGCTGATCATCAGCTCAGTGGCAGTGTCGAATAATTTATCTCTTGTTACTTGCTGGCTCTCTTCTCGACCTAGTCTCTTTTTAATCACGCCCTCGGCTCCTTTGGCCAGTCAAAATATGCACCTGTAACTAAATGCGACGAAGCGGCTACTCACTGTATGGAATCCATTTTCGCCATCATATCTTATACGCACCTCGTTCAATCATTTACATTTTAACTTTCATCCCGTGCCATGTATGTGCCATGTAACCGGGACAATCTTGGAACGAACGCAAGATGACTACCCAGTCACTTTTTTTGCCCGGCTACAGGTAAGTCAAACCCTTTGTGGTCTTTGCCAGACGAGCTGGATGGAGCCCCTCCTACCGCCCCCCAAGCGGCATTTTCCCGCCGTCCCACGGCACACCAAAGCGTGAAAAAATCTGCGTAAGGCCCGGTTCAGAGCCACCGAGTTGACACCACAATGAAATACCGCTTGATTCTCAGATACCGAATGGTTTTTAATTGCGCCGTTGGTGGAACCCAACGCCTGATCCAGGCATCGCGTCCGTGTCACGGGTCTCGATGCAATGACAGGACATCTCACAGGAGCGGTATTTTAATGGAATATGCCTTCGTTACAGGCGCTACTGGCCTGCTCGGCAATAATGTCGTTCGTGCACTGTTAAAACGAAACATCAAAGTAAAAGCATTGGTTCGTTCCGCAGAGAAAGCCAAGAAGCAGTTCGCCAACCTGCCCGTGGAATGGGTCGAAGGCGACATGCTCAATGTCGATGCCTTCAGCCATGCCCTGCAAGGGTGCGATGCCTTGTTTCATACGGCGGCCTATTTCCGCGACAGTTACAAAGGCGGGAAACACTGGCAAAAACTCTATGACACGAATGTAACCGGCACCGAGCGGTTGTTGCAGGCCGCTTATGCCGCCGGTATCCGTCGTGCTGTCCACACCTCTTCCATCGCCGTGTTGAAAGGCAATAAAGATCAAGTGATCGATGAAACCATGTCTCGCAGTGAACAGGAGGCTGACGATTACTACTTGAGCAAAATATTGTCCGAACAAAAGGTCCAGCAATTCCTGTCGCAGCACCCGGACATGTTCATTGCCATGGTCTTGCCAGGGTGGATGTTCGGCCCGGGGGATATCGGCCCGACCTCTTCAGGCCAGTTCCTGCTCGACTTTGTCGGACAAAAGTTGCCCGGCGTACTTCCCGGAAGCTTTTCCGTCGTCGATGCACGGGATGTGGCCGAACATCAAATCGCGGCCATCACCCGCGGCAGGTCCGGAGAGCGTTACCTCGCCGCCGGCAATCACATGGACATGAAAAGCATTTTCCAGGCACTGTCCAGCGTCAGTGGCGTGAAAGCCCCGGAACGAAAAGTGCCCTTGTTCATGCTGCGAATCATCGCGCTTATCTATGAAGGTTATTACCGGATTACCAAGAAACCGGTACTCATCAGTACTTCCACGGTCAAGCTCATGGCGCAAGAACAAGGCCGTACTCATTTCAGCCACAACAAAAGTTCGAGGGAGTTGGAATGCCAGTTCCGCCCTGTCGCTGAAACCCTGACCGATACCCTGGACTGGTATCGGAACAACAACTACACAGACGCTTAATTGAGACACCTCAGATAAAGCCTGCCTCTGTAGTACTTTTTTGACGCGCCCTATATCCAAGGATTGAAAGAGGTTGGTAAATGAAAAGCCTTTCATATAAAGAAGGTTTTCTGCATCGCTTTGTCGGTTTTTCGGAATCGTTCCCCGAACAAGTTGCTATCCGGCACCTGGACACGGAAGAAGATACCGTCACTTACCGCGAGCTGCGCATCAAGGCCGAAGCCTGCAACGGTACCCTGACGGCACTCGGTGTATTGCCAGGCGATAAAGTAGCGCTGGTACTGCCCAACGGGGTGGCGTTCATCGCTTACTACCTGGCGCTTATCGGGCGGGGTGCCATTCCGGTCATCCTCAACTACAAGTTGACCCCCTTCGAAATGAACAGTGTCGTCAGCCTCGCCAGGCCAACGCTGGTGGTCACGACCGAAGCGTTATGGGGACAACACAGCGAGGTATTCCAGGCGGACAACGGCGTCCAGCACTCCCTGGTGCTGGACGGTGGGAACGAACCGTCATCGCCCCTGCCCGCCAATGCAACGGCCGCCTCTGAACTTCCTCGACAGCTCGAACCCTTGTCGTTACCCGACGGCAATCCGATCGTCTCGGTGCAGTTCACCTATCGTGGTATCGGCAGGCCCCTGGCTGTCTCTCACCGCTACCTCGACCTGACGCAATCGAGCGATGGGCTGCACGAGCACTTTCACCTGCAGGGCGTCGGCTCCGTGCACCTGGTGACCCTGCCGCTGTATGCCATTTTCGGCCTGTCGGTAATGATGGTCTTTCCATTGAGCGTGGGCGCCACTTTGCTCATGACCAACACCCTGCTCAATCGCGACCTGGCCGAAGTCTTGTCCGAGCATCAGGTCACCTTTGCCTGCCTGGTGCCCGATGTCATTCGCTATTTCAATACGCGCCTGGCCAAACGCAAAGGCGCGCCGTTGCCGCTGCACCCGCAACTGATGATCTATTCCGGCGGCAGCCACCTGCCGGCCGATGAAGCCGAAAAACTGGGCAAGCTGCTGGGTTGCAGTCCCGTGCTGCAAGGCTATGGCCTGACCGAAAGCATGCCGGTCATTGTCCAGAGCTCGATCGGCGAGGTCCACCGCGGCGCCATGGGCCAGCCGATCAACGGCGTGGAACTGCGCGTCGTCAATGCCGAGGGCCAGGACGTGGCACCCGGGCGCATCGGCGAATTGCTGATCCGCGGCGCGATGGTGATCGACGGCTACAACGATGCCGAGGAGAGCAATGCCCGGTTCTTCCGAGATGGCTGGTTCCACAGCGGTGACCTGGTCTGGCGGGACGACGATGGGCATGTGTTTTTCTTTTGCCAACGCCTGCGAATCTCGAAGATCAAGGCGCAGATGGTCGACCTGGTGGAAATCGAATCCATCGCCCTCAAACACCCCGATGTGCTGCGGGCCAGGGCCTACATCGTCCCGGACCACAAGGAAGTCAACGTGCTGCACCTGTGCGTCGAAGGGACCGGCGAGCTGACCCAGAACGCACTTTCCACCCTGCTTTCGCGCTACCTGTCGGGCTTCAAGCTGCCCAAGACCATCGAGATCATCTCGCTCAAGGAAGAGGCACATGCACGCTAACAGCACCCAACCGGTACTGGCCGTTTTCGACTTCGACGGCACATTGACCGACCGCCACACGTTCTGGCGCTACATGCGCTTTATCGTGGGCACCCGTTCGTTCTGGCTCAGGATCATTCCCCTGCTGCCCAAGATGCTCAGCGTGATCCTGGGCATCACGCCGCTGATGCAAGCGCGCCTGGCCTTCATCGCCTGTTACCTGGGCGGGCTGTCGGTGGAGCAAGAACGCGAACACGCCAAGTACTTCATCAGCGAACAGCTCCCGCGCTGGCTCAGGCCCGAGGCGTTGCGGCGTCTGCAATGGCATCAATCCATGGGGCACATCACCGCCCTGGTCAGCAACTCGCCGGAAAACTACCTGATTCCCTGGGGCCGAGCCGCGGGGTTCGACTATGTGTGCGGCACCCGCCTGGCCACGGCAAAGAACAAACTGACTGGTGGGATATCCGGTACCAACTGTGTAGAGCGAGAGAAAGTCACGCGGCTAAAAGGCTGCCTGAGCAACCTTGATGATTTTTACATTTATGCCTACGGCGACTCATCAGGCGACGATGCCCTGCTCGGCATTGCCAACTCTCCCTTCTACAGAAACTGGTACTGACCGATGAACACTCTGAGTACGTTGGCCCCCACGCATTTCAAGCGCCCTGGCAGCGCCCCGAGCGTCATGATCGTCGGCGCCGGCCCCGTTGGCCTGTCCCTGGCAATCATGTTGAAAAAATGGGGCGTGGCGTTTCGCATCTTTGAAAAGAACGCCGGCCCTTCGACGGCGACCAAGGCGATGGCGATCCACTCCCGGACCCTGGAAATCTTCAGAGACCTGGGCGTTGCCGAGCAAGCCATCAACGACGGCTTCACGATCAACCAATTCTCCGTGCAGTCGAATGCCAAGCGGGTCCTGAACTACAACTTTTCCTATCTGGACGCAACCTATCCCCTGCTCCTGAGCCTGCCACAGCCGCAAACCGAGAAGATTCTCCTGGAGCGGCTCAAGGAACTGGGCGCAGAGGTGGAGTGGAACACCGAACTGGTGGACATCGAAAACCTGCCAGGTTCGGTGCGCATGACGCTCAAGCATGCCGACGGCACCGACGAAACCTTCACCAGTCGCTGGGTGGCCGCCTGTGACGGGGCTCGCAGCAACATCAGAAAACGCCTGGACATGACCTTCGAAGGTTCGTCCTACGACCGCTTCTTCATGCTGGCCGATGCCGATATCCAGTGGTCCGGGAGCAAGGATGAGGGTGCGTTCTTCCTGGGTGCGCAGGACGGTTATGTGGCCGTCGCACCGATCAGTGCCCAGTCCCGTTATCGGCTGTTCATCGAAATGCCCTACAACCTGCCCCCCGAAGGCGAGCGCCCGTCCTTGAGCCTGGAGAATTTCCAACGCCTGTGCGAAGGACGCGGGCAAAAGATGACGCTGTCCAACATCTCATCGACCACCATCGCCTCGTTCCAGCATCGCCGCGTGCAAACGATGCAACAGGGCTCGGTGTTCCTGCTGGGGGACTCGGCGCACATCGGCAGCCCCATCGGTGGCCAGTGGATGAACCTGGGGGTTTCCGAGGCCTATAACCTGGCCTGGAAAATCGCTTATATCGATCAAGGCCTGGCGGCCCCGTCCTTGCTCGACAGCTACAACGAAGAGCGTTATCCGGTTGCCTTGGAAGTCGAGAACACCGCACACCGCCTGACACGGCTGATTACCGTCCGGCGGCGCGCCCTGGTCTGGCTGCGCGACCATGTCCTGCCGCTGTTGAGCAACCGGAAAAAGGTCCAGCGCAGGTTGCCGTCGATGATTTCCGGTCATCAGTATCACTATGACAAGAGTGACTACATCCAAGAATCGCTGACGAAGAAGCAGCGCAAAAACTGGAACAAAAAAGGGAAAAAACCCGAGTTCCAGACCGCCGCGCCCCGCGCCGGGCAACTGGCGCCGGATGTCGAGTTGTGGCAACTGCAAGGGATGCCCACGAAACGCTTGATCGACCTGTTTCATGGAACGTTCACGCTGTTGATCTTCAGCGCGACCGATCAGTTTTCGCCGTTATTGCCGGGCTATTACGCGCTGGCCGAGTCGGTGGAAAAGGACTACCCAGGCATCAAGGCCTATTGCGTGATCGACGCCCTGAGCAGCGCCGGGCTACCGGCCTGGCACTCGACACTGTTGGACCCCGATTGGCGGCTGCACAAGCGCTATCACGCCAAGGAAGGCACGTTGATGCTGATTCGTCCTGACGGCTACATCGCTTTCCAGGGCGCGGATGCCATGACCCTGGTGACGTATCTGAGCGTAAGGTCCGGGTTGCTCAAGGGCGCCAGAAAAACACTGACTTGCGAGATCGGCGCAATGGAACTCCAACTTTAAGTCGCTCCATGGCTACTGCCAGTTTGCTGCATTGATATAAACACGGCCCAGTCCTGGGCCGCGATTTCTGATCTTTCTTCTGTATAGAAATATCCACCGACTTTGGTTAGGAGAACCTTATGCGCATGCAACTTAACGATGTGGTGCAGGAATTCATCGTGTCCAACGGAAGAATAGCCCACAGCTATTTCTCTCTGTCCGAAAAGATCATTGAATCATTGTGCGAATCCAATATCGCCAAAGAAGCGATATTGCTGCGGGTGTTGGAACAGGCCGAATCCGTTACTGCCCACTATTTCAATGCTCATCAACAAGTTCTCGAGGGCGTCTATGCCCATGGGATCGAAACTTCCGTCGGCCACAATGTTGCGGTGCTGGAGCCTGTTCACTCGAGCCCGACAATACTGGCCCCGGTGCCCGCCGCCGAAACCGTCGAACAACTCACCGCACTCAGCTACGGGCAATGGTTGCGCAGCGAAATCAGCACGGTCACCGGGTTCCAGGCGCAACAGATCGACTTCGATCAAAGTTTCGAAAGCCTGGGGATCGATTCGCTGGGGCTGGTGGATATTTTCGAATCCCTGGGCCAGCATTTCCCGGACAAGAAAGCACTCACCTCGCAGCTCTTCGATGCCCCGACCCCGACCGCCTTGCTGGCACGGCTCGAAGCCGACCCGCAGGTACCGGCGTTAGATGTCCAGGGCTGGGTACTCGACCAATTGGCGGCGATCACCGGCTTTACGGTCGAGCAGATCGACCCGACACAAAGCTATGAAAGCCTGGGCCTGGATTCGCTGGTGCAGCTGGATTTCCTCGAGTCGGTAGTCGCCTTGTGGCCACAGCTCAAGGCTTACAGTTCCGAGCTGGCCAATGCCAAGTTCCCGCAGGCAACCATCGCCCTGATTCAAGCGGCCCTCGCCGATCCCCAGCCACAGGCGGCGCCTTCCCCAGCCGCGACAAACACTCAAGGGCAAGAAGAAAACCTGTTGCTCAGCGCCCTGTCGCCACTGATCCCGGACGCAGCGCAGGCGATCGATATCCAGACACCTTTCGCCCAGTTGGGTCTCAACGGCTTTGCCCGGGAGACACTCTGCCAATCCATGGCGCAGCAGTGCTCGGCCAGCGAATTTGCCGGTGAAGCGCTGATGTCCCGTCGCACGCCCCAGGATGCCTTGTCGCTGCTGGCCAGGCTGAGCTGAGCTCAGCAGCAACAGGAATGGAATCCGGGTGACCGAACAGGTCACCCAGCATTTTGGTGATCAGGAGACAGGGTATGAGTGGCGCAGTAACGGCAGCGGGCGATTTTTGCTTCAGCGCGATGGCGGGCGAGTTTCCGGGGGCACCGTCAACGGAGGCGCTCTGGCAGGTGCTCGCCCAAGGGCAGGTCGCACCGATGGAATCGATGTCGACACGCTGGGAAGTGGACAAGGCGTCGATCTATTCAACCAAGGCCGGCGAGAAGGATCGCACGTACCTGGACAGCGCTTTTTGCCTGACCGACGACGCCTCGATCCCGTCACGGCACGAAGGACGGCAGGTCGCCATCGGCAAGAAAGTGCTTCAGACGCTGTTGACCCAACTCGCCGCACAAGGCTCGCCACTGGGTGGCGAACGCACGGCGCTGGTAGTCGCTACGTCTTGGAGCGACGAGAGCTATTTCGTCACCGGCATGTCCGGAAAAACCGCTGCGCCGACGGGTTTTACACCGGGTGAACAAGTGGCGGCACTGGCCGCGACCTTTGCCTTGGGTGGCCCGGCGTTATCGGTGGACACGGCCTGCAGTTCGTTCCCTTATGCCCTGGATATGGCCCAGGCGCTGGTCAACAGTGGCCAGGCAGCCAGTGCGATTGTCATGGCCCTCAACACCGTGCTGCCTCCGGCGCTGTTCCTGGGGTTCTCGCAGTTGACGGCGTTTTCCGCGCGAGCGCGGATGGAAGCCTTCGGCCAGGACGCCGACGGCATTGTGCCGGGCGAATGTGCGGTCGCGTTTCTGGTCGAACCCGTCGCCCAGGCCCTGACGGCGCGGCGTCGGCCCCTGGGTGTCTTGCGCGCCTTGGGCATGTCCGCCGACGGCGCCGAGGGCTCGGTGTTCGCCCCCGGCAAACAGGCCCAGTACTCGGCTTACCAACGTGCCTATCGCGGCCTCGATCCAAGGGACGTGGACTACATCGAGACTCACGGCACCGGTACACCGCTGGGGGATGCGACGGAGTTGGCCTCGTTGAACAGCTTCTTCGCCCCCCATCGCCCGGACGACCGGAAAATCACCATCGGTTCGATCAAGTCGGTCATCGGCCATCCCCTGGCCGCCGCTGGCGGTGCGTCGCTCGCCAAGGCCTTGATGATACTGCGCCACAAAAGCATTCCACCGCAGCCCGGCTACCGCCCCAGCACCAAGGTCGACGACACCTGCCTGCGACTCGCCACCCAGCAGGTACAGCCTTTGGAAGCGCGTCCGTCGGCGATCCGGATTGGCATCTCCAGCTTTGGTTTTGGCGGTGCCAACGCGCACCTGGTGGTGGACGAGTACCTGCCCGAAGACCACCCTGGCGCAGCCCCCGCAACCACCTCCGGCGTGCTGATGCTGGACCTTGCCATTGTCGAGGCTGAAGCAGCGCTGGGCAGTCACCGCTCGTTGCAAGCATTCCAGCAGCAGCTCGACCAACCCGCCGCACCCTCGGTCGTGTTTCCTTATGGGCGCTTCGTTGATTACACCCCGGCTCCCGGTCAGCCTTTGGTGGGCAAATTCCTCGCCCAGGACCACGTCATCGATATCGACGGCTTCGGCATGGGGCCCAAGCCGCTGGCCCATGTCGATCCGTTCAAACTGTTGATCACCGATCGCGTCAATCACTTGCTGCGGCGCTTGCCGGGCGTGGCCGGTTCGCCCGGCACCGCGATGGTCATGTGCTGCAACATGGGCGGCGAACGCTTCAGCAACGCCTATAGCAGCGCCCACAACTTCTATTCCCGAGCGCAAGGTGCGGCGCCGGGCGTCGAGGTGACCGACGTGGCAACCATGTTGCCAAACATGCTGTCCGGCTACCCGGCGCAGATTTTTGACTTCAAGGGTTTCCATCAAACCCTGGTCGGCACGGCGGGCCTGTTCTGGCAAACCTTACTGGCCTCGCCGCAATGGCTCGACAACGGCATCACCACGCTCCTGCTCGGCGCCGGGCGTTTTGTCAGTGGTGAAATCGAGGTCGAGCGCGCTCGGTGCAGCGCGACCCAGCAAGGTGAAGGCCTGGGGTTGATCGCGCTGCGTCGCTATCAACCCCAGGCCACCGACAAACCCTTGCTGGTGATCCGCGCCGCGGTCCTCGCCCATGCGGCGGGCTCGCTGGAAGAGGCTTGCCGGTTGTTGGGCAAAGCGCCCGGCCACTGTCCGAACGTTGAAGTCTGCGAGTTGCAGCCCGTTGCGACGCCTGCCAGCGGATCGCTGCAGGAAATCACCGGTTTCCTCGCTGAAGCCAGTGGCATCGAAACCCTGCTGGCGGTGATGTTGCGGGGCGCGACCCATACCGTGATTGAAGTGCGCGAGGCCGGCAAGGTGGTGATGTGGCTGTTTACCGAGCAGCTTCGCCAGTGGAGCCCGGCCACCGTCGAGGTCGGCTCGCCCATCAAGCATCCGTTCATGTTGCGCTTTGCCCATTCGTCATCCCACGAACTGCAGCAGGTCATCACGCCTGTCAGCCTGGTCCGCGAGCCGCAGAACGATGGCGTCGACGTGCAGCAGCTCAGCGACATGCTCACCAGCACCCTGCTCTCCGGGCTGCGGGTACGGGTGCGCGCCATGGAAAGCCTGTTCGCCCTGCACCGTGGCGATACCGCCCAGCGCCCGGCGCACTGGCAGCGCAGCGCCGAACACAGCGTGATCACCAACGCCCAGCGCACCCCTCAGTCGCTGCACGCCCAACTCGTGGTGAATGAAGCGCACCCGTACTTCTTCGATCATCCCCTGGATCACATCCCGGGCATCTTGCTGCTGGAGGGCGTGCTGCAACTGCTCGAACTGGCCATGCCGCCTCTGAGCGGGCGGGTCGCCTACATCAATACCCTGACGATCAAGTTCCAGCACTACGTCCAGAAGCAGGGCACGGTCGATCTGCACGTCGAACAAGGCGAAGCCCCCCAGGTGTTCAATGCGAAGGTCATGCAAGCCGGAAAAGTGATGTGCACCTGCGTCCTCGCAATGGCCTACAGCTCGGCATTCGAGACCTCGCCGGCCGGCGAATTCAGCGCCACGCCCTGCCGCGACAAGGCCCTGTTGCACAAGGCCCGGGCGGAAAACGTCATCGTCAGTGACATGAGCGGCGTCGCCCAGGGCCTGAGCGTGGACACCGTGAAACTGCCGCCGGAACACTTCTTCCAGACAGGCGATCCCCAGCACTACTCGATGGTGTATTTCCTCGAAGTGGCTCGCCAGTGCTACATGCAGATCGCCCACAGCCACCTGCGGATCCCACTCAATACCCCGATGAACCTGCTGGCCTTGAGCTTCACCCTGGATCGGCCCATCCCCAGGAACAGCCCGCTGTCATTGGCGCCGCAAGCCGGTTTCGATGCGTCGCTCCAGGCCTTCAAGACCAATCGCATCTACATCGACCTGTTCAATCGGGGCGAAAAAATCGGTCAAGCCAGCATTACCGCCCAGGTGCTGAGTCAATCGGCACCGGCGGCCTGAGCATTGATGGAGCTGCCCACCCAGCATGACCGTGTCCCCCACAACCAAGGTGTCGCCATGAACGATGTCAACGTGCAAGTCATAGTCAAATCGCCCCCTTCTGAAATCTGGAAGCTCTGGAGCAATTTTCCCGAAGCGCCGCTCTGGGATACCGACGTCCGCCAGTGTCAACTCGACGGTCCGTTCCAGGCGGGAACCCGCGGCCAATGTGTTCTCAAGAATGGCTTGACGATGCCTCTGAAACTGGAAGCCGTGAGTCCGCACGAAAGTTATCGCAACAGCGCCCGGCTGCTCTGGATCGACCTCGAATTCGATCATCGGATGCGCAGGCTCTCTGCCGGTGAAACCCATGTCATCCATAGCGCGAAGATCTCGGGGCCGTTGAGTTTCCTGTACCGCGGGCTGCTGCGCAAAGCCCTGACCGAGGCAATGACCATCGCACTGGACAACCTGTGCAGGCTGGCTGAACAACGGGCCATTGGCGCATCGGCGCGCGGGAAAACCGCGACGCCCTTGCACCTCGTATGAACGTCTTTGCCTACTTATCGATAACAGCAACATTTCGGATCTAGCATGAACCTACAGAACAACCCCCGGTATCTCGTCATGGGCATCATTGGCCTGGGTTTTACCGCCCCAGCGTCGAGTTTCGCCGACACACTCGGCCCCTATGTCAGTGGCATGGGCGGCGTGAACTGGGTCGCTGAGCAGGACCTTAACCAGAACGACCTTGACTTCGTCGAAATGGAATTCAACCAACCGGTGCATTCCGGCTTCGCCACCGGCCTGGCACTGGGCTGGCGATTCCCGGTCGGGCTAAGGCCTGAAGTGGAACTGAGCTACCGCCGCAACACCCTGACCCAGTTCAATCACCGGGTCTACGAAGGTGGCGGCAGCATCGACGGCAAAGGCGAAGAGGAAGCCACCAGCCTCATGGCCAACCTCTGGTATGACGTCACGAATCTGCCTGCCCCCTTGAGCCGGTTCACCCCGTATGTGGGCGGTGGCCTGGGCTACGCCGTGCTGACCATCACCGGCCTGGAAGCCGGCGGCGTCGAGTTCGGCGACACCCATCGCGACACCGTCTCGGCCTGGCAACTCGGCGCCGGGGTCGCTTACGAGCTCAGCGAACATTGGTCCATGTCCCTGGATTATCGCTACTTCAAGACCGGCGAAGCGCACTTCGGCGATATCCAGGGCTTGCCCCAGGGCGATGTGCAAACGGAGTACAACGCCCAGTCCCTGATGCTTGGTTTGCGGTACTGGTTGTAAGCGGCAGATGGAGCGGCGCCTTGCCTTATTCGCAGGGCGTCCGGTCGTGGGATCTTCGACCGTAGAGACCTTTCAAGCGCCGTGATCCGTATCCAAGGACAGCCTCAAGGGGATCGCTCAGCCACTGCCTGACATATAGTGACCTTGCTCCTGCCATCGCGCTCAGCGATTACCGGACCAGTACCCCAAACTGGAAAATTTTGAGAGGATGCATGCCCAGATCGCCATGGAATAAAGGCCTTCCCATCCCATCCCATGGCAGCCCAACATGTACATCCCTCTCTTCCAAAGCTTACGGGCACGCTTCGCCATCGTCGTGGCGCTGGTGGTGCTGCTCCTCAGTTGCATCTTCGGCACCGTCATCGGCGAGTCCTCCATTTCGCGGCTCAAGGAGCAAACCGGGCTGCAACTGAGCGAATATGCCTACTCGATGATCGATCGCCTTGATCGCGACATGAGTAACCGGTCAAAAGCGCTCACGGTCCTGAGCAAGCTGGAAACCCTGCGCAACACTGCGAACCCCGGCGAAGCACGCGCCCTGCTCGACCACCTTAGCCAGCAATTCCCGAACTATTCCTGGATCGGCCTCACCGATGCCCACGGCAAAGTCGTCGCATCGACCAACGGGGTGCTCGCAGGCGCCGACATCTCGCAACGGCCGGTCTTTGCCAGCGCGCGGGAAAAGACGTTCATTGGCGATGTCCACGAAGCCGTCCTGCTGGCCAAGCTGCTGCCGAATCCTTCCGGGGAAGCGATGAAATTCGTCGATATCAGCATGCCAATCAAGGACGTCGCCGGGAATCTCACGGGGGTGCTCGCGGCGCATCTTTCCTGGGAATGGGCTGCGGAAGTTGGCCGATCGCTTTTCGAACCCTTGCAGGAGCGCCTGCCTGGCCTGGAGTTTCTGGTCATCAGCAAGGACGGCACCCTCTTGCTGGGCCCCAAGGACATGATCGGCAAGCCCGCCGGTGTCGCGCTCGACGGGCGCGGACAAAGCTGGTCGGTCGAGCGCTGGCCGGACGGCAAGCTCTATCTGGCAGGGGCGGCGCAAAGTGCCGGCGTCGACGACTATCCCGGCCTGGGGTGGACCGTGGTGACACGCCAGCCTGCCGAGATCGCCTTTGCGGCAGCACGTGAGATGCGCAATGAAATACTCATCTGGGGCGGCCTGCTGTCCATCCTGTTCGCGATCATCGGATGGATCATGGCAGGTATTCTCACCGGTCCGGTGAACGTCATCGCCGAAGCCGCCGCGCGCCTTTCCGAAGGCGCCGATGTGGGGATTCCCTTGCTCAAGGGGACGCGCGAAGTCGAAACGCTGAGTGTTGCGATCCGGCACCTCGTTGACAGCCTCACCCGAAAAAGGGGTCAGTTGGCGGTGGTCGAGGGTATCGCCTACCGCGATGTCGTCACCGGCCTGCCGAATCGGGCAGCCTTGGAAAAGTACATCGAGGCGGTACGCAGCGAGGTCGAGGTACAGCCTGGCTTCGGCGTGCTGTGCCTGGATCTCGACGGGTTCAAACCCATCAACGATTGCTTCGGCCATGCCGTTGGCGATGCATTGCTCCAGGAGGTCGGCCTCCGGCTCCTGGGCGCTGTGCGCGATGGCGACATCGCTGTCCGCCACGGCGGGGATGAATTCGTCTTGCTGCTGCGCCTGCGTACCGGAGAATCCTTGTCCAGCATGCAGGGTGCCGCCCAGCGCATCATCGCCAAACTGGCCGAGCCGGTCGTGCTGGCCGGGGAGTCGATCACGGTCGGCTGCAGCATCGGCGGGACGCTGTGGACCGACGGCGAGTTTGCCGATGCGTTGGCCCAGGCCGATGAAGCACTCTACCGGGCCAAGCGTGCGGGCAAGTCCCAGGCGAAATTCCATGACACCTCGCATACCGAGGTTGCACATGCCGGATCGAAGGTCTGAGGCGCTTAGCGCAAGGTCTGAAGCGCCTCGCGCCCGGCAAAACGAGCAGCGGCCACCGCCCTGTTGGGAACGTTCAGCGCGCGGATCAACGAAGAGACATGAATGCGCACGGT
Source organism: Pseudomonas sp. R151218B TE3479 (assembly GCF_053629195.1). Classification (NCBI taxonomy): domain Bacteria; kingdom Pseudomonadati; phylum Pseudomonadota; class Gammaproteobacteria; order Pseudomonadales; family Pseudomonadaceae; genus Pseudomonas; species Pseudomonas sp. R151218B TE3479. Next base: position 5,007,502 of record NZ_JBRJHV010000001.1, read on the forward strand.
GAAGGGAGAAATCTCAAGCGCCGCGGCGATTTCCTTGTTGGTCTTGCCTTCGGCAATCAATTGCCAGACCTCTCGCTGCCGTGACGTGAGCTTGCTCATGTCATCATCGGGACCGAGTGGCAGCGGGCCCGAAGGCTCGTACTTGACCAGCACTTCGCCACGGCGAATATCGGCGATGGCCTGGCCGACCTGGTCGGGGGAAAGGCTCTTGCCGACAAACCCGTCTACACCGGTGGCCATGACACGGCCAATGACATCGCTGTCATCCAGGGTCGAAACCACAATCACCACAGTGTGCGTGAGTGCCTGGCGCAACTGCGCGAGCTCGTTGATGGAACCCAGGCCGGGAAGACGTATTTCAAGAATCAGCGTATCGAGAGGTTGTCCATTCGTTGCCAGTGTCCGTACTTCCTCCAGGCTTCCTGCTTGTTCGATCATTGCGTCAGGTATCAGGCGCTCCAACAACACCATCATCCCCTCTCGGAACAGCGGATGCTCATCTGCCACGATCATCCGGCAAATCTTCCGATCCGAGACGCGTCTCTCATCGCGTCCCATACTGCATCTTGACGACTTCACTGATTCTCTGGGGGACGCCATTGGCCGCAGGCGTGACGGATCGGATCGACTGACCACGATAAGGTCCGTCCGCGGGAAACCAATTCTGGACAACGACAACCTGTTTCGGCTGCTCGGCCGAAACCGGGCCCGTGGAGATTTCATTGGTGAACTTGCAGGTATCAAACGTCCCCAGGGCCGTCTTGATCGTTTCACGCCCGTTATAAGTCAGCTTCTCGACGACATCGAACTCGACCGTTCCCCCGGCGCTCACCGCTTTGTTTTTGTAGCTGACGGTGACGGTCTGCCCAGGTTGCAGATCAATCGGTGTGGAAGCGGGAGGCTGGTAGGTGGTGGTCATCAACGATGCCCCGGCACCATGGCGATCACCGTAACGAACCAGCCGACCATCCTTGATCTCGGCGAAGGTCGTCGTCAGGAAAAACGGCGCATTGTTCAGGAACGACGTGTGCACCGAAGCTACCGGATTGGCGCCGGCAAACGCCTCGCGTCCGAGCGTCTCGGTTTTACCGCGACTGGTGGCTGGCGACAGGTTGTCCCGGCTTTCATACTCCACCACCGTCCCGGCCTGGAAATCCGCCTCGTTGGTGCAAGCCGCGGAGGATGTCTCACTGGCAGTGGAAGCCGACGCACCGGCAATAAAAGAACCCCAGCCACTGGCGACAAGGGCCGAGACGGCGAATGCCGTTGCAAGGCGCTTGCGATAAGCCGGGCAGATGCTGGACTTTCTGGCAGGTGTGCTTTTCAAAAAACAGATCCTTGTTCAAATAGGCTCGTTGCGACCGATCGAAAACCCGATAGCGCTCATAGGTTAGGGTCGAGTGCCGACCGGCGCTATAGCGCAAGTGTGCTATAGGCTTTGCCCTCGTTCTGGATGGGGGTGATGATCGAGACTACCGATACGCGCCGGACCATGACGTCATAAAGCCACCACTTTTGATCGAACCTGGACGCGCTTCATTCTTCAACCTTGAAACCGTATCAGAGGCTCGTATGACCGAATCACTGGAGCGTTTTGTCCAGGCGCAAGCGGCAACCTATGACCGCGCTTTACTCGAGCTACGGCACGGTCGTAAGGAAGGCCACTGGATGTGGTTCATCTTTCCCCAATTACGCGGCCTGGGTGTCAGCGAGAACGCCACCTACTACGGCCTGCGCGACCTGGAAGAGGCGCGCGACTATTTGCATCACCCGCTTCTGGGACCACGACTCGAGCGCGCAACCCGCGCCGTCCTGGACTCGGAAGTCACGGTAGAGAAACTCCTGGGGACACTCGACGCCATGAAATTCGCGTCCTGCATGACGCTGTTCGCAGCGGCCGCGGGCGAGCATTCGGCGTATGCCCAGGCGCTGAGTGGTGGCGTGAGTGTCGACTCGAGGACACTGGAGTTACTTAAGGAGCGCGAGAGAAAAAATGCCTGATTCCGAAACATGGACGTTGTGGCACAGGTGGCCGTGGCCTCAGGATTGGATCGTCGGGAGTTCCACTTGAAGGGTTTTACACCATCTGGAGGAACTCCCGGTTTGGTGGTCACACGACAGCACCTCAGCCACAAACCCGCACCGCTCAAGGACCTTCCTTGAGCCGATGTTGTGCTCATAGACATAAGCCACCAGTTGCGTAAGCCCCCAACGCATCCGCGCCGCCTCGATCAGATGTTTCAGGGCCTGCGTTGCCAGCCCTTGCCCGCAAGCGCGTTGATCAATGCGGTAGCCCACCTCGGCGCAACCGCGTGGTGAATGGATGCCTTTCAAATTCGCCCGCCCCACTATTCTCCCGCTGGCGTCTTCGATCACAAACGGGTGCCAGACGCCCACGGCGAAATCGGCCAGATAGCCTTCAATGTGATCGGTGACGCCCGTCCATGAATAAAACGCTGGGTCGCGTGCGTCGATCTGCGACTCGAACCATTCACGGTTATGGACTTCGAAGTCCAGCAGCGCTTGCACATCGGTCATTTGCAGCTCGCGAATTCTGAAGGGTTTCACTGATTGTTTCTCCTGGGCCGTGAAGCGCAATCGTAAGGTCGAGTGATCGTTCATGGCGAGGTTTTCTACTAGGGCGGTTTTGTCCTGGGGGCCCCCGGGCTCTGTAGGAGCTGGCGAAGCCTGCGATCTTTTGATCTTTCGCTTGAGACTCAAGTGTCTGGGGAAAGATCGCAGCCTCGCTCCGCTCGACAGCTCCTACCCCGCGTGCCAGCGGGAACAGGCGCCTTATCACGAAGTTATTTGATGGGGCCCTAAACGAAAAATGCCCCGTATCTTTCGATACGGAGCATTTCTTCAAGGCTTCCCGCGGATTGCCAGGTAGTCACGCGACGGTGAATCTCCTGGTTCAATCGCCTGCAGAATCCAGAGCGATTCTGCAGTTCCTATCGGGGGAGCCAGGGTGGAACCGGCCTGGAGTCCGTCAGGCGTTCTGGTTCCAGGGACGGTCTCCATGCTCGTCCTTGATGCGCGTCGGCAGACCCATCACATCCAGCGCCTCGAGGAATGCCTCGGCAGGCAGCTCTTCGACGTTGACCATGCGCTGCACGTCCCACTCGCCACGGGCCACCAACAAGGCCGCGGCCACGGTTGGCACGCCGGCGGTATAGGAAATGCCCTGGCTGTCGGTTTCGGCGTAGGCGTCCTCGTGGTCGGCCACGTTGTAGATGAACATCTCGCGCGGCTGGCCATCCTTGACGCCCTTGACCAGGTCACCGATGCAGGTCTTGCCGGTATAGCCCGGGGCCAGCGAGCTCGGGTCAGGCAGCACGGCCTTGACCACTTTCAGCGGTACGACTTCCAGGCCTTCGGCGGTCTTGACCGGTTGCTCGGAAAGCAGGCCGAGGTTCTTGAGGACGGTGAACACATTGATGTAGTGCTCGCCGAAGCTCATCCAGAAACGCACGTTGGGCACGTCGAGGTTCTTCGACAGCGAGTGCACTTCGTCATGACCGGTCAGGTACAGGTTCTGCAAGCCAACCACTGGCAAGTCGTCGGTACGCTTGACCTCGAACATGGTGTTGCTGGTCCACTGGCTGTCCTGCCAGCTCCACACCTGTCCGGTGAACTCACGGAAATTGATTTCCGGGTCGAAATTGGTGGAGAAATATTTACCATGGGAGCCAGCATTGACGTCGAGAATGTCGATCGAATCAATGCGGTCGAAATGCTGTTGTTGCGCCAGTGCCGCATAGGCATTGACCACACCCGGGTCGAAGCCCACGCCGAGAATGGCAGTAATGTTCTTCTCCTGGCACTCCTGGAGATGCTTCCACTCGTAGTTGCCGTACCAGGGCGGCGTCTCGCAGACCTTGCCCGGTTCTTCGTGGATGGCGGTGTCCAGGTAGGCCACGCCGGTATCGATGCAGGCACGCAGCACCGACATGTTGAGGAAAGCAGAGCCGACGTTGATGACGATCTGCGACTCGGTTTCGCGAATCAGCGCCTTGGTCGCTTCGACATCCATAGCGTTCAGTGCAAAGGCCTTGATGTCGGCGGGTTGCTTGAGGCTACCCTTGGCCTTGACGCTGTCGATGATGGCCTGGCATTTGGAGATGTTGCGCGACGCGATAGCAATACGACCGAGCTCGTCGTTGTGCTGCGCGCACTTGTGGGCCACCACCTTGGCGACACCTCCTGCACCAATGATAAGTACGTTCTTCTTCAATTTCTTTATTTCTCCTTCCGCCAGCTCAAGAGAGGCTGGACAAGTAGTCGTCGTAAACAAACTCGCGAACCATCTCGACGCTGCCGTCGAGTTGCTTCACAACGATGGACGGCATTTTAAGGCCGTTGAACCAGTTTTTCTTGACCATGGTGTAACCTGCTGCGTCGATGAACGACAGCCGATCGCCGATCGCCAGCGGACGATCGAATTGGTACTCGCCAAAGATGTCTCCAGCCAGGCAGGATTTGCCGCACACCATGTAGGTGTGTTCGCCCTCGCTCGGTGCCAGCTTGGCGTCCAGGCGATAGATCAGCAGATCGAGCATGTGTGCCTCGATGGAACTGTCCACCACGGCCAGATGCTTGCCGTTGTAGAGCGTGTCGAGCACGGTGACTTCCAGCGACGCGCTCTGGGTGATCGCGGCCTCGCCCGGTTCCAGGTAGACCTGCACGCCATACTTCTGCGAGAAGGCCTTGAGCCGTGCGCAAAAGGCGTCCAGGGCGTAGCCCTCGCCGGTGAAATGGATGCCGCCACCGAGGCTGACCCACTCGACCTTATGCAATAGATGACCGAAACGCTCCTCGATCGTGCCCAGCATCTGGTCGAACAAACCGAAATCGCCGTTCTCGCAGTTGTTGTGGAACATGAACCCGGAGATATGCTCGATGACCTGTTCGATTTTCACCGGATCCCATTCGCCCAGGCGGCTGAACGGTCGCGCCGGGTCGGCCAGCAGGTAATCGGAGCTGCTCACTTGCGGGTTGACCCGCAGGCCGCGGACCTTGCCGGCCGACGCCTCGGTGTAGCGCTGCAACTGGCCGATGGAGTTGAAGATGATCTTGTCGCAGTTGGCGAGCATCTCCTCGATCTCATCGTCGGCCCAGGCCACGCTGTAGGCGTGGGTCTCGCCCGCGAATTTCTGCCGGCCGAGCTTGAGTTCGTAGAGCGACGACGACGTGGTGCCGTCCATGTACTGCTGCATCAGGTCGAACACCGACCAGGTGGCGAAGCACTTGAGCGCCAGCAAGGCCTTGGCCCCGGACTGCTCACGCACATAGGCGATCTTCTGCATGTTCGCCAGCAGCTTTTGTTTGTCGATGAGGTAGTACGGCGTTTTGATCATTTTCGAGGCCTCCGGGCAAGGCGAGCCAAAAAAGGATGCGCATTGTGCCTTCACTGACTGCAGATCGAAAGAGCGAAAAGCCCCGTTCGCGCAATCATCCTGATCCAGATCGACGCTTTGCGATCACCGGACATACCGGCCGCCCAGGCGAGGAAATGCTGAATCTGGCAAAGGAGGATAACCAAAGGGCGCTGACGCTCGACCTTGAGCCGTCGCGGATAACCGGCCTTGCACAACAGGCCATCAGTGTCAGTGTTTGTGCATCAGGTCATGAAGGACACCAAACCTCAGGCCCGCTTCGCAAACGATCATGTCTGTAATGCCAAAGACCTTGAACGCCGCCAGCATGATCGCCAGGCCACCGGGCAGGATACCCAGGCGATGGCTCTGCAAGCCGGCCAATCTGAGGCGGTCGACATGGCCGACTTCCAGCAGCCGCAACGACAGGCGCAACAACCCGCTGTAGGTAATGCCGCCTTGTCCAACGTCATTGAGACCATTGGCCTTGAGCACTTTGGCCAACATCCGCGCCGTACCGGAAGAGCCGATCACCTGCTGCCAGCCCTGCGCGCGATAACGCGCCGCCATCGCTTCAAACTGCAGGACGGCCACGCGTTCAGCCTCCAGCAGCGCTTGAGCGGTGATGCGTCCGCCTGCAAAGTAACGCGCGCCGAAGGTACCGCTGCCGATGGCAATGCTTTCCGTCAACAGCGGCTGGGCGCCCTGCCCCAGAATCAGTTCGGTCGAGCCACCGCCGATGTCCACCACCAGTCGCGTCCGCTCGACACCGGGCACCGCATGGGCGACACCGGCATACACCAGCCGGGCTTCTTCATGCCCGGACAGCACGTCGATCCGAAACCCCAGGTGCCGCTCGGCACTGGCCAGGAACAATTGGGCATTGGCCGCTTCGCGCACGGCACTGGTCGCCACCGCCCGCACCCTTCCGGCTTCAAAGCCACGCAGCTTTTTGCCAAATCGGGCCAGGGCCTGCCAGCCTCGATCCAGCGCCAGTTCGTCCAGGGCCCCGGCTTGCAGGCCCTCGGCCAATCGGACCGGCTCGCGCAGGGTTTTCACTTCCTGGATCACCCGTTGTCGATTGCGCTTGACCGACTGGCCAATCATCAGGCGAAAGGCGTTGGAGCCCAGGTCAATGGCCGCGAACAGGGGGGCGTCGCCTTTCATAGCGGTGTTCCTTGATTCATCAGCCAGCAGGCATAAGCGCTGCGGGCATCCCACGATGGTTTGCGAAGATCCTGCCATGGGTTCGATGACACCTGGATGACACCCCTTGAGCCCCGCCTGGAAACAAACGCGCGTCGGCGAAATTTCCAGCGGCTCCTGTGTACTCGTGCGTTATTGATAAGCCCTGATTGCCCGAATCACTGTTTTAGCCGAGGACAGCGCATGAAGCACAGATGGCGGTCACTACTATGTAACAAATTGCAACTAGCGTGGATGGCGCCTCCACGACCGAGTTTTCCATCATGCTTTCAACCCAGGACACCTTGGTACAGCGCATCCACCGCGAACTGCTTGATCACAGCGACGAAGAACTGGAGCTGGAGCTATCCGAAGACGGGCATGACCTGAACGCCTTGTTCGATGAACACGCCCCGGATAACAGCGAGAAGGAATCCGACGCCTGTATTTCAGCGAACTGTTCCGCCTTCAGGGCGAACTGGTGAAGCTGCAAAGTTGGGTGGTCAAGACCGGGCACAAGGTCGTGATCCTGTTCGAAGGGCGCGACGCCGCCGGCAAGGGTGGCGTGATCAAGCGCATTACCCAGCGGCTCAATCCCCGGGTGTGTCGCGTCGCTGCCCTGCCCGCCCCCAACGACCGTGAACGGACTCAATGGTACTTCCAGCGCTATGTTTCGCACCTGCCGGCGGCGGGTGAAATCGTGCTGTTCGACCGCAGTTGGTACAACCGCGCCGGGGTCGAGCAAGTCATGGGATTCTGCACCGACGAACAGTACGAAGAGTTCTTCCGTACCGTGCCGGAATTCGAACGGATGCTCGCCCGCTCCGGCATCCAGTTGATCAAGTACTGGTTCTCCATTTCCGACCAGGAACAACACCTGCGCTTCCTCAGCCGCATCCATGACCCGCTCAAGCAATGGAAGCTCAGCCCCATGGACCTGGAGTCCCGTCGGCGCTGGGAGGCCTATACCAAGGCCAAGGAAATCATGCTCGAACGCACCCACATCGCCGAAGCTCCCTGGTGGGTGGTGCAGGCCGACGACAAGAAAAAGGCCCGGCTCAACTGCATCCATCACCTGCTTGGGCAAATGCCCTATGAAGAGGTGGAGCTGCCGACCATCGAACTGCCGCAGCGGGTACGCCAGGAAGACTACTCCCGCAGTCCGACGCCACCGGAGCTCATCGTGCCCCAGGTCTACTGAGACCCGCCAGGCAGGGACGCCCGGCACCGAGCCCCCACTTCCACCGCTCACTGAGCCGGATTTCATCATGACGAACCAGACCCTGACCATGGACTCCTCGAGTGCCATCGCCCCCAGCTCGAGACCGCAACTCAACCGCAAGCCAAGCGTGCTCACCCTGGTGGTGTTTTTCGCGGTACTGGGCAGCGGCCTGCTGTTTACCGCTTACAGCCTGATGCACGACATGAACGAACTCGGCACCGTGGTGACCACTTGGACGCCGTTCCTGCTGTTGGGGGTGGCGCTGGTGATTGCCCTTGGCTTCGAATTCGTCAACGGTTTCCACGACACCGCCAACGCCGTGGCCACCGTCATCTACACCAACTCCATGGCGCCGAACGTCGCCGTGGCCTGGTCGGGCTTCTTCAACTTCCTCGGGGTGCTGCTCGCCAGCGGCGCGGTGGCCTTCGGTATCATCGCCTTGCTGCCGGTTGAACTGATCCTGCAAGTCGGTTCCTCCGCCGGCTTCGCCATGATCTTCGCCCTGCTGATCGCCGCCATCCTCTGGAACCTGGGCACCTGGTGGCTGGGCTTGCCGGCGTCGTCGTCCCACACCCTGATCGGCTCGATCATTGGCGTGGGCGTCGCCAATGCCTTGATGCACGGGCGCGACGGCACCAGCGGCGTGGACTGGGCCCAGGCGACCAAGATCGGCTATGCATTGCTGCTCTCGCCACTGGTGGGCTTCGGCTGCGCGGCGTTGTTGTTGCTGGCGCTGCGGGCCTTCGTCAAGAATCGCTCGCTGTACAAGGCGCCGGAAGGCAACACTCCGCCGCCCTGGTGGATTCGCGGCATGCTGATCCTGACCTGCACCGGTGTGTCATTCGCCCACGGTTCCAATGACGGCCAGAAAGGCATGGGCCTGATCATGCTGATCCTGGTCGGCACCCTGCCGATGGCGTATGCGCTGAACCGCACCATGCCCGCCGATCAAGCCCTGCAATTCGCCGCTGTGGCGCAAGTCACCCAGCAAGCCCTGGTGAAGCACTCGCCGCTACCGGCCCCGACAGACCCGCGAGCGATCCTTACCACCTACGTTGGCAGCAAGGAAGCGACGCCTCAATTGGTGCCGGCCCTGGCCGCCATGACCGGCAGCATCGGCGCCGAGGTCAAGGGCTACGGTTCGCTGGCCAAGGTGCCGGCCGAAGCCGTGGGCAACGTGCGCAACGACATGTACCTGACCAGCGAAACCATTCGCCTGATGGACAAGAACAAGGTCGGTAACTTCGATGCCGACACCAGCGCCCAGCTGCAATTGTTCAAACAGCAGATCGACACCTCCACGCGCTTCATTCCTCTGTGGGTGAAAATCGCCGTGGCCATCGCCCTCGGCCTGGGCACCATGGTCGGCTGGAAACGCATCGTGGTGACAGTGGGTGAAAAAATCGGCAAGACCCACCTGACCTACGCCCAAGGCGCCTCGGCCGAAACCGTCGCCATGCTCACCATCGGTGCCGCCGACATGTTCGGCTTGCCGGTGTCAACGACCCACGTGCTCTCCTCCGGCGTGGCCGGCAGCATGGTCGCCAACGGCTCTGGCCTGCAGATGCGCACCATCCGCAACCTGTTGATGGCCTGGGTACTGACGCTGCCTGCCGCCATCCTGCTGTCCGGTAGCCTCTACTGGTTGTTCACCAAGCTGTTCTGACCTGCTGTTCGCCGAGGCCTCACCTGACAGAGGCCTCGGTTCTCCCGTCCACCACAGCCCCCCCGTGGGAGCGAGCTTGCTCGCGATAGCGGAGGATCAGTGGCAAGGTTCGTGACTGACACGCCGCTATCGCGAGCAAGCTCGCTCCCACAGGGGATTGGGTGAGTTCACAACCAGAAACGGTTAACATCCCTCTCCTTCGTCTACCCTCACAGAACGGCGTACCGCCCTCCATGTGGGCGTGATGCTTCGACATTCCTTGCCTTTCTTACCGGAGATCTTCCATGCTCAAGCCGTCCCTGGCGTTGGCCGCTGGTGTTGCCCTGTCGTTTTGCAGCTGGCTGGCGCAGGCCGCCGACACCCTGAAAGTCAGCGCGATTCCCGATGAGGCTCCCACCGAGCTGCTGCGCAAGTTCAAGCCGCTGGGGGCTTACCTGGAACAGCAAACCGGCATGAAGGTCGAGTTCGTCCCCGTGAGCGACTACCCGGCCGTGGTCGAGGCACTGGCCACCGACCGGATCGACATGGCATGGCTGGGGGGCTTCACCTTCGTCCAGGCGCGCCTGAAAACCGGCAACGCCATCCCGCTGGTCCAGCGCGAACAGGACGCCCAGTTCACCAGCAAATTCATCACCGCCGACCCGACCGTCAAATCCCTGGCCGACCTCAAGGGCAAGACGTTCGCCTTCGGTTCGGTATCGTCGACATCCGGCAGTCTCATGCCGCGCTACTTCATGCTCCAGGACGGTATCAAGCCAGAGAGCTACTTCAGTCGTGTCGGCTATTCGGGCGCCCACGACGCCACCGTCGCCTGGGTCCAGGCCGGCAAAGTGGATGCCGGGGTACTGAACGCCAGCGTCTGGGAAAAACTGGTGGCAGCCGGCAAGGTCGACACGACCAAGGTCAAGGTCTTCGCCACCACCCCAGCCTACTTCGACTACAACTGGACAGTGCGCGGAACCCTCGACCCCGCGTTGGCAGCCAAGATCAAGGCCGCCTTCCTGGCCCTCGACCCGGCCAATCCGAAGGACAAGGAAATCCTCGACCTGCAAGCCGCCAGCCGCTTCATCGAAACCAAGCCTGAGAACTACAAGGGCATCGAGGAAGCCGCACGCGCCGCCGAACTGCTCAAATGACCCTGCAACTGACCCAGGTCAGCGTTACCCATGCCAACGGCGTCCAGGCGCTGCGTGGCGTGGACTTGCACATCGGCGCGAACGAACAGGTCGCCATCATCGGCCCGTCCGGCGCGGGGAAATCCAGCTTGCTCAATGTACTGGCCACCGCCCTGCAACCGGGTAGCGGCGACACGCAAATATTGGGCGAACGCGCCTGGCAATTGTCTGCCCGCCAGCGCCAGCGCCTACGGGCGCGCATTGGCCTGGTCCATCAAACGCCGCCGCTCCCGCCGCGCCAACGAGTGGTCACCGCCGTGCTGGCCGGCAAGCTGGGACAATGGGGTATTGGCAAGAGCCTACTGAACCTGCTGCACCCGCTGGATGTGCCGGGTGCGCGAGCGGCACTGGCCAGGCTGGACCTGGGCGACAAATTGTTCGCCCAATGCCAGCAACTGTCCGGCGGACAACTGCAGCGCGTGGGCATTGCCCGTGTGCTGTACCAGGCGCCCGAGGTATTGTTGGCCGATGAACCGGTTTCGGCGATGGATCCGGTACTGGCCGGGCATACGCTGTCGGTGCTCTGCCGTCATGCCCGGGAGCACAACGTCACCCTGGTCGCCAGCCTGCATGCGGTGGAGCTGGCCCTCGAACACTTTTCCAGGATCATCGGCCTGCGTGACGGACAGGTTCTCTTCGACCTGCCGGCTAGCGCCATCGACCGTACGTTGCTCGACAAGCTCTACGCCAACGAACAGTTGCAGTCGTCTTCGCCGCTGCCTTTGCCGTCCCTGAGCGTGCAGATACCCCGATGCTGACACGCGATACCCGAGATCCCGCCAGCCGACCGCGCCTGCTGCTCAGCCTGCTTGCCCTTGTCCTGTTGTGGCCGGGCATCCGCTACAGCGAACTGGACCTGCGAGTGCTGCTGGCGAGTGACAGTCAAAGCGAGATGGGCCGATTCGTGTCAGCCTTCTGGCCGCCGGCCCATGGCGAGGAATTCCTTGAGTTGCTCTGGCAGGCCATCCTGCAAACCCTGGCCATCGCAACGGCCGGCATGGCCCTGGCGTTGCTGCTGGCGGTGCCCGCCAGCCTGTTGGCCAGCCGCGCCCTGTCGCTGTCGGCAGCCTCCCGAGGCGGTCACCCCGGCCCCTGGGGTCAATGGCTGCGCTGGCCGGTTCGTGGCCTGCTGATCTTCCTGCGCAGCGTCCCGGAAATCGTCTGGGCCCTGCTCTTCGTGCGCGCGGTCGGCCTCGGCCCGACGGCGGGCGTATTGGCCATCGCCATTACCTACAGCGGCATGCTGGGCAAGGTCTACGCGGAAATCTACGAGTCGGTGGACCAGCGCCCGGCCCACGCGCTGTTGCGGTCAGGCAGCGGTCGGCTCGCCGCCTTCTGCTACGGGATCCTGCCCAATGTCGCCGCGGAACTGTTGTCGTACACGGTGTATCGCTGGGAATGTGCGATCCGCGCCTCGGTGGTGATGGGCTTCGTCGGTGCCGGAGGGCTGGGTCAGCAAATGGACCTGTCGTTGCGAATGTTCGCCGGTGGCGAAGTGGCCAGCCTGCTATTGACGTTCCTGGCACTGGTGCTGCTTGCCGATCAACTCAGCCGCCTGCTGCGCTGGAGGCTGGCATGAATCGTCTGATCAACACGGTCATGGTCCTGTGCATCGTCGCGGCGGTCGTCGCCTCGTTCGTCTATCTGGGCATCGACCTGGGCGAGCTCGGTGACAGCGGCAATCTGCAGCGGATGGGGGCTTATGCGCAGCGCTTTCTCAGCCCGGACCTGAGCCCGAGCCACTTGAAGGCGATCGGTCACGGCGCTTTGGAAACCCTTGCCATGTCAGCCCTGGGCACGCTACTGGCGGCGGTACTCGGCCTGCTGTTGGCCTTGCCCGCGGCCGGACGCTTCGGCTGGCCAATGCAGAGTGCCTCGCGCCTGATACTCAATGCCTTGCGCGCGGTTCCGGAGCTGGTCTGGGCCGCACTGATGGTCCTGGCCGCCGGGCTCGGTCCCAATGCCGGCACCTTGGCGCTCGCCCTGCACACCACCGGCGTACTCGGTCGCTTGTTCGCCGAGGCGTTGGAAAATACCCCTTCCGAACCGGCCGACGCCATCCGTTTGCAAGGCGGCAACGCAGTATTGGCGTTCTGCTACGGGACACTGCCCAACCTGATGCCGCAACTGCTGGCCTACGTCCTGTATCGCTGGGAAAACAACATCCGTATGGCCAGCGTGCTCGGCTTTGTCGGTGCCGGAGGGCTTGGGCAAATGCTCTATGTCAGCCTCAGCCTGTTCCAGGAGGCCCAGGCCAGCACGGTCATCCTGGCGATGCTGCTATTGGTGCTCGCCGTCGATACCTTGAGCGGCTGGAGTCGCCAGCGCTGGGTCAAGGCTTGAATGGCACGGGCGCGCTCAATATTCTGGGCAACCTGCGCGAACACCCGGCCGCCCACGCGTCCGAGGTGTTCATCGGTACGTTCACTCAATGGCAGAAGCATTGACGAGACGCGCCTTGGCAAGGTTGGCGAGCAGCTCGGATCGGCTCTGGCGCTCCTGTTTCCATGCCGGCTGTCCGGGGGCACTGCGCCAGGACTCGCTCAGTGGACTGTTATCCACCGTGTCGAAACCGAACTGGTCGTACAGGCGCGTGACGATCTCCAACCCATCGGCATAATCGCTGGAAGCTGACAGGGCCAGCCGGTCGGGAGAGCCGGCCGGCCTGCCCCACGTGAGGATCCGCGGCGCCTGGATGTGGGTGAACGCCTTGACCACCCGGGAGGTGGGAAGCTGCTCCTGGCGAAGCTCATGGACGGTCTTTTGCCCCGAATCGATGACCGGGATATGGCCGTCACGCCAGACCATGTAGTTATTCGTGTCGAGCACGACCTTCCCTGCAAGCGCCTCCACGGGCATATCGTTGTCGACCTTGAGCGGGACGGCCACGATGACGAAATCGCCCGCCGCGGCCGCGCCTGCAGCCGTCGCCGCACGCGCCGACGGCCCGAGCGCTTCGACCAGCCCGCGCAACGTCTCGGGACCTCGCGAGTTGGCAATGACAACCTCATAGCCGTTCGCAATGGCCGCTCGCGCGATATGGCTGCCAACTTCGCCAGCCCCGATGATGCCGATAGTGGTCATGAGTCATTCACCTCAGTGTTGGATTGGGCGCAGGGTCAGATGCTCAAACCGCCAGCCACATCGATGGCGCTGCCCGTGATATAGGCACCAGTCGACCCGGCCAGGAAACACACCGTGGCCGCCACTTCTTCGAGCGTGGCGATCCGGCGGATGGGGTGCAGGTCGAGGATCGCCTCGGGCACGCCGTCGCCGAGTACTTGTGCCGCCATGTCGGTCGGCATGATGCCGGGCTGGACGACGTTGACAGTGATATTGCGCGGCCCCAGATCCCGTGCGACACCCTTGGCATAGCCGACGATGGCCGCCTTGGTCCCGGCATAATCGGCCGCCCCGGCGAACGGTACGTGACCGCCCAGGAGCGAGCCGATGAAGATGATCCGGCCACCGTCCGACAGCACCGGAGCCGCCGCACGCGTGGTCGCCACCGCGCCCATGACATTGACCTGCCACTGGCGATCGAGATTGACGGTGTCGAGATCGGGATCATCGACCGTCTTGCCCTGGACGGCGATCGCCGCGTTGTTCACCAGGATGTCGAGCTTGCCGAAATGCGTGATCACCTCGTCGATCAACGGCTTGGCCGCTGTGCTGTCGGCCTGGTCGCTCTGGATGGCACGGGCACGGACACCTTGCGCCTCAAGTTTTTCCACCACTGCCTTGGCCTTCTCGGCCGATGCCACGTAGCTGATCGCAACATCCGCCCCTAGTTCGGCGAGCGCCTGCGCGAGGGTCGCACCGAGCCCCCGGGACCCACCCGTCACGAGCGCAACCTTGCCTGCCAGTAATTTCTGCATGGGAAAATCCTCTTCATGAATGCCTGAACGCCCCGCCAAGAGGGCACTTGCCAACCGTAACGAGCGTTAGCGTAACGAACAGTATGAATTTGGACAGAGACCGTCAAGCGGTTTAATATCGGTCGTTATGAAAAAGCCGGGAGTGATCTGATGGGGCGTCAACGCGAGTTCGACGTGGATACGGCGCTGGACGCGGCGCTTTGCGTATTCTGGCGCAAAGGCTACGAGGGCGCGTCTTACACCGACCTGACGCAAGCCACCGGAGTGGAACGCCCGGCGCTCTACTCCGCGTTCGGCAACAAGGAATCACTGTTCCGCCGGGCACTCGAGCGCTACTACGCACACTATCTGGATTTCTTTCCGGCAGCGCTGGAACAACCCACTTCACGCGACGTCGCCGCCTGCATTCTTCGCGGGGCTGTCGAGGTGAATACGCGCTACCCGGACCGCAAGGGCTGCCTTGGCATTCATGGCGCGTTGGCCGGCTCGGACGATGCCGAGCCCATCCGCCAGGCCTTGATCGACGCACGCGCAACCGGAGAAGCGTCACTGCGGGAGCGCTTCGAACGGGCGAAGACGGAGGGTGACCTGCCGGAATCGGCCAACTGCACGGCGCTGGCCGCGTTTGTGATGGCGATGACCCACGGAATGGCCGTTCAAGCCAAAGCCGGGTTCACCCGCGAGATCCTGGAGGCGGTTGTCGAGCAGGCGTTGTCGACCTGGCCATCCAACCCTGCAAGCTAGCCCGGGGCGAATCAATCATTGGCCGTCAGACTCGCACCATCAACGACGGCTGCGTATCCGCCACGCCATGCAATAACTCGATCACCCAATCGATAAATACCCGCACCCGTGGCGACAACTGCCGATGGGGCGGGTACACCGCCGATATGGGCCAGGTCGGCACGCGGTGCTTGTCCAGCACTTCAACCAGGCGGCCCTCGGCCAATTGCCGTTGCACGTGGTAACGCGGTACCTGTATCAAGCCCAATCCCGCTTCGCAGGCGGTCACGTAGGCATCGGCATTGTTGACGGTCAGTTCACCGTTCAATGGCCATTCGCGTACCTGCCCCGCCACCTCGAATTCGAACGGGAAGAAGCGGCCATTGCCAGTCGCAAAACAGATGGCCCGATGGGCCGCCAGGTCGTCCAACCCCCGAGGCGTGCCCAAGCGTGCCAGGTAGTCGGGGCTGGCACAGGTCAGTTGATGCAGCCGCACGATAGGCCGGGCCACCAAGGCCTGGTCAACGACATGCCCAGCGCGGATCGCGCAATCCACGCCTTCGCGCTGCAGATGAACCTGGCGATCGTGGAAACCGATGTCCAAATGCAGCGCCGGGTAGCGCCGATAGAAATCCGGCAGACGCGGCAGGATCCAGGTGCAACCGAAGGCGATCGGCATGTCCACCTTCAAGGTGCCGCGCGGCTGGCTCCGTTGCACCGACAGCGAACTCTCCAGGTCATCGAGGTCGTCCAGCAACTGGCCGCTGCGCTGATAATAGGCTTGGCCATCGAGCGTTGCGCGCACCTGCCGGGTGGTGCGCTGCAACAGTTGCACGCCCAGATGGGATTCCAACTGCTGGATCAACAGGCTGACGGTGGCCCGGGGCAAGCCAAGGTCATCGGCCGCCTTGCCAAAACCACCCAGCTCGACGATACGCCGGAACACTTGCATGGCCTGTAATCGGTCCACTGTCGCGCCTCATTATTTAGATATCCCGAATAGTTAAACCAATAATCGAGGATTTATCCAGAAAACCCCTTGGTAGAGACTGCACAGGTCGTTCACTTTCAGGAGCTAACAGCATGAAAACCCGCCAACTCGGCCAATACGGCCCTAACGTTTCGTCCATCGGCCTGGGCTGCATGGGCATGTCGGACTTCTACACCACGGGCGTGGACGAGGGAGAAGCGATTGCCACGCTCCACCGCGCCCTGGAATTGGGCGTAACGCTGTTCGACACCGCCGACATGTACGGGCCGCATACCAATGAAGAACTGCTCGGACGCGCCTTGCGAGGCAAGCGTGAAAGCCTGTACCTGGCGAGCAAGTTCGGCCTGGTGCGCAGCAGCGATCCCCATGCCCGCGGCGTCAACGGCCGCCCCGAATACGTCCGGCAATCGGTCGAGGGCAGCCTCAAGCGCCTCGCCACCGACTACCTCGACCTCTACTACCAGCACCGCGTTGACCCGCAAGTGCCCGTCGAGGAAACCATCGGCGCCATGGCCGAACTGGTCAAGGCCGGCAAGGTCCGCCATATCGGCATCTCGGAGGCCAGCGCCGAGACCATCCAACGGGCCCACGCCGTGCACCCACTGGCAGCGGTGCAAAGCGAATACTCGTTGTGGTCCCGCGAGCCTGAACACAATGGCGTGCTCGATACCTGCAAGCGCCTGGGCATCGCGTTCGTCGCCTACAGCCCCTTGGGTCGGGGCTTTCTGACCGGCGAGCTGAAATCACCGGAGGATTTCGCCGCCGATGACTATCGCCGCTTCAGCCCACGCTTCCAGGCCGACAACTTCCAGCGCAACCTGGCGCTGGTCGAACGGGTCAAGGCCTTGGCCGCGGACAAGGGCATCAGCGCCTCGCAACTGGCCCTGGGTTGGGTATTGGCCCAGGGTGACCACGTCATTCCGATCCCGGGCACCAAGCAGCGCAAGTACCTGGAGAGCAATGTGGCGGCGGCTTCAGTGATGTTGAGCGCAGACGAACTGGCTCATCTGGATGGGATTTTCGCAGGCGAAGGTGTGGTGGCGGGCGACCGATACCAGGCACAGACAATGACGTTGTTGAACGGTTGATCCGTCGGTTGGGCTGTCGGTTTCGACAGACCGGACTCAAGCAGGCGCCAGCCCAGCCGATAACCCTATCAATAAGTAATAGCCCCAGGCCTCGCCGGGCTCTGCCAGTTGCATAGGGTAACGATCAATGAGTTTGCCGCTGAATCGCCTGCTGATGTGGGGCGCCCTGATGTTCCTCGCTGCAAGCGCTTGCGCGGCAGAGCCCCACCTGCGCATCGTGACGGAGGAGCTGCCGCCCTACAACATGACGCAGAACGGACGCGTGACCGGCATGAGCACCGAAGTGGTCCAGGCCGTGCTCAAGGAGGTCGGCCTGGACGCGCCTATCCAGCCCATGCCCTGGGCCCGGGCCTACGAACTGGCGCTCAACGAAAGCAATGTGTTGATCTATTCGATCGTCCGCACGCCTGCACGCGAATCGCTCTTCCAGTGGGTGGGCACCATTGGTCCGACGCAGTGGTACATCTACTCATTGGCGGAACGGCCGGTACAACTCGACTCGCTGGCCGACGCCCATGGTCACCAGATCGCCACGGTCAATCAGGACGTGGGCGAGCAATACCTGGTCTCGAAGGGTTTCCGCATCGGCGAGGAGCTGCAGTCGAGCACCAAGTACGAACACAACTACCGCAAGCTCAAGGTCGACCACGTAGCGCTGTGGATTTCCAACGAACTCAACGCGCTGTACTTGACTCGCCAGAATGGCGAAGACCCGGACAAGGTACTGATCCGCTCGCTGGCGCTTCCCGAACTGAGCAGCCCGGACGGCCTGAGCATGGCGTTCAGCCGCAAGACGCCGGCCGAGACGGTGGAGAAATTCCGCGCCGGCCTTGAGACCATCCGTCGCAATGGAACCTACGACGCCATCCTGCGCAAATGGTTATGACATGGGAGATCCTTTCCGCACGGCGTCCTCCCAACCCCCACCGACCAAGGCGTTCAGCTCCCTGGGTCGGCGCCTGGTGCTGGCAACGCTGTTGTTCTGCCTGTTCTTTACCTTGGCGATGGTCACCTGGCGCACCTGGTTGGCCTGGGAAAACAACCTGGCGGAGATGAATTCGGAGCTGGCCCTGATCGATCAGGTGTTCCAGAACACCTTGGCCCACGCCATTTGGGAACTGGACCGTGAATCCCTCGACCAGCAAATCACCAGCGTCGCCGCGGCGGCCCCCGTGGGGCGCGTGGTGTTGAACATCCTGCGTCCCGGGCAAGCGCCGGAAGTCATCGAACTCAATCGATACGCCGTCGATCAATCCGGCGTGGTGCCGGTGCTGCATCGCCAGCTCATCGCCGAGCCCTACGCCGGGGCCCATGAGAAAGTCGGTGAACTGACCATCGAAGGCGACAATAACCTGCTTTGGGAGCGGCTCTGGAGCGAAGCACGCAGCATCGTCATCACCCAGCTCATCCAGTCCCTGCTGTTGGCCGGGTTGGTCATGACCATGTTCAACCGCCTGGTGACCGTGCATGTGGTACATATCGCCCGTCACCTGGGCGAACTCGCGCCGCATACCCTCAAACACCACCTCAAGCTGCAACGGGCGGTGCATCGCCAGGACGAACTGAGCCTGCTGGAATTCCAGGTCAATGAACTCCAGGACAATCTGCGCGCCCACCTCGAACGCCAGCGTTCGGACGAACTGGCCCTGGCCGCCAGCCGCGATCAAATGGCCGAACTGGTGGAGGCACGCACCGCGGAGCTGAAGGCCGCCAACCAGTCGCTCGAAGCACTGTCCCGTCACGATGCCTTGACGGGCCTGGCCAATCGTCGCTACTTCGACGAATTGAAGGAAATCGAGTTTCGCCGGGCAATCCGCCACAACACCCCGCTGGCCGTGCTCATGTGCGACGTCGATTTCTTCAAGATCTACAACGACACCTACGGCCACATGCAGGGCGACCTGTGCCTGAAAGAAATCGCAGAGACCCTGCGCAGCGTGTTCGGCCGCTCTGGCGAACTGACCGCCCGCGTAGGCGGCGAAGAGTTTGTCGTGGTCCTGCCCAATGTCGACGCCGCACAGGCCTGCCAAGCGGCTCAACGCTTTCGCACCAGCCTGGCGGAACGTGAGCTGCCCCACAGCGGCTCGAAGGTCTCGCCTTTCGTCACCGTGAGCATCGGCGTTGCCGAGCTGGACCCGGAGACCATGGACCATTTCGATCAATTGCTGCAACGCGCCGACCAGGCGCTGTACCGGGCCAAACATCAGGGACGCGACCGCGTCGCCCTGTAACAACCACCGCGCGCCATGAGGTCTGCATATGCACACTCGCCTGACACTCTGCTCATGCCTGCTACTCGCCTCGATCAGCCTGGCAAGCCACGCCGACACAATCGAAGTCGTCACCGAAGACTCGCTGTACGCCTATCAGCGTGACAACAAGGTCGTCGGGCCGGGCATTCGCATTGCCGAGGAGACACTGAGAAGCGCGCAGCTCACCGACTACAGCCTATCGCTGTACCCGTGGGCCCGGGCCTACGAAAAAGCGCTGCACGAGCCCAACGTGCTGATCTTTCCGCTGGACCGCACCCCGGCCCGCGAGGCATTGTTCAAATGGGTGGGTGAAATACATCGGGTGGCGAGCCGGCTCTATAAACTGCGTGATAACCACGACATCACCGTCAGCAGCCTCGAGGAGGCCAAGCAGTACAGCATCGGCGTGGTGCGAAACGACGCCAAGCAGATTTACCTGCAGCAGCGGGGCTTCACCCGGCTGGTCATCTCGGCCAACAACCACGACAACTTTCAGAAACTGCTCAATCGCCAGATCCAATTGCTGCCGATGCCAGAGAACACCGCACGCCTGATGAGCCAGGATGCCCAAGTGGATTTCGCTTCTCTGGAAGAGGTCTATACCCTCGACGAACAACCCCACAGGGTCCACTTGGCCTTCAGCCTGAGCACGTCGGACGAAGTCGTCGCCAAGGCCCAGCGCGCGTTCGAAAAACTCAAGGCTTCCGGTGAAGTCGCACGAATCATGAACGAACAGCGGTAGACTCTGGGGGATCACACCGCAAGCAACGATGAGGTATGTCCCGATGAGTAAAGCGTCCTACGTTCCGCCCAAGGTCTGGAAAAACGACGCCCCGTCTGGCGGCCATTTCGCCAGCATCAATCGCCCTGTCGCCGGGCCGACCCATGACAAAACCTTGCCGGTTGGCAAGCACCCGCTGCAGCTCTATTCCCTGGCCACGCCCAACGGCGTGAAGGTGACCATCCTGCTGGAGGAACTGCTGGCGCTGGGTCATACGGGCGCGGAGTACGATGCCTGGCTGATCCGCATCAACGAGGGCGACCAGTTCTCCAGCGGCTTTGTCGAGATCAACCCCAACTCCAAGATCCCGGCCCTGCTGGACCGCAGCGTGGAACCCGCCATTCGGGTCTTCGAATCCGGCTCGATTCTGCTTTATCTGGCGGAAAAATTCGGCGCCTTGCTGCCCACCGACCCGGCGGGCCGCACCGAAACACTGAACTGGCTGTTCTGGCAGATGGGCTCTGCCCCGTACCTGGGTGGTGGCTTCGGGCACTTCTACGCGTATGCGCCAGAGAAACTCGAATACCCGATCAATCGCTTCACCATGGAAGCCAAGCGTCAACTCGACGTCCTGGACCGCCGCCTCGGCGAGAGCCAATACCTGGCAGGCAACGACTACACCATCGCCGACATCGCGGTCTGGCCCTGGTATGGCCAACTGGTGCGCAACAACGTATACGGCGCCGCCGAATTCCTCAGTGCCCACGAATACACCCACGTGCAGCGCTGGGCGGAAGACATTGCCAAGCGCCCCGCCGTCCTGCGCGGACAGCGGGTCAACCGCACGTGGGGGGATGAGGCGAGCCAGGTGCCGGAGCGGCATGAGGCTGGGGATTTGGGCTGAGGCCAGGTCGCACGCCGGATCAGTGGTGAACCTGGATTCCTCAACTGACACAGCCCCCCTGTGGGAGCGAGCTTGCTCGCGATAGCGGTAGATCAGCTGGCCTCGATGTTGAATATGCCGACGTCATCGCGAGCAAGCTCGCTCCCACATTGGATCGGTGATGAACCTCGATTTCTAGACTGGCACCGCCCCCCTGTGGGAGCGAGCTTGCTCGCGATGACGATGGATCAGTTGGCCTCAATGCTGAATATGCCGACGTCATCGCGAGCAAGCTCGCTCCTACAGTTTTTTATCCAGTATTCAGCGGTTGCAAATACTGATTTTTCCGCAGGTTTCCCAGGACCAATACGAAAGTCGCTATCCAACAGACGGAGCAACCCCCAACCAAAAGCCCCTATGGACCGCCCCCGCAAATAGCACAAGCTCACGCCCATACAAGTCCCCAGCCGTGATCGCTACAGGGAAAGGACTCCGCACGCATACCTCGTACGCGTCACGTCGCGCTCAACCGAGTCCCGCCATGAATCTATCGAATCTCCTCAACAAAGCCCGAGCCCGCACACAAGGGGCGGTCAGCGTGGCCTGCACGTTGAACGAACTGGACCAGGCGCTGGCCAACGTACGCATCACACCGGTATTGATCGCCGGGTTTGTCTCCCCTCACCTGGACATCGACCGGGTCGCCGCCAAGGTCAAGCAGCGTTTTCCCCAAAGCGCCATCAGCCTGTGCACGACGTCGGGTGAACTGTGCAACGGTGCGAACACGCTGTACTGCCAGACCGGCGAGACCTGGGATCGGGTGGTGCTGCAGCTGTTCGACGCCAGTGTGATTGCGTCGGCCGAGGTGGTGATGGTGCCTCTGGAGTGCGAGGACATTCGCGGTGGCGGCAAGCGCCTGGCCATGCGTGAGCGAATCGCTCGGTTGGTGAATAACATCAAGCAGGCGCAGGTGAGCACGCCCATTGACCATCGCGATACCTTGGCCTACGTGGTGTTCGATGGTCTTTCGGCTTCCGAATCGTTCTTTATGGAAGCGCTCTATGAATCAGGCCGTTTCCCCTGCCTGTTCGTTGGCGGCTCAGCCGGTGGCAAGGCGGATTTCAAGAAGACCCTGATCAGTGATGGGCAGCGCAGTTACCAGAACCATGCGCAGATCGTCTTTCTGAAAACCGCGGCGGATGTGCGCTTCGGGGTATTCAAGAGCCAGAACTTCCAACCTGCCGGGCTGACATTCAGCGTGCTCACCGCATCAGTCGAAGACCGCACCATCGACCAGGTCATCGACAGCCGTGGAAACATCAAGAGCATGGTCCAGGCGCTGTGCGATGCCTTCGAGTGCAGTGCCCAGGCGCTGGAAAAGAAGCTGGCCGATTATTCATTCGCCATCCGCGTGGGTGATGAGCTGTTCGTCCGTTCCATTGCCCGCATCGACCATCAGCAGCAGATCATCCAGTTGTTCTGCGACGTGGCGCCCGGCGAAGAGCTGGTGATGGTCAAGCGCACGCCCCTGCGCGAGGCGACCCGGCTCGACTACGAGAAATTCCTCAAGGGCAAGGGTGGCCGGCCGGTGGCCGCCATTCTCAACGATTGCATCCTGCGCCGGCTCAACAACAGCAGCGACCTGGGCAGCATGGCCGGTATTTTCGGGGATGTGCCTCTGGCCGGCTTCTCGACGTTTGGTGAAATCCTCGGTTTGAACCTTAACCAGACACTCACGGCGATTTTCTTCTTCAGGGTCACCAAGGGCGCCGGTTTTGTCGACGAGTACGTCGATCACTTCATCACCCACTATGGCGAGTTCAAGGCGTTTTTCCTGCGCCGCCAGATCAAGAAGCTGGCGGGCCTGAACCATGTTGTGGTCAAGCAGATCATGGCGTTCAAGATGAATGACTTCAGCAGCGCCTTGGACACTCGCGGCCTGGACCAGACGATCCTGCCGGTGTTCGACGGCCTGACGGACCTGGGCCAGGTATTGGCGCAGGCCAGCCAGCAACAAGCGCTGATGGCGACGCAGATCAAGCATTACTCCGGCGAACTGCACCTGTCGATGGATGACCTGACGGGCACCATCGACCGGCAAAACAGCGTCGCCGAGCAGGCCGGCACCACCGTCGAGCAGCTTGCCACGCAAGCAGGTGAAGCGGTGGTGGGTGCCCGTGCGCTCGCCAGCTCAAGCTTGCGTATCCAGTCGATCGTACAGGTCATCCAGCAAATCGCCGGCCAGACCAACCTGTTGGCCCTCAACGCCGCCATCGAAGCAGCGCGGGCCGGTGAGATGGGCAGAGGCTTTGCGGTGGTGGCCGATGAGGTCCGCAAACTTGCGGAAATCACCCGCCAGAATGCCGCGGAAATCGGCGTGGACATCGGCCTGCTCTCGACGGAGATCCAAGGCGTTGCCCAACAGATCGAAGACCAGTCCGTCGCCGTGGGCGCCCTGCGGGAGATGCTCGATGCCCTGGAAGACTCCAGCCGTACCACCGAAGGCACGGCACAACGCACGAAAGCCATCGCCGACACCTTGACCGGGCTGACCCACGCCAATGCTTGAGGCCGAGTCGCCCCGGCGATGGATCGAAATTGAGTGACCACCACAATTCCCCTTGTGGGAGCGAGCTTGCTCGCGATGACGTCGGCACAGTCAATCACCGCAAACTGATCTACCGCTATCGCGAGCAAGCTCGCTCCCACAGGGAACTTGTGATTGTTCACAGGCGTCACCGTCAGGGAATCAACATCTGCACCTGCCCCGGCACGACGATCTTGATCACCCCGGCCCAGGTGCACATCAAGGTGCTGTTGGCATCGATGGCCGGCATGTTGCCCAGCAGCAAGGTCGGTGCGCCGCCGGGGATCCATGGGGCCGCAGTGGCCGGGATGCAGGGCATGGGGGTCAGCACGCCCAGGGCCGCCGCGGTGGCGGCGGCCACGGTGGGATTCGCCAGGCTCATGCACATGCCGAAGGTGGTGATGTTCACCAGCGGGATGTGATCCATGATGTTCGCCGCCGGCATCCCGCCGGTCAGCAGGCGATTGACCGGCAGCACATTGAGCACCGCCGGGGCTGCGCCGAAGCTGCATTGCAGGGTCGCGGTGCTACAGACTTGCGGGCATCCCATCGCGTGGCTCCTTTGACAGCGACTCCCCCAAACCATAGCTCGCCCGCTTCCGACGCGCACGCCGCCATGCATCAAGCCCGCTGATTATCCGGCAACACGCTAACCTATAAGACCCTGGCGTGCTTGTGACGCCCCCCACGCGCCATTAGATTAGCCAATGATCGATGGCCTCCAAAATAAGCAGAAGGGATAAGCATGGCGTTTACTGATCAGTCCACCCGCGTGCGCGACGGTGAAGAACTCGATGCCAACCTGATCGACCCGTACCTCAAGGCCCACATTCCCGGCCTGACCGGCCTGCCACGGATCAGCCAGTTTCCCGGTGGCGCGTCGAACCTGACCTACCTGCTGGAATATCCCGAACAGGAATTCGTCCTGCGTCGGCCGCCGTTCGGCCACAAGGCCAAGTCCGCCCACGACATGGGCCGTGAGTTCCGCATCCTCAACCAATTGCGCGAAGCGTTCCCGTACTGCCCCAAAGCCTACGTGCATTGCACTGACGAGTCGGTGATGGGCGCCGAGTTCTACGTGATGGAACGGGTCAAGGGCATCATCCTGCGCTCCGACCTGCCGCCGGAGTTGGGTTTCGACGCCGCCCGCACCGAAGCGCTGTGCAAGAGCTTCATCGACCGGCTCGTCGAACTGCACCGCGTCGACTACAACGCCTGTGGCCTGGCTGACCTGGGCAAGCCCGAAGGCTACGTGGCCCGGCAGATCCGTGGCTGGAGCGACCGCTACGAAAAAGCCCTGACCCCCGATGCGCCGAAATGGGAGACGGTCAAGGCCTGGCTCAACGACAAGATGCCCGCCGACCACCCCACGTCGAGCATCGTCCACAACGACTATCGTTTCGACAACGTGATCCTCGACCCCGAGAACCCGATGCAGATCATCGGTGTGCTGGACTGGGAACTGACCACCCTGGGCGACCCGTTGATGGACCTGGGCAACAGCCTCGCCTACTGGATCGAGGCGGACGACCCGGCGCCGGTGCAACTGATGCGCCGCCAGCCGAGCCACGCCCCCGGCATGCTGACCCGCCGCGAATTCGTCGATTACTACGCCGAGCGCGCCGGGATCCGCATCGACAACTTCGACTTCTACTACACCTACGGCCTGTTCCGCCTGGCCGGGATCGTCCAGCAGATCTACTACCGCTTCTTCCACGGCCAGACCCAGGACAAACGCTTCGCGCAGTTCGTTCAGATGAACAAACTGCTGGAGCAGATGAGCCTGCAGGTCATCGGTAAATCCACGCTCTGAGCGCCCCATCACAAGGAAACAGCATGTCCAAGACCCAGTTGTTCGACCTCGACGGTAAAATCGCCTTCGTTTCCGGCGCCAGCCGCGGTATCGGCGAAGCCATCGCCAAACTGCTGGCCCAGCAAGGCGCCCATGTGATCGTGTCCAGCCGCAAGCTCGACGGTTGCCAGCACGTGGCCGATGCGATCATCGCCGCCGGCGGCAAAGCCACCGCTATCGCCTGCCACATCGGGGAAATGGAGCAGATCAGCCAGGTGTTCGCCGGTATCCGCGAACAGTTCGGGCGCCTGGACATCCTGGTGAACAACGCCGCCACCAACCCGCAGTTCTGCAACGTCCTGGACACCGACCTGGGTGCGTTCCAGAAAACCGTGGACGTGAACATCCGCGGCTATTTCTTCATGTCGGTGGAAGCCGGCAAGCTGATGCGCGAAAACGGCGGCGGCAGCATCATCAACGTGGCGTCGATCAACGGTATCTCGCCGGGGATCTTCCAGGGCATCTATTCGGTGACCAAGGCCGCGGTGATCAACATGACCAAGGTCTTTGCCAAGGAGTGTGCGCAGTTCGGCATTCGCTGCAACGCCTTGCTGCCGGGCCTGACCGACACCAAGTTCGCCTCGGCGCTGGTCAAGAACGACGCCATCCTGAAAACCGCCCTGGCGCAGATCCCCCTCAAGCGCGTGGCCGACCCGAGCGAAATGGCCGGCGCGGTGTTGTACCTGGCCAGCGATGCGTCGAGCTACACCACGGGTGTGGCGTTGAATGTGGATGGTGGGTTCCTGTCCTGATAGCGAACGCCATGGAAGACCTGTGAGAACCCTGTGGGAGCGAGCTTGCTCGCGATGGCGGTATATCAGCCAAGAGCTTTTTCACTGACACTCCGCCATCGCGAGCAAGCTCGCTCCCACAAGGGATCCTCTGCATTCTAAGAAATGAATATTTATTCCAACATTTGCAATTAGCGAATATTTATTCCATAAAGAACCTTCTGAAAATAACAATTCAAAGGGCTCTTTCTCATGCGTGAACTCGGCATCGGTCTGATTGGCACCGGCTTCATGGGCCGTGCCCATGCCTTGGCGTTCCACAATGCCAAAGCGGTGTTCGACGTCCCCCTGAACCTGACATTCGCGGCCCTGGCCGACGCCGATCCACAGCGTGCCCGGCAGTGCGCCCAGAGTTGGGGGTTCGAGACGGCCCACAGCGACTGGCAACGGCTGATCGACGACCCGAAGGTTCACCTGATCGCCATCACCACACCCAACCACCTGCACTTCCCGATGGCCATGGCGGCGTTGGCGGCGGGCAAGCCGGTCTATTGTGAAAAGCCCCTGGCGGTGTCCCTGGAGCAGGCCGAGCAGATGCGCCAGGCGGCCAAGACCGCCGGGGTGGTGACCCGGGTCGGCTATAACTACCAGCACAACCCGATCATCCAACTGGCGCGGGACATGATCCAACGCGGCGAACTGGGACAGATCATCAGCTTCCAGGGTGAGTTCAGCGAAGACTTCATGGCCGATCCCGCCTCGCCGTGGTCATGGCGTTGCGAAGCGACCCACGCCGGTGGCGCACTGGCCGACCTGGGCAGCCACCTGCTGGCCATGGCCCGACACTTGTTGGGCGATATCGAGGCCGTGTGCGCCGACAGTCAGACCGTGCATCACCAACGCCCTGCCAGCGCCGGCAATGCCGAACAACGGGCCATTGCGGTGGACGACCACGTCCACGCCCTGCTGCGTTTCGCCAATAGCGCCCGAGGCACGGTGAGCAGCAGTTGGCTCAAGCATGGCTATAAGAACCACCTGAGTTTCGAGATCAGCGGCACCCTCGGCACCCTGGCGTTCGATCAGGAGCGGCTGAACGAACTGCGCCTGTGTCGCGTCGGCCAGCCAGGTTTCCAACGCCTGCTGGCCGGCCCGGAATTGCCCGGCTATGCCGCATTCAGCCCCGCCGCCGGACACCAGTTGGGCTACAACGAATTGAAGACGTTGGAGGTGCAGGAACTGATCATGGCCCTCGCTGGCGAAGGCGGCAGCGGCACGGACTTCGATGAGGCCTGGGAAGTGGAACGGCTGGCGGCGGCAATACGCATCGCGGCGCGGGAGGAGCGTTGGGTCAAGGTCAGCGAGCTATAGCCGCTCACTTTAGAGCTCCCCCTGTGGCGAGGGGATTTATCCCCGCTGGGGTGCGAAGCGCCCCTAAAACTGCCTCCTCAGTGTGTCAGGCTAAATTTGGGGCCGCTGCGCGGCCCAGCGGGGATAAATCCCCTCACCACAAGGGACCGCATTCATTCTGAAGCCTGGGTATCCAGCTCAACCAACCGCCCCGCCAACGCCTTGGCCTGACTCGCCACGTCGGTCACGGCGGTGCTTTCCCACCACATCCCCCGCAGTGGCGGGCCCATGGCGAACAGGCGCTCGGCGGGTCTGCCTTCGGCATCCAGCACCGCACCATCGGCACGGGCGGCGATGCCCAGGGCCAGCGGCCCCGGCTGGACCAGCCCCCGGGCCAGCAGCTGTTGCGGCAACGGTCGCGCAACGCGGCGCCAGTCGTACTCGATACCACTGGAGTTGATCAACGCTGCGCCCTGCACTACGGTCAGCCCGGCCTCGCCCCGTCGGCGGATGTGAATACCCACTGCGCCCTCGGGAGAAGACACCAGCCCCTTGAACGACGCCGCCTGAATCCGCAACCGCCCTTCCCCATGCAAACGCGCCACCAGCTCGGCGCTCAACGGCGGCGAACGATGGTGATGACTCTCCCACCATGGCCGCACATGCCGCACGAATTGCCGGCGCTGCACCTCGCTGGCCTGGTTCCACAAACGCCCTATATGCGCACGCACCGTGTCCAGCGGCGCTTGCCAATCGATGCCTTGAGCTTGAGCCTGGCGGCATTGCTCACGCAGGGCCCGCATCAACTGGCGTGGCGAACGCAGGCTGTGATCTTCGGCGAGGAAATCCACCCAGGCCGGCGGCTGGCGGCGCACGTGGGGCAACAGCCCATGGCGGGAAAACACTTCGATGGGGCCACGGTGCCCAGCCTGCTCCAGGGACACCACGGCGTCGACCATGGTCAGTCCCGAGCCGATGATCAGCACCGTGGCCTGGGGATCGAGCTGGCGCATCGCGGCCACATCCCAGGGATCCAGGGCCGCGGCATTCAAGCCGCTGGATTCGGTTTGCGGGGTGCGCGCCGCCGGGAACATACCGGTGGCCAGTACCGCGAAACCGCCCCGCAAGACCTGGCCGTCGGCAAGCGTAACCATCACGGCATCGTCGGCAAGCCGCAGGTCCACTGCCTCCCCGCGCACATGCTCGGCAGTCGAACTGTTTTTTGCGCCCAACTCGCGAGCCTCGGCCAGGCGTTGCTGCACATACAGACCAAAGATTCCCCGAGGTGGAAACAACTCGCTGATCGGCACGTGCTGCTGATCCGACTCGGGCCAGCCGCCGGCCTCGATGAACGCGGTAAGCCATTGGGTCAGGTCATCGGCGTTGTCCGGGTCGACGCTCATGCGCGCCGCGTTGCCGTTCAAGGTGTGCCCCAGCTCCACGGCACTGTAGGCCTCGCCTCGGCCCAGCTCGCTGCGCGGCTCGACGATCAGCACCTCGCGCCGGCCCGGCAGGCGCAGCAATTGCGCGGCCAGCATGGTACCGCTCAGGCCGCCGCCGATGATCAGGATATCGGCTTCGCGGATGAGGCCACTCCCCTGTCGTTCCAGCGCTGTGTCCATACCGCTCTCCCCAGGAATCAAATCACCACGTTGCGTACGAATCTCGCCGCCACCGGCCCATCGTTGCGATAAGCATGGGGCTGGTTGCTGGCAAACATGAAAAACTCACCGGCACCGATCTGGCGCGCTTCATCGCCCAACAGCAAGGTCAGGCAACCTTCGAAGACGTAAAGCTGCTCGCTCCAGCCATCGGCGTCGGGTTCGGAATGGTAATGCTCGCCGGGCTCCAGGCGCCATTCCCAAAGCTCGACTTCACGGCTGGCGGTGGCCTTGGCCAGCAACACGGCCTTGCTGCCGGGGATGGTGCCGGCCCAGGCCACTTCGTTGATGCGACTCGGGTCACGCGCCTCGGGGGCCTGGATCAGATCGCTGAAGGCCACGTCGAGGGCTTCGGCGACACGGTCGAGGGTGGTCAGGCTGACGTTCTTTTCCCCCGCCTCGATGGCCACCAGCATGCGCCGGCTGACCCCGGACAATTCCGCCAGCGCGGTCTGGCTGAGCTGCGCGGCATGGCGCAGGCGACGGATGTTCTGGCTGACGTGTTGCAGGACGGAAGCCCGCTGGCCGGATGCTTTGTGCACTATATTGCTCACATGGTAGGGCTGCGCATTATACTGCCCAACTTCGGACGCATTGTGCGTCCGCCTCAAATAGCGCGCAAGGTCATGGCATCGGTGAATTCTCCTCAAGCTTCCTCCCGTTTCTCCCGGTTCAGTAAGGCCGAATGCGTGCTGGTGCTGATCACCATGATCTGGGGCGGAACGTTCTTGCTGGTACAGCACGCCATGACGGTCAGCGGACCGATGTTTTTCGTCGGCCTGCGCTTCGCGGCCGCCGCCGCGCTCGTCGCACTGTTTTCCTGGCGGCACCTGCGCGACCTGACGCTGTTCGAACTCAAGGCCGGGTGCTTCATCGGCGTGGCCATCATGCTCGGCTACGGTCTGCAGACCGTCGGCCTGCAAACCATTCCCAGCAGCCAATCGGCGTTCATTACCGCGCTCTACGTGCCGTTCGTGCCATTGCTGCAATGGCTGGTGCTGGGCCGTCGCCCTGGGCTGATGCCCAGCATCGGCATCATGCTGGCGTTCACCGGCTTGATGCTGGTGTCGGGG
The DNA here is from genome assembly GCF_053629195.1 of Pseudomonas sp. R151218B TE3479. NCBI lineage: Bacteria > Pseudomonadati > Pseudomonadota > Gammaproteobacteria > Pseudomonadales > Pseudomonadaceae > Pseudomonas > Pseudomonas sp. R151218B TE3479. The sequence goes on from NZ_JBRJHV010000001.1 coordinate 5,037,912, forward strand.
CCGGCGGGCGCTTCATTGAATTTCAGTCCCGGTGAAATCGCCACATTGATCAGCGCCATCGCGATTGCCGCCGAGATCATCCTGATCAGCGCCTATGCCGGCCAGGTCGACGTGCGCCGGGTGACCGTGGTGCAACTGGCAAGCACGGCGGTGCTGGCGTTCCTGATGGTGGTGCCGACCCAGGAAGCGATCCCGGATTTTTCCCTGTTGCTGCTGGTCAGTGCCGTGGGCCTGGGCGCCGCCAGCGCCGCGATCCAGGTGGCGATGAACTGGGCACAGAAAAGCGTCTCGCCGACCCGCGCCACGCTGATCTATGCCGGCGAACCGGTGTGGGCCGGCATCGCCGGGCGCCTGGCAGGCGAGCGACTGCCAGCGATCGCGTTGTTCGGCGCGGCGCTGATCGTGGCGGCGGTGATTGTCAGTGAGCTGAAGACCCGCAATAAAGACACCATCAAGGTGGATGAGGTGCTTGAGCGCGAGCAGTGAGGCCGGGGGCGTTTGAGCCTGTGTAGGAGCTGACGAGTGCAACGAGGCTGCGATCTTTCCCCAGACACTTGAACCCCAAGCGAAAGATCAAAAGATCGCAGCCTTCGGCAGCTCCTACACAAGCCCAGCGGGAGCAAGCCCCCTCGCCACGGATGATATGTAGAACGCAAATTCGGAAAACACTGCCTACCTTGTAGGATTCTGCGACACCCTCACGGTTGGTGATCGGGAATACGCCACGTATGATCCCTCACAACCTCCCGCCGAATAGAAGCCTATGTCACTGATAGTTCTATTGCTTTTGCCCTTCATCGGCAGCTGTGTCGCGGCGCTGCTGCCGCATAACGCCCGTAACGCCGAATCCCTGCTGGCCGGCCTCGTCGCCCTGGCCGGCACCGTTCAGGTGGCCTTGCTGTACCCGCAGATCGCCGACGGCGGCGTGATCCGCGAGCACTATGACTGGCTGCCCAGCCTGGGCCTGGATTTCGTGCTGCGCCTGGACGGTTTCGCCTGGCTGTTTTCGTTGCTGGTGCTGGGCATCGGTACGCTGGTGTCGCTGTACGCCCGCTATTACATGTCGCCAGACGATCCGGTGCCGCGCTTCTTCGCCTTCTTCCTGGCGTTCATGGGGGCCATGCTCGGGCTGGTGATCTCCGGCAACCTGATCCAGATGGTGTTCTTCTGGGAGCTGACCAGCCTGTTCTCGTTCCTGTTGATCGGCTACTGGCACCACCGCGCCGACGCTCGGCGCGGTGCCTATATGGCCTTGATGGTGACCGGTGCCGGCGGGCTTTGCCTGTTGGCGGGGGTGATGCTGCTCGGCCATGTTGTGGGCAGCTATGAGCTGGACAAGGTCCTGGCCGCTGGCGACCTGATCCGTGCCCATGCCCTCTACCCCATCCTGTTGCCGCTGATCCTGATCGGCGCCCTGAGCAAAAGCGCCCAGTTTCCGTTCCACTTCTGGCTCCCCCACGCCATGGCCGCCCCCACGCCGGTGTCGGCTTACCTGCACTCGGCGACCATGGTCAAGGCCGGGGTGTTCCTGCTGGCACGGTTATGGCCGTCGCTGTCGGGCAGTGAAGAATGGTTCTACATCGTCAGCGGCGCGGGGGCCTGTACCTTGCTGCTGGGCGCCTACTGCGCCATGTTCCAGAACGACCTCAAGGGTTTGCTGGCCTACTCCACCATCAGCCACCTCGGGCTGATCACCCTGTTGCTGGGCCTGAACAGTCCACTGGCGGCCGTGGCGGCGGTGTTCCATATCCTCAACCATGCCACGTTCAAGGCCTCCTTGTTCATGGCCGCCGGGATCATCGACCACGAAAGCGGCACCCGCGACATTCGCAAGCTCAGCGGCCTGGTGCGGCTGATTCCGTTCACCGCGACACTGGCCATGGTCGCCAGCGCGGCCATGGCCGGGGTACCGTTGCTCAACGGTTTCCTGTCCAAGGAAATGTTCTTCGCCGAGACGGTGTTCATTTCCGCCACCGCCTGGATCGAGCTGGCGCTGCCGATCATCGCCACCATCGCCGGGACGTTCAGCGTCGCCTACTCCCTGCGCTTCACCGTGGATGTGTTCTTCGGCCCCACCGCCACCGACCTGCCCCATACCCCCCACGAACCACCGCGCTGGATGCGTGCGCCGGTGGAGTTGCTGGTGTTCACCTGCTTGTTGGTGGGGATTTTTCCGGCCCAGGTGGTCGGCTCGTTGCTCGCGGCCGCCGCGTTGCCGGTGGTGGGCGGCACGCTACCTGAGTACAGCCTGGCGATCTGGCACGGCCTGAACGCGCCGATGATCATGAGCCTGGTGGCGATGTCCGGCGGCATCGTCCTGTACCTGTTGCTGCGCAATCAGTTCCGGCAAGGCCACATCAAGCACCCGCCGTTCATTGGCCGACTCAGCGGCAAGCGCCTGTTCGAGCGCTGCCTGGTGCTGATGATGCGCCAGGGCCGGCGCCTGGAACGACGGATCAGCACCCGCCGCCTGCAGGCCCAGTTGTTCTGGCTGGTCCTGGCCGCCGTGCTCGCGGGGCTGATCCCGATGCTGCACAGCACGCTGGTCTGGGGCGACCGGCCGAAGATCCCCGGCTCCATCGTTTTCGTCACCCTGTGGCTGCTGGCAATCATCTGTGCCCTGGGAGCAGCCTGGCAGGCCAAGTATCACCGGCTCGCGGCCCTGACCATGGTCAGCGTCTGCGGCCTGATGACCTGCGTGACCTTCGTCTGGTTCTCCGCCCCCGACCTGGCCTTGACGCAATTGGTAGTGGAAGTGGTGACCACGGTGCTGATCCTGCTGGGCCTGCGCTGGCTGCCACGGCGGATCGAGGACGTCTCGCCACTGCCCAACAGCGAGCGGCGCGCGCGCATCCGGCGCCTGCGGGACTTGCTGCTGTCCATCGCGGTGGGCGGCGGCATGGCGTTGCTGTCCTACGCCATGCTGACGCGGCAGACGCCCAACGACATTTCTTCGTTCTACCTCAGCCGCGCCCTGCCCGAAGGCGGCGGCAGCAACGTGGTGAACGTGATGCTGGTGGATTTCCGTGGCTTCGACACCCTGGGGGAAATCACCGTGCTGGTGGCGGTGGCCCTGACGGTGTTCGCCCTGTTGCGGCGTTTCCGACCACCGAAGGAAAGCATGCAGCTACCGGCGCAACAGCGCCTGCTGGCGCCGGACGTGGTCACCGACCTGGTCAACCCGCGCCATGCCAGCGACACCGCCTTGGGGTTCATGATGGTGCCCTCGGTGCTGGTGCGCCTGCTGCTGCCGATCGCCCTAGTGGTGTCGTTCTACCTGTTCATGCGCGGCCACAACCAACCCGGTGGCGGCTTCGTGGCCGGGCTGGTGATGTCCGTGGCGTTCATCCTGCAATACATGGTCGCCGGCACCCAGTGGGTCGAGGCGCAAATGAGCCTGCGCCCGCTGCGCTGGATGGGCACCGGGCTGTTGTTCGCCACCGCCACCGGCCTGGGGGCGATGGCCGTGGGTTATCCGTTCCTGACCACCCACACCTGGCATTTCGAATGGCCGTTGCTGGGTGACATTCACCTGGCCAGTGCGCTGTTCTTCGACATTGGCGTGTACGCCGTGGTGGTCGGTTCCACCCTGTTGATCCTCACCGCCCTGGCTCACCAGTCGGTGCGGGCCCATAAGCCGGGCCTGCAAGCCAAACCCATCGCCCCCGTCAAAGGAGCCACCGTCTGATGGAAGAAGTCATCGCAATCGCAATCGGCGTACTGGCCGCCTCCGGCGTCTGGCTGGTGCTGCGGCCACGGACCTTCCAAGTGGTCATGGGCCTGTGCCTGCTGTCCTATGGCGTCAACCTGTTCATCTTCAGCATGGGCAGCCTGTTCATCGGCAAGGAACCGATCATCAAGGACGGCGTACCCCAGGACCTGCTGCACTACACCGACCCGCTGCCCCAGGCGCTGGTGCTGACCGCCATCGTGATCAGCTTCGCCATGACCGCGCTGTTCCTGGTGGTGCTGCTGGCGTCCCGGGGCCTGACCGGTACCGACCATGTGGACGGTCGGGAGCCCAAGGAATGATAGTGACACCCCATTTGATCGCCGCGCCCATCCTGCTGCCGCTGCTGACCGCCGCGGTGATGCTGATGCTGGGCGAGAAGCACCGCCCGCTCAAGGCCCGGATCAATCTGTTTTCCAGCCTGCTGGGCCTGGGCATCGCCGTGCTGTTGCTCTACTGGACCCAGGACCAGGCTTTGCCCGCCTCCATTGGCGTGTACCTGCCCGGCAATTGGCAGGCGCCATTCGGCATCGTCCTGGTGGTCGATCGCCTGTCGGCGCTGATGCTGGTACTGACCGGCATCATCGGCGTCAGCGCACTGCTCTTCGCCACGGCCCGCTGGGACCGCGCCGGTGCCAGTTTCCATGCGCTGTTCCAGATCCAGTTGATGGGCCTCTACGGCGCCTTCCTGACGGCGGACCTGTTCAACCTGTTCGTGTTCTTCGAAGTGCTGCTGGCGGCTTCCTACGGCCTGATGCTGCACGGCTCGGGCCGCGCGCGAGTGTCGTCGGGCCTGCATTACATCTCCATCAATCTACTGGCCTCGTCATTGTTCCTGATCGGCGCGGCGCTGATCTATGGCGTCACCGGCACGTTGAACATGGCCGACCTGGCCCTGAAAATCCCGCTGGTGCCGGAGGCCGACCGCGGCTTGCTGCATGCCGGAGCAGGCATTCTCGCGGTGGCGTTCCTGGCCAAGGCCGGCATGTGGCCGCTGAACTTCTGGCTGGTGCCGGCCTATAGCGCCGCCAGCGCACCGGTGGCGGCGCTGTTTGCGATCATGACCAAGGTTGGCGTCTATACCATTCTGCGCCTGTGGACGCTGCTGTTCTCCGGCCAGGCCGGCGCCTCGGCGTATTTCGGCGCCGACTGGCTGGTCTACGGTGGCATGGCGACCATCGTCTGCGCCGCCATCGCCATTCTCGCCGCCCAGCGCCTGGAACGCATGGCGAGCCTGAGCATCCTGGTCTCGGCGGGGATCCTGTTGTCGGCCATCGGCTTCGCCCAACCGAACCTGGTGGGTGCGGCGCTGTTCTATCTGGTGAGTTCGACCCTGGCGCTCTGTGCGCTGTTCTTGCTGGCCGAACTGATCGAACGTTCGCGCTCGGCCAATGAACTGTCCCTGGACGACGACTTTGATACCTTGCCGCGACCGCTGGAATCCTTGCAGCCGCCCAAGGGCATCAACCTGGATGACGAGCAAAAAGCCGTGGTCGGGCAGGTGATTCCCTGGACCATGGCGTTCCTTGGCTTGAGCTTTATCTTCTGTGCGCTGTTGATCATCGGCATGCCGCCGCTCTCGGGTTTCATCGGCAAGCTGAGCCTGCTCAGTGCCCTGCTCAATCCCCAGGGGCTCGAAGCCAGTGCCGGGACGCCAGTGTCGAACCAGGCCTGGGGCTTGTTGGCGTTATTGATCCTGTCGGGGCTGGCCTCGTTGATCGCCTTCTCGCGCCTGGGCATCCAGCGCTTCTGGACGCCGCAAGAGCGACCCTCGCCATTGCTGCGGCCGTTCGAATGCCTGCCGATCGTCGTGCTCCTGGCCCTGGGCATCGCCCTGACTTTCAAGGCCGAGCCGTTGCTGCGCTACACCCAATCCGCCGCCGATGCGCTGAACAACCCGGAACATTACGTGATGTCGGTACTTGCCACCCGCGCCGTGCCCAACCCCGAAACCCGCGCCGCGTTGCGGGAGGTGCAGCCATGAAACGCCTGTTTCCCGCCCCGTGGTTGTCCCTGGCGCTGTGCTTGTTGTGGCTGGTGTTGAACGTGTCCCTCAGCGCCGGCCATCTGCTGCTGGGTGCTGCACTGGGGTTCCTGGCCCCGTTGATGATGCGCCCGTTGCGACCGAGGCCTATCCGTATCCGTCGGCCGTGGGTGGTGTTGCGTTTGTTCCTGCTGGTGGGCCGCGACGTGCTGGTGTCCAACCTGGCGGTGGCCTGGAGTGTGCTGAACGCCGGGCGCCGGCCACCTCGCTCGCGATTCATCAAGGTACCGTTGGACCTGCGCGATGCCAACGGCCTGGCAGCCCTGTCGATGATCACCACGGTGATTCCCGGGACCGTCTGGTCGGAACTGGCCCTGGATCGCAGCATCCTGTTGATGCACGTGTTCGACCTGGCCGACGAGGCGTCATTCATCGCGCATTTCAAGGCCACCTACGAGCGCCCGTTGATGGAGATTTTCGAATGAGCCCGTTGCTGTCCAATGCGATCCTGTTGAGCCTGTTCCTGTTCTCCCTGGCGATGGTGTTGACCCTGTGGCGGCTGTTCAAGGGCCCTTCGGCCCAGGACCGGGTATTGGCCCTGGACTATCTGTACATCGTGGCGATGCTGATGATGCTGGTGCTGGGCATCCGTTATGCCAGTGACACCTATTTCGAGGCGGCGCTGCTGATCGCCCTGTTCGGCTTTGTCGGCTCGTTTGCCCTGGCCAAGTTCCTGCTGCGTGGCGAGGTGATCGAATGAACGGCGAGCTGTCGATGTGGGTTGAAATCCCGGTGGCGATCCTGCTGGTACTCAGCAGCCTTTTCGCCCTGGCCGGGGCGATCGGCCTGGTGCGCTTGAAGGATTTTTTCCAGCGCATGCACCCACCGGCGCTGGCCTCCACGCTGGGGGCCTGGTGTGTGGCGCTGGCCTCGATCGTGTATTTTTCGGCGCTCAAGTCCGGGCCGGTGTTGCACGCCTGGCTGACCCCGATCCTGCTGTCGATCACCGTACCGGTGACCACCCTGCTGCTGGCACGGGCGGCACTGTTCCGCAAGCGCATGGCGGGGGATGATGTGCCGGCGGAAGTGAGCAGTCGCCGAACCGGACAGGACGGCTGACCGCTACCTTGAGGCGAACACCCTTGTGGCGAGGGAGCTTGCTCCCGCTGGGCTGCGCAGCAGCCCCGAGACCTGTCACCTCGGAGTGTCAGGCTGTTTGTGTTCAGCTTTTGGGAGGGCTGCGCCCTCCAGCGGGAGCAAGCTCCCTCGCCACAAAAACGGGTCGTCTTGTGTAAGTCCCTCCCACCCTTGCACTGCCGTTCAGGCCCACGCCACCGTCAGCAACCCCGCCCCAAGCACCACGCACAACGGCGAATAGACCCAGGTGTCGAGCCTGGCGAAGGTGGAGCCCTTGACCTCCTTGAAGAAGCCCACCAGGTTCGACTCGCCAATGGCCCGGGCGAACATCAGCAAGGCGATCGCACTGATCAGCCACTGCAACGCCCGATGGGTGACCGGCTGGGCCAGCAGGCCGACCCGCAGGCACACCAGTAGCGCAATCATCAGCAGTGCCAGGGCGACCAGCAACGTCAGCCAGCCCGAGGGGTCGAACGCCGGTCGCAGCGCCTCCCCCTGCCTCACCGGCACCTGGGGCACCACCGCCAGGGCCGCCCACCGCCCACCCAGGGCCCAATACAAATGAATCAAGCTGATGGTCGCAAACACTGCGACCAGCGACCGAGCCAATAAAAGCGTCATTCGCCAGCCTCCTGAAAAAGGTTGAACAATCATCCTAGCTCGAATTTGGCATTTCGCTGGACGGGCGCAGGTTGCCAGTTTCCAGTGAATGATTCATTGCCCAGGATCAAGCGTTCAACCCGCTGGCACGCGCGCCACCCTAGTGTCCTGTTTCGCAAGTACGTTTCTTTTTTGGCGAGTGGCTGTTGTCGTCAGGCAAGGCGCCGCGATGAGTCATAGCCCGCTATGGCGAGGAACGGCAACGCAGCATCACGACAACAGACGCCGTCAAAAGGAACAGTATTTGTGATACAGGACACTAGAGGCCGGCGGACACCTTGTCGGCGACCTCCTTGGGCAACCAGGCCTGCCAGACCTCAGGATGGGCCTTGAGGAACGCCTCGGCGGCTTCACGGGGCGGCGTGCGCTTCTCGCTCATGTCGGCCAGGGCCTTGTTCAACGGGTCGATGGGCAAGTCGACCTTGCTGAAGAACTCGGCAATCTCCGGATACTGCTTCTGGAATGGCACCGAGACACCGATCGACAGTTTCGAGGACAGTGAGCGGGTCGGCTTCGGGTTGGGGTTATCGGCATCGGTCAGGGTTTTCCAGGCCTCGGCATCGAACGGCGGCTCTTGCAACTGCACCAGCTTGAAGCGCCCGAGCAGCGGCGTGGGCGACCAGTAGTAAAACAGGATCGGCTTGCCCCGGCGGATCGTCGAGCTGATTTCCGCATCCAGCGCCGCCCCCGAGCCGCTGCGGAAATTCACGTAGCTGTCAGACAAGCCATACGCCTTGAGCTTCTGTTTGTTGACCACCTCGGAGGTCCAGCCGATGGGGCTGTTGAGGAAGCGGCCCTTGTCGGGGCTCTCCGGATCCTTGAACACGTGCTTGTAGCGCGCCAGGTCTTCGACGCTGCGCAGGTCCGGCGCCAGGGGCTTGATGCCCTTGGCCGGGTCGCCCTTGATGACGTACTCGGGCACCCACCAGCCTTCGGTGGCGCCTTTGACCGTATCGCCCAACGCGACCACCTTGCCTTCGGCCTCGGCCTTGACCCACACGGGGCTGCGGCCGGCCCATTCTTCGCCGATCACCTGTATGTCGTTGTTGGCCAGGGCGGTTTCCAGGGTGATGGTGGTGCCGGGCAATGTATCGGTCTGCAATCCATAGCCCTTTTCAACGATGACTCGCAGGATATCGGTGATCAGGCTGCCACTTTCCCAGTTCAAGTCGGCAAAGTGGATCGGCGCCGTGGCGGCCGACACCGGAAGGGGTGAAACCAACACAGCGAAGGTGGCCCAGGCAGCCAGCCACTGTCGAACTCGTTTCATGCTTTGCACCTCATGCCAGATACAGCAATAGCTGAGCGGCCCTGCGTAACCGAACGCAAGCCCCTGAATAGTTCAGTCAATTGACTGTAGCCGAGGTTCCAGCGAGTTCTTGCGAAACTGTCAGTGGTTTGGGCGCACAGGCTGCCAAACGGTCACTCGCTGGCCTTGAAAGTCACCAGCTCGCCCTTGCGCCACTTGGCGGCCTTGGCGGTCACCGCCTTCAAGGTCTTGGTCAAGCCTTCCTGCAACTGTTCGTTGGCCGCAAACACGGTCACCACGCTGTGGCCTTCCTTGAACAGGATGGCGTGACCACCAGGGGTCGTGACGAACGCGTAATCGCCCAGGCCATAGACCGTCAGCTTGATTTCGCGAAAGCGGATTTCAAACTTGCCACCTTCGCGACTGGGCAATACCGCTGCACGAAAATGATCACCGACCTTGAGCTCGAGCCTGGGCTTGTCATCGACCACCAGGGCCGACTCGGTGTCGATTTCGGCGACATAAATACCTTCGGCGGTCTGCTCGGTGATGTAGACGAAACGCGACTGGAATTGCTTGACCAGTTTTGCCCGCAGGTCACCAAGTACAAATAACGCATGCATGTCGAGATTACTTACTGCCAAGGAAACATCCCCATTTTTGAAAAAGACCCGCCCTGCGCAAAGGACGGACCACGAGAACCCGTACCGACTGTAGTGTCGTAATGGACCTGTCACTGAAATTCGAAATGAACGGAGCGCCCCTGTCCCGAGCCGAGAGCAGACTAAAGGTTGCCGCTCTCGCCGTCTTTCCCGGGGGGTCGCCAGAGGCTGAAGGAAAACGCCACTCTGAGCATCGGAAAAGATGGGACTACTAACTTTAGGGAAATTTCTCACTTAAAAAAGCATTTTTCTGACATCGAGCCCAAAAAAAATTGCTTTAGATAGGCGCAACCGTCCACAAGACGCTGCCGATTCTAGAGCAGCCGAAGGCGTGGAGACTACTCGAAGTACCCGGCAATTCGTCGGTAAACCATGAAAAGGAATTCACAATGGCCACTTTCACCACCTACGCACCATGCATCGTTGAACCAGCCAACAGCCCTGACGGAGCCGATTGCCTGCCAATTTCGTTGATTCAACCGCGTTATCGGGTCGTCTTGGCCGGCAAGTGTTTTTTTCACATTGAAGAAACATCGACTGGACGTGTAAGAGGATTCCGCACCGACCATAACGAGGCCTGCTACCTCGCCAGACGCCTCGAAAACAGCGCCTGAAACGCTTATGTGTCCGTACATGAGTTAACTCAGCCGCCGATGGGCAACTACTGCCATACTGCCCGCCCAGCGAAGATCGTCGTAAATCGGCGGATCGCGCACCCATAATGGTTTCGAGGAGAAGGCGCGACGTGACGGAATTTGATATTGGCGAGTTTTTTATCCGGGGCGAAGCCAGAGAAGTCGAAGGCGAGTTCCAGGCCGTCATCGTGATGCGTGCCAAGCCACCGTTGACCACCGTCAGTTGCCACCAGGTGGAAAAGGATCGCTGGTTCAAGACTTCGCAACTCGCGGCCGAGGCTGCCAGGGAAGCAGCCAGGGCGTTGAAGGCCGCCGTGGATGAAGGGGCCTTGAAAGCCTGATTCCAATCGAACTCCTGATGACTGCTTGCCTCAGATAAAGGTAAGCCCCGAGGCGCCACGACGGCGCCCCACCTAAAGGAGACTTCCATGGAACAGCCTTCTCACGAACTCAGCACCCTGTTCGACCAACTCGGCCTGCCCTCGGACGGCAACGCCATCGACGACTTCATCGTGGCGCACCCATTGGCTCCGGAGGTCAAGCTGGTGGAGGCCGACTTCTGGTCGGACCAGCAAAAAGACCTGCTGCGCGAATGGCTGCTGGCCGACGGCGAAGAGGCGGTGCTGGTGGATCAACTGAATGTGCGGCTGCACGACGGTAAATAGCAGCCAGACCTTTGGCCAGAGCCAAGACTGCTATGGCAGCCAGGACCTTTGACTGAGTGCAAGGCAGCTCTTGTGGTGGCAGGAATCCCACCATCTGCAATCAGGCCTAGCGCGGCTTCTCGGGTTTGTAGCCCAACCGCAAACCACCCCAGTGACGGCCCTTGAGCATGATCGGCACGGAGAGATCGTGCATCAACTCCCCCGTGTCGCGGGTGTAGGTCTGGAGTAATACGGGTTGCTGGTGGCTGCCACAACGAATCCCGGTGCGATCGGAGAATTTGCGCTTGGTGCGATTATTCAACGTGTCCACTTGGGCATCGCCGGTCAGTGGCTGGCTGAACACCTTGTTGTGGGTCGGCACATAACCCTGCTGGGTGCAGGCAATCGCAAACACCAACCCTTCGTGGCGGGCCAGCAACGGTTCCTGGATCGCCGGCAGGACCTGGTCGGTGTAGCGGTCGAAACGGGTCTGGAATTTGGCCGGTTGGGTATTGGGGATCGGCTGGTAATTCCGGTCGAACAGGTCCTCCAGGCTGACACGGCCCTGGTCGATGTCGGCCTCGAACTGCGCGGCGATCTGGCTCGCCCCTTCCCGCGCCAGGTCGTAGACCCGTTGGTGATAATCGTCGAGCCCCACCTCGGCCAGGCGTTCGCTGATGGTTTCGGCCTGGCCTTCCATCTGCACCGCCGCCTCGGCCAGGCGCTGGGTCTGCTGGTCGCTGATGGACAGGTCGCTGCGCATCTGCTCGATGGCATGGAACAGGCTGTCGAGTTGTTCGCGATTAGTATCGGTGCCTTGGGCGATGGCACTGACCTGGGTTTCGACGCCGGCGGCGAGCCGGGCGATGTTTTCCAGATGCTGGCCGGTGTGCTCCACCTGCTGCACGCCGCTGTCCAGGTCAGCGGCCAATTGACGGATCTGCTCCACCACCTGGGTCGTGCGCTGCTGGATGTCGGCCACCATCACCCCGACTTCGCCGGTGGCCGCGGCGGTGCGCCCGGCCAGGCCGCGGACCTCATCGGCCACCACCGCGAACCCACGGCCATGCTCACCGGCGCGGGCCGCCTCGATGGCCGCGTTCAGCGCCAGCAGGTTGGTCTGGCTGGCAATCGATTGGATCACCAGGCTGACTCGCTGGATTTCATCGCTGCGTACGCTCAAGGCTTCGATCAACTCACGGCTGTCATTCGCGCGCTGGCTGAGCTGGTGCATGCGGCTGATGGACTCCACCAGTTCGCTACGCCCGGCCACGCTGCTGCGATGGGCCTCGCTGGCAGCGCCCAAGGCCTGCTGGCTGAGTTGCGAAGTGGCCTGTTCGGTGGCGATCATCGATTCGGCATTGCTGACGATCTGCGCCGCCGCATCGAGTTGGGACTGGACTTTGCCGGCCAGTTGCTTGACCGAATAGGCGACACCGGCCGCCGACAGCGCGTTATGGCTGGTGGTGTAGGACAGGTCGCGGGTCAGCTCGGCCAATGTGTCGGTCGTGGATGCGGGTGCCGCGGCCACGCGCGAACGCAGGCGCGGCAACCAGACGATGAGCATGACCAACGGCAGGCCCAGGTACAGCGACCAGCCGCCCAAGGCCATGCCGCACAGCAGCAAGGCCAGGGCGAGGCTCTGCAAGGTCGGCGTCAGCCAGCGTGCCGCGCTTTTTGTCGCAGGTACCGAGGCCGGCACCGCACCCGCCAGCGTTCCGTCTGTCGCCATGTTCGTCACCCACATTTTCGTTGTTATGACCGCATTAAACGCCACTACCGAGCCATTATCCATGGTCCATTAGTCGTGTTCTTGCAGCAGGTCAACGGAAGTAGACGAACAGGCACAGGCGAAAGCAAAAGATCGCGGCCTTCGTCAAAAGGTCGCGATCTTTTTTCGGAAAACGCGAATCAGGCCTGACGCTGGTGCTTGTCGATCTGTTCGTGACGTTCCTGGGCTTCGATGCAGTACTTGGTGGTCGGGCTGATCAGCAGGCGCTTGAGGCCGATCGGCTCGCCGCTGTCGTCGCACCAGCCGAAGCTGTCGTCGTTGATACGGTCCAGGGCCTGCTCCAGTTGAGGCAGCATGCGCTGGTCGCGATCGATGGCGTTGACCAGCCAGGTACGCTCTTCTTCTACGGAAGCAGCGTCCGCCGGGTCGGCCGGGGTGTCCAGGCTCTCAATGGCGATTCGGTTCTGTTCGATGCGCTCGTGGGTTTCGACCTTCATGTTCTGCAACAGCTTGGTGAAGAAAGCCAGCTGCTCGGCATTCATGTAGTCATCCGCCGGCATGGCCAGCAACTTTTCCTTTGTCATTGATTTCTCTATAAAAAAACGTGCATTAAGGCGAATTATGGAGCGTCCCGCAGCGCAGCTGCCACGCTCATCGGGAAGGCGCCGTCTATTCCAAGCGCCACCCGGCACTCAATTTACGAGGGGCGGCAGTCTAAGGCCGAGTCGAGGCCTCAGCAACTGAAAACATAGGGAAAATGTCCGACAACCCCCTCAAATGTTCTCTGACAGGCTTTTGGCAGTCATCGGAGTGCGTTTATAACAAGAAATTCGGTGCAATAGCTGTATTAAGAAGACAAATGGCAACGCCACGCGGGTCAGGCGTGGCGCTTTGTCGCAACCTCAGGGGGATCAGCGTTTGAGTTTGCGCTTGTTGCGGTACTGGTCGATGACCACCGCCACCACGATGATCAAGCCCTTGATGATGTCCTGGATATAGGCATCGACGCCAACGAAGGTAAAGCCGCTGGCCATCACCCCGAGAATCAGCGCCCCGATCACGGTCCCGGTGATGCGTCCCACCCCGCCCGCCAGGCTGGTGCCGCCGATCACCGCCGCCGCAATCGCGTCCAGCTCGTAGGACATGCCCATGCCCGCCTGCCCGGTCGCCGCTCGCGCCGAAGCCACCACGCCGGCCAAGCCCGCCAGCAACCCGGCAATGCTGTAGACGATCACCAGGTGACGCTTGACGTTGATGCCCGAGGTCCGCGCCGCCTGCATGTTGCCGCCAATGGCGTAGGTGTACTTGCCGTACTTGGTGTAGCGCAGGGCGATGTGGAAGATCACCGCCACCACCAGGAAGATGATCACCGGCATGGCGCCATGGCCGATGGCGGTGTAGGAATCGGACAACATGCTCACCGGCTGGCCTTCGGTGTAGTAGCGCGCCAGGCCACGGGCCGAGACCATCATGCCGAGGGTGGCAATGAATGGCGGGATGCCGGTGATTGCAATGATGCTACCGTTGATCGCCCCGGCCAGCAGCCCTACCCCGAGCCCCGCCACCACCGGTATCCACACCGGCAAATCCGTCAGCGAGGGAAACACCGCCCGGGCGAAGTCCGAGGTCTGGGCCAGGCTGGCGGCGATCATCGCCGACAACGCCAGCACCGAGCCGGACGACAAGTCGATACCGGTGGTGATGATCACCTGGGTCACGCCGATGGCCAGCAGGCCGATGATCGAGACTTGCAGGATCATCAACACCAGGCGCTGGGAGTTCATCAGGAAACTCTGGTCGCGCATGATCCAGCCGAACATTTCGAACACCAGGCCAATACCGATCAGCACCAGGAAGATGCTCAACTCCGTCGGCAGACGCCGCCGGGGCCTGGTTGGTGCGGCCGCGGGTTTGTTTTCCAGTATTGCGTTCATAGCCATTCACCTTTTTATTCTTTGTCCAGGGTGCTCGTCGCCGCTGGGCGCCGCCGTTGCTCTTGAACAGGGCCGCTTCGCGCCCCAGCGGGAGCAAGCTCCCTCGCCACGGGAATATTGCTCGATGTCACTTCTCTACCATTAGGCATCAGGACAGGCCCGAAGCCAGTTGCATCACTCGTTCCTGGGTCGCTTCGCTGCGGTCGAGGGTGCCCATCAGGTCACCTTCGTGCATCACCATGACCCGGTCGCTCATGCCCAATACTTCCGGCAGTTCCGAGGAAATCATGATCACCGCCATGCCTTCGCTGGCGAGGTAGGAAATCAGCCGATAGATCTCGGCCTTGGCGCCAACATCGATGCCGCGGGTCGGCTCGTCGAGAATCAGGATGCGCGGATTGGTCATCAGCCAGCGCGCCAACAGCGCTTTCTGCTGGTTGCCGCCGGACAAGGTGTCGATGCACTGCTCCAGCGACGGGGTCTTGACCCGCAGCTTCTTGCACATGTCCTCACACAAGGCGCGCAGGGCTTTCTGCTGGATGAAGCCGTTGCCGACGTAATGGGGCAGCACCGCCATCTCCATGTTCTCCAGCACCGACAGGCACGGGAACAGGCCGCTGAGCTTGCGGTCCTCGGTCAACAGCGCGAAGCCCTTCTCGATGGCCATGTGTGGATCGCTGATGCGCACGGGTTGGCCGTCCAGCCGGATCTCGCCGCCGGTGCTCGGGGTCACGCCGAAAATCGCCTCGGCCACGTTGGTCCGGCCCGAGCCCATCAACCCGGCGATGCCCAGGATCTCCCCGGCATGCAGGTCGAAGGACACACCTTTGAAAATGCCGTCCAGGCTCAGGTCGCGCACCGACAGCACCAACTCACCGATGGGTTGCTCCCGCACCGGGAACAACTGGCTCAGTTCGCGCCCGACCATCATCGAAATCAAGCTGTCGCCATCCATGCTGTCGGCCCGTTGCAGGCCGATGTAGGCGCCGTCGCGAAACACCGCCACTTCATCGGCGATGGCGAACACTTCGTTCATCTTGTGGGTGATGTAGATGATGCCCTTACCCTGGGACTTGAGGTCGGCAATGATCGAGAACAGGTGGGCGACTTCGGTCTCGGTGATGGCCGAGGTCGGCTCGTCCATGATCAGGATGTCGGAGTCATACGAGACGGCCTTGGCAATCTCCACCATCTGCCGCTCGGCGATGCTCAGGTTGCCCACCTGCTCCTCGGGATCGAGCTTGATGCGCAGGCGTTCCAGCAGCCGGGCGGTGCAACGGTGCATCTCGCCATGGTCGACCATGTGCAGGCCGTTGAGCTGCTCGCGACCGATCCAGATGTTTTCGGCGATGCTCATGTGGGGCATCAGGTTCAGTTCCTGATGGATCATCGCGATGCCGGCCTGCAACGCCGCAAGCGGCGTGTCGAACCTCACCGGTTTGCCACGCAGGCGCAGTTCACCGGCGTCGGGCTGGTAGATGCCGGCGATGATCTTCATCAAGGTGGATTTGCCCGCACCGTTCTCGCCCATCAGGGCCAGCACCGAGCCTGGACGGACCCGCAGTTGAACATCGGACAGGGCCACCACACCGGGAAAGCCCTTGCTGACATTGACGACTTCCAGCAGGTACGGCTCATCAAGTGATACATCCGGCTGGAAAGTCATGGCCGGGGCGCTCGAAGCAGTCGCTGAAGCGAACATGATCAGGTACTCCCTCGGCAAGGTCGGCGTTGCAACCTTGCCTGCTTATTATTGTGGTGGGACCGGGTTGGACGTCACTTGAACTGATCGACGTTTTCCGGCGTGATCAGGCGGTACGGCACCCAGACGGCCTGCTCGACCGGCTGCTTCTTGACCATTTTCACCGCCGTGTCGATCGAGCCATCGGCCTGGCCCTTGGCGTCCTGGAACACCGAGACCGCCATTTCGCCTTTCTTGATGGCGTTCAAGCCATCCGGCGTGCCATCGACCCCGGCAATCAATACGCTGCCCTTCTCGGTGCCCGCTTGCTTGAGGGCCATGGCGGCGCCGATGGCCATCTCGTCGTTGTTGGCCACCACCGCCTGGAACTCGCGTCCCTGGGTCAGCCAGTCGTTGACCAGGGTCATGCCTTTGTCGCGCAACCAGGTGCCGGTCTGTTCCTGTTCGATCTTGATGCCCGGGTACTTGGCCAGCACATCCTTGACGCCCTTGGTGCGGTTGGTGGTGGAGTTGTTGGCCAGGTCACCCAGCAGGATCACGATGTTGCCCTTGCCACCCATCTTCTCAGCCAGGTATTGCATCTGCATGCGCCCGGCTTCCAGGTCGTCGGAGGCCACGGTGACCACGCCTGCCGGCAGTTTCAGGTCGTCGGGACGGCGATTGACGTAGACCAGCGGGATACCGGCGGCCACGGCGGCCTTGGTGATGCGCTGGGTCGCGGCGGTGTCCACCGGGTTGACGATGATTGCGTCGACCTTCTGGCTGATGAAGCTTTCCACCTGGCTCAGCTGCTTGACCACGTCGCTGCGGGCATCTTCGAACTGCAGGGTGACGCCGTCCGGCAGGGACTTGGCTTTCTTGTCCATGGATTCGCGCAGGTAGGTCAACCAGGTGTCATCGAACTGGGACATGCTGACGCCGATCTTCAGGTCCGCCAGGGCAGCGCCGCTGGTGAGCATCAACGACAGGGCCAGCGAGGCGATACGGGTCTTGGTCTTCATGAACGGTCTTTCTCCACTTTTTTGTTGGTTTTATGGATAAGGCGTAGCGGATCAGGAACGAGGCAAGCGCACGATGGGCGCGCCGGGCATGCAACAGACCACGGCGCCGTTGCGCTGGATACACAGGGATTCGAACAGGGGAAAGACTGCGGACAGACGCAGTAGACGTGGCAGGTGAAACGCAGAGCGGCTGAAGGTTTTCATCGACGGTACCTAGCTGTGTTTCTTGTTTTTGTTTCGTCTGTCGTCCGTTCAAGACTGGCTTGGCGGAAGACAAACAGGATTGTCGGTAACCTGGAATCGACTTTATTGGAAAATATTTTCCATATCAACCTGTTTTAGAATTTTATTCGTTTTTTATTCCATGACCCACCGGCGTGGACAACCGCACCACTTCACCCTGCCCGGCACTCTGCCTGGCGGCGTCGAGGATGCGGGTGGTCGCCAGCGCATCACGGGCCTCCACCGGCAGCGGGCCAGCGCCCTGCAACGCGGTTTGCAAGTGTTGGTAGAACGCCAACCAACAGCCACGCTCCGAGGTCACCCGCTCGCGCTCGGTGCCGTGTTCGAACCAGCCCCAGCGCCGATGCTCTTCAGCCCCCCAGCGCTCGCCCTCGGTCGCCGGACTCAAGCCGGCCAGTGCCTGGGCCTCTTGCCCGTCCAGGCCGTCGACGGTGTAGCAGCCCTGGGTGCCGTTGACCCGAAAGCGCGGGCGCGGTGCGTTTTGCACGCAATTACCGCTCAAGTGGGAGATCACGCCGCTGGCATGGGTCAAGGACATGAAGAAGCCGTTGTCGAACACCTGGTCCGGCTGCCGGTAGTCCAGCTCGGCGTAGACCCGCACCACCGGCCCGAACAGTTGCAGCGCCTGGTCCACCAAGTGGCTGCCCAAATCCCGCAGGAACCCACCACCGCTGCCTTTGCCTACCGAGGTTGGCGAATAACGTTCGACACTCGACTCAAAACGAATGACTTGCCCGAGAGCCCCGGAGGCCAATAGTTTGCGCAGGGTCAGGAAATCCGAATCCCAGCGGCGGTTCTGGTACACGCTCAAAGGCACGTTGCGACGCTCGGCGGCCAGCACCATCGCCTCGGCCTGGGCGGCGTCAGGGGCGAACGGTTTGTCGCTGACCACCGCCACGCCGAGTTCGATGGCGTGCATCACAATGGCCGGGCGACCGTCCAAAGGCGTGGACACCACCACTGCATCGACGCCGGCCGCCACCAATTGTTCGAGGGTATCGAAGGCCTGGGCCTGCGGGTGATCGCTGGCCAATTGTTGGCGGCGCTCGGCGGACCGGGTCACCACGCCGACGAACGTAGCCCCCGGCAGACTGCTGATCAGCGGCGCGTGAAAGAACCGCCCACCCTTGCCGTAGCCGACTAGTCCGATTCGCATGAAAGCTCCTTGAAAGTCATTGGATAAACACCAACCCCTGTGGGAGCGAGCTCGCTCGCGATGGCGGCGGATCAGCCTGCATCAGGTTGACTGCCCCACCGCTATCGCGAGCAAGCTCGCTCCCACCCTTTGACTGCATACCCACAGGGGGCTTGGGATTAGCCGTAGAAACGCGGGCGCTCGGGCAGGTCGACCTTGACGATCTGCCCACTCTGCTGCGCTTCGATACAGGCATCCGCCGCCACCGCCGCCGCAAACCCGTCCCAGGCCGAGGGCCCGCCCACTTGTCCGGCGCGCACGCCATCGATGAAGGCCTGCAATTCGACGTCATAAGCGGCGATGAAGCGGTCCTTCCAATCCATCAGGATCGCATTGGACAGCTTGGCGCCGCTGCGCAGTTGCACTTGGGACGGCTCCGGCAGCTTGGCGATGCCGGTCTCCCCCACCACTTCGCACTGGATGTCATAGCCGTACTGGCAATTGACGAACACCTCGACGTCGATGCGCGTGCCCCGGGCGGTTTCCAACAGGACGATCTGCGGGTCCCGCAAGTGCGCCAGGGCCTTGCTGGTCTTGCGTGGGAACACCACCTGCACCGACACGTAGTCATCGGCCAGCAACCAGCGCAATACATCCAGCTCGTGGATCAGGGTATCGGTGATCGCCATGTCGGTCTTGTAGTTCTCGCCCACGCGCGGGTTACGGTGGGCGCAGTGCAGCATCAGGGGTTCACCGATCTGGCCGCTGTCGATCACCGCCTTGAGCGCCCGATAGCCTTCATCGTAAGGACGCATGAAACCGACTTGCACCAGGCGCTTGCCATAGGCCACTTCGGCGTCGACGATCTTGCGGCAGCCTTCGGCCGTGACCGCCAGGGGCTTTTCGCAGAACACCGGTTTGCCCGCCGCAATCGCCGCCAGTACGAATTCTTCATGGCTCGGGCCCCAGGAGGTGACGAGGATCGCCTCCACGTCCGGCGCCTTGATCAACGCATGACCGTCGGGATACACCTCGGCGGTCAGTTTCAAATCGGCCACCACCTTCGCCGCCTGGGCGAGGTTGATGTCGGTCACTGCCACCACCTGGCTGTTGAGCAAGGTCTGGCTGCAACGACGGATATGGTCCTGGCCGATGGCCCCGGTGCCGATGACGCCCAGCTTCAAAGACATGTAGAACTCCTTTCGTAGGGGTGGGGCAATTAATACTGACGGGCCTGGGCCAGTCGTTCATTGAGGGCTTTGGCGACGGCATCGGTGCGGGCACTGGTGGAGACTTGCGCCACGCCCACCCGCCACCACGACAGGTAGCTGTGAATCATGGTCTTGGGCAGGACCTTGATGTCGATCAAGGTAGAGACCGTCTGGCGCCGCACATCCGCCAGGGCCGCGCGCAGTTCTTCCAGAGTCGTCACCTTGTAGGTCTTGCAGCCATAAGCCGCGGCACTCATGGCGAAGTCCACCGGCACGAAGGCGCCGTCGAGCTTGCCGGTGTCCGGGTTGCGGAAACGAAACTCGGTGCCGAAGCTGTCCATGCCATTTCCCATCTGCAAGTTGTTGATGCAGCCGAAGGCCATGTTGTCCAACAGCACCACGTTGATCTTGCGTCGCTCCTGGATCGAGGTCGCCAGTTCCGAGTGCAGCATCATGTAGGAGCCATCGCCCACCAGGGCGTACACCTCTTTGTCGGGCTCGGCGAGTTTCACGCCCAAGGCCGCATTCACCTCATAGCCCATGCACGAATAGCCGTACTCGACGTGATAGGTGTTCACGCCCTTGCTGCGCCAGGCGCGCTGCAAGTCGCCGGGCAAGCTGCCGGCGGCGGCGACGATAATCGCATCGTCGGCCAGGGTTTCGTTGAGGGTGCCCAGCACGCGGCTCTGGGTCAGGCAGGAACCGGTGAGTTCGATGAATTCGCGAAACACCGCCGGATCCATGTGGTCGTCGATTTCCGGAAGAAACTCCTCGACGCAGTAATCGGCCTGGTAGACGCGGTTCACCTCGGCGTCCAAGCGAGCCTTGGCATCGGCTATCTGCCCGCCCCACTCGGCGCGGTAGTCGCCCATTGCCGCAGACAGCGCCTGCAGGCCTGAGCGGGCGTCGGCCAATAACTGCACACCGTCGAGCTTCAGGGCGTCGCAGGGGCTGATATTGAGATTGAGGAACTGTACGTCCGGGTGCTGGAACAACCATTTGGAGCCGGTGGTGAAGTCGCTGTAGCGCGTCCCGATGCCTATGACCAGATCGGCGTCCTTGGCCAGCAGGTTCGCCGCCAGGCAGCCGGTCTCGCCGACGCCACCGACGTTCAACGGATGGCTCGACACCACGGCACTCTTGCCAGCCTGTGTCTCGGCGAAGGGAATGTCGAAACGCTCGGCGAAGGCCTGCAACGCCGCATTGGCCCCGGAATACCGCACGCCGCCGCCACAGATGATCAACGGCTTGCGCTTGCCTTTGAGCAGCGCCAGGGCATCGCCGAGCATCGCTTCGGTGGCCGGGCGACGGTCGATGCGGTGCACGCGTTTTTGCAGGAAGTAATCCGGGTAATCGTAGGCCTCGGCCTGCACGTCCTGGGGCAGCGCCAGGGTCACCGCGCCGGTTTCAGCCGGGTCGGTGAGCACGCGCATGGCCTGGATCGCCGCAGTCATCAACTGCTCGGGGCGGTTGATGCGGTCCCAGTATTTGCTCACGGCCTTGAAGGCGTCGTTGGTGCTGATGCTCAGGTCGTGGAATTGCTCGATCTGCTGCAGCACCGGGTCCGGTTGGCGACTGGCATAGACATCGCCAGGCAATAGCAGCAACGGAATGCGATTGGCCGTGGCGGTGGCCGCGGCGGTCAGCATGTTCGCCGCGCCAGGGCCGACCGACGAGCTGCAAGCGTAGATCTTGCGCCGCAGGTGCTGCTTGGCAAAACCGATGGCCGCGAGGGCCATGCCCTGTTCGTTGCGGCCCTGATGAACCACCAGGTCGCCGCTGTCCTGCTCCAGCGCCTGGCCCAGGCCCAGCACGTTGCCGTGGCCGAAAATGGTAAAGACCCCGGCGACGAACTTGCTCTGGACGCCATCGACCTCGATGTATTGGTTATCGAGGAATTTCACCAGGGCCTGGGCCATGGTCAGTCGTGTTGTGGTCATGCTTGCACCTTTTCAAACGCAACTCGATCAACTGTGGGAGCGAGCTTGCTCGCGATAGCGATATTTCAGGCGACTTATCGGTTGAAAGTGCTGCCGCCATCGCGAGCAAGCTCGCTCCCACAAGGGTTCTTCATCAAGACAATAGTTGTGTCAGGCCCGGGGATTGCGCAGGTGATTCATACTCGCCCCCAGCGCCTGGCGGATATCTGCCAGTTCATGGACGCTCTCGGCGAACGGTTCGAAGGACAGGTAGCCCTCGTACCCGCCGACCCGCAACGCCTCGATCTGCCCGGCATTGCCGAGAATGTCAGCCGCGCCTACCAGCACCCGATGGCCATCGCGAATGGTCGTCAAGGGCGCCTGGGCATCTTCGACCCCGGAGATGTGCACCAGCCCGGTCAGTTCGGGAAAGCACTCCTGCTCCCCCGCCAGATGATGGTGAAAGGTGTCGTGCACCAGGCGGAACACATCCAGCCCGCCGATGGCCTGGATCGCCTCCACTGCCGTGCGCTTGCGCCGCAACGAGCACTCTTCGAAACCCAGAGGCTCGATGAAACCGTAGATGCCGAAGGCGCGCAGGATCGGCGCCAGTTCACTGAGGGCGGTACGCAGCCCCGCCGCCCGTTCAGCCTCGCTGCGCGGGTCGGCGCGGTCGTTGAGCGGGCACACCACCAGCCCCTCGGCGCCGCATTCACGGGCGTAATCGGCCAGCCGCACGGCCTGGGCACGACGCTCCTCGTTCCACACGTCGAAAGGGTAAAGGGCATTGATCGACAGCACCTTGATGCCCCTTTCCTCACACAACTCACGCACACGGCCGGGCGGCATGCCGTCTTCGATCTCGGCACCCTTCAGATCGTTGCGGATCTCGATGGCATCGGTTTTCAACGCCAGGGCCAGGTCGATGAATTCGGGCAGTGACAGGCGCGGGGCAACCATTCGATTCAAGGCAAAACGCAGGGGCTTATTCATTGTTGTTCTCCCTCCGGCACTGTAAAAAACGGATTATTGAGCAGTCGGCATGCTGAATTCAGGCCCCTTGGCGATGCTGTCGGGCCAGCGCTGCATCACGCTTTTGTAGCGGCTGTAGAAGCGCAGGCCTTCTTCGCCGTAGGCATGGTGATCGCCGAACAGCGAGCGTTTCCAGCCACCGAAGGAGTGCCAGGCCATGGGCACCGGAATCGGCACATTAATCCCCACCATGCCGACCTTGATGCTGCGGGCAAACGCCCGGGCGATGCCGCCGTCACGGGTGAAACACGACACGCCGTTGCCGAACTCATGGGCGTTGATCAGCGCCACCGCCGTGGCGAAGTCCGGCACACGGACAATCCCCAGCACCGGCCCGAAAATCTCTTGCTGGTAGATGCTCATCTCGGCGGTAACCTGGTCGAACAGCGTCGCACCGACAAAGAACCCCTGCTCGGCCCCCGGCACCTTGAAGCCACGGCCATCGACGATCAGTCGGGCGCCCTCGGCCACGCCGGCGTCGATGAAACCTTCCACCTTGGCCTTGTGTTCGGCGGTGACCAGCGGCCCCATGTCGGTACCGGGCTGCTGGCCGTCGCCGATCTTCAGTTGATCTATGCGGGGCAACAATCTGGCAATCAATTCATCCCCCACATCACCCACCGCCACGGCGATGGAAATTGCCATGCAGCGTTCGCCGGCCGAGCCGTAGGCCGCACCGATCAACGCATCCGCCGCCTGGTCGAGGTCGGCATCGGGCATGACGATCATGTGGTTCTTCGCCCCGCCCAGGGCCTGGACGCGCTTGCCGTGGGCCGTGCCCTGTTGGTGGATGTACTCAGCGATGGGCGTGGAACCGACAAAGGAGATCGCTTCGATGTCCGGGTGCTGCAACAGCGCATCCACCGCCACCTTGTCGCCTTGGACGACGTTGAACACGCCATCCGGCAGGCCGGCTTCCGTCAGCAAGCGGGCCATCAGCAAACTGGCGGACGGATCACGCTCCGAAGGCTTGAGGATGAAGCAGTTACCGGCAACCAGCGCCAGGGGAATCATCCACAGCGGCACCATCACCGGGAAATTGAACGGCGTGACCCCGGCGCATACGCCCAGGGGCTGGCGCAGGTTCCAGTTGTCGATGCCGCCACCGATGTTGTCGCTGAAATCGGTCTTGAGCAGGTTCGGTGCACCGCAGGCGTACTCGACGATCTCGATGCCGCGGGTGACTTCACCGTGGGCGTCGGACAGCACCTTGCCGTGTTCACGGCTGATGATCTGCGCCAGTTCGTCGTGGTGACGATCGAGCAATTCCTTGAACTTGAACATCACCCGCGAGCGACGCAAGGACGACTGCTCGGACCAGGCCGGAAATGCCGCCAGCGCCGAGGCCACCGCCGCATCGACAATACCCGGTTCAGCCAGGGCCACCCGGGCCTGCACCGCACCGGTGGCCGGGTTGAAGACATTGCTCAAACGCGCGCTGTCGCTATTTTGCACTCGACCGTTGATGTAATGGCCTACTACCGGGGCGTCACTCATTGTTCTTGTTCTCCATGGAAGGTGTGGCATTCAGAGGTCGAGCAGCCAACTGTGCTGCGGGTCGTTATGGAACTGCCAGACCCGCTTCGGGCCGGCCATGACGTTCAGGTAGTACGACTCGTACCCATAGGGCACGCTGACCGGGTGGTAACCCTTGGGCACCACCACCAGGTCGCTGTTCTCCACCGCCATGGCCTGGTCGATGCTGCGGTCATCGGTGTAGACCCGCTGGAACACGAAGCCCTGGGACGGGTTGACCTGGTGGTAATAGGTTTCCTCCAGGAAGCTCTGGTGCGGCAGGTCATCGGTGTCGTGTTTGTGCGGCGGGTAACTCGAGGAGTGCCCCGACGGCGTGCGCACTTCCACCACCAGCAGTGAGTGGGCCGGCTCGCTGTCGGGCAGGATGTCGCAGACATAGCGGGTGTTGGCGCCTTTGCCCCGCACGCTGCGCTTCATGCTGTCGGGCCGGATCAATCGCGGACCGTATTCGTTTTGGGCCGAACCCGGCGCGGCACACACCGCCACCTGCACATCGCTGAGGGCGGTCACCTGGGCCTGGCTGCCCGGTGGCAGGTAAGCGGCATAAGGTGACTTGTCCTCGAACACCGACTGGCGATCTCCAAGGTTGTCCCAATCGAAGGCGCCCTGCCCCGGCGCTTCGCCCTTGAGGCTGATGCGCCCGCTGAGCAGCACCAGGCACAGCTCCTTGTCGCCAGCGGCCACCGGCAGGGTTTCACCCAGGCTCAGGCGGTAGGCGGCGAAGCCGACGTATTCCAGCTCACCCGCCGGCAACTGGACCATGGTTCGGCCGCTGGAATGGCTCTTGATCAACAGGCTCATGACGGACTCCTTTCTTGCAGCAAGGCGCGCAGGGTGTCGTAGCCTTTCTTGGCGTAGGCATAACTCGGTGCTACGGCGGGGTCCTGCTCGGCTTCCACCACCAGCCAGCCTTGGTAGTCGGCGGCCAGCAGCACATCGAGCAACGCGGCGAAGTCGATATCGCCATCCCCCGGCACCGTGAAGGTGCCGTTGATGATGCAGTCGGGGAAGCTCCAGAGGTTATTGCGGGCCAGTTGCACCACCGGTTTGCGCACGTCCTTGAAGTGCACATGGCAGATGCGTTCGATGTGCTTGCGCAACACCTGCAACGGTTCGCCACCGCCCATGTAGCAGTGACCCGAATCGAACAACAGACCCACTTCGCTGCCGGTCAGGGCCATCAATTTGTCGATGTCCGCGGGCGACTCGACATAGGCACCCATGTGGTGGTGATAGGCCAGGCGCACGCCTTGGGACAAGGTGAAACGCGCCAGTTCGGTGAGTTTTTCGGCGTAGGCTTGCCAGGCCGCATCGGTGTGAAAACGGGGCCGCTCGACCAATGGAATGCGTTGGCCTTGAATGGAATCGGCGACCTCGCCGTAGACCAGCACGTTGGCGCCATTGTGCGCCAACAGCTCGACGTGGCTGGCGATGGCGTCGATTTCTTCGGCCGCCGAGCGCCGGGCCAGGCGACTGGAATACCAGCCGGAGACCAGCGCCAGGTCGTACGGCCGCAGCACATCGCCGACGCCCTTGGCGTCCTTGGGAAACTTGCCGTTGAGTTCGAAGCCTTCGTAGCCGATGGCTTTGCCTTCACTCAGCGCCGTACTCAACGGCGTCTCGCCGCCCAACGATGGCAAGTCGTCGTTGCTCCAGGAAATCGGGTTGATGCCAATTCGAATAGCGGGCATGGCTGCACCTTTTATTGTTTTTTCATAACCATTGAAGACGGCAATGAACCCTGTGGGAGCGAGCTTGCTCGCGATAGCGGTGGGTCAGGCGACTGGTTGTCAACTGTCAGTCCGCTATCGCGAGCAAGCTCGCTCCCACAGGTTCAGTATTCACAATGTCTGACTTCGCGCAGCACGCCAGGCATCGATCAACTCCACAAACCGGCCCTGCACCTGTTGGATCAGCGTTTCATCATCGATTTCCCCGGCCAGCCAGGCCCGGCTCGGTTCCTGGAAGATCGTGCGGCCCACGGCGAAACCGCGGCAGGTGGTGCTCTTTCTGGCTTGGCGAAACCCTTCGGCCAAGGCGGCGGCCGGGGCGTTGAGGCCCAGCAGCACCACGCCACGGCAATACGGGTCGCGCTGTTGGATCAGCTCATCGAGCTGCTGCCATTCATCCGCGCCCTGGGCTTCGATCTTCCACCACGCCGGAAAGATGCCCAGGTTGTAGAGGCGCTTGAGGGCGCGATAGAGCACGTCCGGGTGCGGTGATGGATGATCCTTGGGTGGAATGACTTCCAGCAGCAATTCATGGCCGCTGGCCTGGGAGGCCTTGTACAACCCCATCAATTGCGCCTCCTGCTCCAGGCGCAGCAGCGGTTCGTCGTCAGGGTGAAATTGCACCAGGCACTTGATGATCTGCTCCTGTGGCCAGGCGATCAGGTTGCTGCCAATCGAGCGCCCGTGTTCGAAGGCCAGTGGCCGCGAACCCTGCACTTCCACCGGCCTCGCCACCCACCAGCCGCGGCCGGTGGCAGCGTTCAGCGAATCCTGGCCGAAGCGCTGGTCGGCCAGCAGACCGACGTCAGCCTCGATGCCCTGGTGCCGCAGGTCGGCTTCGACCCGCGCCACCGCCTGAATGAACAATTGCTTGAGTTCGCCGATGCTGCTCAACTCGCGACCGCCCTTCTGGGCCAGTTCCACCAATTGTCCGCGATGGTCGAAGGCGAAGATGAACAGCTGTTTCCAAGTCTTGCGGGGCACGCTGACCTGATGCAGCCGTTGCAGCACGACATCTTGGTCCGGCCGGGTGATGGGCACCGGGCTGTCGAATAAATAGTCGAGTTCGGCCCGGGTCGGCATTGCCGGGGCGCAGGCATGGCGCGACACCACCAACCCACCGCAAGCATTGGCCAACTGGCAGCAGCGTTCGTCGCTGGCGTCCTCCAGCCAGCCGGCGAGAAATCCGGACATGAACGCATCGCCAGCGCCCAGTACATTCAAGACTTCGACCCGCACGCCCGGGTA
Source organism: Pseudomonas sp. R151218B TE3479 (assembly GCF_053629195.1). Classification (NCBI taxonomy): domain Bacteria; kingdom Pseudomonadati; phylum Pseudomonadota; class Gammaproteobacteria; order Pseudomonadales; family Pseudomonadaceae; genus Pseudomonas; species Pseudomonas sp. R151218B TE3479. The sequence continues at coordinate 5,065,036 of NZ_JBRJHV010000001.1, forward strand.
AATGGCGCCGTCTTCGAGCCGGGCCGGAATGGCGCCATGGATCACCGTGCAGCCCTGGGGGCCGAGCTTGACCACCAGGGTCGCCGCCGTCAGCGAGCGCACGGTACGCAGCGCGGTCAGCAGGTCTTCACTGCCGCCGGCGATGAGAAATTCTTCTTCGGTGCCGACGATCAGATCAAAGCGCGGCAGAATGCTCTGCACGTGCTGGCTGACTTTCTGGTCGGCCACAAACCGCGTTTCGCCATCGGCCTTGCCCGCCAGGCCCCAAAGCACTGGGCGGTAATCGATGTCGAGGACCCGCTTGACCTGATGTTTTTGCGCATAGTCCAGCGCCTGGATACTAGCTTTGTAGACGCCGTCGGTGGAGAAATGCGTGCCGGTGATCAGCAACGCCTTGCTGGAAGCAATGAAGGTTTCGTCGATGTCTTCGGCGCGCAGCGCCATGTCGGCGCAGTTCTCCCGGTAGAACACCAGGGGAAAGGTTTCCCGGTCCTTGATCCCCAGCAGGACCATGGCCGTCAGGCGTTCGGGATCGACCTTGATGCCACTGACATCGCAGTCTTCGCGGGCCAGGGATTCCACCAGGAAGCGCCCCATGTGGTCATCGCCAACCCGGCTCAACATCGCCGACCTGAGCCCCAGGCGCGCCGTGCCGAAGGCGATGTTGGCCGAGGAACCGCCAAGGTACTTGGCGAAGCTCGAAACATCTTCCAGGCGCGCGCCGACTTGCTGCGCGTAGAGGTCGACGCCCAGGCGTCCCAGGCAGATCACATCCAATTGACGCCCACTGGCAAAACGAGTCTGGCCCATGCTGGCTCCTGTTATTTTTATCAGCCTGCGCTTGTCGCCGACACCGGCGCCAACGCTGTTGGTGCATGCAGACTAAAACGAGCAGCGCGCAACAATCAATAATTATTCTATAAATTTTTTACGTGGAATATTTTTTCCAATACGCTATGACCAAAGCGAAACCAGACGCAGTGCATCGTTTCAGCACCTGCTGCAACATTTGTCCGCCCATGATTTTCCCTGCGCCTACGCTGTAGACTGCGACCAGCCAACCTATTGTCGAGGGCCGGCCTTTTTTCGGGCCGCCCTATAAGAACAAGCCAGAAGGATTTTCTATGACCCGCCCCGATGATCTGCCGGCGCCGTCCGAGAGCGCGTCCAAACCTGCCCTCCCGAGCCCACCGATCAATGCCGAGCGCCTGCTGCAACTGATCACCGACGAATACGAAAGCCTGCCGCGCCAGCTCAAACGCATCGCCAGCTACATGAGCCAGCAGAGCGACCGGATCATGGTCGACCGCATCAGCGACATTGCCCGGGAATGCGAAGTGCACCCTTCGGCCATCGTCAGGTTTTCCCAGCGCTTCGGCTTCAGCGGGTTCAGCGAAATGCAGGCGTTGTTCCGCGAGGCCTACACCCACAAGACCACGCCGGTGCAGAACTATCAGCAGCGCATCCGCAGCATGATCGCCAACAAATCGCAGAAAGCCAGCGGCGGCGACCTGGCCCGCGAGTGCGTCAATGCGACCCTGTCGGGCATCGAGCGCCTGGGGTTGGAGCTGGACGACCAGGCGTTCGAAAAGGCCGTGGACCTGGTGGTCAACGCCGACAACATCTATGTGGTGGGCGTGCGCCGCTCGTTCGCGGTCGCCGATTACCTGGTCTACAACCTGCAACACACCAACAAACGCATTCATCTGGTGTCCGGCCTGGGGGGCAGCTACCGCGAGCAGATGCGCAGTGTGCGGGCCAACGACCTGGTCATCGCCATCAGCTTTACGCCCTACGGCAAGGAAACCCAGCACTGCCTGCGCATTGCCCAGCATCATCAGGCCAAGACCCTGATCATCACCGACAGCAACCTCTCGCCCCTGGCCAAGCGGGCCAACGCCGTGTTGCTGGTGAACGAAGGCAGTTCGTTCGCCTTTCGTTCGTTGAGCGCCACGTTGTGCCTGTGCCAAGCGTTGTTCATCGCCGTGGCTTACCGCCTGGAACTCAAGGTCGATGAAATCCATGAACAGGTCGGGTTCGAGGATTAACGCCCGCAAGATTTTCTCAAGGAGACGTCATGAAACTGATCGGCATGCTGGACTCGCCCTACGTGCGACGCGTCGCCATTTCCGCCAAGTGCCTGGGGGTTGCCCTGGAACACGAGTCCGTTTCGGTGTTTCGGCATTTCGAACAGTTCCAGCGCATCAACCCGGTGGTCAAGGCCCCGACCCTGGTGCTGGACGATGGCAACGTGCTGATGGACTCCACGTTGATCATCGACTACCTCGAGGCCTTGGCCGCGCCGGGCAAAAGCCTGATGCCGGTCGACAGTGGGCAACGGCTGCGCACACTGCGCTTGATCGGCCTGGCTCTGGCGGCGTGCGAGAAGTCGGTGCAGATCTACTACGAACGCAACCTACGGCCGACAGAAATCCAACACGCCCCTTGGGTCGAACGCGTGGAAGGCCAGTTGACGGCGGCCTATGGCATGCTCGAACAGGAACTGGTGAAACAGCCCCTGGCCACCGATGGCACACTCGATCAGGCGGGTATCACCGTGGCAGTGGCCTGGAGCTTCACCAACCTGGTGGTGCCGGACCAGGTGCAGGGCAAGTCATTCCCATCGATCAGCGCGTTCACCGCCTATGCCGAAGGGTTGGAGGCGTTTGTCAGCACCCCGATGGAATAAGCGCAGGGTTCCGATTCACCCTGGATCCCTGTGGGAGCGAGCTTGCTCGCGATAGCGGTGTACCAGTCAACATGGATACTGACTGACCTGACGCCATCGCGAGCAAGCTCGCTCCCACAGTTTGTTCCCGGTTGACTGCGGGATATGCACTCACCACAACTCCACAGTTTGTTTTCGGTTGACTGCGGGATATGTATTGATCACAGCCCCCACACAGGATTTGCTCAGGCCAGCTCCATTTCCTTTGGCTTTACCACCGGCGCCACCTCGAAGCGGTCCGCCAGGAACGGCGTGATGTCCAACGGCAAGGACTCGTTGTTCACCAGTTTGTCCAGCAACACGCCGGTGATGGCCGAGGTCAGGATGCCGGTGCGGAAATGCCCGCACGCGTTGAGATAGCCTTCCACCCCGCGCATCGGTCCCAGGATCGGTAATTCATCAGGCGAACCCGGGCGCAGGCCGGCCCAGGTTCGTTTCAGGTTGATATCGACCAACTGCGGAATGCAGCGCACCGCGCCTTGCACCAGCCCTTCGATCTCCGGATAAGTCGTGGTTACGTCGAAACCCTTGTCTTCGGTGGTGCTGCCGATGAGGATTTCACCGTTGTCTTTCTGCGCTACATAGCAGTCGCTGGTGGTCAGGCAGCCGTTGAGGATTTTCGGCATGCGCTCGGTGAGCAGGATCTGACCCTTGACCGGCTTGACCGGAATCCGCACGCCGGTGGCCTGCTCGCTCAGGTCCGCCGCCCAGGCGCCGGCCGCATTGATCAGGGTCCGGCAGTGGAAAGTCCCCGCCTCGGCGGTTTGCACCCCTGTCACTCGCGTGCCGCTGCGCAACACCTCGGTCACGTTGGTGTTGAAGAACAGGTCGACGCCGTTCTGCCGGGCGCCTTCAGTGTAGGCGTCGGCCAGGCGGAACGGGCTGAGCTGGTGATCGCAGAGAAACTCCAGGGCACCCAGGGCCTCATGGCTCACATTCGGCTCCGCTGCACGCAAGGCCGCCTGGTCAAGCCAGCGTACCTGGTCCGCCAGGTGTGGAATGCAGGCGACGATGTGCTCGGCGTACAAACGGTCTTCGTCGTCGTAGATCACGAACTTGAGCCCGGTCTCCTCGAACTTGAAATCCATGCCATGGCGGTCGATCAATTCGCGGTGCAACTGCGGGTACATCGCATTGGACTGCAAGGCGAAATCGAAGAACGACTGCGGCAGGATGTGCGGCGTGCTGGCATCCACCGCCACCGCGGCGCCCTGGGTCTGGCGCTTGCGGTTGGCCGACATCATGCGAAAGAAGATCACCCCGCAACCCAGGCCCACCGACTCACCGATGGCCCACAGCCCACCCGCCGAGGCGCGGGTCGCGTTGCCGGGGCGCTTGGCGTCGATCAGGGCGATCTTCAGATGTTTGCGCTTGGACAGTTGATAGGCACACGAAGCCCCGATCACACCGCCACCGGCGATGACCACGTCATAGTCCTTAATCATGGGAAACGGTCTCCGTGCCGACGTTCTGGAACGCTGAAAAGGGAATCGGATCGATAGGGAAACGCGGCCGCAGCCAACCCACGTCGGCGCGCCCGGTGGCTTCGCGCAAGCGATCGGTGCAGTAGCCGACGCACATTCGCCCCTGGCAATCGCCCATGCTCACGCGGGTGCGCATCTTCAGGCTGGCCATGTCTTGCACGCCTTGCTCCAGTGCCCGGTCGATGTCGGCGCGGGTAGCATGCTCGCAGCGGCAGATCACCGTGTCGGCGGCAGGCAACGCGGTTTGCCCGGCACCACGCTGGGTGTAGCGATCCACGGCGGCGCGAAAGCGAATGATCCGCGCCAGTTGCGTCTGGTAGCGCTCCCGGTGGGCCAGGGCCGTGGACGTATCCAGCACGTTGCGTTGCATGAGGATCGACAACGCCGCGATGCGCCCGCTGAGCATGGCCGCTTCACCGCCACGGATCCCGCCCATGTCGCCGGCCAGGTGAATGTGCGCTTCGCTGCTTTGTTGCCAGGCATCGGACACGGCCCGCAAATAGCCGTCCTCGCTGAAACCGTGCTCCAGGCCCATCTGCTGGCTCAATTGAGTCCGCGGGATAAACCCGTAGCCCACCGCCAGGGTCTGGGCCGGCACCTGTTCGGCGCGTTTGAGGTCCGGCTCCCAGGTCGCGGAATAAGGCGCGATGGTGACGTGGCTCAACTCACCCTCGCCGTCAGCCTGCACCACGCCCCAGCCATAGCGCACGGGAATGCGATTGAGCTTGAGGTAGGCCAGCATGCTCAGGCCGTCGAGAAACAGCTGCGGCTTGTTCAGCAACGCCAGGCTTTCCTTGGCGATCCGGCCGAACCCACAGGCTTCGAAGACACCCGCCACCGCCACGCCCGAAGCGTGCAGCTGGCAGGCCACCAGCGGTAGCAACGGCCCCGTGCCGGCGATCACCACCGGGCTCGGTGGCCGGACCACGCCGCTCTTGATCTGCAATTGCAGGCCTCCGAGCAACATCACTCCCGGCAGCGCCCAGCCAGGAAACGGCACGCTGCGTTCGTGACAACCGGCCGCCAGGACCAGGTGGGAATAGGCGACCTCGCCCAGGCGCTCGTCGGCATCCAGCAGCATCAACGCCCGGAAGCCTTCGGCACCGATGACACGGTTGCCCAATCGCACCTCGATCAACCCGGCGTGGCGCTGGTATTCTCCGTGGAGCTTTTCCAGGGCTTCGCTGTAGCGCGGCCCCAGGTAATCCAGGCTGACGCCATCGCGCAGCGGCCCGCGGTACACGACGCCGCCGAGGCGTGGCGCTTCTTCGAGCAAGGTGCAACGCACCCCGTGGGTGGCCAGCTCGATGGCCGCAGCCATGCCCGCCGGCCCACCGCCGACAATCACCGGATCGAGGCTCATGGCGCCTCCGTTTCGGTCATGCGGTTGGCCCGGGTTTCGATCTGCATGCCAGGGCGCACCAGGGTCTGGCAGGCACGGCGCTTGTGGCGGCCGTCGATTTTGACCAGGCAGCACTGGCACACGCCCATGCCGCAGTAGGCGCCGCTGATCTGGTCGTGGTCGTTGCGGGCGACCTGGCGTTGCCCCAGGGACTGGATGACGGTGAGGACGGTTTCCCCGTGGGCGGCGTTGACGGCTTGCCCGTCCAGGCGCACCGTCATGTCGGCGCGGGTCAACGGCTGGATATCGAATGTTCGGCGTAGAACGTCTTGAGGTTGCATCATGCTGCTCTTCCTTGAAGGTTCAGTGAGGTTGCGGCTCCTTGCGGCACACATCCACCGGTTCGCGTCGGTACCCGGCAACAGCGCACCGAGGCGGGGCAACAGACGCAACATGATAGTGCGAGCGAAATTCATGTTAGGGATAATTTGTGACCAAGTGTTGATCCAGGCCAGCGAATCGGCGTGTCGGTCCATGAACTTTTTTTCAGAAAGCCGACAGGTAATTTTTGGCAGAATGCTGCGCAATCGCTCCAACTTCCTCACACGGTACCGCCCATGAACCGCATCCTGACCATCGAAGACGACGCCGTGACCGCCCGTGAAATCGTTGCCGAGCTGACCCGCAACGGCCTGGACGTCGATTGGGTCGACAACGGCCGCGAAGGCCTGGAACGGGCGGTCAGCGGCGACTACGACTTGATCACGCTGGACCGCATGCTGCCTGAGCTCGACGGCCTGGTGATCGTCACCACGCTGCGCACCATGGGCGTGGCCACGCCGATCCTGATGATCAGCGCCCTTTCCGATGTGGATGAGCGCGTGCGTGGCCTGCGGGCCGGCGGCGACGATTACCTGACCAAGCCATTCGCCACCGACGAAATGGCCGCCCGGGTCGAAGTGCTGCTGCGGCGCAACAATGGCACCCGCGAGCCGGAAACCGCGCTGCGGGTGGCCGACCTGGAACTGAACCTGATCAGCCGCGAAGCCAGCCGCAACGGGCAACTGCTGAGCCTGTTGCCCACCGAATACAAGCTGCTGGAATTCCTGATGCGCAACAGCGGGCAAATCCTCTCGCGCATGATGATTTTCGAGGAAGTCTGGGGCTATCACTTCGACCCCGGCACCAACCTGATCGACGTCCACATCGGCCGCCTGCGCAAGAAAATCGACCCGCCGGGCCTGGAACCGCTGATTCGCACGGTACGGGGTTCCGGCTATGTCATTGCTGAACCCCGCTAAGGGCTGGCGCTCCTCCAGCAGCCGCCTGCTGGCGCTGTACAGTTCGCTGTTCGTGATCTGGAGCGCGATCCTGATGGGGGTGATGTATTACGAAGTGTTTGGCTACCTCGACAGCCTGGCCAAACACTCCCTGATGCAGCGTCAGCACCTGTTCGCCCGGATCCACGGCGACCAACTGGAAGATGCGCTCATGGCCAGCCTGACGCTGGACGAGCGCGGTGTCGACGCCTACGGGCTGTTCGATCCGCAACTGCGCCATTTGAGCGGGCCGATCCTGCGTGTGCCCGCCGACCTGCCCCTTGACGGCAAGATCCACATGCTCGGCGGCTGCGTCGATTCCGATGACCCGGGTGTGCCTTCCGACAGTTGCGACGCGGTGGCGACCCGGACCCAGGACGGCCGCTGGCTGATCCTGGCCCGGGATAACGGCTCGCTGTTCGCAGTGACACGGATCATCTTGCACGCGCTGTTCTGGGGCGTATCGCTGACCATCCTGCCAGGCATCGCTGGCTGGCACCTGCTGCGCCGCCGCCCGCTACGCCGGATTCGCCAGTTGCAGGCCAGCGCCGAAGCCATCGTCGCCGGCGACCTGACCCATCGCCTGCCGCTGTCGAGCCGGCGCGATGAGCTGGACATGCTGGCGGCGATCGTCAACGCCATGCTCGAGCGCATCGAACGCCTGATGAACGAGGTCAAGGGCGTGTGCGACAACATCGCCCATGACCTGCGCACCCCGTTGACGCGCCTGCGTGCCCAGCTTTATCGCATCCAGCAGCAAGCGCCGGACGGCTCCCCCGAGGCCTTGCAGATGGACCAGGTGATCGCCGAGACCGACACCCTGATGGCGCGTTTTCGCGGTTTGTTGCGGATTTCCGAACTGGAAGACCAGCAACGGCGCTCGGGCTTCGTGCGCCTCGATCCGTTGCAGTTATTGCAAGAGTTGCATGATTTTTACCTGCCCTTGGCCGAGGAAGGCGAACTGACCTTCATCCTGGAGGCGCCCGACGCCCTGCCCCTGCTCAACGGCGACCGGGCCTTGCTGTTCGAGGCCGTGTCGAACCTGCTGAGCAACTCCATCAAATTCACCCCGCCGGGGGGCACCGTGATCCTGCGTGGAGTCGACCAGGGCGACAGCACGCGCATCGAAGTGCTCGACTCCGGCCCGGGCATCCCCGAGGCGGAGCGCAAGGCCGTATTCCGCCGTTTCTACCGCGCAGAAGGCAGCAGCCAGCACGGTGGATTCGGCCTGGGCCTGTCGATCGTCGCAGCGATCGTCAACCTGCACGGGTTTACATTGGAGGTGGGCAGCAGCGAACACGGCGGCGCGCGGTTGGTACTCGATTGCCGGGGGACATTGTTGTAGCCATGGGATGGGTGTGCTTGATCTTTATCTATCAGAGCTCACTGCGATGCAACGGGGTGTTTTGCAGTTCATAGCGCAGCTCATCGATCAGCTTCGCGATACTGTCTTCCGAGCGGACGCTGTCGACACTCATGCCACTCACCACCAAGTCCACCTCGCCGCTTTCACGGTGATACAGGCGCACGGTGAGGGTACCGTCGCCATTGAGGCTGCATTCGCAGGCCAGCGGCGTAAAGCTTTCTTCGAGGCGGGCACGCAAGGGGGCCAAATGGGTCATGCGATGCACCTTAGCCCTGAGGGGACAAATGAACGATAGACAGCGCCGACCTCCTGGTCCGAATAGATATCCTGTCGCGCTCGTATCGGGTTCGTTCACTGCACATCGTGGCGTATTCCTTGAGTGTTCCGTGGGGGACGCGACATCACAAACGATGTCACACCCTCATAGCCTAAGGAACCGCCCCCCCGTGCAAAACCCGAATTTGCACCAGTACACCCGGTACATTTGCACTGGCTATCATGGTGCCTTCATCCGCCATTCGCCGGCGAACAAACCTCGCTCTCGCGCCCAGACAATCGCCTCGCTGCGGCTGTGGACATCCAGTTTCGAATACAGTGTCGCCACGTGATTGCGCACGGTGTTGGGCGCCAGCTTCAGCCGCGCGGCGATTTCCTTGTCGGCCAGCCCCTCGCAGATCAGCCCCAGCACGTCCCGTTCCCGGGCCGTCAGCTCGGTGAATGACACGCTCGGCACCTGGGCGTTGATGCTCTTCACGTTGGCCAGTTTCTCAATCAGGGTCCGGCTGAACCAGGACGCGTCTTTCATCACCTCCTCAATGGCCGCCACCAGCTCCAGCTCCGAGCGCTTGCGTTCAGTGATGTTCATCAGCACCAACAGGTAACAGGGCTTGTCCTGGATGAGCAAGGTGTCGGCGGCGACCTCACAGTCGATGAGCTGACCGCCTTTCTTATGCACCTTGACGTCGATACTGGAGACCGCGGCAGTCTTTTCCAGCCGGGCAAACAGCGCGGCGCCGGCGTCCTTGTCGAGAAAACCGATCTCCTCCACGGTTTTACCCAGCAACTCTTCGCTGGCGTAACCGGTGGTCTGGAGAAACGCTTCGTTGATTTCCAGCAATTGCTGTTCGGCGCTGCACACCAAGGTGGGCACGGGCGACAGGCGGAACGACTTGGCAAAACGCTCCTCGCTCTGGCGCAGCGCCGTTTCAGCCTTGCGGCGCGGCTCCATGTCCATGAAGGAAAACAGCATGCAGTCTTCGTCATGCAGGTCCAGGGGCTGACCGGCGACGACCACCTGCTTGCTGGTGCCATCGGGCAATTTCAATTCGGCCTGCATCTGCGGAATCGTCGCGCCCTGCCCCAGGCGCTCGACGGCCAGGTCGCGTTTTTCGGCGGCTTCGAGCACATCCAGTTCGTACACCGAACGCCCGATCACCTGCTCGCGGCTGTAGCCGGTCATCTCCAGGAACCCCGGATTGACCTTGATGTAGCGCAGGTCGCTGAGGCGACAGATCACCGCCGGCGCCGGGTTGGCCCCAAAGGTTTTCTCGAAGCGCTGCTCGGCGCTGGCCCATTCGGTGGCATCGCTGAGGATCAACACGAGCAGTTCCGGCTCGCCGTTGCGGTCGGCCAGGACCATGCTGCGGATCCGATGCACCCAGGTGCGATCCGGCTCGGCCTTGGGGGTGACCTCCACCAACACATCGCTGAACTCATCGCCACGGGCAACCCGGGCGATGGGATAGTTGTCTTCCGTCAGCGGATGATTGTTGCGGTAACGCAAATTGAACCGCTGGGCGTATTCCTCGGCGTTGGCGCCCAGCGCCTTGAGGTCCTCGACCCCGTGCATGGTCAAGGCCGCTGCGTTGGCCCAAGCGATGGCCTGATCGACCTCGATCAACATCACCCCGTCGGACAGTCCGGCAATGATCTGCAGCAATTGACGACGGTTGGTATCGGTGGTCGGGACTTGCTGATTCATTGGGTCTCCATGTGATTCAGGCGCGCATGGAAGTTACGACCACCCCCAGTGATGACACGTTCCCCATAGCAGCGACGTAGGAGCTGTGTAGGAGCTGTCGAGTGCAACGAGGCTGCGATCTTTCCATTACCAATTGAGTCGAGAGCGAAAGATCAAGATCAAGAGATCGCAGGCTTCGCCAGCTCCTACATAAACGTTCAGCTGCGATCTTCTAACCTTCACGCCGCCATGCGCCCCTCGGCAATCGCCTGGGAGGCCGCCAGCATCGCTCGCAGCAACACCGCACAACCGGCGGCGAGGTCATCCGGATCGGCGTTTTCGATTTCGTTGTGGCTGATACCGCCTTCGCAGGGTACGAAGATCATCCCGGCCGGGCCCAGTTCGGCGAGGAAGATCGCGTCATGGCCGGCACCGCTGACGATGTCCAGGTGGGACAGGCCCAGCCCCTGGGCGGCACCACGCACGGCGTCGACGCAGCCCTGGTCGAAATACAGCGGCGGGAAGTCGGCGGTGGGTTTCAAGTCGAAGGTCAGGCCGTGCTGCCGGCAGGTGTCTTCGATCACTTGCTTGACCTCGGCGATCATCGAATCCAGGCGCGCCGGTTCCAGATGACGGAAATCCAGGGTCATGCGCACTTCGCCGGGAATGACGTTACGTGAACCTGGATAGGCTTGCAGACAACCGACCGTGCCGCAGGCATGGGGCTGATGACCGAGTGCGGCGCGGTTGACGGCGCCGACAATGATCGAGGCGCCCACCAGGGCGTCCTTGCGCAGGTGCATCGGGGTCGGGCCGGCGTGAGCCTCGATGCCCCGCAAGGTCAGGTCGAACCACTTCTGCCCCAGGGCGCCCATCACCACACCGATGGTCTTGCCCTCGTCCTCGAGGATCGGCCCCTGTTCGATGTGCGCCTCGAAATACGCCCCCACCGGATGCCCGCTGACCGGGCGCGGGCCGGCATAGCCAATGGCGTTGAGCGCCTGGCCCACGCTGATACCCTCGGCGTCGGTCTTGGCGAGGGTTTCTTCAAGGGTGAATTTCTCGGCGAACACCCCGGAGCCCATCATGCATGGAGCGAAGCGCGAGCCTTCTTCGTTGGTCCAGACCACCACCTCCAACGGCGCTTCGGTCTCGATGTTCAGGTCATTGAGGGTGCGCAGCACCTCCAGCCCGGACAGTACGCCAAAGCAGCCGTCGAACTTGCCGCCGGTGGGTTGGGTGTCGATGTGGCTGCCAGTCATGACCGGTGGCAGGTTCGGATTGCGCCCCGGGCGCCGGGCGAAGATATTGCCCACCCCATCGATGCTGACGGTACAGCCCGCCGCCTGGGTCCATTGCACGAACAGGTCGCGGGCCTGGCGGTCGAGGTCGGTCAGGGCCAGCCGGCACACACCGCCCTTGACCGTGGCACCGAGCTGGGCCAGCTCCATGAGCGATTGCCACAGGCGGTCGCGGTTGATGTGCGAGTGGGTGGATTGCAGGACGTCGATGGCTGCGTTCATGGGATCTCCTTCAGGCAGTTATCTCATTTCAACGCGGTTCAGTGTGGGAGCGGGCTTGCTCGCGAATGCGGTGCATCAGCCCGCATTGATGTTGATTGACCCACCGCATTCGCGAGCAAGCCCGCTCCCACAGGAACCGCATTCATCTGTTATTGCAGAGGTGACTTGGCGACAGCCGGGCTGGCCCCCTGCATACTGCACAACCCGTAATAAATCACCCCACCCAGGGCCGAGCCGGTGAACCAGCCGTAGCTGTAGAACCAGCTGAACGCGTCGCTGCCCAGGGACAACAAGGTCAGCACCACCGGCACGCCAAAGGCGATGAAGCCGTTCCAGTTCCATGCGGGATACACGTCGTCGCGGTACAGCCCGGCCAGGTCCAGTTGCTGTTTCTTGATCAGGAAATAATCCACCACCATGATCCCGGCAATCGGCCCCAGCAGGCTTGAATAGCCCAGCAGCCAATTGGAATAGACCGACTCGAGGCTGACCTCGGAGACGATCAGGCCGAGTTTCTTCAACAGCTCATGGGCCATCAGCGCCAGCCCCACCAGCCCGGTGAGCATCACGGCCTTGGTGCGGCCGATCAGTTTCGGCGCCAGGTTCTGGAAGTCGTTGGTGGGCGAAACGATGTTGGCCGCGGTGTTGGTCGACAGCGTGGCGACGATGATCAGCACCATGGCCAGCGCCACCCACACCGGGCTCTGGATGTGCCCGATCAAGGTCACCGGGTCGGAGACGGTCACCCCTACCAGTTTTTCCGAGGCGGCGGTCATGACCACACCGAGGGAGGCGAACAGGAACATGGTCAACGGCAGTCCGATGATCTGCCCCACGACTTGGTCTTTCTGGCTCCTGGCATACCGGCTGAAGTCCGGAATGTTCAACGACAGGGTGGCCCAGAAACCGACCATGGCCGTCAGCCCGGCGAGGAAATAGCCGGTCACCCCGGCGCCTTCGGGTCGCTTGGCCGGGACCGCCATCAGTTCAGTCAATGAAACGTTGGGCAATGCCCACACCAACAGACCGACGCCCACCAGCACCAGCAGCGGCGCTGACAAGGTTTCCAGCCATTTGATCGACTCGGCGCCGCGCAACACCACCCACAGGTTGATGACCCAGAACACCATGAAACCGATCACTTCGCCGGTGCCGCCCAGGCTCTTCCAGCCGTCGAACACCGAGCCGAGAAACAGGTGGATCGCCAGCCCGCCGAACATCGTCTGGATGCCGAACCAGCCGCACGCCACCAAGGCGCGGATCAGACACGGCACGTTGGAACCGATGACCCCAAAGGACGAGCGCAACAGCACCGGAAACGGGATGCCGTATTTGGTCCCGGCGAAAGCGTTCAGGGTCAGGGGGATCAGCACGATGATATTGGCAAACAGAATCGCCAGCAGTGCCTCGCCCACCGTCAGGCCGAAATAGGCTGTGAGCACGCCGCCGAGGGTGTAGGTCGGCACGCAGATCGCCATGCCCACCCACAGTGCGGTGATGTGCCATTTGTTCCAGGTTCGCTCGTGCACCTTGGTCGGCGCGATGTCGTGGTTATAACGGGAGCTGTCGAGGACGTCGCTGCCGGCTTCAAGCTCGAACAATCCGTCGCGCTCGGTCACTGTTGATCTGGTCATGTCCGCTCCACTGTTTTCATTATTTTTGCTCATCGACGGGCGATGGCCGGAGTACTTGCACGCGTGCTACCGACCACCCCGCCAGACCCACGACGGCACTCAATAACCGTGCCGGATAATGCGCCGAGCTGACCGGATGATCGATATAACCCTTTCAACCTTCTGATGTTTAACGTTTTAAAGCCACGTTATTGCCTTGTCTCACTCCCTGCATATCGCCCTTTAGGCTAGATGACCTTCACGCCCTGTCGAGAGGAAGATTCAAAGTGGTGCACCCCGGATCAACGCGAGGTGTCTATACCGCACTTGCAACGCTTTCAAGCCGCTGATTTACCATGACAAATCTCGCTCAAATAACGATCCTGTCAAGTGCGTCAAAATGGTGAGCAGGCTCACCATTTTGGTGAATTTATAATTTAATCCTTAAATTTCAATAAGTTATTTAACGTATAAGCTTATAAAAAATAATCTTGCTCATTTCATAAACTCCAGCTAGCGTCTAATCCTGACAGTCGTGACAAGAATATAAACCGGCACGACTTTACCTACCGTGATCGATAAAACATAAAGAACCGGCAACAGTCGGTCATGCCTGCGAGGAACTCGGAATGTCTCTGTTGATCCGTGGCGCCACCGTTATTACCCATGATGAAAGTTATCGCGCCGATGTGTTTTGCGCCGACGGCGTGATCAAGGCCATCGGTGACAACCTGGATGTTCCGGCCGCTGTCGAAGTGCTCGATGGCAGTGGTCAATACCTGATGCCCGGCGGCATCGATCCCCATACACATATGCAGTTGCCGTTCATGGGCACGGTCGCCAGTGAAGACTTCTTCAGCGGCACGGCGGCGGGTCTCGCCGGCGGCACCACGTCGATCATCGACTTCGTGATTCCCAACCCCCAACAGTCGCTGATGGAGGCCTTTCATCAATGGCGGGGCTGGGCCGAGAAAAGCGCCAGCGACTACGGGTTCCACGTGGCGATCACTTGGTGGAGCGAACAGGTCCGCGAAGAAATGGCCGAGCTGGTCAGCCATCACGGGGTGAACAGCTTCAAGCATTTCATGGCCTACAAGAACGCAATCATGGCCGCCGACGACACCTTGGTGGCGAGCTTCGAGCGCTGCCTGGAATTGGGCGCGGTGCCCACCGTGCACGCCGAGAATGGCGAACTGGTCTATCACCTGCAACGCAAGCTGCTGGCCCAGGGCATCACCGGCCCCGAAGCCCATCCGTTGTCACGCCCTTCGCAAGTGGAAGGCGAAGCCGCGAGCCGCGCCATCCGCATCGCCGAAACCCTGGGCACGCCGCTGTACCTGGTGCACGTGTCCACCAAGGAAGCCCTGGACGAAATCACCTACGCCCGCAGCAAGGGCCAACCGGTCTACGGTGAAGTACTGGCCGGGCATCTGTTGCTGGACGACAGTGTTTATCGCGATCCCGACTGGCAGACCGCCGCTGGCTACGTGATGAGCCCGCCCTTCCGCCCACGCGGGCATCAGGAAGCACTCTGGCACGGCTTGCAATCCGGCAACCTGCACACCACCGCCACCGATCACTGCTGCTTCTGCGCCGAACAGAAGGCCGCCGGGCGTGACGACTTCAGCAAGATCCCCAACGGCACCGCCGGAATCGAAGACCGCATGGCGGTGCTCTGGGACGAGGGGGTCAATAGCGGCAAGTTGTCGATGCAGGACTTCGTCGCGCTCACCTCCACCAACACCGCGAAGATTTTCAACCTTTACCCACGCAAGGGGGCGATCCGCGTCGGCGCCGACGCGGACCTGGTGCTTTGGGATCCCCAGGGCAGCCGCACGATCTCAGCCAAGACCCACCACCAGCAAGTGGACTTCAACATCTTCGAAGGCAAGACCGTGCGCGGCGTGCCCAGCCACACCATCAGCCAGGGTCGGCTGGTGTGGGCCGACGGCGACCTGCGGGCCGAGCGCGGCGCCGGGCGCTACATCGAACGGCCGGCGTACCCGGCGGTGTTCGATTTGCTGAGCAAGCGGGCGGAGTTGCACAGGCCGGTTGCCGTGAAGCGCTGAACCCAGGCCTTCGGCCTATCGCGAGCAAGCTCGCTCCCACACTCGATTTGGGTGGATGCGAAAGCCACGGGCACTGCAGATCCCCTGTGGGAGCGAGCTTGCTCGCGATGAGGCCAATCCAGACACCAAAAAACCACTGCCCACCAGAGGCAGCACCTCAAACACCGTGAGGCCCACTCCATGATCCAGCCCTTGAGTCACCTCCCCCATTCCCAGGAAGACCCGGCCACCCTCGCCGCCCGCTTCAGCGACCTGGCGCCGCCGCTCAACGCGCGCCAGGCCCACCTGGAAGCGTCCCGCTGCCTGTACTGCTACGACGCGCCCTGCGTGAACGCCTGTCCGAGCGAGATCGACATTCCTTCGTTCATTCGCAACATCCACCAGGACAACGTCCAAGGCGCGGCCCAGAAAATCCTCTCGGCCAACATCCTCGGCGGCAGTTGCGCCCGGGTCTGCCCCACGGAGGTCCTGTGCCAGCAAGCCTGCGTGCGCAACAACGCCCATGAATGCGCGCCGGTATTGATCGGCCAGCTGCAACGCTATGCAGTGGACAATGCCCACTTCAGCGAACACCCGTTCAAGCGTGCCGCCGCCACCGGCAAGCGCATCGCGGTGGTCGGGGCCGGGCCGGCGGGATTGGCGTGTGCGCACCGCAGTGCGATGCACGGCCATGACGTGGTGATTTTCGAAGCTCGGGACAAGGCCGGCGGCCTCAACGAATACGGGATCGCCAAGTACAAACTGGTGGACGATTACGCCCAACGCGAGCTGGATTTCCTGCTGGAGATCGGCGGCATCGAAATCCGCCATGGCCAGAAACTCGGGGAAAACCTGAGCCTGAGCGACCTGCACCAGCAATTCGACGCAGTGTTCCTCGGCCTCGGCCTGGCCGCCAGCAAACAACTGGGCCTGAGCGACGAACAGGCCCCGGGGCTGCTGGCCGCCACCGAGTACATCCGCGAACTGCGCCAGGCCGACGACCTTAGTCAATTGCCGCTGGCTGATCGTTGCATTGTGCTCGGTGCCGGCAACACCGCCATCGACATGGCCGTGCAGATGGCTCGCCTCGGCGCCCGGGACGTCAACCTGGTCTACCGCCGTGGCCTCGAGGACATGGGGGCCACCTTGCATGAGCAAGACATCGCCAAGGCCAATCAGGTGCGTCTGCTGACCTGGGCCCAACCGCAACAGGTGTTGCTCGATGACGCCGGGCATGTGTGCGGCATGCGCTTTTCCCGGACCCATCTGGAAAACGGTCGACTGGTCATCGGTGCCGAGACCTTCGACCTGGCCGCCGACGCCGTTTTCAAAGCCATCGGCCAAGCCTTCGATGACAACGCACTGGTGGATCCACTGGCCCGGGAACTCAAGCGCCAGGACGGGAGAATCTTGGTGGACGAACACCTGCGCACCAGCATTCCCGGTGTCTATGCCGGCGGCGATTGCACCAGCCTCGACCAGGACCTCACCGTGCAGGCCGTGCAGCACGGCAAACTCGCCGCCGAGGCGATCAACGCTCAACTGATGCTTAACGTGGAGGCTGCGTAAATGGCCGATCTGTCGATTGTCTTCGCCGGCATCAAAGCCCCTAACCCGTTCTGGCTGGCCTCCGCGCCGCCCACCGACAAGGCCTACAACGTGGTCCGCGCCTTTGAGGCCGGCTGGGGTGGCGTGGTCTGGAAAACCCTCGGTGAGGATCCGGCAGCCGTGAATGTGTCCTCGCGTTATTCGGCCCACTACGGTGCCAACCGCGAGGTCTTGGGCATCAACAACATCGAGCTGATCACCGACCGTTCCCTGGAGATCAACCTGCGGGAAATCACCCAGGTGAAAAAGGACTGGCCGGACCGGGCGTTGATCGTGTCGCTGATGGTGCCCTGCGTCGAAGAATCCTGGAAACGCATCCTGCCCCTGGTGGAGGCCACCGGCGCCGACGGCATCGAGTTGAACTTCGGCTGCCCCCACGGCATGCCGGAACGGGGCATGGGCGCGGCGGTCGGCCAGGTGCCGGAGTACGTCGAGCAAGTGACCCGCTGGTGCAAGACCTATTGCTCGTTGCCGGTGATCGTCAAGCTCACACCGAACATCACCGACATCCGCGTCGCCGCCCGGGCGGCCCATCGGGGCGGTGCAGACGCGGTGTCGTTGATCAACACCATCAACTCCATCACCAGCGTCGACCTGGACCGCATGGTCGCCCTTCCCAGCGTCGGCAGCCAGAGCACCCATGGCGGTTATTGCGGCTCGGCAGTCAAGCCCATCGCCCTGAACATGGTCGCCGAAATCGCCCGCGATCCGCAGACCCAAGGCTTGCCGATCTGCGGCATCGGCGGCATCGGCAGTTGGCGCGACGCGGCGGAATTCATCGCTCTGGGCAGCGGCGCGGTGCAGGTCTGCACGGCGGCGATGCTGCACGGTTTTCGCATCGTCGAAGAGATGAAGGATGGCCTGTCACGTTGGATGGACAGCCAGGGTCACGCCAATCTGCAAGCGTTCTCCGGTCGCGCAGTGGGCAACACCACTGACTGGAGGTACCTGGACATCAACTACCAGGTCATCGCCAAGATCGACCAGGAGGCCTGCATCGGATGCGGTCGCTGCCACATCGCCTGCGAAGACACCTCACACCAAGCCATCGCCAGCCTCAAGCAGGCGGACGGCACGCGTAAATATGAAGTGATCGATGAGGAATGCGTGGGCTGCAACCTGTGCCAGATCACCTGCCCGGTGCAGGACTGCATCGAGATGGTGACGGTGGACACCGGCAAGCCGTTTCTGGATTGGAACCATGATCCGCGCAATCCCTATCATGTAACCGCTTGAAGGTTGGGGTGTCTGGACTGGCGCCATCGCGAGCAAGCTCGCTCCCACAGTGGATCGTGTCGTTCACAGGTGTTGTGTACACCCGAGAACCAGTGTGGGAGCGAGCTTGCTCGCGATGGCGCCATCAGCCTCACCACAAAACCTCAAGGCTCCAACCCGATCCCCCGCAAAATCACACCGGTCACCGTCTGCACCGCCCGTTCGAATTGCATGTCGGACAGCGGCTGGTGGTCGTTGAGGATATTGATCTGGTGGTCGAAGTCGGCGTAGTGCTGGGTCGAGGCCCAGATCATGTAGAGCAGGCTGGAGGGCTCCACCGGGAGGATGCGCTTGTCCTCCACCCATTGGCGGATCTTCGCTTCCTTCATCTTGGCCCAGTCATAGAGACTGGCGTCCAGTGCCTGGCCCAGGGTCGGGGCACCGTGGATGATCTCGTTGGCCCAGACCTTGGAGCCGTAGGGCCGGCTGCGGGAGTGGTTCATCTTGGCGCGAATGTAGCTGCTGAGCACCACCCGCGGGTCGTCGAACATTTCGAAGCACAAGGCATCCTGTTTCCACACCTCCAGCAGATCGAACAGCACGGCGCTGTACAGTTCACTCTTGGTGCTGAAGTAGTAATGCAGGTTGGAACGCGGCAATTGCACTTCGGCGGCGATGTCGGCCATGGCGGTGCTGCCGAAGCCTTTCTCGGCAAAAACCTTCTCGGCGGCCAACAGGATTTTCTCGACGTTACTGCGACGAATCTCGATCTTGTGATTGCCCATGAGGGCTCCCTGGCAACAGCGTTGCTCAAGACTAGCATTCACCCACTTTTGAAAACACTGGGGATCCCTGCGGGAGCGAGCCTGCTCGCGATAGCGTCATCAGCCTCACCTGAATTATCTAATGCCCTCCCTATCCCGGACTAACAGTTCTGCTAGTAGACGTCCTCCGAGAAATACCCGAGCCTGACACAGCCGAGCGCACCCGGGAGGACCCACCCATGTCGCCTTCATCGAAAAACATACTGTGCCGCTATCACTACGATCCACTGGATCGCCTCACAGGCCTGACACCGCTGGGGCATCCCGGTACACAACGCTTCTATCAAAACAACGAACTGGTCAATGAAATCGACAGCGAGGCACAGCTCACGATCGTGCGCAACGGGGAACAGCCACTGGCTCAGCGGCTGAGTGTCATCGGTGTGACCGAGACGACACTGTTGGCGACGGATCAACAGCGTTCGCCATTGACGGCGGTGACGGACGCAGATTTGCAACGGATGGCCTATACCGCCTACGGTCACCGAACGAGGGAAAGTGGGTTGAGCAGTTTGCTCGGATTCAATGGCGAGCGGCCTGAGCCGATCACCGGGCACTATTTGTTGGGACAGGGGAATCGGGCTTTTAATCCGGTGTTGATGCGGTTCAATAGTCCGGATGAGTTGAGTCCTTTTGGTGATGGGGGAATCAATGCGTATGCTTATTGTGGGGGGGATCCGGTTAATCGGTATGATCCGACTGGGAACGTTCTAATAGATATTTTTAAAATAAACTTCCTCATCGGCAATCCTGTGTTAGACCTTTCACCTAGCGCGCCTCTGGACCTTTCATTAAAAACCATTACCCGTCCTGCGTCCCAACTTCCCGCAGCTCCGCAAATAAATCCGCAAACCTTCCCAATAGCGGGGCCGGCCCTGACCAATACCGTTACGCCCTCGGCTGCCCCAAAGACGCCCAGTGTGGCAGCACGATTACCCCCCCGACAGAGAGCTACACGACCTTATTCTCGAACCGCAAACCCAACGAAAAATCAAAAAAGAGTTTATGCCTTTGAAGATAGACAAGCGAAAAGGGTCGAGTTATGGGAGCGTTTTGTAAAAAGAAATCCAGATACCACCATAGATGCCAGTCGAGAAGTTCGAAGACGGCTTACGGACGCTCTAGCAAATTTGGATTTTTCCAAACAAGGTGGGCTCGTATTAGGTGATGGAGGAGAAGTGCTGAATAGATCAGCCCTCCGAAAGGCAGTCTCGAGAGCCCAACTGGCGGTCAAGGCCGATGCTTGGAAAAAGGTCCAACGGCTCAGAGAGATCAAAAGGGCCAATAGGAACATTCGTGCTCAATAAATTTAATAACTCCTAACTAAATTAACGTGCTGACCCATTGGGTCTTTGGCGAGCAAACGACCTGAGTTAAAACAGTTTGCACAGTTATGCGTATGTGTACCTGGGCCAGGGTACGCAGAAGCGCCCGTGGCGAGGGAGCAGCCTCCCTCGCCACGGGTGTGCGCTAGGTCGGTTGGCGCTGTTCGACGTTATCCAGCGCGCGGTTGGCCAGCAGGCTGCCCAGTTCGATCAGTTGTTGGATGCCCAGGAGGAAATGTCGGCGTGAACCGTCCAGGTCGAAGGCCAGGTCTTCAACCATGGCGTTGGCCGAGGCCAGGGTTTCGCTGAGGTTGGCGAGCAGGCTTTCGGTGTCGATGTCTTTGTTGACGGTGAAGAGCTGGCCGGGGGCAGGATCCGTTTCGGGTTTGTCCGGCTTGGGGTTCAGGTAATGGTCGAGGACGCGGTCGGTGACTTCGTCGTGTTTTTGAGGCTTGGTTTTTTTGCGCGGCGAGGCTGGATCGGTGTTCGGTGGGTTGGGGGTTACTTTGAACATAGTTGAAGCTCCGATGCTGTAGAAGGGAGCCAACACCCTCTCGCTACCAAACGAATTAGGGTGGCGGCCATACGAAGGTTGGTAGACCGGGCATCGGAGCCGGCGCCTCCGAAGAGACCCTGCGCATGGCCACCAAAAAGCGAAGTGCGTGATTGCACTCGCAAGAGATGACGCTATGCACCGACAGCCCGGGCTACCAAACCCGATCACTGATTCAATCAGTGACCCGGAAACGATAGAGCCCTGGCCCCCAGGCGCACAAGCCGGCGGATTCTGGCGCAGGTGTAGGCAATGGCGCAAGACGACGTAGCCCGATCCAGAACGATCCTACATCTGAATAAACACGGTTCCCCTGATGGACTGGGAGCTTGGGTTAACAAAACACCTGTGGCGAGGGGATTTATCCCCGCTGGGCTGCGCAGCGGCCCTAAAGTAGGTTGAATGCAATCAGCCTGACACACCGCTGCGACAGTAATTGGGGCTGCTGCGCAGCCCAACGGGGATAAATCCCCTCGCCACAAGAGACCTCACCGTCCATGAGAGTGCGGGCATTCGACTAATGTCTTAGACCAGTCATCGCACAACCAAGCACCCTCGTCGCTATCCTCACACCACATATCTGCCCAGCGCCACGGCCTGCAATCTTGACCTCGTCCAGCAACAGCCGTTGAAGCGCCTCATTTTGAAGCACAGCCGAGTTGGATAATTCCGGTAATGGCCAGTTGACAATGAGCAGCCGCTTCCAAATAATCCCTCCAATGTTGTACGACGACGTATGACAAAAATAAAAACAACAAAAAAGTAGGGAGCGTCATAGTGAGCACACGTGTCCGTTTTTCGCCCGATCGCCGTCCAAACCGCCGTACCCTTCTCAATGCCAGCCCCGCCCTGATCCTGCTCGGTTGCAGCAGCCTTACCGCGTTTCTGCCAACCGCCGCCAGCGCCGAAGGCTTCGTCGATGACGCCAAGGCCACGCTGAACCTGCGCAACGCCTACTTCAATCGCAACTTCACCAACCCGAACAACGCCCAGGGCAAGGCCGAAGAGTGGACCCAGAGTTTCATCCTCGACGCCAAGTCCGGCTTCACCCAGGGCGTGGTCGGTTTCGGCGTGGACGTGCTGGGCCTGTACTCGGTCAAACTCGACGGCGGCCGAGGCACCGCGGGTACGCAACTGCTGCCGGTGCATGACGACGGTCGCCCGGCCGACGACTTCGGCCGTTTGGGCGTGGCCCTGAAGGCCAAGGTGTCGAAGACTGAGTTGAAGGTCGGCGAATGGATGCCGGTGCTGCCGATCCTGCGCTCCGACGACGGCCGTTCCCTGCCGCAAACCTTCCGTGGCGGCCAGGTGACCTCCACCGAAATCAACGGCCTGAGCCTCTACGGCGGCCAGTTCCGCGGCAACAGCCCGCGCAATGACGCGAGCATGGAAGACATGTCCATGAACGGCCGCGGCGCGTTCACCTCCGACCGTTTCAACTTCGGCGGCGGTGAATACGCCTTCAATGAAAAACGCACCCAGGTCGGTGTCTGGTACGCGGAACTGTCCGACATCTACCAACAGCAATATTTCAACCTGACCCACAGCCAGCCCATCGGCGACTGGACCCTGGGCGCCAACCTCGGCTACTTCATCGGCAAGGAAGACGGCAGCGCCCTGGCCGGCGACCTGGACAACAAAACCGCCTTCGCCATGCTCTCGGCCAAGTACGGCGGCAACACCTTCTACGTCGGCCTGCAGAAAGTCGGCGGCGACGACGCCTGGATGCGCGTCAACGGCACCAGCGGCGGCACCCTGGCCAACGACAGCTACAACTCCAGCTACGACAACGCCAAGGAAAAATCCTGGCAACTGCGCCACGACTTCAACTTTGCCGCCGTCGGCGTGCCGGGCCTGACCCTGATGAACCGCTACATCAGCGGTGACAACGTGCACACCGCCACGGTCGACGATGGCAAGGAATGGGGTCGGGAAAGTGAACTGGCCTACACCGTGCAGAGCGGCGCGTTGAAGAGCCTCAACGTGAAATGGCGCAACTCGACGATGCGCCGGGATTTCAGCACCAACGAATTCGATGAGAACCGTATTTTCATCAGCTATCCGATCAGTTTGTTGTAAGGCGGTTGGGTGGGTCTGCTGGTGAGGGGGCGGCTGGGCTGGCGCCTTCGCGAGCAGGCTCGCTCCCACGAGGAAAGGTCACTCTTTGCCCGCGGTCATATGGCCTATACAACGGATATCACTCACTGTTTGCTCAGGTAATGCCATGACTACGACACCGATTCGCCAACCCCTCAATCGCCTGCTGCTGACCGGCGCCGCCGGCGGCCTGGGCAAAGTCCTGCGCGAGCGCCTCAAGCCTTTCGCCCGTCACATCCGGCTGTCGGACATCGCCAACATGGCCCCGGCCATCGATGAAAGCGAAGAAGTGGTGCCGTGCGACCTGTCCGATAAACAGGCCGTGCACCGATTGGTGGAAGGCGTCGACGCCATCCTGCATTTCGGGGGTGTTTCGGTGGAGCGCCCGTTCGAAGAAATCCTGGGCGCCAACATCAGTGGCGTGTTCCACATCTATGAAGCCGCCCGCAAGCATGGCGTCAAGCGTGTGATCTTCGCCAGCTCCAACCACGTCATCGGCTTCTACAAGCAGGACGAGGCCCTCGACGCTCTCTCCCCTCGCCGTCCGGATGGCTACTACGGCCTGTCCAAATCCTACGGCGAAGACGTCGCCAGTTTCTACTTCGATCGCTACGGCATCGAGACCGTGAGCATCCGCATCGGCTCCTCGTTCCCCGAGCCACAGAACCGCCGAATGATGAGCACCTGGCTGAGCTTCGACGACCTCACCCAACTGATCGAATGCTCGCTCTACACGCCAAAGGTCGGCCACACCGTGGTCTACGGCGTGTCCGCCAACCGCGACGTCTGGTGGGACAACAGCCACGCCGCGCACCTGGGTTACCAGCCCAAGGACACTTCCGAGATTTTCCGCGACAAGATCGAAGCCCAGCCAATGCCGGCTGCCGATGACCCGGCCAGGATCTACCAGGGCGGTGCCTTCGTCGCGGCCGGCCCGTTCGACGACTGATTGGCCTGTTTCCATGGGATACGAACGTACAAAGGAATCACCATGCAAGCCGAATTGATTGTCGATGCACGCAACGCCGTCGGGGAGAGCCCGGTGTGGGTTCCCGAGGAAAACGCCCTGTATTGGGTGAACATCCCCAGCGGTGGCCTGCAACGCTGGAATGCCAGCAGCGGAAAAATCCAAGGCTGGGAAGCCCCCGAAATGCTTGCCTGCATTGCCCGTCACCAGGACGGCGGCTGGGTCGCTGGCATGGAAAGCGGTTTCTTCCGCCTGCACCCCCATGACGACGGCAGCCTCGACAGCGAACTCTGTGCGAGCGTCGAACACAGCCGCGTCGACATGCGCCTCAACGATGGCCGTTGCGACCGCCAGGGCCGCTTCTGGGCCGGCAGCATGGTGCTGAACATGGCCGCCAACGTCGACGAAGGCCGGATGTACCGGTATGAGGCCGGGCAACGCAGCCCGGTCGAGGCGCAACTGAGCGGTTTCATCGTGCCCAATGGCCTGGGATTCAGCCCGGACGGCCGGACGATGTACCTCTCCGACTCGCACCCGTTGGTCCAGCAGATCTGGGCTTTCGACTACGACATTGACAGCGGCACCCCATCCAACCGGCGGCTGTTCGTCGACATGCTGCCCCTGGCCGGTCGCCCGGACGGCGCAGCAGTCGACGCCGACGGTTGCTACTGGATCTGCGCCAACGACGCCGGGCTGATTCACCGGTTCACCCCGGATGGACGTCTCGACCGCTCACTGGAGGTACCGGTGAAAAAACCGACCATGTGCGCCTTTGGCGGCAGCCGCCTGGACACCCTCTTCGTCACCTCGATCCGCCCCGGTGACGACACCGATCCGCATTCCCTGGCCGGGGGCGTGTTCGCCCTCAACCCCGGCGTCAAAGGCCTGGCCGAGCCCGCTTTTGGAGGGCTGAAACACGCCGCGAAATAATCTGCTTCACCGCTTTGCTGAATGAGCCATAAAAAAAACAACAAACTGGAGATTGACCATGAATTTCAAACGCACGCTTCTGATCGCAGCCCTCCCCCTGGCCTTCCTGGCCCAGGCGGCCCATGCCCTTGAACTCAAGATCGCCGACATCCATCCCAAGGGCTACCCCACCGTGATGGCCGAAGAAAGCATGGGCAAGACCCTGACCAAAGAGACCAACGGCGAACTGACCTTCAAATATTTTCCAGGCGGTGTACTGGGTTCCGAGAAGGAAGTCATCGAGCAGATGCAAGTCGGCGCGATACAGATGTCCCGAGTCAGCCTGGGCATCGTTGGCCCTGTGGTACCGGATGTGAACGTGTTCAACATGCCGTTCATCTTCCGCGACCAGGCCCATATGCGCGCCGTCATCGACGGTGATGTGGGCGATGCGATCCTCGACCGGATCACCAATTCCGAGTTCGGTCTGGTGGCCCTGGCCTGGATGGACGGCGGCACGCGCAACATCTACACCAAGAAGCCGGTGCGCAAGCTCGAAGACCTCAAGGGCATGAAGATCCGTGTGCAAGGCAACCCGATGTTCATCGAGATGATGAACGCCATGGGCGCCAACGGTATCGCGATGGACACCGGTGAAATCTTCAGCGCCCTGCAGACCGGCGTGATCGACGGCGCGGAAAACAACCCGCCGACCCTGCTCGAACACAACCACTACCAAAACGCCAAGTACTACAGCCTTACCGGACACTTGATTCTGCCAGAGCCGATCGTGATGTCGAAAATCACTTGGGAAAAACTGACCCCGGATCAACAGACGATGGTCAAGAAAGCCGCCAAGGCTGCCCAGGCCGAAGAGCGTGCGCTGTGGGACCAGAAGTCCACCGCCAGCGAAGAAAAACTCAAGGCTGCGGGTGTCGAGTTCATCACCGTCGACAAAAAACCCTTCTACGACGCCACCGCACCGGTACGGGCCAAGTACGGCGCGCCCTATGCCGACCTGATCAAGCGTATCGAAGCCGTTCAGTAACGCCTCCCGCTCTGTACTCATGAAAAGGCCCGGCACGCCTGATGCCCAAGGCGTGCCCGGTTACGGTGGAACCCGATGAAGAATTTGCTGCTGCGTATCAACGATAAGATCTACATGACGTGCATCTGGGTTGCCGGCCTTTCCGTCCTGGCGATTTCCCTGATGATTCCCTGGGGCGTGTTCGCCCGCTACGTGCTGGGCTCCGGCTCGAGTTGGCCCGAGCCCACGGCGATCCTGCTGATGATGGTGTTCACCTTCATTGGTGCCGCCGCCAGTTACCGCGCCGGTGCGCACATGGCCGTGGCCATGCTCACCGACCGCATGCCACCGCACCTGAAATCCGCGGCGTCGATTTTTTCCCAATTGCTCATGGCCCTGATCTGCATCTTCATGACGGTCTGGGGCTTCAAGCTGTGCATGTCCACCTGGAACCAGTTCATGGCTTCCCTGCCCGGCCTGCGAGTGGGCGTGACCTATTTGCCGATTCCCCTGGGGGGCTTGCTGACGCTGGTTTTCGTCCTGGAAAAACTCTTGCTCGGTGACCAGAGCAAACGGCGGGTCGTGCAGTTCGACCTGGTTGAAGAAAGTGAAGGTGCCGCTTAATGGACGCTCTGATTCTGCTGGGCAGTTTTATCGTGTTGATCCTGATCGGCATGCCGGTCGCCTACGCCCTGGGCGCCGCCGCCCTGATCGGTGCGTGGTGGATCGACATCCCGTTCCAGGCCGTGATGATCCAGGTGGCGGGTGGGGTGAACAAGTTCTCCCTTCTGGCCATTCCGTTCTTCGTGCTGGCCGGTGCGATCATGGCCGAGGGTGGCATGTCTCGCCGCTTGGTGGCGTGTGCCGGCGTGCTGGTGGGTTTTGTGCGTGGTGGCCTGTCACTGGTCAACATCGTCGCCTCGACCTTCTTCGGTGCGATCTCCGGTTCGTCAGTGGCCGACACCGCGTCGGTGGGCTCGGTGCTGATTCCGGAAATGGAACGCAAAGGCTATCCACGGGACTTTTCCACCGCCGTGACCGTCAGTGGTTCGGTGCAAGCCCTGCTGACCCCGCCAAGCCATAACTCGGTGCTCTACTCCCTGGCCGCCGGGGGTACGGTCTCGATTGCCTCGCTGTTCATGGCGGGCATCGTGCCGGGCTTGCTGATGAGCGCCTGCCTGATGGTGTTGTGCCTGATCTTCGCGAAAAAGCGCAACTACCCCAAGGGCGAAGTGATCCCGATGCGCCAAGCGCTGAAAATCGTCGGCGAGGCCCTGTGGGGCCTGATGGCGATGGTGATCATCCTCGGCGGCATCCTGTCGGGCATCTTCACCGCCACCGAATCGGCGGCCATCGCGGTGCTGTGGTCGTTCTTCGTGACCATGTTCATCTACCGCGACTACAAGTGGCGTGAACTGCCGAAGCTGATGCACCGCACCGTGCGCACCATCTCCATCGTGATGATCCTGATCGGCTTCGCCGCCAGCTTCGGCTACATCATGACGCTGATGCAGATCCCGGCGAAGATCACCACGATGTTCCTGACCTTGTCGGACAACCGCTACGTGATCCTGATGTGCATCAACGTGATGTTGCTGCTGTTGGGCACCGTGATGGACATGGCGCCGCTGATCCTGATCCTGACGCCCATCCTGATGCCGGTTATCGTCGGCATCGGCGTAGACCCGGTGCAGTTCGGCATGATCATGCTGGTGAACCTGGGCATCGGGCTGATAACGCCGCCAGTGGGAGCGGTGCTGTTCGTCGGCTCCGCCATCGGCAAGGTCAGCATCGAAGCCACCGTCAAGGCGCTGCTGCCGTTCTACGCCGTGCTGTTCCTGGTGCTGATGCTCGTGACCTACGTGCCAGCCCTGTCGCTATGGTTGCCGCATCTGGTGTTGTAAGAATGATAAATCCCCTGTGATCAGGGGATTTATCTGTGGCAGAGATTATCTGTGGCGAGGGGATTTATCCCCGCTGGGCTGCGAAGCAGCCCCCGGAGGCGCGGATCTCGGTGCATCAGACAGATCCCGGTTGTCAGTTCTGGGGCTGCTGCGCAGCCCAGCGGGGATAAATCCCCTCGCCACAACAGCGTTCGCACAAAAACCTCTGTAACACCATTTTCAATTCAGCAGACCAACACCATCATGACCCCACCCCTTCTCCATCTCGAAGACGAACTGACCCGCCTCACGCTGGCCCCGCATCTGGGCGCCAGCCTGGTCGACTGGACCTTGCGTAGCAGCGGCACCCCGCTGCTACGCCCGCCGGCCCCCCAAGCCCTGGAAAACGGCCTGCCCGGCAAGCTCGGTGGGTTCCCGTTGATCCCCTGGTCGAACCGGATCGCCAACGGCGGTTTCGATTGCCCTGGCGGCTGGCTGGCCCTGGACGCCAACAGCCCCAACGACCCGTTCCCCATCCATGGCAGCGCCTGGCAGCAACCGTGGCAAGTGACCGAACAGAACGCCCAGGAAGCGCTGCTGCAACTCGACAGTCAGCACCCATTCGGCTATTGCGCCAGTTTGCGTGTCCGCTTGCGCGGCGGTCAGTTGCAGATCGCGATGCTCGTCACCCACACGGCGAAACAGCCGGCGTGGCATGGGCTCGGCCTTCACCCGTACTTCCCGCGCACCGCCGGCACGCGCCTGCAAACCCGGGCGAGCGAAGCCTGGCTGTGCGACGCCACGAAACTGCCGACAGAACGGATCGACCTTCCCGAACACTGGAACTTCCAGGAGGCCCGTTTGTTGCCGGACACCCTCGTGGACAATGGCTTCGGTGGCTGGGACGGGCATTGCCTGATCCAACAGCCGGAGCTGGGCTATGAGCTGGAGTGCCAGGCCAGCGGCTGCGATTACTTCCTGCTGTACTGCCCCGTGGGCCTGGATTTCTTTTGCATCGAACCGGTCAGCCACCCCGTCAACGCCCACCACCTGCCGGGACGACCGGGCTTGCGTTTGCTGGAGCAAGGGCAATCGGTGGCGCTGGGGTTTTCGATGCAGTGCCGGTTGCTGTAACCCCTGTGGCCATGGGGCAGTCCCGGTTCATGGCCGCTACGCCCGCACCCACATGAACACTGCCACCCCCAGGCACACCCCGGCGAACCCCACCTGCAGCGCCCGGGCCGGAACCTTGGCCGACACTTGCCGGCCGAGCACCATCCCGACGATGCTCGCCGCAATGAACGCCATCCCTACCCGGTCGATGCTCACCCCGGCATGAAAGGCGCCCACCACGCCAATCAACGAAATCAGGCTGATGACCATCAAGGACGTCGCGACGATCCCGCGCATCTGCACATCGGTCAGTTGCTTGAACGCCGGCACGATCAGGAAACCGCCCCCCACACCCAGCAGCCCCGAGACCATGCCCGTCACTGCGCCCAATGCCGACAGCGTGGCGGTACAACGAGGCGTCCAGGCCAGGCGGCCGGTCTGGCGGTCGAGCATGCAGTTCTTCTGGCCCCAACTGGCGGCACCATGATCGCTGGGCCCCACTTGCGGCGTTTCCCGGCGCAACATGCGCGCCGCCACCAGCACCATCAGCAGGCTGAACAGCATCATCAGGATTTTTTCCGAAAGCTGGTGGGCGAGGTAGATGCCCAGCGGCGAAAACACCGCGCCCAGCAACGCGATCAGCAGCGCCGCGCGATAGCGCACCAGGCCATGGCGCAGCCCGTCGATGGCCCCCACCGCCGCCGCGCTACCCACCGCGAACAAAGCCACCGGCGCGGCCTGGGTCATGCTCCAGCCCAGGCCCAACACCAACGCCGGCACCGCCAGGATGCCGCCGCCCGCCCCCGTCAGGCCAAGGACCAGGCCCATGACCACACCAAAAAAACTCGCCAGTAACATTCAGGTTCTCTCAAGCCGCGCACACCTGTTGGCAGGTGCGATCGCATTTGCAGGACGCCTTGGCCCTCACTAAGCTGCGGACCATATGTTGTAAGTCCCAAGCGTTGCAACAAGCTATTTTAGATTGGTATGTGGCGAGGGAGCTTGCTCCCGCTGGGCTGCGTAGCAGCCTCTTTCATGAGTTCTTCCCGTACAGGTTCGCAGTCATGCCCGCGCAGATTCAAAGTTTTCTCGACCCCGCCTCCAAGACCTATACCCACGTTGTGTATGAACACGATGGCGGGCACTGCGCGGTGGTCGATCCGGTGCTCGACTACGATCCGGCCTCGGGCCGCAGCGGCACCGCGCAGGCGGATCGGGTGATTGCGTTTGTGCGGGAACATCAACTGACGGTGCAATGGCTGCTGGAGACCCACGCCCATGCCGATCACTTGTCCGCAGCGCCTTATCTGCGTCGGGAGCTGGGCGGCAAGATCGCCATCGGCGAGTCCATCGGCCAGGTGCAGAACGTGTTCAAGACCCTGTTCAACCTGGAGCCGCACTTCGCCGTCGACGGTTCGCAATTCGACCGCCTGTTCGCACCCGACGAGTCCTTCCTGATCGGCAACCTCAAGGCCACCGCCCTGCACGTGCCCGGCCATACCCCGGCGGACATGGCCTACCTGATCGATGGCGACGTGATCCTGGTGGGCGACACGCTGTTCATGCCCGACGTAGGCACCGCCCGTTGCGACTTCCCCGGTGGCAACGCCCATCAGCTCTACGCCTCGATCCGCAAGCTGCTGGCTTTCCCCGCCGGGGTGCGGCTGTATGTGTGCCACGACTATCCACCGGAGGAACGCGAGCCCCACTGCGTGAGTACCGTGGGTGAACAGCGCCAGCACAACATCCATGCCCGCGATGGCATCGATGAAGCCTCGTTCGTGGCCATGCGGACCCAGCGCGACAAGACACTGGGCATGCCGACGCTGTTGCTGCCGGCGATCCAGGTCAACGTGCGGGCCGGCCACCTGCCGCCGGCCGAGGACAATGGCGTGACCTATCTGAAGATTCCGATCAATCAGCTTTAGAAGCTTGTACTGAATGTAATGGCCTCATCGCGAGCAAGCTCGATCCCACAGGGATTGGCGGGGGTCGCAGAACCCGGCAACACTGCAAATCCAATGTGGGAGCGAGCTTGCTCGCGATGACAGTGGGTCAGGAAACAATGAGCCTCAGGTCCCCAAGGTCAACCCATTGGCCGGCAACGGCAGCGCGGTCTTGTAGCGCACCTGCTTGAGGGCAAAGCTCGAACGGATGTTCGCCACCCCCGGGACCTTGGTCAGGAAGTCCATCATGAACCGCTCCAGCGACTGGATGGTCGGCACCAGCACGCGGATCAGGTAATCCGGATCGCCGGCCATCAGGTAGCACTCCATCACCTCGGGTCGGTCGGAAATCGCCTCCTCGAAGTGCTGCAACGCTTCCTCCACCTGCTTCTCCAGGCTCACATGGATGAACACGTTGACGTGCAACCCCAGCAGGTCGGCATCCAGCAGCGTGACCTGCTCGCGGATCACCCCCAGCTCCTCCATCGCCCGGACGCGGTTGAAGCACGGCGTCGGCGACAGATTGACCGAACGGGCGAGATCGGCGTTGGTGATGCGGGCGTTTTCCTGAAGGCTGTTCAGAATGCCGATGTCGGTGCGATCCAATTTACGCATGAGACAAATAATCCTGTTTTTTATCGTTGTGCAGATTTTTTATCTGCAAATGATCTGAACAGCAAGCTAACAGAGAAAAATATTCTTCTTCGTCGAGCCTATGATTGTTGTAGGACAATGTCCCCTACCCGGGGACATTCGTCAGCTAGCGCGCCCACTACAAGAAATTCACAAGATCGAGCGTAGAAAGCCATGAACCCAGCGTACGAACCGCTACGCCTGCACGTCCCCGAACCCTCGGGCCGTCCCGGCTGCAAGACCGACTTTTCCTACCTGCATCTGTCCGATGCCGGCACGGTGCGCAAACCTCCCATCGACGTCGAACCCGCCGACACCGCCGACCTGGCCCGCAGCCTGATCCGCGTACTCGATGACCAGGGCAATGCCTTGGGCGACTGGGCGGCGGACATTCCCGTCGAGATCCTGCGCAAAGGCATGCGTGCCATGCTCAAGACGCGGATCTACGACAACCGCATGGTGGTCGCCCAGCGCCAGAAAAAGATGTCGTTCTACATGCAAAGCCTTGGCGAGGAAGCCATCGGCAGCGGCCAGGCCCTGGCGCTGAACATCGATGACATGTGCTTTCCCACCTATCGCCAGCAAAGCATCCTGATGGCCCGCGACGTGCCGTTGGTGGGCATGATCTGCCAACTGCTGTCCAACGAGCGCGATCCGCTCAAGGGCCGGCAGTTGCCGATCATGTACTCGGTCAAGGACGCCGGTTTCTTCACCATTTCCGGCAACCTCGCCACGCAGTTCATCCAGGGCGTGGGTTGGGGCATGGCCTCGGCGATCAAGGGCGATACCAAGATCGCCTCGGCCTGGATCGGTGACGGCGCCACCGCCGAATCGGACTTCCACACCGCCCTCACCTTCGCCCACGTCTACCGGGCGCCGGTGATCCTCAACGTGGTCAACAACCAGTGGGCGATTTCCACCTTCCAGGCCATTGCCGGCGGTGAAGCCACGACGTTCGCCGGACGCGGCGTCGGTTGCGGCATCGCCTCCCTGCGTGTCGATGGCAACGACTTCATGGCGGTCTACGCCGCCTCGCGCTGGGCCGCCGAACGTGCCCGCCGCAACCTCGGCCCGGCGCTGATCGAATGGGTCACATACCGCGCCGGTCCGCACTCCACCTCGGACGATCCCTCCAAGTACCGCCCTGCCGACGACTGGAGCCACTTCCCGCTGGGCGATCCGATTGCCCGTCTCAAGCAACACATGGTCAAGATCGGCCAGTGGTCCGAAGAGGAACATGCGGCGGTCACCGCCGAACTCGAAGCCGAGGTGATCGCCGCGCAGAAGGAAGCCGAACAGTACGGCACCCTCGCCGGCGGGCAGATTCCAAGCGCCGCGACCATGTTCGAAGACGTCTACAAAGAGATGCCGGAGCACTTGAAGCGCCAGCGTCAGCAGTTGGGGATCTGACATGAACGATCACAACACCAATATTGCGCTGGATACCGCCATGACCACTACCACCATGACCATGATCCAGGCCCTGCGCTCGGCCATGGACGTGATGCTCGAGCGCGACGACAACGTCGTGGTGTTCGGCCAGGACGTGGGCTACTTCGGCGGCGTGTTCCGCTGCACCGAAGGCCTGCAGAACAAGTACGGCACCTCGCGGGTGTTCGACGCACCGATTTCCGAAAGCGGCATCGTCGGCGTGGCGGTGGGCATGGGCGCCTACGGGCTGCGGCCGGTGGCCGAGATCCAGTTCGCCGACTACGTCTACCCGGCGTCGGACCAGATCATTTCCGAGGCGGCGCGCCTGCGCTATCGCTCGGCCGGCGAGTTCACCGCGCCGATGACCCTGCGCATGCCCTGCGGCGGTGGCATCTATGGCGGCCAGACCCACAGCCAGAGCATCGAGGCGATGTTCACCCAGGTCTGCGGCCTGCGCACCGTGATGCCGTCCAACCCCTACGACGCCAAGGGCTTGCTGATCGCCTCCATCGAAAACGATGACCCGGTGATCTTCCTCGAACCCAAGCGCCTGTATAACGGCCCGTTCGACGGCCACCACGACCGCCCGGTAACACCCTGGTCGAAACACCCCTCGGCCCAGGTGCCGGACGGTTACTACACGGTGCCGCTGGACGTCGCCGCCATCACCCGTCCGGGCAAGGACGTGACGGTGCTCACCTACGGCACCACGGTCTACGTCTCTCAAGTGGCGGCCGAAGAAACCGGCATCGACGCCGAAGTCATCGACCTGCGCAGCCTCTGGCCACTGGACCTTGAGACCATCGTCAAATCCGTGAAGAAAACCGGCCGCTGCGTGGTTGTCCACGAAGCCACCCGCACCTGCGGTTTCGGCGCCGAACTGGTGTCGTTGGTGCAAGAACACTGCTTCCACCACCTGGAAGCGCCCATCGAGCGTGTCACCGGTTGGGACACCCCCTACCCGCACGCGCAGGAGTGGGCGTATTTCCCTGGGCCGTCCCGAGTGGGCGCGGCGTTGAAACGGGTCATGGAGGTCTGAATGGGCACGCACGTTATCAAGATGCCGGACATCGGCGAAGGCATCGCCGAAGTGGAACTGTCGGTGTGGCACGTCAAGGTCGGCGACATGGTGGTCGAAGACCAGGTGCTGGCCGATGTCATGACCGACAAGGCGATGGTGGACATCCCTTCGCCGGTGCATGGCCGGGTCATCGCCCTGGGTGGCGAGCCGGGTGAAGTCATGGCGGTGGGCAGCGAACTGATCCGCATTGAAGTCGAAGGTGCGGGTAATTTGAAAGAGTCGGCACAGCCGGCGCCAGTGGCGACAGCGCAGGCGCCGAAGCCGGCGCCAGTGGCCACGCCTGAACCTGTGGTGGAAAAGACCGCCGCCCCTCGCCAGGCGCCGCAAGCCCCGGTGGCCCGCGACCCCGACGAGCGCCCACTGGCCTCGCCGGCCGTGCGCAAACACGCGCTGGACCTGGGTATTCAATTGCGCCTGGTCCAGGGCAGCGGCCCGGCCGGACGGGTCCTGCACGAAGACCTCGAAGCCTATCTGGCCCAGGGTCCGTCGTCCCAGGCCAAGGGCGGTTCGGGTTATGCCGAACGCCACGACGAGCAGCAGATCCCGGTGATCGGCATGCGCCGCAAGATTGCCCAGCGCATGCAGGAAGCGACCCAACGCGCGGCTCATTTCAGCTACGTCGAGGAAATCGACGTCACAGCCCTGGAAGAGCTGCGGGCTCACTTGAATGAAAAACACGGCGCCAGTCGCGGCAAGCTGACCTTGTTGCC
Source organism: Pseudomonas sp. R151218B TE3479 (assembly GCF_053629195.1). Classification (NCBI taxonomy): domain Bacteria; kingdom Pseudomonadati; phylum Pseudomonadota; class Gammaproteobacteria; order Pseudomonadales; family Pseudomonadaceae; genus Pseudomonas; species Pseudomonas sp. R151218B TE3479. Next base: position 5,099,741 of record NZ_JBRJHV010000001.1, read on the forward strand.
GTTCCTGGTCCGCGCGCTGGTCGTGGCCCTGCGGGACTTTCCGCAGATGAATGCCCGCTACGACGACGAAGCCCAGGTCATCAATCGCTCAGGCGCGGTGCATGTGGGCGTCGCCACCCAGAGTGACGTTGGCCTGATGGTGCCGGTGGTGCGTCACGCCGAAGCCCGCAGCCTGTGGGACAGCGCGGCGGAAATCGCCCGCCTGGCCACGGCGGCCCGCACGGGCAAGGCCAGTCGCGAGGAACTGTCCGGCTCGACCATCACCCTGACCAGCCTCGGTGCCCTCGGCGGCATCGTCAGCACACCGGTGCTGAACCTGCCGGAAGTGGCGATTGTCGGCGTGAACAAAATCGTCGAGCGGCCCATGGTGATCAAGGGTCAGATCGTGATCCGCAAGATGATGAACCTCTCCAGCTCCTTCGATCACCGGGTGGTCGACGGCATGGACGCGGCGCAATTCATCCAGGCCCTGCGCGGCCTGCTCGAACAACCCGCCACCCTGTTCGTGGAGTAAGGTATGCAACAGACTTTGAACACTACGCTGCTGATCATCGGCGGCGGCCCCGGCGGCTATGTGGCGGCGATCCGCGCCGGCCAGCTGGGCATCTCGACCATCCTGGTGGAAGGCCAGGCGTTGGGCGGTACCTGCCTGAACATCGGTTGCATCCCGTCCAAGGCGTTGATCCATGTGGCCGAGCAGTTTCACCAGACGCGGCACCACAGCCAAGGCTCAGCCTTGGGCATCACGGTGGCGGCGCCAACGCTGGACATCGGCAAGAGCGTGGAATGGAAGGACGGCATCGTCGATCGCCTGACCACCGGCGTCGCGGCATTGCTGAAAAAGCACAAGGTCCAGGTCATTCATGGCTGGGCCAAGGTGATCGATGGCAAGACCGTTGACGTCGGCGACACCCGCATCCAATGCGAACACCTGCTGCTGGCCACCGGTTCGAAAAGCGTCAACCTGCCGATGCTGCCACTGGGCGGGCCGATCATTTCCTCCACCGAAGCCCTCGCCCCCACCTCGGTGCCCAAGCACCTGGTGGTGGTCGGCGGCGGCTACATCGGCCTGGAGTTGGGCATCGCCTATCGCAAGCTCGGCGCCGAGGTCAGCGTGGTCGAGGCCCAGGAGCGGATCCTGCCAGCTTACGACGGCGAGCTGACGCAACCGGTGCACGAGGCACTCAAGCAGTTGGGCGTGAAGCTGTACCTCAAGCACAGCGTCGAAGGGTTCGATGCCCAGGCCAGCACCTTGCAAGTGCGTGATCCCAATGGCGACACGCTGAACCTGGACACCGACCGAGTGCTGGTGGCGGTCGGGCGCAAACCCAACACCCAGGGCTGGAACCTTGAAGCGCTGGACCTGGCGATGAACGGTTCGGCGGTGAACATCGACAGCCGTTGCCAGACCAGCATGCGCAACGTCTGGGCCATTGGCGACCTGAGCGGTGAACCGATGCTCGCCCACCGAGCCATGGCCCAAGGCGAAATGGTCGCCGAGCTGATCGCCGGACAGCATCGGGAATTCAACCCAACCGCCATCGCCGCGGTGTGCTTCACCGACCCGGAACTGGTGGTGGTCGGCAAAACGCCGGACGAGGCCAAGGCTGCCGGGCTGGACTGCATGGTTTCGAGCTTCCCGTTCGCTGCCAACGGCCGAGCCATGACCCTGGAATCGAAAAGCGGTTTCGTCCGGGTCGTGGCGCGCCGGGACAATCACCTGATCGTGGGCTGGCAAGCGGTCGGCGTCGGCGTGTCGGAGCTGTCAACGGCATTCGGCCAGTCCCTGGAAATGGGCGCGCGCCTGGAGGACATCGCCGGCACCATCCACGCCCATCCGACGCTGGGCGAGGCCGTGCAGGAAGCGGCGTTGCGGGCGTTGGGGCATGCGTTGCATCTGTGATTCAGGGGAATTGATGGTGTGAGTGAGGGCCCTATCGCGAGCAAGCTCGCTCCCACAGGTGATAACGGTCGTTCATGGGAACGCAATCTCATGTGGGAGCGAGCTTGCTCGCGATTTTCAAGAACACCATCATTTATCTGTCTGCACCTTGTCGAGCGGGCTGCGAAACAGCCCCGGAATGAAGTATTGTTGTCCCCATCCAAAAAACGTCAGAAGCCTTGAACCGTTTCGACGGTTGTTAAGAAATAGAGGGTGTCATGGGTAACGAGAGCATCAATTGGGACAAACTGGGCTTTGACTACATCAAGACCGACAAGCGCTACCTGTCGCACTGGCGCGATGGCGCCTGGGACGCCGGCACCCTGACCGACGACAACGTGCTGCACATCAGCGAGGGCTCCACCGCCCTGCACTACGGCCAGCAGTGCTTCGAAGGCCTGAAGGCCTATCGCTGCAAGGACGGCTCGATCAACCTGTTCCGCCCGGACCAGAACGCCGCCCGCATGCAACGCAGCTGCGCCCGCCTGCTGATGCCGCACGTCGAGACCGAGCAGTTCGTCGAAGCCTGCAAGCAAGTGGTCCGCGCCAATGAGCGCTTCATCCCGCCGTATGGCACCGGCGGCGCGCTGTACCTGCGCCCGTTCGTGATCGGCGTGGGTGACAACATCGGCGTGCGCACCGCACCCGAGTTCATCTTCTCGATTTTCTGCATCCCGGTCGGCGCCTACTTCAAGGGCGGCCTGACCCCGCACAACTTCCTGATCTCCAGCTTCGACCGCGCCGCCCCGCAAGGCACCGGCGCGGCCAAGGTCGGTGGCAACTATGCCGCCAGCCTGATGCCCGGCTCCCAGGCCAAGAAGGCCAGTTTCGCCGACTGCATCTACCTGGACCCGATGACCCATTCGAAAATCGAGGAAGTCGGCTCGGCCAACTTCTTCGGCATCACCCATGACAACAAATTCGTCACCCCCAAATCCCCTTCGGTCCTGCCGGGCATCACCCGTCTGTCGTTGATCGAACTGGCCAAATCGCGCCTGGGCCTGGAAGTGATCGAAGGCGACGTGTTCATCGACAAGCTGTCGGACTTCAAGGAAGCCGGCGCCTGCGGTACCGCCGCGGTGATCACCCCGATTGGCGGCATCAGCTACAAGGAAAAGCTGCACGTGTTCCACAGCGAAACCGAAGTCGGCCCGATCACCCAGAAGCTCTACAAGGAGCTGACCGGCGTGCAGACCGGTGACGTGGAAGCGCCAGCGGGTTGGATCGTCAAGGTTTGACCTAAGCAACCGCCTGCTCAGTGCCTGCATGAAAAAGCCCACCCCTGCCTCGGCAAGGGTGGGCTTTTTACTGGCGGCTTCGGCTACCCCCGACGCAATACCAGCCATCGTCCCCAGCGCTGGTGAAACCAACCGTAACCGCTGACCAGCAAGATCCCGCCCAGCACCAGGACCGCGCCGAGGATAAAGTTCGGCTCCAACGGTTCGTCCAGCAGCCAGACACCAAAGCCAATGCCGAACAACGGCGTCATGAACGACAGCACGCCCAACTGCGAAGCCAGGTAATGGCGCAGCAGCGAGAACCAGATCAGAAAACTGGCGAAGGACACCAGCAACACCTGGAACGCCAGGCTGGCAATGAGTTGCGGCGTGGGGTTGATCGTCGTTTGCGCCAACGCCACCGACATCCCGATCAGCAGCACTCCGGCGCCGACCAATTGATACAGCAGCGTCTGGCTGGCAGGCAGATCCGTCAATCGCGAACAACGGACCGTCACCGTGGTCGCGCCCCACAGCGCACCGGCCAACAACCCCATGCCGTCACCGAGCAATGAACTGCCGTTCGCCGCCCCCGAGCCACCACTGAAGGCCACCACGATCCCGGCGAATGCGACGGCGATACCCAGCCATTGCGCCGGTTTGAGGCGTTCGCTCGGCAGTTTCCAGTGCAACCCGAGGGCGGCGAACATCGGTGCGGTGTACAGGAAAATCACCATGTGCGAAGCCGTCGTATGCCGCAGGCCTTCGCCCACCATCACGAACTCCAAGGCAAACAACAACCCCACCAACAGGCCTGGCCGCCAACTGCCGTCGGCCAGGGACAGGCGTTCACCCCGCGCCAGCACCAACAGCCAGACCAGCACCGCGGCAATGGCCGAGCGCACGCCCAGTTGCAGCATCGGCGCCATGTCGGCGGCGCTGGCCTTGATCGCGACTTGCTGGAAACCCCAGATGGCACAAAGGCCGGTCATCAGGGCACAGACCTGGCCATCCAGAGCGCGGCGGAGAGTCATGGGAGGGGTCCTTGGGCGGGAATCGATAAAGGAGTGTGTTACTGACACCTTTGCTGGATATAGTGATTACCCGACAAACCATCCCGGTAATCCGCCATAGCGGTCGATATGCAGTCCCACGCCCAACACCTGAAGATGCCTCCGTTCGAAACGGCCCTGCCGACGCCGATCTACTTTCGAAGTGCCTGCATGCCGGCACACGCCACTTACCCACGGCATCGACATGCCTGGGGGGAATTCGTCTACTCCTACAGTGGGGTGATGGAGATCGAGATCGCCCAGCACCATTATCTGGCCCCGCCGCAGTACGGCATCTGGTTGCCACCGGACATGGAACATGTAGGGTTCAATCGGCATGAGGCTTGCCACTGTTCGTTGTACCTGGCGGCCGAACTGTGCGGTGCGCTGCCTGCCGAGCCCTGCGCGCTGACCTTGAGCCCGCTGATCCGCGCCCTCCTGGAAGAGCTGCGCAGCGACCCGCCCAGCCAACCACAGACGCCTCAGCAGCAACGCCTGTTGCAGGTGCTGGTGGACAAACTGACCGAAGCGCCTCATGTCGGCAGCTACCTGCCCTCTTCCGATGACCCGCTTCTGGGCCCTGTGCTGCGGGCCTTGGAGGCCAATCCCGGCGACCCGCGCTCACTGCCGGAACTGGCCCGCGCCGCCAACACCACCGAACGCACGCTGATGCGTCGGGCCCAACGGGACCTGGGCATGTCATTGGTGGAATGGCGCCAGCGCGTGAAAGTCATCGAAGCCCTGGCCTTGCTCGCACGTGGCCAGACCGTGGAAACCATCGGCCTGGACCTGGGCTACAGCAGCGCCTCGGCGTTCATCAGCATGTTTCGCAAAATGATGGGGACTACGCCGGATGAGTATCGGCGCCAACATATGACCGGATAGCGAGGGGCTGCTGATACTGCTATCGCGAGCAAGCTCGCTCCCACAGGGTTATCCGTTGTCTACAGATCCTGCGCTCGCCGCAGGTCCATGGTGGGAGCGAGCTTGCTCGCGATGGCGGGCTCGACATCCCTCTCTGCACTGACCCCGAACCGCCCCGCCAGCTCCCGACGACCACTGGCCGTCAACCCCAGCGCCCGGCTATCCAGGTCCTGGGTCACCCACTTGCGCTTGATCGCCACTTGCAGCAACGCCGCCCCCAGGGCCCCGCCCAGGTGCGCACGGCGCATGCTCCAGTCCAGGCAGGGGCAAGCGAATCGGCGTCGTTGCGCGGCGACGACTTGGAGGTCAATGCCCAACCCCTCGAACAGCCCCACGCCGGATTCACTCAACCGATAGCCCTGTTCTGGCACCTCCGCCAGCCACCCGGCCTCGATCATCCGATCATGCAGCCGCACCGCCAGGGTGCCGGCCATGTGGTCGTAGCAGGTGCGGGCGAATTGCAGGCGATCCGGGGTACGCGGCGTGAAGGTCGGCGCGGCGTTCTGGCCGATCACCATCAGTGCTTCGAGGGCCTGGGCGACGCGTGGGTCCGCCAGGCTGTAGTAACGATGCCGGCCCTGGATGTGCAGGCGTACCAAGGCCAGATCCTTGAGTTTCGACAGATGGGCACTGGCGGTGGAGGCACTGACCTCGGCGATGCTCGCCAACTCGGTGCTGGTCCGGGCATGGCCGTCCATCAAGGCACACAGCATCCGGGTACGAGCCGGTTCGGCAATGGCGGCGGCCACTTGGGACACGCCTACGTCATGACGTTCTGCGTTCATATTTCACTCCACAATGGAACAAGCGCACCGATCGCTTGCTGCCCTCACTCGTCCCGGGTCAGCACTTCCAGCAACTCGATTTCAAAGATCAGGTTGGCGTTGGGCTTGATGTGGGCGCCCATTGACCGTTCACCGTAGGCCAGGTGGGCCGGCACCAGCAACTTGCGCTTGCCGCCGACTTGCATGCCCATCAGGCCCAGGTCCCAACCCTTGATGACGCGACCGGTGCCGATCACGCATTGGAAGGGTTTGCCGCGACTGTAGGACGAGTCGAATTCGGTGCCGTCTTCGAGGGTGCCGCGGTATTGGGTGGTGATCAGCGCACCTTTGACTACGCTTTTGCCGTCGCCCTGTTGCAGGTCGATGATTTGCAGCTCTTCATTCATGGCGTATCCCTCGTGTGATCCAAGCGCGGGTTTTTCGCAGAAATCAGGCTGCATGGCAAACGTTGTCTGCCACGCATCAGGGAACCGCAACGGCCTATTCGGTTCACATGGGTATCGACCCTGCATTTCAGATAAGGATTTTCTGATGATCGACTCTCGTCCGCTCCACAGTTTCATTCCGCCGTACATCCTCAATCGCATCATCGCCCACGGTTCCGAACAGCAACGCTCCAGCGCCCTCGGCACCTTGACCCACGTGCGCAATCTGCGGCACAACCCTGGCCCGCCCAGCTCCCCGCCCGTCACGGCGGCGCTGCCCAAGCCCGGCAAGGCCGGACACCCGCAACGCAGCGTGCACGACGCCCAAAACAGCATGGAACTGCCCGGCCAGCCGGTACGCCTGGAAGGCCAGCGGGCCAGTGGCGACCCGGCCGTGGACGAAGCCTACGATGCCCTGGGCGCCACCTATGATTTTTTCTGGAAGGTCCTGGGGCGCGATTCCATCGACAACAAAGGCTTCGCCCTGGTGGGCAGCGTGCATTACGGCCAGGGCTATGAAAACGCCTTCTGGAACGGCGCGCAGATGGTGTTCGGCGACGGCGACGGCGAAATTTTCCAGCGCTTCACCCGCTCCCTCGACGTGGTGGCCCACGAACTGGCCCATGGCGTCACCGAAAGCGAAGCCGGGTTGATCTATGCCAACCAGTCCGGTGCGCTGAACGAGTCCATCTCCGACGTGTTCGGTGTGCTGGTCAAGCAGTTCGTGCTCGAACAGACCGCCGACCAGGCCGACTGGCTGATCGGCGCCGACCTTCTCACCGACAAGATCAACGGCGACGGCCTGCGCAGCATGTCCAACCCCGGCAGCGCCTACGATGACCCGCTGCTGGGCAAGGACCCGCAACCGGCGCACATGCGCGAATTCGTGATTACCCGTGAAGACAATGGTGGCGTGCACATCAACTCCGGCATTCCCAACCGGGCCTTTTATCTGGTGGCGACCACGCTGGGCGGATTTGCCTGGGAAAAGGCCGGCCGGATCTGGTATGAAACCTTGTGCGACCGAAGACTGGCCAATGACGCGTCCTTCAGCGCCTTCGCCCGCCTGACCGTCGAGCATGCCCGCCAGCGCTTCGGCACGCGGGAAGTGCAAGCGGTACAGAACGGCTGGGCCCAGGTCGGCGTCGACCTGACACAGGAGAGCTGATGAAAACCCTTCCAGACCTCGACGACAAAGCCGTGGTACGGCTGTCGCGCCAGGGCGGTGTGGCCGCCATCCATGCGTTGACCCGGCCACGGGAAATCGAGTTCGCCCAGTGCGACCTCGACCAGCGCACACGCATCTGTTCGGTCCTGGAGGGCTGCCTACCACTGACCTCCTCCACCCCTGGGCGCGGCGACCAGCGGTTTTTCCAGATCGAGGTGCGTTATCGCGCCAACGACCAGGACGACGAGATGGTGCTGCAGGTGCCCGAGGACCGGGCACCCGGCGAGTTGGTTCACCTATGGGACAAAGGCGAAGTGCTCTGAAGATTTAACGTGTGGCCGGCACGATCTTGACGATCGCGCCGGACACGGTTTCGATCAGCAGGTACTTGTCGTCGATTTGCACCCATTGCTGCTCGTTTGACGGCTGTTCCAGCTTCTTCTGTTTCCAGTCTTTCATGGCCCTGTCCGCGCGCTGGTAGTCCGCCGGTACGCGGTCGTTCTCCACCAGCCTGCGGCCATTGCTCGGCGAATGTTCCAGGGCGTCTCCGGTTTTCTCGACCGCTTGCGCAACAGGCCCAAGGGTTGTTCCAAGGCTGGCAATCAGGACCAGGCTGGCGATCAGGGTGGGTTTGCGCATAGAAAAAACTCCAGTTATTCGAGGGACTGAATCTGGGACTTCGCGGGCGGCAAATCATTCCTTTTACTGTAGAAGCTCGCAGGAACTCGTAGGAACTCCGTAGGAGCTGTCGAGTGCAACGGGGCTGCGATTTTTCCCAAGACACCTGAATCCCAAGCGAAAGATCAAAAGATCGCAGCCTTCGGCAGCTCCTACAACGCAGCCGAGCGGGAGCAAGCTCCCTCGCCACGGGATATAGTGACAGACCCTGCACGACGGACCCTGCCATGACGACCCCGACCACTGCCTCCCCTGCCCTCAAGGAAATCTTCAACAGCGCCCGCCTGGAGCACATTGCCAGCGAAATGCGCGTGGTGTATCCGACCTTCGACGCCAAGACGTTCTTGCGCATGGCCAACGACGGGCTGGCCGAGTTGTCGGTGATGCAGCGCATGGCCCGGGTCAGCGAGTGCCTGCACGCGGTGCTGCCCCTCGATTATGAAGCGTCGCTGGAGGTGCTGCGCGCCCTGGCCCCGCGCCTGAACAGCATGTTCGTCAGCATGTTCCTGCCGCACTACGTGGCGTCTTACGGCCGCAATCACTTCGACATGTCGTTGGACGCGCTCCAGTATTTCACTCGGTTCGGCTCGTCGGAGTTCGCCGTGCGGCACTTCTTGCGGGACGACCTGGAACGCACCCTCAAGGTCATGCACGGCTGGGCCCTGGACGCCAACGAACACGTACGCCGCCTGGCCAGCGAAGGTAGCCGGCCGCGCCTGCCGTGGTCGTTTCACCTGGAGCCGATCCAGGCCAACCCCGACCTGGCCGCCGCGATCCTCGACACGCTCAAGGGCGACGAGAGCCTCTATGTGCGCAAATCCGTGGCCAACCACCTCAACGACGTCACCAAGCAGCATCCCGACTGGGTGCTGGACCAGATCGAAGGCTGGCCATTGCAAGACCGCCACACCGAGTGGATTGCCCGGCATGCGCTGCGTAGCTTGATCAAACAAGGTAATCCCAGGGCGCTGGGGGTCATCGGCGCCGGCGGCAAGGCGCAGGTCCAGGTGCTGGATTTGCAGGTGACGCCGACGGTGATTCGCTTGGGAGAACAGGTCACGCTGTCCTTCACGGTGCAATCAACCCTCGGGCAGAGTCAGCGCCTGGTGATCGACTACGCCGTCGACTACGTGAAAGCCTCGGGCGGCACCTCGGCCAAGGTCTTCAAACTCAAGACCTTCGACTTGCCCGCCCAGGGGCGCGTCAACCTCAGCCGTTCGCAACATATTCGCGAACTGACCACCCGCAAACACTACGCGGGCCGGCACGCCGTGCACCTGCTGGTCAACGGCGAGCGGCTGGGCAGCACGGCGTTCGATATCGTCTCCTGAGGGGGTCAGGCTATCGCCACGGTTTTCGCCTGGCGAATGTCCTGCAGAAAACGCTCGGCCGGCAGCGGATGGCCCAACAGATAGCCCTGCAGCGAATCGCAGCCCAACTGGGTCAGGAAGTCTTGTTGCATATCGGTCTCCACGCCTTCGGCAACGATCCGCAGGCCCAGGGCCTGGCCGAGGGCGACGATGGCCGAAACGATGGCCGCGTCATCGCTGTCGTGCTCCAGGTCCCGCACGAAGCCGCGATCGATCTTCAGCTCGTTGGCCGGCAGGCGCTTGAGGTACATCAGACTCGAATAGCCGGTGCCGAAGTCGTCGATGGACAAATCCACCCCCATGTCCGAGAGCAACTGCAACACCGTCATGCTCGCGTCCGCATCGCTCATGGCGGTGGTTTCGGTGATTTCCAGGGTCAGGCTGTTGGCCGGCAGCTTGTGCGTTTCCAACGCCTTGGCCACGCTCTGCACCAAACCGGTGTGACAGAACTGCAAGGCCGAGAGGTTCACCGCGATGCGCCAGTCGGTATAACCGAGCACGTACCATTCGCGCATCTGCCGGCAGGCTTCGTTCAACACCCATTCGCCGATAGGGATGATCAACCCGGTCTTTTCCGCCAGGTCGATGAACGTGTCGGGCATCAACAGGCCTTGGGTCGGGTGGGTCCAGCGCAACAAGGCTTCGGCCCCGACCGGACGGCCATTGGCCGCGTCGAACTTGGGCTGGTAATGCAGGCTGAACTGTCGCTGTTCGACGGCCATGCGCAAGTCTTGCAACAGCTGCAATTGCTTGCGGGCGTTGCTGTTCATCGAGGCGTCGAAAAAACTGTAGCCGTTTTTGCCCGCGCCCTTGGCGTGGTACATCGCCGCGTCGGCGTTCATCAGAAGCTCTTCGGCACTCTGGCCGTTGCCAGGGTAAAGGGCAATGCCGACGCTGGCGGATATCTGCAAGTCATGCTCTGTCACCCGGAACGTGCGCCCGATCAAGCCGACCTGACGTGCCGCCAGTCGCAGGGCATCGTCAGGCTCGGCCAGTTGCACCAGCAGCACGAATTCATCACCGCCGATCCGCGCCAGGGTGTCCTGGCTGCGCAGGTCTTCACGCAGGCGCAGGGCCACGTCCCGCAGCAACAAATCGCCCATGTGGTGGCCAAAGGCGTCATTGACCGGCTTGAAACCATCGAGGTCGATGAACATCAAGGCGAAGCAGCCGCCCTGCTCTTGCACCCGATGCATGGCCTGGTCGATACGATCAGCCAGCAGCACCCGGTTGGGCAATCCGGTGAGAGGGTCGTGCAGGGCCAATTGGGTCAGCTCCCGGTTGGCCAGGGTCAGGGATTGAGCCAGCTCGGCGGTGCGGGCTTCCAGGCGCGCATCGAGAATCGAGGTCAGCAAGGCAATGCCCAGCACCGCCAGGGTGGTGATCAACACCAGACTGTCCAGGCCTTTGCCGCTCAAGCCGTCCAGCGAGCCACAGAAACTGCCCTCGCTGAACCGCGCCCCGGCCATGCCGGTGTAGTGCATGCCGACGATGGCGATGCCCATGACCACCGCGGCGCCCGCACGAGCCAGACGCACGTGGGGGCTGTTCTGGCGCAGGCGAAAGGCAATCCACAGCGCCGCCGCCGACGCGCCGACGGCAATCACCAAGGAAGCCCCGAACAGCGTCGGGTCGTAATCGATACCTGGCTGCATCCGCAGCGCGGCCATGCCGGTGTAATGCATGGCGCTGATCCCGGCGCCCATGATCAGCGCACCGAACGCCAACTGCCACGCCGGCAATCGCGGCTGGCTGACCAGCCACAGGGCAAAACCGCTGGAAAGAATGGCGGTCAGTAGGGACAGCGCGGTGATCGGTACATCGTAGCCAAGCTCCACCGGCAAGGTGAACGCCAGCATGCCGATGAAGTGCATGGACCAGATGCCCACCCCCATCGCCAGCGCGCCGCCGATCATCCAAAAATGCGCGGCGCGCCCCTGGGCGGTCGCGATCCGCCCGGCCAGGTCCAGCGCGGTGTAGGAAGCCAGCACGGCAACAAACAAGGAAATCGAAACGAGGGCGGGGGAATAACTGCCGATGAGCATGGTTTTTTCTCGTAACAGAAGAGCCGTACTGCTTCCATGCCCGGTTGGAGGTCGGCGATTGTACTGAATCGTGACCGGGACGTACGTACCAAATATCAAAAAGCCATCAAACCTGGAATATTTTCGACGAAAGACACTACCTCGAGCAGGGAGATTTTTTCTGGAAGCCATCCATCCTGTGTTCACCGCAGTTCCAATGTGGGAGCGGGCTTGCTCGCGAAAGCGCTGGATCAGCTTGCATCAATGTTGAGTGGGCCGCCGTCATCGCGAGCAAGCTCGCTCCCACATTGGATCTCCCGTGAACACAAATTTTGTGCCCGCCCCGGTGGGAGCGGGCTTGCTCGCGATAGCGATGGGTCAGTCCGCACACAGCCCCCAGGCCGTTCAGCTATTCTCGAAGAACACTTCAAGGAGGATTCCACCCATGGGCGTTCCCGCCAACCGAACCTTGACCACCGCGCTCGTGGGCATTGACAGGGAGGGCTCGATGGAGGCGGCGATCCGGCGGATGCAGGAAGCGGGCGCGCAATTGATCGAATCCAGCGCGATAGACGGTCGCCCCTTCGCTTGATGGCTCATACTAGGCGCCTCTTTTCCGGACAGTGAGCCTCCATGCCCTTCCTCGCCCGCACTCATCCGCGTCTTTCCAGCGCCACGGTCCTTGGCCTGGCGGTGGGTATCCTGGCTCCCATGGACTCGATCATCAGCAAGATCCTGATCGGCTGGAATGCCGGGGTCTGGACCTACCTGGTGCTGATGTTCTGGCTGACCGTGCGGGCCAAGGCGCCCGATGTGAAGCGCATCGCCGAAATCGAAGATGAAAATGCCGGGCTGGTGCTGCTGATGGTCTGCGTCGCGGCCTTGGCCAGCCTGGCGACCATCACCTTCGAGCTGGCCGGCAGCCGCGACCTGCAAGCCGCTGGCAAGCTGTTGCATTACGGCTTCACGGCAATGACCGTGATCGGTTCATGGTTGCTGATCGGGGTGATTTTCAGCGTTCACTACGCACGGCTGTATTACACCTGGGAAGGCAAGGAGCCGGCGCTGCGGTTTGCCGAAGGGCTGACCACACCCAACTATTGGGATTTCCTGTATTTCTCTTTCACCATCGGAGTCGCGGTGCAGACGTCCGACGTGGGGGTCGCCACCCGGCAGCTGCGCAAGATCGTATTGGCGCAATCGTTGATCGGGTTTGTGTTCAACACGGCGATCCTGGGGTTTTCGATCAATATTGCGGCGGGGTTGTTTGGGTAAGGGGCCATGGGACCGCTTCGCGGTCCAGCGGGACCAAGCTCCCTCGCCACAGGATTCAGGGTGGTGTTGGCAGCCATAGTCTGAAGCGCGCTCCACCCAGGGGAGAGGCTTCCACCGTCAAGGTGCCGCCCTGGGCTTCCAGGGCCCGGCGGCTGATGGCCAGGCCGAGGCCAAAGCCGCCCGTGGCGCGGTCGCGGCTGCGGTCCAGGCGGTAGAACGGCTCGAACACCCGCTCGCGTTCGCTGTCGGGAATGCCGATGCCGTCGTCGTCGACCCAGATCTCACAGCCTTGATCACCCACCAGCACGCCGATCTGGATATGCTTTTCGCAATACCGCATGGCATTGCGCAGCAGATTCTGCAACGCCCGTGCGGTCAGCCGTGGGTCCAACACAAAACGCTCCAGCGTCCCATGCAACAACACGTCGATCACCACGTCCGGCGCCGCCAGGTCCTCGTCGACGCTGCCCAGGATGCTGTCGATGAACTCGTCCAGCGCCACTTCGACCCGTTCGGGCAAGTGTTGCGGGTTTTGCAACCGGCTGTAGGACAGCAGCTCCAGCACCAACTCATCCAGCTCGCGAATGTGCGCCACCAGCCCTTGCAGACGCTCGCGACTGGGTGCCGGCAGGTCGTCGGACAGCGCCAGGGCCAGGCCGAAGTCGAGCCGCGTCAGGGGCGTGCGCAGTTCGTGGGACACGGCGTTGAGCAGATCCCGCTGTTGGTTGAGCAGATTCTCGATGTCCCCCGCCATCGTGTCGAACACGTGGGCCAGGCTGCCGATGTTCGAACTGGAGGCAATGTGCGTACGCTCCCCCAGATGACCTTTGCCGAAACGTTCGGCGGTGCGCCGCAGGCGTTCCAGGTCGCGCCAGTGAGGCCGCAACCAGAGCAACAGGCAGGCCAGCATCGTCGCGCCGATCAACACGTTGATGCTCCAGTACAACCAGCTGACATCGGCAGGGTCCGGCGGCACGACCATCTTCACCGCCGTGCGCTCATCCAGCGGCGCCGCCGCCAGGGTTCGCCAGGCCCAGTCGCCGAGGCGCACCACATTCTCGCCACGCTTGAGACGCGCCTGCTCCTCGGCGCTGAAACCGTTGTCCTCGATGGCGGCCAGTTCGATGCGCAGCGGGTCGAACTCCTTGTCCATCTGCGCCGCCAGCGTCGGCCACTGTTCGCTGGGCACAGTGCGGAACTGCTTGACCAACAAGGTTTGCAGGCCCCGGGAATAATCGAGGTTGTAGGTCAGGAAACGCTCGTGGAACAGGCGCACCACCAGTTCCGGCATCAGATAGATCGCCGCGCTGTAGGACACGATGGTGACCAGGTACAGGCGGATCAGCAGCTTCCACATCGGCTCAGCATTCCCACTCGGAACGGCTGAACAGATAGCCCTTGCCCCACACGGTCTTGATCTTGCGCGCTTCGTCGGCGTTGTCGTCGAACTTGCGCCGCAACTTGGAAATCGCCACGTCCACCGAACGGTCGGTGCCGTTGAATTCGATGCCTCGCAGGCGCTGCAGGATCTGGTCGCGGCTCAGCACTTCGCCGGAATGCCGGGCCAGCACCACCAGCAGGTTGTATTCGCCGCTGGACAATTCCACCGCCTGCCCGCGCCAGGTCACCGTGCGCTCGGACAGGTCGATGCACAGGTTGCCCACCAGAATGCGGTCGTTGGCCGTCTGCGGCTCGATGAGGCTGCTGCGCCGTAACAAGGTGCGCACCCGCGCCAGCAATACCCGGGGCTCGCACGGTTTGGTGACGTAGTCGTCGGCGCCCATTTCCAGGCCCAGGACCTGGTCGTGACTGTCATCCCGGGCGGTGAGCATCAGGATTGGCAAGGTCGCCGAGTCGGCCCGCAGCAAGCGGCAGACCTGCAGGCCGTCCAGCCCCGGCAGCATAAGGTCGAGGATCACCAGGTCCGGCGGATCGACCCGCGCCCGTTCACGCACATGATCGCCACGGCTGAGGACGCTGACCTGATAGCCGTTGCGCTCCAGGTAACTGGCGATCAGTTCAGAGAGTGCGGTGTCGTCTTCCACCAGGAGGATGTTGGGCATGGTGTTTCCAGAAAGTGCCGTGGCGCCGGCAATGCCGCTATCGCGAACAAGCTCGCTCCCACAAGGGTCTTGGAAACGCCACAAAACCACTGTGGGAGCGAGCTTGCCCGCGATAGCGGTGTAACAGGCGCAGAAAAATCTCAAGCAGCCAAGGATATACGCCCTCGCTCACCCAGAGCCAAACCCCTTACACAATTTCACACACTGTCTACAAAGCTTTACCGGATTACCCCTTTTCTGGATCGTGAGCTCTTTGTGAATACACTGCGATTGAGCATTGTGAAACTTCAGCGCATTTGTAAAGACTGACCGGCACACGAGGCAATCCGCCTGCAGGCCTCCTCCAGTTTCACCTGATCGACCACCAGCCCGATCCGAATATGCCCCGCCGCACTCGGCCCGAACGCCTCGCCGGCCAGCACCGACACGCCATACCCGTCCAACAGCCGCTCGGCAAACGCCTGGGCGTCGAGGCCGGTCTGGCGCACATCGACCATCACGAACATGCCGCCATCGGGCCGCACCGGCTTGAGGCCCGGGCAGTCGTCGAGCATGGTGCACACCAGGTCGCGGCGCTGGCGATATTCCTCGTGCATCTGCGCCACCTCAGGCAGAGCCTGCTCCAGCGCGACTTGGGCGGCGCGTTGCACGAAATCCGGCAAGCCGAACAGCATGCACAGCGACAGGTTCGCCAAGTGCCCGGCCAGCGCCTGCGGCCCGATGACCCAGCCGATGCGCCAGCCCGTCATGGCGTGGGATTTGGACAGGCTGTTGATCGTCGCGGTGCGCTCGGCCATGCCCGGCAGGCTCGCCGGGCTGATGTGTTCGCCTTCGTAGATCAGGTCGCTGTAGACCTCGTCACTGATCAGCCACAGGTCATGTTCGATGCACAACCGCGCCAAGGCTTGCCAGGTGGACATCGGCAAGCTGGCGCCGGACGGGTTGTTCGGGCTGTTGAGCAGCATCGCCCGGGTACGCGGGGTCACAAGACGGGCAACGTCCGCCGGTTCGACCCGAAAACCGTTCTCCGGGCGGACCGCCACCGGCACCACTTTCGCCCCGCAGGCACCGAAAACCGCTTCGTAGGTGACATACATCGGCTCAGCCACGATGACTTCGTCGCCTGCGTTGAGCAGGCATTGCGCGACCGCGTACACCGCGCATTGCGCGCCCGGCAGCACAACCACATGTTCGGCACCTACGCCCTGGCCGCAACGCAGGCGGTGACGCCGGGCAATGCTGGAACGCAAGGTGTGCAAGCCGCGGATGTCCGAATAATGAGTGTCGCCAGCCCGCAGGCTGCCCACCGCCGCATCGACGATGGCGCGTGGAGTGTCGAAGTCCGGGTCGCCCACCGACAACAGCAACACGTCCATGCCCTGTTCGCGCATGGCCAGCGCCCGGTCGTGAATATCCCAGGCAGCGGCACCGTCGCCGGTGATGCGTTGGGTCAAGGCTGAAAAGCGCATGTACGTCTCCTTGATTGCGCGAAATCCAGCCTCAACCCTATCTCAAATCACAAACCGCGCCACCATCGCATTCAAACCCACCGCCAGGCGCGACAGTTCATGAGTGGCGTCGCTGGTCTGTTTCGCGCCGCTGGCCGATTGCGTAGCCAGGTCGCGGATGTTCACCAGGTTGCGGTCCACCTCGCGGGATACCTGGGCCTGTTCTTCCGAGGCGCTGGCAATGACCAGGTTGCGTTCGTTGATCTGGTGGATCGACTGGGTGATCTGCTCCAGGGCCACGCCGGCGGCCCGGGCCATCTCCAGAGTGCTTTGGGTGCGCTGGTTGCTCTGCTGCATCGATTGCACGGCCTGGCCGGTACCGTTCTGGATGCCGGCGACCATTTTTTCGATTTCCTGGGTCGATTGGGCGGTGCGATGGGCCAAGGCCCGGACTTCATCGGCCACCACCGCGAAACCGCGTCCGGCCTCCCCGGCACGGGCGGCTTCGATGGCCGCGTTCAGCGCCAGCAGGTTGGTCTGCTCGGCGATGGCGCGGATCACGTCCAGCACCTTGCCAATGTCCCGGCCCTGGACCGCCAGGCCTTCGATCATCGAAGCGGTGGCTTGCACATCGTGGGTCATGGTCTGGATCGCATCGACGGTTTCCACCACCCGCGAGCGCCCTTCTTGGGCTGCCTGGGTCGACTGGCCCGAAGCTTCGGAAGTGGACACCGCGTTGCGGGCGACCTCCTCGACGGCGGCGGTCATCTCGTTGACGGCAGTGGCGGCCTGTTCGATTTCATTGTGCTGCTGTTGCAGGCCGCGGGAGGATTCCTGGGTGACCGCGCTCAGTTCTTCGGCCGCCGCTCCCAATTGGCTGGCGGAGCCGGCGATCTGCTCGATGGTCTGGCGCAGGCTGCCTTGCATCGCGGCCAAGGCCTGGAGCAAGCGACCGGGTTCATCCTTGCCGTCAACCGCGATGACTTGGACCAGATTGCCGCTGGCAATGATCCGGGCTGCCTCCAATGCCCGGTTGAGTGGCGCGACGATGCTGCGAGTCAACAGCAAGGCCAACACGACCGTGGCCAGCGCGGCAATGAGCGAGACGACGATGATGCCGGTGATGGCGCTGTTGTAATGCTCGCCGGCCAGGGCCGATGCCTCACCGGCACTGGCCACGTTGAGGGCAATGAGCTTGTTGAGCTGCTCGCCCATCAGGTCGGTGCCTTCCTTGATCCGCGTATTGATGTGGGTACGCAGTTCGTCAGTCTTGTTCTGGCGCGACAACTCGAGCATTTCTTTCTGGGCTTGCAGATATTTGTCGAGGGTCGCCGAAAAGACTTTGTACAGCTCAGCCTCTTCCGGCGAGGCCGGCAACGCGGCGTAGCCGCTATTGGCCTTGTTCAGCTTTTTCCACCAGCACACCGATGCGGCCGTCGGCCTCTGCCAGACTGGCCGGGTCGCGGTTGACCAGGATCCGGAACGAAAGAATGCGCATGCGCAACACGCTTTCCAGCACATTGGCCAGGTAGCCGACGCTGGGCACTTGGGTCTGCTCCATGTCCAGCGACGCCTGGCGGATGACTGACATGCGATTGGCGGCGAATACGCCGAGAATAACGACGAGCAACGCGATGACGGTGAAGCCCAGAAAAGCCCGGGGAGCGATATTCAAGCTGCGTAGAGACATGGGAAGACCTCGCTGTGATGGGGTCGAGCATCCATGCCGCCAGCGTACGGGGTGGAATAATTGTGGGTACGCCTGAGGTCGTTATCGGCCAGGCTCCAGGCTTTTTACAGGGAGATGTAAAAAAATATTTCACGAGACTTTGTGGCGAAAGAGCTTGCTCCCTCACCACAGGTGAATGCGCGACCAGTTTTATCGGCGCGCCACCCGCCACAGCCGGGCGATGTCCTGGGCTCGTTCGCTCAGCAGGCGCGGGGCGTCGAGGCAGGCTTGCTGCAAGGTCATCGGCCCGCTGGCCAGGGCAAAGGCGGCGTCGATACCGTATTCGTACAGCGCTTGGTAGCCCTCCCCCAGCGTACCGGCGATGACCAGTACCGGCACGCCATGCTGGCGGGCGATGCGGGCCACGCCGAAGGGGGTCTTGCCGCGCAGGGTCTGGGCGTCGAAACGGCCTTCGCCCGTGATCACCAGGTCGGCGCCCTCGATCGCATCGGCCAGCCCGGTCAACTGGGCAACGACGTCCACGCCGGTCCGGAACTGCGCCCGCAGGAATGCCTTGGCCGCGAAACCCAGGCCGCCCGCGGCACCGCTGCCCGGTTCGTCGCGTACATCACGGCCCAGCGACCGGGCACAATGGTCGGCGAAATGCCCCAGGGCCCGGTCCAGGTCCTGCACCTGCCGGACGGAGGCACCCTTCTGTGGCCCGAAGACCGCGGAAGCGCCATGGGGCCCGCACAACGGGTTATCGACATCGGCGGCGATCTCGAAACTGACCTGGGCCAAGCGCGGGTCCAGGTCGCCCAGGTCAATGCGTGAAAGGTGCGCCAGGGCTTGGCCACCGGGCACCAGGGGTTGCTCGTGTTCATCCAGCAGCGCCACGCCCAGGGCCTGCATCGCGCCGGCACCGCCATCGTTGGTGGCACTGCCGCCGATGGCCAGGATCACCCGCCCGGCCCCTTCGTCCAAGGCGGCACGGATCAACTCGCCGGTGCCGTAGGTGCTGCTGGAACAGGCATCGCGCTGATCCGGCGGCACGAGCTGCAAGCCACTGGCCTCGGCCATCTCGATGATCGCGGTGCGGCTGTCGGCCAACCAGCCCCAGCGGGCCTCGACGGGAGTGCCAAGGGGGCCGCGGACCCGGGTGTGACGCCACTCGCCGTTGCAGGCGGCCAGCACCGACTCCACCGTCCCCTCGCCGCCGTCGGCCATCGGGCACTTGACCAACTGGGCATCCGGCCAGACCTGGGCCAACCCCTGGGCAATGGCATCGGCGACGCCCTGGGCACTGAGGCTGTCCTTGAACGAGTCGGGGGCGATGATTATTTTCATATTATTCTCCGGTTCCGATGCACAGCATGCTGCCAGTTGACCGCAGCCGTGACGCCGGTCTGCCGCACAAAAGACACCGGGCATTATTGTTCAATTTCACAAATACCGGTTTTCCAGGAGGATTCAGGTTGAAGCTGCCGGCCTCATCGCGAGCAGGCTCGCTCCCACAGAAGTAGTACCGCCGATCAAACTGTGGGAGCGAGCTTGCTCGCGATAGCGGTGTGTCAGCTTGCACAGGTATTGGATGTGCCACCGACATCGCGAGCAAGCTCGCTCCCACAGGGTTATAGCGGTGTGCTTTCGGTCTGCGGCAACAGTTGCACCCCCAGGTACAACGCCAGCATCCCATCCAGCCGCAACGGATCCACGCCGCTGAGTTCGGCGATGCGTTCCATGCGGTAGCGCAGGCTGTTGCGATGGATGCCCAGCGCGTCGGCGCAGGCTTGGCTCTGGCCGTCGTGCTCGCACCAACTGCGCAAGGTGGCGAGCAATTGGCCGTTACTGTCCTTGGCGATGACCTTGCGCAAAGGGGTCAGCAATTCATCCAGGGCATCGTCGCTGCGATGACGCCAGAGCATCACCGGCAAGCGATAACGGTTGAGGGTCAGCATGCGCGACTGCGGCAACACATCGCGCCCGTAGGCCAACAGGTCCCCGACCCGTCGGTAGCAACGACGCAGGCCCGCCAGCCCTTCGGCCTGGCCGCCCACCGCCACGCGCAGAATGCTCCAGCCCAACCCGTCGAGCTTGCCCAGCAGGCGCTCGTTCTCCACCGAGGCGGTCACCGGCCGGCACCAGAG
This sequence comes from Pseudomonas sp. R151218B TE3479, assembly GCF_053629195.1. NCBI lineage: Bacteria > Pseudomonadati > Pseudomonadota > Gammaproteobacteria > Pseudomonadales > Pseudomonadaceae > Pseudomonas > Pseudomonas sp. R151218B TE3479. The sequence goes on from NZ_JBRJHV010000001.1 coordinate 5,119,928, forward strand.
CAGGGAAGATTTGGACGACGTCAGGCACCAACTGTCCGGGTAGCGGGACATCAGCCACCCGCTCAGCGTCTCGACGGTCTGGCCGGGCCCGTGCTCCAGGCCCAGTTCGAACAGATACGGCACCCGTGAGAGTTGCGGCTTGAGGCCCATCTGCCGCGCTTCGTCCAGCAAGCGTGGCGAATCCCCGGCGTCCCCCAGCAGCAACGCCAATAAGTCATCGCAACGCTGGCGGCGCCATTGCTGTTCGGCCTGCTGGTTGCGCTGGCCCACCAGCATTTCAGCGGTCATGCGCACCAGTTCGGCATAGGTACGCAGTTGCGCAGGCTCGCCGGTGATGCCCAGGACGCCGATCAGCCGTTGATCGAGCATCAGCGGCAAGTTGATTCCCGGCTGCACGCCCTTGAGGTGCATCGCGGTGTGCTCGTCGATTTCCACCACCCGGCCATTGGCCAGGACCAGTTGCGCGCCTTCGTGGCGGGTATTGACCCGCTCGCGCTCGCCGCTGCCGAGGATCAGCCCCTGGTTGTCCATGACATTGACGTTGTACGGCAGGATCGCCATCGCCCGGTCGACAATGTCCTGTGCCAGGTCGTGATCGAGTTCGAACATGGGGCGGTGTTCCTTGCAGGCGGCTTGGATTGTTGTTTCAGACATGGGTTTGGTCAGTCGCACAGGGTCTGCCTCCAAACCCTGTGCCCAGGCACAAAGACACGGGGCCTTGGGCTGGACGAGACTCAAGGGGCAGTCAACGTTACCCCCTGGCTCGCAAAAATCATAATAAAGAGAGACCTCGCCATGTCCCAGAGCGCAGCAGCCCTCCTGGCTACCCCCGACGAAAAAAATATCGTCTACAAGCGCATCACCCTGCGCTTGATCCCGTTCATTTTCATCTGCTACCTGTTCAACTACCTCGACCGGGTCAACGTTGGCTTCGCCAAGTTGCAGATGCTCGACGCCTTGAAATTCAGTGAAACCGTGTATGGCCTCGGCGCCGGAATTTTCTTCATCGGCTACGTGCTGTGCGGCGTACCGAGCAACCTGGCCCTGACCCGGTTCGGCCCCCGGCGCTGGATCGCATTGATGATGATCACCTGGGGCACGCTGTCGACCTGCCTGCTATTCGTCACCACCCCCACCCAGTTCTATACCTTGCGGCTGTTCACGGGTGCGGCCGAAGCCGGATTCTTTCCTGGCGTGGTGCTGTACCTCTCGCAATGGTTCCCGACGTTCCGCCGCGGCCGGATCATGGCCTTGTTCATGTCGGCCATTCCGGTGTCCGGCCTGCTGGGCAGCCCGTTTTCCGGGTGGATCCTCAACCACTTCGCAGCGGGCCAGGGCGGCCTGGCGGGTTGGCAGTGGATGTTCCTGCTGCAAGGTATTCCGACGGTGATCCTCGGCGCTCTGGCGTTCTTCCTGCTCAGCGACACCTTCGCCAACGCCAAATGGCTGACCGCCGAGGAACGCGCCGTGCTCACCGCCGACCATGCCGAAGACCTGGCCAACAAGCCAAAAAACACCACCGATTCGTTGCTCGCGGTGTTCAAGAACCCGGCGATCTGGGCCTTCGGCCTGGTGTACTTCTGCATCCAGAGCGGCGTTTATGCGATCAACTTCTGGCTGCCGTCGATCATCAAGAACCTGGGCTTCAGCGATAACCTGGTGATCGGCTGGCTGAGCGCGATCCCCTACCTGCTGGCAGCGGTGTTCATGTTGCTGGTGGGTCGCTCGGCGGACTTGCACAAGGAACGTCGCTGGCACTTGGTGGTGCCGATGCTGATGGGCGCGGCCGGGCTGCTGATCGCCGTCAACTTCGCCACCACCCCGACTATCGCCATCATCGGCCTGTCCATTGCCACCATGGGTGCCCTCACCGGCCTGCCGATGTTCTGGCCGGTACCCACCGCCCTGCTCAGCGCGGGCGCGGCGGCCGGCGGCTTGGCGTTGATTAACTCCATGGGGCAGATGGCGGGCTTCCTCAGCCCGTACTTGGTGGGTTGGGTCAAGGACGCCACCGGCTCGACCGACGCGGCGTTGTACCTGCTCGCCGGGGTGATCGTGTGTGGCAGCCTGCTGGCGCTGCGCATGACCCGCACCCTGCGGGCCTGACGCTCTTTTTTCCCGTGGGAGCGGGCTTGCTCGCGATAGCGTCAAGTCAGCCAACATTGATGTTGACTGACCCACCGCTATCGCGAGCAAGCTCGCTCCCACAGTTGATTTGGGGTGTTTTGAGAATTCTGTTTGATCCATGCGGTGGTTCTGGGGTTTGATTGAGCCTTTCTTCATGGATAAAAGGATCTTGTCATGAGCTACCGCACGCTAGGCCATTCCGGGTTGCAAGTCTCGACGTTGACCCTGGGCACGATGATGTTCGGCGAACAGACCAGCACCGAGGATTCGCTGCGGATCATCGACAAGGCCTGGGACCAGGGCATCAATTTCATCGACACCGCGGACGTCTACACCAACGGCCGCTCCGAAGAGATTGTCGGCGAGGCGATCGCCCGTCACCGCCACGAATGGGTACTGGCCACCAAGGTCGGCTTTGGCCCGCCGGACGGCGTGCCCAACCGCAGCGGCCTGAGCCGCAAGCACCTGTTCAATGGCATCGAGGCCAGCCTGACGCGCCTGGGCACCGATTACCTGGACATCTATTACCTGCATCGCGAAGACCACAACACCCCGCTGCACATCACCGTCTCGGCCATCGGCGACTTGATTCGCCAGGGCAAGATCCGCTATTGGGGCCTGTCGAACTACCGTGGCTGGCGCATCGCCGAGGTGATTCGGATCGCCGACAGCCTGGGCATCGACCGACCGGTGATCAGCCAACCACTGTACAACATCGTCAACCGCCAGGCGGAAACCGAGCAGATCACCGCGGCGCAGAACTATGGCCTCGGCGTGGTGCCATTCAGCCCGCTGGCCCGCGGCGTGCTCAGCGGCAAGTACGCGCCGGATGTGGCACCGGACGCCAACAGCCGTGCCGGCCGCCAGGACAAACGCATCCTGGAAACCGAATGGCGGGTCGAGTCGCTGCGCATTGCCCAGCAGATCCTGCAATACACCCAGGGCCGAGGCGTGGGCATCGTCGAGTTCGCCATCGCCTGGGTACTGAACAACAGCGCCGTGACTTCGGCCATCGTCGGGCCGCGCACCGAGGAACAGTGGGATTCCTACATAAAGGCGCAGGCAGTGAAGATCAGCGCGGAAGATGAAGCCTTCGTCGATTCGCTGGTGACGCCGGGGCATGCGTCGACGCCGGGGTTCAATGACGTGGGGCATTTCGTGCCGGGGCGAGTTCCGCGTACGTCATAATCGTTCATCGAATAAGAACAGGGCGAGGGACCTTGCTCCCTCGCCACAGCTGCCCTTCTCACCACAACGGTGTTTCTGCCCATTAAAATAAGAGGCCTCAGTGTCCAAAGGCATCGCTCTATCGGTCTCAGCCTCTGCGCTGTTCGCCGTCATGTACTACTACACCTCGCTACTCTCACCGTTGACCGGCCTGGAGATTTTCGGCTGGCGCATGCTGCTGACGATGCCATGCATGACCGTGTTCATGTTGGTGGTACGGGAGTGGCACCTGGTCACGGCGCTGATCCGCCGCCTGGTCGCCACGCCACGGCTATTGATCGCGGCAATCGTCTCTTCGGCCCTGATGGGCGCGCAGCTGTGGCTGTTCATGTGGGCGCCGCTCAATGGCTACAGCCTGGACGTGTCGCTGGGGTACTTCCTGTTGCCGCTGTCGATGGTCCTGACCGGGCGCATCGTCTATGGCGAGCGACTGTCCTACCTGCGGAAAGTCGCCGTGTTCTTCGCTACCCTTGGCGTGTTCAACGAGTTGTACCAGGTGGGTGGTTTTTCCTGGGCCACCTTGCTGGTGGTGATCGGCTACCCGATCTATTTCATCCTGCGCAAACGCATCAAGACCGACAACCTCGGCGGGCTCTGGCTGGACATGACCCTGATGCTGCCCGTGGCGCTGTGGTTCGTGCAAAGCGGTGAACAGGGTTTCCACGTATTCGATCAATACCCGCGGCTGTCGCTGCTGATCCCGTTGCTCGGGGTGATCAGCGTCAGCGCGCTGGTGTCTTATATCGTCGCCAGCCGGCTGCTGCCGTTCAGCCTGTTCGGCTTGTTGAGTTACGTCGAACCGGTCCTGCTGCTGGGCGTTGCGCTGCTGTTGGGCGAAAGCATCAAGGCCGCTGAATGGCTGACCTACATCCCCATCTGGATGGCCGTGGCGGTGTTGGTGTTCGAAGGCTTCAAACACCTGGTGCGGCAACGGCGCAGGGCTTAAGGTCAACGTCAACCCCTGTGGGAGCGAGCTTGCTCGCGATGGCGGCGGATCAGCCAATATCGATACAAACTGATCCACCGCTATCGCGAGCAAGCTCGCTCCCACAGGGGTCTGCGTGGTTCAATAAAAAGCCCGCCCGACATCACTGCCGGGCGGGCTTTTTCATGGGACAGGTATTACTCGGTCGCCAGCACGCCCCGACGCACCTGGTCGCGCTCGATGGACTCGAACAGTGCCTTGAAGTTACCTTCGCCAAAGCCGTCGTCGCCCTTGCGCTGGATGAATTCGAAGAACACCGGCCCCATCAGGGTTTCCGAGAAGATCTGCAGCAGCAGGCGCTTATCACCCTGCTCGGAAGCACCATCGAGCAAAATGCCCCGCGATTGCAGTTCATTCACTGGTTCGCCGTGGTTCGGCAGGCGGCCTTCGAGCATTTCGTAGTAGGTGTCCGGCGGCGCGGTCATGAAACGCATGCCGATGCTTTTCAAGTGGTCCCAGGTCTTGATCAAGTCATCGGTGAGGAAGGCCACGTGCTGGATGCCTTCACCGTTGAACTGCATCAGGAACTCTTCGATTTGCCCCGCGCCCTTGGACGACTCTTCGTTCAACGGGATGCGAATCATGCCATCCGGGGCGGTCATGGCCTTGGAGGTCAGGCCGGTGTATTCGCCCTTGATGTCGAAGTAACGGATCTCGCGGAAGTTGAACAACTTCTCATAGAAGCCGGCCCAGTAGGCCATACGCCCGCGGTACACGTTGTGGGTCAGGTGATCGATGATTTTCAGGCCCGCGCCCACCGGGTTGCGATCCACACCTTCGAGGAACACGAAATCGATGTCGTAGATCGAGCTGCCTTCGCCAAAACGGTCGATCAGGTACAGCGGTGCGCCGCCGATGCCCTTGATGGCAGGCAGGTTCAGCTCCATCGGGCCGGTCTCGATGTGGATCGGCTGAGCGCCGAGCTCCAGGGCGCGCTTGTAGGCCAGTTGCGAATCCTTGACCCGGAACGCCATGCCGCACACCGACGGGCCGTGCTCGGCGGCAAAGTACGAGGCCACGCTGTGGGGTTCATTGTTGAGGATCAGGTTGATCGCGCCCTGGCGATACAGGTGCACATCCTTGGAACGGTGGGTAGCCACCTTGGTGAAGCCCATGATCTCGAAGATCGGCTCCAGGGTGTTGGGGGTCGGGGATGCGAATTCAATGAATTCGAAGCCCATCAGGCCCATGGGGTTTTCGTATAGATCTGCCATGTCGGCGCCTCATCATTCTGGTCAATTAACAAAAAAACGTTAGTTGCAGGCAATGCTGAGGACACGGGGCGGCGCGCAGGAAATGCCACGAACGCTGCGGGCGAGGAAATCGCCGTAGATCAGTTGAAACCCAAGTATCTTCATTGTCGACCCAAGGCTCTTGCGGGCGAGGCTTCTGCTGCCAGAAGACGTTATTCTTATATGCGTAAATCGATTCTACACAGCGTAACCTGATTTGTCCGCCTTCTGTATCAAATCGCCTTTTCCTTCGAGCGCGCAAGGGGTTTGTTGCACAGGAAAATACCCACCAGGATCACGCCCCCGCCGACGCACATCAAGGCCGTGAGCCGTTCGTCCAGCAGCAGCGCTCCCAGCAGCACCGCCGTCAGCGGGTTGAGCGCGATGAATACGCCGGACCGGGTCGCGCCGATTCGGCGAATGCCGTCATACCAGGCGATATAGGCCAGGGCCGAGCCCAGCACGCCGAGGTACAACAGGCTCAGCCATTGCTCCATGTCCAGCGCGCGCAGGGCATCGAGCCGAACCTCGCCCGCCGCCGCGCAGGTCAGCCACAACATCAGCGTGCCCAGCAGAATCGACCAGGTCACGGTCTGCAAGGGGCCGAGACTGTCATTGAGCTTTTTCGAAAACAGCGAATAGATGCCCCAGCCCAGCACGCAGCCAAAAATCAACAGGTCGCCGATCCAGCCCTGCGTCGCGCCTTGCAGCAAGGACGGATCACGACTGACAATCACCAACCCCGCCCCGCCGATGCACAACACGATACCCGCCACTTTCAGGCGGCTCAGCCGCTCCTTGAACAGCCACCAGGACGCCAGCCCGATCACCGCCGGGTTCAAGGCTACGATCAGCGAAGCCCGCGACGCATTGATGTACTGCAAACCATAGAAGAAGCACAGGTTGTAGAAAAAGATGCCGAAGAACCCCAGCGCCGCCAATTGCAGGCCTTGCTTCATAGTGGGCCTGGCCAGCGGGATCCCGGCCAGGACGAGAAACGCCAGCAGCGCGAGACTCGCCAGCAGGAACCGCAGGCTGGCGGCAAACATCGGCGCCAGGGCATCGGCAAGGATCCGGCCGGCCACGAAGGTCCCGCCCCAGATCATGGTGACCATGGCGAGCTTCAGGTAGACGGGCAGGTCCGACGGGATCGAGACGGTTTGTTCGAGGGTTTTCATGGTGCACAGAAACCTGTAAGTGAAGTCACTCACAAAACCTGTGGCGAGGGGATTTATCCCCGCTGGGCTGCGCAGCGGCCCCAAACCTGACGACTCGGTGTGTCTGGAGTTCGAGGGGGCCGCTTCGCGCCCCAACGGGGATAAATCCCCTCGCCACAAAGTTCTGTATTGCTTTCTGATTCGAATCAGATGCCTCATCATCAGGCTCATGCTTTGTCATCGTAAAATGAGCGATCACTCATGACCCTCACTCAACTCGAAATCTTCTCCCTGGTCGCCGAGCTGCGGGGTTTCACCGCCGCGGCCACGCGCTTGGGCATCGGCCAGTCCGCGGTATCCCACGCCATCAAATCCCTGGAACAAGAGTTGGGCGTGGAGTTGCTCAGGCGCCATCAGTCGGTGGTGGAGCTCAGCGACATTGGCCAGCAGTTGCTGCTGCGGGCCCGGGCCATGCTCGGGCTGGCCAACACCTTGCGTCAGGAAGCCGCCGATGCCCGGGGCATGCGCCGCGGCACCTTGCGCATCGGCTCGTTCGGGCCGACGTCATCGATGAAACTGTTGCCCGGGATCCTGCGGCGCTATCGAGCCTTGCATCCCGGGATCGAAGTGCACATCGACGAAGGGCCCGACAGGCAGGTCATCCAATGGCTGGACGAACGACGGATCGACGTCGGTTTCGTGGTACTGCCCGAGGAGCGTTTCGATACGTTCGCGTTGCTGGAAGATCAGATGGTCGCCCTGCTGCCCGCCTCACATCCCCTCGCCGCCCAGGCCAGCCTGAGCCTCAAGGACCTGTGCAACGACCCCTTCGTGCACACCGAGGCGGGATCGTCGGAGCTGGTCACGCGCCTGTTCAATGCCGCCCGCCTGACACCGAACGTGCGTTTTCGTTGTTCGCAGTTGCTCAGCACCCTGGATGTCGTCAGGCGTGGCGAGGCGGTGAGCGTGGTGTCCGAAGGATCGTTGCCGGACGATGGAAATCCCGGTTACGTTACCCGGCCCCTGTCGCCGCGAGTGCCGCGCCAGATCGGCCTGGCGGTATTGGACAGCCGCCAGGCCTCGCCCGCCACCCTGGCGTTCATCGAGCTGGCCCGACAGTCATGAGCCTCTGCTGGGGGCCTAGGTGGCTCGCGATGGCGGCGAGTCAGCTAGCATCGAGGTTGAACGTCACGGCGCCATCGCGAGCAAGCTCGCTCCCACAGGGATCTGCAGCGTTCGCAGAATCCAAGGCCACCGCCCATACCTGTGGGAGCCAGCTCGCTCGCGATGGCGGTGGGTCGGCTTGCAACAATCGCGGGCACGCCCACAGACAGGCAAGTCACCGACAGGCCATCTATCATGGTCGGCATCCGATGCTCCCCTCATCCCCTTTTCCTCAGGTTGTGCCGATGCCCTTGACCGCCACCCGATCGCACACCCGTCCCCGTCGCTATCTGATCACCCTGCTTTGCGGCCTGGTGCCGATCCTGTCGGGGCTGGTCATTTTGTACATGCAAGCCGAACGGACGCTGGCGCAACACACCCGGCAGACCGCCGAGGAGTCGGTCAGGCAGATCGAACTGATGCTCGACAACACCGCGTTGGCGGCCCGTGAACTATTGCCCCTGGCCGGCCAGCCCTGCGAAGCGGTGACGCTGGCCTTGCGCGAACAGGTGACGCGCCGGCCCTTTGTCCGCTCGACCAACCTGATCTGGGACAACGACCTCTATTGCAGCTCGCTGTTCGGGGCCTTCGAGGAACGCGTCAACCCGAGCGACTATCACCAAGGCACGCTGTGGCTCCTGGACGGCAACCCGGTCACGCCGGACACCGCGTTGCTGATCTACCGGCTCACTGAAGGCCGGCAAGGCGCCCTGGCCACCCTTGACGGGTATCACCTGGCCAACGTCCTGCGCCTGATCGGCCAGCAGACCCGGCTGCGGCTGCAAGTCGGGCCGAATTGGCTGGCCGCGGACGGCAAGGTCCGGCCAGCGCCCTTGCCCGGGTCGCCGGTGGCTCAGACCGAACTGGGTTCAGCGCGCTACGCCTTCAATGTAGAAGCCGGTTTCGACGAGGGTGAAACCTGGCGCTACATGGCCAGGGAATATCCGCCGCTGTTCAGCCTGCTGATCTTCTTCGGCGTTGTGGCCGGGACACTCGGACACTGGCTGCAACAGCGCGCCTCGTCTCCCAGCCGTGAATTGCAACGGGCGCTGGAAGCCGGCGAGTTCGTGCCCTACCTGCAACCGGTCGTGCACAGCGATAGCAAACGCTGGGCCGGCGTCGAGGTGCTGATGCGCTGGAACCATCCCAAGGAAGGCCTGGTCCGCCCGGATCTGTTCATTCCCTTCGCCGAACACAGCGGCGTGATCGTGCCCATGACCCGTGCGCTGATGCAGCAAACCATGCACCTGCTGGTGCCGCTTGCGCCTCGACTCGAAGCGCCGTTTCATGTCGGCATCAACATCACCGCCCGTCACTGCCAGGATCTGGCGCTGGTGGACGATTGCCGCGAGTTTCTCAATGCCTTCGCACCGGGTGCGATGACCCTGGTACTGGAGTTGACCGAGCGCGAGCTGATCGAACCGACACCCGTGACCCGGCAACTGTTCGACCAACTGAGGGATTTGGGCGTCAAGATCGCCCTCGACGATTTCGGCACCGGTCATTCCAGCCTGGCGTACTTGCGCCAGTTCAATGTGGACTTCCTGAAGATCGACCAGAGTTTTGTCGCGATGATCGGGGCCGACGCCCTGTCGCGCCACCTCCTCGATAGCATCATCGAACTGTCGGGCAAGTTGGACCTGGATATGGTTGCCGAGGGCGTCGAAACCGTCGAACAAAGCGACTACCTGAGCGCCCACGGGGTGAACTTTCTACAAGGCTATCTATTTGGCCGACCGATTAGCGGGCCGGCGTTCGTTGAGACCTTGACCGGCACTAATGGCAGTTAACCGCCGTCGATCTATTGACGATGTCCTGCCAATTGATAAATGCGCTTGCTGTTGTTACATAACGAAAAAGTTACGATTTACACTTTACGGATTAACTACTACAATTTTTCTACCTGTGCCACATAACAGGAGAGAGTCATTAACACCGAGTCGCTTCAAGGCGCTTGGCTTATAGCTTTGTTTGCGGTTGGTATCAGCCAAATATTTTGATTGGAGTAATCATTTTGTCCAGACTCGCTGAATTTCGTGCAGCCGAAAAGGCCCTTCAAGAACAGCTCAAGCAGCTGGAATCGCTGAAGAACGATGCCGGGCTCAAGAAGGAAATCGAATTCGAGGAAAAGCTCCAGGGACTGATGAAAACCTACGGCAAGAACCTGCGCGACATCGTCGCGATCCTCGACCCGAACCCGTCCAAGGCGAGCCTGCAATCGACCAAGCCCACTAAGACACGCCGCGCGCGCGTGGTGAAGGTTTACCAGAACCCGCACACCGGCGAATTGATCGAGACCAAGGGCGGCAATCACCGCGGCCTGAAAGCCTGGAAAGAACAGTACGGTGCAGCGACCGTCGATTCTTGGCTGCGTGGTTGACAGTACGTGGTTGACAACCCCCAAGACGCAAAAAAGCCCTGAACACTCAGGGCTTTTTTATGGGCAAGACTTTAGGATTAAACCCATTGGCGTATTACGCTGAAGGCGTCATAGTTTCAAACTGTTTCGCACCGACTGTACTTCATCCTGGCTTTCAACAAACACCTGCGCCTGCCCTGCATAGGACAGCACATAAGCCTTGCCCTCATTTAGTGCCGCGACGAGTGCCTGAGACAATACATGTCGTCCGTTTTGCGTGATCGTGCAAGTGGTTTCTAACGCAGTTACGCCGCCCAACATGGAGGCATGGACCTTAGTGCATACACTTTGGTAACCCCCTTGGAAAAAATCCTTCTGGATTGACTTGCGCATCTCCAACAATACGCCTTGCAAGTTGACCTGATGATCGGGCTCGACGGGGGTGGTGGTCAGTTCCATGACCATCACGGCGTTGCCTGCAGGATCACTTTTGGTTGCCCGTTGGCGCAGGGTTCCGGGGGGCGCCGAGGCCGATGCGTCCGCCGGCAGCGGCTCGACCACCCAGCCCTGGGGCCACAGGATCTGCGGTTCGGCGGCCTGGACACCACCGACACTCGCAACACTGGCAAACAGCAGGACAAACAGCGAAAGGAACGGTCGAATCATTGCGAGGCCACTCAAGGACGAATCGTAAAGTCTGAAGCCCAGGGCAGTACCAAGCAATAGTCACGTGCGGTTTGGCGACGCCGCGCCCCTTGCGTATCATGGGCGCACCTGCAAGGAAGCCGTCTGACGCAAGCCCAGGAACCGTCGCGACCACGCTTGCGACGCCGTTTGCCCCACTTATTTTCCGGAGGGCCCATGAGCCTGCACGAACTCAATACTTTCCCTGGCGTCACCGCACAACCTGACGCCGCCACGGCCCGGTTCGTCTTCAACCACACGATGCTGCGGGTCAAGGACATCACCAAGTCCCTGGATTTCTACACCCGCGTGCTGGGTTTCTCGCTGGTGGAAAAGCGCGACTTCCCGGAAGCCGAATTCAGCCTGTACTTCCTGGCGCTGGTGGACAAGAACCTGATTCCGGCGGACGCGGCGGCGCGTACCGAATGGATGAAGTCGATCCCTGGCATCCTGGAACTGACCCACAACCATGGCACCGAAAGCGACCCGGCGTTCGCCTACCATAACGGCAACACCGACCCACGCGGTTTCGGCCACATCTGCATCTCGGTACCGGACATCGTCGCAGCCTGCGAGCGTTTCGAAGCACTGGGCTGTGACTTCCAGAAACGCCTGACCGATGGCCGCATGAAAAGCCTGGCCTTCATCAAGGACCCGGATGGCTACTGGGTCGAGATCATCCAGCCGGCGCCGCTGTAAGCTGTCCTGATGTCCATTGTGGGAGCGAGCTTGCTCGCGATGAGGGCAGCACATTCAGCATTGAGGCAAGCTGACCCACCGCCATCGCGAGCAAGCTCGCTCCCACAGAATGATGGGCGATAAAAAACCCCATGAGCCAAGACTCATGGGGTTTTTCTTTTGCCGCGATCGGCCGCTCAGGCCGGCGCGGAGGTGCGGATCAGGTGGTCGAAGGCGCTCAGCGAAGCCTTGGCGCCCTCGCCCACGGCGATCACGATCTGCTTGTACGGCACAGTGGTCACGTCACCGGCGGCGAACACGCCTGGGATCGAGGTTTCACCACGGGCATCGACGATAATCTCACCCCTCGGCGACAGCTCGACGGTGCCTTTGAGCCAATCGGTGTTGGGCAACAGGCCGATCTGCACGAAGATCCCTTCCAGTTCCACGTCCCGCACTTCACCGCTGGGACGATCCTTGTAGCGCAAGCCATTGACCTTCTGGCCGTCCCCCGTCACTTCGGTGGTCTGGGCGTTGGTCACCACTGTCACGTTCGACAGGCTGTGCAGTTTGCGCTGCAACACCGCGTCGGCACGCAATTGCACATCGAACTCCAGCAAGGTGACGTGGGCCACGATACCCGCCAGGTCGATGGCTGCCTCGACGCCGGAGTTACCGCCGCCGATCACCGCCACGCGCTTGCCTTTGAACAGCGGGCCGTCGCAGTGCGGACAGTACGCCACGCCCTTGTTGCGATATTGCTGCTCGCCCGGCACGTTCATTTCGCGCCAGCGGGCACCGGTCGCCAGGATCACGGTCTTGGCCTTGAGGCTCGCACCGCTGGCGAAGTTGATTTCATGCAGGCTGCCGTCCTTGCCCGGCAGCAAGGCGTCGGCACGCTGCAGATTCATGATGTCCACGTCGTACTGCTTGACGTGCTCTTCCAGGGCAACGGCCAATTTCGGCCCTTCGGTTTCCTGGACCGAGATAAAGTTTTCGATGGCCATGGTGTCGAGCACCTGGCCGCCGAAACGTTCGGCCGCCACACCGGTGCGGATGCCTTTACGGGCCGCGTAGATCGCCGCCGAAGCGCCAGCCGGGCCGCCGCCGACCACCAGCACATCGAAAGCATCCTTGGCGCTGATTTTCTCAGCCTGGCGTTCGATGCCGCTGGTGTCGATCTTGGCGAGAATCTCTTCCAGGCCCATGCGGCCCTGGCCGAAGTTCACGCCGTTCAGGTAAATGCTCGGCACGGCCATGATCTGGCGCTCATCGACTTCGGCCTGGAACAGCGCGCCGTCGATGGCAACGTGGCGAATGTTCGGGTTCAGCACCGCCATCAGGTTCAGCGCCTGGACCACGTCCGGGCAGTTCTGGCACGACAGCGAGAAATAGGTCTCGAAGTTGAACTCGCCTTCAAGGGCGCGAATCTGTTCGATGACCTCGACACTGGCCTTCGATGGGTGGCCGCCGACTTGCAGCAGGGCCAACACCAGCGAAGTGAATTCGTGGCCCATGGGGATGCCGGCAAAACGCAGGCTGATATCGGCTCCCGGGCGGTTCAACGAAAACGACGGCTTGCGCGCATCGGTACCGTTGTCGAGCAAGGTAATTTTGTCGGAAAGACTGGCAACGTCTTGGAGTAACGCGAGCATTTCCTGGGATTTCGCACCGTCGTCGAGGGAGGCGACGATCTCGATCGGCTGGGTGACCCGTTCCAGGTATGACTTCAACTGAGCTTTAAGATTGGCGTCCAACATACGGGCGATTTCCATTTTGTGAATTTCAGAAAAAACAACGCCCGAGCGAATCTCGCCCGGGCGTTTTTTGGGGCGAAGCGGCTTACTTGATTAAGAGCGGATCGCCCTCGGATGACTCACAGACTTAGATCTTGCCGACCAGGTCCAGGGACGGAGCCAGGGTGGCCTCGCCTTCTTTCCACTTGGCTGGGCAGACTTCGCCCGGGTGAGCGGCAACGTACTGAGCAGCCTTGACCTTGCGCAGCAGCTCGGAAGCGTCGCGGCCTACACCACCGTCGTTGATTTCGACGATCTTGATCTGGCCTTCAGGGTTGATCACGAAAGTACCGCGGTCAGCCAGGCCGACCTCTTCGATCAGCACGTCAAAGTTGCGGGAGATGACGTGGGTCGGGTCACCGATCATGGTGTACTGGATTTTGCCGATGGCTGGCGAAGTGTTGTGCCAGGCAGCGTGGGCGAAGTGAGTGTCGGTGGAAACGCTGTAGATCTCGACACCCAACTTCTTGAACTCGGCGTAGTTGTCAGCCAGGTCTTCCAGCTCGGTTGGGCAAACGAAGGTGAAGTCGGCTGGGTAGAAGAACACGACAGACCACTTGCCTTTCAGGTCGGCGTCCGACACCTGGACGAATTCGCCGTTTTTGAAGGCGGTAGCGTTGAACGGTTTAACTTGGCTGTTGATGATAGGCATCGATGTTTCTCCATCAGGGTTGAGAAGTTGATGGAGGGAATCTTAACCACTCATCCCCAGGCTGGCTCATTGGCAAACCTCATGTGAATGATTGGTTTTGGCTATCAGGAATCTATATAGATAGAAAAAATCTGTAGGTGCTGGGGAAGGCTGCGATCATCCGCTTGGGACTCAAGTGTCTGGGGAAAGATCGCAGCCTCGTTGTACTCGTCAGCTCCTACGCTCCTACGCTACGGGTACGGGGCGTGTCAGGCGAGGGGCGTACGCATCGTCACGAACTCTTCGGCGGCGGTCGGGTGCACGCCGATGGTCTCGTCGAAGTCGCGCTTGGTGGCACCGGCCTTGAGGGCGATGGCCAAGCCTTGGACGATTTCACCGGCATCCGGACCGACCATATGGCAACCCAGGACCTTGTCGGTCTGGGCATCCACCACCAGTTTCATCAGGGTGCGCTCCTGGCAGTCGGTCAAGCTCAGCTTCATCGGCCGGAAACGGCTTTCGAAGATCTCGACCTCATGCCCCTCTTCCCTGGCCTGCTCCTCGGTCAGGCCCACCGTGCCGATGTTCGGCAGGCTGAACACGGCGGTGGGGATCATCCGGTAATCCACCAATCGATATTGCTCGGGCTTGAACAGACGCCGCGCCACCGCCATGCCTTCGGCCAGGGCAACGGGGGTGAGCTGGACGCGACCGATCACGTCGCCAATCGCCAGGATTGACGGTTCGGTGGTCTCGTATTTTTCGTTGACCTTGACAAAACCCTTCTCGTCCACCGCGACGGTGGTGTTCTCCAGGCCGAGATTGTCGAGCATCGGCCGCCGGCCGGTGGCGTAGAACACACAATCGGTGATCAACGTTTTGCCGTCCTTGAGCTCGACCCTCAGGCTGCCGTCGTCCAGTTTTTCGATGGATTTGATGTCGGCGTTGAATTGCAGGTCCAGGCCACGACGGGTCAGTTCTTCGGCCAGGTGCTTGCGCACCGCACCGTCGAAACCGCGCAGGAACAGTTCGCCGCGATACAGCAACGACGTCTGCGCGCCCATGCCGTGGAAGATCCCCGCGAACTCCACCGCAATGTAGCCACCGCCCACCACGATGACGCGCTTGGGCAGCGCCTTGAGAAAGAACGCCTCGTTGGAGCTGATGGCGTGCTCGCGCCCCGGAATGTCCGGGATCACCGGCCAGCCGCCGGTGGCGATCAGGATATGCCTGGCGGTGTGACGCTGGCCGTTGATCTCGACTTCATGGGGGCCGGTCAGCCTGGCATGCCCTTCGTGCAGCACGACGCCGCTGTTGACCAGCAGGTTGCGGTAGATGCCGTTGAGACGATTGATCTCCTGGTCCTTGTTGGCGATCAGCGTGGCCCAGTCGAAACTCGCCTCGCCCGCCGTCCAGCCATAGGCCGACGCTTGCTCGAAGTCCTCGGCGTAATGCGCGCCATAGACCAGCAGTTTTTTCGGCACGCAGCCGACGTTGACGCAGGTTCCGCCCAGGTAGCGGCTTTCCGCCACGGCCACCTTTGCCCCAAAACCGGCGGCGAACCGCGCAGCCCGCACACCACCGGAACCGGCGCCAATCACATACAAGTCAAAATCGTAGGCCATTTTCTATCTCCTTCGGCAGGTCATCAGCATACCTGCTGTTTTCACCTGAGGCAGCGTTGCGGTTGGTTATGGGGGCGGAAAACGAAAAAGCCAGCCGAACTGGATCGAATGGGCAAGTCAAGCGCAATTCCTGTGGGAGCGAGCTTGCTCGCGATGGCGTCGGATCAGCAGCATTGATGTTGACTGGCTCACCGCTATCGCGAGCAAGCTCGCTCCCACAGGGGTTTGCTTGTGTCCGAGAGACTTTTCTGCGCGCAAAAAAACGCCCCGAACCAGTCGGGGCGTTTTCAAGGCGCGGCGGCTATCAGTAAGCCTTGCCGGTCTTGTAGAAGTTCTCGAAGCAGAAGTTCGTCGCATCGATGTAGCCTTCGGCGCCACCGCAGTCGAAACGCTTGCCCTTGAACTTGTAGGCCATGACGCAGCCGTTCTGGGCCTGTTTCATCAGGGCGTCGGTGATCTGGATTTCGCCGCCCTTGCCTGGCTCGGTCTGTTCGATCAGGTCGAAGATGTCCGGGGTCAGGATGTAGCGACCGATGATCGCCAGGTTCGACGGTGCGTCTTCAGGCTTTGGTTTTTCAACCATGCTGTGAACACGGTAAATGTCGTCGCGGATCATTTCGCCGGCAATCACGCCGTACTTGTTGGTTTCCTGCGGATCGACTTCCTGGATCGCCACGATGGAGCAGCGGAACTGCTTGTACAGCTTGACCATCTGGGTCAGCACGCCGTCGCCTTCGAGGTTGACGCACAGGTCGTCCGCCAGGACCACGGCGAACGGTTCGTCGCCGATCAATGGACGGCCGGTCAGGATCGCGTGGCCCAGGCCTTTCATTTCGGTCTGGCGGGTGTAGGAGAACGAGCACTCATCCAGCAGTTTGCGGATGCCGACCAGGTATTTTTCCTTGTCGGTGCCTTTGATCTGGTTTTCCAGCTCGTAGCTGATGTCGAAATGGTCTTCCAGCGCGCGTTTACCACGGCCAGTCACGATGGAGATTTCAGTCAGGCCCGCATCGAGGGCTTCTTCGACGCCGTACTGGATCAGTGGCTTGTTCACCACCGGCAGCATTTCTTTGGGCATGGCTTTAGTCGCTGGCAGGAAGCGAGTACCGTAACCGGCTGCTGGGAACAAGCATTTCTTGATCATATAAGTCCTTGAAAAGGCGGTGTGTACGAGTTTCGGCGCAGTCTAATCAGGCGACGGGCACCTTACAATGCCCGCACTGGCCAACCGGTGCCATCATAGAGAAATAAAAAACGGCGGATAGTTCAATCGCCTTTCGTTTCGATGGCAGCAGCGGTCCACTGTACGCCAGTGAGCGCTGTTTGCGAGCATTTGACGTATCATGGCGTCCTTGATCACGCCAATTGAGGCAGTTAGATGTCGGCAAGAAACGCAAACGGTTATTCGGTCAGCCAGGGCAAGGACGGCCAGTGGTGGATTATCAACTACCACGGCGAGCAGGTCGCCGGTCCCTTGCCTAGCAAGGCCATGGCAGTGGAAGTGGCTGCGGTATTCCAGGACGAACGCGCTGCCCCAGCGACGAATGAACGCGAAAGCGCACCCGCACGCAGCCCCCGCCGCAAGAAATAAACAGACCGGCCTCTAGTAAATGCCACCCGGGCATCGAACGAGGCTGGTTTAGCTGTACCGCAATGGCCATTCGCTATAATCTCGCCGTTGCCCTTTCCTCCTCGATGACGATCCCATGAAGACACTTCTGGCGCTGTTTACAGTCCTGGCCCTGGCGGGCTGTGCCTCGGCCGAAAAAACCTATCTCGATAATGGCGAGCAGGGCTTGGCCATCGACTGCTCGGGCGAGGCCAATTCCTGGGCGACTTGCTATGAAAAGGCCGATGCGTCCTGTGCCGGCACCGGCTACCGCATCGTCGGCACCGACGGCACGCCCCAGGCCAAGGAAAGCGAGAAGACCCTGGGCGTCGACGTCGGCAACTTCAGCAGCCGCAGTGTCGTGGTGGTCTGTAAATAAGCGAGTGTCCTGTATTGGCGATACAGGACACTAGATGTGAATCTCGGCGGTCTTGATGCCCAGCCCGCGTATGGTCTCGATCAGGTCATCGAGTTGGCTGAAGGACTCGACTTCGTCCTGCTCATCCACCAGGAAAAAACTGCGCCCTGCGCTTTTCTTGAAGAACACGACCCATTCGCCCGGGTTCGCCGGGTTCTGAATCACGTGGGTGGCATAAATAAGGCCTTCTGCATGGCGCTCGCGCACCTGCTCGCGTTTCATCGACTGACTCCATGAATGACAATGCCGCCAACGTTGACCGTGGCGGCATTTTTTGTCGAGGGCGCCAGTCTATCCGATGGCCGCCCGCTCGTCAGGCGCTGACGGTGTTCAGCCGGAAATACAGGCGTTGGCCGCATCCTGCACGTCGCCCGGACGCACCGGCACGTTGGACATGCTTTCGTGCAGCTTGATGCTGCTGCCACTGGAACGCTCGTCAATGTCGAACACCGCCGCCGGCAGGGTCGACAATTTGCCCGGGACGATCAGCCGCACGCCGTTCTTGTGCGGCTCCATTTGCAGCGAGCCGCGGCTGCTGGCCAGCTTGTCGGCAACGCACTTGGCATATTCGTGTGGTTTCTTTCCGGAGATGACGCTCATGGTGGGAGGCGTCTGGTTGATGTCCGATACCGATGCACATCCACTCATGGCCAATGCCAACACCCACACGCTGCGCTTCATATGTTTCCTCCAATAAAGATCCTCCGACAGTGCTGACGCCGTTTTGCTCCGGTGCCGCACCGCTTTTTTTTCCCCGCCACCTGCGATAAATGAACAAAGCCTGAAGCGCGGGCCGGATATTAACACTCGAGGCTGATAAACTGCGCCCCATTGCCCCTTGCTATCGTTTTGATTTTGTAGAAAAAGCCCTTCTGGAGGCGCCCATGAAATTCATTCACCAGCGCGAGCACCTGAACGAAGACGACATTGTCGTCATCGAATGCTCCCAAATGTGCAACATCCGTTTGATGAACGACGCCAACTTCCGCAGCTTCAAGAACGGCGGCCGGCACACCTATCACGGTGGCGCGTTCGATACTTTCCCGGCCAGGATCACGGCGCCGAGCACCGGTTTCTGGAACATCACCATCGACACCGTCAATCGCCGTGCAATCAGCGTCACGCGCAAGCCGACCCTGACCCACAAGATCAAAATCATCCGGCGTTCCAGCTCGAAACTGAGCTGAGCATCGCCCTTTCAAGAAAGGCAAAACCGTGGCCCAGACGACCAAATACGTCATCAAGTACAAGCTCAACGGCGAACGCCGCTTCGAATTCGCGCAGCTGGAAACCGGCACCGAGGAAGAAGCCCGGGCCGCGTTGCAAAAGCTGCATGGCGAAACCGACGATGTGATCAGCGACATCGGCGTCAGCAAAGCGCTGTGAAGACTCACCCTGATAAGTTTTTGTGGCATCAAGGTGGGCACAATGCTTTTGTGGCGAGGGAGCTTGCTCCCGCTGGACGGCGAAGCCGCCCCAATTGTCTGGTGCATTCTTGCAGGCAGACCGCGCTGGCAGGTTTTACGACTGCTGCGCAGTCGAACGGGAGCAAGCTCCCTCGCCACAGGGATTTGTCGTGCCTGCTGACGGGAGCGACTCAGGACATTGATGCATCGCAAGAACCGGAGTGCTGACCAACGAAGCACTCCCCAGACTGACCAATCCTTTGCACCCAGGATTGTCATCATGCCCACTCCCCCGCATCTGCCCTCACTGACCCAACGAATAAATCACTTGGATGGGGCGGCCCTGGAACACAGCCTCGAGCAGGACGGCAGCGCGCTCATCCGCAACCTGCTGCCCGCCACGCAATGTCGAATGCTCAGCGGTTTATACGCAGAGAGCGGGCTTTTTCGTTCCCGGGTGATCATGGCCCGCCACGGATTCGGGCGCGGCGAGTATCAGTATTTCCGCTATCCGCTACCGGACCTCATCCAACAGCTGCGTCAGGCGTTGTACCCAATGCTGGTGCCGCTGGCGAACCGCTGGAATGAATGCATGGGTCTTGAAGGGCGATATCCCGACCAGCACGCCGACTTCATCCAACGCTGTCACGCTGCGGGACAATCGCGTCCGACGCCCTTGTTGCTGCAATACGGCCCACAGGACTACAACTGCCTGCACCAGGATCTGTATGGCGAGCAGGTGTTCCCCTTGCAGGTCGCGATCCTGTTGTCGGAACCGGGCCAGGACTTTACCGGCGGCGAGTTTGTCCTCACTGAACAGCGCCCGCGCATGCAGTCGCGGCCCCAGGTCATCGATCTGAAACAGGGCGACGCCGTGGTATTTGCCGTGCACCAACGGCCAGTCAAAGGCGTTCGCGGTTATTATCGGGTGAACATGCGCCATGGCGTCAGCCGCGTGCACAGCGGCAGACGGCACACCTTGGGAATCATTTTTCATGATGCGCAGTAACGACACACCGATCACATTGGACCTGTTCGCCGACCAGGCGCCCACCACACCCGGCCAGATCGAACAGATTGGCCAACAATCCTTCGTGCTGCGCGGGTTCGCCTTGCCCTGGCTCGAACGTTTGCTGCCGGCGCTGGAAAGCGTCCTGCAGGCTGCACCGTTCCGGCAGATGGTCACGCCCGGTGGCTTTACCATGTCGGTGGCCTTGAGCAGCTGCGGCGCGCTGGGCTGGACCACCGACCGCAGCGGCTATCGCTACACCGCCCATGACCCGCAGACCGGCCGCCCCTGGCCCGACATGCCGGCGGTGTTTCGCGAATTGGCCCAGGCCGCCGCCCGGCAGGCGCAGTTCGAGCATTTCGAACCCGACAGCTGCCTGATCAACCGCTACGTGCCCGGCGCGCGGATGTCGCTGCACCAGGACAAGGACGAACGCTCCCTCGCCGCGCCCATCGTCTCGATCTCCCTGGGCTTGCCAGCGGTGTTCCAGTTCGGCGGCTTCGAGCGCAGCGACAAGAGCCTGCGCATCGCGCTGCTCCATGGTGACATCGTGGTCTGGGGCGGCGTGGACCGGTTGCGTTACCACGGTGTGCTGCCGCTCAAGGAAGGACAACACCCGCGCCTGGGCACCCAGCGGATCAACCTGACGTTTCGCACCGCCGGATGAAGGTGCAGAATTCAACCGCAAGACCCGGAGTGTCGTCACTTGGCTGGCTCGCTACTGTAGGCAAAACGGGCCAATGGAATAACGACCATGAACAGCACTTCGAACAATCTTGCCCCTGAACTGGATCCTCGCTGGGCCGCCGTGCTCGCCCGGGATCCGCGCGCCGACGGGCAATTCGTCTATGGCGTGAAAACCACCGGCATCTATTGCCACCCCAGCAGCCTGTCGCGCCTGCCCAACCCGCGCAACGTCGAATTTTTCGACACGCCGGAACAGGCCCAGGCCGCCGGCTACCGGCCCAGCAAGCGCGTGGCCCGGGACCAGACCCAGATCGCCGCCCAACAAGCGGCCCGAGTCGCGGCGGCCTGCCGGCAGATCGAGGCGGCCGAGGAACTGCCAGGCCTGAATGAGCTGGCCGCAAGCGCCGGCTTGAGCCCCTTCCACTTTCATCGGGTCTTCAAGGCAGTCACCGGCCTGACGCCCAAGGGTTACGCTGCCGCCCATCGTTCACGCAAGGTGCGCGAACGTTTGGCCGATGGCGGCACGATCACCGAGGCACTGTACGACGCCGGTTTCAACTCCAACAGCCGCTTCTATGAAGCGGCCGACAAAGTGTTGGGCATGAAACCCGCCGACTACCGCGCCGCCGGGCAGAACACCGACATCCGTTTCGCCGTCGGCCAATGCTCCCTCGGGGCGATCCTGGTGGCGCAAAGCGAGCGTGGTGTGTGCGCGATCCTGCTGGGAGACGACCCCGACGCGCTGGTGCGGGACCTGCAGGACAAATTCCGTCGAGCCAACCTCATTGGCGCCGACCGGGAATTCGAGCAGTTGATCGCCCAGGTGGTGGGCTTCATCGAAGCACCGGCCCTGGGCCTGGACCTGCCCTTGGACCTGCGCGGCACCGCCTTTCAGGAACGGGTCTGGCAAGCGTTGCGGGACATTCCACCGGGCAGCACCGCCAGCTACGCCGAGATCGCCCAGCGCATCGGCATGCCCAAGGCCGTGCGCGCCGTGGCCCAGGCCTGCGGCGCCAACAGCCTGGCGGTGGCGATCCCTTGCCACCGAGTGGTGCGCAGCGACGGCAACCTGTCGGGCTATCGCTGGGGCGTGGAGCGCAAGCGTCAGCTGCTGGCGCTGGAGCGCTCGGCCGGGGACTGAACGCCGATGTAGATCGCCACCGAGTCGGGGCCGCTGTAGACCTCGAAATCGGTGGTGAAGCGGCGCAGTGTTTGTGGGTTATCCGCGAAGTAGGCCCAGATCAGGCCCCAGGTCTGGATCACGCAATCGGGCATCGGCCCCTTGGCCGAAAACACCAGGTAATCCCCGCCCTCGATGTCCACGGCGGGGTAACCGGCGCTCGTCGCATCCACCTGTACGCCGGCCGTCACGTCGAAGTAGCCAGTGGCGTCGGACTCGTAGTTGGAATACACCCCGTAGACGAACGACTCCGACTGCCTGGCCGGGATGCTGTCGAACAACCCTTCGTTGAAGAACTGCTGCCACATCGGGCCGATCCTGGCCGTGTCGGGCTGCTGCTCGTCGGCGTTGCGAGTGTGCACCTGCAAACCGGCCACGGTGAAGGGTTCGACGGTCTTGAGTTTCACGTCCATGGGTCAGGCTCCTTGATGTATGAAGCCCGCATGGTAACCCTCCCATCGGCGGGATCAAGTTGCGACGAGCGATTGAAAAACTCGACTGGCCCTCGCCGGCCCACACCTGCTAAAAACGCTGTTTCTTTCTGCCGTCGGAGACCCGCACATGAGCCAGTGGCCAGACACTCGCCTTCTTGATCTGCTCGGTATCGAGCTGCCCATCATCCAGGGGCCACTGGCCGGGGTGACCGGCCCGGCCATGGTGGTCGCGACCTGCAATGCCGGCGGGCTGGGTTCGATGCCGGCGGCGATGCTCGATGTCGAGCAGTTGCGCCAGGCGCTGACGACCATCGGCGAACAGACCGATAAGCCGTTCAATGTGAATTTTTTCTGTCACCAGCCGCCGGCCTTCGACGAACAACGGGCCGAGACCTGGAAGCAGCGGCTCAAGCCGTATTATCAGGAACTGGGCGTCGACTTCGACGCACCGACCCCGGTCTCCAACCGCACCCCCTTCGATGATGCCGCCTGCCGGGTGTTGGAGGAGATGCGTCCCAAAGTGGTCAGTTTCCACTTTGGCCTGCCGGAAAAATCTCTGCTGGACCGGGTAAAGGCCACCGGGGCGAAAATCCTTTCGTCGGCCACCACCGTCGAGGAAGCCATCTGGCTCGAACAGCACGGTTGCGACGCGATCATCGCCATGGGCTATGAAGCCGGGGGGCATCGCGGGATGTTCCTCAGCGACGACCTCAACACCCAGGTCGGCCTGTTTGCCTTGCTGCCGCAGGTGGTGGATGCGGTGAAGGTACCGGTGATCGCCACCGGCGGCATTGGCGATGCGCGCGGAATTGTCGCGGCATTCGCCCTGGGCGCCTCGGCGGTGCAACTGGGCAGCGCCTACCTGTTCACCCCCGAGGCGAAAATCAGCGCGTCCCATCACCGGGCGTTGCGCACGGCCAAGGAAAGCCAGACCGCCGTCACCAACCTGTTCACCGGCCGCCCGGCCCGGGGCATCGTCAACCGGGTGATGCGCGAAGTGGGTCCGATGAGCCCGCTCGCGCCGGCATTCCCCTTGGCAGGCGGCGCGTTGATGCCATTGCGCGCCAAGGGCGAAGCGGACTTCAGCAACCTCTGGGCCGGTCAGGCGTTTCCCTTGGGGCGCGAGCTGTCGACAGCCGAGTTGACCCGGCGGTTGGCTGAAGAAGCGTTGGCCCGATTCAACAATTAGGGGCGGTCCTGACAGTCGTCATTGCCTGTCAGGCCGCCATCGCGAGCAAGCTCGCTCCCACAGAGATAGGGGCAACCGGCAAATCTGGACACATCGCCGGACCTGTGGGAGCCAGCCCGCTCCACAGGGTTGCGAGGTGAACATAAATCCCGCAATCACCTCCGCCCCCTGTGGGAGCGAGCTTGCTCGCGATGGGGCCAGCCCTCGCCCCTAGCTGCCCAGGCAAAATGCCACGTTCCGTTTGCCGGCCATTCGCTATATATTCCGGTATATAGCGAACCTGACCTTACGGAACCTGACCTATGCGCCCCGCCCGCTTCGCGCCGTTGTTGCTGACCACGCTCTTTACCGTTGGCACCGTCCAGGCTGCCGAGGTGCAGGTGGCCGTCGCCGCCAATTTCACCGCACCGATCCAGGCCATTGCCGCCGATTTCGAAAAAGACACCGGTCACAAACTGGTGACGGCCTACGGCGCCACCGGGCAGTTCTACACCCAGATAAAGAATGGCGCGCCGTTCGAAGTCTTCCTCGCCGCCGACGACACCACCCCGGCCAGACTCGAAAGCGAAGGCGACACGGTCAAGGGCTCGCGCTTCACCTACGCTGTCGGCACCCTGGCGCTGTGGTCGGCCAAGGCCGGTCATGTCGACAACCAGGGCCAGGTCCTCAAGCGCAACGACTTCCAACACCTGTCCATCGCCAACCCGAAAACCGCGCCCTACGGCCTGGCCGCGACCCAGGTGCTGGACAAGCTGAGCTTGACCGACCAGGTCAAAAGCAAGCTCGTCGAAGGCCAGAACATCACCCAGGCCTACCAGTTCGTCTCCACCGGTAACGCTGAACTGGGCTTCGTCGCCTTGTCGCAAATCTACAAGGACGGCAAGGTCACCAGCGGCTCGGCGTGGATCGTCCCGGCCGAACTGCATGACCCGATCAAACAGGACGCGGTGATCCTCAGCAAGGGTCGGGACAACCCCGCCGCCGTGGCCCTGGTGGATTACCTCAAGGGCCCGAAAGCCGCCGCCATTATCCAAGCCTACGGTTACCAACGTTAAATGCCACTGACCAGCGCCGACTACGCCGCCATCTGGCTGACCCTGAAACTGGCGTCCTTGACCACGGTGATCCTGCTGCTCATCGGCACGCCCATCGCGTTGTGGCTGTCACGCACCCGCTCCCGGTTGCGCGGGCCGGTGGGGGCAGTAGTGGCGTTGCCGTTGGTGCTGCCGCCCACGGTGATTGGCTTTTACCTGCTGCTGGCATTGGGGCCGAACGGCTGGATCGGCCAGCTCACCCAAGCCCTCGGGTTGGGCACCCTCACCTTCAGCTTTACCGGGCTGGTGATCGGCTCGGTGATCTATTCCATGCCGTTTGTGGTGCAGCCGTTGCAAAACGCCTTCGCGGCCATCGGCAGTCGCCCCCTGGAAGTCGCCGCCACCCTGCGAGCCGGGCCTTGGGATACGTTTTTCAGCGTCATCCTGCCCCTGGCCCGTCCTGGTTTCATCACCGCGGCGATTCTGGGTTTCGCCCACACCGTCGGCGAATTCGGCGTGGTGCTGATGATCGGCGGCAACATCCCGGAAAAAACCCGGGTGGTGTCGGTACAGATCTACGACCATGTCGAAGCCCTGGAATATGCCCAGGCCCACTGGCTGGCGGCGGCGATGCTGGTGTTCTCATTCCTGGTGCTGCTGGCCCTGTACTCCAGCCGCCGAACCCGCGCCGGTTGGAGCTGATCGATGATCAACGCGCGCTTGCAACTCGACCACGGCGCCTTCTCGCTGGACCTGGATGTGCAACTGCCGGGCCGTGGCGTGACCGCCCTGTATGGGCCTTCCGGCTCCGGCAAGACCACTTGCCTGCGCTGCATCGCCGGGTTGGAGCGGCCGGCCCGGGGCTTTATCGAGGTCAACGGCCACGTGTGGCAGGACAGCGAGCACGGCGTGTTCGTGCCGCCCCACAAGCGGCCAGTGGGGTATGTGTTCCAGGAGGCGAGCCTGTTCGCCCATCTGTCGGTACGGGCCAACCTGGCGTTCGGCCTCAAGCGCATCGCGCTGGCGCAACGGCGGGTGGACATGGACCAGGCCACCGATCTGCTGGGTATCGGGCACTTGCTCGATCGCCAGCCGCACAACCTCTCCGGCGGCGAGCGCCAACGGGTGGGCATCGCCCGAGCCTTGCTCACCAGCCCGCGGCTGCTGCTGATGGATGAGCCGCTGGCGGCCCTCGATACCCGGCGCAAAAACGAAATCCTGCCTTATCTGCAACGACTCCACGATGAGCTGGACATCCCGGTGCTGTATGTCAGCCATTCCCAGGACGAAGTGGCGCGCCTGGCCGATCACATCGTGCTGCTCGACGCTGGCCGCGCGCAGGCCAGCGGCCCCATCGGCGAAACCCTGGCCCGGCTCGACCTGCCATTGGCCCTGGGGGATGACGCCGGGGTGGTGATCGAAGGCAAGGTCAGCGGCTATGACCCGGCGTACCAATTGCTGACCCTGAACCTGCCCGACAGTCAACTGAACGTACGCGTGACCCACATGTCCCTGGCCCTCGGCCAGCCGCTGCGCTTCAAGGTCCAGGCCCGGGACGTCAGCCTCAGCCTGGCGAACGATGCCCAGACCAGCATCCTCAACCGTCTGCCGGTCACCGTGGTCAGCGAACAGGCCGCCGACAACGCCGCCCATGTGCTGGTCCGCCTGGAAGCCGCCGGCACTCCGCTGCTGGCGCGCATCACCCGCTATTCCCGAGACCAGTTGAAACTGCGACCGGGGCTGGTGTTGTGGGCGCAGATCAAGGCGGTGGCAGTGTTGGCGTAGTCTCCTTGTGGGAGCGAGCTTGCTCGCGATGACGGCGGTACATCCAACATTGATGCAAGCTGATTCACCGCTATCGCGAGCAAGCTCGCTCCCACAGGGGTTGCGGGCAACCGCAGAATCTTGGCACGACCGCAACGGGCTGCGGTCAATCGATCACAGGCCACCGGATTCGCTGCCAAGGACTTTCTTCATGCCCGACACCCTGCCGCCGGATGCACTGCCGGCCGACCTGCATTACGTCGACGACACTGCCCCCGGCATCACCCGCAAGAAATTGCGTGGCAAGTTCTGTTACTTCGACCCGCAGGGCCAGCGCATCACCGACGCGGCCGAGATCCAGCGTATCAATGCCCTGGCGGTGCCGCCGGCCTATACCGACGTCTGGATCTGCACCGACCCCCGAGGTCATCTCCAGGCCACCGGGCGCGATGCCCGCGGGCGCAAGCAGTACCGCTACCATGCGCGCTGGCGAGAGGTGCGCGATGCAGACAAGTATTCGCGGATGCTGGAATTCGGACGTGCCCTGCCGCGCCTGCGCCAACGCCTGGAAGAAATCCTCGCCACGCCCGGTTTCAGCCGCGACAAAGTCATGGCCACGGTCATCACCCTGCTGGACATGACCCTGATCCGCGTCGGCAACCCCCAATACGCCCGCGACAATCGCTCCTACGGCCTGACAACCCTGCGCAACAAACACGTCGAGATCAACGGCAGCGCCATCGCCTTCCAGTTCCGTGGCAAAAGCGGCATCGAGCACCAGATCACTGTGAAGGACCGTCGCCTGGCGCGGGTCATCAAGCGCTGCCAGGAAATTCCCGGACAGAACCTGTTCCAGTACCTGGACGAACACGGGGAGCGTCACTCCATCAGTTCTTCGGACATCAACGCTTACCTCAAGACCCTCACCGGCGCCGACTTCACCGCCAAGGACTACCGCACCTGGGCCGGCAGCGCAGCCGCTCTGGCCGGGCTGCGGGCACTGCGTTGGGAAACCGAGACCGAAGCCAAGAGACACGTCACCGAGATGGTCAAGCAGGTCTCCCGACAACTGGGCAACACACCGACCGTCTGTCGCAAATGCTACATCCACCCGGCGGTGGTGGAAGGTTTCCTGCTCGGCGCCCTGAAGGCATTGCCCAAACCCCGGGCCCGCAAAGGCCTCAGCGAAGAAGAAGCCGGATTGACGCTATTCTTGCAGCGGATGACACAAGCCGCCGAGGCATGTGAACAGGCGCAATCGGTTTAACGCGATTCGCCCGTAACACGCCAAGAAGGCGGAACATCGGCAGACCACCGGACTCCCAATTTTACGGCACGACCACGCGCAGACTTCAAAAGGGTGAAATCGACAGGAGCTTCAGATGTCCGAACACATTGTCCATTTCCATTGCCAGATCGATCAGGGCACCACGGAACGCTTCCGGGACAATTGCCTGGAAGCCATTGAAAAAGGCGCCGACTCGCTGATGCTCAACCTCTCCACCGTCGGCGGCAGCACCAACTTCGGTTTTACGCTCTATACCTTCATCAAGTCCCTTCCCGTTCCAGTGCGAGCCGTAAACGCCGGCAACATCGAGTCGATGGGCATCGTCATGTTTCTCGCCGCCAGCGACCGCACCACCACGCCCCACTCACGCTTTCTAATCCACCCGATGAACTGGTACTTCGGCCAGAAATCAGTGGACCATTCCCGCTTGCGCGAATACCTCTCCAGCCTCGACAACGATGTGGCGCGGTATGTGGAGATCTACGTCAAGGAAACCGCCGGCGCCGCCACCCAACTGGATATCTTCAAGTGCCTGTGTGCCGAGGAACGGGTGATCCCAGCGGAAAACTCCCTGGCCTTCGGCATTGCGCACCGGGTCGAGCAGGTGGTTTTTCCAACGGATGCCAAGCATTGGAAAGTCAGCGGCGGCGAGGACTGAGTTGCGTGCTGGCGCGACAACAAGCACAAACAAACAGGTCCCCGCCTCGTGTTTATAAACACTTCAGACCTGTACAACTTCAAGCGAAGCGGCTGTATAAGTTTTTACTCAATCGGTGACCATTCGTCGCCAGCGAAACGCTTTTATTAAACTTCCTTCGCCACTTCCCTTTCACAACTAATGCGAGGCACGTTGCTCGCTTAACCACAATGAGGATTCTCGAAATGGCTAATAGCGGAAACAAAAACCCAGGCAACTTCGCCAACGATCGTGAGAAAGCATCGGAGGCCGGCAAAAAAGGCGGGCAGGCTTCGGGCGGCAACGCCGGTGATCGCCAAAAAGGCTCTGACACCAGCCGCAAAGGCAGCCAGGGCGGCGGCAGGAAGTCGTAATCCGCAATACCGTTGGGGCGCACTCCTGCTGCGCCCTGGCGCTTAATCCAATGAGGTCAAGCATGGGCAGTCATGATCGCTTCATCGTCAGTTTCATCGCCAATGGGCAACCGGACAATCGTGTACTGCAGGCCGATACGCAGACACTCAATGCCCGTGAAGCCGAAGCCCTATTGAAGATAACCTTCGACGAACTCAAGGACGTTGAGTTGAGTGATATACAAGTTCAAAAAAGAACCCGTCCCAATGAAGAAGAACATGGTGTTCCAGGACATTTCAAACAGCCCTAGTCAATTTTTCTATTTATTGTTACCTGCGCTCCTAAGCACCACTTCCAATTTATTCTTGCGGCGAGGATTTTTACATCCTCGCCTCACTATTCCTCGCCTGTTCAATGAGCATGTCCGCCGCTGGGATCCTTGATCTGCCACACCTGGCCCTTTTGCCAAACATCCGCGCCGGGGTCTATCGGCGGCGTATCAATACCCGCCCGGGCGCGCTTTTTCGCTTCACTGTCCACGTCCATCCGGCGGTCGCGCTCGCGCACCAGCTGCGGGTCGATCTGCCCATCTGTGGTGAAACCCATCATCAACTGCGGCACGCCATAAGGTAGCTCGTTGCCCTGTTCGGTGTGCCAGGTGTGCCAGGTCTTGCCATAGGTGCTCACCAGGTTTTCCATCAACCGGGTTTCCGCCACTTGCGGGATGCCCGGGGCGATCAACTGGCCGGATTTCACTTCGTGCACATGGCTGTGCCACAGCTGTTTCTCACTGGCCGGCAAACCTTCGAATAAGCGCTGGCTGATGATGTATTCGACGCCCATCAGCTTGGCACTGGAGGTATTGCCATCGAAGATGGCGCACTGGAAGACCTCCTCGTTCAACGCCGTGCAGTAGTGATGCGCCTCCATCTGCCCGGACATCCGCCCGTTATAGAAATGAAAGCCATCGAGGTAGGTGTCCAGGGCCCGTAATGGCGGTTTGTCCTGCATGATCCGCGCTCCGGTTTCCAGCGTCGCGGTCGTCGGGGTCTTCGCAGCGCCTGGTACATCGATGGGTGAATCGCTCGTGCCGCCCGCGCAGCCGGTCAATCCAAAAACCGCTGCCCATAGCCATTTCCAGCCGCCATAAACACTTCGATCTGGCATGTCATTTCTCCTTTGCATGACTGATCATGAGAAAGACAGTGCCTGGGGCGGGTTTGATTTTCCTGGCGCCCTACCGACGAACGGCTTCCCCCATTCGACGCTGAAAATATGGAATTCCATATATTCGATTACCCACATATACTCCAGCGCAGCCCACCCCCGCGCCTATCGGAGCCGAATCGATGAAAGTCCTCTTCATGTGCACCGCCAACAGCTGTCGCAGCATTCTCAGCGAAGCGATGTTCAACCATCTGGCCCCGGCCGGGTTCGAAGCCGTCAGCGCCGGCAGCTTTCCCAAGGGTCAAGTGCTGCCGCGCAGCCTGAGCACCTTGCAGGAGGCCGGTATCGGTATCAAAGGCTTGCGCAGCAAGGGCAACGACGCTTTCGAAAGCAGCCCGCCAGACATCGTGATCACGGTGTGCGACAACGCCGCCAACGAGGCCTGCCCGGTGTATTTCGGCCCGGCGCTCAAGAGCCACTGGGGCCTGGCGGACCCGTCGGAGGTCAAAGGCAGCGATGATCAGGTCGGCCAGGCGTTTCACAACACGCTGGACCGCATCGAAGCCCGCTGCCGGGCCTTCTTCGCCCTGCCCTTCGACCAATTGGACGCCCAGGCCCTGAAAGCCGAGCTGGACCGCATCGGCACCCTCTGACCGCTCAACCGGCGCTATACGCCTGCTTCACCGTCTCGATCCAGCTTGGGTCCAGGCGCGACTGTTCGGTGTCCAGGCCCAGCGCCTGCATGTTTGCCAGGTGCGCGTCGGCTTCGCGCGCCAGTGAGCCCTGGGCGCTGGAGTTGGCGTCCAGCTGATGCATCTGGGCCAGTCCCAGGTGATAGAAGCGCAGCAGCTTCATGGCGGTGGGGTCCTGGGCCTGCACACCGGCCGTCACCTGGTGCATCACGTTGGTGATTTTCATCAGGCTGCGCTTGAGCTGCCAGCCGTATACCGCGGCGGCCATCCACGGCTGCGACCAAAAATACTGGCGCATCAGCACGGCCATCGCCAACACTGCGACAATCACCCCGCCAAGGTTGAAGCGAAAGTTATCACCTCCCGGTGTACCCAACAGCATCACGGCCAGGCTGGACAGCAGCATCGCCAGGGCCAGGAACACCACCGCGATGATCAGGGTGCTGCGGCGGGTCTGCCTGCGGTAGGTGTCGCCATCCCACGGTTTGATCTCGAACATCGCGGCGCAATTTCCTTGTACGGCATCAAAAGAGTCACGCATTATCGCCTGCCCGGTCGATTTAGCTATGCTGGGGCTCATTTTGTATGGCCGCCGACTCGCCGGGCCGGATCGAAGTCCATGGCGATAGCGCAAGGATCGTGCGATCTTTCGGCGTGGACGTTTTTTTCAAGATGCCGTCGTTGTGTGCATGGCATCGTTTTCAAGGAAAGCTGAATGACTCAAAGACATGTAATCAACGCCTCGGTAAGCCCCAAGGGCAGCCTGGAGACCTTGTCCCAGCGCGAAGTCCAGCAACTGAGCGAAGCCGGTTCCGGCAGTATCTATGCCCTCTTTCGCCAGTGCGCCCTGGCCATTCTCAATACCGGCGCCCATGTCGATAACGCCAAGACCATCCTGGAAGCCTACAAGGATTTCGAGATCCGCATTCACCAGCAGGACCGCGGCGTACGCCTGGAGCTGCTGAACGCGCCAGCCGATGCGTTCGTCGACGGCGAAATGATCGCCAGCACCCGGGAAATGCTCTTCAGTGCCCTGCGCGACATCGTCTACACCGAGAACGAACTGGACAGCCAGCGCATCGACCTCAGCTCGTCCCAGGGCATCAGCGACTACGTCTTCCACCTGCTGCGCAACGCCCGCACCCTGCGTCCTGGCGTGGAGCCGAAAATCGTTGTGTGCTGGGGCGGTCACTCGATCAACACCGAAGAATACAAATACACCAAGAAAGTCGGCCACGAATTGGGCCTGCGCAGCCTGGACATCTGCACCGGCTGCGGTCCGGGCGTGATGAAAGGCCCGATGAAAGGCGCCACCATTGCCCACGCCAAGCAGCGCATCCACGGTGGCCGTTACCTGGGCCTGACGGAGCCGGGGATCATCGCCGCCGAGGCGCCGAACCCGATCGTCAATGAGCTGGTGATCCTGCCGGACATCGAGAAACGCCTGGAAGCCTTCGTGCGCGTCGGCCACGGCATCATCATCTTCCCGGGCGGCGCCGGTACGGCGGAAGAGTTCCTGTACCTGCTGGGCATCCTGATGCACCCGGCCAACCAGGACCTGCCCTTCCCCGTCGTGCTCACCGGGCCGAAAAGCGCCGCGCCGTACCTCGACCAGTTGCATGCGTTCGTCGGTGCGACCCTGGGCGAGGCCGCGCAGAAGCACTACCAGATCATCATCGACGACCCGGCCGAAGTGGCCCGGCAGATGACCCAGGGGCTCAAGGAGGTCAAGCAGTTCCGCCGCGAGCGCAATGACGCCTTCCACTTCAACTGGCTGCTGAAGATCGACGAGGGCTTCCAGCGTCCGTTCGACCCGACTCACGCCAACATGGCCAGCCTGGGCCTGAGCCGTGACCTGCCCGCCCACGAACTGGCCGCCAACCTGCGCCGGGCGTTCTCGGGGATCGTGGCCGGTAACGTCAAGGACAAGGGCATCCGCCTGATCGAAGAGCACGGCCCTTACGAGATCCACGGCGACGCCGCCATCATGGAACCCCTCGACCGCCTGCTCCAAGCCTTCGTCGCCCAACACCGCATGAAACTGCCGGGCGGCGCGGCGTATGTGCCGTGTTATCGCGTGGTGACCTGACCACTCTGAGGACCACAGATCCAATGTGGGAGAGCTTGCTCCCACAGGGGGATTTGTGGTGGCTGCAATGCCTGTGAACGACTCAAACACTGTGGGAGCGAGCTTGCTCGCGATGGCGCCGGTACATTCAGCACTGATGCAGGCTGAACCACCGCTATCGCGAGCAAGCTCGCTCCCACAGGTGTTCTGCGGCGATCATAGAATCGAAGGCAGTCGCATCAGGCCGGCCTCATCCACCTCAATGCCTAGCCCAAGGTAATCCTTGATCTGCGGATGAAGGGTGACCACGGGGTGCGTGTGCGTTGCCGTCACCACCATCACATCGGCCCCGGCGGCCTCGCCTGCTCGAATACCGGCCTCGGCGTCTTCAAACACCAGACACTCCTGGGGCGTCACCTGCAGGCGTTCGGCCGCCAGGCGATAGCAACTGGGGTTGGGCTTGCCGTCGCTCACGTCCTCGGCAGTGACCATCACGCCGGGACGGGGGATCCCCGCCGCTTCCATACGCCGCAAGGCCAATGCCATGGGCGCTGAGGTGACGATTGCCCATCGCTCTGGCGGCAGGCTTTTCAGAAACGCCAGCGCACCGGGCACTTGCACCACCCCCTCGACGTCTTCGATTTCTTCCCGGGTAAGCTGCTCGGCCTCTGCCTGGGCATCGACCCCTGGCAGGTGCTGGCGGGTGACGGTGTCGATGGCGCGCACGCCATGGATGGTCGGCAGGAACGTCGCCACGTCCAAGCCATGGCGCAGGGCCCAGCGTGTCCAGATTCGCTCGGTGGCGGCAATGGAATTGAGCAGTGTGCCGTCCATGTCAAAGAGGAAGGCGCGGTAGGCAAGGTTGGGTGGAGGGCTGGCTGGCATCGGATCCTCGGTGGCGGCGTGATGGGTGACGGGTGACGGGTGACGGGTGACGGGTGACGGCCACTGTAACATCGCCAGGCGCCGAACCCTTGTGGGAGCGAGCTTGCTCGCGATAGCGGTGGACCAGCCTGCATCGATGCCGAGTGTGCCGACGCCATCGCGAGCAAGCTCGCTCCCACAAGGGCCGGTGGTGGATTGATTACACCAACCGCTCGATCGGCTGATGCTGCCAGACCAACTTGTAATACAGCGTCTGCAACAACAGCATGCTCAAGTAAGCCACCGGGAACGCCATCCACACCCCTTGCAACCCGAAGTGCGCGTCCAGCAGATACGCGGCCGGCACTTGCACGGCGACGATGCAGAAAATCGAGATGGCGACCGGCACCAGCACCGTGCCGCTGGCGCGCATGATGCCGCCGACGATCGCCTGGAAGCCGAACACCAGCAAGCTCCAGAGCATGATATGCAGCAAGTGTTCGGCCTGGATCCGGGCCGCCGGGTCAGTGATGAACAGCCCCAGCAGCCAGTGGGACAACAGATAACCCAGGAGCACCAGCCCACCGGTGAGCCAGAGGTTGAATGCAAGCCCCATACGCAGGATCGGCCCCAGGCGTTCCAGGCGGCCGGCACCGATGGCCTGGGCGCCGAGGATCGAGGCGGTGATGGCAATCGACAGCGCCGGAAACTGCACGTAGTTGACGATCTGCGTCACCGCGCCGTAGGCCGCCGTGGCCTGGGAGCCGTGGCGATTGACCAGGGCCAGGATCACCAACTCCGACAACGAGATCACCACCATCTGCAACCCCGTGGGCAAGCCGATGCGCAGCACCTTGCCAAGGAGGTCCCTGTCCAGGCGCATCGCCGCGAACAACGCACGGTCCGGCGCCAGGGCATGCTCGCGGCGACGCAGGCGCCACGCCAGCATCAGCATCGCCGACGTCGTCCCCGCCAGCCCCGCCCATGCCGCGCTCTGGATGCCCATCTGCGGCAACCCCAGCCAGCCACGGATCAACGCTGGCGTGAGCAGCAGCCCGACACTGGTGGACACCAGCAGCGCCAACATCGGTGACACCGTATCGCTCACCCCGCGCAGCAACTGGGTGAACAGCACGAACACCAGCAGCATCGGCAGGATCCACAGCATGACCCGGGCATAGGAAACGGCGTCCTCCAGCACATCGACCGGCGTGCCGAGCCCTTGCAACGCCTGACGCGCAAAGACACTGCCAAGCACCGCCGCCACCAGGCCAATGATCGCCCCCAGCAACAAGGTCGAACCGGCAATCGCCTTCACCGTGCCGGTTTCGCCGGCGCCGTAGGCCTGCCCGATCAACACCCCCGCCCCTGCGCCCAGGCCGATCACCAAAGCGATAAAGAAAAACACGATGGGAAACATGCCCGACACCGACGCCAATGCCTGGGTGCCGAGCATCTGGCCGATGTAGATGCTGTTGAACGTGCCGGACATGGACTGCAGGAAGTTGGACAGGACCATGGGGATCAGGAACAGGAAATAGGTTTTCCAGAGAGGCTGGGTCGGCATGGGGACTCTGATGGCAGGTTCGAAAATCCAATGCGGGGTAATTTAGCTCAATCCATGGATTCTGTTTCAGAAGATGTCCGTTTTCGTGGCGTGCCAATACCAGGCTCGCCCCACGCCCCAGCCGGAGCAAGCGCTCTCGCCCGGGGATTCCACAGGTCAGGCCATCTCGACAATTTCCCAATCTCGTCTATTCTCAGATAGCACTGTGCCATTATTTTTGTCGAAATCGGACGACTGGTCCTCAAGACCGTACCGGCTTTGCAGATAACCAGTTATTCGCAAATAACCTGTTAGCACCACTGTTCAAGGACCGAACCATGACGTCGTATTCTCACGGTCATTCCCTTTCCCAATCACAACCACGCATTCTCTGGAGTGCCGTGCTGGTGGCCGTTGTCGCGGGCATTGGCGTGCTGGCGCTCAATGGCGCGAGTGGGCAAAACATCGGTTTGAGTGTGGCGATCCTGGTCTTGGGCGTCGGTGCTGGCGTATGGGGTGCGCGTTCGCAACGCCAGCAGTTCGACAGCGCCCTCACCGCCGCCATGGCCAGCCACGACCTGCAAGGCAGCGAGCATCTGGCCCATAAAACCCACGCACAACTCAACGACGTCATCCTCGGTGCCATGCCGATCTGGGCCAAGCAGGTCGAAAGCTCCCGGCAGCAGACCGAGACTGCGATCGTCTCCCTGACCAGCCGCTTCACCGGCATTTCGTCACGCCTGGAAGACACCGTGCAAGCCTCGCAATTGGCCGCCGGTGAACTGGCCGGCAGCAGCAGTGGCGGCGCCGTGCAGGTGCTGGCCCAAAGCGAAGGTGAACTGGTCAAGGTCATCGATTCCCTGAAGGCCACCCAGGCCAGCCGCGACGAAACCCTGGCCCAGGTGCGCAACCTGACAGCCTATACCGGCGAGCTGCGGACCATGGCCGCCGACGTCGCGGCGATTGCCGCGCAGACCAACCTGCTGGCCCTCAACGCCGCCATCGAAGCCGCCCGTGCCGGCGAGGCCGGGCGTGGGTTTGCGGTGGTGGCCGACGCCGTGCGCAGCCTCTCGAGCAAGTCCAGCGAGACCGGCCAGCAGATGTCGGCCAAGGTCGACATCATCAACACCGCCATCACCCAACTGGTGCATGCCGCCTCCAGCGGCGCGGACCAGGACAGCCATTCGGTCAGTGCCTCCGAGCAAAGCATCCAGCAGGTGCTGGAGCGCTTCAAGAGTGTCACCGGCCGACTGGCCGACTCGGCCGACATGCTGCAACGGGAAAGCTTCGGCATTCGCGATGAACTCACCGAGGTACTGGTCAGCCTGCAGTTCCAGGATCGAGTCAGCCAGATCCTCAGCCACGTGCGCGACAACATAGAGGACCTGCATGTGCATCTGCAGCAGGCCAGTCAGTCGCCCGACCAGGCCGTCTCCATCGATGCCCGCCAATGGCTGGCACGCATGGAAACCACCTACGCCACCGACGAGCAACGCCGCAATCACCACGGCGACTCGAGCGCGCAACAGAGTTCACAGGAAATTACCTTCTTTTAGGAGAGCCACTCATGGCTAAAAGTGTATTGGTTGTCGACGACTCCGCGAGCGTTCGGCAGGTGGTCGGCATCGCGTTGAAAAGTGCCGGCTATGACGTGATCGAAGCCAGCGATGGCAAGGACGCGCTGGGCAAGCTCAACGGCCAGAAAGTGCATCTGATCATCAGTGACGTGAACATGCCCAACATGGACGGCATCACCTTCGTCAAGGAGGTCAAGAAGCTGGCCAGCTACAAGTTCACGCCGATCATCATGCTCACCACCGAATCCCAGGAATCGAAGAAACAGGAAGGCCAGGCCGCCGGGGCCAAGGCCTGGGTGGTCAAGCCGTTCCAGCCGGCGCAGATGCTGGCGGCGGTATCCAAGCTGATTCTTCCTTGATAGCTGGAGGCTCCAATGCCGTTGCACTACGAAACACAGGATGACACTGCCCAGGTGCACATCGACGGCGAGCTGACGATCTACACCGCGGCGGAGCTGGCCGCGCAGTGGCTGCCGCACCTGGGGGCAACGCCACGAATGGCCCTTGATCTGTCGCAGATCACCGAGATGGACGGCGCTGGCCTGCAACTGCTGCTGATGGTGCAGCGCGAGGCCTCCCGGGCCGGGACCCAACTGACCCTCACCGGCCAAAGCCAGGCCGTCACGGAGACACTTGCCCTGTGCAACCTGGTTGCCTAGGACGTCGGACACGACAAAGGAAATGAGCGTGAGCATCAATCTCGATCAGGCACAACAGACCTTCATCGTCGAGGCACGGGAACAGTTGCAGGCGATGGAAGAGTCGCTGCTGCAACTGGAAACCGACCCCGGCGACGATGACGCCATCGGCGCGATCTTCCGAGCGGCCCACACGATCAAGGGTTCGGCCGGCCTGTTTGGCCTGGAACCGATCGTCAGCTTCACCCACATCGTCGAAGACGTGCTCGACCGCCTGCGCAATGGCAGCGTCGAGGTGGACGCCGGCCTGATTGCGGTGTTGCTCAAGTCCAGCGACCACATGCTGGAACTGGTCAACGTGGCCGCCAACCAGGGCGCATCGCTGCCGCCGCCGGCCCTGCAACGGGAAGTGGAGCTGTGCCAGATCCTGCAAGAGTACCAGGCGCCCTCGCAGGCCACGGCCCCCAAGCCTGCGCAGGAAACCGAAACCCGCGAACCCGGCGAAACGCGCCTCTGGCACCTTTCCCTGCGCTTCGGCCAGGAGGTGTTTCGCAACGGCATGGACCCGCTGTCGTTCCTGCGCTACCTGCAAACCCTGGGTGAAATCGTCGACATCACCACCCTGACCGACGCCCTGCCCGCCGCCGATGCCTGGGACGCCGAGTCCTGTTACCTGGGCTTCGACATCGAGTTTCGCTCGGCCGCCAGCCACGGGGCGATCAACGAAGTGTTCGATTTCGTCCGGGAAGACTGCGAGGTCGAGATCGTTGCCCACGATGACGACATCGCGCCCCCGGCCAACACCGGCCTGGTGACCACATCACCGGAACCGGCCGAAGAAACCACCGCGTTGGTCGCCACCGGCGAGTTGCTGTCCGACCAGCGCAAGACACCGCGCATGCCCGCCCAGATCGCCACCGACAAACAAGCGGTGACCAGCGACAGCAAGGCCAAGGACGGCACCTACGTACGGGTCAACGCCGACAAGCTCGACGAGTTGATCAACCTGGTGGGCGAACTGGTCATTGCCAGCGCCGGTGCCAGCCTGCTGGCCCGCACCTGCCACAACGACCCGTTGCAGGAAGCCACCTCGTCGGTCTCCGGGCTGGTCGAAGAAATTCTCGACGGTGCCCTGCGCCTGCGCATGATCCCCATTGGCGAAACCTTCAACCGCTTCCGTCGGGTGGTGCGCGATGTCAGCCAGGAGCTGGGCAAGGACATCGACCTGATCATCAGCGGCGCGGAGACCGAGCTGGACAAGACCGTGGTGGAAAAAATCGGCGACCCGCTCATGCACCTGCTGCGCAACGCCATGGACCACGGCATCGAAACCGCCGAGGCCCGGCTGGCAGCCGGCAAACCGGTCAAGGGGCACTTGCACCTCAACGCGTATCACGACTCCGGCAGCATCGTGCTGGAAATCGCCGACGACGGCGCCGGCCTGAACCGTGACCGGATCCTGGAAAAAGCCCAGGAACGTGGCCTGGTGCAGCCAGGTGCCAGCCCCACCGACCAGGAAATCTACAACCTGATTTTCGAACCCGGCTTCTCCACAGCCCAGGCCGTGACCAACCTTTCGGGGCGTGGCGTGGGCATGGATGTGGTCAAGCGCAACATCACCCTGCTGCGCGGCACCGTGGACCTGGACAGCCAGCCCGGCAAGGGCACCGTGGTGCGCATCCGCCTGCCGCTGACCCTGGCGATCATCAATGGCTTCCTGGTGAGCATCGGTCAGTCGACCTATGTGATACCGCTGGACATGGTCCAGGAATGCATCGAGCTGAGCGAAGACGATGGGCTCGCCAGCCGCGAGCAAGGCTACCTCGACCTGCGCGGCGAGGTGCTGCCCCTGGTCTACCTGCGCGATCACTTCAGCCACGAAGGCCCGGCCGCGCGTCGGCAGAACGTGGTGGTGGTGCGCTACGCCGAACTCAAGGCCGGGTTGGTGGTGGATGACTTGCTGGGTGAATTCCAGACCGTGATCAAACCGCTGGGCAAGCTGTTTGGTGCCCTTCGCGGCATCAGTGGCTCGACCATCCTGGGCAGTGGCGCCGTGGCGTTGATTCTCGACGTACCGGCGCTGCTCACTCAGATCGCCCAGACAGAAAACCGCTACACCCCGACTCAATTACAACAAGCCAACGCTCGCTGACGCTTTAGCAATTCCATGGAGAGGTACTTCCCAATGAAATGGTTCTACGATCTTAGAATCGCCACCAAACTGATCACTTCATTTCTTGTGGTGCTGGCCCTGACCGCCGTCATGGGGGTGTTCGCGATCATCCAACTGGGCGAGGTGAACAGCACCACCGTCGAGATCCGGGAAAACTGGATGCCGTCCATGCGCGCGGCCTCGGGCATGCGTTTCTACGGGGCAAACTATCGCCTCAAGGAAAACCGCCACATTACCGCCGATTCCGAACAGGAACGCCTCGCCGTCGAACAAGAAGCGGAAGAAGCCAGGAAGGGTTTTGAAACCCGCATGGCGACCTATGAAAAACTGCTCTCCAACGCGGAAGATCGCCAGCTGTTCGAAACCACCCGCAATGACTGGGCCGCTTACCTCGCCGTCAGCAAGGACCTGCTTGCGCTGTCTCGGCAAAACCTGACCGAGCAAGCCCATGCCCTGCTCAAGGGCGAATCCAAGCGTCAATTCGATCTAGTGGTCAACGACCTGCAAAAACTGGTGGAACTCAATGACGTCGGCGCTGGCGCCGCCAGCGAGCGTGGCGCAGCGCTGTTTGAAAAATCGCGCCTGTCGATCATCGTCGCGCTGATTGCCGCCCTGCTGGTAGGCCTGGGCCTGGCGCTGTTCATCTCGCGCATCATCTCCCGCCCCTTGAAACAGGCCGCGACCGTCGCAGAGCAATTGGCCGAAGGCAACCTGAACGCAAAAATCGAAGGCGGCTCCAAGGACGAAACCGGCATGGTGCTCAACGCCATGCAGAACATGATCGGCAAGCTCTCGCACATCATTGGCGAAGTGCGTAACGCTGCGGACAACCTGGCCAGTGCTTCCGAAGAAGTCAGCGCCACCGCGCAATCGATGAGCCAGGCCACCAGCGAGCAGGCGGCCAGTGTCGAGGAAACCAGTGCGTCCATCGAGCAGATGAGTGCCAGCATCAACCAGAACACCGAGAACGCCAAGGTCACCGATGGCATGGCCAGCAAAGCCGCCAAGGAAGCCACCGACGGCGGCGAATCGGTGCAGCAGACCGTGGTGGCGATGAAGAAAATCGCCCAGCGCATCAGCATCATCGACGACATCGCCTACCAGACCAACCTGCTGGCGCTCAACGCCGCCATCGAGGCAGCCCGCGCCGGTGAACACGGCAAAGGCTTCGCCGTGGTCGCCGCCGAGGTGCGCAAGCTGGCCGAGCGCAGCCAGGTGGCTGCCCAGGAAATCGGCGAGCTATCTTCCAGCAGCGTCGATATGGCGGAAAAAGCTGGGAACCTGCTCAACGAGATGGTCCCCTCGATCAACAAGACCTCGGACCTGGTGCAGGAAATCAGCGCCGCCTCTGAAGAACAGGCCGCCGGTGTGGCGCAAATCAACACCGCCATGACCCAGCTCAACCAGGTGACCCAACAGAACGCCTCCAGCAGCGAAGAGCTGGCCGCCACCGCCGAGGAAATGAGCAGCCAGGCCGAACAGCTGCAACAGGCCATGAGCTTCTTCACCCTGGACACGCCGCCCAAGTCTGCTGTGCAAGTTGCCAGGGTCGATAACACCCCAGGCTCCTCCGGCCGCAAACCGACGCGGGCACCGGCACCGATCATGCCCAAGGCGTTTGCCTACAACATGGCCAGCGCCCCGGACGAATCGGAATTCACCCGGTTCTGATGGCCCGGTTCCACAGGCTTGCTTAAAGGAGAAAAAGCAATGGGCGCCATCGCGACCACACGTCAAACCGCCATCGCGGTCGAGGAAGAAGCGCAATACCTGACGTTCATGCTCGGCACGGAGATGTTTGCCATCGGCATCCTGTGCATCAAGGAAATCATCGAATACGGCAACCTGACCGTGGTGCCGATGATGCCGACCTTCGTGCGCGGGGTGATCAACCTGCGCGGTGCCGTCGTGCCGGTCGTCGACCTGTCGGCCCGTTTCGGCCGGCCGAATTCGGCGATCAGCCGGCGCTCGTGCGTGGTGATCATCGAGGCGTCGAGCGCCGACGGCCAGGCCCAGGACATTGGCCTGCTGGTGGACACGGTGTCGGCGGTGCTGGAAATCCCGGCCTCGCAGATCGAGCCGCCACCGAGCTTCGGCGCGAAGATCCGGGCCGATTTCATCAGTGGCATGGCCAAGGTCGATGGCAAGTTCGTCATCGTGCTGGAGGTGGACCGCGTGTTGTCCATCGACGAAATGTCCCAACTCGCCGAAACCAGCCCGAACGCGCTGGAAGTGGATGCCCCGTGAACGCCGATAGCTGCAAGGAACGCACGGCGAGCGCGCTGGCGCTCAGTGACCGAGAGTTCGGCCAGTTCCAGTCCTGGCTGTACCAGGCCGCCGGTATCAACCTGTCCGAGGCCAAGAAAGCCCTGGTGGCCGGGCGTCTGTTCAAGCGCCTCAAGCACTATGGGCTGGACAGCTACGGCGAGTATTTCAAGCTGATCATGAACGGCCAGCGCACCGATGAATTACAAGTGGCGCTGGACCTGCTGACGACCAACGAGACCTACTTTTTCCGCGAGCCCAAACATTTCGACTTCCTGCGCCAACACGTACTGCCCCACGCAACGCCGGGCAAGACCTTCCGCCTGTGGAGCGCGGCCAGCTCTTCCGGGGAAGAACCCTATAGCCTGGCCATGACCCTGGCCGAAGGGCTGGGCACCACACCCTGGGAAGTGATCGGTTCGGACATCAGCAGCCAGGTGCTGGCCAAGGCACGCTCCGGGCATTACCCGATGGAACGCGCCCGCACCCTGCCCCAGCCGCTGCTGGTGAAATATTGCCTCAAGGGCACCGGCAGCCAACAAGGCACGTTCCTCATCGACCGGGCGTTGCGCAACCGGGTCAACTTCATCCAGGTCAACCTCAACGACACCCTGCCGGAGCTGGGGGAGTTCGATGTGATCTTCCTGCGCAACGTCATGATCTATTTCGACCAACCCACCAAAAGCAAAGTGGTCGCTCGCTTGATCCCCCGACTCAAGCCCGGCGGGTATTTCATCGTCAGCCACTCGGAGAGTCTCAACGGTGTATCCGATGCGTTGAAACTGGTGGCGCCCTCGATTTACCG
This sequence comes from Pseudomonas sp. R151218B TE3479, assembly GCF_053629195.1. NCBI lineage: Bacteria > Pseudomonadati > Pseudomonadota > Gammaproteobacteria > Pseudomonadales > Pseudomonadaceae > Pseudomonas > Pseudomonas sp. R151218B TE3479. The sequence continues at coordinate 5,162,436 of NZ_JBRJHV010000001.1, forward strand.
CAAACCATGAACGCCGCCATCAGAGCAGTAGCCGAGGAGTACCTGGCGCCAGGGGAGTTTCGCTTCGCCACTTGCCCGACCCGCCTGCGCACGATCCTTGGCTCTTGCGTGGCGATCACGCTGTGGCACCCCGAACGCAGGATCGGCGCCATGTGCCACTTCATGCTGCCCAGTCGAGTGCGCTGCTCCACCGCACTGAACGGCCTCTATGCCGACGAAGCCATCGAACTGTTCATCCGTCAGGCCCGGGCGCACCACACCGACCCCGAGGACTACCAACTCAAGCTGTTCGGCGGCGGGGAGATGTTCCCCGAGCTGCAACGCCATGTGCCCTACGGCGATGTGGCGCGACTGAACGTCAACGCCGCGCTGGAAATGGCCGCCCTCTATCGCCTCGACCTGATCGCCCAGGACATGGGCAGCACCGGCCACCGCAGCATCATCTTCGACCTGTGCAGTGGCGATGTGTGGGTCAGGCACCAACCCATAAGGACCCGGCACTGACCATGGCAAAAAAGATCAATGTACTGCTGGTGGATGACTCTGCCGTGGTTCGCCAGGTGTTATTGGCGATTCTCAGCGAGACACCGGACATCCACGTCATGGGCGCGGCATCCGACCCGATTTTCGCCATGGATAAACTGGCCAAGGAATGGCCCGACGTGATCGTGCTGGACGTGGAAATGCCGCGCATGGACGGCATCACCTTCCTGAAGAAAATCATGAGCGAACGCCCCACCCCGGTGGTGATCTGTTCGTCCCTGACGCCCCGGGGCGCGGAAACGACGTTGCAGGCGATGGCCGCCGGCGCGGTGGAAATCATCACCAAGCCCACCACCGGGCTGAAGAACTTTCTGTTGGAGTCGGCGCCCGAATTGGTCTCGGCGATCCGTGCCGCCGCCCAGGTCAACGTGCGCAACCTCGGCAAGCGACCCGCCCCGGCGGCGCTGGCGCCGGCGATCAAACTCACCGCCGACGCCATGCTGCCCGCCGCCGGCCATGCCATGGCGCAGACCACCGAACGCATCGTCGCCCTGGGCACCTCCACCGGTGGCACCCAGGCCCTGGAAGCGGTGCTCACCGCCCTGCCACGGGTGTGCCCGGGCATCGTCATCGTCCAGCACATGCCGGAAAAATTCACCGCCTCGTTCGCCGCCCGGCTCAACAGCCTGTGCCAGATCGAAGTGCGCGAAGCCCGTAACAACGACCGCATCCACCCGGGCCTGGCGCTCATCGCCCCGGGCGGCAAACACATGATGGTGACCCGCAGCGGCGCGTTCTATCACGTGCAAGTGGTGGACGGCCCGTTGGTCAACCGTCACCGCCCCTCGGTGGACGTATTGTTTCGCTCAGTCGCCAAATTCGCCGGCCGCAACGCCACCGGCATCATCATGACAGGCATGGGCGACGACGGCGCCCGCGGCCTGAAGGAAATGCTCGACGCCGGCGCCAGCACCGTGGCCCAGGACGAAGCCAGCTGCGTGGTCTTCGGCATGCCCAAGGAAGCGATCAAACTCAATGCTGCGCAACGGGTGATGGGGTTGCAGGACATTGCGCAGGTGATCTTGCATCGGTAACCGATTAAAAAGGCAATCAAAACCTGTGGGAGCGAGCTTGCTCGCGATGGCGACGGCCCATTCAACATGGATGCAAGCTGAACCACCGCTATCGCGAGCAAGCTCGCTCCCACAGTGGAGTTGTGGCGAGATGCAATCCTTCGCCACAGATGCTTCATCCGCTTGTGCCTATACGGGCGAAATCGTCGCCAGCACGCCGATCAAAAGAGTCAGTGCCAAAAACCCGCCTAGAAAAATCGCCATCTTCGCCATGAGCACTCCTGGACCAAAAAGTTGCAGCACACGGGCAGCTCGATAGGCTGGCCGCGTGGCTATTCTGGGGCCGGGCCCGGGTGCATTACAGAGGCACCTGGCGCAGGAAAATACGGATCAGACGAACGCCCTTCCACCCTCCTCGCGCAACGTCAGTGAGCCACAAAAGATAAAGCCCTACCCCATGGTTCTCTCACCGAAGGGAACGGATATACCAACGTATATTTTCCTGTCCCAAGTCAGCGTGGTCACCGCCCCGGGCAACACTTAATCTTGCCGGGCCTTTAACGCCCCCGTTCAAGTGCGCTTCAACTTCCAATGATCGCCAGTGTGGTCGCAGCCCTGATTTTCAAAGCGTAATAGAGGTGAGCCATGCGCCCTTCATTCCTTGCCCCCGCATTGACGCCCTTCAAAAACAGAGGACAACTCCCCGCCCACTCCTGGCGCGCCGACATGGTGCTATTGGGCCTCCTGGTGCTCTTGGCTGCCTTTGTATTCCATGGCCTGGATCAGATGAACCAGCCCCTCGGCGTGCTGGACGCTTCGCCACTGTCCCTGGACCTGGTGCACCTGCCGGAGTATGCCTTGCGCACCACTTTGCGCATGTTCATCGCCTTGTTTGTTTCATTGGTTTTTTCCCTGGTCATTGCCACCTTGGCAGCCAAAAGCCGCAAGGCGGCCATGGTTATCCTGCCGGCGTTGGATATTCTCCAATCGGTGCCTGTCCTGGGCTTTCTCACTTTTACCGTTGTGTTCTTCATGGGACTGTTCCCGGGCAAGGAGACCGGCGTGGAGTGCGCGGCCATCTTCGCCATCTTCACCAGCCAAGTCTGGAACATGACCTTCAGTTTCTATCAATCCCTGAGAACCGTGCCCAACGATCTCTACGACGTCAGCCGACAGTTCTCGTTTTCGCCATGGCAACGTTTCGTCAGGTTGGAGCTACCGTTTGCCACGCCGGGCCTGGTGTGGAACATGATGATGTCGATGTCCGGCGGCTGGTTTTTCGTCGTCGCGTCCGAAGCGATTACCGTCGGCGACACCACCGTCAGCCTGCCGGGCATCGGTTCATGGCTGGCACTGGCGATCGAGCAGCAAAACATCGCCGCGATCGCCTGGGCGGTGCTGGCCATGGTTGGGGTGATCATTGCCTATGACCTGCTGTTTTTCCGGCCGATTGTCGCCTGGGCGGACAAATTCCGCTTTGAACAGACCGCCTCCCAGAAACGCCCACGGTCCAGGGGCTATGACCTGCTGCGCTCGACTCGCCTGGTGCCCTGGGTGCTGCTGGCGCTGGGTAGCATCAAGGCGTCGTTGTTTCTGGAAAAGATTCCTCGGCTGCCGTCCATCCGCTTCAAGACCAGCGCCCGCGTCAGCCGCGCCGCCGACCTGGCTTGGCTCACCCTGGTCGCCGCGGCCTGCATCGCCGGCATCCTGCACCTGTCGCGTTTCATTGGCAGCACGTTGGGCTGGGACGACGTCGCCAGTACCTTCGGTCTGGGCCTGGCCACCCTGTTGCGAGTCAGCGTGCTCATCGTGCTGGCCAGCGTAGTGTGGGTGCCCATCGGCGTCTGGATCGGCTTGAACCCGCGCTGGTCCGAGCGTCTGCAACCCGTCGCGCAATTGCTGGCGGCCTTCCCCGCCAACGTGCTGTTTCCGTTTGCGGTGATCGCCATCGTCGCCCTGAAACTCAACCCCGATGTCTGGCTCTCGCCGCTGATGATCCTGGGCACCCAGTGGTACATCCTGTTCAACGTGATTGCCGGTGCCAGCGCCCTGCCGACGGATTTGCGCGAGGCGGCGCGCAGCTTCCACGTGCGCGGTTGGCAGTGGTGGCGCCAGGTCGCGCTGCCGGGCGTCTTCCCTTATTACATCACCGGCGCCCTCACGGCAGCGGGTGGTTCATGGAACGCCAGCATCGTCGCCGAGGCGGTGTCCTGGGGCGATCAGCATCTGTATGCGTCCGGCTTGGGTGCCTTTATCGCCCAGGCCACCACGGCCGGGGATCTGCATCGGGTGGCGCTGGGTGTCGTGGTCATGTCGATTTTCGTGGTGGGTTTCAACCGGTTGCTGTGGCGCCCGCTGTACGGTTTCGCCGAACGTCGGCTTCGAATTGATTGAGGGCAATCCCATGCAAGTGATAGACAAACGCTGCCTGGTGGATGTGCAGCAAGTCGGCCATGTCTACGGCACGGCGGGCGGTGCCGAGCGCCGGGTCCTGGACAATGTCTGCATGCGCCTGGACGAGGGCGAAATCGTCGGTCTGCTGGGGCGCTCAGGTTCCGGCAAATCGACCTTGCTGCGCTCCATCGCGGGCCTGATTTCTCCCTCCACGGGGGTGGTGGATTTTCCGCCCAATGCCCAAGGGCTGGCGAGTTCGGTGCGCATGGTGTTCCAGAGTTTCGCCCTGTTCCCCTGGCTGACGGTGCTGCAAAACGTCGAGATCGGCCTCGAAGCCTTGGGCGTGGCGGCGCCTGAGCGACGTCGGCGGGCGCTGGCCGCCATCGATATGATCGGCCTCGACGGCTTCGAAAGCGCCTTCCCCAAGGAACTGTCGGGCGGCATGCGCCAGCGCGTCGGCCTGGCCCGCGCACTGGTGGTCAATCCGGATGTGTTGTTGATGGACGAGCCGTTTTCCGCCCTGGACGTATTGACCGCCGAAACGCTGCGCACCGATCTGCTGGAGTTGTGGCGTGAGGGGCGCATGCCGATCAGGTCGATCCTGATGGTCACCCATAACATCGAAGAAGCCGTGCTGATGTGTGACCGGATACTGATTTTTTCCTCCAACCCGGGGCGGGTCATGAGTGAGATCGCCGTGGACCTCAGCCAGCCGCGCAATCGCGCCGACCCGGCGTTCCAAGCCTTGGTCGAACACATTTACGTGCAGATGGCCGGCGGCGCGAATGTCGGCTCCGCACGCCAGGAGAGCTTTGCAGGCAGTGGCGTGGACATGGTCCTGCCGTCGATTTCCAGCAATGCCCTGGCCGGGCTGATCGAAGCGGTGCAGGATCAGCCGTTTGCCGGCCAAGCGGATTTGCGCGAGCTCGCCGACGCATTGCGCTACACCGCCAGTGATCTTTTGCCGGTCGCCGAGGTGTTGCAGCTCCTGCGCCTGGCCGACCTGCAGGACGGCCACATCACCCTCCTGCCGGCCGGGCAGCGCTACGCCGAGTCAGCGGTGGATGAGCGCAAGCACCTGTTTGCCCGCCACCTGCTTAAATATGTGCCGTTGGTGGGGCATGTGCGCCGGGTGCTGGACGACCGCCCCACCCGCACCGCACCGGCCAGGCGTTTCCGTGACCAACTGGAAGATTTCATGTCCGAGCACGATGCCGCTATTACGCTGGACTGTGTCACGCAATGGGGGCGCTACGCCGAGTTGTTCGCCTATGACGAAGTGGCCGATCAGTTCAGCCTGGACAATCCATCCTGAGGTGCTGCGGTATAAACTGCGTGGATCGGTCGTTGGAGCAATGCGCGATGGACACTCGATGAGAAGAACCCAGTTGACCCTGCGCCTGCTGCTCCTGCTGGGGTTGGCCCTCGGCATCGCGGCGATCGATACGGTCACCGATCTGGAAATCGCCGTCGGGGTCTTCCAGATCGTGGTGGTGCTGATCGCGGTGAGAATCCTGCCGGCACGCGCCGTGGCCGGGGTCGCGCTGCTCTGCATGGTCCTGACGATCCTGAGCTATCGGCTGACGCGTTTTGGCGACACGGAGGCCGGGCTGATCAACGTGCTGATCAGCCTCGCGGCCATCGCCGGCACGACATACCTGGCCCTGCGGCTTTCGGCCGCCGTGCGCACGGTGCACCAGACCCGTGCCCACCTGGCGCACATCGCCCGCATCAATATGCTCGGCGAACTCGCCGCCTCGATTGCCCACGAAGTCAACCAGCCCCTGGCTGCCGTGGCCGCCAGCGGCGGTGCCTGCCTGCGCTGGATGGCGACTGAGCCGCCCAACCTGCCCAAGGCCCGGCAGGCGGTGGAGCGGATCATCGCCGACACCCACCGGGCCAGTGACATCATCGCTCGGTTGCGCGGCATGGCCCGGCATCAAGCACCAACGAAGCAGTGGCTGAACGTGGCCGACACGGTCCATGCCGCGTTGCGCCTGATGACGGGCGAGCTGAACGAGCAGAACATCACTGTGCAGGTGCAGGTCCAGGACGGACTGCCGCCGATGCTGGCGGACGAAGTGCAGATCCAGCAAGTGATCCTGAACCTGGCGATGAACGCGCTCGACGCCATGCGTCAGGTTGCCGTCGACCAGCGGATTCTGCAGTTTCAGGTGACGCTCGAATCGCCTGGGCAACTGCTCTTTTCGGTATCCGACCAAGGCAATGGCTTGCCGGCCAGCGACCGCGAACGGGTGTTCGACGCCTTCTACAGCACCAAGCAGGACGGCATGGGGATGGGCTTGGCCATCAGCCGCTCGATCATCGAGGCCCATGACGGACGGCTCTGGGCCACCAGCCATTCGCCCTCAGGTTCGACCTTTCACTTCACCCTGCCCGCCGTCACAAGGGAATCCGATGAGCCAAACTGACATGCAAGACCAGGCCGACTCGAGGGTCTTCATCGTCGACGACGACCCTTCGGTGCGGGCTTCACTGCAAGACCTGCTGGCCTCCGTGGGCCTGGCGAGCACGGCCTTCGGCTCGGCCCGTGAATTCATGGACGCCGAACGACCGGACGTCCCGGCGTGCCTGATCCTCGACGTGCGCATGCCGGGCCTGAGTGGGCTGGATTTCCAGCAGGAAATGGCGCGTTTGAATATCCAGGTCCCGGTGGTGTTCATCACCGCCCATGGCGACATTCCCATGTCCGTCAAAGCCATGAAGGCCGGGGCGCTGGAGTTCCTGACCAAGCCGTTCCGCGAACAGGACCTGCTCGATGCAATCACCCTGGGCCTGAACCGCGACCAGGAACGGCGCAAGGCCGCGGCGAGTGTCGACGCGTTGAAACGTCGGCATGGCGCGTTGACTGACGGCGAACGCGAGGTGATGGACCTGGTCGTGTCCGGGCTGTTGAACAAGCAGGTGGCCGCCCGACTGGGCTTGAGCGAGGTGACCGTGAAAGTGCGCCGCGGGTCGTTGATGCGCAAGATGAATGCGGACTCGTTGGCAACGCTGGTGAAGATGTCGGAAAAACTCAAGGAAGCAGATCGCTAGCGGCCCATGATCACGGCTATCATTGCCGTTCGCCCTGTTGCCGGGCGATGTCGCTGCCCCCCTCAAGGACTCAGGTATGAACCTTCTGCCGTCACGCTCCACCCTCTTCGTCTCCAGCCTTTTGCTCAGCTCGCTGTGCTTCGCCGAAGGCGAGCCAACCGACGGCAGCCTTATCAAGGACTCGACCAAGGCAGCCGTTTCAAGCTTCATTACCGCCGGCAAGAACCTGTTGGGCGGCGTCAGCGAAGGCGTGCTCGATGGCCGCGAATCGGTGCAGGGCGCCGATGGTGCCGCGATCATTTCTTCCAATGAGCAACTGAAAGACCGCGTCACCATCGAAGTCCTGAAGCTGGAGCCCGTTGACGACACCTTCAGCATCACCCTCGGCTTCAAGAACAGCACCGACACGCAACTGCGCCTGATCAACCTCGGCCAGACGGGCGCCCTGCTCGCCATCGACCAGGCCGGTTACGCCAACAAGCTCGCAGGGTTTGAAAACCCGGATGAAGTCACCATTCCGCCGAAGACGGCCGTGCGGCAGAAGTTTGTGTTTGAAGGGTTGAACGAGAAAATCAACACCGTGCGCGTGTGGGGCCAGGATTATCAGGTTAAAAAATAAGGTGGCGGTACGTTGATTGTCCCAAGTGGCATTCCCACGCACGGGAGCGATCGAAAGTTGTTAGCTCGAAACACAACCGTGGCGTGGGAGCTTGCTCCCGCTGGCCTGCGCAGCAGCCCTAAACAGGACAGCATCGAACATCATTGCCCACATCCGCTACAGAATCAGCCGGCTTTTGCCACACTCGCCGGTTCGACATTCAACGCAAGCACACTCGCCAACACGATAACCGCCCCAACAATCACCATCGCCGCTGGACGTTCGGCCAGGACTAGACAAGCCATCAACATCGCCGTGGGCGGTATCAAGTAAAGCGCCATGGAGGCTCGGCTCACGTTGCTGTGGGCCAGCACGTAAGCCCAAGCAAGGTACGCCAGCGCGCTGGGAAAAATACCCAGAACCAACACCGCCAGGTTCACCGAAACCGAAGCCTGTCGCGCCGCGCTCAACATGCCAGGCGCGAAAATGAACAACAGGAGTGTGCCCGACCAGACGGTGTAGCAAACCAGGGTCAAGCCGTCGTAGCGGTGGGTATGGTGCTTCTGCAAAGCGAAATACACACTCCAGGACAGCGCCGCCAGCAGGATCAATAGCCCACGGGCGTCCATGTCACCCCAGCCTCGATCCCCCGTAACGACCACGGCAGCGCCAAGCAAGCCGCACAGGACACAGCCCCATTGCCAAGCGCCGACTCTGTCCTTGAAGACAAAGTGCGCCAGCAACGTGCTGAACAAAGGCGTGGACTGGGCCAGGACACTGGCCGCCCCGGCACTGACGCCCCGTTGGCCGTAATTGAGGGCGATGTGGTGCAGACTCACGGCAAAGAAACCCAACACCGCCAGCAACGGCAAATCCCCAAGACGCGGCCAGGAAATACCCTTCGCCACAGCGACAACGGCCATGAACACCGAAGCGATGAGAAACCGCACCAACGCCAGCTGACCCGGTTCGTAGGCCTGCAAGCCGATGCGAATACCAATCGGCGAATAGGCCCAGCAAAGAATCACGAACGTCGTCGCCAGAATCACTTTTACGCGGGGTCTGCTGGGGTTCTTCAAGCCTTCCAACGGCATACATTGGGTTTCCATTCAGAGTTCCTGCGCACTGAGCGTCTGGTCTATTTACCCCGCAGTATCAAAACCACCCACCTTCAATACAAGTGACTTAAACTCAGACAATCATTCACTTTGGGTGAGCTATGGAACTGTCCCAACTGCGCATGCTCAAGACCGTCTGCGCCACCGGCAGCATCGCCCGTGCCGCCGAAGTGCTGCACTGCGTGCCGTCCAACATCACGGCGCGGCTCAAATCCCTGGAGCGGGAGTTGGGTACGCCGTTGTTTTTTCGTGAAGGTCGCGGCTTGCGGGTCAGCCCGGCGGGCGAGGTGTTCCTGGGATACGCGACAAAAATCCTCGCCCTGACGGAAGAAGCCCGCCGCGCGGTAAACCCCAGCCACACGCCAAGCGGGCCGTTGCGCATAGGCGCCATCGAATCCAGCGCCACGGGGCGCCTGCCGCAGTTGTTGGCCAAATACCACGCGCAGTATCCTCAAGTGTCGCTGGAGCTGAGCACGGGGACTTGGGCACAGTTGCTGGACGATACCCAGCACCACCGGCTCGACGGTGTGATCGTAGCGGTCGATGTGGAACGGCCGGGGCTCAAGCGCGCGGTGATGTACCGCGAAGACCTGATGCTCATCGCCTCCGAATCCCACGGCCCTTTGCGCCACGTCGCAGACCTGCAAGGCAAGGCCATTTTCATGTGGCCCCCGGGCTGTCCGTACCGCCTTGCCCTGGAGCAGTGGTTGCTGCGCCATGACCAAGTGCAACCGATCATCAGCATCGCCAGCTATGGCGCCATCGTCGGCTGCGTCAGTGCCGGTGCCGGCGTCTCGCTGGTGCCTCGTGGGATCTATGAGCAATACCGCCAGGGGGCTGGCTGGATAGGGTATGAGTTCCCTGAGCTGACGGGCATCGACAACCTGTTCTACTGGCATGAAAACGCTGGCCGGCATCCTGCCAGACAGGCGTTTTTGACGATGTTGAAGACGGAGTTCGAAGGGTACTTGCAACCTCGCCACAAACACCATTGAACTGCGCTGAGCGACATCCCGCCGACCCTTCTTGTGGCGAGGGGATTTATCCCCGCTGGGGCGCGAAGCGGCCCTAAAGCTGACAACTCGGTCCACCGCCCAACACAAAACCCCGTGGCGAGGGAGCTTGCTCCCGCTGGACTGCGAAGCAGTCCTGAAACCTGCCAACACGGTGTAGCCAGTCAACTCCCAGGGCTGGTTCGAAGGCTGCTTCGCGGCCAGCGGGAGCAAGCTCCCTCGCCACAGGTCCTCATTAACCTTCCCTGTCAGCGCACAAACTGAAAAATGTTACACCGCTAAAGAAGGGTCCTAACCGCACTACGAGATCTGCTGAAACCGGCGTGATCCGACTGTTCCTACAGAACCTGAGCTCGTCGGTTCGTTTCCACATGGAAGTCTCACAATTCCTACGAAGCTCTCGGAATCCCTCACCTTGTCCGCCTTGGTTGCTCAAATCTAAAGTCATTCCCGTCGCCCCCAAAAGCGACCGGGTTTGGCGACCTTCGTATCGGATCAGCCCCTAAACCAATTGGAGCAATCCCATGCAGAGATACCTCCCCATCACCGGCATCGACTCCCCCCGCTTCCCTGCACCTACTGCCAGCCGGAGCGACACCATCGGCTCCATGTTCGATGAAAAGAACCATGATCTGCAGTCAATCTCCCATCCATCAGGAGTAGCCATATGGCTACAAGTGAGGCTATGATCGATAAGAAAATGTACGAGATCCACCAGACGCCCGATTTTGAGGATTGGCTTGACAGTGTGAAGGATACCCAAGGAAAAGCGGCTATCTTGGCCCGCCTGGATCGCGCCCGAAATGGCAATTTTGGTGATTGCGAACCGATTGGCGATGGGGTGAGCGAAATGCGTGTTTTTATCGGGCCGGGGTACAGAATCTACTTTGTACGCTCGGGAATCGCAGAGTACTTGATGCTCAGCGGAAGCGATAAAACAGATCAAAGACGAGGCATTAAGAGAGCCAAAGTGATTCTTGATGCCCTGAGAGGTAAATGACATGAGCGACAAATTCAACCCTGAGGATATGCCGGTCCTTAGCCTCAGCACTGCCGGTACGACTCGTTACGAGGCTTCGCGCTTTCTCGATACCCCAGAAGCTATAGCGGCTTATTTGGCTGAAAGTATGAAAGCCGATAATACGGAAAGCCTTATTCATGCTTTGGCCGAGGTCGCAAAAGCCAAAGGTGTCAATAAAGTCGCCAAAGATGCCGGAGTTAACCGTGAAAGCCTTTATAAGGTGCTGAAATCTGGAGCAAAAACGCGGTTTGAAACTATCAGGAAATTGATGACCGCGCTGGGTGTGGAACTCACGGTACAACCGATTGCAACATTAGCGGTGGCTTCCAAAGCTGCGACTTCAAAAGTTGGAAAACCACCGGTCGCTGCATCAAAACCTACAGCAAAATCCGCCACGAAAAAACCAGCCGTACCGGCGGCTAAACCAGACGCAAAACCTGCTGCGAGAAAATCAGCTGCGGTCAAGCCTGCCGCATCGTAAAGACCTCCAAGCCTGCCCAGTGCTGCCAGTACAAATAACAAAAGAAGGATCGATCAGGGAGCGGAACTACTATCAAGCAAATAAATCAGCCCTCCTTTTATCCAGGTGGCGAGGGGATTTATCCCCGTTGGGGCGCGAAGCTGCCCTAAAGCTAACAACTCGGTCCACCGCCCACCTCCCTCGCCACAAGTTCTCATCAACCTTGCCTGTCGGCGCACGGCTGAAAAATGTTACATAGTTGAAGGATCGGTCCTAACCGCACTACGACAGGGAGTCAGCTTTGGAACCAACACCACCGTTTATCCTCCATGAAACCAGCCATTGGACAGTCAACCATCACTTGGCGTCCGCCCTGCCCGGCTACCTCATGCTCGGCGCCAAGACTCACGTGAACTCATTGGTCCAATTGCCCGCGTCGGCGTTAGCGGAGCTGGGTGGCCTGATGGCACACATCCAGAGCGTCCTTGAAACACAGCTCAACCCCAAATGGCTTTACATCAGCCGATTCGGCCACGATCCCCGTTACCCCATCCACTTCCATTTCATTCCGGTGTACGACTGGGTCGAGGCGTTGTTTTGGAAAGATACGCGGTACAGGCTGCTGGAAACTTTTGGGAGTCAAGGGAATGCCCAGACATTGACCGACGGCGCGGAGCTGACGTTGTTCATCTGGCGGGAATTTGGGGAAAGCCCGACGCCGCCAACCATTCAGGGGCCGTCAATTGAGCAAGTGATAGACAGGTTGCGTCAGTCATTCAAATCAGTTGTACCGGTCACATGAACATCAAAACATCATCCATCGCTCTACTCGGCATCTTGTCATTCATGCAAGCGTCAGCGTCCTTCGCGGACAACGCCAATGGGAAAACGCTCTATCTTCAGCGATGCGCCGTGTGCCATGGCGCGGACATCAAGGGAACAGGGCCGTTGGCCAAGAAAAGCAACCCGCCAACCCCTGACCTTACGACACCAGCCTTCAAGAAACGACTGACCGATTACCCGGGTGTGATTGTCTCTTCGATCATACTTCGCCCAAATGGAGACCTGATTCCAAAGACCTTGAAAGAGAATGGCGTGAAGATCCCGTCGCACCCTTGGAGCGTCAAGGACCTGCGCGATCTCCATCAATACATGAGTGGCGTCATTTCAAATAAATGATCTTACGGGGAACTGCACCTCGGCTTATCGACAACAACTGCAATACCCAGGGCTTCTCGGGCCTGGGTATTGAAGTGCTTTAAAAAACCGTCAGTAAAGCGTATTGGCAACACGCTCCGGCAGTGCCTTGTCATAAGCGTCGCCATCGACCTGCGATGGGCAGATGCGTTTGAACACCTCCCCTGCCGTGGGCAGTGCGCGGCGTTCGATCTGCCGCTTCACATCCCATAGCCCCGCCCTGACCACTGCCCTGCTGCACTGGAAATAAACACTGGTTACGGTGACTTCCAGAACGGTTCGAGGGAGTTGCCCTTTCACTGCGAAGCGGGACAACAGGTCTGGCTCGATGGATATCCTGGCCGTGCCATTCACGCGCAAGGTTTCCCCAACGCCCGGCACGAGGAAAAGTAGCGCGACCCGGGGATCCTCAACGATGTTTCGCAGCGAATCGATACGGTTGTTACCGCGGCGGTCGGGCAGATACAGCGTCTTGCTGTCGTGGACATGAACGAACCCCGGCGCGTCGCCCCTCGGAGACGCATCCAGCCCTCCGGGGCCTGAGGAAGCGAGGATCACAAAGGATGCCGCCTCGATGAAGGGCTGGTAAACCGGATGGATATGGTCGACTTCCTTGAGGATCGAGGGTGCCGCGACGGGGCCATAGAGGCTTTCCAGCGCTTGCGTCGTGGTGATGTAGGCGCTGTTCCGTTCCATGCTTGTCTCCGTTGCAGATGTTAAAAAAATCGTATTCAAGTGACTGACCAGACCATTGCACAGCGGCTGCCCGGAGCATATCCACGTTGGTATTCGGCATTCAATATGGCCGCCAGTCGCGGTTCCAGGTCTTGGGTGGCTTTAGCCTGGAAACCCATGCGGGCATAAAACGGGGCGTTCCAGGGCACGTCGATGAATGTCGTGAGGGTGATCAAACGCAGTCCGTTGGAGCGGGCATAGTCCTGCGCGACCTCGATCAGCTGCCGCCCCAAGCCCTGGCCCTGCCAGGACAGTGCGACAGACACCTCATGGATATGAAGAGCCTCACCGTAGCGCTCGGCACTGAGAAATCCTTGTGGCCTGCTTTCGTCATCGAGGGCAACCCAGCACGTCGATAGCGCAATGAGCTGGCGATGTCGATCGACGGACATCGGCGGCGACTGCGCCACCCAGCTCAGCTCATCAATGCTGCGGAACGCCAGGACGGCGGACGCCTCGATGGCGGACAGGTGTTGTGCGTCGTCCGCCATTGCAACCCGAACAGTCACAGGCATGGATACCCCCTCGGTTGTGTGAATCGACTGACCCGATCAAGAACCTGGCAGGCCACGCCCATTCGATGGCGCCGCCTGCGCAAGCATCAGCGCAATACCCCCTATGCTCAAGCTCGGCCGCCGCTTTCTCCAAAAAACCCAGACAGCGTTCATCCAACCAAGTGCCCTCGGCGAGGCTGGGTTCTTCCAATTCGCCCACTCGAAGCAACATCGTTCCCAACGCCTGTTTCCTTAGACGCTGCCCTTAAGGCTTGGCATTCATGCGCCCCTGGATCGCCACGTGTAGGCAACCCCAGGCAATAAAGCCGACGATCACACCCTCGGCGACACCCACCAGCAAGTTGAAGGAAAAGCTCAGCGGCTGCTCGGCCCAGTAGAACGTCGTCGAACCCGTTCGAAAGCCACTGACGCGCAACCGTCCAGTAAAAACGGCCGGCACCAAGGTCATGACGTTAGTCAGTTCCAGCACCGCAAAGAAGGCGCCCAATAGTGTGAGCAAGGCACGCGCAGGAACGCCCAGTTTCTCGGTCGGCGCAGGCGCAGGTGCGTCACCCTGTTCCCGGCGCTGGCGGGCTGCCCTTACCACCTTGCCGCTGGTAGGGGCCGGAGTTGGCCTATAGGGCACCTTCACAACTGGCGCCGCCCCCTCGACGACCTCGGTGGGCAGCGCCACGCCCAGGTAGTCGGCCAGCTCCCGCAGCCACAGGTCCGTGCGCTGACTGCCCGGCACCACCGGAACGTTGTCGGTCGTCAGGCGCTGCGCAGTGCCATCGCGCTGTATCAGCCACAGCTGGGTGCGAGCTCGCCCAGCCTGCGGGAGGCGGCGCAGTTCGAGGGATTTGGCAGCATCGATACTGAAGGCCGATCGCACACGCTCGCGGCGCCCGAAAAAGTTACGGGTCAGGCGCTTGCCTTCGCCGTCGACCCGCGACAACACCAACGTCTCGTGGACGCCGGTGTACAGCACCAGCAGCAGGCCAAGGGCAGGAATCAGCAGCCACAGCAGCACCATCAATAGAGCGGACAGTGGATCCACCTCTGTCATCAACGAGGCCCCATCAACCATCACGAACACGGCGAACGCCATTGGCAAGAGAAAGGCCAACGCCCCTATCACCAACACGACCAAGCTCTGCACCACGTTGCGCGAATGGATGTGCAGGTCACCCTGCGCGGTGCGCTCGAACCGATGTCCTATCAACATGCATGACTCCTGTTGCGTTGCTTTGCAGACTGTTCGAGAGGCCGGGATGACGATTGGAACGCCTCGGGCCGGGATGGTGTTCCAGAGGCGCAGGATACCGGATGTCGCGGCCTCAGGGTTGGGGTGGGGTTTTCTCCGGTGTGAGTAATTGCTCCTACAGAAGTGGATAAAGTCGGTTCGTTTCCACGGAGAATTCTCATGATTCCTACGAAGGCCTCGGAATCTCTCACCTTGTTCGTCTTGGGAGCCCAAATCTATAGTTCTTTCCGTCGCCAACCATGGTGATCAGGTTTGGCGACCTGCGGATCGGATAAGCCCTCTAACCAAATGGAGCAATCCCATGCAGAGATACATCCCCATCACCGGCATCGACTGCACCCCTGCCGCCATGCTCATCGATACCCAGGCGCCGCTTGACGTACTGCACGCAACTGCCGATTACCGTATTCGTACCGTGACCCAGGTATTGGAAAACATCGCGTTTCGCTCCGAGATTGCCAGCGATACGGTGGTGCTTTCGGATTTCGCGCAGCTTTTGGTGATTCCATTGCGGGATGGGTGTGATTTGCTGGAGGTGATTGGGCGGCGGCTTCAGGCGCAGGTTGAACGTTAAGGGATTACGGGCGCTTAAGGCGCCCATTTTGATGTTTGCCATTTATAGGTTGTGGCTGGTGGATAGCAATTATTCAGGCATTCGGCAAAGGCTGCTTTCGGCGACTTGCAGACAGTGGACACAGCCTGCTACCGGGGAGTCCCCATCAAATGGTTGCACGCACGGCTTTTTGGGTATTCGCTCTGAAGCCTAGCGAGCCCCATTATCGGCATCAACGAAAAAGAGAGGGTTACTCCGCAGGAGCGAAATCCATGAATGATTTGCACAGCTGAATCACTTCACCGATGGTGAAGCCCTAACAGGCACTGGTGGTACTGTAACGCCCAAGTACTTCGCAATTCGCGCTGTGTCTTCTCGGCACCCATGAGCGAAAGCCAATCTTAAGAATCCGGCCTTGGATGCTTTCGTTTCCTCATCTGCTCCCGACATAGCCAGCGTGTAATAACCCTCTGCGCGAAAATCCTCAGCGCTCAATGCTTGGGGACGCGCGTTGTCCACAACCCATTGGACAGCGTCTTCGCCCGGCTGCAACGCTGGTTTGTGCTTGGGAAAGCAGTATGGAAATGAGGTCATCAATGGGTACTCCGACAAATAGGGATCCTGACCTTCAACCGTCGCCCGAAGTATTTCCAGCCGCCTGGTGTACTCTTCGCTGGGCGGGTAAAAGTTAACGCATTTGGCATATTCCAAAGCACCCGCCATCAGTCCACGCTCCGCTGCACGACCATACAGTTCACACATATCCTTATTGTCCTTAAATGGCTTTTTTGCAAACAGCAACTTAGCCTTTTGGTACATCGCAACGGCGTGCCCGGCGGCGATGGCGTTATCCAGGTGCGTGTACATGCGCTTGCTGATGTTGATTAACTCCTCAGTGAACGCCCTTCCTTTCGCTGGGTCAGTGTCAGCCCGCGCCGCCAGGATCTGAAGTTGCGTATAGCCGTTTTGTAAATCATCCATGTCCTTCTGTGCTGCGAGAAACTCGGCAACAGCTTCAGGCCGCGGAGCTTCAGCGAATGACATCGAAGAGAAGAGGCAAAGCCACAGAATTGAAAGGCAACGGTGGTACATGCAAAATACCCTATGAGTAAGTGAGAATTTTTGGTAGCCGTGTCTTGTGACTCACTACTTAGGAAGCGGTAACTGACCTGTTGTTATCGACTTGAACTGAGAAATCTGGATCTACTCGCTGTCTCATTTTGCAAGGAAAGACCGCAATCGGCCAGAAGCGACCACTCGCCGAAAGAAGGGGACACCCATCTAAGATCTGCATATTCAGGTGCCTATCAGAAAATTATCGCTCTACGGCGACGCATTTGATCTCCACGAGAAGGCCGGGGCGAGCCAGTTCACTGACACCTATGCATGTCCATGCACATGTGCTCCTAGGAAAGACTTCATCCTTCACGCGTCTGAAAATTGGCATGTGGCGGTGTATATCGACGTGATAAGTTGTCATTTCGACGACATCTTCAAATTCGCAGCCACCGGCGTCCAAGACAAGCCGGAGATTTTCCCATGCTGCCAAAAACTGCTGCTCGGGGTCTTCGATAACTGATAATTCCGGCGTCCGGCCTACCTGACCAGCGCAGTAAAGAGTTTTCCCTACCTTTACAGCTGGTGCATATCCAGCATGCTCGGAGAGCAATCTCATGCCATCTGGAACAATGATCTGACGATCAGTCATGGTTGTGGAGCCCAAAATATAAACAGATACGGAAGCTAACCCAGGTGCCAGAGCGGCGTCCACTCGGGTCATTCCGCATTAATCAATCAAATCCGGCAGGTGCGAAATAGGGGGCAGATTTACTATCAGAAAAATATATTTCCCCCTTTTTCCATACAAGCAGTGCATATCGAACCAATTGACCAGCACATTTCAACCAAACGAAGCTGAGCAACAGGTGAACCGCTCGCACGCGCTTATCTAGCTGCGACTAATATCAGCGCTGCTTCGACACCACCCTCTAGTATCTCTTCAGCGAGCTGTGGGTCAGCTACCGCCCTGGCGATTTGAAGAGTACCGGCCATAAGGCTGAAAAGCGCTGTCGCCCGTTGCAGATTGTGCTCAGACTTCGGATTCGGAAATAGCGTCGCGAGGATCCGAACATACGCGAGCAATCCTTCCTCATAGGCTTCCTTCGTCAGGTCTGGTTGCCGACCTACTTCAGGCAGTAAAGCCGCAGAAGGACAACCGTCCTCATATCCATTCAGGTGTGATGCGCTCAGATACCCACGAATGGCATCTTCAATACCAATCGCGCCGGCAGCGGCGTCAATCAAATTTTCGAGCTGCGTGGACAGTGCATTAGAGAGTGCTTCCCGGACCAAGGCATCCTTAGAATCAAAATGTGGATAAAAGGCACCTTTCGTCAACCCCGACTCAGCCATGATGCCGGCCAAACCGGATGCAGAAATCCCATCCTTTCGAAAGCGTCTGGACGCAATGTCAATGATGCGTTTTCGCGTGTTTTCTTTATGGCCTTTATCAAAGCGCATTTTAATTTACCTATCATCGGAGACCTGGAGCCGGGCAGCACACCCATGTCCGCGTTCCTTCTGTTTACGATACTGCGGCTACCAGTGCCGCTTGCAAGTCCTCATCAAGTTTACGCGCAACCGCGTCGATCTGGTTATTGCCGAATTGGCCAAAAACGGAGAGCGGACGGTCGTACTCGAAGGCGGCCACTCCATTAGCGTCTTCCCTTAAAAGCACGCGGATGGGGGCATACAAAGACGCAGAGAGATGATGCCGAGACATTTTGGATGCTGTGAGCGGGTTTCCAATGTCATATTGAATCGCGTGACGCTGGAGCCCGGCGATTCCCAGCAACGCGCCGTGATCTCTAAATCCAAAGATGGACAACGCTGGTAGCGCTTCAAGCTCTTTCAAAGCGCGGACGGTCTCTCCATACCGTAGTAGCGTGAAAATACCGTCGTCGATCCGAGGGATTAACCGTTCAAGCTTGGCTTTGACGACCGCGAATGAGTTGCTCGATTGAATCGTGACGTGCTCGACAGCTATCGTTTTCGTGAAGGAAGTTTGGTTTTCCATTTTTACTGATCCTATAGAGTGATACAGCGACAAAGGCCCGTTACGCCTGATCGTTGGAATGCGATCGCTCGAAAGTCAGACTGGTGAGGTCAGCACGCCAACGGCCGCTTCGACTCGACGTGCAACATGGAGCAGGGATCGATCTCGACCAAATGGGCCATCGATTTCAAGGCCAATAGGCAGGCCGTCTTGGGACACGCCGATTGGAATGCTGATGCCTGGGATACCTGCAGCGCTCGCGGGAATGGTGTGATTAGCCAGCACTAAATAACTGACTTCCTGACCAGAGATGAAGAACTGTTCTTGATGATCGATCAATGGTGCTGTGCACGGCGTTGTTGGAAAGATCAGGCCCTCAGCCCCGCTGCTCAGAAATGCTTGGTCGAAACGGCGCTTGATTTCTAAGCGCTCAACCAAGGCTGCGTCATAAGTCTCCGCCGGTAGAAAACCTGGTCCATTTTTAAGAACAAGTTGCCCCCATACTTCTTTCAGACCAGGTTTCAGTCCCGAGTAAATTTCCTCGAAGGTGGCCGGGATGTTGTTGTGACGCAGGAATTCTGTGACCGCCTTTTGGGTCTCGCGGAAGAAAATATTCCAGGTCGTTGTCAACGCAAGTGAGGAAAAGTCATTCCCTAGATTGACTTCAATAACTTCAGCGCCGGCATCGCGCAGCCGCCGAACAGTTTCTTTGAATTGAACCTCGACGTCCGGGGCTATAAGCTCAGAATACTGTCGAGGCGCAAACGCAAATTTCACCCCTACCAAATTAGGCTGGTCAAACTGACCCGGCGCCTCGCCTTTGACGATAACCTCGTCGATTAGAATGCAGTCCTCTACGTTACGGGCAAACACACCTGTAGTGTCGAGGGTATGGGAGATAGGCGCGACACCTTCGCGAGGCCAGCGTCCCGTAGTCGGTTTGAATCCAACTACACCGCAAAGAGATGCCGGTACTCGGATTGAACCAATCGTATCGCCGCCAAGTGCCGCAGGCACTAGCCGCGCAGCTACTGATGCGCCAGCTCCGCTGGAGGAGCCACCTGAGACATGGTCAAGACCATGTGGGTTCTTAACTTGGCCGTAAGGGCCGTTATTTCCAGTCAAACCGAAAGACATTTCGACGAGGTTGTTCTTGCCAAAAACAATACCGCCAGCGTCTTTCATTGTTCTGAGAATGTCAGCGTCCTGATCCGGCACAAACTTTTCGAGGGTAGATACACCTAGCGTCGTTCGCAGGCCTTGGGTGAGATAGCTGTCTTTGATCGCAATTGGAACGCCGAGCAGAGGCGCTATCGCCCCCCGTGCACGCGCAGTATCTGCGGCCCTTGCAGATTCCAGGACAGCCGCCTCATCTATCGTAATAAATGAGTTTAAGTGGGTATGGTCATGAGCTCTCTGCAGTAGAGCGCTCGCGTACTTTTCAGATGAGATTTCACCCTTGCGAATGGCCTGAGCTACGGCTGCGACGCCAAGTGCAGCAAAGCCGTCAGCATCATCACTGTTCCGAATTTTAGATATTCCCTGCATGACGAACCCTCACGTAACTGAATGAACCAAACCGTCGGAGCCTTTTCGAGCAACAGAAACGGCCATTTGAATTACATGTGTAATTCTACATTACGATCGTAATTCAATGGAATATGCCTGACAAGCTGGAATTGCGATGCTGCCTGGGGTTTCTGTTCACCACGAGACGGCGACGTAGCCTAGAGTCCATGAGATGAGGAACGGTCGACACCTGACCGTCGCTAACCGCCACAAGCGGCCATCGTGTCGAAGACAGTAACCCGGCGGGGAGAATTGCTTCTCGGACTGCACACGTCATTGCCTAAATGGGGAGAAAAGGACCAAGCAGGTCAAAGGCGACAAGGCTGAACTCACCGCCCTCTTCGACAATACACATGGCTGGCTCCGGCGCGATCCGCAGCAACCAAGGACAGAGGCCGCAAATGCAACCTCTCGGAGCGCCTGACGAAACCGCCTTTAGCGTGTTTTCACACAGCTTGCGACGGCGCCTCTTTAATCGTGGAGCAACCTCAGAAATCAACAGTGGCCGACACTTTCAGCATGCGCGGAGCACCTTGGGTCAGATAACCACCGTTGGCCGAGGCCCAGGGTGAAGCTAGGGACAGACCACGATCTTGAATTCACCTGCGATCGACCCGTCCCATAATCGTGGTCTACCCCATTTTTGTGACTTAGCCATTTGCTAAGCAAGCACGAACTGCTTCATCGCTGCCATCATCGCAATGACCAAAACGGCTAGCCCAATCGCAGACGTCCATTGGGCTGAAGGGCTTGCTGAGAACCAGGAGCCTTTAACGGGGTATTTCCCTAGGGTAAGGGCTTTCATCAAAGGCCAGCCGATAGGGAAACAAATTGCTTGGAAAATAAATTCAGCCAGTACATCCAATGGTTCACCTCACAGAGCAGATCCCGCTGAATTACAGTCTCGAAGTGCAATCATGTGGCTCCAACCTAGCGGTGACAAGGGGAAGCCGATGGGGCAAACGATATCGAGCAAACTACTTGCATATCAGTTGATATCTGGCGGAATCACGCTCGGTGACCGGTGACTTAGCTGAACGTTTACGCAATAACAATAGAGGCCGCAAATGCAGCCTCTCGGAGCATCTGGCGAAACCACCTTTAGCGTGTTTTCACACAGCTTGCGACGGCGCCTCTTTGATCGTGAGCAACCTCAGAAATCAACAGTGGCCGACACCTTCAACGTACGCGGTGCCCCTTGGGTCAGATAACCACCGTTGGCCGAGGCCCAGTAGTTTTCGTCGGCGACGTTCTCCAGCATCGCGTTGAAGGTCACCCCGCGGCCATCCATTTTCGTCCGATAGCGCGCGCCCAGGTCGACGCGGGTCCAGGCGGGGATGCTGTAGTCGTTGGCGCTGTCAACGAACTGGCCGCCGGTGCGCAGTAGCAGGCCGTTCAGGCTCACCCCGGGCAAGCCGGGAACATCCCAATCGGCGCCCAGGTTGAACTGGAATTTCGGCACCCCCACCGCCTGGTTGCCATCGTCGCGACCGCCAGCGGTGCCGCGCAGTTCGGCTTTGGTCCAGGTGGCACCGCTCAGCAGGCGCAAGCCGTCCAGCGGCTCGCCGAACAGGCTGAGCTCCACGCCGCGATTGCGCTGCTCGGCATCCACCCGGTAGTAGCCGTCGCCGCCGAGCACGCCCTGGGGCTGTTCGATGCGGAACAGGCTGAGGCTGCCGCCGAAGGTGCCCCAGTCGAGCTTGGCACCCACCTCGGTCTGCTTGGAGCGATAAGGTGCGAACATCTCGCCGTTATTGAGTGCGGCGGCCGGTGCGGTCGGGCCCTGTTGCAGAGACTCGACGCGGTTGGCATAGAGCGAGAGGTACTCGGTGGGCTTGATCACCAGGCCATAGGCCGGCGTGGTGATACTTTCCTGATAGTTGGAGGTGCGGGCGCCGCTGGCCGCGCTCCAGGCGTCGGCGCCGATGGATTGGCGACGCACGCCGAGGGTCAGCAGCACGCGGTCGTCGAGCAAGCCCAGGGTGTCGGACACCGCCAGGCTACGGTTCTGCACCTTGGCGGTGGTGTCCGGGTCGTGGATATCGCCGGAGACGCTGGTGGCCGGCGGCTCGGTGACGGGCTGGCCCTGATACAGATTACCGAAGCCGCGACTGCCCGCCGCGGTGGTCTCGAACGCGTTGCGCTTTTCCTGCCAGATGCCATTGGCGGCCAGGTTGATGCTGTGGCTGACCGGCCCGGTGGCGAGTTCGCCGCGCAGCCCGGTGACGGCGCTCAGGGTTTCCTGGTCCAGCGGCGAATAAAGGCGGCCGATACGGGCGTCGCCATTCGCGCCGTAGACGTAGTTGGAGGCGTAGACACCGTTCTCCCGCGTGTATTTGCCGCCTGCGCTCAGGTAGGCGGTCCACGTGGGCGACAGATCGTACTCGGCGCTGAACATGCCATAGGTGTCTTCGAGCTGCGACCAGCTCCAGGGTTGCGCGTAGTTGTGGTCGGCGTCGGGTGCCGACGGCGTCTTGCCGTTGAGTGTGCTGGTAGGCCCCGTCGTGGTCAGATAGACCACCGAGCGCCCCTCATTGACCCGTTGCTTCTGGTAACCGAGATCCGCAGACAGGCGCAGACGGTCACCGCGGTAGTCCAGACCGAGGGTGGCCAGGCTGAAGCGCGAGTGCTCATCGTCCACCGCGGTCTCACCCTCGCGCTGGGCCAGGTTCACCCGCACGCCGAAGCGGTTGTCCTCGCCGAAGCGCTGGCCCAGGTCGAGGTGCCCGCCCACTCGGCTGTCGCTGGCATAGTCCAGGG
Organism: Pseudomonas sp. R151218B TE3479; assembly: GCF_053629195.1. NCBI lineage: Bacteria > Pseudomonadati > Pseudomonadota > Gammaproteobacteria > Pseudomonadales > Pseudomonadaceae > Pseudomonas > Pseudomonas sp. R151218B TE3479. The sequence continues at coordinate 5,185,280 of NZ_JBRJHV010000001.1, forward strand.
TGGCGCTGCGGGTGGGGGTGTCTTCGGCACGCTTGGAGACCACGTTGATCGCCCCACCGACACCGCTGCCCGACGGCGACACGCCATTCACGAAGGCGTTGGCCCCCTTGAATACCTCGACCCGTTCGACCGACTCGGTGGAGATGATCTGGCGCGGCAGAATACCGTACAGCCCGTTGAAGGCAATGTCGTCGCTGAACAGCTGAAACCCGCGCACGACGAACACCTGGGAGAAGTTGCCGAAGCCGAACGACTGACGCACGCCCGGATCGCTGGCCAGCACATCGGCCAGGGTCTGCGCCTGGCGCTTCTCGATCAGCTCGGAGGTGTAGCTGGAGAAAGCGAAGGGCACATCTTGCATGTCCTGGTTGCCCAGCACGCCGATGCGGGCACCTCGCGCAGCCTCCCCGCCGGCGTACTCGGTCGGCAGGTCGACACGGCCTTCGGCGAGCCCGCTGATGGTGGTCGGGCCCAGCTCCAGCACGCCCTGCTCGGGCAGTGGCACCAGGGTGATGGTGCCGTCGTTGCCGGTCTGGAAGGTCAGGCCGCTGCCCTCCAGCAACCGCTGCAGGCCGTCGACCACCGAATAGTCGCCCTTGAGCGCCGGCACCATGGCGCTGCCACGGGTCAGGCCGGCGTCATAGAGCAGCCGCACGTCGGCTTGCTCGGCGAAATCGGTGAGCGCCGCGTCGAGCCGCTGGGCAGGCACGTCGAGCTCGACGGCTTGCGCCTGTGCGGCGGCAATGGCCAGGGGAAGAACGGCTAGCGCCGCAAGGAAGGGGGTCGACCGCATGCTGATGTCCTTGGCTATCAATACGAAGAAGTCGCATTTGCAGGAACGGAAGACGAAGGCGGCGATGATTTCTGAACCATCGCCACCTAAATATTTTCTTTTTTTGAAGGGACAGGCGCGGGCCTCAGCGGCGCGATGTGACCAGGATCAATCCCGGCAGGCGCACCAGACGCACAGGCAAGGTGGTTTCCACAGCGCTCAACACCGCCTGTGGGTCGTCAAGGGCGAACACGCCGGTCACCTGCAGCCGGCGAGCGGCTTCGTCGACGAACAGCACCCGCGCAGACTGGCTGCGCTCAAGCTCGGCGAACACTTGCTCCAGCGGCTGGTCGCGGAACACCAGCTTGCCGCGCTGCCAGCTCAAGCGCTGGCGCGCATCCAATGCCTGCGGCGCCTGCAGCGCCCCGCCGCGCCACTGCACCTGCTGCCCGCCGACCACCGGCAGCGGCTCGCGCCCCTCGCTGGAAGCCAACACTCGGCCCTCGCTGACCGCGAGATCGACACCGCCCTCCTCCAGACGCACATCGAAGCGCGTGCCGGTGACGCGGATGCGCGCCTCGCCGGCCCTGACAATGAACGGCCGGGCCGGGTCATGGGCGACCTGGAAATCCGCCTCGCCGCGGTACAGCCTGACCTCGCGGCGACCGTCGACAAACTGCCAGTCCAGCGCCGAATCGCCGTTGAGGGTCAACAGCGAACCATCGGCCAGACGCACCTCGCGCACCTCCCCCGGCTGGGTGCTGATGTCGGCATACAGGCCAATCCAGGTGCCGCGCGGTAGCCACAGGGCGAGCAACAGCATCGCGGCGCAGGCCAGTGGAGCCGCCCACTGTCGACGACGACGCAGCACGCGCACCTGAGGCTGCTCGGCCGGACGTTCTATCTGGCCGAGCAACGACCACAGCCCTTCCACCTCACGCAACGCCTGCTCGTGCTCGGGCGCCGCCTGGCGCCAGGCCTGCACGGCAGCGCGATCGGCAGCGGTGGCGCGGCCAGAATGCAGCAGCACCTGCCATTGCCGGGCCTGATCGAGAAGCGAAGGATGATTCACGGCTGCGGGTCCATCTGCTGCTGGCAGTGTTCGAGGGCCTTCAGGATATAGCGTCCGGCCATGCTTTCCGAGACCCCCAGGCGCTCGCCGATCTCACGCTGGGTCAGCCCGTCCAGGCGATTCCACAACAACGCCTGGCGCAGGTGCGGTGGCAAATCCTGGACCACGCGCTGCAGTCGCTCCAGGCGCTGGGCGTCGCTTGCCGCTCGCTCTGGACCCGGCTGGGCACTGACCAATTCGATGGATAGCTCCTCCTCGACGGGGCGAGATTTTTGCTGACGGCGGTAGTCGATGATCAGGTTGCGCGCGATGCGATAGAGGAACGCACGAAGATTGCCGATCTCTTGCCCGGACTCGCGCCGGCGAAAGCGCAACCAAGTCTCCTGGCGCAGGTCGGCCGCCAGTTCTGCGCACTTCACCTGCCGAGTGAGGAAGCGCAGCAGTTCACTCGAATGGCTTTCGAACTGGCCGTCGGTGGAATGAGGATCGGATGGCCTGGACACGCAAGCGACTCAAGCGAGGAGGAGTCGCGAGAATATATCAAATGATAATGACTTTCAATCACACCAAAAGAGAACGCGCGGAGTGTGGGCCCCGCTCACATTCGATGAACCGAGCGTGGTCAAGGCATTCATCGCCGGGCTCACGCCAATTCGTCCGCCCAGGAATGATCGATCTGCCGCGACTCGGCATCAGGAGATCAAGCCCAGCGTCAATGCCTTGAGGGTCGCGGCAGCTCGGGTCGAGCATTCCAGTTTGCGAAATATGCTTTCCATGTGGGTGCGAACGGTGCTCGGACTGATGTCCAGCAGTCGCGCCACCTGCTTGTTACTGGCGCCACGGCTGATTTCCAGGAGCACGTGACACTCCCGTGCGGTGAGTAACGAACTCTTCGGCTGATGAGCACGCCGCTCGCCACGTGCAGCGGCGATAACCGCTTCGCACACAGCCTTGTCGAACAAGCCATTGGCGGCATCCTGCTCCAGCAACCTGGCCGCCTCGGATTCACCGTAGGCCGCCCTCCATGGCCTGGCTTCCCTGAGTGCGACCCAGGCTACGGAAGTGGCTAGCAGCCGATGCTCGGCACACAGGGCATCCCCCATCACGCCTCGAAAGTAGCCACTGCCGTTGAGCCGTTCGTAGGCATGGGCGGCGATCTCAGCAGGCACGGCCAACTCACTGATAGGCCTCAGCGCCTGTTGCGTCCAGTAGGGAACCAGGTGCACCCGCTCCGCGGCGCTATAGGGAAGTGCCCCGGCGGTATTCCAGAGTTGGTTGGCAACGGCTGCCCGACCCAGACCGTAGACGAGGGCCGCCTTTCCGAGCGCTGTCTGGGTGGGTTCACCTAGCCCCCACAAGCGTGCAGCCTCCACGGCGACATGCGCCACCCGCCGCGAATGCCCCGCCAGCCAGGGTAGCTTCAAGTCAATCACGTCCCCCACCAAGGTCAGCGAGACCGAACGTTCGGTCTCCCCATGGGTCGGGTTTTGGGAGGAGCCTTCCAGGTCTGCCAGCCACGCCCTGGCGTTAGCCATGAGCAACGACGCGAGGCCAGCGGGATAGCGCCGATCCGACTGGTCGTGGATCCAGCGCAGCGCCGCGTCCAAGCCATGCGCTCGACTGAGAATATCCAGATCACCGGCAAGCACCACCTGATAGGCAACCTCCGGAATGTGTTCATGGGTCAAGCCCAGCGGCCGGCCAGTCCCATCGTAGGTTTCGAATACGCGGCACAAGCCTGCCTCGACAGCGGCTCCCAGTTCGAGGGTTTTCGCGACTTGGCCAGAGATCTCGCAATGCACGACGGCCAGCGGGATCGCCTGATGCACCGCGTTCATGGCCTCTTTGCTCAGGGTCAGGTCGAGCATTGCGCGGCGGCCGTCGACGTCATCACCGAGCAGATCCGCAAACCCTTCGGCGTTGGCAGTGCAGCCGGACCAGCGCAGCAAGGCGACCTGCTCCGCCACCCTCAGGTGCTCGCCATCGCCGTGTGAGGCCTGCGCCAGCCTGCGCGCCAGTGCGGCAACGCGCCGGGAATGCCCGAGTGGCTGGCCCATGCTGAGGTCCCCGACCTGGCCGATCGTCCGCAGCGCTGCGCTCAATGAAATGTCCAGTTGCAACGCACTATCCATGAAAAATGCCTTGGGGTCGGATAAATGACCGATGCCCAGGAAGCAGGCCAGTCAGCAGAATTGAGCTCCCACACAGGAGTTCATCCCATGAAAACACTCAGATCAAAAGCCGTCACCCTCGCCTTCGCCCTTGCAAGCACTTTGGCTGCAGGTATCAGCCAGGCCCAAGATACAACACCTTCGGTGGTCATCGTACACGGCGCGTTCGCCGACGGCTCCGATTGGGCCAAGGTCGTGCCGCTTCTGCAGGCCAAGGGGGTTGCCGTTTCGGTCGTGCAAAACCCGCTCACCTCCCTTGCCGACGATGTCGCTGCCACGCAAAGGACACTGGACAATCAACCGGGCCCGGTCGTGCTGGTCGGTCATTCCTGGGGCGGCACCGTGATTACCCAGGCCGGCAACGACAAGAAAGTCCGCGCCCTGGTGTACGTCGCCGCCTTCGCCCCCGATGCCGGTCAAACCAGCGGCGAACAAGGCAAAGGCGCGCCCACGCCTCCGGGCATCAGTCAGATCAAGGCTGACGGCAACGGTTTCCTCTACTTGACCCCGGAAGGCATGGCCAGGGACTTCGCTCAGGATCTTCCCGCGGCGCAGACCGCCGTGATGACCGCGACGCAAGGCCCCATCAAGGCATCCGCGTTCGAGGACAAAACGACCGTCTCTGCCTGGAAGACCAAACCGTCCTGGTATCTGCTCGCCACCGAGGACCGGATGATCCATCCCGATGTCCAGCGTTCCGCCGCCAAGCGTATCGGCGCCACCCTGGCAGAGGTGCACACCAGCCATGTGCCTCAGCAGTCGCAGCCGGCCGAAGTGGCCAAAGTGATTCTCGATGCCGTGAAAAACGTCGGCGCGCAGTGATCGCTGCGACGCGACACCCCGATAGCCCTGAACTCAACCGCCGCATCGATACGGAACGGACGCATGAATCATCGGCATGATCGGAACTACGACTTCATCGTGTGTGGTGCGGGTACGGCGGGCTGCGTGGTCGCAGCCCGCCTTGCCCAACAGGACAACGCACGCGTGTTGTTGATTGAAGCAGGCAACGAATACGCCGGCCCTGAGGTTGTAGAGCCGGCGCAGTGGCCGCTGAACCTCGGTTCCGAGCGCGATTGGGCATTCGCGGGACAACCCAATCCGCACCTCAACGGTCGTCGTCTTCCCTTGAACATGGGCAAGGGACTTGGAGGTGGCTCCAGCATCAACGTGATGGTCTGGGCACGCGGGCATCGATCGGACTGGGATTACTTCGCCGCCGAGTCCGGCGACTGCGCCTGGGGATACGATTCGGTACTGGAGTACTACCGCAGGATCGAGAACTGGCGCGGCAGCCCGGATGCCGCACGGCGTGGTTCAGGTGGCCCCGTGCATGTCGAGCAGCCGGCTTCGCCTCAACCCCTCGCCTGGGCAACCCTGGAAGCGGCCAATCGTCTGGGTATTCCCCGGTATGACAGTCCCAACGGAGCGATGATGGAAGGCCCCGGCGGGGCCGCGATCACCGATCTACGCATCAACCAGGGCAGGCGCGAATCCGTTTACGATTCCTACATCCGGCCACGGCTGCACCAACGAAATCTGACCGTTCTAACCGGTGCACTGGTAGCCCGTGTCCTGCTTAGCGGCACAAGGGCGGTCGGTGTCGAAGTGATCATCGAAGGGCAACGGCAGCGCTTCTATGCCGAAGCCGAAGTCGTCTTGTCCATGGGCGCGGTGAACACGCCCAAGGTGCTCATGCAGTCAGGCATCGGCCCGGAGGGTGAACTGCGCACCCATGGCATCGTCCCGATCAGTCACCTTCCCGGCGTAGGTCAGAATTTTCAGGACCATATTGCCTTTGGCTGTACCTGGGAGTACCTGCAATCCCAGGCGGTTGGTGGCGGCGGCTGTGAAACCACGTTGTACTGGAAAAGCGACAGTCGCCTGGACGCGCCAGACCTGCTGCATTGTCAGCTTGAATTTGCGGTGCCCTCCCCGGCTGAAGTGGGTATCCAGCCACCGCAACAGGGTTGGACGATGTTCGCAGGGCTGGCCAGGCCGATCAGTCGAGGGCGCCTGCGCCTATCGGGCGCCGGGCCGTCGGATACGCCACTCATCGAGCCGAACTCGCTGAGCGCGCCCGAGGACATGGCGGCGGCGTTTGCATCGATCGACCTCTGCAGGGCGCTCGGGAACAGCGAAACCTTCAACCACCTGGTAAAGCGCGAGGTGGTGCCCGGGCCGAAAACGCACCGCGCCATGGAGCAGTTCATTCGCAATTCTGCCGTGTCCTATTGGCACCCGTCCTGCACCGCGAAAATGGGCCGAGATGAAATGTCTGTGGTCGACCATCAGCTGCGCGTGTATGGCATAGAGCAATTGCGGATCGCGGATGCCTCGGTCATGCCCCGAATCACCGTCGGCAACACCATGGCGCCTTGCGTGGTCATTGGCGAACGGGCAGCTGATCTCGTCCTTGCGGCCCAGGGTGTGATCGCTCCGACCAGTTAGTCTGACCCGCTTACTGATAAATGTGGTCTGCGCCCGCTTATGCCTGGAGGGCGTTACGCTTGCTGAGTCGAGCAAGCGTGCGGCTGTGGGCATTAGCGGGGGGTATTATTCGTCAGTGATGTCAATCGCTCGGGTTTCGGCAGACAGGTAGACGCACAAGGCAGAGATTGCTGCGAGCACTACCGTGTAGACCGAGATGGCGTAGGGCGAGCCATAATGGCTGAGCAGATAGGCGCCGACGATGGGCGCCGTGCCGCCACCGATGATGCCACCGACATTGGTGGCCATGGCGAACCCGGTGAATCGAGCGCTGGGTCCAAATGCCTCGCCGGTGAATGAAGGCACAGCACCGTATACCAAGCCGTAGCCGGTCATGAACAGGCATGAGCCCAAGACCATGGGTAGGAACTGGCCTGTGGAAAATAGCTGCCAGAAGGGAAACGCGGCCAGTGCAGTCACCGCGAAGCCGATCAACATCATGGTGCGTCGACCCAGTCGATCGGCCATTGCGCCGGCGAAAGGAACAATTACCAGGTGCGTGCAGATAGCGACCATCGCTACCGAGAGCACAAAGGCATTGGAAAGGCCCAGTTCCTTCTGGCCGTAACTCAATGCGAACACGGTAAAAAGATAAAATGTCGAAAAATGACAGATATTGGCACCTGCGACCAAAAGTAACTGTTTAGGATACTTGGTGAACAGGCGCATGGCAGGTGACAGGTTCGGCCCCTTGGCTGCCGCGCGCTTTTCGGCGGTCTTTTCGAACACAGGAGATTCGGCAACTTTGGACCGTACGAAGACGCCGACGACCAACAGAGCGAGACTGGCGATGAATGGAATGCGCCATCCCCACTTATAGAAATCCTCCACCGACAATAAACTGCTGACGATCAGCAGCAACCCCGCCGAGGCGATGAACCCGAACACCGGACCAATGTTGTTGATGGCTGCATAAAAGCCACGTTTTCGCCGGGGTGCATGCTCAAGTAGCATGAGCACTGCACCGCTGTATTCTCCGGCAAAAGCGAAGCCCTGGATGAAGCGCAGCACACACAACATGATGGGTGCCCAGATTCCTACGCTCGCGTAGGTAGGCAGCAAGCCAATGCCGACGGTGCTCAAGCCCATGATGATCAGCGTAAGGTAGAGCAATTTCTTGCGGCCTATCCGGTCGCCGAAATGTCCAAGCACCAGCGAACCCAGTGGCCGTGCGACGAATGATATGGCGAAGGACGCTAGCGAGGCGAGTCTTGAGACGGCTTCATCGGTGCCAGGAAAGAACAGAGGAGCGAAGATCAGCGCCGCCGCGGTACCGTACAAATAGAGGTCATAGGTTTCTAAAGCTGTGCCGAACAGACTCCCGGCAACAACATTTCTCATGGATTTTTTCTTCTCATCATCAATATGCTCATGATGAGTTTCGTTGTTACTTAAAAGTGAGGTTTGCATAGTTTCACCTATTGTTATTGTAAATATGCAAGCGTGTTCCTGTCCTTGAACGGAAGTTAGCTCTTACCTGTGAGCGCTTTTACGAAGTAGTCTTGGTCACCCATCTGCCCGCCTTTTAAGGCAATTTCCAGATTGTCCAAGTACGGTTTGTTTGAGCGCACCTGACAGAGGGGCGCACCGGGAGAGAGATCGGATTTAATAACCAATGCTTCAGGCGCGAGAATCTTAGTGATCTGACTTGACGTATCACCACCGGATATAACCAGTCTTTCGAGCGGATACGCCTTAAGAATGTCCAGAACGATGTAGCCCATTTCCACAGCCAATTGCTTACCGCCGCGGATTTTTGCCTCGTCACGAAGCAGTCCTTTGGCGGTCATCGCTTCGATCATTTGTTCGATTCTCGGGTCATCCGGACCTTTTGCGGTATGGATCAGCACGGAACGCCCGGTTTCAAGGTGTGCTACTGCCGTCGCCACCACATCCTGGACCATCCTTTCTTCACGTGATTCTGCGAGGATTGCTGCCGCATCCACCGCCAGTTCGACAAATCCACTAGAGATAGCGGTGTCGATTTGAGCGCGACTTAACGGGGATGCACTTCCAGAAATGACCAACACTTGCCGGATCGGCTGTAGCGCCGTGACCTGAGTTTGGTAGGCATCTATCAGTCCCACCGAATGCCAGTGCTGCGTTAATCCATATTCAACACCGGAAGAGCCAACCACAAATAACGGCGCCATGCTGCCAGAGATATCCGTGAGTGCTTTCCCTGCGAGGGTCATATGCGCAGTGGTAGTGCCATCGATCAAAACCGCGTCATGGCTCAGAGAGGCTTGGCGGATCAAGGACGGCAAGTCGGCAGGTGGGTCAAGCTGACGGATGTCGATTTTCGCGATCGATAAATTCTTTTGCTGGGCGATATGAACACTCAGATCGGCTTCTCCCATAGGCGTGATGGGGTGGGCTCGCATGACGGGATGGCGGTCGATCCGGTGTACACAGTGGTCGGTCTTGGACAGCGCAAACAAATTGCCGAACACGCAGTAACGGCCCAGGGCTGGGTTACCCGCGATGATTGGCACCCCTTTTACCCCAAAGGCGCGTGATGCGAGCTCAATGACATGACCGATGCTGCCCACGTCGGGAGCGCTATCAAACGTGGAGCAGACTTTGTAATGCACAAGGTCCGGGGACAGGCGCTTGATTGCTTCAAATAAGTCTGGAAGCACTTCATCCATCTCAGCATTGGACAACGCACGGCTATCGCCAGCGATACCAATAGCGTCGAAACCACCCAACTCTTCTAACAACTCGGGCGACGGTGGCGCCAAAAACAGTGCGCATCTCAGGCCAGCTGCGGTAAGGACTTCCAAAGCGTCGGTCGAGCCGGTGAAGTCGTCACCGTAAAACACCAGACGAAGCCTGGGCGTATTGGTTGAACGCATGATTCATACGCCTCCGAATTTTGCCAAGGCGGCGCTTAGTGCGGGTCTGCCCTCTGCATACTGTTGCAAGGGTATGCCTTGAGTCGCCGCTTCCCATCCTTCGCGCATACTCTGAATGCCGGCACCGATACCTAGGGGATGGCCGATAATTCCACCGCCCGCCAGGTGCATGAGGTCTACCGACTGCAGCTTTTCGAAAAGCGTTGGCGCTTGCGCAGCCCATTGGCCGGAAGAGAAAACCGGCAAAATCGGTTGGACGCCCGAAAACGGGGTCAGGCAGCTCAGTGCCGAGGCAATGACTGAGTCATCCGGTTCCCAGAATTTGCTCTGGATGCCATTGACGTGCAGATGATCGATGCCAGCCAGGCGCCAGATTTTCTGATAGACGTCAAACGAAAAGCCCAGCTGTGGGTTGCGGGTAAAGGCACCCCAGCCGTTGCGATGGCCGTGAATAGGTAGTTGGGAATGCTTACGGATGTGCTCGACCCCTGAATGCCCAACCCAGTTCAGGCAGAGCATGACGCAGGTCCCCCCCGACTCCAGCACGGCGTCGTGGCGGCGGAGCATTTCATCAATGCTCCCAGAAATATTGATCGCGTACATTGGCATCCTGCCGAGGCGATCTGCATGCTTGTGAAGTACAGGCATGACAGCATTCAACCTCGCATCGAAGGATGCATAGGTCGGGTCGATCAAGAGTTCATCATCTTTGAGGAACTCAATACCACCAGCACACAGCTCATCGGCCACGGTAGCGGTCTGCTCAGGTGTCAGGCCGATGCTGGGTTTAATGATGGTACCAATGATGGGGCGGTCATGAACGCCGCACAGTTTACGAGTCCCTTCGATACCGAACTGGGGGCCCGGGAAGCCAGCGGCAAACTTTGCCGGAAGATCGACATCGAGCACTCTTAAACCGCTGACTTCACCTATCTCGAATAAATTGCCCGCAATGGTGGTCAGCAATGCAGGAAGATTCGGACCGATATTGGCCGTTGGAAAAGCGATTTCAACTTCGCCGCGATAGTACGTCGCCGAAGGATTGTGCCTAGCCAGGTATTCGCTATGCAACGAAGCACTGGTGACCGCTGGAAGAGGCTTGACGGACACCACACGGGCCCGTGAACGTTCTTTCAATTCAGCTGATTCGCCGGGCAAGGCAATGAATGTACCGCTGGATTGCTCGCCAGCGATGACCTCGCTGACCCGCTCAATCGGGTAACTGCTCTCTACGAAGAAGCGGGCCGTAAACTCTTCGCGCCCAGCTGTTTGATCGACCATAGATAATCACCTTGGCTTTACTTTTTTTATATTCAAATGGCCGCTTTTGCAGGGGTGGCCTTCACCTCGAATATACATTGACCCTGCTGACGGGCTAACGATATGATTTCCCGCTAAGTTGAGAAAAACTCACATTAGGCTTGTGGTTCGACACGCGCTCTGGTCGCCATGGCCTGCTCAATGAGGTGCAGCACATGTCATCCCCTCCGCGACCGTCTCTCAACGCACTCAGAGCTTTCGAAATGGTTGCGAGGAAAGGCACCTTCGGCGAAGCCGCTGATGCCCTCTGCGTGACTCACGGTGCTATCAGCCGACACATTCGGGCGCTTGAGGATGTGCTGGGGGTCGTCTTGCTCACGCGTAACGCGCATGGCACCAAACTGACTCCCGAAGGCGCACGCCTTGCCGCCGGCCTGGGCCGCGCATTCAACTTGATCCAGCAAAGTATTGATGAGGTGCGCCCTCAACCTCTGGAGCTGTCATGTTCGGCGTCCATCATGATGCATTGGTTGCTACCAAGACTTGCCGGGTTGCACAGCAACTTTCCAACGATGGAGCTGGGCTTGAGAACCGGACACGGTCCAATCGACTTTGCCCAGGATGGCGTCAGTGTGGCGATACGCTTGGAGAGCATTGTCCCACCTCCCGGCATCGCGCCGATCCCTTTGGCCAATGAATGGATTGGGGCTATATGCTCGCCTGATTACCTTAAGGCTTCAGGTGTGCAGCAAGTGAGCGACCTGAGCGGCAAGAAGCTGCTGGCGACCAAGACACGCCCGCATGCTTGGAAAGAATGGTATTCGGCTTTGCAGATGCCCATGCCCGATTCCCTTGAGTTGGAATACTTCGAGCATTTCTATCTGCTTATTCAAGCGGCCAAGGTCGGCTTGGGATTTGCCTGTGTGCCGCGGATGCTGGTGCAAGCGGAACTGGAGAGTGGCGCGCTGGTAGCCCCGTTTGGCTGTGTTGAAGGCCCGGAAAAACTGGTGCTGTGGATCTCGCCCAACGCCAGAGCGCGGGCCGACACAGCAGACCTGGTAAAGTGGATCATAGAAGAAATGGCGGCCGAATGATCAGCCGCACAGGGAGTGCCTGGTCATTACGCGCCCCCTTTGTTCATAGCAGCGCTACTCAGATATCGCCAGCGCCCCACGCAAGGAAGCCACCGTCCACGGGTAGGACAATTCCGTTTACGTAAGCGGAGACGTCAGACGCCAGATAGCTGACCGCTCCGGCGATTTCACGCGTGGTGCCATAACGTTTCGCTGGGATGGCGTTGCTGTAAGCCTTACGGAACTCATCGCTGTGCAGCTCTTTGGTCATCGGCGTATCGACCGGTCCGGGGGCGATGGCATTGGCGGTGATTCCGTATTCGCTCAGCTCGACGGCCATCTGCCTTGTCAGCGCGATCACAGCACCTTTTGATGTGCCATAGGCCGTCCGGCCTTTGCCCACTGCGCGCATCCCGGCAACGGAGGCAATGTTGATGATGCGGCCGAATTCGTGCTTACGCATGATGCGTGCCGCCAGCTGACAGCACAAGAACGTGCCTGTGACATTGATCAGCATTGTCCGGTTGAAGACATCGGCATCAAATTCCAGGAAAGGCATGGTTTTGGCGATGCCTGCAGAATTGACCAGCACATCGCAGCGCCCAAACTTGGCCTCGATCCATTCGAACGCAGCAGACACGGAGGCAGGTGTACCGACATCGATCTGGAGGGCATCGGCGCTGAAACCTTGGTCACGCAGCTGTTGCGCAAAACGTTCGGCCTCGGTGGTATTGATGTCGCAAATGATTACATGATGGCCATCGCTCGCCAGCGCACTTGCCGCTTCCGCTCCAATTCCCATAGCGCCGCCGGTAATTACGGCGACTTTCTTATTTGCAAGCGTCATCGAGAATTCCTCTTTTATTATCGTTGCCAAGCCCAGTCGGTCAGCGGAAATCCTAAGAAGGCGCTGTCAATCCAGCAAACGATAAAAATTCGCGCGGCTGTCACAAAAACTCACTGACCGCCGTTCTGACCTCAATACCGCAGCACATATGTAACGCATCAGGATCAATTAGCCGCAGAAACTTGCTCTCTAAGCATTCATGCTCCGCGTGTTCTGTATAGCGTTTTACACCCAAAGGTCAGCCACTCCGATCAATTGAAAGACTTCCTCTCCCGGGGGTTCGGCAAAGATGATGTCCAAGTTACGGTAACCGGAGTGGTCCCCTACCAGGCTCAACTCGAATCGAGCCCCATTAGCGTCGGCTTCGTAGCTCTTCAAGTAAGTCAGGTTCTTGGTTTCATTGAGAACCACGTCCAACGTGCCGTTGTAACCATTTCCCAGCCGGGTAAAGCTCAAGGCGGACAAATCGATCGTGTCTTCACCCACCGTATAGTCAATCAGCCGATCAGTATGGTTTTCGGTGGCGGTACGGTAGCTGTCGCTCAGGGCGTCGAAGCGGAACACATCGTTGTTACCGCCACCCACCAACAGATCCCGGCCCTCTCCCCCAACCAATACATCATTCCCCAGCGCTCCATAAAGGCGATCATCGCCCGCGAACCCTTCGATGATTTCGCCTCGAGCGTTGCCCTGTAAACGATCGGCTTCTTCGGTCCCCATCAATCTGGCTTGCTGGAACAGGATGTTGGTTTCATTCAGCGTTTGGCTCAAGTCACCGTCGAAGACCAATTCGAAGCGTTCCCCCTCCGCGTTGGCATCGAAACTCTTGAGGTAGGTCCGCGTCCCGCTTTCATTGAGTCGTATCGCCAGCGTTCCGTCATGTCCATCGCCCAGCCCGAGCAAGCCCAGGGACGAGAGGTCGATCGTATCGGTGCTGGGGTCGAAGTCGGTGATTCGGTCGCTATGGGCCGCGGTTGCGGTTCGGTAGCTGTCAGTGACTGACTGGTAACGGAACGTATCGGCCCCGGCACCGCCCGTCAGCAGGTCGCGACCTTGCTGGCCATCGAGCAGATCGTTACCGGCCCCGCCAACGATCGCATCATCGAATGAGTCGGTACCCAGCAAGAAGTCATCACTGTGGCCCCCGTCAAGGTGGTAATAGCCGTCGTCGGGATTACCAAAGCTGTGGTCCAGGCTACCGTCGGGGTTCAACTGAACCAGGGCGGCCAGATAGCCGTCCGCGTTCGTGCCTTGGCTTGCGCCAATCAACAGCCTGCCGTCGGCCAGCACGACCATGTCGGCTATTGCGAAAGGCGCGCTTTGCGAGCCCCAACTCACCTGCCCCTGATTACCGAACTCGGTGTCGAGCGAGCCGTCGGCGTTGAGGCGCATGACGGTCGCCACGCCGCCCGAGGCCCCCGCCAGCAGGATTTTGCCGTCATCCTGGATGACGAGGGCATTTGCGTGGACATCCAGGGCCAGGCTGCCCCCATTCGAAAAGCTGCTATCCAGGGTACCGTCCTGGTTGAGACGAGTCAGGGTATCCTGCCCTGTGACCAATACCTTCCCGTCTCCCTGCAGCGAGACGTCGATCGTGCGGCTGGGTCGAATGCCGACGGACGCTGGCAGGTGCAGGATCCCAGCCTCTGCGAAAGACGAGACCAAGGTCCCCGTCGCGTCGAAGCGGGCAATATGGATCTCCCCAGAGGGATACCCAGCGCTTGCGAAAAAACTGCCGTCGCGTTGTACAGAGAACGACGCCTGCTCTCCTAGAGAGTCATTCCAGTAAAACGGCACTGTCGCGGCGCCGCCGTTCCCGAAACTCGTATCGAGACTGCCGTCAGCCAAGGTACGACTCACGCCCGACACCCAGACGTCGCCTACTTTCACGTATCGCGTCACCAGGTAGCCCCCTCCCGGCTGCACCGCGGCATTACCGCCATCCTCGATATCGAGGGTCACAGGCAGGAGGGATTTACCGTCTCCACTGTAGTTGCGGTCCAGGCTACCGTTGGCATTGAACCGGACCAGACTGCCGGTGAAGCCTGAATCCTCTTCGCCCCCCAGCCCCAGGCGACTGTAGGCGCCCAGCCAGATAGTACCGTCCGGATCGACCGTGATACCGCCGATTTTGTCCGAGCCCCATAAGGTTGTGGCTACCATGCCCGTGTTACCCACAGCCGAAGCGGCGGGCGAAGTGCTCTGCCCCATGTCCATGCCTCCGATAGCTATCTGTCGCCAAAAACAATAGACACGGCTTAGTCTGGTTGCCACTTTACGAAACGAAGAAAGGTTCTTGGACGACCCTCTACTCTGCTATCGACGCAATCAGTCTCGGGTAACTGCGCCAGGCTGGCTGAAGCCGTACAGCATCCTGATATCACCCTAGACAGCACCCATCCGCTGGCCGAAGCCTCGGCTGCGCACCGACGAGCTTCACGCGGCGGTCTCCAGGGCAAGGTCGTGCTGATCATCTGAGTGCGCGCTTATGGCCCGACCTGCCCTTCATACCGCCGCCGAATCCGCTCCAGCTCCCCTGATCGCCGCAACTGCTCCAAAGCCTTGGTCCACGCCGCGACCACTTCGTCTTCAGAGTCCAAGCTAAAGGCGATATACAACGACGAACGATAAAGCTCGATAGGAATTTTCCGCAGCGTGCCCGGCGCGATGTTCAACAGGCGACTGTAGTAAGCCACGCCCGCATCGGTATCGCCGACAATGATGCCGGTGCGCCCGGCAAGCAGCATGCGATAGAGCAGCTTGCTTTCGGTGGCACTTTTGTCCAGGTTGTTGAAGCCCAGCGACTGCAGCCTCTGGGGCATCAGGCCGGCGTGGCGCGTGGTGATCTGCGGGGCACTCAGGAGTTGTTCCAGGGTGTTCAGCGGGGGCGTATTGGCTAATTGATAAGGGTGGATGGACTCTTCCACGATGGGTCCGACCCATTTGTACAACGACTCGCGTTCCGATGTGCGAAACAGGGAATACATGATGGTCTTGGGGCGATGCTTGAGTATTTGGGTGGCACGCATGCTGGGTTGCAGCAACACCTCGAAGTCATCCCCGGTCAGCGCCATGATGGCCCGGACGATCTCGGTGGTCATGCCGGTGAGCCGGTTGTTATCCAGGTAGTTGTACGGTGCCCATTCTTCGGTGACGATCTGATACTGCTCGGCCCTGACAACTGTGCCGAACAAAAGGCAAAGCAGCGCTGCAACCGATATCGAATGTCTCACGCGTACTCCCTGTGGACTGTTCGGTGTTTGTGCATGGATGGGCCTGATTCAAGAGGGCAAGGTAAGCATAGACCCAAACACTTGCCTGACAGTTGACGCAGTCCACATTCCGCCCCTTAGCAACCTCTGGACCTTGGTGTAGGATCAGCGCGAACCGGACACGCGGCGCTCCCCTTGCGCCCTCCGCCCTGTGACCCCAGTCCACATGAATCCTATCGATCCCCTGTCGCTTCAACGCATCATCACCGCCCATGGCAACGTCGAAGGCGCAGCGTATTTCGACGTGGAGGAAAGCCTCGCCCATGATCTGTTCCTTGACCGCATCGTGTTCCAGACCAACTATCTGGATTACCGCAGCTATGAGGTCGATCTCGCCGAGGGCCAAGTGCGTGTGCGCAAGACGCGGCTGGATAATTACCTGCGCGGCCATAAGGCCCAGGTGATCGAGGACGACATGGATGACGGGGACTGGGACGAGCTGGGCAGTCTGTGGCAGCGCTTGAGCCACGACTTGGATACCCAGGGGCAAGGGCCGCAGCCCGATTTGGCCGATACCCTGGCCGATCTGTTCGAAGGCCTGTTCGACGAGGCACACGCGCAAGCACTCATTCAGAACCTGCCGACGCCTACCGGGCAGTGGGGTTGGGCCTGGACGCAAGTCGAGTCAGCGCTCACCGAGGCCAATCAATTGGCTGGGTTCGAATGGAAGGAGTGGTCGTCCTGCGGCGTCGACGCGGTCAATGCCCTGGCCCCGCTGCGGCAACTGGGCATCGAAATCCCTTCGCCTGAACGTAAAGCCATCGATGCCGTCAACCGCGCCAACGATTGGGAGCGCGCGCTCCTGCAGTATTTCAACGCACAGTTGGAGGCCCATGACTTGAAGTTGCTGGCCATGGGTACGCACTTCGATGAATACCAAGCCTTCGCCTGCCTGCCCATGAATGGCTTGGGCCTGGTCAATGCCCTGGAGATCATGGGCAGGCTGGGCATCGTCTACAAATATTAAGCGACGGCTGCCACGGGGTTTGCTCGGGCACCGTCCGCTTTCACCCGCCCAGGATGGGCCACCCCTTCTTATGAGCATCGCCCCATGAAAATCTGTGATCAATGCAGGTCCGTCATTCCTGACGACAACGCTGCTTGCCCGCGCTGCGCCGAGAAAATGAGGCGCTCGGACGAGGCTCTCGCCGCCACGTCCCAGCCGTCGAAAGGGTTGAAAATCCTTAAATGGGTGTTTATCAGCATAATGGTTGCGGTGCTGGCGGCCGTAGCGGTGGTCGTGTGGATCTTTAATTCGTTGGGGCCGATGCCCTCTTTTGGTTGAGAGCGACTTCAGGGCGCTTGAACAGTACGTTGTGGCGAGGGAGCTTGCTCTCTTGCCACAAACGATCACGGCAACCGAAGCGAAACGCAGCTATCCGATTTTCCTATAGTTGCTATCGATGCCCACGCCGTTCTCGTCATCGGCCTCTCTCTCTAATCTGCCCACCAACGCGATCGATGACGATCGCCGCAGATCAAACCGACCTTATGGAGAGAGACACGATGAACACCTTCAACCGCACCCTGGCTGTCGCGACCCTGGCATTGGCCACCCTCAGCGCCGAGGCCGCGTCGCCGGTCCAGGCCGCTGCAAGCGCATCCGCTGTCGGCAGCGTGATCCAGTCCGCCAGTTACATCACCACCAAGGATGGCGTGCAGCTGTACTACAAGGACTGGGGCCCGCGCGATGGCCAGGTCGTGACCTTCAGCCACGGGTGGCCGCTGGACTCCGACAGCTGGGAAGGCCAAATGATGTTCCTCGCCTCGAAAGGCTATCGGGTGATTGCTCACGACCGTCGCGGGCATGGTCGCTCCAGCCAGCCTTGGGAAGGCAACGACATGGACCACTACGCCGACGACCTGGCGGCGGTGATTGAAGCGCTGGACCTCAAGAACGTGACGCTGGTGGGCTTCTCGACGGGGGGTGGTGAAGTGGCGCGGTATATCGGCCGCCACGGTACCGGTCGGGTGAAGAAAGCCGTACTGGTTTCTTCGGTGCCACCGTTGATGCTCAAGACAGACACCAACCCCGGCGGCTTGCCTATCGAGGTGTTCGACGGCCTGCGCAAGGCGTCCCTGGAGAACCGTTCGCAGCTGTACCTGGACATCGCCTCGGGCCCGTTCTACGGCTACAACCGCAAGGGTGCCAAACCCTCCCAGGGGCTGATCCAATCGTTCTGGATGCAGGGCATGCAGGGTGGCAGCAAGAATACCTATGACTCGATTGCGGCGTTCTCGGCGACAGATTTCCGCGGCGATTTGAAGAAGTTCGACGTGCCGACCCTGGTCATCCATGGCGATGACGATCAGATCGTGCCCATCGACGCTGCAGGCCGGGCCTCGGCGGCGCTGATCAAAGGCGCCCGACTGATCGTCTACCCTGGCGCACCGCACGGCTTGACCGAAACGCACAAGGACCGACTGAACCAGGATCTGCTGACATTCCTCAAGGAGTAACGCCTGGATCGGTTGTGAGGGGCCTGCTCGCGAAAGCGGCGGGCCTGCTTGCATAGGCGTTGAATGGGCTGCCGTCATCGCGAGCAAGCTCGCTCCCACAGGGGGTCGGTTGTGACTCCAGACATGGCGTACATCCCGGATCAACTGTGGGAGCGAGCTTGCTCGCGATGACGGTGGAACACCTTGCATCTATTCCTCAGACCGCCCCGCACCCTCACGATCATGGGCATAGCATCGGGTGAACGGAAACGCCGGCAACCACGACTCACGGCGCACGCTCCAGCATTCGTAGGTGGGCATCAGTTGATTGGGCGCATCCAGGGCCCCCAGGTGCACTTCGATTTCGTCACCAAAGCGGGCGAACAGCGACGAGCCACAGCGAGGGCAGAAAAATCGCCCGGCGTAGTCCCGGGTTTCACCCTCGATCGTCACCGCGTCCTGGGGGAACACGGCCGCCGCGTAGAACAGTGCCCCGTGATGCTTGCGACAATCGAGGCAATGACAGACTCCGACGCGATACGGGCGCCCTGAGGCTTCAAGTCGAACATTGCCGCATAGGCAACCGCCGGTGAATGGGTCCATTGTGCATCTCCTCTACAACTGGACAGACAAATTTCACGAAACCGGTCGATCAATGATAGGCGCATGCTGCGCCATCAGCTCCACCACCCAATCGATGAACACCCGCAGCTTGGCATTGACGTGGCGGTTCGGGGGGTAAGCCACGTAGAGCGGCATCGGGTCGAGGTGCCAGTCTTCGAACAGCGGCACCAACTCGCCTTGTGCCTGGTGACGCCGGGACATGTACGCCGGCAACCAGAGCACGCCCAGCCCCGCCAGACCGGCGGCGAGGTAGGCGTTGCCGTCGTCGATGGCCAGGGCGTAGCGCCCTTTGACGTGAAGCAGCTCACTGCCACGGCGCATGGCGTAAG
The DNA here is from genome assembly GCF_053629195.1 of Pseudomonas sp. R151218B TE3479. NCBI lineage: Bacteria > Pseudomonadati > Pseudomonadota > Gammaproteobacteria > Pseudomonadales > Pseudomonadaceae > Pseudomonas > Pseudomonas sp. R151218B TE3479. The sequence goes on from NZ_JBRJHV010000001.1 coordinate 5,204,487, forward strand.
GCAAGGATTTACCGGTGCGCGCCCACAGGAAACCCACGGTGCGATGGTGCGAATCTTCCAGTTCGCGCGGATGCGCGGGCCGGCCGAACCGTGCCAGGTAACTCGGGGCGGCGAAGACCCCGAGGGCAAGATCGCCGACGCGCCGGGCCACCAGCGACTGATCCATCAGCTCACCGCCGCGCACCACGCAATCGACACTTTCATCGATCATGTCGACGATGCGATCACTGACGCCCATGTCGATCTGGATGTCCGGATAGCGTTCATAGAACGCCGGCAGGGCCGGTACCAGGATCATCACTGCCAGCGGGCTTGGCACATCCACCCGCAGGCGCCCGCGGGGTAGCGCCTGGGCGCTGGAGACGCTGGTCTCGGCATCGTCCATGTCGGCCAGCAAACGGATCACCCGTTCGTAATAAATGGCACCGTCGGCGGTGACATTGACCTTGCGCGTGGTGCGGTTGAGCAACTTGACCCGCAACCGCGCTTCGAGCTGCTGCACCAATTGGGTCACGGTGGTCTTGCTCATGTGCAGGGTTTCGGCCGCCTTGGTGAAGCTGCCCGCCTCCACGACTCGCACGAACGCTTGCATCGCATCAAAACGATCCATTTCTGCCCCGGGTATCGATCCGATTGTTTGGAGTTTACAAACAGTGATCGCCAAGGTTGCTCGTTTATCGCCCGGACACAAGCCCCTAGAGTGAGTTCATCGTTTGGAACCCACTCTTTGATGGAGGTATTTATGACGCAGCGCGATGTAGTTTTCCCGCCCGGACGCCAGGCACTGTATGAGCGCAATCGCTATTCACCGGCGATTCGTTCCAATGGTTTCCTGTTCGTGTCGGGGCAAGTCGGCAGCACCGCCGACGGTTCGCCGGAACCCGACCTGGAAGCTCAGGTGCGGCTGGCGTTCAACAACCTGAAGGCGATCCTCGCCGCGGCCGGCTGCAGCTTTGACGATGTGGTGGATGTGACGGTGTTCATGGTGGATCCCGAGTCGACCTTCGAACGGGTCTGGAGCGTTGTGCCCGAATTCTGGGGCAGCGCACCGCACCCGACACTGACGGCGGTGGGCGTGACGTGGTTGTATGGTTTTCAGTTCGAGATCAAGGTGATTGCCAGGTTGCCTGAGGCCACCTTGTGATGAACTGAGCTTTGCGCGTTGAATGTGTCGACGCCATTGCGAGCAAGCTCGCTCCCACAGGGGATTTGGACAGGCCGAAAAATCGAAGCCACCAAAGATCCAGTGTGGGAGCAAGCTCACTCCCACAAGGGAATGGAAGTGCTGCGCCGGCTAACCTTTCACCGCCGCTTCAATCGCCGCGATGTCGATCTTGGTCATCGTCATCATGGCCTCGAAGGCACGCTTGGCGACGGCCTTATCAGGACTGGCGACCGCTTCAAGCAACACCCGCGGGCTGATCTGCCACGACAAGCCCCACTTGTCCTTGCACCAGCCACAGGCACTGGCCTGGCCGCCGTTGTCGATGATCGCGTTCCACAAGCGGTCCGTTTCGGCCTGGTCTTCAGTTGCAATCTGGAATGAAAAGGCCTCGCTGTGCTTGAACACCGGCCCGCCGTTGAGGCCAATGCACGGGATGCCGATCACCGTGAAATCCACCGTGATCACATCCCCCTCCTTGCCCGACGGATAATCGCTCGGGGCCTGATAGACAGCGTTCACCGCACTGTCGGGAAACGTTTTGGCGTAGAACTGCGCAGCTTCGTGGGCATTGCCGTCGTACCAGAGGCAGATCCTGTTTTTATTGTTCATTCCGCTTCTCCGAAAGGGACTGGACGATAAAGTCTAGCAGTCCCCCGAAAGTTGCAGATGGCCGGGCCTCAGGTAAACAGATCGACCCCCAGCTGGAACGCGACCCACAACGCCAGCCCCGTGGCAAACATCAGTGCGATGTTCTCGAACAGGTTGTTGCGATATTCCTTGCCCAGCAGGGACTTCTGGTTGGACATGATCAGCAGGCCCAGGGAAATCACCGGCAAGCCGACGATATTCAGCGCGTTGACACCGATGGTCAGCGTGACGAAATCCGGCATGCCAGGGAGCGACCAGATCAGCGGCGTCACGAGAATGAACAGCATGAACCATTTGTGCATCGGATCATGGTGGAATTCCTTGCCGTAACGCTCCCGGCGCTCGGGCCGCACGTGCTGGAAGGCATCGGTGATCAGCATCGGAAACGCCGTGGTCTTGCCGGAGATGCTGGCGAACAGCGTGGCGAACACACCGATAAAGAACACGTACCAACCGATCGAGCCGAAGAACATCTCCAGGGCCTTGCCCAGATCGCCCAGGGTTTTGACCTCGATGCCGTTGGGTCGCAGGATTTCCGCACCGACGATCCAGATCGCCAGGTTGATGATGATCCCGACAAACACCGCAAACAGCAGGTCGTTACGCTGGATACGTTTGTGTTCAGGCCCCACCCAGCCCTTCTGGCGCATGACATACGGATGGACGAAGTTCGCGATGGAGCCGGCCACCGCACCGATCACCGAGACGGCCACCAGCAGCGCACCGTGCACGCCTTCATCGGGCGGAATGCTGAAGCCGATGGTGCCTTTGACGATGCCTGCGACATCCGGGCCGGACATCACTGCCAGGGCCAGGAACGCCAGCGTCATGATCGCCAGCAGGCCTTTCATCACGCCTTCGATCATCGAATAGATATTGCGCCCGACGAGCATCCACACCGCCAAGACCACCGCCACCGAACACAGCAGTGGGTAGTCGACCTTGAGCAACATGGCCAGGGCTTCGCCAGCCCCCTTGATCATATAGGCATTCATCAGGTGCCCCATGAGCAGCGCATACACCAGCAGGAACCAGGCGAAAAACGGATTGAGCTGGGCATAGCCTTGCAGGATGGTCATGCCCTGGTTATTGCAGAGCTGGAAGCGCGCGATGATGTTGACGATCAGGTAGCGCAGCAGCAGAGAGACCGCCAGCACCCACATCATTGCGTAGCCGTAGTTCGCCCCGGCCACGGATGAGGTGATCAGGTCGCCGGCGCCCAGCCAGGACAGTACCGCGATAATGCCAGGACCGAGAAGCTTGAGCAGGCGCACGAAACGGCCTTGCGCGGGCGCCGCAACCTTGCCTTCAGCGGAAGGAATGCTCGTCATGGATGGAATCTCCGTTTATTTTTTTTGTGAGAAACGGCCACAGTCGAACATATTAGATACGACGTCGTACAACCATTATTCATATGTAATTATGTAAAAATGTTTCAAGGTATCCGCCCCCGATATACCGCCGTACTCAAGAGCAAATCGCCACTAATCCTTCACCTGTTCGCCGTTATCGACCAACCAGCGCACCATCTTCGCCAACGGCACCCGATGCTGCTGGATGGCGCACCAACTGACGTGCTCATGACGATACAACTCGACATAACGGTTGAGCAGCACATGGCGACCATCCTCGGCCAAGCGCAATTCAACTTCACGACAGTGAAATACATCCGGCGCGAGCGAGCGCATTCGCCGATGCAAGACCAGCGCCTGATTACTCATCGACAGCAGCTCCACCCTGGCACTGGGGGTTACCCTCCACCACCGCGCCCAACTTGCCCTGCGCGACAAGATCGGCACGCCGCTGCGCCGTGGCATCGCGAAGCGCCGCGTAGTAATCCGGTTCGACCTGCAACTCGTCGGTCAGTGGCAATGCCTCGGCACGGCCATCGACAACGCCGCCGACGGTGTTGATCGTGCCCAGGGTGTCGACGGTACTGCTGTTGTCGCCGAACGGGTCGACGGCAAAACTCAACACCTTGCCCGTCGCGTCCCGCAGGTTGGCGCTGCCCAGCAGCGGCAGTTCCACGGTGGGCCCGGGGGCAAGGTTCCAGACGCCGAAGGTCTGGCCGAAATCGGCGTTGTGGCGCTCAATGCCCAGCTTGCCCGACACATCGATCAGCCCGACGATGCCCGCAGTGGTGTTGATGACGAAACGGCCCAGTGTGTTGACCGAGCGTTGGGCATTGCCTTGCAGCAAGTCGTTGATGAACACCTTGGGCTCGCCGAAGTTCGCCACGAAGTTGTGGACGCCGGTTTGGAACGTCTCCGGCAGCTTGCGATAACCACGGGCCACCGGGGCCAGCGCATAGTCATCCACGGTTCGGTTGAACGCGAATATGCCGCGGTTAACCGGTTCCGCGGGATCGTAAACGGTGTAGGTCGCGCTTTCACACGAGCCCGGCGTTGCAGCGGGCGTACTGGAGCAACCGCTGGCGAGTGCCGCCAATACAACCACGACGGTGGATCGAACGAACAACGGAGCGGGCTTGGTGATCGGCATACAGGGTTATCTCGGCGAGGAATGGGATGCTGCCTGGGCCGGTCGAAAACCAAACACCGCTCCCTCGCCACAGGGGGCGGTGTTGGTGGGTGGTTTAACTGACCGACATCAAGGCCATCCTGCCGCCGTTTTCTTGCCCGCAGATTTCCAGAATATTGCCCGCCGGCAACTTTATTACCGGGTTGAAATATATGACGCAGGCCCTGGATTGACCCTAGTATCCCCTCCTGTATTCATTACTCTGCGTGCCCACCGTGAGCCATTTATTACTGGTGGACGATGACCTCGAAGTCCTCGCCCTCTTGCGCAAGTTCCTCGAACAACATGGCTACAGCGTGGATGTGGCCGCCGACGGCAATGCCCTGTGGCAGGCGGTGGAGCGCCGGGTGCCGGACCTGATCATCCTCGACGTCATGTTGCCGGGGGACAACGGGCTGGTGCTGTGCCAACGGCTGCGGGCCGAGCACACGGTCGGCATCATCATGCTCACTGCCATGGGCGAGTTGAGTGATCGCGTCGTTGGCCTGGAACTGGGGGCGGACGATTACCTGACCAAGCCCTTCGATGCGCGGGAGCTGCTGGCCCGGGTGCGTGCCGTGCTGCGGCGCACCGGTGAAGCCAGAGAGGCGTTGAGCGACCCCGCCCGGCCCATCCTGGAGTTCGAAAACTGGCAACTGGACGTCACCCGCCGCGAGCTGCGCTCGCCGGACAAGGTCATGATCCCGCTGTCCACCGGCGAGTTCGAACTGCTGCTGGTATTTGCCGAACACCCGCGCCGGGTGCTGACTCGCCAACAGTTGCTGGACCTGGCTCGCGGCGAAACCTTCGAGGCGTTCGACCGTAGCATCGACGTCCAGGTCAGCCGCCTGCGGCGCAAACTGGAGACCGACATCACCGGTGCGTCGATGATCCGCACCGTGCGCAACAGCGGCTACCTCTTCAGCCCTCACGTGGTGAAGCGATGAAACCCTCGCGCTCGGGCACTCAGCGTCCACGAGACACGGTGGCGCGCTGGATCGCCCTGACCACCATGATCGCCATGCTGACCTTGCTGACCCTCAACGAACTGTTCAGCCTGCTGGCCGGTGCCTGGGCGCGCCCTCCCCTGATGGAAACCGGCCTGATGGAAAAGGCCGCCGCCATCACCCGCATCATCGACTCCGTCGCCCCCGCACAACGCCCCGCGATCGCCGCGGCCGCCAGCGACCAGGCGTTCAACGCCCACTGGTTGCAGCGGCATGAAGAGGCGCGCCTGCCGGTGATCGACGACCCGCAGTTCAGTGAAGGTTCGGCGCTCCTGCGCCAGCAATTGGGCCGGCCGGACGCCAGGATCGAAGCCTACGAACCGGGCGACTGGCCGGCCGACCACCCGGATGCGCGCTACGCAGTGATCATCGAATTGGCCGACCATTCGTGGGTGATTTTCTCCGTGCCCTCGCGCAGTTGGGGGCTGGGCGAATGGGCGCGCAACGGGATCATCATCGCGCTGATCCTGCTCTCGACGTTGATCGTCGCGCTGATCGCCACCCGGCACTTGGCCGCTCCACTGGAACGCTTTGCCGAAGGCGCCCGACGCTTTGGCGTCGATCACCAGGCGCCATCGATTCCGGTCATCGGCCCCCACGAAATCCGCCAGGCGATCCTCGCGTTCAATGCCATGCAGGCCCAGCTCAAGCATTTCCTGCAGGACCGCACCCAGATGCTCGCCGCCATCTCCCATGACTTGCGCGCGCCGCTGACCCGCATGCGCCTGCGCGGAGAATTCATCGAGGATGCCGAGCAGCAATCGCGCTTGTTCAGGGACGTGGACGAAATGCAGGCGATGGTCAATTCAGCCCTGGAGTTCTTTCGCGACGATGCCCGGCTTGAACATGCCACCGCGTTCGACCTGGCCGAACTGCTACACACTATCGTCGACGACCTCAAGGACGCCGGCACCGAAGTTGGGTTCGAAGGTGCTCAGCGCTTGGTGTATGTCGGTCGGCCCATCGGCATCAAGCGCGCCTTGGTCAACCTGATCGACAACGCGATCAAATATGGCGGCGAGCCGACGGTTCGACTCGAAGCCGACGCCCACCATGTGGACATTCGCATCCTGGACCGAGGACCTGGCATCGCCGCCCAATACCTTAAGCAGGTCTTCACGCCCTTCTTTCGCATAGAAGGTTCCCGCAACAAGCACACTGGCGGCGTCGGGCTCGGCCTGTCGGCGGCCCGGGCGACGGTGCTGGAGCACGGCGGGACGCTGACCCTGCGCAATCGCAAGGGTGGCGGATTGGAGGCCAGGATCTCGCTGCCGCTTGACTGAAGGCCCCGATGTGTCGATCCGCGCTAAACAATCGGCGCCTTCCTCGGTAGGATGTCCGGCCTTTCCGGCTCACCCCTGTTCCGAGAAGGCGCTCTTGTTTGTATCGCTCGACCCAGTGCCATCGTTCGCGCCCACGACAGACAAGAATCGACGGAGCCAAACCAAGGAATTCACCGATGATTCTTATCATTTACGCGCACCCCTACCCCGACAAATCGCGGGTCAACCAGCAGATGCTCAAGCGAGCATCGAGCAACCCGGACGTGGTCATACGTTCGCTCTATGCGCTGTATCCCGACTTCGATATCGACGTCGAGGCGGAACAGCGTGCGGTGGAACAAGCTGAGCTGGTCGTCCTCCAGCACCCGATGTACTGGTACAGCTCCCCGCCCTTGCTGAAACTGTGGATCGATAAAGTCTTCACCCACGGCTGGGCCTATGGCAAAGGCGCCACGGTTCTCAAGGACAAGCCCCTGCTGTGGGCCGTGACCACCGGCGGCAATCAGGCGCATTTCCAGATCGGCGACTACCCAGATTTTGCTGCGCTGGCCCAACCCCTCCACGCCACGGCCATCTATTGCGGCATGCGCTGGCTGGAGCCGGTCGTCGTGCATGGCGCCTATGCCGCCGAAGCGGATGCCCAGCACGCCCAAATCGAACACTATGCCGCTCGCCTGGCCGCCTGGAAGGAAGATTGAAGTGGAAACTCACAGCCTGATTGAAATGCTCATCTACCTGGCCTCGGCGACGCTGATCGTACCGATCGCCGTTCGATTTGGCCTCGGCCCGGTGTTGGGTTATCTGCTGGCCGGGTGCATCATCGGCCCGTGGGGGCTGAAGCTGATTACCGATGTGAAGGCCATCCTGGAGTTCGCTGAAATCGGCGTGGTGCTGATGCTGTTCATCATCGGCCTCGAGCTCGACCCCAAACGGCTCTGGGCTCTGCGCCGGATGGTGTTTGGTGGCGGTGCCCTGCAGATGCTCGCCTGTGGCGCTGCCATTGGGTTGTTCTGCACGGCCTTGGGCCTGAACTGGACGGCAGCGTTGCTGGTCGGCCTGACCCTGAGCCTGTCCTCCACGGCCATCGCCATGCAGGCCATGAGCGAACGCAACCTGACCGCCACCGCAGTCGGGCGCAGCAGCTTTGCCGTGTTGCTGTTTCAGGACATCGCAGCGATTCCCCTAGTGGCGATGATCCCGTTGTTGTCGGCCCACGGCGACACCCCTTCGGGCACCGCGCTGTTGCTATCGATTGGCAAAATCGTCGCCGCCATCGCCATCGTCGTGCTGTTGGGGCGCTACGTGACGCGACCGCTGCTGCGCTTCGCCGCACGCTCAGGCTTGCGGGAGATTTTCAGTGCCGTCGCGCTTTTTCTGGTGTTCGGCTTCGGTTTTCTGCTGGAGGAAGCCGGCCTGTCGATGGCCATGGGCGCGTTCCTCGCCGGGGTGCTGCTCGCCAGCTCCGAATACCGACATGCCCTGGAGAGCGACATCGAGCCATTCAAGGGCCTGCTGTTGGGTCTGTTTTTCATCGGCGTCGGCATGTCGATCGATTTCGGCACCCTGGTCAACGCACCGCTGAAAGTCATCACCCTGACCCTGGGTTTCATCCTGATCAAACTGCTGGTGATCAAGATGGCCGGCCGGTTCCTCAACGTCCCCGCCGGCCAGCGCTCCTGGCAGGCGGTGTTGCTGGGCCAGGGCAGCGAGTTCGCCTTCGTGGTATTTGGCGCGGCGACCGTGGCCGGCATCTTGACCGATCAATGGGGCAAGAGCCTGACCCTGGCGGTGGCCTTGTCCATGTGCCTGACGCCCTTGCTGATCCTGCTGCTGGGTCGCTTCGAGTCCGTCACCCGGAAAAACAAACGCGAATCCGACCTCGTCGACCAGCAGAACCCACGGGTGATCATCGCCGGGTTCGGCCGCTTCGGGCAGATCGCCGGACGCCTGCTGATGTCCTGCGGCGTCGAGGTGGTGGTACTGGATCACGACCCTGACAACATCGAGACGCTGCGCAAGTTCGGGGTGAAAGTCTTTTATGGCGATGCCACGCGCCTCGACTTGCTGCATGCGGCCGGCGCGGCCCAAGCGGTGGTGTTGATCAACGCGATCGACAATCGGGAAGACAACCTGACGCTGACCCGGCTGGCCCAGGAGCACTTCCCCGCGTTGCAACTGATCGTGCGGGCGCGGGACATGGGCCACCTCATCACCCTGCGACAGATGGGCGTGGAGGCCGCCGAGCGGGAAACCTTCGAGAGTGCGCTGGCATTGGGTCGCAGTGCACTGGAGCACATGGGGGTCGGGGCTTACGAAGCGCGTGAACGGGCGGATCAGTTCCGGCGGCTGAACCTCAAGATGTTGGAGGAGATCGTCGCCCAGCCGGAAGACGACCTCAAGTTCCGCCACGACGCCTACCGACGCGCCAATGCGCTGCTCACGGAAATGTTCAACGAAGACCGTGCCCACCCCGTCGATAGCTGGCCGGAACACCATCGCAACGAAACCGACAAGACGCCGGGTTGACCGGCGTCATGCACGCCCGAACTTGCGCCGGTATTGCGCCGGCGTCAGCCCGGTCAGCGCCTTGAACATCCGCTGCAAGTTGGAGCTGCTGCTGAAACCCAGCTCAGCGCCGATGCTGGCGAGGGGCAGCGTGGTCAACGTCAGACGTTCGCTGACCTGGTTCAACTTGATGCGCCGGGCGTAGGCCGCGACGGCCTGACCTGTCTCACGGCTGACCTTGCGTGCCAAGGTGCGCTCGGAGACCGCCAGCGCGCTTGCCAGCGCCTGCACCGTGATCCGCTCCGCCGGCATCTGTTCGATCAACCCATGCAACTGTCGCAACCATCCGCTGGGTTGCTCGATCAGCGTGCTGCCCTGGAACGCCCCATGGGGAATGGCCGGGCGCGGCAGCACCATGAGCCGGGTAATGTCCCGCAGCACGTCGCTGCTGACGCTGCGCTCGATGAGTTTTTCGGCAATGGGCAGGTAGCCGTTCACCCCGGACGCCGTCGCCGTACGTTCGTTGAACACGCAGTTCTGCTCGCTTTGCCAATGGACTTTTCGATATTGCTGGTGCATCGCTTGCGCCAGCCACCAGGTCACCGTCGCGCCCTGCCCGTCCAGGCGGCCGCTGGCGGCCAGCAGGCAGACGCCGGTGCAATACGACCAGAGCTGCAGCGCTCGGGCATGCTTGGACAGCGCGCTCACGAGGGCTGTCTGATCAGCCAGCAGCCTATTCACCTGCTCGGCCGATTCGGCCCAGAAACCGGGAACCAGAACGGCGTCCAGCCCGGTGCTGCCCAGGGCCGCTTCCGCGTGCAGGGCCATGCCATGGGCACACACCACCGGCCCGGCCTGTAAGGCGATGTAGCGTGCCTCGAACAACGCCCGCCCCCTCCTGCGGTTGGCGGCATGCAGCAGATCGGCGAAGGCGAACAGGCCTGCGGGCATGCAGCCGGGAAACAGGAGCAGACCGACTCGAAGTTTTTTGATCATGGCTTGAAACGAATCAAATATGTCATATCCGGCCATTATGCACACGGAACCGAAGCGGCACCATGAGGCGCTCGCTCAACAGGAACGCCTCATGAACATCCAGCAGATCCGTAACGCCACGATCATTCTTGAATTCGGCCCGTATCGTGTACTCGTCGACCCGATGCTGGCTGACAAGGGCACGTTGCCGCCGCTTCGGCTATTTGGGGCCACGCAGCGCAATCCGCTGGTGGAGCTTCCGGCCTCAACAGCGCAGGCCCTCGAGACCGTCACCCATTGCCTGATCACCCACTGCCAGAAAGGCCATTTCGACCATCTGGACCGCGCGGCCAAGCGATGGCTGAGGGAAAAACAGATCCCGGTCTTCTGTACACCCCATGACGCTCCGTACCTCGCCAAACGTGGTTTGAATGTCCAGCCGCTTGCCCAGGCCCATGACCAACCCCACCCATTCCTGGGCGGCACCCTTCGCTCCGTCCGATGCACCCATGGGCTGGGCCTGGTGGGCAAGCTGATGGAGCATGGCGTCGGCTACCTGATCGAGCTGCCCGGCGAACCGAGTGTCTACCTCACCGGCGACACCGTGCTCACCCCCACCGTGTGCGAATTCGTCTTGCGCCACCAGCCACAGGTCAGCGTGGTGCCGGCAGGCGGGGCACGGTTCGATATCGGTGGCGACATCATCATGGGCATCGACGAGACGCTGGAATTCACCCGGTTGTCCCGCGGGACCGTCGTGGCCAATCACCTGGAAGCGATCAGCCACTGCCCGACGACACGCAAAGCCCTTGCCGCAGCCGCCATGAAGGCGGGCGTTGGAGACCGGCTATTGATACCGGAGGATGGCGAGACGTTGGTCTTTCAGGCCACTAAACCAACGTGTCCAGCTCGGCGAGCATTGACGCAGGGATCGTCAGCTCACTCGCCGTGAGGTTTTCCCGCAGGTGCGCCAGGGACGATGTGCCGGGAATCAGCAGCAGATTCGGCGCACGTTGCAGCAACCACGCCAGGGCCACGCACAGCGGTGACGCCTGCAAGCGCGCCGCCACACTGGAGAGGGTTTGCGACTGCAACGGTGTGAAGCCGCCCAGGGGGAAGAACGGCACGTAGGCGATGCCCTGCCGGCCCAGGTCGGCGATGAGGTGTTCGTCATCGCGATGGGTCAGGTTGTAGTGGTTTTGCACGCAGACCACCTTGGCAATGCCCTGGGCCTGCTTGACCTGCGTGGCCGTGACGTTGCTCAGGCCCAGGTGACGGATAAGGCCCTGGCTCTGTAGCTGCGCCAGTGTCGTGAACGATTCTTCGATGGAGTCTTCCGTGGGCGAATGCATATCGCCCCACACCCGCAGGTTGACCACGTCCAGGACCTCCACTCCCAGGTTGCGCAGATTGTCGTGGACCGCCCGGGTCAGCTCGGCGGGGCTATGGGCCGGGTTCCAGGACGCATCGGCACCGCGCACGGCACCGACCTTGGTCACGATGACCAGGTCCTGGGCATAAGGGTGCAGCGCTTCGCGGATCAGTTGGTTAGTGACATGGGGCCCGTAGAAATCGGCGGTGTCGATGTGGTTCACCCCGCTCGCCAATGCTTCGCGCAACACGGCGATGGCGGCCGCCGGGTCTTTGGGTGGCCCGAAGACCTGGGGCCCCGCCAACTGCATCGCACCATAGCCCATGCGATTGACCGTGCGATCGCCCAGTAAAAAGCTGCCTGCCTTGCCTGCAATATTCATCTCATCGCCCTCGGATCAATGTGAGTGGGCCGACTATAGGCGTTGACCATTCCCTTGATAATCAGGTGCAATCAGCACGGGTTGTACGGCGGAGAGAACAATGGCGACGGATATTCAAGACTTGCTGGCCTTTGTGGCCGTGGTCAATGGGAAGGGCTTTCGTGAAGGCGCGCGGGTGAGCGGCAAGTCCGCGTCGAGCCTCAGCGATGCCGTACGCCGAATGGAAAGCCGGCTCGGCGTGCGCCTGCTCAACCGCACCACCCGCAGCGTGGTACCGACCGAGGCCGGTGCGCGGTTGATGGAGCGCATCGTCCCGGCCTTGGGCGAGGTCGAGGCGGCGATGGACGTGGTCAACGACTTTCGCGACCGTCCTTCGGGCACCCTCAGGCTGAACGTACCGGTCAGCGCGGCCCGGCTGGTGTTGCCGGCGATCATCACGCCGTTCCTGAAAAGCTATCCCGACATCCGCCTGGAGGTGGTCACCGAAGAGAGCTTCGTCGACATGCTCGCGGCCGGCTGTGACGCGGGCATTCGCTACGACGAACGCCTTGAGCAAGACATGATCGCCATCCCCATCGGCCCCCGCTTCCAGCGCTTCGCCACGGCCGCGGCACCGGCGTACCTCGATGCGCGGGGCAGGCCGGAACATCCCAGAGACCTGCTGGAACACGCGTGCCTGCGGGGCAAGTTCCCCAGCGGCGCGATGCCGCTGTGGGAGTATGAGCGTGGCGGCGAAACCATCAGCGTCGACCCGAGCGGCCCGCTGATCACGCGCATTGGCGGTGCGGTGGACCTGTCGGTGCAAGCCGCTGTAGACGGTCTGGGCATCGTCTACCTGTTCGAAGACTGGTTGCGACCCTATCTGGACAGCGGTGCCCTCGAACCGGTACTCGAACCCTGGTGGCAGCGCTTCACCGGGCCGTTCCTCTACTACCCCGGCCGCCGCTATCTGCCCTCACCGTTGCGGGCGTTCGTGGACTTCATCAATGCACAGCGGTATGGGGACGAGCTTGCTCGCGATGGCGTCAGCACAGCCAACACCCCCGCAGGCTGATACACCGCTATGAGCAAGCTCGCTCCCACGGGGATTCGGCTGTGTACCCGAACATCCCGACCCACCCCAAATCCATTGTGGGAGCGAGCTTGCTCGCGATGGGCTTCCTCATCGCCCGCTCGTCTCCCCATCGTGAGTATTTTCGAACCAAGCCATTCCCGACGGCTCGGACCTACATGACACCGCTGGAAGCCACGCTGACGCGCGTCGACGTCACGGCTTGAACGGCGGGTAGATCAAGGCTTCTTTGCGGTTCACTGCCGGGAGTTTTCGTTATGTGCGACGGTCTTGTTCAACACGGTTCTTCAAAGGACTCCCTGGCGTATTTCGCCCAGCGAGACACGCACGGCAGCCGGTTCGGTACAAGCGTGACACCCTTGGACCTGTACCTGACAGCGCCGCCCAAGGCCCAGGAGCACAACCTGATCAAGCCAAACATGCAGGTCAGCGCCATTCGCCGTCGCCGCGGGCACTTGGAGTGCATCAAGGTTCGCTGGGGCTGGTCGCCGATCTGGTCGGTGGGAACGATGCCGCCGCTGACGCATCTGCCCTTGCATCTGGTCATGCGCTCCAAGGTCTTCGACCCCATCAAGCACGAAGGCCGCGTACTGGTCGCCGTGGAAGGCTGGTATGAGGCGCAAGCCCCGGCCTCGCCCTCCCAGGCGCAACGCCTCCTCTATACGACCACCCGGCAGTCGACCCCGATCTTCCTGGCCGCCCTGGCCCAGGCCAGCGAGACGCCGTTTGGCTGTGACGGCCTGGCCCTGGTGACGTATGGCGACATCGCCAACCAGCAGCAGCGGGTGCTGGCCTTCAGCGCCGAAGATGCACTCGATTGGCTGGAGCCCGAGCTGGGTTGGGAGCAGGCACAACAACTGGCCGCACGTCTGAACGGCGCGCAACCGGCCCTTGAGCCGACGATGACAGCCCAACGGCCGGCTCAGGGCGGACTTTGATTCGCAGTCCCGCGGCGGCGCAGTCCCATGCGCGCATGAGCGCCGTCAGCCTCGACAGTGGCTTCGACGTGGACGACGACGCCTTGCACGGCACCCTGGCGCTGGAGGCCTACCTCCAGGCGCTGGTGCAAAACGATGGCTGGGAGCGCGCGGATAAAGGAATGCAGAAACGACGCAGCATGGGACGGTAAACTGCGGCGGTTCTTTTTCTTTTCCAACATGAGGCTTTGCATGAGCAACCCAGACATCACGTTTATTCCAGATCCGGATGCGGACTCCATTTCCTCCGACGTCGCCGGTTTCGGCGGCCTGCTGGTTTCCACGCAAATCCCCACCCACGCCGACGGCAGCCTGGAACTGGGTGACATCACCCGGCAGAGTGAATGCACCCTGCAAGCCCTCAAGAAGGCCCTGGAGGGCGCCGGCAGTTCCATGGACCGGGTCCTGCACCTGACCATCTACCTGACCGACATGGCTGACCGCGCCGCATTCAACGAGGTCTACAAACGCTTCTTCGCCAAGCCTTGGCCGGTTCGTGCGGCGGTGGGTGTGGCAGCGCTGGCGGTTGAAGGCATGAAAGTGGAAGTGACGGCGATGGCGGCGAAGGGCTGAACGAGCGCGTTGCGCTTTTGTAGCGCCGCACTGCTTTTTGTGGCGAGGGAGCTTGCTTCCTGCCACAAAAGCCTCTCGAACATGCCCCAAATGCGCGATTGCCACACAAATCGTCATTTTCGCACCTAGCCCGCTCCCTGCACGGGGTCTAGAGTGCGCCGCTTTCCCTCTTCACGGCCTACTTATGAATCTCTGGTTCCGACTGTTGCTGATGCTGTTCCGCCGCCCGTGGCGCAAGCCGGCGGCGCCCTTGGGCACCACCGTGGTGCGCATGCGGGTATGGCCGCTGGACCTGGACCTCAATCGCCATGTCACCAACGGACGCTACTTCACATTGGCCGATGTGGGACGCATGGATTACGTGCTGCGCAGCGGCGCCTACAAAGTGGCGTTGCGCAACCGGGCGGTGCCTATCGTGGGGGATGTCTGGGGCAAGTTCAGGCGGGAGTTGAAACTGTTCGAGGCGTTCGAGGTGCACACCCGCCTGCTCGGCTGGGACGAAAAATGGACGTTCATGGAGCACCGTTTCATCAGCCAGGGACGTGTGGTCGGGGTGGTGATCATGCGCGGCCTGTTCCGCTCGGCCAAAGGCACGATTGCACCGGCTGAGTTCATCCGCGAGCTGGGCCTGGCCGAACAATCGCCAGCCATGCCCGACTGGCTGGTCGCCTGGTCGCAAAGCTGCGATGACTTGAGCCTCGGGCTTCGCCTGGAGGAAGGTGAGCGCTGATCCGCGCTAGCCACAGGTGCTTGGTTAACCCAGCGGATTGCTGACGAACCGCGCGCTGGACAACGTCGAAGCACACCCGTCGACATAGCGCATCCCCCTGAGCAGGAACACAGGCAAAAAATGTGGGAGCGAGCTTGCTCGCGATAGCGGTGCTTCAGCCAATCACCACGCAACTGACCCACCGCTATCGCGAGCAAGCTCGCTCCCACACTTAATAACCAGAGTCATAAGGTCCCAATCCCCTTCTCCAATCCCCGCCTATACTTTTCTGCCAATCCCCCTTGGGGCCTGCACTTCCAACAATAAAAAGCAGAGGTGGAACATGGTCTGGCAACAAGTCTACGATCCCTTCGGTAATGCGGTGCTGTCCACGCTCCTGGCGGCGGTTCCGGTGGTGGTGATGCTGGCGTCCCTGGCGTTCTTTCATGTCAAGGCACACCTGGCGGCCTTGCTGGCCCTGGCCTCGGCCTTGCTGATCGCGATTTTCGCCTTCGGCATGCCCGCTGGCATGGCCGGGTCTGCGGCGCTTTATGGCGCGGCCAACGGCCTGCTGCCCATCGGCTGGATCGTGCTCAACATCATTTTCCTGCACCGGCTGACCACCGAAAACGGTTCGTTCAAGGTCCTGCAGGATTCCCTCGCGCGCATCACCGACGACCGGCGTCTGCAACTGCTGTTGATCGCCTTTTGCTTCGGCGCGTTTTTCGAGGGTGCGGCGGGCTTCGGCACGCCGGTAGCGGTGACCGGGGCGATCCTGATCGGGCTGGGGTTCTCCCCCCTGGCCGCCTCGGGTCTGGCGCTGATCGCCAACACCGCGCCCGTGGCCTTCGGCGCCCTGGGCACGCCCATCATCACCTTGGCCAAAGTCACCGGGCTGGATGAAATGGAGCTGTCGATGATGGTCGGTCGGCAGTTGCCGTTTTTCTCGGTGCTGGTGCCGTTCTGGTTGATCTGGGCTTTCGCCGGGTGGCGCAAGATGCTGGAAGTCTGGCCGGCGATCCTGGTGGCCGGTGTCAGCTTCGCCATCCCGCAGTTCCTGGTGTCCAACTACCACGGGCCGATGCTGGTGGACGTCATCGCCGCGCTGATTTCCATGGCCTGCCTCACCGGTTTCCTGAAGGTCTGGAAACCGGCCACGGTGCACACCTCCGCCGCGCTGTCCGGGCGGGTCGACAACTCGAAGATCGATGTCAGCGAGGATGAGAAACCCGTCGCCAGCGCCGCGTTTTCCAGCGACGCCCGCTCCGCCGTGGGACGGGCCTGGATGCCGTGGATCATCCTCACGGTGTTCGTATTCGCCTGGGGTACCCAAGGCTTCAAGAACCTGTTCGACACCCGTCCGGCCATCGACCCCCAGACCCAATCGGCCCGACTGGATCCCCAAGGCAAGCCGATGCGCGAGGCCAATCCGATCTTCTCGCCCCTGGTGACCTTCGGCACCATTCACCAGCAGATCGAAAAAGTCCCGCCCGTGGTGCCCCAGCCTAAAACCGAGGAAGCGGTCTACAAGTTCAACTGGTTCACCTCCACGGGCAGCGGCATCTTCCTGGCCGCGATTCTCGGTGGCTTGCTGATGGGCTATTCCATTCCACAACTGCTGCACCACTACCTGCGAACGCTCTGGGTGGTGCGCTACTCGCTGATCACCATTGTGGCGATGTTGGCCCTGGGGTTCCTCACGCGGTATTCAGGCCTGGATGCGACCATGGGCCTGGCCTTCGCCGCCACGGGCATTTTCTACCCCATGTTCGGCACCCTGCTGGGCTGGCTCGGCGTGGCACTGACCGGCTCGGACACCGCCTCCAACGTGTTGTTTGGCGGCTTGCAACGGGTCACGTCCGAGCAATTGGGCATCAGCCCGGTGTTGATGGCTGCAGCCAACAGTTCCGGTGGGGTGATGGGCAAGATGGTCGACGCGCAGTCGATCGTGGTCGCCTCCACCGCGACCCGTTGGTACGGTCACGAAGGCGAAATCCTGCGCTACGTGTTTTTCCACTCGGTGGTACTGGCGATTCTGGTGGGCGGGCTGGTGACGTTGCAGGCATATGTGGCGCCGTTCACGCATATGGTGGTGGGAGGACAGTGATCGAGGATCCGGCAGATAGGGCTGTTGTGGCGAGGGAGCTTGCTCCCGCTGGGCTGCGAAGCGGCCCTTTTGCGATCGCTGCGCGATCGAGCGGGAGCAAGCTCCCTCGCCACAGGCAAGCGCCTTTACAACCGGCAGGCTCGCTTACCTTTGAAGCAGGGTGTTACTGAACGCTTTTCAGCTTGACCACATCACCGGACACCGAGGTGGTGTAGCCGGTCAGGACCCAGGCCCAGAACCAGTTTTCCTGGACTTGGGTGTTGATCATGGCGTCACCGCCCTTGGCCTTGATCGCCGCGGTCTGGGCACGTACGAAACGGTTGTTCTGGCGGATCGGGATCAGGCCGAACAGCAGCAGGCCGGTGGCCTTGGCTTCACTGTGGCCGACAACGGTGTATTGGCTGCTGTCGTATTGCTGGGTTTTCATCGGGGTGCCGGTGCAACCCGCCAGGGCCAGGCCCAACAGTGTGCAGGCGACAACTTTGCTGATGTAATTCATTTGACGCTCCATGGGAAGACGCCCGGGATCCGTCTCTCGGGCGGCGCGTACTCTAACCGATCAGCAACAAATTGACACACGAAAATCCGCCCAATTCAGTGCCTGAAAGGCTCGCCGCAGAGCCATCCGTCAGGTGCGCCTCCAGCGAAACAGCCCCCCGTCGATAACATGAAAACTGCGCCACGGAAGGCAGTTTCTGTCTTGACGGCCGCCAGGTAGCGGCCGGTCCCGTTGGAGGGTTTTATCATGATTGACCTGACTGTCTGGAACATTACCCTGCCCGTGCAAACGCCGGCGCAGGTCGTGGCGACCAAAGCCATGCCGACCCTGAAAAACAAGTATTTCGACAATAACGGCCAGCGGATCGTCTTCTGGGCGCCGGTCACCGGCTCTCATACCGGTAAAAGCGAGTACCCGCGCTCCGAACTGCGGGAAACCGGCAAGGACGGCAAGCTGCGCAACTGGCGCTACAACAGCGGCACCAATACCCTCAAGGGCACCCTGGCGGTGAACCAGGTACCTTCAGAAGGTCGGGTGGTGGTGGCGCAGATCCACGCCAAGGATGCCCCCACGCCGTTATTGAAACTGGTGTACCGCTACGCCAAGGGCACCGGCAATATCGACGTGGAATACCGGGTCAAGCCCAAGGACAAGAAAAGCCCGGTGATCTACACCGTGCCAAACGTGCCGCTGAACAAGGCCTTCTCCTATTCGCTGCAGATGGACAAGCAAGGCAAGCTCTCGGTGCTGATCGGCAGCACGGGCAAACAAGTGAAGTTGGACCCGTCCTGGTACGGCTATAACTTCTATTTCAAGGCCGGTGTCTACACCTTGGACAACAAGGGTTATTCCAACGAAGGCGGGAAAGTGACCTACACAAAACTGGACGTCAGCCACAAATGACTGACGCCCAGCCCTGCTTCAAGCCTTTGACGGCGCAACGAGCGCCTGCTGGCCACGGAAGGTAAACAGGAAGCAGACCCATACCAGCAGCGCGAAACCGGCTGGGAACAGCCAGATGCTCTGCCAGTCATGACCGCCCGCCACGACAAAGTGATCGGTCACCTGCCCCGCCACCCAGAAGCCGATCAGCATCCCCACACCATAGGTCGCCAGGGTAATCAGGCCCTGGGCCGAGCTGCGAAAGCGCTCCGGCGCCTTGGCGTCGGTGTAGATCTGCCCCGAGACAAAAAAGAAGTCGTAGCAGATGCCGTGCAAGGCAATGCCGGTGAACAGCATGAACGCCAGGTCGCCGTTATTGCCATAGGCGAACAACACGTAGCGCAACGCCCACGCCAACATGCCCACCAACAGCGCCAGCTTGATGCCGAAGCGCTGGATGAACAGTGGCAACAGCAGCATGAACAACACTTCCGAGACCTGCCCGATGGCCATCTTCGCCGTTGGGTTGGTCATTCCGGTTTCGGCCAGGAACGGGTTGGCATTCTGGTAATAGAACGCCAGGGGAATGCAGATCAGGATCGAGGCGATGAAGAACACCAGGTAGCTGCGATCCTTCAACAGCCCCAACGCGTCCAGCCCCAGCAGTTGCTTGACGCCGCCCGCGCTGGCCTGTGCCTTGAGCGGCGCCGTGGCCGGTAGCGTGAAGCTGTAGAGCCCCAGGACCAGGGACGCGATGGCCGCCATCAGGAACGTATTGCGCAAGCCGCCTGCCGAGATCGCTTCGCGCGAATCCCAGGCGAACACGAAGCTGATCACCACACCCGCGACGATCCAGCCAAGGGTGCCCCACACCCGGATGCGAGAGAACTCCAGCGCCGGATCGCGCATCTGCCGGAACGCCACGGAATTGACCAGGGCCAGCGTCGGCATGTAGACCACCATGTACACCAGCACGTACGGGTAGAACACGCTGAAATCCGCCGCCGAATACAGCTGATACAGCAACACCGCGCCGAGCAGGTGCAACACCGCCAGGATCCGTTCGGCGTTGAAGAAGCGGTCGGCGATCAGGCCAATGACGAACGGCGCAATGATCGCTCCCCACGATTGCGTGGAAAACGCCATGCCGATCTGCCCACCACTGGCGCCCAGGGTGCTGGAGAGGAAGGTGCCGAGGGTGACGAACCAGCCACCCCAGATAAAGAACTGCAGGAACATCATCACGCTGAGGCGTGCATTCATCGTGGTCATTACCGTCACCGTTTTATTGTTGTTCTTGTGGAAATGGAGTTTTGCAGAGCTCCTGTGGCGAGGGGATTTATCCCCGCTGGGCTGCGAAGCAGCCCCAAAAAACAGTCGACTCAATCAACCTGGGCGAACCGGGATGTCAGGGTTTAGGACTGCTTCGCAGCCCAACGGGGATAAATCCCCTCGCCACAGGGTTATGTCATTGGCATTGGGGGCAAGCCCAACAACCGCCGGTTGGAATCCTCATCCGCCGTGACGCTGGCGAAATCGTCGAACGCCTTGCCGGTCTTGCTGATCATGTGCCGCTGGATAAACGCCGCCCCTTCTGCGGCGCCCTGTTGTGAATCCTTCAAGCAACATTCCCACTCCAGGACCGCCCAACCGCTGAAATCGTACTGGGTCAGCTTGCTGAAAATCGATTTGAAATCGATCTGGCCATCGCCCAACGAACGGAACCGCCCGGGACGATCGACCCAGCCCTGGTAGCCGCCGTACACCCCGGAACGGGCATCGGGGCGGAACTCGGCGTCCTTGACGTGGAACATGCGGATACGTGAGTGGTAACGGTCGATGAAGCCCAGGTAGTCCATTTGTTGCAGCAGCAGATGACTGGGATCGTAGAGAATCGCCGCCCGCGGGTGATGATCGACCGCCTCCAGGAAACGTTCGAACGAGGCGCCGTCGTGGAGGTCTTCGCCGGGGTGGATTTCGTAGCACAGGTCCACCCCCGCCGCGTCGAAGCTATCGAGAATCGGCAACCAGCGTCGGGCCAGTTCGGCGAACCCCTGCTCCACCAGGCCCGCCGGCCGCTGCGGCCAGGGGTAGAGATACGGCCACAGCAGCGCGCCGGAAAACGTCGCATGGGCCTTGAGACCCAGCCGCTGGCTGGCGCGGGCGGCCAGCTTGAGTTGCTCGATCGCCCACTCGGTCCGCGCCTGGGGCTGGCCACGCAAATGGGCCGGGGCGAAGTCATCGAACAGCGCGTCGAACGCCGGATGCACCGCCACCAACTGGCCTTGCAGGTGCGTCGATAACTCGCTGATCTCGACACCGGCCTGGGCACAGGTGGCCTTGAGCTCATCGCAATAGGCCTGGCTCTCGGCGGCCCGGGCCAGGTCAATGTATTGCGTGCCCGATGTCGGCAGTTGAATGGCCTTGTAGCCTTGTGAAGCGGCCCACTGGGCGATGTTGGCCAGGGTGTCGAACGGGGCTTCGGCGGACATGAACTGCGCCAGGAAAATGCCTGGGCCGCGCAGGCCACTCGGTGTCTTGTCGAGGGTATTCACAACAGGGATGCTCCGGTTTGCACGGTGGTCCATTTCGCGTCGCCACGGTGGTTGAGGATGGCGGCCTCGATGAACGCCATGCCACGCAAGCCGGTCTCGATGCCCGGTACGCCTGGAGCGTCGGGGCCTTCGACATGGTTGCGAATGGCGTGGGCGAAATCGCCGTAGAGGTTGGCCATGGCTTCCAGGTAGCCCTCGGGATGCCCGGCCGGCAGACGCATGCGCCGCGCGGCCGCCTCGCACAGCCACGGCTGGCCAACGCCGCTACGCAGGATGCGCAAAGGCTGGTCGAAGGCGCGATGGACCAGGCTCGCCGGTTCTTCCTGGCGCCACTCCAAGGCGCCCTTGTCGCCGTAGACGCGAATCTTCAGCGGGTTCTCTTCGCCGGTGCAGACCTGGCTTGCGATCAACACACCGCTGGCGCCGCCCGCCATCTTGAACAGCATCGCCGCATCGTCATCCAGTTGCCGCCCCGGGACGTGCGTGCCCAACGCCGCGCATAGCTGCTGGATCGGTTGGTCCGCGACGAACTCGGCCAGGGAAAACGCATGGGTACCAATGTCGCCGATGCAACCGCCCAGGCCGGACTGGCCGGGATCGTCGCGCCACTCGGCCTGCTTATTGCCTTGGGCGGCGACATCCTGGCTGAGCCAGCCTTGGGGGTACTCGACCAGCACTTTGCGCACCTGGCCGATCACGCCCGAGCGCACCATGTCCCGGGCCTGCCACACCATGGGATAGCCCAGATAGGTGTGGGCCAGGCCATAGAGGCAACGGCTGCCGTGCAGCACCTCGCGCAGGGCCAGCAGTTCCTTGAGGTCCAGCGCGGCGGGCTTCTCGCTGAACACATGGAAACCGGCTTTCAAGGCCTCGCTGGCGATGGGCGCATGAAGATGATTGGGGGTGACGATGACCAGCAACTCCATGCGCTGATCAAGCGGCAGCAGCGCTTCGGTGTCGAGCATTTGCTGCCAGTCGTGATAACAACGGGACGTGGCCAGGCCCAGGGCCGTACCCGTCTGCCGAGTGTTGTGCGGGTCGCGGCTGAACGCGCCGCACACCAGTTCGAAACCGCCGTCCAGGCCCGCGGCCTGACGGTGAGCCTGGCCGATGAAAGCGCCCTCTCCACCGCCGACGAAGCCCATTCTTATTTTCGGTGCTACAGGATTCATCGCGATTCTCTTCCCGTCAGGATGTCGATGTAACCGGTTACATCATGGCGGAAATCTAGGCTCAGTTTTCCCGCGTGTCAAACCCACAGGGTCACCGTGGAATATTTGTGAGGCGCTCAACCTGCGGTAAGCTCCCCCACCGTACCCCCTGTTCCCCGAGGTGATTTTGTCCAACATTCGTGAGGTGGCCCGGCTGGCGGGTGTTTCGGTGGCCACGGTGTCCAGAACCCTGAAATCGCCCGAGCGGGTACTCCCCGAAACACGGGACAAGGTCAACGCGGCAGTGGAACAGGCCGGCTATCGGCCCAACCTGATGGCGGTGCAATTCCGCTCCCGCCGGACCGGCAATCTGGTGATCCTGGTACCGGCCATCGCCAACAC
Organism: Pseudomonas sp. R151218B TE3479; assembly: GCF_053629195.1. Lineage (NCBI taxonomy): Bacteria > Pseudomonadati > Pseudomonadota > Gammaproteobacteria > Pseudomonadales > Pseudomonadaceae > Pseudomonas > Pseudomonas sp. R151218B TE3479. The sequence goes on from NZ_JBRJHV010000001.1 coordinate 5,227,271, forward strand.
GTTTTTCGCTCGGGTCATCAGTGGCGCACAACAGGCTGCGCAGGCGGCGGGTTATCGGTTGCTGTTGTGCGACACCCAGGGTCGGGCGCAGATCGAGCGGGAATTCGCCGCCCTGGTCTACGCCCACCAGGCCGACGGGGTAATCCAGTTGCGTGCCAGCGATCCGTTCGAATCGATGCCCACTGGCGCCGACAGCCTGCCGCTGGTCAACGCCTGCGAAGTGGTCAAAGGTGCCCCCTACCCGACCATCAGCCTCGATAACCGAGCCGCCGCCCAGGCCATGACCGAACACCTGATCGGCCTCGGCCATCGCCGCATCGGCATCATCAAGGGACCACGCAGCAGCCCCCTGACCCTGGACCGCGTGGCCGGCTACCAGGATGCCCTGCACCAGGCCGGCATTGCCGTCGACCCCAGCCTGATCTGCCATGGCGACTTCACCTTGAAGGCCGGTGACGACGGTGCCGGTGCGTTGCTGGCGCTGGCCGATCGCCCCAGTGCGCTGTTCTGTGAAAACGACGAAATGGCCATCGGCGCGCTCAGGCGTATCAAGCGAATGGGCTTGCGAGTGCCCAAGGACATTTCCCTGGTGGGCTTTGACGACATCCCGTTCGCCGCCTACTGCGACCCGCCCCTGACGACCATTTCGCAGCCTGCCGAGATGTTTGGGCAAAAAGCGGTGGAGATGCTGATTGCCCTGATCGAGAAAAAGCCGATTGCCGAACGGCATGTGGTGCTGCCGTTTGAGTTGACGGTGCGGGGCAGTACGGCCTCTTTGGCATGACAAGGAACCTGTGGCGAGGGGATTTATCCCCGCTGGCCGCGAAGCGGCCCTAAAGCCTGGCATCTCGGTGCATCAGGCTCATGAGGTTGACTGAGCTTAGGGCTGCTTCGCAGCCCAGCGGGGATAAATCCCCTCGCCACAATGGTCAACAGGCTGAAGATCAGTTGTTGCATCAGGCAAACGTCGCCCCCCGTGTATTCACGAACAGCGAATACAACGAATGGCTGCCGGCCATGAACAACCGATTGCCTTCCCGACCGCCGAAGCAGACGTTGGGGCAACGCTCCGGCAGGGAGATGTGCCCGATGGCCTTGCCTTCGGGATTGAACACCCGCACGCCGTCGAGCTTTTCCAGGTCGGCCTTGGGGTCGCCGTTGCCGCCCCAGCCGCACCAGAGGTTGCCGCTTTCATCGCACTTGATCCCATCGATCGCCGCATAATCCAAGCCTTCGATGTGCTTGCGCCGCTCGCCCAGGGTGCCGTCGTCTTTGACAGCGATGGCCCAGATCAGGCGGTTGGGCTTGGCCCGGCCTTCGACCACATAGAGGATTTTTTCGTCCGGGGAAAAACACAACCCGTTCGGCCCCGCCAGGTCGTCGATCACCCGGCTGACCTTGCCGGTTTCGCCGTCGATGCGGTACACCGCGTGGGGCTGGACGGGCGTGACTTTGTGCCCCTCGTAGTTGTTGCCGGTCTGGAACGGCGGATCGGTGAACCAGACCGAACCGTCCCGCTTGCAGACGATGTCGTTGGGCGAGTTGAAAGGCTTGCCCTCGAAACTGTCCGCCAGCACGGTGAGGGTGCCGTTGTGTTCGGTGCGGGTGATGCGTCGGCCTTCGCTGGAGGTGGTAGAGCCTTCGCACACCAGCAGCCGCCCCTGGCGATCGCGGCACATGCCGTTGGAGAAATTGGCATTCTCTCGGTACACCGACAGGCCGCCGGTGATTTCATCCCAGCGCACGATGCGGTTGTTGGGAATGTCACTGACCAGCAGGTAACGCCCGTCACCGACCCATACGGGCCCTTCGGCCCAACGCAGGCCGGTGGCGAGCTTCTCCACGCTGGCGTTGAAAATACGCAAGTCCATGAAGCTGGGGTCAAGGATATTGATCAGTGGATCCGGGTAACGCTGGCTCAAGGGCTCGGCCTGGGCGAGCCCGGGCAGGTTGCCAAGGGTGGCGGCGGCGGCCGAGACCACCAGGGATTTTTTCAGGAACACCCGCCGGCCCTGATCGGCGGCGGTTGCAGGTTGCGAAACATCCATCGTGCGTCTCCGTTAATTATTATTGGACGGGACGACAGTTTTACCCTGTGATAAGACATCGTACAAGATCGCGAACATGCTCAACCGGACAGTCGATCAATCCGGGTGCAGCGGTATGCGAACGGTAAAGGTCGTTCCGACTCGCGCCCTGGAATGCACGTCGATGGTGCCCTTATGGGCCGATACGATCGCCGAGGCAATATGCAGGCCCAGTCCGAGCCCGGCCGTGGAACCGTACTGCGTTTCACGCAGATTTCGGACCATCGGGTTGAAAATGCTGGCAATGGCATCTTTCTCGATAGGCTTGCCCTGGTTGTTGATCGCAATCACTGCCATATCCTCTTCAGCGCTCAACGAAACGGTAATCGGCGTGCCCTCGGCGCCATGCTGGACGGCATTGCCGATCAGGTTGGAGAACACCTGCTCCATGCGGGCCTGATCAAACAGCCCCTCCAGGGGACCGGTGGTTTCAAAAAGGATTTCGCTTTCCGGGTGATAGGCCCGCGCCTCCTCCACCATGCCTTCGCAGGCCGCCACCAGATCGCCGTTGAAGCGCCGCACCGGAATACCCGAGCCGAGTTGGGTACGGGTGAAATCCAACAGATCGCCGACTATTTTGTTGGCCCGCTTGACGCTGGTGTAGATGCGCGAAGAAATCTTGGTGACTTTGGCGGGCAGGTCCCCCGCCCGCAGCAGCACTTCGGAACTTAGCAGGATCGCGCCCAAGGGGCTGCGCAGGTCATGCCCGAGAATCCCGAGAAAGATGTTGCGCGACGCATCCACCGCCCCGGAGTAGCTGACGACAGACTCGGCCAAGGCCTGGTCCACGGCCTCGTTGAAGCGAATCAGATCCTCCATGACCTGCTTGTGGTCCAACTGCGTATGCGGCATCCAGAGCATGAGCACGCTGGTGCGCAGGGCCCGGTATTCGGAGACCATTTGCTCCACGGTAAAACCCGAGGACTGGCGGATGACCGCATGGGTTTCGGCGGCGGTTTCGGCATCGGTCGCCGGCGCCTCCCCGTGGGACTTGGCAATCGCCTCCTTGCGCGTTTGCGAGGTGCGCAGGTCGGCGGCGATGGTGCGCAGCATCTGTTCGGCATGGTCGCGCAGGGCAATGGAATCCATGCCAATGGACGCGGGGGTGATGGTTTTGGCGAAGTCTTCCCACGCCTGAAGAATCGGCTCGATATTGTCGAGAATGAAATCAGCCAGGCGCATGAGTTGTTCCGTAAAAAGGGCAAGGCTGTAAACGACACAGCGGCAAGATTGTTGTACAGCAAAGCGCCGAACAATGTGCGAGACATACGATGTGACGAGGGAGCTTGTCTGTTACCACCCTATGGGGTACAAAGTTTTTAGTTGTACGACAACTAATAACTAAAAATAGCCGGTCCGAGGCCTTTTGCCTTGGCGGCCGCCTTCGAGACACCTGCCATGGCCCGTTCCACCGCTATACCCGCTCCCCCCGCGCCGTTACCCCGCCACCTCGCGGTGCTCGTCCTGCTGTGCATGGGCTGTGCCTTCGCCGGCAACCATGTCGCCGCCCGGGCTGCCTTCGACGATGGTGCCGGTGTGCTGCTGGCGATCCTGCTGCGCTCGGGCCGGACGCTGCTGGTGTTGACAGCGATGGTGCTCTGGCAGCGCCAGCGTCTGCGCCTGCCGCCCGGTGCGTGGCGTTGGCAATTGACCCTGGGGTTGTTGATCGGCGCCCAGAGCCTGTGCCTGTACTCCGCCGTAGCGCGAGTGCCGGTGGCGTTGGCCTTGTTGGTGGCCAATGTGTTTCCGATCCTGCTGGCCTTGCTGACCTGGGCGCTGGGCGGGCCACGCCCGACGGCGCGCACCGCCGCGTTGATGGGCATGATTCTGGTGGGGCTGGTATTCGTGCTGGAAGTGCCGGCACGCTTAGCCTCTGGACAGGACGTCGGCCCGCAATGGTTGCTCGGGGTGGGCCTGGCCTTCTGCGCCGCCTGCGTGTTCGCCTGCGCGCTGTGGATCACTGACCACAAGTTGTCCCAGGTGCGCGGTTCGGTACGCAGCCTGTTGACGATTTTCATCGTGTTCAGCAGCGTCAACCTCGCCGGCCTGACCGGTGCCCTGCCCGGCGGTTTCGACCTGCCGGCCAGCAGCACTGGCTGGCTCGCCCTGGCGACCCTGGTGGTGCTCTATGGCACCGGGTTCATCGTGCTGTTCATTTCCGTGCCCCGCCTGGACATGCCGCGCAACGCTCCGGTGATGAACATCGAACCGTTGGCGACACTGCTGATCGGCTGGCTGGTGCTGGACCAGATGCTCAACCCGGGCCAGGTGATGGGCGGTGCGATTGTGGTGACCGGCATCGTGTTGCTGACCTATCGCAAGGTTGAACGGGTCAAGGTGCCTGTGGCTGGAACGGCGAATTGAACTGACTGAAATCATTGTGGCGAGGGGATTTTCCCCTCGCCACAATGAGTGTGCCAGCTCGCAGATAGTCTTCGCCTTCCGGAAACTTGTTTTCAAACCCACAGTCCTACCCCAGCCGTGAAAACCTTGCCAACCTGCGACCACGGGTTTTCCAGCTGATCGGCGCCAAGCTTGGCGCTAAAGCAACTCCCTCTCTTGAGCCGTTCGCCCCATGCGCCACCTTGTTCGCTCTTGCCGTTTCGTTTCGCTGTGCCTGCTTGCCTTGTTTCCCTTATTCACCAGCCCCGCCCATGCGCGCGGCGAAAGGCAACTGGTGGACGCCATCAACGACTTCCGCAGCCAGACCCGCCGTTGTGAGTGGCGCACGGTGCGCGCCACGCAGCCGCTGGTGCTGCGTGCGAACCTGGCTTTGCCGATCGGCTTTCGCGGTGGCCTGCGGGAAACCGTGCAGGACGCCGGCTATCAAGCCAGGGCCGTGCGCAGCATCCGCCTGACCGATGCACGGGATGCCGAAGAGGCCTTCGAGATGTTGGCGGACGAGCATTGCGCGGCGCTGCTGGACGACCAGTACGCCGATATCGGCATCAATCGGGTCGGTGACGAGTGGCGCCTGGTGTTGGCGCAGCCCATGGGTGGCACGCGGATGAGCGACGTGGGTTCGGCGGACAAGACGCTGCTGGCCCAGGTCAACGCCGCCAGGGCCAAGCCAAGGATGTGCGGACGCCAGCGCTTCGCGGCCACTCGGCCACTGAGCTGGAACGCCGCACTGGGAACGGCCGCCCAAGGCCACAGCCGGTCGATGGCCCAGGACAATTATTTCGCCCATCGCGACCCGGACGGTCGCTCCACCTCCGATCGCGCCAGGAGCGCCGGCTTTCGCGGGCGTAAATTGGGCGAGAACATCGCCGCCGGCCAACGCTCACCGAGCCAGGCCCTGCACGATTGGCTCGCCAGCCCCGGACACTGCGCCAACCTGATGAACCCGATGTTCACGCAGATGGGCGCAGCGTCTGCCAGCGACTCGCGCAGCGATGCGCGGGTGTATTGGACGATGGTGCTTGGCGCGCCGTGAAAACCATCCTCGACGCTGAGCCATAGGTCTCCTGCTCCAGCCCAAACAGTGAGTATCGGCTACAAGCGGATTTCAGCAGCCGGCGTTACATCAATCCGCGACACCGCACTGCTCAGCCGCCCCAGCCGGCTGTTGTGGTTGGCGATGATCTGCTCGGCCGCCATGCTGCCGTTGTCCACGGTGGAGTGGGCATCGGCCGCCAGGACCACGTCGTACCCCAGGGCATGGGCCTGACGCACGGTGGCATTGATGCAATAGTCGGTTTGCAGCCCGCAGATCACCAGACGGTCGATGCCCCGGGCCTGCAACAACGGTTGCAGGTCGGTCTGGTAGAAGGCATCGGCCGTGGTCTTGCGCACCCGCAGGTCATCCGCCGCGGTCGACAGACCGGCGGCCAGTTGCCAGCCGGCAGCGCCGTAGGTCAGCGCCCCTTCCAGCTCTTCATGCTGGATCAGGATCACCGTCCGGCCGACAGCCCTGGCCCTGGCAGCGAGGTCGCTGATGGTCCGGATGATGCGCTGGCTGTCGAAGCATTCCTCTTCGCCGCTGCACAGCGCGTTCTGGACATCGATAATCAGCAATGCGGTGTTCATGACCTTCCCTCTTCAAACCATGTCGCAGCCGCGCACCCCATCAGTAACCCAGCGACAACCCGGTATTGCGACGGGGGTCGTTGGCGCCGTAGAAGCGGTTCTTGCCCACTGGCTTGCCGCCCAATGACGGCGCACCGACCAGGATCGCGGCGATGTGGTTGGGGTCCTGCGGGCCGGCAAACTTGTGCCCCCAGCTTTCCAGCAGCTTCTGGGTATCGGGGCTGGCCGCGAACGTCTCCAGGTTGGTTTCCTCCGGCATCCATTGCTGGTGGAAACGCGGCGCATCGACCGCCTCCTGGAGGTTCATGCCGTAGTCGATCACGTTGAGGATGGTCAGCAACGTAGCGGTGATGATCCGGCTGCCGCCCGGGGTGCCCACCACCATGACCGTCTTGCCGTCCTTGGTGACGATGGTCGGGCTCATGGATGACAGCGGTGCCTTGCCCGGCGCGATGGCGTTGGCCTCGCCCTGCACCAGGCCATACATGTTGGGCACACCGACCTTGGCGGTGAAGTCGTCCATCTCATCGTTGAGGATCACACCGGTCTTGCTCGCCATGACACCGGCGCCGAACCAGTCGTTCAGGGTGTAGGTGACCGAAACGGCATTGCCCCACTTGTCGACGATAGAGTAATGGGTGGTGTTGCTGCCCTCATGGGGCGCCACGCCGGGCTTGATTTTCTGCGAGTCGCCGGCTTTTTGCGGCTCGATCGCGGCCCGCAGCTTGGCGGCGTAGTGCTTGTCCAGCAGATGGTCGATGGGGTTCTTCACGAAATCCGGATCACCCAGATAGCTGTTGCGGTCCACGTAGGCGTGGCGCATGGCTTCGATCTGATAGTGCATGCCCTGGGCCGAATGGAACCCCAGGTCCTTCATCGGGTAGCCATCGAGGATGTTCATGATCTGGCACAGCACCACCCCGCCGGAACTGGGCGGCGGCGCCGAGATGATGTGGTAGCCACGGTAGTCGCACTCCACCGGGGCGAGCTCGCGGGTCTTGTACTTGTCCAGGTCGGCCTGGGTGATGATGCCTTTGTTGGCCTGGCTGGAGGTGACCAGGGCATCGGCGACCCAGCCCTTGTAGAAACCGTCGGCACCCTTGGCGGAGATTTCCCGCAGAGTCTTGGCGAGGTCTTTTTGCACCAGCTTCTGGCCGACCTGCATGGGCTCACCGTTGTGCAGGAAGATCGCACCGGAGTCGCGCATGTCCTTCTTGAACACATCGGTGGCGGTTTCCAGCAGATCGACATCACCCTGCTCCAGGGCGAAGCCTTCCTCGGCGAACTTGATGGCCGGGGCGATCAATTCCGCCCGCGGTTTGCTGCCGTACTTGCTCAACGCCAGCTCCATGCCGGAAACAGTGCCGGGCACGCCGACCGCCAGGTGGCCGCGGGTGCTGAGTTCGGGCACGACGTTGCCGTCCTTGTCCAGGTACATGTTGGCGGTGGCGGCCAGGGGGGCCTTTTCGCGGAAATCCAGGAACGTCTTGCGACCGTCGGCCAATTGCAGGGTCATGAAACCACCCCCGCCCAGGTTGCCCGCCGCCGGATACACCACCGCCAGGGCATAGCCCACCGCCACCGCCGCATCCACGGCATTGCCGCCGTTCTTGAGTACATCGACACCCACATGGGTCGCCAGGTGCTGGGCGGTGACCACCATGCCGTTCTCGGCCGCCACCGGTGCCAGGGAAGCGGCGTACGTCGATAAACAACCGAGGGTCAGTGACGTCGCGATGAGGGTCCGGACCAAGGATTCGAACTTCATGAGTCGGTCTCTTCTTGTTTTTTGGGATAGGGATCGCTTCAAAAGCATTAGGCAGTATGGCCTGGTTTGCGTAATGCGCCTGTTTCCCCGCCGACCGGATGACGTCACGGCAGCCTTTGGGATAGGCTCTTGCGCTTGATCTTGACTCAATAGGGACATCGCCGATGACGCTACGAATCGAACGCACGGACACGCCCACCGACGAAGAACGCCAAGCCATCCTCGCCCCGCTTCGTGCCTATAACACCGCCAAGACTGGCGGGACGGTGCCTGAACTGGTGGCCTGGCTGGTGCGGGACGAACAGGACGAAATTGTCGGAGGGCTTTACAGCCGAGTGTTTTTTCGCTGGCTGTATATCGAACTGCTAGTGGTGCCGGAACAGGCCCGGGGCCAGGGCACCGGCTCGACCCTGATGCAGATGGCCGAAGCACTGGCCCGGGAGAAAAACTGCGTGGGCATCTGGCTGGACACCTTCGACTTCCAGGCCCCAGAGTTCTACCGCAGACACGGCTTCACCGAGTGCGGCCTGATCGACGACTACCCGCCAGGCCACCAACACTTCTTCTTCCAGAAGCGCCTGGACACTGCTTGAGGCGCAGCCCTGTGGGAGCGAGCTTGCTCGCGATAGCCATTTAACGGTCAACATTTCTGTCGTCTGACCCGCCGCTATCGCGAGCAAGCTCGCTCCCACATAGGATCCGGGGCGTTAGTGCGAGCTGCTTACAAGCAAGTCGCCAACGCCGCCAATCGGCGCTTGGCCACGAAGTCGTCATGCTTGGCGTAATAACTCAACTCGGTGCCCGTCGCACCGGCGTGCAGATCGACAAACGATTCGGCGGAGCGGGTGTAGACCGTAGAGCCACCTTTCTTACCCGGTTGCAGGTAGGCGCCGGCATCGACACCGAATACCGCTTCGTCCTGCCAGGAAAACTGCACGCACTGGGCCACGACCTGCTCCGGCTTGTCCGAGGTCAGGGTCTTGTAAGGGGCCTGGGTCCGAGCCTCGTTCATCGCCGAACCCGCGCAGCCGACCAGCAAAGTGGCGGCCAGGGCCACCGTCAACATTCGCATTGCGTTCACTCATCGAGAAAAAAACGGACTGTAGCACTGCGACCCGAGCCATCGTGCTGCTTTACTGAAATTTACCCGCGACAGCGGGCACCGATTCACGCAATCTGTCGCGCCATCGCCACCAGCCACGCGGAACCCCCATGACCCCCAACGCCGAGTTCTACAAGCCCACCCCGGAATATGCCGACAAACTGATCAGCCAGATCGGCCAGACACCTTCGTGGATCGCCAAGCGAATCGGCGTCACCGACAAACGGATTCGCTACATCCTCGACGGCGAACGCACCGTCAAGGGCGAAACCACGCCGATCCAGATGACCTACACCGAACAATTCGCCCTCGAATGCCTGGCGGCTGCGGCCAAATCCAGCAAGAAGCAGTCTGCATCCCCCAAGGAGTGACCATGGCGGCAACCGAACAGCAACACGAACGGGCCCTGGCAAAGTTTCTCGATGAGCGCCCCGAACTGCGCCACGAGCTGGACCACCTCAACCCGCTGCTGGCCCAGGCCAAGGGCGAGACCGCCGCGCAGTACCGCGCCGAGCGCTTGCACGAAGCGTTCGAAGCCGAGGCCGAGCGCCTGGGCCTGTTTGCCTGGGAACTGACTTTGCAGTTGACCGCCCCCTCGCCCGAGGAGTACCAGGCCCAACGCCTGGAGGTGCACAGGGAAGTGGCGGAGATGGCGGGAATGGAGTGGGCGGAGTATTGCCAGTTGCATGGGCTCAAGCAGTAGCTCGAATGGATTGAATACTACTGTTTGGACCGGGGACTGGCAGACCACCTGTGGCGAGGGGATTTATCCCCGCGGGGCTGCAAGCAGCCCCTCGACCCGTCAATGCGGTGTATCAGACAGGCCACGGTGGCTGAAAGAGGGGCCGCTACGCGACCCAACGGGGATAAATCCCCTCGCCACAAAGTATCCAAAGCATGCCCCTTTGTGTTGAATCTCCTGGCAATCGCCCCACCGCCCATAAAGCTTTATCATGGCCGCAGTTTTGCTGATCGGGTCTGTCATGAAGTTCGCCATTGCGCTGTTTTCCGCCGCCCATGCGCCCTCCTCGCGCCGTGCCTTGCTGTTTGCCCAGGCGGCGCTGGCAGGTGGGCATGAGATCGTGCGGCTGTTTTTCTATCAGGACGGCGTCTATAACGCCTGCGCGAGCGTCGTCACGCCTCAGGACGAACAGGACCTGCCCCAACAGTGGCGCGCATTCGTCAGCGACAACCAGCTCGACGGCGTGGTCTGCATCGCGGCGGCGTTGCGTCGTGGCGTGTTGAACGAGGAAGAAGCCCAGCGCTACCAGCGTGCGGCGGCCAGTGTCGAAGCGCCCTGGGCCTTGTCCGGGCTGGGCCAGTTGCACGATGCGATCCAGGACGCCGACCGCTTGATCTGTTTTGGAGGCGCGTGATGGCCAAGTCTTTATTGCTGATCAGTCGCCAGGCCCCCTGGTCCGGCCCCGGCGCCCGTGAAGCCCTGGACATCGTCCTGGCCGGCGGTGCGTTCGACCTGCCCATCGGCCTGCTGTTTCTCGATGACGGCGTGTTCCAGCTCACCGCCGGCCAAAACGCCAAGGCGGTCCAGCAAAAAGACCTGAGCGCCAACCTGCAGGCGTTGCCGATGTTCGGCGTCGAAGACCTGTTCCTCTGCGCCGACAGCGCCGCCGAACGCGGCGTTGCCAGCGCTGCCCTGGCGCTGGGCGAGGTGAAAGTACTGAGCGCGCCGGACATCGCCGCGCTCATCGACCGTTACGACCAGGTGATCACCCTCTGATGTCGACTTTGCATGTGTTGTCTCATTCGCCCTTTGGCGATAACCGCCTCGCCAGTTGCCTGCGGGTGTTGGGCAATCAGGATGCGCTGCTGCTGTGCGGCGACGCGACGTACGCGTTGCAACCGGGCAGCCCACCGTTTGCAGTGCTACAGGCCGCCGGCGTGAACCTGTTCGTGCTCGCCGAGGATCTCCAGGCCCGCGCCCTGGACACGCCAGACTGGGCCGAAGCCATCGACTACTCAGGTTTCGTCGAGCTATCGATCGAGCACGACAAGGTCAACACCTGGCTATGAACACGCTGAACGTGGGCGACCGCGCCATCGCGCTGGACAAGGACGGCTACCTGGCCGACCTGGACGACTGGTCGGCCGAAGTCGCCACGGCCCTGGCCAGCGCCGAGAACATCGAGTTGAGTCCCGAACACTGGGAAATCCTCGAACTGCTGCGTGGTTTCTACGACGAATTCCAGCTCTCCCCCGCGACCCGGCCGCTGATCAAGTACACGGCGCTGAAACTGGGGGCCGACAAAGGCAACAGCCTGCACCTGAACCGATTGTTCAAAGGCACTCCCGCCAAACTCGCCGCCAAGCTGGCGGGCCTGCCCAAACCGACGAATTGTTTATGACCGACTTTCCTGCACTAACCCTCGAGACCCCGGCCGAACACCCGTTCGCCCAGTTCGTGCGCATCCTTGGCAAAGGCAAGCGCGGCGCCCGCAACCTGACCCGCGAAGAAGCCCGCGAAGCCATGGGCATGGTGCTCGATGAAAAGGTCGAGGACACCCAACTGGGCGCCTTCCTGATGCTGCTGCGGCACAAGGAAGAAAGCGCCGAGGAAATGGCCGGCTTTACCGAAGCCCTGCGTGAACGCCTGGTGGTCCCGGCGTTGACGGTGGACCTCGACTGGCCGACCTACGCCGGCAAGAAGCGCCATTTGCCGTGGTACCTGCTAGCGGCCAAGTGCCTGGGGCAGAACGGCGTGCGAATTTTCATGCACGGCGGCGGCGCCCACACGGCCGGTCGCCTCTACACCGAACAATTGCTGGGCTTGCTGCAGATCCCGCTGTGCCGGGATTGGCAACAGGTCGGCAGCGCGCTGGACAACGGCGGCCTGGCCTTCATGCCACTGGTGGACTGGGCGCCGCAAATGCAGCGAATGATCGACCTGCGCAACACCTTGGGCCTGCGCTCGCCGATCCATTCCCTGGCCCGGATTCTCAACCCACTGGCCGCCCGTTGTGGCTTGCAAAGCATCTTCCATCCGGGCTACCAGGCCGTGCATCGCGATGCCAGCGGCTTGCTCGGTGACACCGCCATCGTGATCAAGGGCGACGGCGGCGAAATCGAGATCAACCCGGACGCCGACAGCCACCTGTACGGCACCGCCGGCGGCGCCAGTTGGGACGAAGAATGGCCACGCCTGTCCGAGCAGCGCCATGTCAAACCGGAGAGCCTCGAGCCCGAGCATTTGAAGGCGATCTGGCGTGGTGACGTCGAGGACAGCTACCCGCAACTGGCGCTGATCGCCACCATGGCACTGGCCTTGCGCGGCTTGGGCCTGGCTCGCGAAGAAGCGTTCGATAAAGCCCGGCAGTATTGGGACACTCGGGATCGTTCGATTTAACCGATCATTAACGCCCAACCTTTGCGCTTTTAGTTCGAACCTATGGGAATAGACTCGTCTCCAATGATTATTGAGCGAGGACATCCAGATGGGTTTGTTGGTCAAGGGCCGCTGGCAGGACCAGTGGTATGAAAGCAAGGACGGCACCTTCCAGCGCGAACAGGCGCAGCGCCGTCATTGGGTCACCGCCGACGGCAGCGCCGGCCCCTCGGGCGAGAGCGGCTTTGCCGCCGAGGCCGGGCGCTACCATTTGTATGTCTCCCTGGCCTGCCCCTGGGCCCACCGCACGTTGATCGTGCGCAAACTCAAGGGCCTGGAGGCGCTGATCGATGTCTCGGTGGTCAGCTACCTGATGCTGGAAAACGGCTGGACCTTTGACAAGGACCACGGCTCCACCGGCGACAAGCTCGACAACCTGCAATTCCTGCATCAGCGCTACACCGCCGACACGCCGGACTACACCGGCCGCGTCACCGTGCCGGCGCTGTGGGACAAACGCCAGCAGCGCATCGTCAACAACGAATCGGCGGAAATCATCCGCATGTTCAACAGTGCCTTCGATGGTTTGACGGGCAACGACCTGGACCTGTATCCCGAGCACCTGCGTCGCGATATCGATGCCTTGAACGAGCAGATCTACCCGGCGGTCAACAACGGCGTGTATCGCGCCGGGTTCGCCACCACCCAAGGGGCCTACGAAGAAGCGTTCGACGTTTTATTTGCCGAACTGGACCGGCTGGAGACCTTGCTTGCGACCAAACGCTACTTGGCTGGCGAATACCTGACCGAAGCGGATATCCGCCTGTTCACCACGATCATCCGTTTCGACGCGGTGTATTTCGGTCACTTCAAATGCAACCTGCGGCGCATCGCCGATTATCCGAACCTGTCGAACTGGCTGCGGGAGCTGTACCAGTGGCCGGGCATTGCCGATACCGTGGACTTCACCCATATCCAGGGCCACTACTACGGCAGCCACAAGACCATCAACCCCAATGGGATCGTGCCCAAGGGGCCGAAGCAGGATTTCACGGTTGCCCATGATCGGGAAAGGTTGAGTGGGAAAGGGATTTGGCGTGGGGCTGGTGCTTGATTCTGGATTCTGGATTCTGGATTCTGGATTCTGGATTCTGGATTCTGGATTCTGGATTCTGGATCTCGCTGTATTTGAGGGCCTCATCGCGAGCAAGCTCGCTCCCACAGTGGGCCATGTTTGAATACAGTCCAATGTGGGAGCGAGCTTGCTCGCGATCGGGGCGACTCGGTCTTCCTAGACCTGCCCCTGAGCCCCTTCGAACCAAGCCAGTTTCTCGCGCAACTGCACCACTTCCCCAACGATCACCAGCGTCGGCGCATGCACCTCATGCTCGGCCACCAGCCGTGGCAAGTCCGCCAAAGTGCCGGTAAAGACCCGCTGGTTCGACGTGGTGCCCTGCTGGATCAACGCCGCTGGCGTATCCGCCGCGCGACCGTGCTTGATCAGCTCGTCGCAGATCACTGGCAGCCCCACCAATCCCATATAGAACACCAGCGTCTGAGCCGGCGACACCAAGTCGGCCCACGGCAAGTCACTGGTGCCATCCTTGAGATGGCCGGTGATGAAACGCACCGATTGGGCGTAGTCGCGATGGGTCAGCGGGATCCCGGCGTAAGCCGCGCAACCACTGGCGGCAGTAATACCCGGGACGACCTGGAACGGGATGCCATGGGCCGCCAGCTCTTCGATCTCTTCACCGCCGCGACCGAAGATGAACGGATCGCCGCCCTTCAACCGCACCACGCGCTTGCCCTGACGGGCCAAGTCCACCAATTGCTGGTTGATCTGGTCCTGGGGCACGGCGTGTTCGGAGCGACGCTTGCCAACGTAGATGCGCTCGGCATCACGCCGGCACAGTTCCAGGATCGCCGGCGCCACCAGGCGGTCGTACAGCACCACGTCCGCCTGCTGCATCAAGCGCAAGGCGCGGAAAGTCAGCAAGTCCGGATCACCTGGCCCGGCCCCCACCAGATAGACTTCGCCCGGCGCGTTCGGCGCCTGGCCGTCGATCTTTTCCCGCAGCAAGCGCTCGGCTTCGCCGCCCTGCCCGGCCAGTTGGCGGTCAGCGATAGGGCCTTGGAACACCTCTTCCCAGAACGCCCGGCGCTGCTGGACATCGGGAAACAGTTGCTTGACCTGATTGCGAAAACGCGCCGCCAGTCCGGCCAGTTGCCCGTAGGTCGAAGGAATCCAGGTTTCCAGCTTGGCCCGGATCAGCCGCGCCAGCACCGGCGCGTCGCCGCCACTGGACACCGCGATCACCAAGGGCGAGCGATCGACGATCGCCGGGAAGATCACGCTGCACAAGGCCGGCGCGTCCACCACGTTGACCGGCACGCAACGCTTGTGGGCGTCGGCCGAGACCTGGGCATTGAGTGGTTCGTCATCGGTGGCGGCAATGATCAGCCCGCAACCGTCCAGATCCGTCTCAAGGTAACCGCGCTGGACACACTCACCGCCGCTGCCACTGACCAGTTCCCGCAACTGCGGCTCGATGTCGGGTGCGACCACCCGCAACAACGCGCCGGCATCGGCCAGCAGGCGGGACTTGCGCAAGGCAATCTCCCCGCCGCCGACCACCAGCACGCGGCTGCCGCGCAGGTTGTGGAACAGTGGCAAATAGTCCATTTAGCCGATGACCTCGATGCCGCCCATGTAGGGTTTCAACACCTCGGGCACACGGATCGAACCGTCGGCCTGCTGGTAGTTCTCCAGCACTGCCACCAGGGTACGCCCCACCGCCAGGCCGGAGCCATTGAGGGTGTGGACCAGTTCCGGCTTGCCGGTTTCCGGGTTGCGGAAACGCGCCTGCATGCGGCGGGCCTGGAAGTCGCCGCAGTTGGAGCACGACGAAATCTCGCGGTACTTGTCCTGGCTCGGAATCCAGACTTCCAGGTCGTAGGTCTTGACCGCGCTGAAGCCCATGTCGCCGGTGCACAGCGCCAGGGTGCGATACGGCAGTTCCAGCAATTGCAGGACCTTCTCGGCGTTGGCGGTCAGGCTCTCCAGCGCTTCCATGGATTTCGACGGTTCGACAATCTGGACCATCTCGACCTTGTCGAACTGGTGCTGGCGGATCATGCCGCGGGTATCACGGCCCGACGCCCCGGCTTCACTGCGGAAACACGGCGTGTGGGCGACGAACTTGATCGGCAGTTGCTTGGCGTCGACGATCTCGCCGGCCACGATGTTGGTCAGCGACACTTCGGCGGTCGGGATCAGGTACAGGTCGGCCTCGCCGTCGCGGCTGATCTTGAACAGGTCTTCCTCGAACTTCGGCAACTGACCAGTGCCTTGCAGCGCCGGGGCCTGGACCAGGTACGGGGTGTAGGCTTCTTCGTAGCCGTGCTCGGTGACGTGCAGGTTGATCATGAACTGCGCCAGGGCCCGATGCAGACGCGCGATCGGCCCGCGCAACAGGGCAAAACGGGCGCCCGACAGCTTGGCGGCGGTTTCGAAGTCCAGCCAGCCGAACTTCTCGCCCAGGGCCACGTGGTCCTGAACCGGGAAATCGAAAGTTGTCGGCGTGCCCCAGCGGCGCACTTCGACGTTGCCGTCTTCGTCTTCACCGACCGGCACCGATTCGTGAGGCAGGTTCGGGATGCCCAGCAGGATCGAATCCAGCTCGGTCTGGATCGCGTCCAGCTCGACCTTGCCCGCGCTCAATTCGCCCGCCATGCGCTCGACATCGGCCATCAGCGGCGCGATGTCTTCGCCACGCTGCTTGGCCTGGCCGATGGACTTGGAGCGCGCGTTACGTTCAGCCTGCAGGGCTTCGGTGCGGGTCTGGACGGTCTTGCGCTGTTCTTCCAGCGCTTCGATGCGCGCGACATCCAGGGCAAAGCCACGGGAAGCCAGGCGGTCCGCTACGTCCTGGAGGTTGCTACGTAACAGTTTGGAATCGAGCATGTCGGTCTCTCGTTATCAAAGTTTGGTCAAGGACAGGCCGGCCCAGGTGGCGAGCAGCCCGCCGAATACGCTGATGGCCGCATAGCCCAGGGCCAGCGGCACCTGCCCGCTTTCCAGCAGGCGCACCGTATCCAGTGAAAAGGATGAAAAAGTCGTCAGGCCGCCGAGAAAGCCAACCATCAGCCCGGCCCGCACCTCGATGGGCACTTCCGGGCGAATCAAAAACAGACCGTATAGAACGCCGATCAGCAGACAGCCCACGATATTAACGGCCAGCGTCGCGGTATAGAAGTGCCGGGGCCAATTTGCGTTGATCCAGTTGCCCGTGGCAAAACGCAGCAGCGTGCCGGCGACGCCGCCAGCGGAAACAGCAAGTATCAGGGGGATCAAGGTTTTCTCCGCTGTCGTGGACTCAGGCGATCCAGTTGTGCCAAGTGGTTGAGCTTCTCGCCGATCTTCAGTTCAAGGCCCCGGGGCACCGGCTGGTAGAAGCGCTGGGGTTCGAGTTCATCGGGGAAATAATCTTCGCCGGCGGCATAGGCGTCCGGTTCGTCATGGGCATAACGGTATTCTTCGCCATAGCCCAGTTGCTTCATGAGCTTGGTCGGCGCGTTGCGCAGGTGCAGCGGCACTTCGAGAGAGCCGTGCTCAGTGGCGCTGCGCATCGCCGCCTTGAACCCCATGTACACGGCGTTGCTTTTCGGCGCACAGGCCAGGTAAGTGATGGCCTGGGCCACGGCGAGCTCACCTTCCGGGCTGCCGAGGCGCTCCTGCACGTCCCACGCCGCCAGGCACAGGCTCAGGGCCCGGGGATCGGCATTGCCGATGTCTTCGCTGGCCATGCGCACGACGCGCCGTGCCAGGTACAGCGGATCGCAACCGCCATCGATCATGCGCGCAAACCAGTACAGGGCCGCGTCGGGGTTGGAACCGCGAATGGATTTGTGCAGTGCCGAAATCTGGTCGTAGAAGGCCTCGCCGCCCTTGTCGAAGCGGCGCCGGGTATCGCCCAGCAGGCTTTGCAGCAGCTCGACGCCAATCTCACTGTCGTCTTCGGCCAGGTCCGAGGCGTTTTCCAGCAGGTTGAGCAAACGCCGGCCATCGCCATCGGCGGCTGAAAACAGGATCTGGAAGCCTTCATCGCTGAGGCTCAAATGCCGCTTGCCCAGGCCGCGCTCCTCGGTCAGCGCCCGATGCACCAGCTTGCGCATCGCCGTCTCGTCGAGGCTCTTGAGCACATAGACCCGTGCCCGCGAGAGCAACGCGTTGTTGAGTTCGAACGAAGGGTTTTCGGTAGTGGCACCGATAAAAATCAGCGTGCCGTCTTCGACGTAGGGCAGGAATGCGTCCTGCTGGGACTTGTTGAACCGGTGCACTTCGTCGACGAACAGGATCGTGCGCTTGCCGTACTGCCCAGCCTGCTGCTTGGCCACTTCCACCGCCTGGCGGATTTCCTTGACCCCGGCCAGCACTGCCGACACCGTTTCGAAGTGAGCGTCCGAGACTTCCGCCAGCAGCCGCGCCAGGGTGGTCTTGCCCACACCCGGGGGGCCCCAGAAAATCATCGAGTGCAAGGCACCCTGCTCCAGGGCCTCGCGCAGAGGCTTGCCGCGGGCGAGCACATGTTCCTGGCCGACGTACTCATCCAGGTTGGTCGCGCGCAGGCGGGCCGCCAGTGGCTGGGCAATCGGGGCGCTTCGAAACAGGTCCATGATTACTACAAAACCTCCGCTGGGTCCTGTTGCCGATCAGTTAAACAATTGAACACCACAATCCATTGTGGGAGCGAGCTTGCTCCGGGCGGCGATCCGACGATAGCGGTGTGTCAGTCGCATCAATTCCAACTGATCCGACGCTATCGCGAGCAAGCTCGCTCCCACAGGGGACAGGGGTTATTCCTGGATCACATCGGCACCCTTGGGGATGTCGAACTTGAACTTGGACGCGGCGATCGGCTCGTTGGCCTTGACCCCGGTGAACAGGATGTTGGTGCGCTGGCCGACGCTGTCGATCAACTGCATGTCGTTGACCAGGCCGTTGCGGAACGACAGGCGCAGGCTGTCGAACAGGCTGTCCTTGGTCTTGGGCTTGAGGGTGAAGTCAATCACGCCACCGGCCTCCTTGGAGGTGATGTCGAAGCTCTGGCTGATCTCGGAGATGTCCCCGGAGAGCAGCAGCGCCGGCGTCTGGGTCAGGCGCTGGTCGAGGGTCTTGATGGTCACCTGCTCCAGGTCCGGGTCCCACAGGGAGACTTTCTTGCCGTCGGAGACCATCAATTGTTCGGCTGGCGCGTCAGTGTGCCAGTAGAACAGGCCCGGCCGCTGCAGGGCCATGTCGCCAGCGGTTTCCTGCAATTGGGTGCCACTGCCATCGAGGGTCAACTGGGAGAAACGTGCCGTCAGGGTCTGGGAGCCGCCAAGCAATTGGGTCAAGCGAGCCACGTCCTTTTCACCGGCGTGAGCCGACAAAGTAGACAAGGCCAGTACGGGCAACAGCAACATGCGAATCAGGCGCATGGGAGTCCTCATGAAGTCGTGGGGGGGCGAGCGGCGCTTCGGCAGGCCGCCCGGGTCATTAGTCGCGCATCGGGCCCGGCGCCAGTACTTCACGCGAGCCGTTGGTGTTCATGGCCGTCACCACCCCGGCCATTTCCATGGCTTCGATCATGCGGGCGGCGCGGTTGTAGCCAATCTTCAGCTTGCGCTGGACGGCGGAAATCGAGGCCCGGCGGCTCTCCAGGACGAACTGCACCGCTTCGTCATAGAGCGCATCGGTTTCAGCGTCGTCGTCACCGCCGCCACTGCTGCCCTCGAAACCGCTGCCGGCTTCTTCGACACCGTTTAGGATGTCGTCGTTGTATTCAGGGGCGCCACGCAACTTCCAGGCTTCCACCACGCGGTGCACTTCGTCATCGGAAACGAACGCACCGTGCACACGAATCGGCAGGCTGGTGCCCGGCGGCATGTAGAGCATGTCACCATGCCCCAGCAACTGCTCGGCGCCACCCTGGTCGATGATGGTCCGCGAGTCGATCTTGCTCGATACCTGGAACGCCATGCGGGTCGGGATGTTGGCCTTGATCAGGCCGGTGATCACGTCCACCGACGGCCGCTGTGTGGCGAGGATCAGGTGGATACCGGCCGCACGGGCCTTCTGGGCGATACGGGCGATCAGCTCTTCGACCTTCTTGCCGACGATCATCATCATGTCGGCGAATTCGTCCACCACCACCACGATGGTCGGCAGCTTGTGCAGCAGCGGCGCTTCGTCGTGGATGCTCTCGCGGTGATACAACGGGTCGCTCAATGGCGTACCGGCCTCTTCGGCCTCCTTGACCTTGGCGTTGAAGCCCGACAGGTTACGCACGCCCATCTTCGCCATCAGCTTGTAGCGGCGCTCCATCTCGGCGACGCTCCAGCGCAAGGCGTTGGCGGCGTCCTTCATGTCGGTGACCACCGGGCACAGCAAGTGCGGAATGCCCTCGTAGATCGACAACTCGAGCATTTTCGGGTCGATCATGATCAGCTTGGCGTCTTCCGGGCCGGACTTGAACAGAATCGACAGGATCATCGCGTTCACGCCCACCGACTTACCGGAACCGGTGGTACCGGCCACCAGCAGGTGGGGCATCTTCGCCAGGTCGGTGATGACCGGCTTGCCGCCGATGTCGTGGCCCAGGGCCAGGGTGACCGGCGACTTGTGGTTGTCATACTCAGGCGTCGACAGCACTTCGGAGAAGCGCACGATCTGCCGGTCTTCGTTGGGAATCTCGATGCCCACGGTGGTCTTGCCGGGAATCACTTCCACCACCCGCACGCTGGTCACGGCCAGGGAACGCGCCAGGTCCTTCGCCAGGTTGGCGATGCGACTGACCTTCACGCCGGCGGCAGGCTGGATTTCGTAGCGGGTAATCACCGGGCCCGGGTGGATCGAATCCACCGACACCTCGACCCCGAACTCCTTGAGCTTGATCTCCAGCAAGTGGCCGACGGCCGCCAGGGATTCGGGGGAATAATTGAGCTGTTTCTTCTCGGCCGGGTCCAGGATCGAGATCGGCGGCAAGGTGCCTTCCACGGCACTGTCGACGAACAGCGGCGCCTGTTTCTCTTTCTGCACCCGCTTGCTCTGCTCCGGCGGTTTGGCCGGGGCCATGGTGATGACCGGCGGCACCTGCTTCTCGCGCTCGGACATGTGCTTGCTCAACGCCTGCTCGCGCTCGATCAGGCGTTCCTTGACCTTGGCCTGCTCACGCTTGTCCGGCACGGTCGGCGCCACCACGTCGTGGACGCGGTCGTCGACTTCCCGCAGTTGCGCCACCAGTTGCTTGCGCTCGGTGCGCGCCGCCCACCAGCGGTTCATGGCGCCGTGGATCAGTTCGATCAGATCGAGGGTGATCTTGCCGGTCACGTCCATGACCTTGAACCAGGACAGGTCGGTGAACACCGTCAAGCCGAACAGGAACAGCGCAATGAACAGCAGCGTGCTGCCCTGGATGTTCAGGGCGTTCCTGGCCAGATCGCCGAGGCTTTCCCCCAGCGCGCCACCCGCCCCGGCCGGCAAACCGGTGGGCGTATGGAAATGGATATGGGCCAGCGCGGCCCCCGACAACACCAGGAACACCAGGCCGATCAGGCGCCAGGAGAACAGCCAGCCGCTCCACTGCCACGGCTCGTGGCGCTGGCGGAAGATCTGGTAGGCCTTGATCGCCAGCAGCAACGGGAAAATGTAGGCGAAATAGCCCAACACCATGAACAGGATGTCGGCGCTGTAGGAGCCGGCCGGACCGCCGAAATTCTGCACGTCGTCGATCTTGCTGTTATGGCTCCAGCCCGGATCGTCCTTGCCGTAGGTCAGCAAGGCCATCATCAGGAACAGGCACAGGGCACCGATGGCGATCAATGCACCTTCCTTGAGCCGGTAGTGCAGTTGCTGGCGCCAGAGCGGAACGACTGGTTTGGGTGCTGCGGTGGATTTCTTCAAAACGCTTCTTTTCCTGCGCCAACGGCGCGTCCATCTGTTGAATGACTATAAAAAACTGCCCATGACGAGCAGGTAAAAAAGTGAATGTGCACAACCGGTACTACTTTTACCACTGTGAGGCGCATCCAGAAAACTACAGGCGTGGCCGAAAATTTTGATCTTTAGCCTATCCCGCGTTCAAAACCCAGGCATTGTACGGGTTTGTCTGCGCCAATTGGACCATGCATTCTCTTTTGTGACAAAGGCTTATGAGGTGTTTTTATGAGCGAAGTGAAGCATTCACGCCTGATCATTCTGGGTTCCGGCCCTGCGGGGTACAGCGCGGCTGTCTATGCCGCCCGCGCCAACCTCAAACCCGTTGTCATTACCGGCCTGCAGGCCGGTGGCCAGCTCACCACCACCGTGGAAGTCGATAACTGGCCCGGCGATGTCGAAGGCCTGACCGGCCCGGTACTGATGGAGCGCATGCAACGGCACGCCGAGCGTTTCGACACGCAGATCGTCTACGACCATATCCACACCGCCAAGTTGCAGCAGCGCCCGTTCGAATTGATCGGCGACAGCGGCATCTACACCTGTGATGCGCTGATCATTGCCACCGGCGCCTCGGCCCAGTACCTGGGGCTGCCCTCGGAAGAAAGCTTCGCCGGCAAAGGGGTTTCCGCATGCGCGACGTGCGATGGCTTTTTCTACCGCAACCAGGTGGTAGCGGTCGTCGGCGGCGGCAATACCGCGGTCGAGGAAGCCCTGTACCTGTCGAACATCGCCAGGGAAGTGCACCTGATCCACCGCCGCGACAAGCTGCGCGCCGAGAAAATCCTCCAGGACAAACTCTTCGAAAAAGCCACCAGTGGCAATATCAAACTGCACTGGAACCAGAACCTGGATGAAGTCCTGGGCGACGCCAGCGGCGTGACCGGCGCGCGGCTGCGACACAGCGAGACCGGCGAAACCAGCACCTTGTCCCTCGCCGGGGTGTTCATTGCCATCGGCCACAAACCCAACACCGACCTGTTCCAGGGCCAATTGACGATGCGCGACGGCTACCTGATCGTACACGGCGGCAGCGAAGGCAACGCCACCGCGACCGACATCGAAGGCGTATTCGCCGCAGGCGACGTGGCCGACCATGTCTATCGCCAGGCGATCACCTCCGCTGGCGCCGGCTGCATGGCGGCACTCGACGCGGAGAAGTATCTCGATGACATCCCTGCCGTTTGACGGTTAACCTTCCAGGCGGGTGCTCGCTGACGGGCGAGCCCCGCATCTGCCGCCCTCCCCTTCTACAAGCCGGACACCCATGCTGACCTGGTTACAACGCAACAGCCTCGAATTTCCGCCACTGGAAAAAGCCATGCGCGATCCCAACGGATTATTGGCCGCCGGTGGCGATCTATCCGCCGACCGGCTGATCCAGGCCTACCGCCACGGCTGCTTCCCATGGTTTTCCGAGGGGCAACCGATCCTGTGGTGGTCGCCGGACCCACGCACGGTGTTGTTTCCCGACGAACTGCACATATCCCGCAGCCTGGGCAAGCTGTTGCGCAAGCAGCGCTATGAAGTGACGTTCGATCAGGATTTTGCCGCGGTCATCCAG
Organism: Pseudomonas sp. R151218B TE3479; assembly: GCF_053629195.1. NCBI lineage: Bacteria > Pseudomonadati > Pseudomonadota > Gammaproteobacteria > Pseudomonadales > Pseudomonadaceae > Pseudomonas > Pseudomonas sp. R151218B TE3479. The sequence continues at coordinate 5,250,141 of NZ_JBRJHV010000001.1, forward strand.
GCCTGCGCGGCGCCGCGCGACTATGCCGAGGGCACCTGGATCACCGACGCCATGCAAACCGCTTATCTGGAACTGCACCGACGCGGTTTCGCCCATTCGGTGGAAGTCTGGGACCAGGGGGTGCTGGTGGGCGGCCTGTATGGCTTGGCCATGGGCCAGTTGTTTTTTGGCGAGTCCATGTTCAGCCGAGCCGACAATGCCTCGAAATTCGGCTTCGCCACCCTGGTCCAACACCTCAAGGCCGCCGGTTTCGTGCTGATCGACTGTCAGATGCCCACCGAGCACCTGCACAGCCTGGGCGCGCGATCGATCCCACGCACCGAATTTGCCGGCTATCTAAAGGCACATCTGGACCTGCCCAACCAGGCAACATGGGTTTGCTGAGCGACATTCGCGCTCCTGGCTTACAATTAAATCCAAAGCTTATTCCGAGGGCCGATCATGACCGAGTTGGCGCGTTTGAAGTTCTATGCCACTCAGCCCCACTCTTGCAGTTATCTGCCGGAGGAGCAGGCCACGACGCTGTTCCTCGACCCTAGCCAGCCCATGGATGTGCATGTCTACGCAGACCTGTCGGAAATGGGCTTTCGGCGTAGCGGCGATCACCTCTACCGGCCCCATTGCCAGCATTGCAACGCCTGCGTCCCGGCGCGTATTCCCGTGGCGCAATTTTTGCCCAATCGCCAGCAGAAACGCATTTTCAAGCGCAACGCCGACCTTCAGGTGCGCCCGGCCAAGCCGCAGTTCACCGAGGAATACTTCGACCTGTACCAACGCTACATCGAACAACGCCATGCCGATGGCGACATGTACCCGCCCAGCCGGGATCAGTTCTCGACCTTCCTGGTGCGTGACCTGCCGTTTTCCCGCTTCTATGAGTTCCGGCTGGCGGAGCGACTGGTCGCCATCGCGGTCACGGACCTGCTGCCCAACGGTCTTTCAGCGGTGTACACCTTTTATGAGCCGCAAGAAGAACGGCGTAGCCTGGGGCGCTATGCCATTCTCTGGCAAATCAATGAAGCCCGGCGCTTGGGACTGGAAGCGGTGTACTTGGGCTACTGGATCAAGAACTGCAAGAAAATGAACTACAAGACCCAATATCGGCCTATCGAATTGCTGATCAACCAGCGATGGGTTGTCCTGAGTTAGATCCCTTCGGCTTATAAAGCTAGAACCCCTTGGCTTGCCCCCCCTTTTTCGGGCACAATGCACGCCGCTTTTGCCTGGCGCAGTTGCACCGGGCCATTCACTGGATACCGAGGGCTTTACTGCATGTCGAAAGAAGACAGCTTCGAAATGGAAGGCACTGTCGTCGACACCCTGCCCAACACCATGTTTCGTGTGGAGTTGGAAAATGGGCACGTCGTAACCGCGCATATCTCCGGCAAGATGCGCAAGAACTACATTCGTATTCTTACCGGTGACAAAGTGCGCGTCGAGCTGACGCCCTATGACTTGAGCAAAGGGCGCATCACTTACCGCGCTCGCTAACAAGTCAATACAAGACGCCCGGCTAGATGCCGGGCGTTTTTGTTTGCCTGCGATTTGCCCCAGCCTTCAGAAACACACAGCCTCCCCTGTGGGAGCGAGCTTGCTCGCGATGGTGGTGGCACCATTCAGCATCGATGCAAGCTGATCCGCCGCTATCGCGAGCAAGCTCGCTCCCACAAAGGATTAGCGGTGAAACACAATCTTGTGCCATGCCCACAACAGCCAGTAACAGCAAAAAGGCGCCTTTCGGCGCCTTTTGCTTTGTTGCAGTTAACGATCAGGCCATTTCGGCCGTGGTTTCGAAGTCGAAGGTCAGTTCGCCGTCCTTGATGTCGATGTGAACCACACCGCCATGCTCGGCCAGCTCGCCAAAGAGGATCTCCTCCGCCAGCGGACGCTTGATCTTGTCCTGGATCAAGCGAGCCATCGGCCGTGCGCCCATCGTCACATCGTAACCACCTTCGGCCAGCCAACTGCGGGCCGCATCGGTAACCTCCAGCAACACACGCTTGTCTTCGAGTTGCGCCTGAAGTTCGGTAAGGAACTTGTCCACCACGCTCTTGATGACTTCATGACTGAGGCGACCGAACTGGATAATGGTATCCAGGCGGTTGCGGAATTCAGGCGTGAAGCTCTTCTTGATCACTTCCATCGCATCGGACGAGTGGTCCTGATGGGTGAAACCGATCGAAGCGCGAGCTGCGGTTTCGGCACCGGCGTTCGTGGTCATGATGAGGATCACGTTGCGGAAGTCCGCCTTGCGCCCGTTGTTATCGGTCAGCGTACCGTGGTCCATCACCTGCAGGAGCAGGTTGAAGACTTCCGGATGCGCCTTCTCGATCTCGTCGAGCAGCAATACGCAGTGCGGTTGCTTGGTGATGGCTTCGGTCAACAGGCCGCCCTGGTCGAAACCGACGTAGCCCGGAGGCGCACCGATCAGACGCGATACGGTATGGCGCTCCATGTACTCGGACATGTCGAAGCGCACCAGCTCGATGCCCATCGCCTTGGCCAACTGCCGCGCCGCCTCGGTCTTGCCGACACCGGTAGGACCGGCGAACAGGAACGAACCCACCGGTTTGTCCGGCGACTTGAGACCTGCGCGGGACAGTTTGATGGCGGTCGACAGCGAGTCGATGGCCGCATCCTGGCCGAATACCGTCAACTTCAGGTCACGCTCCAGGTTACGGAGCAGTTCCTTGTCGGAACTGGTGACGTGCTTGGGCGGAATACGCGCGATTTTCGCCACGATGTCCTCGACCTGAGGCACTTCGATGCGCTTGACGCGTTTCTCCACGGGCTGCAGGCGCTGGTAGGCACCCGCTTCGTCGATGACATCGATGGCCTTGTCCGGCATGTGCCGGTCGTTGATATAGCGCGAGGCCAGTTCAGCCGCCGCGCGCAAGGCCTCATCGCTGTATTCGATGTTGTGGTGCAGCTCGAAACGCCCCTTCAGGCCGCGCAGGATGCCAATGGTGTCTTCCACCGAAGGCTCCGACACATCGACCTTCTGGAAACGCCGGGCCAGGGCACGGTCTTTCTCGAAGATTCCGCGAAATTCCTGGAACGTGGTCGAGCCGATGCAACGGATATCACCCGACGACAGCAGCGGCTTGAGCAGGTTCGACGCATCCATGACCCCGCCCGACGCCGCCCCGGCACCGATAATGGTGTGGATTTCGTCGATGAACAGGATCGCCTGCGGACGTTTTTTCAGTTCGCCGAGCAACGCCTTGAAGCGTTTCTCGAAATCGCCGCGGTATTTGGTACCGGCCAGCAAGGCGCCCAGGTCGAGGGAGTACACCACGCTGTTGGCCAGCAGGTCCGGCACCTGGTTGTCGACGATGCGCTTGGCCAGGCCTTCGGCAATCGCGGTCTTGCCCACGCCCGCCTCGCCCACCAGCAATGGGTTGTTCTTGCGACGCCGGGCCAGGATCTGGGCAACGCGCTCGACTTCCGCCTCGCGCCCGACCAGCGGATCGATCCGGCCCTGGCGCGCCAGTTCGTTCAGGTTGCTGGCATAGGCATCCAATGGGTTGCCTGAAGAAGAAGACTCACCGCCCTCGTCGTCCTGCATATCCTGCTCACCCTCGGAATGATCGCCATGCCCCGGCACCTTGGAGATGCCATGGGCGATGTAGTTGACGACATCGATACGCGCAACGCTCTGCTGCTTGAGCAGGAACACCGCCTGGCTTTCCTGCTCGCTGAAGATGGCAACCAGCACGTTGGCGCCGGTGACTTCACGCTTGCCCGAGCTCTGCACGTGGAAGACAGCACGCTGCAGGACACGCTGGAAGCCCAGGGTTGGCTGGGTTTCACGATCCTCGTCATGCACGGGGATCAATGGCGTGGTGGAGTCGATGAACTCCTGCAGATCATGCTTGAGTTTATCGAGGTTCGCGCCGCAGGCACGCAAAACGGTGGCGGCAGCCTCGTTATCCAATAGGGCCAGCAGCAGGTGCTCGACGGTCATGAATTCATGACGCTTCGAACGAGCCTCCTTGAAGGCAAGATTGAGGGTGACTTCGAGCTCGCGGTTTAACATAGCTTCACCTCATACCCAAGTGGTCGGCGTTAACCGTCCTTCTCGATTTCACAGAGTAGCGGATGCTGGCTTTCCCGGGCGTACTGGTTGACCTGCATGGCCTTCGTCTCGGCGATGTCGCGGGTAAACACTCCACATACTGCCCGTCCCTCTGTATGGACGGCCAGCATGACCTTGGTCGCCAGCTCCCGATTCAGGTTGAAAAACACCTCGAGCACTTCGACGACGAAATCCATCGGTGTGTAGTCATCATTGAACAAAACCACCTTGTACATCGGTGGCGCCTGTAATGCGGGCTTTGCTTCCTGAACAGCAATGCCTGCGGAATCGTCGTCGTGTAGATCCGGGCGATCCTGATTGAATGTTAGTCGAATCTGGCTGACTGCATGCATGGAAAGAAAGGTTCGTTTAGTTGGCGAATACAGTGATGGGGGCGCTTGTGGGCGATTTCAACCACGACCACCGGAGCCACCTTGACTATCGGGAAAACGGTGTTACAACCAATAGAGCCCATCGTGGGTTAAAAAGGTCCGTGGAATCTATCCTGTTAACAAGATTAGCCTGCGGATGGACTGGATGATACTCCAGTGATGGAGTGCGTTGCAGAGGGAAATGGGTTATGTCGGTCGTCAAGATGAAGGGTAAGGTGAAATGGTTCAATAATGCCAAGGGTTACGGTTTCATTCTTGCGGACGGCAAGGATATGGGAGACCTGTTCGCCCATTTTTCGGCGATCGAGATGGACGGCTACAAGACCCTGAAGGCCGGACAACCGGTAACATTCAACGTCATCCAGGGGCCCAAGGGCCTGCACGCGGTCAATATCAAGGTTGTCCTCGCCGAGGATGCGCCCGCCCCTGTCAATGTCATTGTCAGGGTCACCGAGACCCATTGACCGGCAGTCACCACCCCACCTGAATGAAAATGCCCGGCTCGATCACTCGAGCCGGGCATTTTCGCTGAGCGCCGATTCGCTTACATGTGCGAGATCAGGGCATCACCGAAGCCCGAGGACGATACCAGCTTGGCGCCCTCCATCAGGCGTTCGAAGTCATAGGTCACGGTCTTGGCCGAAATCGCGCCGTTGGTGCCCTTGATGATCAGGTCGGCCGCTTCGGTCCAACCCATGTGGCGCAGCATCATTTCCGCCGACAGAATCAGCGAGCCCGGATTGACCTGGTCCTTGCCAGCGTACTTGGGCGCGGTACCGTGGGTGGCTTCGAACATCGCCACGGTGTCGGACAGGTTGGCGCCCGGCGCGATACCGATACCGCCCACTTCCGCCGCCAGGGCGTCGGACAGATAGTCACCGTTCAGGTTCAGGGTGGCGATCACGTCATACTCGGCCGGACGCAACAGGATCTGCTGCAACATCGCATCGGCGATGGCGTCCTTGACGATGACGTTCTTGCCGGTCCGCGGGTTCTTGAACTGCATCCACGGCCCGCCGTCGAGCAGGGTCGCGCCGAACTCTTCGGCCGCCACTTCGTAGGCCCATTCCTTGAAGGCACCTTCGGTGAACTTCATGATGTTGCCTTTATGCACGATCGTCAGCGAATCGCGGTCGTTGTCGACCACATATTGCAGGGCCTTGCGAGCCAGGCGCTTGGTGCCCTGCTTGGAAACCGGCTTGACGCCAATGCCGCAATCCTCGTCGAAACGGATCTTGGTCACGCCCATTTCTTCTTTCAGGAACTTGATGACCTTGGTGGCTTCGGCCGAACCGGCTTTCCACTCGATGCCCGCGTAGATGTCCTCGGAGTTCTCGCGGAAGATCGTCATGTCCACGTCGCCAGGCTTCTTGACCGGGCTTGGCACACCTTCGAACCAGCGCACCGGACGCAGGCAGACATACAGGTCGAGCTGCTGACGCAGCGCTACGTTCAACGAACGGATACCGCCACCGACCGGCGTGGTCAGCGGGCCCTTGATGGAAACCACGTAGTCCTTGACCGCATCCAGGGTTTCCTGGGGCAGCCAGGTGTCCTGGTCGTAGACCTGGGTCGCTTTCTCACCGGCATAGACTTCCATCCAGGAAATCTTGCGCTTGCCGCCGTAGGCCTTCTGAACCGCAGCGTCCACAACCTTGATCATGACCGGACTGATATCGACGCCAATGCCGTCGCCTTCGATGAAGGGGATGATCGGGTTGTCGGGAACATTAAGAGAATGGTCTGCATTGACGGTGATTTTGTCACCGACGGCTGGAACCTGAATCTTTTGATACCCCATGCTGAACTCCATTGCTTGGATTGAACATCTGGCTGCGTTCGAGCGTACCCCAGTTGAATCGGCGCGCAAACCCTACGTTAGGCCCATCAACGGCAAAGCGTCGCACTTGGCGGAGTACAACCCTGAAAACCAAGGGAAAAACGCCAAACATGAGCATAGTCCGCCCCAAGGGTACTGCGACGTTTAGACCAATGGACGTGTACGGAAGTCTATGAACCATCGGCAGATCGCCAGCTACCTATGTATAATGCCGCCGCTGACCACAGGGTCACGACGGCTGACGGCTCTATCACAGGACTTTCCGCCAATTTAAAGCCGGACCGTTACCGCGGCCCAACCGCTTGACGCTCGACTGATGCACCCAACATCACCGCGAAGAAACCTCGACATTCGGTTCACGGAAGACTTTGAACGAACGCGCTTACCCGGCGCCCCTCGAGTTTCTGCGCATGCTTTAGCAAAGAAGAGAGTTAATCCGAATATGCCCACCCGCTCGAAGATCATCTATACCTTCACCGACGAAGCGCCTGCCCTCGCCACCTATTCGCTGCTGCCGATCGTCGAAGCCTTTACCGCTTCGGCCGATATCGCCGTGGAAACCCGCGATATCTCCCTCGCAGGGCGCATCCTGGCCAGCTTCCCCGAGCAACTGGGTGACAAAGCCGTAGCCGACCACCTCGCCGAACTGGGCGACCTGGCCGTTACACCTGAAGCCAACATCATCAAGCTGCCGAACATCAGCGCCTCGGTGCCGCAACTGCAGGCCGCGATCAAGGAATTGCAGGCCCAGGGCTACGCACTGCCGGACTACCCGGAAACCGTGACCACCGACGCCGAGAAAGACGCTCGCGCCCGTTACGACAAGGTCAAGGGCAGTGCCGTGAACCCGGTTCTGCGCGAAGGCAACTCCGACCGCCGCGCACCGCTGTCGGTCAAGAACTACGCGCGCAAGCACCCGCACAAGATGGGCGCCTGGGCCGCGGACTCCAAGTCCCACGTAGCCCACATGAGCACCGGCGATTTCTACGGCAGCGAAAAAGCCGCCCTGATCGACGCCGCCGGCAGTGTGAAAATCGAGCTGATCGCCCAGGACGGCACTGCCACTGTCCTGAAGGAAAAAACCACCGTACAAGCCGGTGAGATCCTCGACTGCGCCGTGATGAGCAAAAACGCCCTGCGCGACTTCATCGCCGCTGAAATCGAAGACGCCAAGCAAAAAGGCGTGCTGCTGTCGGTTCACCTCAAGGCCACCATGATGAAGGTCTCCGACCCGATCATGTTCGGCCAGATCGTTGCCGAGTTCTATAAAGACGCCCTGGCCAAGCACGCACAAGTGCTGGAGCAGATCGGCTTCAACCTGAACAACGGCATCGGCGACCTGTACGCCCGCATCAAGGCCCTGCCGGCCGAGCAGCAGGCGCAGATCGAAGCCGACATCCAGGCGGTCTACGCGGCGCGCCCATCCCTGGCGATGGTCAACTCCGACAAAGGCATCACCAACCTGCACGTGCCGAGCGACGTGATCGTCGACGCCTCGATGCCTGCCATGATCCGTGACTCCGGCAAGATGTGGGGCACCGATGGCCAGTTGCACGACACCAAGGCCGTGATCCCGGATCGCTGCTACGCCACCATCTACCAGGCGGTGATCGAAGACTGCAAGCAACACGGCGCCTTCGACCCGACCACCATGGGCAGCGTGCCGAACGTCGGCCTGATGGCCAAGAAAGCCGAAGAGTACGGCTCCCACGACAAGACCTTCCAGATCAAGGCCAACGGCGTAGTCCGCGTTTCGGACAACACCGGTCGCACCTTGCTGGAGCAGAACGTCGAAGCCGGTGACATCTTCCGCATGTGCCAGACCAAGGACGCGCCGATCCAGGATTGGGTCAAACTGGCCGTCAACCGTGCCCGCGCCAGCAGCACCCCGGCGATCTTCTGGCTGGACCCGATGCGCGCCCACGACGGCGTCGTCATCGAGAAAGTCCAGACCTACCTGAAGGACCACGACACCAGCGGCCTGGACATTCGCATCATGTCGCCTGTCGACGCGATGAAGTTCACCCTGGGCCGTACCCGCGAAGGCAAGGACACCATCTCGGTGACCGGCAACGTGCTGCGTGACTACCTGACCGACCTGTTCCCGATCATGGAACTGGGCACCAGCGCCAAGATGCTGTCGATCGTGCCGCTGATGAACGGCGGTGGCCTGTTCGAAACCGGCGCCGGCGGCTCGGCCCCCAAGCACGTTCAGCAGTTGCTGGAAGAGAACTTCCTGCGCTGGGATTCCCTGGGCGAGTTCCTGGCCCTGGCCGCGTCCCTCGAACACCTGGGCGTGACCTACAACAACCCGAAAGCCCTGGTGCTGGCCAAGACCCTCGACCAGGCCACCGGTGAGTTCCTGGACCGCAACAAGTCGCCTTCGCGCAAAGTCGGCGGCATCGACAACCGCGGCAGCCACTTCTACCTGACCCTGTTCTGGGCCCAGGCACTGGCCGCTCAGAATGACGATGCATCCCTCAAGGCCCAGTTCGCTTCGCTGGCCAAGACATTGACCGACAACGAAGAAAAGATCGTTGCCGAACTCAATGCCGTGCAAGGCAAGCCCGTGGACATCGGCGGTTACTACTTCGCCAACCCCGAGCTGACCAGCAAGGCCATGCGCCCGAGCGCCACCTTCAACGCGGCGATTGCTGCGCTGGTGTAAGGTTGTAAGGGAACACCACAAACCCCGGCCTTGTGCCGGGGTTTGCGTTTCCGACAAATAATTCCAATGTAAACACGAACCCAATGTGGGAGCGGGCTTGCCCGCGAATGCGGTTTATCATTCAACATCTCTATTGACTGGCCCAGCGCTTTCGCGAGCAAGCTCGCTCCCACAGGGCCCGTGTTCAAAATTTGACATTGAGGAAAGCTCCATGGACTGGCAACCCCACATCACCGTCGCCACCATCGTCGAGGACAACGGCCGCTTCCTGATGGTGGAGGAATCCAAGGGCGGACGCGCGGTGCTCAACCAGCCCGCCGGACACCTGGACCCCGATGAAACGCTGATCGAGGCCGCCGTGCGCGAAACCCTGGAAGAAACCGGCTGGGACGTCGAGCCCACCGCCGTGGTAGGCATTTACCTGTACACCGCCCCCAGCAACGGTGTGACCTACCAACGCGTCTGTTTCGCCGCCAAGGCCTTGCAACACCACCCCGAGTATCAGTTGGACGACGGCATCCTCGGTACAAAATGGCTGACCCGCGACGAATTGCTCGAGCGGCGCGAGCACTGGCGCAGCGAGCTGATCATCCGTTGCATCGACGATTATCTGGCCGGCCATTGCCACAGTCTGACGCTGATCCGTCCTTCTCTTTAGCCTTGCGCGCCCGGGCCTGATAGAATCGCGTCCTTTTTCAAGACACTCATTGAATCCCTATGCGTGATCCAGCCCCTTCTGACACACCCAAGAAGCGCGTCATTGTCGGCATGTCCGGCGGCGTGGACTCTTCCGTTTCCGCCCTTCTGCTGATCGAGCAGGGTTACGAGGTGGAAGGCCTGTTCATGAAGAACTGGGAAGAAGACGACGGAACCGAATACTGCACCGCCATGGATGACCTGGCGGACGCCCAGGCCGTGTGCGACAAGATCGGCATCAAGCTGCACACCGCCAACTTCGCCGCCGAGTACTGGGACAACGTGTTCGAGCACTTCCTGGCCGAATACAAGGCCGGGCGCACGCCGAACCCGGACATCCTCTGCAACCGCGAAATCAAGTTCAAGGCGTTCCTCGACTACGCCATGATGCTGGGCGCCGACCTGATCGCCACCGGCCACTACGTGCGCCGCCGCGACATCGATGGCCGCACCGAACTGCTCAAGGGCCTGGACCCGAACAAGGACCAGAGCTATTTCCTGCATGCCGTCGGCGGCGAGCAGATCGCCAAGACCCTGTTTCCGGTAGGCGAACTGGAAAAGCCCGAAGTGCGCGCGATTGCTGAAAAACACCAGCTCGCCACCGCCAAGAAGAAGGACTCCACCGGGATCTGCTTTATTGGCGAGCGCCGTTTCAGCGACTTCCTCAAGCAATACCTGCCAGCCCAGCCGGGCGAGATCAAGACGACTGAAGGCGAAGTCATCGGCCGCCACCATGGCCTGATGTACCACACCATCGGCCAGCGCCAGGGCCTGGGCATCGGCGGGCTGAAAGACGCCGGGGAAGAGCCGTGGTACGTGCTGGTCAAGGACCTGGAGCACAACGAGTTGATCGTCGGCCAGGGCAACGACCATCCCTGGCTGTTCTCCCGCGCCCTGCTCGCCTCCGAGATCTATTGGGTCAACCCGATCGACCTCAGCGAACCACGCCGCCTGACGGCCAAGGTTCGCTACCGCCAGAGCGACCAGCCCTGCACCCTGGAAAAAACCGCCACGGGTTACCGCGCTACCTTCGATGACCCGCAGCGGGCGGTTACACCCGGCCAATCCGTGGTGTTCTATGACGGCGACATCTGCCTGGGCGGCGGCGTGATCGAAGTCGCAGAGCCCTGGAGCAGCCAGGTATGAACGCAATCCAGGAACAACTGACAGCATTGGGCGGCGTGTTTCTCGCCGCCGTGCTGGTGGACAGGATCGCCAAGACCGGCCAGGCCACCGAAGCGGGCGTGGCCTGCATGCTCGGCAGCCTGCTGGTTCGCGACCCCAAGGACACCCTGGAAGTCTATGGCGGCGACGACCTGAACCTGCGCGAAGGCTACCGTGCGCTGATCGGCGCCCTGGAGCGCGATCCCAGCGCCTTGCAACGCGAGCCGCTGCGCTATGCCCTGTCGATGCTGGGCCTTGAGCGCCAGTTGGCCAAGCGCGACGACCTGCTGGAGACCATCGGCAAACGCTTGCCGCAGATCCAGTCCCAGGTCGAGCACTTCGGCCCGGCTCACGAAAACGTCGTTGCGGCCTGCGGTTCGCTGTACCAGGACACCCTGAGCACCTTGCGCCAGCGCATCCAGGTGCATGGCGACATGCGCAACCTGCAACAGCCAAGCAATGCCTCGAAGATCCGCGCCCTGCTACTGGCCGGGATTCGCTCGGCACGACTTTGGCGGCAGCTGGGTGGCCATCGCTGGCAACTGGTGATCAGCCGCCGCAAATTGCTGAAAGAACTTTACCCGTTGATGCGCAACGAATAAGTCGCCTCGACCTGCTTTTTTGTGGCGGGGGCGCTTGCTCCTCGCCACAGGTAATAAACAGTTTTAGCTTGTTACGCGTAGCACGCCGGTCAGTTGGCGACGGACCGGCACGTGTTTTCATGTATGATACGCGCCCCATTTCGTTGCCCGACTGCCCGAGAACACCCCATGCAGCTCTCTTCGCTCACTGCGGTTTCCCCTGTTGACGGCCGCTACGCCGGCAAAACCCAGGCCCTGCGCCCGATTTTCAGCGAGTACGGCCTGATCCGTGCCCGCGTCCTGGTTGAAGTGCGCTGGCTCCAGCGCCTGGCCGCCCACCCTGCCATCGGCGAAGTGCCGGCGTTTTCCGCCGAAGCCAACGCGGTGTTGAACGCGCTGGCAGAAAACTTTGTACTGGAGCACGCCGAGCGCGTCAAAGAGATCGAGCGCACCACCAACCACGACGTCAAGGCCATCGAATACCTGCTCAAGGAGCAGGCGGCCAAGCTGCCGGAGCTGGCCAATGTCAGCGAGTTCATCCACTTTGCCTGCACCAGCGAGGACATCAACAACCTGTCCCACGCCCTGATGCTGCGCGAAGGCCGTGATGAGGTGATGCTGCCCCTGATGCGCCAGACCGCCCAAGCCATCCGCGAACTGGCGATCCGCTTCGCCGACGTGCCGATGCTGTCGCGCACCCACGGTCAACCGGCTTCGCCGACCACCCTGGGCAAGGAACTGGCAAACGTGGTCTACCGCCTGGAGCGCCAGATCGCCCAGGTGGCCGCCGTGCCGCTGCTGGGCAAGATCAACGGCGCCGTGGGCAACTACAACGCCCACCTGTCGGCCTACCCGGACATCGACTGGGAAGCCAATGCCCGCGCCTTCATCGAAGACGAACTGGGACTGAGCTTCAACCCGTACACCACCCAGATCGAACCTCACGACTACATCGCCGAGCTGTTCGACGCGATCGCGCGCTTCAACACCATCCTGATCGACTTCGACCGTGACATCTGGGGCTACATCTCCCTGGGCTACTTCAAGCAGCGGACCATCGCCGGCGAAATCGGTTCTTCGACCATGCCGCACAAGGTCAACCCGATCGACTTCGAAAACTCCGAAGGCAACCTGGGCATCGCCAACGCGCTGTTCCAGCACCTGGCGAGCAAACTGCCGATCTCCCGCTGGCAGCGTGACCTGACCGACTCCACCGTGCTGCGCAACCTGGGCGTGGGCTTTGCCCACAGCGTCATTGCCTACGAAGCCAGCCTCAAGGGCATCAGCAAGCTGGAACTGAACGAGCAGAAAATCGCCGCCGACCTCGACGCTTGCTGGGAAGTCCTGGCCGAGCCGATCCAGACCGTGATGCGTCGCTACAACATCGAAAACCCGTATGAAAAGCTGAAAGAACTGACCCGCGGCAAGGGCATCAGCCCGGAAGCGCTGCAGACTTTCATCGATGGGCTGGACATGCCTGCCGACGCCCGCGCGGAGCTGAAGAAGCTCACGCCGGCGAGCTACATCGGCAACGCGGCGGCACAAGCCAAGCGCATCTGATCCACGGCATTACCTTTGAGACGCCCGGCCGCGCCGGGCGTTTTTATTCGCGTCTGAAAAGTATATTTTTTCAATAGGTTACACATGAATCCTGATATTCCTCTGCAACTCCTGGGCGGCATCACGGCACGGGAATTCCTGCGCGACTACTGGCAGAAAAAACCCCTGCTGATCCGTCAGGCGATTCCTGACTTCCAAAGCCCGATCGACGCCGATGAACTGGCCGGCCTGGCCTTGGAAGAAGAAGTCGAATCGCGCTTGGTGATCGAACACGGCGAAACCCCTTGGGAAATGCGTCGCGGCCCGTTCGCCGAAGACGAATTCAGCAAGTTGCCGGAGCGCGAGTGGACCCTGCTGGTACAGGCGGTCGACCAGTTCGTACCGGAAGTCAGCGAACTGCTGGAGAACTTCCGCTTCCTGCCGAGCTGGCGCATCGACGATGTGATGATCAGCTTCGCCGCTCCGGGCGGCAGCGTAGGTCCGCATTTCGATAACTATGACGTGTTCCTGCTGCAAGGCCATGGCCAGCGCAACTGGAAAATCGGCCAGATGTGCGACTCCGAAAGCCCGCTGCTGCAGCACGCCGACCTGCGCATCCTCGCCGACTTCGAAGCCACCGACGAGTGGATCCTGGAACCGGGCGACATGCTCTACCTGCCGCCGCGCCTGGCGCACTGCGGCGTGGCCGTGGATGACTGCATGACCTACTCGGTGGGCTTCCGTGCGCCAAGCGCCGCTGAAGTGCTGACCCACTTCACCGACTTCCTGAGCCAGTTCCTGCCGGACGAAGAACGCTACACCGACGCCGACGCGCGTCCGGTGGCCGACCCGCACCAGATCCAGCAAGACGCCCTCGACCGCCTCAAGGGCCTGCTGGCCGAGCACATGAGCGACGAGCGCCTGCTGCTGACCTGGTTCGGCCAGTTCATGACCGAACCGCGCTACCCGGAACTGGTGGTAGGTCCGGAAATGGAAGATGACGAGCTGTTGGCTGGCCTGGAGCAAGGCGCGGTGATCATTCGCAACCCGAGCGCGCGCCTGGCCTGGTCGGAAGTCGATGATGACCTGCTGCTGTTCGCCAGCGGCCAGAGCCGTTACCTGCCGGGCAAGCTGCGCGAACTACTGAAGATGATTTGCGCCGCCGACGCCCTGCACATCGAAAACCTCGGCCCATGGTTGGCCGACGAAGACGGTCGCGGCCTGATCTGCGAGCTGGTCAAGCAAGGCAGCCTGGGGTTCGCCGATGAATAAAATTCACGTTCGTGTCGCAGACTGGCAAAAGGATAACGCCGAGATCCGGCGCATTCGTGAGACCGTGTTCATTGCCGAGCAGTCCGTCCCGCCCGAGCTGGAATGGGATGCCGACGACCAGAGCGCGGTGCATTTCCTGGCGTTTGAGGGGGATTTCCCCATCGGCACCGCGCGCCTGTTGACCGACGGCCACGTCGGCCGTGTCTCGGTCCTCAAGGACTGGCGCGGCCTGAAGGTGGGCGATGCGTTGATGCATGCAGTGATCGCCGAAGCCGAGAAACGTGGGCTCAAGCAGCAGATGCTCAGCGCCCAGGTCCATGCCACGCCATTCTACGAGCGGTTGGGGTTTGCAGTGGTCAGCGAGGAGTTCCTGGAAGCAGGGATTCCCCATGTGGACATGGTGCGGCATTCGGCCTGAAACCGCAGTGCGGCCATCGCGAGCAAGCTCGCTCCCACAGGAGGCCGGCGGTGAACCCATGATTCATGTACACCTGCCCTCCATGTGGGAGCGAGCTTGCTCGCGATGAGGCCCTCAAGCCTTACCAAAAAACGCCCCGCCATCCCCCGATGCCGGGGCGTTTTGCCGTCTACCATTCAACTTGCCCCATCCGGGGCCGACAAACTGGCAATATCAAGCCTTTGTCTCGCGGAGAAATGGACATGCCTCTACGCACCCTCCTGATCACCCTGCTGCTCGGTTGCAGCCTGTCGGTCATGGCCGATACGCAAATCGTGCCGCTGAACTACCGCACCAGCGCCGACCTGTTGCCGGTGGCGCAGAATTTCATCGGCAAGGACGGCCAGGTCAGCGCCTATGGCAACCAACTGATCGTCAACGCCGAGCCCGGCAAGATCGAAGAACTCCGGCAGTTCCTGGCCCAATTGGACACCGCGCCCAAGCGCCTGCTGATCACGGTCGACACCAACGAAAACAACTTGCAGGGCGACCAGGGTTACTCGATCAACGGCGCGGCTCCCAGCCAGACCCGCATCATCAACCGCAGCACCGTCAGCCGTGACGGCGGCGTACAGCAGGTGCAGGCCAGTGAAGGCCAGCCGGCGCTGATCCAGGTAGGCCAGAGCGTGCCATTCACTAGCAACCAGACCGACAACTACGGCCGCATGCAGAGCCAGACCGAATACCGCAACGTCACCCAGGGTTTTTATGTCACGGCGAGCGTCACCGGCGAGACCGTTCATCTGAGCATCAGTACCAACCGTGACCGCATGAGCCAGGAGCGTCCCGATGTAGTGAACGTTCAGAGTACCGACACAACTGTCAGCGGACGCCTCGGCGAATGGATCACCCTGGCCGGCGTGAATCGCCAGACTCAGGCCGACAAACAAGGCCTGACCCGCAGCTACTCGACCCAGGGCCGCGACGACATGATTTTGCGGGTCAAGGTCGACACCCTGAACTGAAGCACCAAAAACTGACTGATGAGTCGTATTAGACCAAAGATGTAGTGCTATAAAAAAAGCACTACAAAACGTTTGACGAGCCAAAAAACCGAAGGCATGATGGCCTCGCTCCCGCTAATCAGGGGCCCTGGCAAGGGCCTTCGGGTCGACGCTTGCAACTACCCTGCGAGCCGATTCGTGTCTGTACCGCCCACAAGGTGTGTTTGACGAGGTTGCGACTGGAACGAAGTTGTCCCGAGGGACGGAAGCGTAACTAGGTAACCCGGCATCACTCTGAGTTCGTATGAAGGCCCACGACGCCCGAATGCGCCCGCAGTTCGCCCCTACCTGCTCTTTCCCCTCGAGCCCATCGTTCATCCCGTCGCCGCCTCGCCTGAACCGACTTGTACACCACCCCCTGGTCGGCAGGAGCAGGAATTTTCCACCAAGACCTATGCGACGAGGTTTATCTCCATGGCACTGACACGCGAACAGCAAATTGCAGCCCTTGAAAAAGACTGGGCTGAAAACCCGCGCTGGAAAGGCGTGAAGCGCAATTATTCCGCTGCTGACGTCGTCCGTCTGCGTGGCTCGGTTCAACCTGAGCACACCTTTGCGAAGATGGGCGCCGAGAAGCTGTGGAACCTGGTCACCCAGGGCGCCAAGCCAGCCTTCCGTCCCGAGAAAGATTTCGTCAACTGCATGGGCGCCCTGACCGGCGGCCAGGCTGTGCAGCAAGTCAAGGCGGGCATCCAGGCAATCTACCTGTCGGGCTGGCAAGTGGCTGCGGACAACAACTCCGCCGAGTCGATGTACCCCGACCAGTCGCTGTACCCGGTGGATTCGGTTCCAACCGTAGTCAAGCGCATCAACAACTCGTTCCGTCGCGCCGACCAGATCCAGTGGAAAGCCGGCAAGAACCCGGGCGACGAAGGCTACATCGACTACTTCGCACCGATCGTGGCTGACGCCGAAGCCGGTTTCGGCGGCGTCCTGAATGCCTACGAACTGATGAAGAGCATGATCGAAGCAGGCGCCGCTGGCGTTCACTTCGAAGACCAACTGGCCTCGGTGAAGAAATGCGGCCACATGGGCGGCAAGGTTCTGGTTCCAACCCAGGAAGCCGTGCAGAAGCTGACGGCTGCCCGCCTGGCCGCCGACGTTGCCGGTGTACCGACCATCATCCTGGCCCGTACCGACGCCAACGCCGCTGACCTGCTGACCTCCGACTGCGACCCGTACGACCAGCCGTTCGTGACCGGCACCCGCACCCAGGAAGGCTTCTACAAGGTTCGCGCCGGTCTCGACCAGGCCATCGCCCGCGGCCTGGCCTACGCGCCGTACGCCGACCTGATCTGGTGCGAAACCGCCAAGCCGGACCTGGACGAAGCCCGTCGCTTCGCCGAAGCGATCAAGAAGGAATACCCGGACCAACTGCTGTCGTACAACTGCTCGCCTTCCTTCAACTGGAAGAAAAACCTGGACGACGCGACCATCGCCAAGTTCCAGCGCGAACTGTCCGCCATGGGCTACAAGCACCAGTTCATCACCCTGGCCGGCATTCACAACATGTGGCACAGCATGTTCAACCTGGCGCACGACTACGCCCGCAACGACATGACCGCCTACGTGAAGCTGCAAGAGCAGGAGTTCGCCGACGCCGCCAAGGGCTACACCTTCGTGGCTCACCAGCAGGAAGTGGGTACCGGCTACTTCGACGACATGACCACCGTGATCCAGGGCGGCACTTCGTCGGTGACCGCACTGACCGGCTCCACCGAAGAAGAACAGTTCCACTGATTCACATGCTTGCCTCGAGTAAGCGGCCCTTGCGGACCGGATAAAAACTAACCGCGAAGCCGACGATCTGAAGCCCCGACTGGTTCGGGGCTTTTTTTTCGCCGGTTTTTACACTTTGAAGTGACTGACCAACTGCTGCAACTGGTTACCCAGCCGTGCCAGCTCGATACTGGAAGCGGCGGTTTCTTCGCTGGCCGAGGCGGTCTGTTCGGATACATCGCGCACGCTCAGAATACTGCGGCTGATGTCCTCGGCCACCGAGCTTTGCTGCACCGCAGCAGCGGCAATCTGTTGATTCATGGCCTGGATGCCGGAAACCGCCTGGGTGATGTTGCCCAGGGAGATGCCGGCCTTGCCGGCCAGTTCCACGCTGCTGTCGGTCAGTTCGCGGCTATTTCGCATGATGCTCGACACCTGACGCGTGCCGTTCTGTAAACCCGCCACCAGGCTTTCAATCTCTTCGGTGGAATGCTGGGTACGCTGGGCCAGCCCACGCACTTCGTCGGCGACCACGGCAAAACCGCGTCCGGCGTCACCCGCGCGGGCGGCCTCGATGGCGGCGTTAAGTGCCAACAAGTTGGTCTGCTCAGCCACTGCCCTGATCACGTCCATGATCTTGACGATGCGCGCGCTTTCTTGTTCCAGCTCATCCATGGCTTCGACTGAGCGCCCGACTTCGCTGGCCAAGCGCTCGATCTGAACGATGGCCTGCGCGACCACCTGGTCGCCGATACGGGCCTGTTCATCAGCCTCTGATGCAGCGGTGCAAGCATGTTCGGCATTACGCGCGACTTCATGCACGGTGGCCGACATTTCGTGCATGGCGGTGGCCACCTGGTCGGTCTCGGTCTTCTGACTATTGACCCCGGCACTGGTCTGCTCGGTGACGGCCGATAACTCTTCGGCGGCGCTGGCGATCTGGGTGACGCCATCGCGGATGCCACCGATCAGGTCGCGCAACGTGGTGCCCATGCGCTGGATACCTTGCTGCAGGACACCCAGCTCATCACTACGAGTCACCACCATGTCTTGCGTGAGGTCGCCTGCTGCAATGCGATCGACCACCGCCAATGTGTCCTGCAACGGCCGCGTAATCTGGCGAGTGATGATCATGGCCGCAAGAATCCCCAACAGCATCGCCAAGGCAGTACAGCCCAGTTGCAGGGTGCGGGCCTGGGCGCTGTCTTCGTCACGGGAGACCAGTTGGCCGGCATACATTTCTTCAGATAGACGGGTGATGGTGTCACCCAGATCGATAGTGTCCTGCACAGCCTTGCCAATGGCCTCATTACTGGCGGTGAAGTGCTGCACCGAACGGCGGTAAGCGACCAGTGCGGCTTCCAGCTGCTTGATGGTGTCGGCATAGGTCGGGCCGAAAGCGCTGTTGAGGGTTTCGATGCCCTTGAGCGCATTTTCGAGCTGGCGGTTGGCGGCTTGTTCGGTGGTGCTGTTGGGGTTGCCGGTGTAGCCACGCACTTCATAACGCACCAGCGCCACGTCCTCCTTGGCCTTGAGGATGATCCGGTACAACTCGAAACGGCGCTCATCCGAGGCAGGCATCGCTTCTACGTCATTGATGACCTTGGCAATCAGCGCGGCGCCCTTGACTGCATTGACGCCCATCTCCTTGCGCATGGCTGCGTCATTGCGATACGCCTCCCGCATCGTATTCAGTGCCATTTGATACTGCGTGCTGGCCTGCTCGATCAGCGCAAGTTTTTTCTGGTTTTCAGGTTTTCTCAATTCGGTCGCAAGGATTTTCTGCTGGGCGACAAACTGCTCCAGCGACGCCTGGATCAATGCCCCCTTTTGTTCATCGCCCTTGTCCAACTGGTATTGCAAGCGAGCCCTGCGCAGGTGATCAAGACGGTTGCCGAGCTCGGTAATGCTGGTCATTCGATCAGTGCGCTCGATCATTTTTCCCAGGCTGAACCAGCCGGTCACGGCAAGGACAGCGGTCAAAAGCAGCACAACGGCAAAGCCCAAAGCCAACTTGAGCATAACGCTCATATTCGCGAACCAAGAATTCATGACATTCCTTTGGTAATCAGCCGCGAACAATGAAACTGACGCAGCTATCTATGAAGGGAGCGATTGTCTCATCAGCATTGATATAGATGATTAGATGAGCGAGCGGCAAAGATAGCTATTTGCCATCAATCCTTCAAGGCTCTAGGCCAGGCCTCGTGCCGATTTTTGCTGGCAAAGCGTTTTTACTTAACGCTCCAATGCCCGGGCGCAGTTTTCTGGATTGGCTCGACTGAGCGACCTCGATCTGATGACCGAGGTTTTTTACCCGTTATCCTTGAAGCCACCTACGCTGTAAGAACAAGCCTGGCTTCCACGGGAGCGGCCCCTCAGGCAGATCCAACCCTCACCGAGCCCTTCCCTTCGGCGCGCTGATAGAAAAATTGATCGAACGCAGTATTGGGCAGTCCGAAAAGGAGTAAAACGTCCGACGCTGACAATTGCAGTAGCGACGATGTAAGACAGCCTCTCGGACACGACACTAAGTGCACTGTAGAAAAGGCCGGCACAGATAATAATAATTATCATTTGGAAGTCGTTATCATTGTTACATTCCGCACGAAATATTATTGATGAATAACCGGCCAACGCCCACGGGGCCGGGGCCGCAGGGTCCTGGAGGCGCGCTATGTCCTTATTCCAATAAATAATTTCGCTATAGGAATTTTACTTGCCCGGTGTTTAGCCATAAAATCACCGCGATTGATTGCTGCGACATATCGTCACTGCGTTATTTCATTCAAGCTCAGAGACCTTTGCTCTCTGTTAAGGATTTCCAGCATGTCCGAAGCGACAGGACTCATGGCCCACAATTGGGGCTTTGCCATTTTCCTTCTGGGCGTTGTTGGCCTGTGTGCTTTCATGCTCGGTGTGTCGAGCCTGCTTGGGTCAAAAGCCTGGGGCCGCAGCAAAAATGAACCGTTCGAGTCCGGCATGCTGCCTACCGGTGGCGCCCGCTTGCGGCTCTCAGCCAAATTCTATCTGGTCGCGATGCTGTTCGTGATCTTCGATATCGAAGCCCTCTTTCTCTTTGCATGGTCTGTGTCCGTCCGCGAAAGCGGCTGGACCGGATTCGTCGAAGCTCTCGTTTTCATAGCAATTCTGTTGGCAGGTCTTGTCTACCTTTACCGGGTGGGGGCACTTGATTGGGCTCCGGAAGCTCGGCGCAAGCGGCAAGCGAAGCTGAAACAATGAGGCTTTGGCAATGCAATACAATCTCACCAGGATCGACCCCGATGCTCCTAACGAGCAGTATCCGATTGGCAAACGGGAAACCGTCGCCGATCCGTTAGAAGATCAAGTCCACAAAAACATCTTCATGGGCAAGCTCGAAGACGTGCTGAACAGCACGGTCAACTGGGGTCGCAAGAACTCCCTGTGGCCGTACAACTTCGGCCTTTCGTGCTGCTACGTGGAAATGACCACCGCCTTCACGGCGCCCCACGACATCGCGCGCTTTGGCGCCGAGGTGATCCGGGCATCGCCGCGCCAGGCGGATTTCATGGTTATCGCCGGTACCTGCTTCATCAAGATGGCGCCGATCATCCAGCGTCTCTACGAGCAAATGCTCGAGCCCAAGTGGGTCATCTCCATGGGTTCGTGCGCCAACTCCGGTGGCATGTACGACATCTACTCTGTCGTTCAAGGGGTGGACAAGTTCCTGCCCGTGGACGTCTACGTGCCCGGCTGCCCGCCTCGCCCTGAAGCTTTCCTGCAAGGTTTGATGCTGTTGCAGGAGTCGATTGGCCAGGAGCGTCGCCCACTGTCCTGGGTCGTTGGCGATCAAGGCGTCTATCGCGCCGAGATGCCGTCGCAAAAGGAACAGCGCCGCGAACAGCGTATCGCAGTCACCAACCTGCGCAGCCCCGACGAAGTCTGATCCAGCTCTGCTCTGTACAAGAAACGAGAACCTGGCTTCATTCTTTACGTTGACCGAAAGCGATAAATAACCATGACTACAGGCAGTGCTCTGTACATCCCGCCTTACAAGGCAGACGACCAGGATGTGGTCGTCGAACTGAACAACCGTTTTGGCCCCGAGGCGTTCACCGCCCAGCCGACCCGTACCGGCATGCCGGTGCTTTGGGTCGCCCGCGCCAAACTCGTCGAAGTCCTGACTTTCCTGCGCAACCTGCCCAAGCCGTACGTCATGCTCTATGACCTGCACGGCGTGGACGAGCGTCTGCGCACCAAGCGTCAAGGGCTGCCCGACGGCGTCGACTTCACCGTGTTCTATCACTTGATGTCGATCGAGCGTAATAGTGACGTAATGATCAAGGTCGCGTTGTCCGAGAGCGACCTCAGCGTGCCGACCGTGACCGGCATCTGGCCGAACGCCAACTGGTACGAGCGTGAAGTGTGGGACATGTACGGGATCGACTTCCCCGGCCACCCGCACCTGACCCGCATCATGATGCCGCCGACCTGGGAAGGTCACCCGCTGCGCAAGGACTTCCCGGCCCGTGCCACCGAGTTCGACCCGTTCAGCCTGTCCCTGGCCAAGCAACAGCTCGAGGAAGAAGCCGCGCGCTTCAAGCCTGAAGACTGGGGCATGAAGCGTTCGGGCGCCAACGAGGACTACATGTTCCTCAACCTGGGCCCGAACCACCCTTCGGCCCACGGTGCGTTCCGCATCATCCTGCAACTGGACGGCGAAGAGATCGTCGACTGCGTGCCGGACATCGGCTACCACCACCGTGGCGCCGAGAAAATGGCCGAGCGCCAGTCCTGGCACAGCTTCATCCCGTACACCGACCGTATCGACTACCTCGGCGGCGTGATGAACAACCTGCCGTACGTACTGTCGGTGGAGAAACTGGCCGGGATCAAGGTCCCGGAGAAAGTCGACGTCATCCGCATCATGATGGCCGAGTTCTTCCGCATCACCAGCCACCTGCTGTTCCTGGGTACCTATATCCAGGACGTGGGGGCGATGACACCGGTGTTCTTCACCTTCACCGACCGCCAGAAGGCCTACACGGTGATCGAAGCCATCACCGGTTTCCGCCTGCACCCGGCCTGGTACCGCATCGGTGGCGTGGCCCACGACCTGCCGCGCGGCTGGGAAAAGCTGGTCAAGGACTTCGTCGAGTGGATGCCCAAGCGCC
Organism: Pseudomonas sp. R151218B TE3479; assembly: GCF_053629195.1. Classification (NCBI taxonomy): domain Bacteria; kingdom Pseudomonadati; phylum Pseudomonadota; class Gammaproteobacteria; order Pseudomonadales; family Pseudomonadaceae; genus Pseudomonas; species Pseudomonas sp. R151218B TE3479. The sequence goes on from NZ_JBRJHV010000001.1 coordinate 5,272,707, forward strand.
TGGACGAATACACCAAGGCCGCCCTGCAGAACAGCATCCTCAAGGGCCGTACCATCGGGGTCGCCGCCTACAACACCAAAGAGGCCCTGGAATGGGGCGTCACCGGTGCCGGCCTGCGTTCCACCGGTTGCGACTTCGACCTGCGCAAGGCGCGCCCCTACTCCGGCTACGAAAACTTCGAATTCGAAGTACCACTGGCGGCCAACGGTGACGCCTATGACCGCTGCATGGTTCGTGTCGAGGAAATGCGCCAGAGCATCAAGATCATCGACCAATGCATGCGCAACATGCCGGAAGGCCCGTACAAGGCGGATCACCCGCTGACCACGCCGCCGCCCAAAGAGCGCACGCTGCAGCACATCGAGACCCTGATCACGCACTTCCTGCAGGTTTCGTGGGGCCCGGTCATGCCGGCCAACGAGTCCTTCCAGATGATCGAAGCGACCAAGGGCATCAACAGTTATTACCTGACGAGCGATGGCGGCACCATGAGCTACCGCACCCGGATTCGCACCCCAAGCTACCCGCACCTGCAGCAGATCCCTTCGGTGATCAAAGGCAGCATGGTCGCGGACTTGATCGCGTACCTGGGTAGTATCGATTTCGTTATGGCCGACGTGGACCGCTAAGCATGAACAGCACGCTTATCCAGACTGACCGTTTCGCCCTGAGCGAAACCGAGCGCTCGGCCATCGAGCACGAGCTGCATCACTACGAAGACCCGCGCGCGGCGTCGATCGAAGCCCTGAAGATCGTCCAGAAGGAACGTGGCTGGGTGCCCGATGGCGCGCTCTACGCCATCGGCGAGATCCTCGGCATCCCGGCCAGCGACGTCGAAGGCGTCGCCACCTTCTATAGCCAGATTTTCCGCCAGCCAGTCGGCCGCCACATCATTCGCGTGTGCGACAGCATGGTCTGCTACATCGGCGGCCACGAATCGGTGGTCGGCGAGCTCCAGAGCAAGCTGGGCATCGGCCTGGGCCAGACCACCGCCGACGGCCGCTTCACCCTGCTGCCGGTGTGCTGCCTGGGCAACTGCGACAAGGCACCGGCGCTGATGATCGACGACGACACCTTCGGTGACGTTACACCCGCCGGCGTCGCCAAACTGCTGGAGGGCTACGTATGACCCTGACTTCCTTCGGGCCCGCCAACCGCATCCAGCGTTCGGCCGAAACCCATCCCCTGACCTGGCGTCTGCGCGACGACGGCGAAGCGGTGTGGCTGGACGAGTACCAGGCCAAGAACGGCTACGCCGCCGCGCGCAAGGCGTTCGCCGACATGGCCGGCGACGACATCGTCCAGACCGTGAAAGACTCCGGCCTCAAGGGCCGTGGCGGCGCGGGCTTCCCCACGGGCGTGAAGTGGGGCCTGATGCCCAAGGACGAATCCATCAACATCCGCTACCTGCTGTGCAACGCGGATGAAATGGAACCCAACACCTGGAAGGACCGCATGCTGATGGAGCAACTGCCCCATCTGCTGATCGAAGGCATGCTGATCAGCGCCCGCGCGCTGAAGACCTACCGTGGCTACATCTTCCTGCGCGGCGAATACACCACCGCCGCCAAGCACCTGAACCGTGCCGTGGAAGAAGCCAAGGCCGCGGGCCTGCTGGGCAAGAACATTCTGGGCAGCGGCTTCGATTTCGAGCTGTTCGTCCACACCGGCGCCGGGCGCTACATCTGCGGTGAAGAAACCGCGCTGATCAACTCCCTCGAAGGCCGCCGCGCCAACCCGCGCTCCAAGCCGCCCTTCCCTGCCGCCGTGGGCGTGTGGGGCAAACCGACCTGCGTGAACAACGTCGAGACCTTGTGCAACGTGCCGGCGATCATTGCCGACGGCGTGGACTGGTACAAATCCCTGGCCCGCGACGGCAGCGAAGACATGGGCACCAAGCTCATGGGCTTCTCCGGCAAGGTCAAGAACCCTGGCCTGTGGGAACTGCCGTTCGGCATCACCGGCCGCGAGCTGTTCGAAGACTACGCCGGTGGCATGCGCGACGGCTACACGCTCAAGTGCTGGCAACCCGGCGGCGCCGGTACCGGTTTCCTGTTGCCGGAACACCTGGACGCCCAAATGTACGCCGGCGGCATCGCCAAGGTGGGCACCCGCATGGGTACCGGCCTGGCCATGGCGGTGGACGACAGCGTCAACATGGTGTCGCTGCTGCGCAACATGGAAGAGTTCTTCTCCCGTGAGTCGTGCGGTTTCTGCACCCCTTGCCGCGACGGCCTGCCGTGGAGCGTCAAGCTGCTGCGAGCCATTGAAAATGGCGAAGGCCAGGCCGGCGATATCGAGACCCTGCTGGGTCTGGTGGGTTTCCTCGGCCCAGGCAAGACCTTCTGTGCTCACGCACCGGGTGCCGTGGAGCCGTTGGGCAGCGCGATCAAATACTTCCGCCCTGAATTCGAGGCCGGCATCGCGCCAACGCGCGCCGGGGACCTCAATCAGGTGGTCACGCCGACCATGGTCGGCGCGTAACGACGCTTTAAAAGGCGAAGGGTCCGTGCCCTTCGCCTTTCGTCCGATGACGCCTCTGAGGCTGTTTGGATTCGGACGAACAACAAGATTCCATTAGCCACGCCCGCTGACACCGGGCCAACGAAGAACTTTGAACCATGGCCACTATCCACGTAGACGGCAAAGAGCTCGAAGTCGATGGCGCAGACAACCTGTTACAGGCATGTCTGTCCCTGGGCCTCGACATTCCTTATTTCTGCTGGCACCCCGCCCTTGGCAGCGTTGGCGCTTGTCGCCAGTGCGCGGTCAAGCAGTACACCGACGAAAACGACAAGCGTGGTCGGATCGTCATGTCCTGCATGACCCCCGCCACCGACGGCAGCTGGATCTCCATCGACGACGAAGAAGCGAAAGTGTTTCGCGCCAGCGTCGTCGAATGGCTGATGACCAACCACCCTCACGACTGCCCGGTCTGTGAGGAAGGCGGCCACTGCCACCTGCAAGACATGACCGTGATGACCGGCCACAACGAGCGCCGTTATCGCTTCACCAAGCGCACCCACCAGAACCAGCAACTGGGCCCGTTCATCTCCCACGAGATGAACCGCTGCATCGCCTGCTACCGCTGCGTGCGTTTCTACAAGGACTACGCCGGCGGCACCGACCTGGGCGTGTTCGGTGCCCACGACAACGTGTACTTCGGTCGCGTCGAAGACGGCACCCTGGAAAGCGAGTTCTCCGGCAACCTCACCGAGGTCTGCCCGACGGGCGTGTTCACCGACAAGACTCACTCCGAACGCTACAACCGCAAGTGGGACATGCAGTTCTCGCCGAGCATCTGCCATGGCTGCTCCAGCGGCTGCAACATTTCCCCGGGCGAGCGCTACGGTGAACTGCGGCGCATCGAAAACCGCTTCAACGGCTCGGTCAACCAGTACTTCCTGTGTGACCGCGGCCGTTTCGGCTATGGCTATGTCAACCGCAAGGATCGCCCACGCCAACCGCTGCTGGCGGGCGGCGCCAAGCTGAGCCTGGACGAAGCGCTGGACAAGGCCGCCGAGCTACTGCGCGGTCGCAACATCGTCGGCATCGGTTCGCCACGGGCCAGCCTGGAAAGCAACTACGCCCTGCGTGAACTGGTCGGCGCCGAGCACTTCTACAGTGGCATCGAAGCCGGCGAGCTGGAGCGCATCCGCCTGGTGCTGCAAGTGCTCAAGGACAGCCCGCTGCCGGTGCCGACGATGCGCGACATCGAAGACCACGACGCGGTGTTCGTCCTTGGCGAAGACCTGACCCAGACCGCCGCCCGCATGGCCCTGGCCCTGCGCCAATCGGTCAAGGGCAAGGCCGAGGACATGGCCGACGCCATGCGCGTGCAGCCATGGCTCGACGCCGCTGTGAAGAACATCGGCCAGCACGCGCTGAACCCGCTGTTCATCGCCAGTCTCGCTGAAACCAAGCTCGACGACGTGGCCGAAGAATGCGTCCACGCCGCTCCGGACGACCTGGCCCGCATCGGTTTCGCCGTAGCTCACGCCCTGGACGCCAGCGCCCCGGCCGTCGACGGTCTGGACAGCGAAGCCGCCGCCCTCGCCCAACGCATCGCCGACGCCCTGCTGGCGGCCAAGCGCCCACTGATCATCGCCGGCACCTCCCTGGGTTCCAAGGCCTTGATCGAAGCCGCCGCCAACATCGCCAAGGCCTTGAAGCTGCGTGAGAAGAACGGTTCCATCAGCCTGATCGTGCCGGAAGCCAACAGCCTCGGCCTGGCCATGCTCGGGGGCGAATCGGTGGACGCAGCCCTGCAAGCGGTGATCGACGGCAGTGCCGACGCCATCGTCGTGCTGGAAAACGACCTCTACACCCGCACCGACAAAGCCCGGGTGGACGCCGCCCTGAACGCCGCGAAAGTGGTGATCGTCGCCGACCATCAGAAAACCGCCACCACCGACCGCGCCCACCTGGTGCTGCCGGCGGCAAGCTTCGCCGAAGGCGACGGTACGCTGGTCAGCCAGGAAGGACGCGCCCAGCGCTTCTTCCAGGTGTTCGATCCGACTTATCTGGACGCCAGCATCCTGGTCCACGAAGGCTGGCGCTGGCTGCATGCCCTGCGCGCTACCCTGCTGGACCAGCCGATCGACTGGACACAACTGGACCACGTCACCGCCGCCGTCGCTTCGAGCAGCCCGCAACTGGCTCGCATCGTCGATGCCGCGCCATCGGCCTCGTTCCGCATCAAGGGCCTGAAACTGGCACGCGAACCGTTGCGCTACTCCGGTCGCACCGCCATGCGCGCCGACATCAGTGTCCACGAACCACGGACCTCCCAGGACAACGACACGGCGTTCTCGTTCTCCATGGAAGGCTACTCGGGCTCCGCCGAACCGCGCTCGCAAGTGCCATTCGCCTGGTCGCCGGGCTGGAACTCGCCGCAAGCCTGGAACAAGTTCCAGGACGAAGTCGGTGGTCACCTGCGTGCTGGCGACCCGGGCACCCGCCTGATCGAAAGCCAGGGTGATGGCCTGAGCTGGTTCGCCAGCGTGCCACGCGCCTTCAACCCGGCACCGGGCACCTGGCAGGTCGTGCCGTTCCATCACCTGTTCGGCAGCGAAGAGAACTCTTCCAAGGCCGCACCGGTACAGGAACGCATCCCGGCCGCCTACGTGGCGCTGGCCAAGTCCGAAGCCGACCGCCTGGGCGTCAATGACGGCGCCCTGTTGAGCCTGAACGTGGCCGGCCAGACCCTGCGTCTGCCGCTGCGCATCAATGAAGAACTGGGCGCCGGCCTGGTGGCCCTGCCGGCCGGCCTGGCGGGTATTCCACCGGCGATATTCGGCAAAACCGTCGACGGTCTGCAGGAGGCGGCGCAATGAGCTGGTTCACCCCTGAAGTGATCGCTGTGATCCTGACGGTCCTCAAGGCCATCGTGATCCTGCTGGCCGTGGTGGTCTGCGGCGCGTTGCTGAGCTTCGTCGAACGTCGCCTGCTGGGCTGGTGGCAGGACCGCTACGGTCCGAACCGCGTCGGCCCGTTCGGCATGTTCCAGATCGCCGCCGACATGATCAAGATGTTCTTCAAGGAAGACTGGACGCCACCGTTTGCCGACAAGGTGATCTTCACCCTGGCACCGGTCGTGGCCATGAGCGCCTTGCTGATCGCCTTCGCGATCATCCCGATCACCCCGACCTGGGGCGTGGCGGACCTGAACATCGGTCTGCTGTTCTTCTTCGCCATGGCCGGCCTGTCGGTCTACGCGGTGCTGTTCGCCGGCTGGTCGAGCAACAACAAGTTCGCCCTGCTGGGCAGCCTGCGGGCCTCGGCCCAGACCGTGTCCTACGAAGTGTTCATGGGCCTGGCGCTCATGGGCATCGTGATCCAGGCCGGCTCGTTCAACATGCGCGACATCGTCGAGTACCAGGCCCAGAACCTGTGGTTCATCATTCCGCAGTTCTTCGGCTTCTGTACCTTCTTCATCGCTGGCGTGGCCGTGACTCACCGTCACCCCTTCGACCAGCCGGAAGCGGAACAGGAACTGGCCGACGGTTACCACATTGAATATGCCGGCATGAAATGGGGCATGTTCTTCGTCGGTGAATACATCGGCATCATCCTGATCTCGGCGCTGCTGGTGACGCTGTTTTTCGGTGGCTGGCACGGTCCGTTCGGCATCCTGCCGCAACTGTCCTTCGTCTGGTTCGCCCTGAAGACCGCGTTCTTCATCATGCTGTTCGTCCTGCTGCGCGCCTCGATCCCGCGCCCACGCTACGACCAGGTGATGGACTTCAGCTGGAAATTCTGCCTGCCGCTGACCCTGATCAACATGCTGGTGACCGCTGCGATCGTTTTGATGAACGCGCCTGCGGCCGCGGTTCAGTGAGGATTTGACCCATGTTCAAATATATTGGCGACATCGTTAAGGGTACCGGTACCCAACTGCGAAGCCTGGTCATGATCTTCGGCCATGGCTTTCGCAAGCGCGACACCCTGCAATACCCGGAAGAGCCGGTCTACCTGGCACCCCGTTACCGTGGCCGCATCGTCCTGACCCGCGACCCCGACGGCGAGGAACGCTGCGTGGCCTGCAACCTATGCGCCGTGGCGTGCCCGGTAGGTTGCATCTCGCTGCAGAAAGCTGAAACCGAAGACGGTCGCTGGTACCCGGACTTCTTCCGCATCAACTTCTCGCGCTGCATTTTCTGCGGCCTCTGCGAGGAAGCCTGCCCGACCACCGCGATCCAGCTTACGCCGGATTTCGAAATGGCCGAGTTCAAACGTCAGGACCTGGTGTACGAGAAAGAAGATCTGCTGATTTCCGGTCCCGGTAAAAACCCTGATTACAACTTCTATCGTGTTGCAGGCATGGCCATTGCCGGTAAGCCAAAAGGCGCCGCGCAGAATGAAGCCGAACCGATCAACGTGAAGAGCTTGCTGCCTTAAGGAAGAAAGATGGAATTCGCTTTCTATTTCGCATCGGGTATCGCGGTGGTGTCCACGCTTCGTGTGGTCACCAACACCAATCCCATACATGCCCTGCTCTACCTGATCATTTCGCTGATCGCGGTGGCCATGACCTTCTTCGCCCTCGGCGCACCGTTCGCCGGTGCCCTGGAAGTGATCGCCTACGCCGGCGCCATCATGGTGCTGTTCGTGTTCGTGGTGATGATGCTCAACCTCGGCCCGGCCGCGGTCCAGCAGGAACGCTCCTGGCTCAAGCCGGGCATCTGGGCGGGGCCGGTGATTCTCGCCGCCCTGCTGCTGGGTGAACTGCTGTATGTGCTGTTCGCTCACCAGAGCGGCCAGGCCATCGGCCACACCACCGTAGGCGCCAAGGCCGTGGGCATCAGCCTGTTCGGTCCGTACCTGCTGGTGGTCGAACTCGCCTCGATGCTGCTGCTTGCCGCAGCCGTCACGGCGTTCCATTTGGGCCGTAACGAGGCGAAGGAGTAATCACATGCCTGCTATCCCTCTCGAACATGGCCTGGCGGTTGCCGGCATCCTGTTCTGTCTCGGTCTGGTCGGCCTGATGGTCCGCCGCAACATTCTGTTCGTGTTGATGAGCCTGGAGGTCATGATGAATGCCTCCGCCCTGGCCTTCATCGTCGCGGGCGCTCGCTGGGCGCAGCCGGATGGACAGATCATGTTCATCCTGGTGATCAGCCTGGCAGCCGCCGAGGCCAGTATCGGCCTGGCGATCCTGTTGCAGCTGTATCGCCGCTTCCACACTCTCGATATTGACGCTGCCAGCGAGATGCGCGGATGAACCTTCTCTTCCTGACTTTCATATTTCCTCTTGTCGGTTTCCTGCTGCTGTCGTTCTCCCGTGGACGCTGGTCGGAAAACCTGTCGGCGCTGGTTGGCGTGGGCTCCATCGGCCTGTCTGCCGTCGTCACAGCCTACGTGATCTGGCAATTCAACGTCGCCCCGCCGGAAGGTGGCCGGTACGTGCAAGTGCTGTGGCAGTGGATGGCGGTGGAAGGCTTCACGCCGAACTTCGCCCTGTACCTGGACGGCCTCTCGGTCACCATGCTCGGCGTGGTGGTCGGCGTGGGTTTCCTGATCCACCTGTTCGCCTCCTGGTACATGCGCGGTGAAGCCGGTTACTCACGCTTCTTCGCCTACACCAACCTGTTCATCGCCAGCATGCTGTTCCTGGTGCTCGGCGATAACCTGTTGTTCCTGTACTTCGGCTGGGAAGGCGTAGGCCTGTGCTCGTACCTGTTGATCGGTTTCTACTACAGCAACCGCAACAACGGCAACGCCGCACTCAAGGCGTTCATCGTGACCCGGATCGGCGACGTGTTCATGGCCATCGGCCTGTTCATCCTGTTCCAGCAACTGGGCACGCTGAACATCCAGGAACTGCTGGTCAAGGCACCCGAGCACTTCAAGGTCGGTGACTTCTGGATCGTCCTGGCGACCCTGATGCTGTTGGGCGGTGCCGTCGGTAAGTCCGCGCAACTGCCGCTGCAGACCTGGTTGGCGGACGCGATGGCCGGTCCTACCCCGGTCTCGGCCCTGATCCACGCCGCGACCATGGTGACCGCCGGTGTCTACCTGATCGCCCGTACCCACGGCCTGTTCGCCCTGGCGCCGGACATCCTGCACCTGGTCGGCATTGTTGGCGGTGTGACCCTGGTGCTGGCCGGTTTTGCCGCCCTGGTGCAGACCGACATCAAGCGCATCCTCGCCTACTCGACCATGAGCCAGATCGGCTACATGTTCCTGGCCCTGGGCGTCGGTGCCTGGGAAGGCGCGATCTTCCACCTGATGACCCACGCCTTCTTCAAGGCCCTGCTGTTCCTGGCGTCCGGTGCGGTTATCGTGGCCTGCCACCACGAGCAGAACATCTTCAAGATGGGCGGCCTGTGGAAGAAACTGCCGCTGGCCTACGCCAGTTTCATCGTCGGCGGCGCGGCCCTGGCGGCCCTGCCACTGGTCACCGCCGGTTTCTATTCCAAGGACGAGATCCTCTGGGAAGCGTTCGCCAGCGGTAACCAAGGCCTGCTCTATGCCGGCCTGGTGGGTGCGTTCATGACCTCGCTGTACACCTTCCGCCTGATCTTCATCGCGTTCCACGGTGAAGCCAAGACCGAAGCCCACGCCGGCCACGGCATTGCCCACTGGCTGCCACTGTCGGTGCTGATCGTGCTGTCGACCTTCGTCGGTGCCCTGATCACCCCACCGCTGGCCGATGTGCTGCCGCAAAGCGTCGGCCATGCCGGCGGCGAAGCCAAGCACAGCCTGGAAATCGCCTCGGGCGCCATCGCCCTGGCGGGTATCCTGCTGGCCGCCCTGCTGTTCCTGGGCAAGCGCCGTTTCGTCACGGCGGTCGCCAACAGCGGCATCGGGCGATTCCTTTCGGCCTGGTGGTTCGCCGCCTGGGGCTTCGACTGGATCTACGACAAACTGTTCGTCAAGCCATACCTTGCGATCAGCCACATTCTGCGCAAAGACCCGCTCGACCAGACCATTGGCCTGATCCCGCGCATGGCCAAGGGCGGTCACACCGCCTTGAGCCGTACCGAGACCGGTCAACTGCGTTGGTATGCGGCTTCCATGGCGGCTGGCGCCGTGCTGGTTATCGGCGCCATCGTGCTGGTAGCGGTCTGATATGAACCTTGCGAACTTGCGAAAGGAAACGAGCCCGTCATGATTCTGCCCTGGCTAATCCTGATCCCCTTCATCGGCGGCCTGCTGTGCTGGATCGCGGAGCGCTCCAGCTCCACGCTCCCGCGCTGGATTGCGCTGCTGACCATGTCCCTGGAACTCGCGCTCGGCCTCTGGCTGTGGGCGACCGGCGACTATTCATTCGCTCCGGCCCCTGGTGCCGATCCGACCTGGGCACTTGAGTTCAAGCACGCCTGGATCGCACGCTTCGGCATCAGCGTGCACCTGGCCCTCGACGGCCTGTCGTTGCTGATGATCCTGCTGACCGGCCTGCTGGGTATTCTCTCGGTCCTCTGCTCCTGGAAAGAGATCCAGCGTCACGTCGGTTTCTTCCACCTGAACCTGATGTGGATCCTGGGCGGTGTCGTCGGCGTGTTCCTGGCGCTGGACCTGTTCATGTTCTTCTTCTTCTGGGAAATGATGCTGGTGCCGATGTACTTCCTCATCGCGCTCTGGGGTCACAGTTCTTCGGACGGCAAGAAAACCCGGATCTACGCGGCGACCAAGTTCTTCATCTTCACCCAGGCTTCCGGCCTGATCATGTTGGTGGCGATCCTTGGCCTGGTGCTGGTCAACTTCAACAACACCGGCGTGATTACCTTCAACTACGCCGACCTGTTGAAAGTGCAGATGTCGCGCACCACCGAGTACGTGCTGATGCTGGGCTTCTTCATCGCCTTCGCGGTGAAGCTGCCGGTGGTGCCGTTCCACTCCTGGCTGCCGGACGCCCACGCCCAGGCGCCGACCGCCGGTTCCGTGGACCTGGCGGGTATCTTGCTGAAGACCGCGGCCTATGGCCTGCTGCGCTTCGCTCTGCCGCTGTTCCCCAATGCCTCGGCGGAGTTCGCGCCGATTGCCATGACCCTGGGCCTGATCGGGATTTTCTACGGTGCGTTCCTGGCATTCGCCCAGACCGACATCAAGCGCCTGATCGCGTTCTCCAGCGTCTCGCACATGGGCTTCGTGCTGATCGGGATCTACTCCGGCAGCCAGTTGGCCCTGCAAGGCGCGGTGATCCAGATGCTGGCCCACGGCCTGTCGGCGGCGGCGCTGTTTATCCTCAGCGGTCAGCTGTACGAGCGCCTGCACACCCGGGACATGCGTGAAATGGGTGGCATCTGGTCGCGCATCGCCTACCTGCCGGCCATCAGCCTGTTCTTCGCGGCCGCTTCCCTGGGCCTGCCGGGCACCGGCAACTTCGTCGGCGAGTTCCTGATCCTGATCGGCTCGTTCGTCAGTGCGCCTTGGATCACGGCGATTGCCACCTCTGGCCTGGTGTTCGGTTCGGTCTACTCGCTGATCATGATTCACCGCGCCTACTTCGGTCCGGCCAAGTCGGACGAAGTGTTGCGTGGCATGGACGGTCGCGAACTGATCATGGTGCTCGGCCTTGCGGTGCTGCTGGTTTACCTCGGCGTGTACCCGCAACCGTTCCTCGACACCTCTGCCGCCACGATGCATGGCGTGCAGCAGTGGCTCGGCACCGCCTTCTCTCAACTCGCTTCGGCCCGGTAAGAGCGCTATGGAATTCACGATTCAACACTTTATCGCGCTTGCGCCGCTGTTGATCACCAGCGCCACGATCATCGTGGTGATGCTGGCGATCGCTTGGCGGCGCAATCACTCGCAGACCTTCCTGCTGTCGGTGGCGGGGCTGAACCTGGCCCTGCTGTCGATTTTGCCGGCCCTGAAAGTCGCGCCACTGGCAGTCACGCCGCTGATGCAGGTCGACAGCTTCGCCTGCCTCTACATGGCGTTGATCCTGGTCGCCACCCTGGCCTGCGTCACCCTCGCCCACGCCTACCTCGGCGATGGCGGCTCGGGTTACCCGGGCAACCGCGAAGAGCTGTACCTGCTGATCCTGATGGCCGCCGCCGGTGGCCTGGTGCTGGTCAGCGCGCAGCACCTGGCCAGCCTGTTCATCGGCCTGGAACTGCTGTCGGTACCGGTCTACGGCCTGGTGGCCTACGCCTTCTTCAACAAGCGCTCCCTGGAAGCCGGCATCAAGTACATGGTGCTGTCGGCGGCCGGTTCCGCGTTCCTGTTGTTCGGCATGGCCCTGCTCTACGCCGAAGCTGGCACCCTGAGCTTCGTCGGCATCGGCCAGGCCCTGGCGGCCACCGGCCTGCCTAGCCCGATCGCGCAACTGGGCCTGGGCATGATGCTGATCGGCCTGGCGTTCAAGCTGTCGCTGGTACCGTTCCACCTCTGGACCCCCGACGTCTACGAAGGCGCCCCGGCGCCGGTGGCGGCGTTCCTGGCCACCGCATCGAAAGTGGCGGTGTTCGCGGTGATGGTGCGTCTGTTCCAGATCTCGCCAGTGGCCAGCAGCGGTGTGCTGAGCAACGTACTGACCATCATCGCCATCGCGTCGATCCTGTTCGGTAACCTGCTGGCGCTGACCCAGAGCAACCTCAAGCGTCTGCTGGGTTACTCGTCCATCGCCCACTTCGGCTACCTGCTGATCGCCCTGATCGCCAGCAAGGGCCTGGCCGTGGAAGCCATCGGCGTATACCTGGTCACCTACGTGATCACCAGCCTCGGTGCCTTCGGCGTGATCACCCTGATGTCCTCGCCGTACAACGGCCGCGACGCCGACGCCCTGTACGAATACCGCGGCCTGTTCTGGCGCCGTCCGTACCTGACCGCCGTGCTGACCGTGATGATGCTGTCCTTGGCCGGCATCCCGCTGACCGCCGGCTTCATCGGCAAGTTCTACATCATCGCCACCGGCGTCGAGGCTCACCAATGGTGGCTGGTCGGCTCCCTGGTGCTGGGCAGTGCCATCGGCGTGTTCTACTACCTGCGCGTGATGGTCACCCTGTACCTGATGGAACCGAACCTGCGTCGTCACGATGCCGAGCTGCACTGGGAACAGAAGGCAGGCGGCGTGATGCTGTTGGCCATCGCCGTGTTGGCGTTCTTCCTCGGTGTGTACCCGCAGCCGTTGCTGACCCTGGTTCAGCAGGCGGGCTTGACGGGCTGATCGTCTAAGCGCTGTAGCCATCGAAAGTGCCCGTATCGCGAGATACGGGCATTTTTTTTGGCTTTGCATCGCGTGGGATGACAGGCCATCAGCGCAAAGTGCAACGCGTTTCTTGCCCGGCTCATGCAGCTTGCACGACGCTGAAAACAATGAATCTCTCAACCCATTGTTTTTAAAGGGCTTTAAAACCCTGTTCAGCTGGCACAGCTGATGCAATTCATCTCATACGCGGCGTTGGCGCTTGAAGCCGGCCCGTAACCGTGAATTGCCTGGAGCTACTTATGAACGCCATCGATCTGTTGAAAGCCGACCATGAACGCGTCAAAGCCATCCTGACTCAACTGAGCGAGTCGACCGAACGCGCCGTGAAAAAACGCACTGACCTGTTGGCGAAACTGGAAATGGAAATTTCCATCCATACCCGCCTGGAAGAAGAGATTCTCTATCCGGCTTTCAAGCAGGCGGGCGGCAAGGATGAGGCGGAAATGTATTACGAAGCCAAGGAAGAACACCGCACCGTCGATTCGCTGGTGCTGCCGGACTTGAAAACCACCGACCCAACCCAGCCAGAATTTGCCGGTCGCGTGAAAGTGGTCAAGGAACTGCTTGAGCACCACATCGAAGAAGAAGAGAAAGAGATGTTCCCTCAAGCGAAAAAGCTGCTGGGCAAAGCCAAACTCGATGCCCTGGGTGAGGAAATGGAAACCATGAAAGCGCAGTACAAAAAAGAACTGAGCAGCGCCAACCTCGCCGCCTGACGCCAACGCCGCAATGCTTTAGTCCGTCTGTGACGGCTGAATGCATTGCGGCGTTTTACTGCATCTGTTCGCGCAGAAACTCCACCAGCGCCTGCACCGGGCGTGAGCCTTGGCGATGTTGCGGGTAGACCGCCGACAGCGCCAAGGGCTCGGTTTCGAACCCCTCCAACACCTTGATCAACCGACCATCCTTCAAAGCATCGCCGAGGATGAAGGTGGGCAGGTAAGTGACCCCCATTGCGGCGATGGCCGCGTCCCTGAGCAAATCGCCGTTATTGGCGCGCATTCGTCCAGTGACCTCCAGGGTCAACGGTTTGCCAGCCCCCGCGAAACGCCACTGCACCTGGCGGCTGTGCCCATAGGGCAGGCAGTCATGATGGCGCAGGTCTTCAGGCCGTGAGGGTGCGCCTTTTTGCGCCAGATAGGCGGGACTGGCGCAGTACACCCGCTCGATGGTCGCGATGCGCCGGGCAATCAGCGTCGAATCCTCCAGCACGCCGATGCGCAGCGCCAGGTCATAGCCTTCCCCCAGCAGGTCCACCGAACGGTCGCTCAGGTCCACTTCGACGCTGACACCAGGATAGCGCTGCAGAAAAACCGGCAAGAGGCTGCCCAGATGCGCTACCGCGAACGACAGCGGCGCACTGAGGCGAATGGTCCCGCGAGGTTCGCTGGTCTGGCCGCTGATCCCCTGCTCCACCTGCTCGACGTCATTGAGCAGGCGCAGCGACGCTTCGTAATAGCGCTGGCCCAACGGAGTGACGTCCAGCCGGCGGGTCGAGCGATTGAGCAGGCGCACCCCCAGGCGCTGTTCCAATGCCATGAGCTTGCGGCTGACGAACTGCTTGGACAGCCCCAGCTTGTCCGCCGCGGCGGTGAAACTACCTGACTCCATGACCTGGGCAAAGATGCGCATTTCTTCGAAGGGGTTCATTGTCATTCCTGGGGTGGACAGTCAGAGGGATGAGTTGGGCATTGTGGATGGAGCAAGGCAGGTTGGAAAGGTGTTGGATGGGCTGACACTATCGCGAGCAAGCTCGCTCCCACATGGATTCCGCTGATTACGGACAAACCCTGTGGGAGCGAGCTTGCTCGCGATAACGGCGGATCAGCTTGCAAGAACCTGATGCCAGGCACAAAAACGCCCGCACAAGGCGGGCGTCATTGAGCATGAACCGCTTACTTGGCCGTCAGCGCCGAGTAGCTGTTCATCAGGTTGCGGTAGTTCGGAATGCGCTGGGACAGCAGGTTGCCCAGGCCTTCGATGTCGTTGCGCCAGTCGCGGTGCAGCTCACAGGCCACCGAGAACCAGTTCATCATTTGTGCGCCAGCAGCGGTCATGCGGACCCAGGCGGCCTGTTGCACGGTTTCGTTGAACGTACCCGAGGCATCGGTCACGACGAACACGTCGAAACCTTCAGCCAGCGCCGACAGGGTCGGGAACGCCACGCAGACATCGGTCACCACGCCGGCAATGATCAGCTGCTTGCGGCCGGTGGCCTTGATCGCCTTGACGAAGTCTTCGTTGTCCCAGGCATTGATCTGGCCTGGACGCGGGATGTATGGGGCGTCCGGGAACATTTCCTTGAGCTCTGGCACGATCGGGCCGTTGGGGCCTTGTTCGAAGCTGGTGGTCAGGATGGTCGGCAGTTCGAAGAACTTCGCCAGGTCGGCCAGGGCCAACACGTTGTTCTTGAACTCGTTGGGAGAGAAGTCCTGGACCAGGGAAATCAGGCCGGTCTGGTGATCGACCAGCAGGACCACCGCGTCGTCTTTGTTCAGACGGTTGTAGGCGGGAACGTTGCTCATGGGATGACTCCTTTGGGATGGATAGTAAAACCTGTGGGAGCGAGCTTGCTCGCGATGGCGGAGTGTCAGGCGACGGCAGTGCTGAATGTTCAACCGCTATCGCGAGCAAGCTCGCTCCCACAGAGGGGGTTGTGTGTTAGTTAAAAGGCAAAGCAGGAACAGCCAAACGCGCCCCAGAAGCCTTGGAAATCGCTGACCGGAACGTTCGACAGGCGCGCCCGTTCATGGCTGTGGGCATGCACCGTGCACGGGCCGCTGCACTGGTGGACCTGAGCCTGCAACGGTGAAGTCGGGCGCCAATGGCCCGGGACCTTGACCACCGGCGACCAGTCGGGCAACACCGGGACGCTGGCCGGGCCGAGTTTTTCGAAGTCACCGGCGGCGTACACCACCTTGCCGTCCACAACGGTCAGCACCGACTCAATCCACTTGATGGCTTCTTCCTCGACGCTGAAGAAGTCCGCGCTCAAGGCCGCCAGGTCCGCCAGTTGGCCGACCTTGATCTGACCCTTCTTGCCCTGCTCCGACGAGAACCAGGCGCTGCCATGGGTAAACAGTTCCAACGCGGTCAGGCGCGGCAGGCCCTCCTCGTGCAACGAAAGACCACCGACCGTGCGGCCGCTGACCATCCAGTACAACGAGGTCCAGGGGTTGTAGCTGGAGACGCGGGTGGCATCGGTGCCGGCGCCCACGGGTACACCTTCGGCCAACATACGCTTGATCGGCGGCGTGGCTTCGGCGGCCTTGGCACCGTAGCGGTCGACGAAGTATTCGCCCTGGAACGCCATGCGGTCCTGGATCGCAATGCCGCCGCCCAGCGCCCGCACACGTTCGATGTTCTTCGGCGTGATGGTCTCGGCGTGGTCGAAGAACCACGGCAGGCCGTTGAACGGAATATCGCGGTTGACCTTCTCGAACACGTCGAGCATGCGGCTGATGGATTCGTCATAAGTGGCGTGCAAGCGGAATGGCCAGCGCTGCTCCACCAGGTGCCGGACCACCGGCTCCAGGTCCTGCTCCATGCCCGGCGGCAGATCCGGGCGCGGTTCGAGGAAGTCCTCGAAGTCCGCCGCCGAAAACACCAGCATTTCACCGGCGCCGTTGTGCCGCAGGAAGTCGTCGCCCTGGTGCAACTTGACGCTGCCGGTCCAGTTCTTGAAGTCGCTGAGTTCTTCCTTGGGCTTTTGGGTGAACAGGTTGTAGGCGATGCGCACCGTCAACTGCTGTTCCCGGGCCAATTGCTCGATCACCGCGTAATCGTCTGGATAATTCTGGAAGCCGCCGCCGGCATCGATGGCGCTGGTCAGGCCCAGGCGATTGAGTTCCCGCATGAACTGGCGGGTGGAGTTGACCTGGTATTCCAGCGGCAGCTTCGGCCCTTTCGCCAGTGTCGAGTAAAGGATCATCGCGTTGGGCCGCGCCACCAGCATGCCGGTGGGCTCGCCCTTGCTGTCACGCACGATCTCGCCACCCGGCGGGTTCGGCGTGTCACGGGTGTAGCCGGCGACCCGCAGCGCGGCGCGGTTGAGCAAGGCGCGGTCATACAGATGCAACACGAATACCGGCGTATCGGGGGCCGCCTGGTTGAGCTCTTCCAGGGTCGGCATGCGCTTTTCGGCGAACTGGAATTCGTTCCAGCCGCCGACCACACGCACCCATTGTGGCGTTGGCGTGCGGTCGGCCTGGTCCTTGAGCATGCGCAAGGCATCGGCCAGGGACGGCACACCTTCCCAGCGCAGTTCCAGGTTGTAGTTCAGACCGCCACGGATCAGGTGCAGGTGCGAGTCGTTGAGGCCGGGGATAACGGTACGGCCCTTGAGGTCGATGACCTGGGTGCCGCTGCCCCGCAGGGCCATGGCCTCGGCATCGGTGCCCACCGCGACGAAGCGGCCCTGGCTGATGGCGACTGCGCTGGCCCGAGGTTTCTCGCGGTCGACGGTATGGAATTGACCGTTGAATAGAATCAGATCGGCGTTCATCGGATTTCCTTCTGGATGAGTAGAGGCAAGGGACAGACGAGGCCAAAAAGCCGCCGCCGCGCTGAGCAGGGACCCGGCGGCCAACAGTTGGCGGCGCAGCGGGTCGGTCGGATCGTCCTTATTGGCCATGGCCGGGCTCCAAGTGCTCATGGGTCTTGGGTTGCAGCCAAGGCGCGAACAGGCGTGTCGCCAAAGGCATGCACACGTAGACCACCGAGAGCACGATGGTCAGGGTGATCAGGAACGTGGCCACCACGTAGTTGGAAAGGAAGGCATCGAGTTGCAGCACCGGCCCCCAGATCAGCGGCACCAGCAGCGTGTGGGGCAGGATCACCAGCAGCGTCACTACGGCCTGTTTCCAGCGCGGCGGCGGCGTGGCGGCGTCGGCCAGCGGGGCGAACCAGAATTCCTTGTGCGACCCGACTTCGGTCTGGTCGCCGTCGGCCAGCAGCGGCGCGGCCTCTTCCACCAGTTCGCGGCGCTCGGGCGAATCCAGCCAGCGTTGCATGGCCTCGGTGGAGCAGAACCGCAGCACACAGGTGAACAGCGATAAACCGCCCTGCTTGCCCCGCACCACATCCACCCCCAGATGCCCCGGCCACTGGCCAGCCACGCTGACGATGCGCCGCAACCAGGCTTCATAGGCACCGTCCTGGCCGGCCTTGATCCGGTGCTTGACCACCAGGGTCACGATTTCGTCGAAGCCAGGCCGGGATGGGCTCGCGGTGGATTCAACAGCTTGAGATTCAGGCATGGCGCAGCACTCCATCAAAGCGCGCGTTCAGCGCCAGGCGCCCAGGCCCGGCAATGAACACGCTGGTAAATACAATCAGCAGCAACCAACCGAACTGCCCCTCTTCCAGGCTCCACTGCGGATGCACCACCAGCAGCGCCACCGCCAGCAGAAACAGGATCGGCAAGCACGCCAGGCGCACCAGCACGCCGGCCATGATCAGCAGCGGACACAGCACCTCGGCGAAAATCGCCAGGATCAGGGTGGGTGCCGCGCCGAGGTGAAACGGGTCTTCGATCCGGGTCAGCTCGACGCTGTAGTGCAACAGCTTCGGCAGCCCATGGACCCACAGCAGGAACAACCCGCCGCTCAGGCGCAGGAACAACAAACCCAGGTCCTGCCACGGGCGTTCATCGGTCATGTTCATCGGTGGGCTCCGTCCGGGGCCGCCGAGGCAGCGGCCGGCAATGGTTGGGACATGTGGCTGGCAATGCGCGAGCGCAGCCAGCGCTCGGCCGGGTCGTTGTCATGCACGCCGCTCCAGACCATCGACAGTTCAGCCGCATTGATCGCGAACGGCGGGTCCTCGGCACGCAGTGCGCAGCCTTCCACCAGCGCACAGGCGGCATAGTCGGGCACGGTGGCGATCAGCTCGGTGCCGGCCAGCAAGGCTCGCAGCCCGCTGAATTGCGGCACCGCCAGCACCACTTTGCGGGTCCGGCCGATGCGGGCCAGGTCCAGGTCGATGTTGCCGCTCAAGTCGCCCGAAAACGAAACCATGGCGTGGGGCCGCGAGCAGTACTCGTCCAGGGTCAACGGCCCCGGGCGCTTGTCGCCACGCAAGACCTTGCAAGGAATGTCCCGCAGCTTCTTGCGTTTGGCATTGGCCGGCAGATCGGTGGTGTAGCTCACGCCGACGCTGATTTCACCGCTGGCCAGCAGCGACGACATCAGCAGGAAATTGGCCCGGCGCACCACCACGATGATCCCCGGCGCCTCTTCGCGCAGTTGGCTCAGCAATGGCGGAAACAGGCCGAACTCGGCATCGTCGGACAGCCCGATGCGAAACACATCGCAACTGGTGGACGGGTCGAACGCCTTGGCCCGGCTGACCGCGCCGGAGATGGTGTCCATGGCCGGTTGCAGCTCTCGCAGGATCGCCAGGGCTCGCGGGGTCGGTTCCATGCCACGACCGTGACGGATCAGCAACGGGTCATCGAACAGATCCCGCAGCCGCCCCAGCGCCGCGCTCACCGCCGGCTGGCCCATGAACAGCTTCTCGGCGACGCGGGTCAGGTTTTTCTCGAACATCAGCGCCTCGAAGATCACCAGCAGGTTCATGTCGAGACGGCGTAAATCGTTGCGGTTCATGGGTTTTTGGGTCCTGTTGAATGCCAAGGGTTGGTGGAGTCCCTGTGGGAGCGGGCTTGCTCGCGAAGCGCACCGACATTCAACATCTTCGTCGACTGACACTCCGCTTTCGCGAGCAATCCCGCTCCCACATGAGATCTGTGCTTGCCTCATAGCATCAGGGCAAGTCCGGCACCTCCCCTTCAGCCCCGGATGAACGCCAGCAGGTCCGCGTTCAGCCGGTCCTTGTGGGTATCGGTCAGGCCATGGGGCGCGCCCGGGTACACCAGCAACTGCGAATTCTTCAGCAATTTGGCGGCGGCGATGCCGGCGGTCTCGATGGGCACCATCTGGTCGTCATCGCCGTGGACCACCAGGGTCGGCACGTCGATGTTGCGCAGGTCTTCGGAAAGATCGGTCTCCGAGAACGCCTTGATGCAGTCGTAGGTGTTCTTGTGACCGGCGAGCATGCCCTGCATCCAGAACCAGTCGATCATGCCTTGGGAGACTTTGGCGCCCGGACGGTTGGCGCCGAAAAACGCGCTGGCCACATCTTTGTATAGCTGAGAACGGTCGGCCAGGGAGGCCTGGCGGAAACCGTCGAAGACTTCGATGGGCAGGCCGCCAGGGTTGGCCGCGGTCCTGACCATCAGCGGCGTCACCGCCGAGATCAGGCCGAGCTTGGCGACCCGGGCGGCGCCATGGCGACCGATGTAGCGCGCCACTTCGCCACCGCCGGTGGAGAAGCCGAGCAGCACTGCATCTTTCAAGTCCAAGCGTTCGATCAGCTCGGCCAGGTCATCGGCGTAGGTGTCCATGTCGTTGCCATCCCAGGGCTGGCTGGAGCGCCCATGTCCACGGCGGTCATGGGCGATCACCCGATAGCCGTTGGATGCCAGGAACATCATCTGTCCCTCCCAACTGTCCGAGTTCAACGGCCAGCCGTGGCTGAGGACCACCGGTTGACCACTGCCCCAATCCTTGTAGTAGATCTCGGTGCCGTCGCGGGTGATGAAGGTGCTCATGACATGATTCCTTGAGGTGGGTGGATCGCTTTATGGTCTGGTCAGAGGGGGCATGGGCGTGAGTTAAACGTTGTTAATTTTTTCGGGACTGAAGTGTTAAAAACCTGCTTTTGTGGCGAGGGAGCTTGCTCCCTCGCCACAGGTCCGGCGACTGGAAGGCTCGGAGCAGAGCCTGCGCCGTTGCGCTTGAAGCCAAACCTGAGGAATATGCTCGGGTAAAGCCCAGGCATCGGGCCCAGAACATTGAGAGCACCATGAGCCAATACCTCAGCCTGCCCGTCGAACAGACGGTGCATTTCGGCCCTTACCGGGTCCATCCGCGCCAGCGCCTGGTGCTGGAAGGCGAGCAACCGTTGCGCCTGGGACGGCGGGCCGTGGAGATTCTGCTGGTGTTGCTCGAACACGCAGGCGAGGTGGTGAGCAAGCAGCAACTGATCGCTCGGGTCTGGCCCAGGAGCGTGGTGGAAGACACCAACCTGCGCGTACACGTCGCGGCACTGCGCAAGGCCCTCGGAGACGGCCAGGCCGGGCAGCGCTACATCGTCACCGTGGCGCAGCGCGGCTACAGCTTTGTCGCGCCGGTGTCATTCGGATCCCTCGACCCATTGGCGCGCATCCCTCATCCGTCCTTGGCGCGCAACCTGCCGCTGCAGCGCACGCGCCTGATCGGACGCCAGGCCCTGGTGGAAAACCTGGTGACCCAGTTGCCACGAAAGCGTTTCATTACCCTGGTCGGCACCGGCGGCATCGGCAAGACCACCGTCGCCCTGCGGGTCGCTGAACGGCTGATCGGCCACTACCGTGACGGCACCCATCTGCTGGACCTCGCATCGCTCAACGACGCGGCCATGATCGTCCCCAACCTGTGCGCGTTGCTCGACCTGCCGCTGCAGGACGGTGATCCGCTGGACACCGTTGCCCGACCGCTCAAAGAGCGGCATCTGCTGCTGGTGATCGACAACTGCGAGCACCTGATCGACGCCATCGCTCAACTCAGCGAAACCTTGCTGCGCGGCGCCCCCCACCTGCACATCCTGGCCACCAGCCGCGAAGGCCTGCGCGCCGAAGGCGAATACGTGCAGCGCCTGGATGCCCTGGCATTCCCGCCCCGGGAAATGCCCATCGAGGGTTATCCCGCCCTGGAGTACCCGGCGCTGCAACTGTTCGCCGAGCGTGCGATGGCCAGCCGTGACGACTTCGAACTGACCGACCGCGAGGTGCCGTTGGTGGTCGACATCTGCCAGCGGCTGGACGGGATTCCCCTGGCCATCGAGCTGGCCGCCGGACAAATCGGCCGTTTCAGCCTCGAAGCACTGCACCGGCAACTGCAAGACAGCGTCGCCCTGCTCCACAACGACACCGACGCCGCCCCGCGCCAGCAGACTCTGCGCGCCACGCTGGACTGGAGCTTCGCGCTGCTCACGGCCTGCGAGCAGACCTGCCTGCGGCGGCTGGCGGTGTTCATGGGCAGCTTCAACCTGGCCTCGGCCGCGGCGGTGATCGTCGGCCAGCATGTCGCACCCGACCAGGTGCTGGTGTCGGTCAGCCAGTTGGTCGCCAAATCGTTGCTCAACGTCGAGGTCGGCGATGAAGAGGTGCGCTATCGCCTGCTGGACACCACCCGCCGTTATGCCTTGGAAAAACTGGCCGAAGCCGGGGAGTTGGCGACCAGCCAGGAACGCCACGCCGAACGCTGCCTGGCGCTCATGGGGCAAGCGGAAAACGATTGGGAGAACACCCCCACCCGACTGTGGATCGCCCGCTACGCCGACTATCGCGACGACATCCGCGCGGCGCTCGACCGCGGCTTGGGCCCGCAGGGTTCACACGCCGTGGCGATCCGCCTGACTGCCCGCACCCTGCCCCTCTGGCAGGAGCTGTCGCTGCTCAAGGAGCACGGCCTCTACGTCAACAAGGCGCTGCAATTGTTGCGGGCCAGCCCAACACCATGCCCACGCTTGACCCTGGCCCTGGAGCTGGCCCACGCCAGTTTCAACTACCACACCGAGGGCGGCACGCCGGCGACGGTCCGTGCCTTCGCCACCGCCCGGCAACTGGCCCGGCAATGCCAGGACCTGGCCAGCGAACTGCGGGCCGTGTCCGGGCAAATGACCGTGGACCTCAGCTGCGGCAACTACCAACAGGCCCTGGCTCACAGCCTGGATTTCGACCGGCTCGGTTTGCAGGGCGACCCGACCCTGTCCTTGAGCACTCAACGCCTGCGAGTGCTGGCGCTGCATTTCACCGGCGACCAGGGCGCGGCGCGGCGTGAGGCCGAACAGGTGATCCAGCGCCTGGCCCAGAGCGGCCACCTCAGCCGCTTCAGCCACGGCTTCGGCGTGCAATACGACCAGAGCGTGGCCGCGCTGACGATTCTGGCGCGCATCCTCTGGCTGCAAGGTTTTGCCGAGAAAGCCCGGCGTACCGCCAACCTGGCGCTGCAGATCGCCTTGCAGATCAATCACGGCATTTCGATCTGCTACACCTTGGCGCTGGCCGGTTGCGTGATCGCTCACTACACCGGCGATCATCCGACTGTTCGGGAAAGGCTCGACCTGTTGAAGCAGCAGGCCAAGAAACATTCGGTGATGCTGTTCCATGAGTGGGCCTGTCATTACGACAGCGTATTCAACGACCAGCCCCTGGAGACGAGCCCGACAAACGGGCTGATCCAAGACATCGCCGTTACCCTGCGCCCTGACGTTGTCAGCCCGGCGCAACTGGAACGGGCCCGCAGTGGCGCCGCGGGCTGGTGTTCGGCGGAGCTCCTGCGGGCCGGCGCCGAAACCTGGCTGGCCCGGAACGAGCCCTCCTTGGAGGGCCCCGCCGAAACGCAACTGCTGGCCGCCCTGGCCGTCGCCCGTCGTCATCATGCCCTGGCCTGGGAACTGCGCAGCGCCACGTCCCTGGCCCGCTTGTGGCAACGCCGCGGGCAAGTCCGCGCCGCGCAGGAACTGCTCGGGCCGGTCTACCGACGCTTCAGCGAGGGGTTCAACACCCCCGACCTATTGGAGGCCGGCGCGCTGCTCCAAGGACTGACTCGCCGGTTGGGGCCTTGAATGGCGCGCCCCCCAAGCGCCTTGCAGCACATAACGCCGATGAAACACGGGCCACTGACCACTGCGCCGCAATTTGTCCAGGGCATAGGCGCGCGTGGTGTGCAGCAGTCGGAAACGCCCTCCGTCGGCCAGCGGCTCGACCATCAGCAATGACACGCTCGCCAGCCGCAATAGCAACGAGGGCAATTGCCCGACACTCAGCTCAGCGCAACTGATCACTGCCAGCGCCGCCCTGAGCGTAAACGGCCCCTCGAACACCGCCAGGCGCTGGAACACGGTTTGTTCCTCAGCACTCAAACGCTCGACACTCGAATCCAGCACGGCCTCCAGGCTTCGATGCCGGGCCACCGCCGTACGCCGCCCGTGGCTCAAGAGTGACAAACCGTAATCCAATTGTTCGAGGACCCCGGCCAGCCCCAAGGCGTCGACCTGGGCCGCCGCCAGTTCCAACGCCAGCGGCAAGCCGTCCAGGCGCTGGCAGATCTGGGCCAGGATCAACCAGTCGCGACCAACGGGCTGGAAACCCTGTTGCCGGGCGCCCACCCGCTCGATCAGCAACTGCACCGCCGGGCACGCCACGATCTGGTGCTCGGGTTCCAGGGGCGATGCAACGGCCAGGCCGGGCAGCGGCACGATTTTTTCGCCCGGCAGGGCCAGGGGCTCGCGACTGCTGCACAACAGCGACACCCCGGGCGCTGCCGTAGCCAATGTCTGGGCCAACTCCCGACAGGCATCGAGCACGTGTTCGCAACCGTCGAGCACCAGCAACATGCGGCAGGACTCAAGGCGCCGGCCCAAAGAACCGGGCGCCAGGCCCAGCGTGCCGGCCACCCGCGTCATCACCTGTGAAGAATCGCTGACGTCCGCCAGGTCAACGAACCAGGCCCCGTCGTCAAAGTGCTCAAGCAGCAGCTCCGCCACCCGCAACACCACGGTGGTCTTGCCGACCCCACCCGGGCCGCTCACGGTGGTCAAGGCTTGACGGGGCACTTGCGCCAGCAGCCGTCCCAGGACTCTGTCGCGGCCGACCACCGGGCTCAAGCGCGTGGGTAGGTTGTGTCGCTCGGCCCTGGGACTCAAAGGCGACTCAACGCCTTCTTGCATCACCAGGGGCATCGCCAGGCAATAGCCTTGTCGCGGGTGGTTGAGGATATAGCGAGCGCCATCCCGCCCGTCGCCGAAGGCCCGGCGCAGCGCCGCGATGTGCACCCGCAGGTTGATGGCTTCCACGACGCTGTCAGGCCAGACGTGGGCGATGAGGGTTTGCTTGCTGACGTAGTAGCCGGCGTGCTCCACCAGCACCTGCAGAACATCCAGGGCCCGGCCACCCAGCGTGAGGGGCTGGCCGTCACGGGTGACCAGTCGTTGCTGCCGGTAGAAGGCGAACGGACCGAAGCCCACCGCCGGCTCGCTATCGGGTTTGACGAAACTGTTCATGGGGCGATCCAGCGCTGGATAACCGGTGCGGGCGTCAGCATGCGGATCACCGAACACGTCTGCCCTGGGCTCCTGCGCATCCTTTCCAAAGGGTTCGCCGTAATCTTGGCAGGCGCAGGCGTCAGGACAATGCTGGCACTGGGAGCGCCACGGACATCACGGTGCCCTGGACGGACACGGACACCGACGCCTCAACTGAACTGCTGACGATATTGCACCGGGGTCAGGCCGAGCTTTTCACCGAACAAAAAGCGCATGTGCCGCACGCTGCCGAAGCCGCTGCGAAACGCCACGGTCTTGAGCGGCAGATCAGTGGTTTCCAGCAGCTGACGCGCCCGGTCGATGCGCGCGCCCTGCAGGAACTCCATGGGCGTCATCTTCACTTCCCGGGCAAAGACCCGGGCGAAATGCCGCGCGCTCATGGAGGCCAGGGCGGCCATGCGCTCAATGGTGAAGGGTTCTTCCAGGTGCTCTATCACATGATTCTGCACCCGGGTAATGGCCGATTCCTGCGTCGACACCGCCGCCACCGAGGGGCTGAACTGTGCCTGGCCACCCTGGCGCTTCATCACCACCAGCAACACCTTGGCCACGTCCAACGCGACTTTGCGGCCGTGATCCTGGGCCACGATGGACAGGGCCAGGTCGATCCCGGCGGTGACACCGCCCGAGGTGATCAGGCGGCGGTCCTGCAGGAAGATCTTGTCGGTTTCCACCAGGGCCTTGGGGAAACGTTGTATCAGGCGTTCGGTGTAATGCCAGTGGGTGGTGACGCGATAACCGTCGAGCAAGCCCGCCTCACCGAGCACGAAGGCACCGGTGCAGATGGAGCCGTAGCGCGTAGCCCGTTGCGCCGCGGCCCGCAGCCAGGTGTGCAGCCCCGGATGCCGGTCGTTGTAGGCCCCCGGCCCACCCGGCACCAGCAACACGTCATAGGCTGCCCATGCCTGGTCGATATGGATATCGGCCTGCACCATCACACCGTTGGACGCTCGCAACGGCCCGCGCTCGGTCCCCAAGGTCAACAGTTGATAACGCAGGTCCCCTTCAAGGTAACGATTGGCGATGGAAAACACTTCGAGAGGCCCGGCCATGTCGAGCAGCAAAAAATCCGGGAACAGCACCATTGCAACGGTTTTCATCAAGAAAGACGCCAAAGAAATCCAGAAATCATAAATGCCCCCTGTGGGAGCGAGCTTGCTCGCGATAGCGTCGGATCAGTTGGAATTGAGGTAACTGACACACCGCTATCGCGAGCAAGCTCGCTCCCGCAGGGTTTATCGTCAGCATTATGTCGAAGCGAAGCATCCGCCGGTAGGCATTCTCGATTGTCCACTAAAAACGGACAGTCTTTCGTTTTCTACCTGCTTATTGAACATCAGGATAACCATTAACCTTCTTCTGAACCCGGCGAACGGCCCAGCCGCCGCCCATAGATATCAGGAGAATCCTCATGCTGACCCTTCGCAAAGCTTCGGACCGCGGTGTTGCCCGCCACGGCTGGCTGACCTCGTTCCACACCTTCTCGTTCGCCAGCTACCGCAACCTCAACGAACAGGGTTTTTCCGACCTGCTGGTCATCAACGACGACCGGGTCGCCGCGGCCAAGGGTTTCGGCCAGCATCCCCACCGGGACATGGAGATCTTTTCCTACGTGCTTGAAGGGGCGCTGGAACACAAGGACACCCTGGGCACGGGCTCGGTCATTCGCCCCGGTGACGTGCAGTTGATGAGCGCCGGCAGCGGCGTGGCCCACAGCGAGTTCAACCACAGTGCGGACGAGCCGGTGCACTTCCTGCAGATCTGGATCGTGCCCAACGTCAGTGGCGCCACGCCACGCTATCAACAGGAGCATTTCAGCAGCGAGCAGAAACGCGGTCGCCTGCAATTGATCATCTCCCCGGACGGCGCCGACGGCTCGCTCCAGGTGCGCCAGGATGCACGGGTCTATGCCGGGCTGTTCGATGGCGAACAAAGCGCCACCCTGACCCTGGCTCCGGATCGCTATGCCTACGTGCATGTGGCCCGAGGCGCTGTCGAGCTCAACGGCGTGCAGTTACAGGAAGGTGATGGTGTGCGGGTGCGCGAGGAGCAGGTCCTGACCTTGAGTCACGGCCAGGATGCCGAGGTGCTCGTGTTCGATCTGCGGCCGCAGGAACTGCCACAGATGCCATGAAACACCCTTTAGGCCCTGTTGGAGAAATTGTCACAGAGGCTATGAAGCACCCATTGTGGGAGCGAGCTTGCTCGCGATGGCGGAGTATCAGCCACATGAGTATCGGCTGACCTGACGCCATCGCGAGCAAGCTCGCTCCCACAGGGTCCACAGGGTGTTTCGTAATGGAGCCTCCACATTCCCCCAACGCTTCACTCATTCTCCTGTGCAAACACCTCGACAATCTCATCGATCACTGCCCGCACCCGTGCGGTGTGGCGCAGGTCCGCGTGGGTGACCAGCCAGACCTCGTAAGGCAGCGCACGTGTGCGCTCCGGCCAGATCCTCAGCAACCCGTCACGCGCTCCCATGTACAGCGGAATTTCCCCGACACCGAGGCCCGCGGCAATCGACCGGCGCACCAACAGGCTCGAACTCAGGCTGGCCACGATCCGTCCGCGATTGATCGGCTCCGAGACCAAGGTGAAATCCTTGCTGCCCTGCCAGTACGGCTGATAAACCACCAAGTCATGTCCATCGAACTCGCTGCCGGGCGACGGTACGCCCCGGGCATCGACATAGGCTGGGGACGCAAACAATCCTACCGGCCAACGGGCGATTCGCCGAGCGATCAGGTCAGGGTTGTCGGGCCGGGTGTTGCGCACGGCGATGTCCGCTTCGCGCTTGACCAGGCTGAGGATCTGCGTGGATGCATCCAATTGCACGCGCACATCAGGATGGCGCCCATGCAGGCTGGCAATGGCCGGAATCAAGAAGTCGATGGCCAATGAGTCGGTGGTGGCGACCCGGACATTGCCGATCAGGCGATCATCCAGGCCCTGTATCCGGCGCTCCAGTTCCAGCGCCGAATGCTCCATTTTCTCCACCGCCTTGAGCGCCGCCTCGCCGACGGCTGTCAGTGCGTAACCGTCTGAGGTACGCAGGAACAACGCGGCATCCAAGGACTTCTCCAACGCTGTAACGCGCCGCCCCACAGTCGCCTGATCCACCCCCAATACCCGCGCGGCGCCGCGCAAGGTCGACGTTCGGCAGACGGCCAGAAACACCCGCGCATCATCCCAATTCATTCGCCCTCCCCGCTGCACATATGCATCATCCTGAAGCTAAATCGCTGCACAAACGCAGCAACGATAGCCGATATGCTGGTCGCTATAAACCCTTCCACAGGATCGCTGTCATGCCCCCCTCATCCGCTGCGCTCGAATCACCTCCCACGAGCATCTGGCTGCCCATTTTCGCCGGCCTCTGCGCCAGCCTCGTCAGCATCGGCCTGGCGCGTTTCGCCTATACGCCACTGCTCCCGGCATTGATCGAGGCCCGTTGGTTTTCTGCCAACGACGTGGTCTACCTGGGAGCGGCGAACCTGGTCGGTTACCTGATCGGCGCCCTGCTCGGCCGTCCCATGGCCCACCGACTGACCAACCGGAACGCGTTGCGGCTGATGATGCTCGTCGTGACCGGCGCATTTTTCGCCTGTGCCTTCCCGGTGTCGGTGACCTGGTATTTCGCCTGGCGGTTGCTGTCGGGGATCGCCGGCGGCGCGATCATGGTACTGGTGGCGGCGACTGTATTGCCCCATGTACCGGCGGCACGCAAAGGCTTGGCCAGTGGCGCGATTTTCCTTGGCATCGGCCTTGGCATCGCCGCTTCAGGAACGATTGTGCCGCCGCTGTTGAGCCTGGGCCTGCCGGCCACCTGGCTGGGGCTTGGCGCCCTGTCGCTGGCATTGACCGGTTTGAGCTGGTTTGGCTGGCCCCGGGACACGGTGCAGATTACAGCCAGCGCTGCGCCCGACGAGCCCATGCCCCCTGCGGTTTTCCAGCTGTTCGGCCAGTATGCGTTCATGGCCGCAGGGCTCGTGCCTGCGATGGTCTTTTTGGTCGACTACGTGGCGCGCGGCCTCGGTGCCGGGGCACATGCCGGGGCAATGGTCTGGGTAATGTATGGCCTCGGGGCGATTATCGGGCCGGTGAGCTATGGCTTTCTTGCCGATCACCTCGGCGCGCGCAAGAGCATCCGACTGGTCCTGGCCGTGCAAGCAATTGCTCTCGGCTTGCTGACGGTTTCACACACCTTCATGGCACTGGCGCCGCTAGCCGTGATCATCGGTTCGTTTCCACCGGGCATCGTGCCCTTGGCCCTGGCCCGAGTGCATGAACTGGTTCCTGACCATCATCGCCAACAACTGGCCTGGAGCCGGGCCACTGTTTCGTTCGCCACCTTCCAGGCGCTGGCCGGGTTTGCTTACTCGGCCCTGTTCAATGCCAGTGGCGGACGCCACGGATTGCTTTTTCTGATCTCCGCCGGGGCGATTCTTCTTGCATTGATACTCGATTTCCCTTTCGGTGCACAAAAAAGCTCGAAAAATCCTGAAATCGTGATTACCGACGCAGCTCAGACGAAAAACTTCTAAAAAAAGTCAGGCGATTGGCCGAATTCAGGCTTTGATCTAATGGAGCTGCAGTGCATTTCGGGCAGGGCCTATCACCCGGCTGAAATGCACTCGGCTGTTGCCACGAGCTGGAGGGATCTATAAAGTTCCCGAAAGGATTTCGTTTCTGACCGGCGGTCATCGAGGTCGCCCGATGAAAATCGATACAATGCATGAATCCCGGCAAGCTGATCTCAATTTGCCACTAATCTACTGACTTGCTTATTCACGGAAGAAAGCATGAAAACCGTCATGTCCCTCGCCTTAATCTCGATTGCGTGTAGTGCGGTCGCGGAAGTTCAGAACATCAAATACCTTTACGATGATTCGGATGCCGTGTACTCCATCGTGTCGTTTATCGACAGCGGCTCAGCCATCCAGGCCACCGTGCAGAGATCGGGTGCTTACTTCACCAACTACACAAAACTCGAACTCGACTGCGCCAGCCGCAATGTACGGCACATGGGGATGTACAACAGCCTCGCAGTGCTGGAAAAAGCCCAGTTCGACCAGATGCAAGGGCGAATCATCGACGGTTCGATAGCCGACGAGGTAGGCAAGGTGCTGTGCAAGGAGACGACTTTGACCGCATCACAAGCCGCTCCGCAAACCGAAGACCTGCCCACCGAAACACAAACCGACGATAACAGCTGATTTGTGTCCGTGACGCGGGAGCTTGCTCCCGCTGAACTGCGTAGCCCTCCCCTCCCAAAAACTCACTTTCCAATCCGTCAGCGCCTTCAGCGCAAGGCTTGCTTGCGCTCCGATTTCGAACGGTAACTGCCAGGCGGCACACCAAAGAAATCCCGAAAACGACGCTGGAAGTGTGGGGAACTGACGAAGCCTGTCGCCACGGCGATTTCGGTCACGGACCGATTGGTTTGCTGGATGAGTTGACGAGCACGCGTCAGGCGCAGCTCCAGGTAATAGCGCGTTGGGGTCGCACCGAGAAAACTGCAGAACCGTCGCTCCAACTGACGCTTGGAAATCTTCACGCACGCCGCCAGCTCATCGATGGTCAAGGGCTCCTCTACGTTCTGCCACATCAGCTCCAACGCCAACTTGAGGCTTTCCGGCAGCGTCGGGTCGGTCTCGACGAAAACCGGCGGCAAGTCCGTCGCGTCGTCACCTGACTCATCACAACGCAGAATTTCCTCGATGGCCCCCACCAGCGCCGCTCCGCCCGTCTGGCGAATCAATTGGAGCATCATGCGCAACGAACTGTTGGCGCCCGCGCAACTGACCCGCTCCCGGTCCACCACATAGGCCCGGCTGGACACCTTCACATGGGGAAACACCTCCACCATCATGGCTCGGCTTTCCGGGTGGACAGCGCATTCGAAACCATCCAACAAATTGGCATCGGCAACGAAGAAGACACCGTTCCACAACCCACCCAGGATCGCCCCGGACGTCGCATTGGCGCGCAGCTTGCGGCGCAGCAAGGGATGGCCTTGCAACTTCACGCGAAAGCCCCCGGCGACAATCAGCACGTCCTGGTTTTCCGGCATCTGCGCCAGTTCGATGTCCGTCGAGATGACAATGCCCAGGTCGCTCGTCACCTGCCCACCTGAAACCCCCACCGTCAGCACCTCGTAGAGGGGCATGTCGCTCATCAGGTTGGCGGTCACCAGCGCGTCCACCGCACCGGTGAAGGACATCATCGAGAAGTTGTCCATCAATACAAACGCGACACGGATCGGCGCCTGGCTGGCGGGCGCCGCTCCGAGCGGTCGATAAGCCATGTTCTTGTTTTTGAGTACGCTCTCGAATGCGCTTGGCATAGGGCCTCGTTAATACATTAAAGACGATGAGGATTTGCTGCACGTGGGTGCCTGAGCCGCAGGGCGAAGGCGCAGAGCAAACCACGCTATCTTCCAGACTAGTCAAGCCGGCTGCAATCGCGCCTACGCCCTCTACCGATCGTCCCGCGCCAAAATGGCAAGCCTCAAGTGCCTACGACTTTGGTCGATACACTGGCAGTAGGCATGGGCGCTTTTCCCTTCCAGAGACTCGCAACGCCAACCACTGCTGTTTCCGCCGTTCCAACACTTAAAATATTCCGCGGGAGAAGTCATGAATATCAAACAGAAGCTGACATGGGCGTTCGCGGCCATCGCCTGCCTCCCGGTTATCCTGGTAGCGGTGCTTGTCGTAATGAACCTGCGCGACGCCGCAAAGGCCAACTTCCTGGACAGCAGCGGCCGTGAAATCCGCCAGATCGACAACGGCATGAAGCAGTTCTTCGATGGCATCAGCCAGAACGTCGAATTCTTCGCCAAGGATCCACGGATCGTCGCAGCCAAGGATCTGAAAAACTACTCCGGTGCCGACGCCGCACAAATTCCTCTCCCCGAGATCAACAAACAGCTTTTGGAGATCTTCGACAGATTCGCCAAGAGCCACCCGACCACCGCCTATCTTTCCCTGGGCCTGGCCGACGGCGGCTATGCCAGTTGGCCTGACGATCCCAAGATATCCAACTACGACCCGCGGGTGCGCCCATGGTACAAGGCCGCCATCGCCGCGCCGGGTACCACCGTGCGTACGGATGCCTATTATTGGGCGCCGGATGATGTCTCATTGATCGGCATCGTACATACGGTTTCAGACGCCGCCGGCAAACTGGTGGGGGTGGTTGGCCTTGACGTATCGCTCAAGCAGCTCACCGAACTGGTCAAGAACATCAAGCTGGGCGACAGCGGCTACCTGATGCTGGTGGAAGCCAACGGCAACGTCCTGGTGGACGCCGCCGATGCCAAGCACAACTTCAAGCCGCTGGCCGATCTTGGCCCCCACTATGCCGAGCTGGCCAAAAGCAGCGATGGCGTGACCCAGATCGATATCGACGGCGTGCCCTACATGGCCAACGTGGTCAGCTCCAAAGGGTTGGGCTGGCGCTTCATCGGCCTGATCAAGCGCGATGAAGTGATGGCCGAGGCCTCGAGCCTGACTTGGCTGATCGCCGCCATCGCCGCCGCGCTGGCCGTGGTCTTCGCCGTGGTGGGCGCCAGCTTCGCCAGCGTGATCGTGCGGCCGATTCGCGGCGTCGCCAACGGTCTGCAGGAAATCGCCGAAGGTGAAGGCGACCTCACTCGCAAACTCATCGTGCAAGGCAAGGACGAAACGGCCACCCTGGCGGGCTGGTTCAACCAGTTCCTGGGCATGATCGCGCAACTGATGCAACGCATCGGCAGCGCCTCTTCCGACCTGCAAACCGCCGCGGCCGATACCAGCCACGTGGCCCAGAACATGAACGATGCTGCCGGGCGCCAGCGCCAGGCCGTGGAATTGGTGAGCACCGCGTTCAACGAAATGGTTGCCACCGCCAACGAAGTGGCCCGTTCTTGCAGCCAGGCCGCCTCCAGTGCGGACGAAGGCTACCGCGATGTGCACGACGGCCAGCATCACATCGGCGAAGCCACCGGCAGCGTGCTGAAACTGAGCGAAGACCTGCAGAAATCGACCCAGACCATGCAGGCGTTGGAGCAGGACAGCAAGAACATCAACACTATCCTCGACACCATTCGCTCGATTGCCGAACAGACCAACCTGTTGGCCCTCAACGCCGCGATCGAAGCCGCACGGGCCGGCGATCAAGGTCGTGGGTTCGCCGTGGTGGCCGACGAGGTACGGGCCCTGGCACGGCGCACCGCCGACTCCACCGGCGAGATCGACAGCCTGTTGGGCAACCTCGCACGGCGCACCCAGGAAGTCACCCAGCAGATGCAAAGCAGCCTGCAGGTGTCGCACACCAGCGTCGAGCGCATTCAACAGGCCCGTGACAGCTTCGACAAGATCCGCAATTCGGTGGACTCGATTCGCGACCAGAACACCCAGATCGCCACGGCGGCGGAGGAGCAGCACCAAGTGGCCGAAGACATCAACCGGCACATCGCGCAGATTCATGCCGATGCCCAGTTGGTCGAGGAGTTCGCTCACTCGGCACAGACCGGCTCAGGGCGCTTGACGGATATTTCCGGGCAGCTCAAGGGCTTGGTTGGGCGCTTCAGGTTCTAGCCTGTTTGAGGTGGCGAGCCAGGGACGGCTCGCCGCTCAGGATGATACAAACGAAAAGCCTCGATTGGCCGCACTGCGGTCGTACTCCAGAAGACACTCATAGTCAGCCTCACTGGCCGGCAGGACTTCCCTGATCGCCAGGTCACGGGAAATCTCAGGAAGCTGGCCCAAGGCTTCGTTCATTGCGCTCCTGATAAAGTCTGCTTGCGTCGCCGTTCGACGAATCGACGTTATGTAAGGCAGGCAGGGACTGCGCACACTTCGCACCAGGATTCTAAGACCGTCGATCTCGGCACTGTTATCTCTCGCCAGATAGTCGTAGGTGACGCTGTCGATGGAAGCCAAATCGCCCTCGCCCTTTTTCAGTCTTCGCATGCTCTCCCTGTGGGATCCGGTGAAGGTGAGTTTCGAGAAAAAACCACCGTCGCTGATCCCCGCCAACGTGTGGCGCAATAAATTCATTCCAGAGTTGGAATCCCGGGCGTTAATCAGTCCATGGCTGCCCTGCAAGCCCGCCAGATCAGTCACGGGCGAATCAGCTCTACACAGCAGCAAACTGCAATGGTCACCCCCCGAGCTATGAGCAAGCTCATAGCTCGGACGCCCTATCAGCCTCACCTTTCCCCGCAGTGACGTGACGAAGGGATAGCCGCAGGTCTGGGATAACAACAGATCAGGGGAAAGCCAATGGGACATGGGATCAACGATCTGCTGTTGCTCACGGCGCTCCCCCAGAATCTCCAGGATGCGCTGGAGCCAGGCGTCCTGTGCCTGTAAAACCCTGGCGGGAGCGAGGTACATGGATAGATCGCTGATCATATGAAATCCATTCAGAGGATGGTGATTGACGCTGATCACAGCAGGAAGCGGTTGGCAGGCGTCTTCAAACCCAAGCGATCCCTCAGGGTCCCGGGTTCATAGTCCTTGCGGAAAACCCCTCTGGCTTGCAGCAAAGGCACCACGCCACGGGTGAATGTTTCGAAGTCAGTGGGCAAAAACGGAAACATGAGGTTGTAGCCATCGACGGCATTCGACTCGTATAACGCTGAAAGCTTATCGGCAATATGCTCCGCCGTTCCGATCAGCAGCCAGGTACTGGAGCTCTTGACCAGCCGGCGCCCTATTTCACGGATGGACAAGGTCGTGTCGTACTTCTTGAGCAGGGCCAGCTCGGTTCGAATGCCATCGAACTCAGACTCATCCGGCAACGCGGGTAGTGGGCTGTCGGGCGACAGGCCTGTCAGATCAAGACGGGTGTAGCTGGAGACCAGATCAATCGCCACGGCATCGATAATGAGGCTGTCCTCCAGTTGCCGACGTCGCGCCTCCTCGGTCTCATTCTCCAGAACCACCGGAAGCACACCGGTAATGATTTTCAGATCACTGGAATGCCGGCCCTTCAACTCGAGCCGGCGATTCAAATCGGCCCTGTACGCCAGCCCCTCTTCGACCGTATTGATAAAACAGAAATGCACGTCCGCATGGGCGGCGGCCAGATCCTTGCCCGCTTCAGAAGACCCCGCCTGGGCAAGGACCGGATGTCCTTGCGGTGGACGCGGCACGTTAAGCGGCCCACGCACGTTGAAATGTGCGCCTTTGTGATGGATCGGGTGAATTTTAGACGGGTCGGCAAAATCGCCGCTGTCCTTGTCAAACTCAAGAGCCCCCTCCTCCCAGGAGTCCCAAAGCTGCTTGGCGACATGGATGAACTCCTCGGCCCGCCGATAACGATCGCCGTGTTTGGTCACGCCTGACAATCCGAAATTCGAAGCCTCCTCTTCCAACCAGGACGTCACGATATTCCAGCTGGCTCGCCCTGCGCTGAGGTAGTCCAGCGAAGCGAAATATCGCGCAATATTGAAGGGCTCGTTATAAGACGTTGAAGCGGTGCCCATCAGCCCGATGTGTTCGGTGACAGCCGCCAATGCGGACAAGAGCGTAATCGGTTCAAGGCGGGCGTTGGCATAGTGCCTCAACCCACTGGCGACGGAGTCCCAGACAGCGACGTGATCCGCGACAAAAACCGCATCGAACTTCGCCGCTTCGGCCGCCTGCACCAGTTTCACGTAGTAGCCCAGCGTCAATATTTCCTTGGTCGGCGACAGCGGGTGGCGCCAGGAAAAACGATGATCCCCTTGGGGATTAAAAAAGAACAAATTCAAAATCATACTTTTATTGGACATAACGCCTCCGCGACCTTACCCACATCGCATTCATGTTCAGTTGGCCGCCTTGACGGTATTTTCAGCGACCCACTGCGCCGCGACTTTTGCGGGATCCTTGTGATCGATATCAACCAGGCGATTGAGTTGCTTGAGGTCATCATCGGTCAGTTTTGCAGAGACCTCGTTGAGCACCTTGGTGACTTCTGGGGTTAGCAACGCCTTGCGTCCCAGTGGCGTAATGTTCTGCAGGGGCTGCTGGTGCTTGTCGTCCTCGAGCACAACCCAAGGTTCTTTTGCCAGGATGCCTTGCGTGGAGACCACCGTGGCGACGTCGATAGCGCCTGAATTCAACGCCAGCCGCGACAAGGGCCCGCCCATGTCCAGCGATTTGACGCTCTTGAAGTTGATGCCGTAGACCGCCTTCAACCCGGGCAGGCCCAATGCAGCAGTGGTGACTTCGGGAGGCCCGCCCAGCGTGAGTTCACCGGAGACGGGCGCCAGGTCGGACAAGCTGTGCAGGTTGTACTTTTCTGCGGTTTTCCTGGTGACAGCCCAAGCGGTAATAGAGCCCGCGGCCGAAGGTTCAAGCAACTGGAGGCCTGCCGGCAACTTCTGTTGCAAGGCGCTGACAATCTCCGTCTGGGTGGTCAGGGCGCTCTTGTCGTCATAGAAACTCAACAGTGATCCTATGTACTCGGGTACAACGTCGATATCCCCGTTTTCCAGCGCCTTGGCGATGATCTGGCGGTTCCCGAGATTGAGTCGGGTCTTGACGTCAATCCCTTCATTTTTCAAAGCTGAGGCATAGATGTTGGCGAGAATCGTCTGCTCGGAAAAATTGGCCCCGCCTATGGTGATGGACTGGGCACTGGCAAATGCGCTGCCCACCAGCAAGCCTAACCCAAGCAACAGTGAAACCGAGTGCGCTGAACGAGTCTTCGAACGTTGTTTGTTTTTCATTTGGATTTGCACCTCTGCAGAATTAATACGCACTTTCAAATGCCCCTGATCATGGAGCGCTCAGTTCAACATCCCCCGCTCGCCATTTTCGAACCATGAATGTTTCGATCATTGAACAAACCCACTCGCTGACTATCGCAAGTGCCGACACCACCAATGCGCCGCCAATGATTTGAGGGGTATCATTTCGACCCAGCCCGTCAATGAGAAACCTGCCCAGTCCGCCGAACCCTGCATAGGCGGCGATGGTGGCCGTAGCAATAAG
The DNA here is from genome assembly GCF_053629195.1 of Pseudomonas sp. R151218B TE3479. Classification (NCBI taxonomy): domain Bacteria; kingdom Pseudomonadati; phylum Pseudomonadota; class Gammaproteobacteria; order Pseudomonadales; family Pseudomonadaceae; genus Pseudomonas; species Pseudomonas sp. R151218B TE3479. The sequence continues at coordinate 5,309,490 of NZ_JBRJHV010000001.1, forward strand.
TTGCACCAGGGCTGATCGGAATCCAGAAAAGATCAGCGGAAAAGCCAACGGTAATTCCAGCTGAATAAACATCTGCCATCTGCGCATCCCCATCGACTTGGCGGCATGCTTCAGAGACGAATCCACCTGATCGATGCCAACATAGGTATTGGTCAATATCGGCGGGATGCTCATGGTGACCAAGGCGATAATCACCGTGCTGGTTTCATAGCCAATGACCATGATTGCAAGTATCACAATACCCAGGGAAGGCAATGCTCGCCCAATATTGAACAGCCCGATCGCCACTTGCGCGCCTTTGCGGTAGTTAGCCATGAGTACGCCGAGCGGCAACGCTATCGCACAAGCAATAGCCAGGCTCAAAGACACATAATAAATATGCTCCGCCAGTCGACTGAGTATCCCGTCTTCGCCCAACCAGTTTTCAGGAAGAGAAAACCAGAGGTAGACATCTGCGATGCTATTCATTAGCGCACCCAAGGGACCAGCCATTTATTGATTGAATAAAAGAGAAAATCAAAACATAACGCCAACATCACCGTCAGGACCAAACTGACCGCCACAGGCGTAGTGAAACTTTGAGCCAACCCGGTAATGAACAGCTGCCCCAATCCGCCTTGACCAATTAACGCAGTAACCGTCACCAGCCCGACCAATGTCACAGCGGTCGTTCGCAGCCCTGCCAATAACGAAGGCAGCGCCAGGGGAAGTTCAACCCCCAGGAATCTCTGGGTGCGCGTGTACCCTAGCGCACGGGCTTCTTCCAGCACGTCAGGAGGGTTACTCGCAAGGCCCGCCAAAGTGTTCTGTAACACAATCAGCAAGGCATACAGGCTCAAACCAATCACTGCCGTCGTCTTGGACAAACCGGTAAAGGGCATTATCAAAATGAACAGTGCCAGGGACGGAATGGTAAAAAGTATTCCGCTGACATAAATCATGGGCTGCGCCAACCCTGGCTTCCATAACGTCAAGAGCACCATTGCGCCCGCTAACAGCATTCCTATAAACAGGCCCAAGGTCACCAGCTGAATATGATCAAATAACAGCTGGCCGATCTGCTGCCAGTTTTCAACGATCCAGGACCAGTCAATCATTGCGCACTTCCAAAGCGGCGCTCATTGAGTGCGCTGTGAAAGCTGGCAATCGACAGGCAACCTTCGTAACCACCCGACTCGTCCACTCGAACAACCACACCGAGCGGAGCCGTTAGAATTTTAACCAGAGCGTGATGCAACGAATCATTATTCGACACCGTGGTAAGCTCAGGAACAGGCACGTCCGATTCACTGACCCACTTCAGCGGATTGGACTTATCGTCCAGCAGAAGTTTGAATTCGCAATTGACTTCATCCGCAGGAAGATCAGAAACCTTCATCAGCGACAGTCTTTTTAACAACGGATCCTTGCCGATGAAGTTCTTTACAAACTCGCTGGCAGGATGAGCAAGGATATTGTGAGGTGTATCGAACTGAGCAAGCTTTCCTTCGCCCTCGAAGATGGCGATCCGGTCACCAATCTTGATGGCCTCTTCCATGTCATGGGTCACCAGGATAATGGTTTTATGCAAACGCCTCTGCAGCGCAACCAGTTCGTCCTGCAGTCGCTCGCGGATCACCGGATCAAGCGCGGCAAAGGGTTCGTCCATCAATACAACCGGTGGGTCCGAGGCCAATGCCCTCGCCAAGGCAACACGACTTTGCTGTCCGCCCGACAGTTGATTAGGGTACCTGTCCAGAAATTCCGGCTGAAGTCCGACCAGGGAAATGAGCTCGCTCACGCGCTGGCGGATCTGATGCTTGTTCCAACCCAGGAGCCGCGGAACAGCGCCAATATTCTCTGCAACGGTTTGATGAGGAAATAAGGCTGAGCTTTGCATCATGAAACCGATGCCACGGCGAAGCGTCACGACGTCAAGTTCATCGGTCGCCACCCCATTGACACTGATGCGGCCACTGTCCTGGGTGTCCAGTCTATTGATCATTCGCAAAATGGTCGTTTTGCCACAGCCACTTGGCCCGACAAATACGCAGATCTCCCCCTCCCGGACATGAAGCGTTAAATCGCTCACGGCCATTCGCGGGCTGCCTTTATGAGTTTTCTTGATGGCTTCAAAACGTATCATTTTCCGACGCCCAGATTGGCTTGAGTATTTTTAGTGCCTGGCAGGATGGCGAGGACAATCCACGGGATTGACCAGATGTCTCTGCAATAACTGGAAGTAGCCACGGATGACATAGCCATTGTTTCGCGCGATCCATTGTTCACGCCTGGCTCTATACACCCGGGGCAAATAAAACCAGGGCAAACCGGGAAGATCGTGATGAACCAAGTGAAGATTGAGGTTCAGAAAGAGCCAACTCAAAAGCCCTGAGGATTCATTGATCACCGTGCGGTGTTCTGGCAGCGTTGACGGTCGATGCTCGTAAAACGACCTGACCATTGAAATGGACAATGCTGGAAGTGCCACAAGCAAGAGGTACTGGAGTGCGCTGATGGCGCTGTATTGTTCAACCAATCCCAGCAACACCCCCACGCTCAAGAGATGAATGAGCCACATCCGCCAACTGCTTCGCTCTGAATGCAACAACCCTCCGAACGCGGTACTTGCAAGGGTCATCAATGCCAACGGCGCACCGATGATCAGGCGCCCGCCCAAGGTCTTGTTCACCCACAACAAGGCCTTCATATAACGGGGTGATTGCACCCAGGACATGCGGGTGACGTAGCGACTTTCTGGATCTTGTCCAGGCACCGTCAGCACTTCATCGTTGTGATGGGCCAGATGCGTGTCCCGGTAAATGTCGTAGGGATACCACACGGCAAACGGCAGAAACCCCAGTGCTTTGTTCATCGTGGGCCATCGGGTGGGATGACCGTGGATCAACTCATGCTGAATCGACATCCAGAGCACGACCAGCGGGATCAGCAGGACAATGCTGATGAGTTGGCCAAGTGCCTGCCCATGAAAAACAATAAAAGCCCAGGCCAGATAAAAGCCGACCAGTAAAAGCCAGGTAGGCCATTCAGTCTGGCTGGTCAAGGTCCTGCTGAGCTTAACGATTTCGGCTCGATGAGCTTCATCCAAATAATTTGGCATGGTTGTAAGTCGCGATAGGCTGCACTGAACAGACGCCCACTCACTCTTCAAGCTATCCCCGGGACCGGGTATTACTGGAGATGACTGACTGACGTTACGGTATGGAAGTGCCGACAGCGGTGCGTCACATGGCGTAGAGCAGAAATGCCAAGCCTTCGCTGATCGCACTGCAGGCTTCGCTGTTGGCCTGACAGGGGAGAGGTTTGCCAGTCACGAATGGAACGGCAATGGCGACACAAGAACTAATGCGCAGAGTGCCGGACTGAGAAATCACTGCATGGGCCCCGTCATGCGACAGAGCCTCAAGGCTGATTTGGAAAATTCGGGCGCCGGACATAGTCGTACCATAGAGTAGGGTTGAACATATCCGGCGGTCCGGTAGCGTCAACTTAACATGCCAACTAATTCGATCAAGGAATATATTCTATTATGCTTATTCCCAAATCGAATAAAATTAAACAGGCTCCCTACCCTTTCGCCTTGATCGCATACAACCCACCGGCAATCACCATGCACGCCCCCACGACGGTCCATGGGTCGGGCAGTTCGCCGAACACGAACAGGCCGATGAATGTGGCGAACACCAACAGCGTGTAGTTGAACGGTTGAAGCGTACCTGCCGTTGCGTACTTGAGCGCCTGGAGGAGTAGCAACTGCGCCACCATGCCGATCGTCGACAGCACGGCGATCAGGCCCCACTGTGTCGGGTTCGGCGAAACCCACCCTGGCAAGCCAGAGAACGTGATGGCCAGGGCGCCGAAAAAGCCCATGTAGAGCATGTTCGTCGCGAATGAATCATCCCGGCTGATCCGACGTGTCAGCACACTGAAGACCGCGAATCCCAGGGCCGACAACAGCGGAATCAGCGCCGCCAATTCGAAGACGCCGGTTCCCGGACGGAGGATCACCAGGGTCCCCAAGAACCCTATGGCCGCAGCCATCCAGCGGCGGACGCCGATGAACTCCCCCAGGAACGCGCCTGCCAAGGCCAGGGTCATCAGCGGAAACACCGCATACAGGGCATGCATCTCAGCCATGCCAAGGTAGCGCAGCCCCAATCCGAACAACGCGCTTTCGCCCACCCCCAGCAAGGCACGAATAACCTGCAGGGCAGGATGATGGCTTCGACACGCCGCTCCCAGGTGGCCGCGATAAAGGCTATAGCCGACAGCGAATGCCAGAAATACCCAGTAACGCACCATGACAAGCTGGGCGACGGGAAGGTCCTTGACCAGCACTTTGGTGATCCCATCCTGGCTTGCAAAGAGCAGCATGGAAAGCAGGCACAAGAGGATTCCAAGTTGCGGCCGCGGGGCATCACCCACGGTGTGTATCACCCGTGGTCGGCTCACGCGCAGGGCTCATGGAGCAATCCCCACAGCGCCAGGAGTGGCACTTGCGTTGATCTCATCGCATGGGTGCAGGACGGTGGGTTTATGACAATGCCACCTGCCCCGGGCGTCCACCAGCCTGCGTCCTCGCGATACCAGTCGCCTGGGGACAACACCAGATAGAACTCAGCCGGAGGATGCTGGTGGAACGGATAACAGGTTTCAGGCGCCATGAGGGCCAACCCCAGGGTCATACCGGGATATTCGAACAATCCCTCAGGTCCGGTGACCATGCCATGGCGATGCCGCTCCACGAACCGATCGTCCTGGCCGGCCTGGGCCTGACGATTGATCCAGGGAACATGGGGCACCAGCGCCTTCAACGCCTCCAATACCCCTGCCAGGTGTTCGGGAACGCTTGGCGCAGCGTCGAATGCCTGGGCCAAATAGGGCGCCAGGACTGTCGGTAACGCGCGGGGCGTTGCCGGCGGCAACTTGAGGGTCCACTCGGTCGCGCCCAGGGCGGCGGCATAAGCCTGTGTCGCCCCGGATGTACCGCCCTCTAGGTGATTCGAGAGGATTTCATGCAGCGATCGCCGAAGCCACTGCGCGCTGCGGGTGACAGACGGATCCAACGACAAAGGCTCGTGGCGGGTGATCATCGTTTTCAACCCCATTCCTGAGTCAGACGCAGAAGAAGATGACAGGCTGCTCAACGTATCCCAGCGGTACTGGAAGCGGGTCCCGGCATGTTCCAAGGGTAGCCCGAACGGTATCGATGACAGCCGACGCCCTTCACTTTGCGTCAAGGGCACCGAACTGCAAACACCTATCAAGCAACGGCGGCGATTACTGGCTGACGGTCGCCGAGGCGGTCTGACTGCCAAACATGGCCTCGAAACGAGGCTTGTTGGCGGCGTAGTACTCGGCAACGACCTTGTCTGCCGAACTGTCACGGGCGGTCGCCATCAGCTTCTCAAGGTCGGCCTTGGGAATCTTGAAGTTGGCGAAGAACCGGGCGACATCGGGATGTTCGGCGCTAAAGCCTTTGCGGGCAATCGCGTGAATCTGCTCGGCGCCGCCGAAAACCTGCTTCGGATCATCCAGGTAGCGCAGCGGCCACTTGGCGAACATCCAGTGAGGGCTCCAGGCGTTGATCAATGCCCATTTGTCGCGTTTGAGGTTGCGATCCAGCTCGCTCAACATGCCAGACTCTGAAGAGGCGACCATCTTGTAGCCCTCGAGCTTGTATTCCTTGATGGCCTTTTCCGTGAGTTTGTATTGGCCGTTGCCCACTTCCGAGGTCAGGATCTTGCCGTCGAGCTTTTGCCGCACTTCAGGCTTGTTGAGGTCCTCGACAGTGGCGAGTTCGCTGGCGGGAATGGACGTTGGAACGGCCATGCCGATGCGACCTTCATACAGCACGCCGAGGTCTTCGAGCTTGTCCTGGTATTTGTCATAGAACGCCTTGTGAGTGTTCGGCAGCCAGACCATCGGGATCAGGTCGATATTGCCGTTGGCCAAGGCCTGGAACTGAATGCCAATGTCGGCGAGCACCAATTTGACCGGTTGCTTCAAGTGATCGCGCAATGCGGTATCCGCCAGCTTCACAGCGATTTCCGTATCCGACCAATTCACCCAACCGATACGAATGGGCGTGGGCTCCTCGGCGTGGGCCATCAGACTGCCGGCGGCCATTGCCAGGCCGGCAAGCCAGCCGATACAGGTTTTACTGGACAACGTCATCATGGTGCATCTCCGCGTACTGTATTAATAGTTATTGGCAGGGCAGCAGAAGAATTCACGTTCCCTCATCAAAGCAGAGTGCCATTACACTCCTCAAGGGATTTAATGTTATGCATGGATAAGTTCTGGTTATGCCAAAACCTTTCATGTATTCAGGTCGCTCGGCCCTCCTCCGCCCTTTGGCGGAACTTATGAATGTAAGCACTCACAATGCTTTTTCGAGCGCCGGCAAGGCCTCGAACAAATCCGCCACCCACATGTAATCCGCCACCTGGGCAATCGGCGCCTCAGCGTCCTGGTTGATCGCAACGATGACCTTTGAACCACTCATGCCCGCCAAATGTTGAATGGCACCACTGATACCTGCCGCAATGTAAAGCTCTGGCGCGACGATTTTCCCGGTCTGCCCGACCTGCAAATCGTTGGGGGCAAAACCCGAATCTACCGCCGCACGCGAGGCCCCTACGGCACCGCCAAGCTTGTCCGCCACCCGCTCGATCAGGGCGAAATTCTCTTTGCTCTGCATCCCTCGGCCACCGGACACGACGACGCGGGCGCTCGACAGGTCGGGCCTTTCGCTGGCCGTCAGTTGCTCGCTCATGAAGCGCACATTGCTTGCGCTTTGCCCGCCCTCCACCGCCACCACTTCGCAGCGATGCTCGTGGGACAAGGCCTGGGCGAACGCCGAGGCGCGGACGGTGAGCAACTTGATCGGATCGAGGGACTGCACCGTGGCGATGGCATTGCCGGCATAAATGGGTCGCTGGAACGTGTCCGTCGAGACGATCTGGGTGACGTCGGACAGCATGCCGACATCCAGGCTCGCCGCGATCCGCGGCAGTACATTGCGGCCCATGCTGCTGGCGTCGGCAACGACATGCGTATACCCCTCGGCCACCAGTGAAGTGATCAGCGGCTGAACATTTTCAGCCAGGGCATTTTCGAACATCGCCCCTTGTGCGAGCAGCACCCGATCCAGGCCTTGGGTGAGCGCCGCCTGTTGCGCCACTGCCGATGCGGCCGTCCCGCCCATCACCAGCAAATCCGTCTCGGCCCCCAGAGCCATAGCGGCGGTCACGGCACTCCACGTACCTGCCGTCAGTTGACCGGCACTGTGCTCGGCGATCACCAATGTGCGCATCAAATCACCCCCGCAACGTTCTTCAATTTATCCAACAGTTCGGCCACCGAACCGATGTTGATCCCCGCTTTGCGCACCGCAGGCGGGACCACCCCTAATAATCGAGCGTGTTCCTTCACGCTCGCGCCCAAGGTGTCAGCGGCAATGATTTCAAGCGGTTTTTTCTTGGCTTTCATGATGTTCGGCAACGAGGCGTAGCGCGGTTGATTCAGGCGCAAGTCACAGGTCACCACGGCCGGCATGGCGAGGGCGACCACCTGGCTGCCACCGTCGATTTCACGTTCGACGACCCATTGCCCGTCGACCTGATTGACGGCAGAGGCGTAAGTGGCCTGACCGCTGCCGATCAACTGCGCGACCATCTGCCCGACCTGGTTGTTTTCCTGGTCGATTGCCTGTTTGCCGAACAGGATCAAGTGCGGCTTTTCCCGATCGATCACTTTGCTCAGGTACTTGGCGACATTGAGCGGCTCGAGTACCGCGCTCGTCTCGACCAGAAGCGCCCGGTCCGCGCCGAGCGCCAATGCCGTGCGCAGTTGTTCCTGGGACGCCGACGTGCCCACCGAAACCACCACCACTTCGGATGCCAGCCCCTTCTCCTTGAGACGAATCGCCTCTTCCACCGCGATTTCGCAGAACGGATTCAAGGCCATCTTCACGCCATTGAGCTCAACGTCTGAACCGTCGGCTTTCACCCGGACTTTCACATTCGGGTCGATGGCGCGCTTTACCGCAACGAGTATTTTCATGGTTCCTGGCATAGCGCTTCGCACAGCCCCCTTGCACTTTGGATCGATGCGCGATGGCCGGCCGCACGAGCCGGGCCACCCCTGTTTCGACTGGATGGTAATCCTGGTTTTTATGTCACGCAAGAAAAATGTACACCTGTGTCCCAATCGTTGACACACATGAACATTCGACATACCGTTATGTCAAACCAAGCCTGATGTTCTGTTCCCGGAGCGCAACACCATGTCCAGCGATCCTCTGCTGCAGCCCTATAAGATCAAACACCTGACCCTCAAAAACCGGATCATGACCACCTCCCATGAGCCCGCTTATCCTGTCGACGGCATGCCGAAGGACCTGTACCGCGCCTATCACGTCGAACGCGCCAAGGCCGGCGTGGCGCTGACCATGACGGCGGGCTCCGCCGCCGTTTCCCGCGACAGCCCGCCAGTGTTCAACAACGTGCTGGCGTACAAGGACGAAGTGGTCAAATGGATGAAAGACATCACCGATGAATGCCACGAGCACGGCGCCGCGGTGATGATTCAACTGACCCACCTGGGGCGGCGCACGCGCTGGGACAAAGCCGACTGGCTGCCGGTGGTATCACCTTCCCATCGCCGCGAAGCGTCTCACCGGTCGTTTCCGAAAAAGATGGAAGAATGGGATATCGATCGCATCATCAAGGACTACGTCGATGCCGCCGAACGCATGAAGGCAGCCGGTCTTGATGGCCTGGAGCTGCAGGCTTACGGGCACCTCATGGACCAGTTCTGGTCGCCACTGACGAATGAACTCGAGGGTCCCTACGGTGGCTCCCTGGAAAACCGCCTGCGCTTCACTTTTGATGTATTGCGCGGTATCCGCCAGCGCTGTGGTGAAGATTTCCTGGTCGGGATTCGCTACACCGGCGACGAGGATCTGCCGGGTGGCTTCGGCGCCAAGGACGGCATGCAGATTTCCCACATGCTCAAGGACAGCGGCCTGGTCGACTTTCTCAATGTGGTCCGCGGCCACATCGACACCGACGCTGGCCTCACCGATGTGATTCCAATCCAAGGCATGCGCAACTCGCCGCACCTGGATTTTGCCGGCGAAATCCGCTCGGCCACCGGTTTCCCGACGTTCCATGCAGCCAAGATTCCGGACGTCGCCACGGCGCGGCACGCCATCGCCTCGGGCAAGGTGGACATGATCGGCATGACCCGGGCGCACATGACCGACCCCCACATCGTGCGCAAAATCATCGAGAAGCGTGAAGAAGAGATCCGCCCCTGCGTCGGTGCCAACTATTGCCTGGACCGCATCTATCAGGGCGGCGCCGCGTACTGCATCCACAACGCCGCCACCGGCCGCGAAACCACCATGCCGCACGAAATTCCCAAGGCGTCGGTCAAGCGCAAGGTAGTAGTGATCGGCACCGGCCCGGCGGGCCTGGAGGCGGCACGGGTGGCCGGCGAGCGCGGCCACGACGTCACGGTGTTCGAAGTGGCGGATCAACCCGGTGGGCAGATCCGCTTGACTGCGCAGAGCGAGCGGCGGCGCGAGATGATCAGCATCATCGATTGGCGCATGGCGCAATGCGAACGGCTGGGGGTGAAGTTCCAATTCAACACCTGGGCCGAAGCCGAGACCGTCATGGCCGAGGCGCCGGACGTGGTGATCGTCGCCACGGGCGGCTTGCCCCATACCGAGGTGCTCAAGCACGGCAATGAACTGGTGGTGTCGACCTGGGACATCATCTCCGGTGACGTCAAGCCCGGCCAGAACGTGCTGATCTTCGACGACGCGGGCGACCACGCGGCGCTACAAGCGGCCGAGGTCATCGCCAACAGCGGTGCGAAACTGGAGATCGTCACGCCGGACCGGTCGTTTGCGCCGGAGGTGATGGCGATGAACCTGGTGCCTTACATGCGCAGCCTGCAAGACCTGAACGTCACCTTCACGGTCACCTATCGGGTCGATTCCGTGGAGAAGCGCGACGGTCAATTGGTGGCCAACTTCGGTAGCGATTATGGTCAGGTGCACAAGCAGCGCGTGGTCGATCAGCTGGTGGTCAACCACGGCACCCTGCCCCTGGACGATTTGTACTTCGAACTGCGCCCGCACTCGAGCAATAACGGCGCGGTGGAGCAGCACAATCTGATCGCCGGGAAAACCCAAAATATCGTGACCAACCCGGAGGGCCGTTTCCAGCTATTCCGAATTGGCGACGCGGTGTCGGCGCGTAACACCCATGCGGCTATCTATGATGCGCTGCGGCTGGTCAAGGACATTTGAGGTCATGCCGTTGCGCTCAAGGCGTTCGGTAACCTTTGGCGAGGGCGCTTGCTCCCGCTGGGCTGCGCAGCAGACCCATTTGTGAGCGCTTCGCGCTCAAGCGCGAGCAAGCTCGCTCCCACAGGGATTGTGGGTGTTCATGTGTTTTGCATTCAGCGCAGGCCCCTTGTGGGAGCGAGCTTGCTCGCGATGACGGCGGCACAATCAGCATCGATTCAAGCTGACCCAGCGCTTTCGCGAGCGAGCTCGCTCCCACAGGGTTTGTGGATGTTCATGAGTTTTGCATTCACCACCCTGATGCGGTGTTGTACATCCTTCCTGGTCTAGCCCCCATCGGTGTCGATGTCAGCATCCGTGTCGTCACCGGATTTCGGCCGGTCCGGGTCAGGCTTGAAGCCGGGGCTGAAGGTGTTGTCATTGTCCTGATGATGCTGCTTCTGATCGACTTCAGTGGCAGCGCTGTCAGCCTGATCCGCTCCGGCAGGACTGACGGGCTCGGCACTCGAAGGCTTGCCCGGGGCCTGGGGATCGATGGCCGGATCGTTACGCGGGGATGGCGTCTGCGCCTGGCCTTGTTGCTGAGTGTTTGCGGGATCGTCGTTCATGGGCACCTCGTTCATGACAGGGCCGGATGGATGACCGGTCTTGAACATTCGAAGGTGACGCGACGGCTTCGGTTCCATTTGTTTAAGACGCCACGATCAACCGCCCAGCACGCTCCTCACCATGCGGGCCAGTGCGTCCGGGCCGTAGGGTTTGCTTAACAAATGGGTATCGGGGCTCAATTGATGGTTGCGGGAGATGATGTCCCGGGTGTGCCCCGAGGTGAACAGCACAGGGACCGGCGGGTTCTGCACCTTGGCCCAGGCGGCCAGGTCGGAACTCTTGATCAGGCCGGGCATGACCACGTCGGTGAAGATCAGGTCGACCGGGGTGCCATCCAACAGCAGCTTCATCGCCTCATCGCCGTTGGCGGCCGTGAGGGTCTTATAGCCGCACTGTTCCAGCAGTTCCACCGACGCGCTGCGCACCTCGTCGTTGTCCTCCACCACCAGGATCGTCTCTTGCCGGCCGGAATGAAGCGCGTCGTGTTGCTCGGTTTCCCCTGCTTCGGGCGCAAGGCTTCGAGGGAAATACATCCGCACCCGCGTGCCTTCGCCCAGGTCACTGGCGATCTCGATATGGCCGCCACTCTGCTTGACGAACCCGAACACCATGCTCAATCCAAGCCCGGTGCCCTGGCCATCGGTCTTGGTGGTGAAAAACGGTTCGAACACCTGCTTCAGAACGTCGGGCGGCATGCCGACACCGCAATCGATCACCGACAGCCGGACATAGTCGCCGGCCACAATCCCCTTGCCGGCGCAGAACGCTTCATCGAGCACGATGTTCTCGCCGATCAGACGGATGGTGCCCTCGCCCCGCATGGCATCACGCGCATTGATCGCCAGGTTCAACAGGGCATTTTCCAGCTGATTGCGATCAACATGGATGCACCAGGGTTCCTGGGGCAGGCTCACGTCGATCAGAATGGTTTCGCCCAAGGCCCGTTGCAGCAGTTCCCCCATGCCCTCGTAGATGCGCCGTGGGTTGTAGACCGCCGGTGACAATGGCTGGCGCCGGGCGAAAGCCAGCAACTGCGATGACAACTTGGCCCCCCGCTCCACGGCTTCGATGGAGGCACTGACCCGCCGTTGCACATTGGCGTTGTCCCGTTCGTGGCGGGCCAGCAAGTGCAGATTACCGGCGATCACCTGCAGCAAGTTGTTGAAATCATGGGCCACGCCACCCGTGAGGCCACCAATGGCCTCGAGCTTCTGCGACTGGCGCAACTGCTCTTCGGCTGCCAAACGCGCCTGCACCTCGTCGGCGACACGCTGCTCCAGGTCGCGGGTGAATTTGAGCAGCGAAGCTTCGGCCGTCTTGCGCTCGTCGATATCAATCAACACGCCCGGAAACCGCAGGGGCCGGCCTGTCCTGTCGAACTCGCATCGACCGCTGGCCAGCACCCACCGGTAGTCACCGCCCAGGCGGCGGACCCGATACTCAGCACTGTAAGGCGTGCCTGTGCGCACGGTCAGTTCGACCCGCTGGTTGACCTCTTCAAGGTCGTCCGGGTGAATGCCCTGGCGGGCAATCTCGATGGGCAGTGCGTCCAGCGGACAGTCGGGTGGGTAGTTGAAGGTGCGGGCAAAACGCTCATCGCCCGACAGCGTGTCGGCCTGGATGTCCCAGACGAACGACCCCAGCAAGGGCCCGGCCGAGAGCGCCAGCTGGATGCGTTCATTGACCGCGCGGTAACTGCGTTCGGCCTCTTGCCGGGCGCGCTCGGTCAATACGTGCTCCGTGGTTTCCACCACAATCGCCAGCACGCCCCCCGGGGACTGGTCATCATCGGGCACCGGGCTGTAGTAGAGGTCCATCCACACGTCTTCAGGCTTGCCATCGCGCAGCAGGACCAGCTCTTTGCTGCGGTAGGACAAGGTGCCGCCGGCCAGACAGACGTCCAGTACATGGCGATTGAATTCAGCGACCTCCGGCCAGCCCAACTCCACCGCGCACCCCAGCAAGTAGGGATGGCGGCCGCCGGCGAACTCGGCATAGGCATCGTTGTAAATCATGAAGCCCTGACGGCCCCACAACATCACCATCGGCAGGGGCGAAGCCAGCAACAATTGGACAGCGCTACGCAAGCTGGCGGACCAGTGCTCGATGGCGCCCAACTCGGTTCGGCTCCAATCGAACGCCCGGATACGCCCGGCCATCTCACCGCCCCACCCAGGGCAGCCGTGATTCTGGGATAGAAACTCCATGGTCGACTCTGAACCTCAAAATGCCTGCAGGGAATCTACAGACACAAATCCCTTGCGATCAGAGCTTCGAGCGCCGGGTTGGCGTTTGGTTTCATGCCGATCGGTTTGCGCACAATCCTGTGGCGAGGGAGCTTGCTCCCGCTCGGCGGCGCAGCCGTCGTAAACCGGCTGACGCGGTGTGCCTGATGCATTGCGTAAACCATTTTTTGGGGAGCTGCTACGCAGCCCAGCGGGAGCAAGCTCCCTCGCCACAAAAACGGCGGTGTGCTGGGGCTCAGCGGAAATCGCGGCTCTGCACCTGGATACCCGCCAGCAATTCAGTCAGGTCGCTCAAGCGCCCGGCGATCAAGTGGCGAACCTCGCCGACGCTTTCCCAGCGTCCGTCGACCCTGAGCAATTGCGAGCCCACCAGGATCTTGCGTTGGCGCTCGGCCAGGTCGCGCCAGACCACCACGTTGAGGTTGCCGAACTCATCTTCCAGGGTGACGAAGGTCACGCCGCTGGCCGTGCCCGGGCGTTGGCGACCGGTGACCAGCCCGGCGACGCTGACATTGCGGCCATGCTCCACGTTTTGCAATTCCCGAGAACTACGGCAGCGTCGGGCGCGCAGTTCGGGACGCAGCAGGGCCAGCGGATGAGGGCCCAGTGTCGTGCCCAGCGTGGCGTAATCGGCAAACAGGTTTTCCCCCAGTGTGGGTTCGGGCAGAGCCACGGGCGGTTCTTCCTGGCTGGGCAAACCGGCGAACAAGCCCAGTTGCTTCTGCACGCCGGCCACTTCCCAGCGGGCCCGATGGCGATCCCCGGCCAAACCCTGCAAGGCCCCCGCGTCGGCCAGTTGCGCCTGGGCCCGGGCATCGAGTTGCGCGCGCTCGCCCAAGTCGGCCACGTCACTGAAGGCTCGCTGTCGACGGGCCATTTCGATACGGCGGGCATCCTCTTCGCGAAAGCCTTTGACCATGCGCAAGCCCATGCGAAGCGCCGGTTGTCGGCCTTCAATGGGTTCGAGACTGCAATCCCAATCGCTGGCGCGCACGTCCACCGGACGGATCTGCAATTGATGTCGGCGGGCATCCTGCAGGATCTGGTCCGGGCTGTAGAAGCCCATGGGCCAGCTGTTGATCAGGGCACAGGCGAACGCTGCCGGCTCGTGGCATTTGAGCCAACTGCTGACGTAGGTCAGCAAGGCGAAACTGGCGGCGTGGGATTCGGGAAAACCGTAATTGCCGAAGCCTTTGATCTGTTCGAAGATTTGCGCGGCGAACTCAGCGGTGTAGCCGTTTTTCTTCATCCCCGCTGCCAGGCGTTCTCGATGGGGCTCCAACCCGCCATGGCGCTTCCAGGCGGCCATGGAGCGGCGCAACTGGTCGGCCTCGCCGGGCGTGTAGTCGGCCGCGACAACGGCAATCTGCATGACTTGTTCCTGGAACAACGGAATGCCCAGGGTCCTCCCCAGAACTGTCTTCAGCGCTGGCGAGGGGTACGTGACGGCCTCCTCCTCGTTTCGCCGTTTCAGGTACGGGTGCACCATGCCGCCCTGGATCGGCCCCGGTCGCACGATCGCCACTTCGATCACCAAGTCGTAATACGTCCTGGGCTTGAGCCGGGGCAGCATCGCCATCTGCGCCCGTGATTCGATCTGGAACACGCCGATGGTGTCCGCGCGACTGATCATCTCGTAGGTCGCCGGATCGTCCTTGGGCAACGACGCCAGGGTATGGCGCTGGCCCCGGTAGTGTTCGATCAGGTCGAAGCATCGACGAATCGCGCTGAGCATGCCCAAGGCCAGGACATCCACCTTGAGCAGCCCGACCGCGTCCAGGTCGTCCTTGTCCCACTGGATGATGGTGCGCTCGGCCATGGCGGCGTTTTCCACCGGCACCAAGGTGTCCAGGGGCTGCTCGGAAATCACGAAGCCGCCCGGGTGCTGGGACAAATGCCGGGGGAAGCCGATCAATTGCTGGGTCAGGCTCAGCACCCGGCGCAACACCGGGCTGTCCGGGTCGAAGCCACCTTCACGCAAACGGTCCAGCGGCGGTGCTTCATCGCTCCAGCGCCCACAGCAGTCAGCCAATGCATTGACCTGGTCCGGCGGCAGGCCCAAGGCCTTGGCGACGTCCCGCACCGCCCCTGCACCGTGGTAGCTGCTGACCACCGCCGTCAGCGCCGCGCGATGGCGCCCGTAGCGCCGGAAGACATATTGCAGCACCTCTTCGCGGCGGTCATGTTCGAAATCCACATCGATGTCCGGTGGCTCGTTGCGCTCCTTGGACAGGAATCGCTCGAACAACAGGTCGGTCTGGCTCGGATCGATTTCGGTAATGCCCAGGGCATAACACACCGCCGAGTTGGCCGCCGAGCCACGTCCCTGACAGAGGATGTGCTGCTGTCGGGCGAAGCCGACGATGTCCTGCACGGTGAGGAAATAGCTGTCGTAGCCCAGCTCGGCAATCAACGCCAATTCCTTGTCGATCTGTCGCCGGACCTTATCACTGACCCCATCAGCCCAACGCGCGCGCATGCCGCGCTCGGTCAACACTCGCAGCCAGGACGCCGGATCATGCCCCTCGGGCACCAGCTCGCGGGGGTATTGATAGCGCAACTGGCCGAGGTCGAAGGTGCAGCGTCGGGCGATGTTCAGGGTTTCATCGAGCAAAGCCTGCGGGTAGAGATCGGCCAGATCCTTGCGGCTGCGCAAGTGGCGCTCGCCGTTGGGGTGCAAGCGCTGGCCGGCATCGGCCACCGTGACGTGGTGACGGATGGCAGTCATGGTGTCCTGCAAGGCGCGACGGCCGCGCACATGCATGTGCACATCGCCGCTGGCCACGGCTGGAAGGTTCAAGCGCTCCGCCAACGCCAGCACATCCGCCAGCCGACGCCGGTCATCCTGCCCGCAATGCAACTGGACCGTCAGCCACAGGCGCCCGGCAAACATTGACTGGAGCCAACGGCCCTGGTCTTCGGGGGCTTTAATACCGGGCACCCACAGCGCCAACAATCCCGGCAAGGGCTCGTCGAAATCCTCTCGCACGATGCGGTAGTGACCCTTCTCGCTGCGACGCCGGGCGCGGGTGATCAGCCGACACAAGGCTTGATAGCCTTCCAGGTTTTCCACCAGCAACACCAGTTTCGGACCGTTCTCGATCTGGATCTCGCTGCCGATGATCAGTGGCAGCGCCAACTCCCTGGCCGCCTGCCAGGCCCGGACAATCCCGGCCAGGGTGCATTCGTCGGTGATCGCCAGGGCCTGGTAGCCCTGCTGCTTGGCGCGACGGCACAACTCCAGAGCACTGGAGGCGCCGCGCTGGAAGCTGAAGTTCGACAGGCAATGCAGCTCGGCATACTCAACGCTCATGCGAACCAGCCCTGCAGCCACAGCGGCCCGCCCTCGCCCACTGGTCGATAGGCCCAGCCACGTTGTCCGCTGCGGGTTTCGATCAGGTAATAGTCGCGGCGCACATCCGCGCCATCCCACCAACCGGTCTCGATGCGCTCGGGGCCCATGAGGATGTGCGCCTGACCTTGCGCCAATGCCTGGGGCTCCTCCAGCAGCCAGCCGGGACGCTGCACGCCATCGCGCACCGGACAAGTCTGGGATCGGGGTTGGGAGGTCATCTGCCAGGCGCACTCAGGCCGATGGTCGTCGCGAAACCCCAGGCCCTGCACGGCGTCATCCCCCAGCCGGGCCCGCAAGCGTTCGCGCAGTTGCTCCCAGGGCAATGATTGTTGGGGGCGTTCGTCGAACAGCTCCAGGCGCTGGGGCACGAAGCTCGGCAGGTCTTCGGCACACAAGCGAAAGCCCCGCACCGGGGCCGCGACCTGCACCTGTTCCAAGCGACCGCGGGCCAGTTCGAAGAGCATCGCCGGGTCCCGTTCGGCGCTGAGCAGGCCGACCTTGATCACTGTATCCGGCAACCCGGCGTGCTCCAGGTGCAAGTCGAAGCGCTGCACGCCGCTGTCGCGTCCGCAGAGGAAGGCCGACAGGTCAGCGGTCAGGCGGCGCAACGGGAACAACAGCGCCTGATGGGATTGCACGTCATAGTTGAGCTCGATGCGCACATCAAAACGGTCCGGTGGCAGGTAGAACGACAGCGCCAGGGTGCGATGGCCCATCAACGCATCGAGATGCTTGAGCACCTGGGCCTCGAAGCGCCGCGCCAGGGTCTGCCGGGGCAAGGCCTGGACCTGGCTCAGGCGACGCAGGCCCATGCGCGACAGCGCCATGGCAACGTCGGGCTCCAGGCCGATCCGGTCCACGGGCATGTGCCCCAGGTACTGTTGCAAGGTCTCGGCATCGGGCACCACCAAGGCGTCGTAGGCATTGGCCAACACCCGTGCCGCCACCGGGTTCGGAGCGGCGACGATGCGATGACGAAAGCCCAGTTCGCTCAGTTCGGCCCGCAACCGCGCCTCGAACACCGGCCAGGGCCCGAACAGGCCCAGGCTCGACTCGATCTCGAACAGCACTGTACGTGGGTAATGCACGCTGACCTGGGAACTGAACCGGTAGGCCCAGGCCGCCAGGAACTGTTGCCAGTGTTCGATCTGCGCGGCGTCGTATTCGGCGGTGGCAAAACCTTTGCTCAGGGCCTGGGCGGCGGTCATGGTCTGGCCGGGACGCAAGCCCAGGGCCCTTGCCTGCGCATTCACCGCTTGCAGCACCCGACGCTGGGCCGGACCGGTCAGCAATGCCAGGGGCTGGTCGGGATCGGGGCGCTGACGCAGCGCGGCGTCCAGCGCCAATTGCGGGAAGAGAATACAGACCCAGCGCATCGCAACCTCAATGCTCTGTCGGTGAGGTGAACGTGGCAAAGGCAATCGGCGCCGAACGGGCCAGCCCGCCCCGACACTTGAGCACGCGCAATTGCGCAGGCCGGGCATCGATGGCGATGCGCAAGGCCGCCGGCGACGGGTTGATGGCTTCCTGGATCGAGCGCCAGGCGAACGCCAGGGTCTGGCCGGTTTCCGCCGCCACTTGCAGGCGGCGCAGGGCCCGGTCGTCCGCCTGGCGGGGCCAGCACAGCACCGCGCCGCAGCTGCCCGAACGCAGACATTGTTCGGTGGCCCACAGGGCATCGCGTTCATCGGCCCGAATCACTGACAGATGGCGCAGGTCTACCCCGGCGTTCTGCCAGGCTTGGGGATAAGGCACGAACGGCGGCGCCACCAGCACGATCCGCTCCCCCGCCGCCGACAACCGCGCCAGGGTCGGCCACACCAGTTGCAACTCACCCACGCCCGGCGCGGCGATGAGCAATTCCGTCAACGCCGCTTCCGGCCAGCCGCCACTGGGCAACGCCGCATCCAGTGCCGCATGGCCGGTGGGTTGTGGGCTGGCGGCCGGAGGCGCAGGCCGGCCCTTCCAGACCTGGCCGCCATTGAACAGCGTGTCCAGCGCAACGACAGCGCCCATCAGCCTTGCCTCAACAGGCCACAGAACACGCCTTCAATGGCCAGGTCCCGGTCGGCTTCGACGATGATCGGCTGGTAGGCCGGGTTGCGCGGCAGCAGGCGCACCCGTTCGCCGATTCGCTCGAAGCGCTTGATGGTGACTTCACCGTCGAGCCGTGCCACGACAATCTGGCCGTTGGAGGCCTGGGGGGTGCGCTGCACGCCCACCAGGTCGCCGTCGAGAATACCGTCCTCGATCATCGAGTCGCCTTGGACCCGCAGCAAGTAATCCGGCGCCTTGGTGAACATCGCCGGGTCCAGCATCAAGCGGCTGTGGACCTCGGCATCGGCGCCGATCGGCAAGCCGGCCGCTACTCGTCCCAGCACCGGGACGTCCAGCAGCTCGGGGCGCGCGGGCTGATTCAGCAAGCGGATACCCCGGGCCTGGTGCGGATTGACTTCGATAAAACCGGCTTCGGTCAGCGCCAGCACATGCTTGCGCGCCACGCTGCGGGAGGCGAAACCGAACGCCTCGCTGATTTCAGCGAGGCTGGGGGGCTGGCCCTGCTCGGCGATACGTTCGCGGATGAAGGTCAGGATGGCGGTACGGCGGGGCGTGAGAGTCGTCATGGAGTACATTTGTACTCTTTCGGGATTTTTCTGACAAGCGCCGCCAGTCAGTTCACAGGTGGTCTGTACCGCCGTCATCGCGAGCAAGCTCGCTCCCACAGGGTTCCGAGGTGATCATGTAGCCTCAAGCCCCGCCAGGTAGGCCCACGGGTAAATCCCCCGCTCATGCCCGTCGCTGAACACCAGTTGCACCCCGTAGCCCTGGGGATTGACTTCCACCACCCGGATCCGTGGATCGACCTGGACGGTCAGCCCTTGCAGGCGCAGCGCCCGGCACCGCGAGCAGGGGCATCGGCGGCGCAGTTCGGCATGGTCCAGGCGTTGTTCCCGGCCGTCGGGCCAGTTCAGGCGCAGTTGCCCTGCGCCTTGGGAATTGCCCTGCGCCAGCGGGCTCATTGCAGTTGGCCCAAGGCAATGCGTACGGCTTTGCGCACTTCGGGGTCGCCATCGTCCTGGGCAGCCTGCAAGGCCGGGATGGCGCCTGGTTCGTTCAGCTCTCCCAAGGCCAGGGCCGCTTCCTTGCGCAAGTTGCTGATGCGATGGCCCAGGGTTTCGATCAAGGCCGACAACGCCGGGGCGTAACGCAAGCGACCGAGGCTGCGAGTGGCTCGCAAGCGCACTTGCCAATAATCGTCGCCCAAGGCTTCGACCAGGACCGGACCGGCATCGGCGTGACCGACCTTGCCCAAGGTGGTGGCGGCCTCTTCGCGCACCGCCCAGGCCGGATCCCGGAGGGCCTGGCGCAGCGCCGGCAAGACTTGCGTATCCGAAGCCAGGCCAAGGGCGCCGGTGGCCGCGCGGCGCACCTCAGTATCCGGATCATCACTGGCCAACCTGGCCAAGGCCGGCAAAGCGTCGAGGTGCTTGAGCCAGCCCAGCACGCCAACCGCCTCGCGACGCACGCTGGCATCGCCGTCAGCCAGGGCAACGATTGCCGCCGGTGCCGCCTCGAGCAGACGCAACTCGCGCAAGGCCCTGAACGCCGCGACGCGCACACCGGCCTCGGCATGTGCCGTCCAGGGCAGGATCATCCTTCCCGCCGCCTCGCTCTTGAGCAGGCTCAGGCTCTGGGCAGCAGCGGCCTGCACACTTGGCGACGGATCGGTCAGGGCCTCGCACAAGGCTCCCACCACCGGCGCGTCCTCCCAGGCTTCAAGCAAGCGCGCGGCTTCGGCTCGCACGTCGGCACTGGGGTCCTCGGCCAGGCGGTCCACCAGCCACAGCAGGCCTTCGGGTTCCTCAAGGTCGGCCAGTTCGATCAGGGCGATGCGGCGCACCCCCGGATCCTCGTCAGTCAGGCGTGGTTGCAGGGCAAGGATGTCGTCGTTGTCGGTGTTTTCGAATAGAGAGGTCATAAGGCAAATCGCGGCAAGGAGGTTTCAGGGGGAAGCCCGAGGGGATTGAGGCGCGGCAACTGCCGGCCATCTTCATGGCGCAGCAGGTCGAGGCAGTGGCGCTTCAAGCGGGAGAATTCAGGGCGGGTGACCAGTTCGGTCGTGCGTGGCCGTGGGAAATCCAGGCGCAGGTCCTCGATGATTCGCCCCGGACGCGGGCTCATCACCAACAAGCGATCGGCCAGGAACAGCGCCTCGTCGATGTCGTGGGTGACGAATACCACGGTGGTGCGAATGCGGGTCCAGATGTCCAGCAGCAGCTCCTGCATATTCAACCGGGTCAGGGCATCGAGCGCGCCGAAGGGTTCGTCCATCAGCAGCAGCCGTGGACGGTTGACCAGCACCCGAGCGATCTCCACCCGTTGCTGCATGCCTCCGGAGAGCTGGTCCGGCCAGTGCCCGGCGAAACCTTCCAGGCCCACCAGCGCAAGGATTTCATCGGCGGCCCGGTGCCGTTCGGCCTTGCCCAGGCCGCGCATCTTCAGGCCGAAGGCGACGTTGTCGCGCACGCTGCGCCAGGGAAACAGCGTGTGTTGCTGGAACACCATGCCGCGCTGGGGCGACGGGCCGGAAACGCTCAAGCCGTCGACATTCAAGCTGCCGGAGCGCGGTTGCAGATGCCCGGCCAACGCCCCGAGCAAAGTGGACTTGCCGCAGCCGGACGGCCCGAGGACACAGACGAACTGACCCGCCTCGATCTGGCAATCGAGCCCCTGGACCGCTTCGAAGGCCTGGGCTCCCAGGCCAAGGACGATGGACAACTGACGGATATCGATCCGTCCCTCGGGTGTTTGCATCACGCTCATCAGGCTTTTCCTCGTGGTCGATGCCAAGGCGTGAACAGCCCGCCCAGGCGCTTGATCAACAGGCTGCTGCCCATGCCCAACACACCGATCAGCAACATGCCGACGACGATGTCGGCGTAGTTCTGCACGGTGTAGGAGGCCCAGGTGTAGTAGCCGATGCCGTACTGGCCGGCGATCATTTCCGCCGTCACCAGGCAGAACCAGGACGTGCCCATGCCGATGGCCAGGCCGGTGATGATGCTCGGCGCGGCGCCCGGCAGAATCACCTCCAACAGGATCGCCCGGCGTCCGGCCCCGAGGCTTTTTGCCGAGGCGATCAAACGCCGGTCCACGCCTTCGACGCCGTGTACGGTGTTGAGCAGGATCGGGAACAGCGCGCCGGTGAAGGTGATGAACACCATCGACAGTTCTGACGAGGGGAACATCAGGATCGCCAGGGGAATCCAGGCCACTGCCGGGATCGGCCGCAGCACTTCCAGGGGCGGCAGCAACAGGTCTTCGGCCCATTTCGAACGACCGATAGCCAGGCCCAGCGCCACGCCGAGCAACAGCGCCGCGCCATAACCGGCAAAGACCCGGCCCAGACTGCTGCCCAGGTGCCGGCCGAGGTTGCCCGACTCTCCCAGGCCCAGCGCCGCCTGGATCACCGCCAGTGGCGTCGGGACGTTGGCGAAAGTCACCAGCCCGAGGTTCCAGTGACCGGTTGCAGCGAGTTGCCAGAACAACAGGCAGAGCAGCAGTGAAGCGGCTCGCAGGAGCCAGCGTTTGGATAATGGGGACACGAGTTTATCCTCTGATGTGTACCCCTGTGGGAGCGAGCTTGCTCGCGATAGCGTCAGATCGGTTGAATAGATGTGACTGACACGCCGCTATCGCGAGCGAGCTCGCTCCCACAGGTCGTTGGCCGAAATCAGCGAGCGGCAACGGCCTGGCTGGTGGCTTCAGTGAAGTCCAAGACCTTGCCACCCTGGGCGGTAGCAAATTGCTGGGCCTGCCCCTTGAGCAGGAACGCACTGAGCTGGCCCTTGGCATCACTGGCGAACCACGCCTGTTCGGCCAGCAGCTTGATTCCGCTGTCGCTGGCCTGGGCATAGACGGCGCGGATGCCCTTGCCTTCCTGCTTGAAGCTCGCCAGCGCGGCGAAGGCCGATTGGGCCGAGGCGTAATGGCGCACTTTCGCCTCGCCTCGCACCCAGATCTCGGCCACGTGGCGGGCGTCGGCGATTGCCTGGCCGGTCGACGCATCGCTGCTGCCTAGCGGGGTCTGGGCGTAATTAGCCAATTGCGCGTTGTAGTCCAGGTTCGACGCCTTGAAGGCGGCGCGGATGTACTGATCATCGATGAAGGTATTGAGGTCCAGGCCGCGATCAGCCTTTTTCAGCAGCTTGAGGGTGTCGATGGCGGTACCGACGGCCTGGCGGTATTCCGGTTTCCAGGTCAGGTCTCGGGTCTGCACCCCCAGCGGCCCGTGGAACAGGTAATTGACCTCGGCATCCACACCAGTGACCTTGGCGATCAACTCGCTGTACTTCTCCGGCTCGGCGGCCAGCAGTTGATTGGCCTCGATGGTGGCGCGCAGGTAGGCGACGACGATTTCCGGGTACTGCTTGGCATAGGCCTGGTCCACCAGCGCGCCGTGGAACGTGGGTGTGTTGGCCTGGGCGCCGTCGTAGATCTTGCGGGCGAAACCCCGGCTGGGGAACAGTTCGGCGAACGGTACGAAGTCGGCGTGGGCGTCGATCTTGCCGGCTTGCAACGCCGAACCGGCGACTTCCGGCGGCTGGGCGATGATGTTGACATCCTTGAGCGGGTCCCAGCCCTGGGCCGCGACGGCGCGCAGCAACATGCCGTGGGCGGTGGACGCAAACGGTACGGAAATGGTCTTGCCCTTGAGCTCGCCCAGGGACTGCACGCCCGACGCACTGGGCACCACGATGCCGTTGCCGCTGCCCTGGGTGCTGCCCGACAGCACGCTGATGAACAGGCTGTGCTTGCCGGCGGTTTCGAACGCCACGCCGTTGAACGCGCCAGGGAAATCGGCCATGGCGCCGAAGTCGAGTTTGCCGGCGACCATCTCGTTGGTCAGCGGCGCGCCGCTGGTGAAGTTCTTCCACTGAATGTCGTACTGGGCATCCTTGTAGGCGCCATCATGGGGCAGGTATTTATCCAGCAGGCCCAACTCCCGGATCAACAAGCCGCCGGCGGCGCAGTTGATGGTGGTGTCCTGGGTGCCGATGGCGATACGGATGGTTTCTGCCTGGGCAGGCAAGGTCAATGAAGCCAGTACCAGACCGGCGAGTGCTGCACGCAATAGCATGGGTGTGTCCCCTCGAATCATTTATTGGATGTCGTCTCCGCCACGATCAGGGCGCGGTGGGAAACGAGGGGTGTTCTGAATGCGTCCGGGGGTGGCCGGATGGCTTTTGTGGTGTTTGGGTGGGCCTCATCGCGAGCAAGCTCGCTCCCACAGGTTTATCGGTGTACATAAGATCTGCGACTGGCTTCGATCCCTTGTGGGAGCGAGCTTGCTCGCGATGGCGTCCTGCCAGTCAGCGCAACAGATACGGAATCTCCACTTTCACCGCCCCCGTCGGGCAGTCCTTTTCACAGGGCATGCAGTACCAGCATTCGTCGAATGCCATGTAGGCCTTCTGGGTCGCCGGGTTGATCGCCAGCAGGTCCATGGGGCACACATCGACGCAAACCGTGCAGCCCTTGTGAGCGATGCATTTGTCCTCGTCCACGGTGACGGGGGCATTGGAGCGGAAAAAGATTTCCTGGGGTTGATAGGCCATGGGCGTTCTCTCTGGGTGGACGGTTCACGCCGCGTCGGCACCGACCCGCAGCCGGTCGTAGGCCTGCAGTTCGTCGGCATCGAGGGCGATGACGTAGGGTTCGACGGCTTTCTTGAATGAAGTCATCGCGCCGTCATCGCCCTTCTTCAAATGGCAATGGCAGAACCAGTCGCTGTCGTTGCGTTGTGGATGATCGACCCGATAGTGGTACAGGCCCCAACGGCTTTCGGCGCGGAACAGCGAGGCACGGGCGGCCATTTCGGCGCAGTCGCGGATCACGCTGACTTCCATGGCGCGCATCAACTCGTGAGGGTTGTGGGCCTTGATCTGGTCCAGGTCGCGCTGGATATCGCTGAAGCGTTGCAGGCCGATCTGCATTTTCTTGGTGACTTTCGGCGGCTGCAGGTAATCGTTGACGAAGCGGCGCAGCTTGTATTCCACCTGGGCCGGTGGCAGGCCGTGCTCGCGCTCCAGTGGCGCGTAGACACGTGCCCTCTCCCGTTCGATCTGCCCGGCATCCAGCGCCGAGAAATCCTTCCCGGCGACGAAATCCGCAGCGTTGTTGCCGGCAAACCAGCCGTAGGTGAACGCACCGAGCATGTAGTTGTGCGGCACTGCCGCCATGTCGCCGGCCGAGTACAGGCCCTTGACCGAAGTCTCGGCCCGCTCGTTGACCCACACGCCCGACGCCGAATGACCGCTGCAAAAACCGATTTCGGAGATGTGCATCTCCACCATCTGCGTGCGGTAGTCGGTGCCGCGGTTGGCATGGAACTGACCGCGACTCGGCCGTTCGTTGCTGTGCAGGATCTCTTCGATGTTCTGGATGGTTTCCTCGGCCAGGTGATCGAGCTTGAGGAACACCGGGCCATTGCCACCTTCGAGTTCCTGATGGAATTCCCACATCATCTGCCCGCTCCAGTAGTCGCACTCGATGAAGCGCTCGCCCTTGTTGTTGGCGGTGTAGCCGCCCAGGGGGCCGGTGACATAAGCGCACGCCGGGCCGTTGTAGTCCTTGATCAACGGGTTGATCTGGAAGCACTCCAGATTCGCCAATTCGGCACCGGCGTGATAGGCCATGGCATAGCCGTCGCCGGCATTGGTCGGGTTCTCATACGTGCCCATCAGGTAGCCGGAGGCCGGCAAGCCCAGGCGCCCCGCCGCGCCGCAGCAGAGGATGACCGCCTTGGCCTTGATCACATGAAAGTCGGCGGTGCGGCAATCGAAGCCCATCACACCGTTCACCGCGCCCGCTTCATCGGTCAGCAACCGCGTGCAGACCAGCCGATTGGTGATGCTCACTCGCGCCCGTTTCAGTTGGCGGTAAAGCACCTTCTTGATGTCGTGCCCTTCCGGCATCGGCAGCACGTAGGCGCCCATGTGATGGACCTTTTTCACCGCGTAGTCGCCGGTTTCATCCTTCTCGAACTTCACGCCCCAGCGGTCCAGTTGCTCGATCGTTTCAAAGCTGTGGGTGGCATAGGCGTACACCGCCGCCTGGTTGACGATGCCGTCGTTGGCGATGGTGATTTCCTTGGTGTACTGCTCGGGCGTGGAATGGCCGGGGATGATCGCGTTGTTCAAGCCGTCCATGCCCATGCTGATGGCACCGCTGCGCTTGACGTTGGCCTTGTCCACCAGCAGCACGCGCAGATCGCGGTTGCGCTCCTTGGCCTTGATCGCCGCCATGGGCCCGGCCGTGCCACCGCCGATGACGACAATGTCGTATTCCTGTTCCAGGGTGCTTCTAGTCATGGAGCTGCGTCCCCTTTTTGCCGGTCGATCCGCAAGCGGTACTGGAAGGCATCGCCGCGGTAATAGAGGTGTTCAAAGTCCAGGGGCTGACCGCTGGCGTCATGGGTCAGGCGCTCGATGCGCATGATCGGCGAGCCTGGCTCGACCTCCAGCGCCTGGGTCAGGTCACTGTCGGCCAGCACCGCATCGATGGCCAGGTCGGCATGGCCCAATGTCAAGGCGCAGTCGTTTTCCAGGATCAGGAAAATGTCGCGGGTGACCAGGTCGGCCTTTTCCAGCCGTTCACCCAGGGCTTTGGGCAGGTAGGTGATTTCCAGGGAAACCGGCTCGCGGTTGATCAAGCGCACCCGTTTGATCTGCGCCACCGTGTCTCCTTCCGTCAACTTCAGGCGCTCGGCCACCTGTTTGTCGGCCGCGATGAACTTGAAACTGAGCAAGCGGTTGATCACCTCGAAACCGCGCCCGGTCATGGACTCGGCCAGGCCCTGGAGAGTGCTGACGTTCTGGAAGGTCTTGGGCTTGGCCACGAACGTGCCTTTGCCATGGATCTTGAAAATCAGGCCTTCCTTTTGCAAATCGCCCAAGGCCTGGCGCACGGTGATGCGGCTGACGCGAAACAACGCGCCGAGCTCGCTTTCCGAGGGCATCTGCCCGCCCTGGGGGTATTCACCGTCAAGAATCCGCGCACGCAGCACGTCTCGCAGTTGCGTGTGCAGCGGTACGCTGTTGAGGGAAAGAACGTTGTCGGACATGGCCTCTATCACTTGTCATAACGAGTTATGACGTGATCTTAGGGAACCCGTCCGACGCTTGGGAAATACTCTTTGAGCATTAGGTTATGCCCACACGGCCTCGCCTCAACAGCGCTGGAGAATGCGGTCCATCACCCAGTCGGTCTTCAAGGCCTCTTCGGCCACGGCGGGATGCTTCGACTCACCCCGGATATGGGCATTCATGCCGAGTACATGGTGCCACTGGATATGCTCAGGATGATGAGGAATGTCGAGGCTGACGGAGGTGTCCGTATACAGTTGCAGCGGCGCCTCGTCGAACACCGAGAAGCTGATCCGCCCCTGGCTGCCTATCACCTCCACGCGGTCCTCACGTCGGTCAGCGACGAAGTTCCAACAACCCATGCCTGTGGCTCCGCTGGCAAAACGCCAATTGGCCACGACCGCATCTTCTGCCTGATACAAGCCGTTCTGGCGAGCGGCGAAACCTGTCACTTCGACAATGTCCCCCAACAGGAACTGGAACAGATCAAGACCATGGCAGGCCAGGTCCGTGAAATAACCTCCACCTGCAATCGCCGGATCGGTACGCCAATTGGTCGCGCCGTTGATATCCGCCGATGACGCGGGCTTAGTCAGCGTCCAGGTCAAATGCCGGATGTCACCGATGCATCCTTGCTCGATCCATTGCCGCACCTTGCGAAAACGCGGCAGCGAGCGCCGGTAGTACGACACAAACAACTGCACCCCTGCAGTGTTGAATACGCGCTGCATTTCCCGGCTCTGCGCGACATTGAGGGACATGGGTTTCTCGACACAGCAATGTTTGCCGGCGGCAGCCACCAGCAGGCTATAGCTCAAATGACTGTCGGGCGGCGTCGCAATGTAAACCGCATCGACTTCGGGATCATCGATCAGTGCCTGCGCGTCGGTGTAGAACCTGGCGATGCCGTGGCGTTCAGCATAATCGGAGACGGCCTCCAAACGTCGCCCCATCACCGCTACCAGCGCTGAACCGGGCGCCTTGTAGAAGGCCGGCCCACTCTTGCGTTCCGTCACGCTGCCACACCCGATCATGCCCCAGCGTACCGTTTTCATCGTTTGACTCATGAAATCAAGGCCCCCGGCTGCGCAATGAAGCCTTTCAAAAAAGACGGGAGTTTAATCAGACCCAGCCTGAATGTCGTGGCTACAACGTTTGCCCTTCGTTGCGAAACGCGCTCGGGCTCATACCGGTCCAGCGCCGGAACGCCCGGCGGAAACTGCGCACATCGCTGTAGCCGACCTCTTCGGTGATGCGCTCGATGGACAGCTCGGGGTTGGCCAACAGGTTCAGGGTGCGGCCGCGGCGCACTTGTTCGAGCAAGGTCTCGAAGGTCAGGCTGTGTTCGGTCAGGCGTCGACGCAGGGTGCGGCTGCTCATGTTGAGATCGCCGGCGATTTTCTCGATGTGGCTGCCACGGGTCAGGTCCCGGGCAATGGCCCGTTCCACGGTCTGGATCAGGTCGATCTTTTGGTGAACCTCGCAGGCTTCCTGCTCCAGCAAGGCCAATGCCTGGCGCAGGGCCAGCGGGTGGTGATTGGGCAGGCGCATATCCAGCCAACGCACATCGATCAGCATTCGATTGTGCCGGCAACCGAAGCGCACATCCGGCCCCAATATCCGTTGGTATTCCTGGGCGTAGGACGGCGCGGCGTGCATGAATTCCACGGCCAGGGGCTTGAAATCGGGATTGGCCAGCGCCCGGCCATAGACCATCAGGCTGGCGAAGAACTCTTCCACGGCAAACACCTGGATCTCGGCGAAAGGCAGGCGGCATGTCGCCTCGACCATGATCCGGTCAGCGGCTTCTTCGACACGGGTCACCGCGATGCCGCCGGTGGTGTGCTGGTAACGAACCCCCAGGGCGAAGGCATCGCGCAGGGTTTCGCACAACGACAAGACGTGGCCCAGCAGGCCGAGGGTGCCAAGCACGTTGCGGTCACCCACCCACAACCCCAGGCCCTGGTCGGGCAACAGCTTGAGCGAACGTTGAATCATGATCACGGCCTGGCGGTAGGAAATACGCTGGGCAGGATCTTGCAGGTCATCGAGGTCGAACCCCAGGCCGCGACACAGGCTGGCGGCATCGAAGCCCTTGTCCGCCACCACCTCGGCCAGGGTTTGCAGCAGGAATGGCGATACCAGCGCCAATTCATAGGTCGGGTCGATGACTTTCATCTGCATGAGACGGATTCCGGAGCACGTTAGGTGGCGTTTTTTGTAACCGGTTATTTCATAAAGTTAGCATGAGCCGCTGGATAGGGGGGGTTAAAAATCTGGCCGCCCAAGTCCCCTCTATGGCCGCCAATACCCTGCCCTGTCGGCGGCGAACGGCTTATTTGTATGACTCGGACCTCCGGTGCATTTCCAACAATAATAATGAGCCTCCCATGAACCCGATCCGCACGACATTCGCCTTGCAACTGACCCTCGGCCTGGCCTGCGGCGGTGCCCTGCCCGCCCTGGCTACCGAATCGGGGGTGGACAACATCGGCCCAGGCACCGACGGCTTTTTTGTGTTGCCGCTGGAGGTCGACAGCCTTCCGGACCACATGGTCGCGTTCAACCTCTACTACAACCAT
Organism: Pseudomonas sp. R151218B TE3479; assembly: GCF_053629195.1. Taxonomy (NCBI): domain Bacteria; kingdom Pseudomonadati; phylum Pseudomonadota; class Gammaproteobacteria; order Pseudomonadales; family Pseudomonadaceae; genus Pseudomonas; species Pseudomonas sp. R151218B TE3479. Next base: position 5,338,754 of record NZ_JBRJHV010000001.1, read on the forward strand.
TACAAGGCTCGGAAATTCAACATCAGTTCATTGGGCGGCGAACTGCCGGATGTCGAAATCGAATCCACGGCAGTGGTCCCGCGCATCGATTACCTGAGCCCGTTGCGGGTGGCCGGTGGGCGCGCGGGGATCTACATCGCCCAGCCCTGGATCAAGCAGGAAGTTTCGGTGTTCGGCCTGCATGACACCCGCGAGGGCATGGGCGACACCACCATTTCGCCCATTGTGCTCTGGGACATGGGCAAAAACCTGACCCTGGCCGCGGCGGTGGAAATCACCGTACCGACCGGCGAATACAGCACTGATCGACTGGCCAACACCAGCAACAATTTCTACACCTACAAACCGCTGTTTTCCTTCACCTGGTTGCCCACGGAAGACACCGAGGTGTCGATGAAAAGCACCTACAGCTTCAACCGCAAGAACAAGGACACCGACTACCGTTCGGGGCAGATTTTCCACTTCGACTATTCCGCCAGCTACCGCGTGACCGACAACCTGAGGCTGGGGCTCAACGGCTACTACCTCAAGCAGACCACCGACGACAAACAGTACGGCCGTACCGTGCAATTCGCCGGGCAAGACGTGGACGATGGCGTGCGCGGCCAGGTCTTCGCCATTGGCCCGGCGCTGCACCTGACCTTCCTCAAGTACGCCAGCGCCGAGATCCGCTGGGCCAAGGAGTTCGACGTGGAGAATCGCCCGGAGGGGGAAATGCTCTGGGCCAAGATCAGTATTCCGTTTGCGTTCTGATCGAGTCGCTGCTTCGCGAGCAGGCTCAGTCCCACAGGAGACGTGCAGGGGAATACAGAACCTTATGAACACCCCAAAACAATTGTGGGAGCGAGCTTGCTCGCGATAGCAATGCATCAGTTTGCATAGATGTCGATTGATGCACCGCCATCGCGAGCAAGCTCGCTCCCACAGGTTCTTGCTTCAGCTCAAACCCAGAATCGATGAAAGATGCCCATTGAGGAACTTGCCGCCTGGGTCCAGTGCCTGGCGCACCTGGGTGAATTCAGTCCAGCGCGGGTACAGCGCTTGGAGGGCCTTGGCGTTCAGGGAGTGCAATTTCCCCCAATGCGGACGCCCCTGGTACTTCCAGAAGATCGGTTCGATGGCGGCGAAGAAATTGTGATGGTCCATCTGGTAGTGCTGGTGCACGGAGATCGAGCAACTGTCCCGGCCCTCGAACATGCTCAAGGCGATGTCGTCGGCCTTCACGTAGCGGTATTCGATGGGAAACCAGGTGCGCAGGTCCTTGTCGCGGATCAGTGCGAGGATCTCCCGCAGGCACGCCGGGCCGTGTTCGGCCGGCACTGAGTACTCCATCTCGTTGAAGCGCACGGTACGGGCGTTGGCATAGATGTCATGGGAATCACCGACGCGGTCATCGAAATCGGCCACCAGCCGCAGGCTGTTGAGCAACGCTCGCCGGATCGCCGGAAAATCGCTGCCGTACTTGTCGAGATTTTCGATCAGGGAAACGAATTCATTGCCGCCCTCCTCCTCTGGGCTGATCGGCGGCGTGGCCGGATCCGTGGTCTCGTTCAGGGTGATCGACAGCGCATAGTCGGAATGGGTAACAACTTGCATTTCCCAGTGCTGGTTGTCCCGGGTGTTGGCGTCCACGTCCTCGAGCAACTCCTCGGTTTTCGCCACCCACTGGTGCTCGCGCAAGCGATAGGCGGCGCGGTTCTGCAGGCGCACGCGGGTCACCAGCCCCAGCGCGCCAAGGGACACCCGGCCGGCCTTGAATACTTCGGTATGACGCTGGGCATCGCAATCGAGGACCTCGCCGCTGGCCGTCACCAGTTGCAGGCCGACGACCTGGGATGCGTACGAGCCAAAAGCCTTGCCGGTGCCATGGGTCGAGGTGGCGATAGCACCGGCCAGGGTCTGGTAATCCACGTCGGCCATGTTCGGCAGTGCCTGACCGATGGCCTTGAGCGCCGGCCCCATGCGAGACATGGGCGTGCCGCCGCCGAACGTGGCTTGCAGGCTGGCCTCGTCGTGATCCAGCAGGCCACTGAAAAAACTCAGCGACAACAAGGTGCCATCGGTGGGCACCAGGGCGCTGAAGGAATGACCGGACCCCACTGGACGAATTCGCCCTTCGGCGCGGCGCACCACCTGCACCAGTTCATCGAGGTCCTTGGGGGCCAGGCGCGCCGCCGGCAGGCAACTCTGCGCACCGGACCAGTTGCGCCACGGGATCAACCGCGGCGCACGCATCAACTCGGCCAGTGCGCCCTGGCTGGCCAGTGCAGTGAAGGCGGCGACAACGCCGGCCTGTTGCAGCAGCCGACGCCGTGAGTAGTCCATCGTCATGCCGTAGTACCCGTATTCATTATTGGAAGTGTTGACCGGACATGAAAGCGATCAGGGCCAGGAACTGCTCCTCGGAACAGTGCATGCACAGGCCCATCGGCGGCATGCCGTTGTAGCCGTTGATCGCGTGGTCCAGCAGGGTGTCGGCGCCCTGGGCGACCCGCGGGGCCCAGGCGTTCGTGTCGCCAGTCAACGGCGCTCCGGCACCGGGGTTGGCGTGGCAGAGCTTGCAACTGCTGTCGTAGACCTGGGCCAGTGCCGCATCGCTGGGCATGGCCGTGAATACCGTGGGCGCGGGCGGCTTGGCCTCTTCGCCACACGCGACAAGCAACGCGCCGAACGACACGACGGCAGCGGTTCGAAGCAGGAAGGAAGGCGTGATTGCCGACATAAGGCCCCTCTTGGCGGCGCAATGGCTGCGCCTTTCTTGTTTGTGGGTCTGGCAGTTCCCACACTAAGGCACGCCACCGCGTCGGCTTAAGGTCATTGGGGGCCATAAAAGGGGGCTTGGGCGGCCAGCACTTGCACAGCCCACTGTGGCGAGGGATTTAGGGTCAGGGCAGCAGCAGGGCCTGCTCGCGCTCGCACAACTGCACCACGTAATCCCACAACACCCGCAGGCGTACGGACTTGTGCAGTTCGCGGCGGGTGCTGATCCAATAGCTGCGGCGGATGGTTTCGTCCGGCAGCAACGGCACCAGTGTCGTGTCACCGCTGGCCATGTAGCACGGCAACACGGCGATCCCCAGGCCCGAGCGCGCGGCTTGTTGCTGGGCGATGACGCTGGTGCTGTGGAACACCACCCGGGGGTTGCGGCAAAAGCTGTTGAGGAACATCAGTTCCTGGCTGAACAGAAGGTCGTCGACATAACCGATCCAGGCGTGGCGAGCCAGGTCCTCGCGGCTGCGCAACGGTGGCGAGCGGTCCAGGTAGGCCTGGCTGGCGTACAGCGCCAGGCTGTAGTCGGTGAGTTTGCGAGTCACCAACAGGTCGGCCGCCGGGCGTTCGAGGTGGATGCTGATTTCCGCCTCACGGTTGAGGATGCTGACAAAGCGCGGCACCGCCACCAGTTCCACCTCCAACCCCGGATAGCGCTGGAACAACCCGTCCATGCGACTGGCGAGGAACATGATGCCCAGCCCTTCGGTCACCCCCAGGCGGATCTTGCCCAAGGGCGCACTGGACTGGGTGATGTCCTCCTGGGCCAGTAACGCCACGTTTTCCATGGCTTCGGCGTGCTTGAGCAACGTCTCGCCGGCCGGGGTCAGTTCATAGCCCTGGGCATGCTGGACGAACAACGCGGTGCCCAGGCTTTTCTCGATGGCCTCGATATGCCGGGCCACCGTGGCGTGGGTGGTGTTCAGGCGCCGTGCAGCCGTCAACAAACGCCCGCTGCGTTGCAGTTCCAGAAAATAGCGCAGGTCATTCCAGTCGAACATGAAGCGATCCTTGAACACGCCTGAAGGCATGACTGTTTATAAACGCACAGCCACTGCGCAAAAACTAACATTCTTTTGACGAAAACTAACAACTAGGATGAGTCCCACAACAACAAGAATGAGGTCGCGAATGCAACCTGTCGTCGATGAATACGATTACGTGATCGTGGGCGCCGGCCCTGCCGGGTGCTTGCTGGCCAATCGGCTTTCGACCAACCCGCACCACCGGGTGCTGCTGCTCGAAGCTGGTGGACGCGACAACTATCCGTGGATTCACATCCCGGTCGGCTACCTGTTCTGCATCGGCAACCCACGCACCGACTGGTGCTTCAAGACCGAAGCACAACCGGGCCTGCAAGGGCGGGCCCTGAGCTACCCGCGCGGCAAGGTCCTGGGCGGTTGCTCCTCCATCAATGGCATGATCTACATGCGCGGCCAGGCCGCGGACTACGATGGCTGGGCTGCCGAGGGCAATCCCGGCTGGGCCTGGGAAGACGTGCTGCCGCTGTTCCGCCAGAGCGAAAACCACTTTGCCGGCGCCTCCGAATTTCACGGCGCCGGCGGCGAATGGCGGGTCGAACGCCAGCGCCTGTCATGGCCGATTCTCGATGCCTTCCGCAGTGCCGCCGAGCAGAGCGGCATCCCCAACGTCGACGACTTCAACAGCGGCGACAATGAAGGCTGTGGCTACTTTCAGGTCAACCAGAAAGCCGGGGTGCGCTGGAACGCGGCCAAGGCGTTTCTCAAGCCGGTTCGCCAGCGCGCCAACCTCACGGTGTTGACCGACGTCGAGGTCGACCGCGTGTTGCTGCGTGACGACCGCGCCCACGCCGTCAGCGCGCGCTGGCAAGGCAAGGGCATGACCTTCAAGGCCCGCAAGGAAATCGTCCTGTGCGCCGGGGCCGTGGGTTCGCCGGGGATCCTGCAACGCTCCGGGATCGGCCCACGCAGCCTGCTGCAACGCCTGGGCATCGGCGTGACCCATGAACTGCCCGGTGTCGGCGGCAATTTGCAGGACCACCTGCAACTGCGGCTGATTTACCAGTTGGAAAACGCCCGCACCCTGAACCAGATCGCCGGCACCCTGTGGGGCAAGATGGGCATGGGCCTGCGCTACTTGTATGACCGCAGCGGCCCGCTGTCCATGGCCCCCAGCCAACTCGGCGCGTTCGCCCGCTCGGGCCCGGAACAGACCTCGGCCAACCTCGAATATCACGTGCAGCCACTGTCCCTGGAACGCTTCGGCGAACCGCTGCACAGCTTCCCGGCGTTCACCGCGTCGGTCTGCGACCTGCGCCCGCAAAGCCGTGGCCGAGTGGACATTCGTTCGGCCGACCCGCACGAAGCGCCGCTGATCCAGCCCAACTACCTGAGCCACCCCGAGGACCTGCGGGTCGCCGCCGACGCCATCCGCCTGACCCGACGCATCGTCGCGGCCCCGGCCCTGAGCGCGTTCAAACCGGTGGAATACCTGCCGGGCCCCAGCCTGCAAACCGAAGAGCAACTGCACCAGGCCGCCGCCCGCATCGGCACGACGATTTTCCACCCGGTCGGCACTTGCCGCATGGGCCAGGATCGCGACGCGGTGGTGGATGCGCAACTGCGCGTCCACGGCATCAAGGGGCTGCGCATCGCCGATGCCTCGATCATGCCGCGCATCACCTCGGGCAACACCTGCTCGCCGACGCTGATGATTGCCGAGAAGGCGGCGCAAATGATGCTCAACCCCGCGACGAGGAACACCGACGTAGAAAAAGCACCTGCTACGGTCTGAAGAACAACAGAGACACCTGTGGGAGCGAGCTTGCTCGCGATAGCGGCCTGTCTGTCACCCACAAGTTGAATGTGCCGCCGTCATCGCGAGCAAGCTCGCTCCCACAAGGGGGTGAGTCGATTCAAGGAAAGTGTGTCAAATCAGGAGACGCCTCCCCGGCGTCGACAGTGGAACAACAAAAACAATCACTGTGAGGGATACCGCTATGTCCGAGCATGTTCAGCCCCTGGAAGCCACGCGCAGCGCCGGCACCAGCCAGGAAACCCAGAAAGTCATCTTCGCCTCGTCCCTGGGGACGGTGTTCGAGTGGTACGACTTTTTCCTCTATGGCGCCCTGGCGGCGGTGATCAGCAAACAGTTCTTCGCCGGGGTCAACGACACCACCGCGTTCATCTTCGCCCTGATGGCCTTCGCCGCCGGTTTCATCGTGCGGCCGTTCGGGGCACTGGTGTTCGGTCGGTTGGGAGACATGATCGGGCGCAAGTACACGTTCCTGGCCACCATCATCCTCATGGGTCTGGCGACGTTCTGCGTCGGCCTGCTGCCCAACTACGCCAGCATCGGCATTGCCGCGCCGATCATCCTGGTGGTGTTGCGCATGCTCCAGGGACTGGCCCTGGGCGGCGAGTACGGAGGCGCGGCGACCTATGTCGCCGAGCATGCGCCAATGGGCAAGCGCGGTTTCCATACCAGTTGGATTCAGTCCACCGCCACGTTGGGGCTGTTGCTCTCGCTACTCGTGGTGCTGGGCTGCCGCTACTTCACCGGCGATCAGTTCGAAGTCTGGGGCTGGCGCATTCCGTTCCTGCTGTCGATCCTGTTGCTGGGCATCTCCACCTGGATTCGCCTGAGCCTGCACGAGTCGCCGGCCTTCCTGAAAATGAAGGAAGAAGGCAAGTGCTGCAAGGCGCCGATCCGCGAATCGTTCGGCAAATGGGAAAACCTGAAGGTGGTGCTGATCGCCCTGTTCAGCATCAACGCCGGGCAAGCGGTGACCTTCTACGCGGCGCAGTTCTACGTGCTGTTTTTCCTCACCCAGTTCCTGAAGATGGACCCGGCCCTGGCCAATAGCCTGCTGATTGTCAGCGTGGTGATTGGCGCGCCGTTCTTCATCTTTTTCGGCTGGCTGTCGGACAAGGTCGGGCGCAAACCGGTGCTGATGATCGGCCTGCTGCTGGCGACGGCCCTGTACTTTCCGATCTTCAAGACCCTGGCCCACTACGCCAACCCGGCCATCGACCAGGCCAGCCGCCAGGCGCCGATCACCGTGGTCGCCGACCCGGCCACCTGTACCTTCCAGTTCGACCCGGTGGGCAAGGCGCGTTTCGACAGCCCGTGCGACAAGGTCAAGACCTTCCTGGTCAAGCAAGGCCTGCCCTACATCAGCGTCGCGGCACCGGCCGGTAGCGCCGTGCAGGTCAGCGTCGGTGACGTGAAACTCGAAGGTTACGACGAAGCGGCCCTGCGCGGTGCGGTGACCCTGGCCGGCTACCCGCAGCAGGCCGATGCCCAGCAGATCAACCGGCCGATGATCGTGGCCTTGATCGTCGCGCTGATCATCATCTCGGCGATGTGCTACGGACCGCTGGCGGCGCTGATGGTCGAACTGTTCCCGACCCGGATCCGCTACACCTCCATGTCCCTGCCCTACCACATCGGCAACGGCTGGTTCGGCGGTTTCCTGCCCACCGTGTCGTTTGCCCTGGTGGTCTACACCGGAGATATCTTCTACGGGCTGTGGTACCCGGTGGTGATCACCGGGGTAAGCCTGGTGGTGGGCATGATCTGCCTGCGGGAAACCCGCAACGTGGACCTGGATACCAACTGAGGGCAAAACCGTGGCGAGGGCATGGGCGCCCTCGCCACCGGTTCAGAAGCGCCCCTTCAAGGTCATGGTGAAGTTGCGCGGTTCACCGTAATAGTTACCGAAGCTCTCGGTGCCGATGGTGGTGTAGTAGCGCTTGTCGAACAGGTTGTTGCCATTGAGGGCCACCGACCAGGTGTCATCGATGCGGTAACCGACGCGGCCGTTCCACACGGCATAACCGGCCTGGGTGATCTTCTCGCCCGTCGCCGGCGATACGCGGAAATTGTCGCTTTGGGCATTGACCCCGGCGCCGACACTGAACCGTTCGAACGTCCCGCCGAGGGCATAATCGCCCCACAGCCGCAGCACATGACGTGGTACATAGCTATTGAACGAACCACCGTTGAGGCTGGTATCAATGTCGTCGAGGGTCTTGGTCTGGGTGTAGGTGTAACCGGCCAGCAGCTGCAGGCGCTCGATGACTTCACCGCTGATCTCGGCTTCGAAACCCTGGGCGCGCACCTTGCCAGCGTTCTCGTAGCAGTACCCGTCCGAAGACGCACAACTGGAGTTGTAGTCCGTCTGGGCCTGGTCTTTCTGCAACGTGCGGAACAGGTTGAAGGCGCTGTTCAGGCGTCCCTCGAACCACTCGCCCTTGATCCCCAGCTCATAACTCTCGCCCACCAGGGGCTTGAGTGCCGAGCCGCTTTCGGAGCGGTAGTTGCCTTGGGGCGTGAAGATATCCGAATAGCTGGCATAGGCCGTCAGGTGCTCATTGAGGTCCAGCAACACGGCGGCAAACGGCGTGACTTGCCCCGTCTCCGTGCTCTTGGCGTGCTCCGTACCGCCCGTGAGGAACACCGAATCGGTCTTGGAGTTGTACCAACTCACCCGGCTACCGACGACAAACGTCAAGGGGTCAGCCAGTTTCAGCCGCAGGGTCGAATACATGCCTTGCTGCTCGGTCACGGTCTTGACCGGGCCTCCGCGCGTCGAGTTTTCGATGAAGTAACTGTCGTCCGGCTCGGGAATATGTCGGTCCGGATCGAACACATTCTGCTTCTGCGGCAACAGCGCCACCGAGAAAAAATCATCCTTGTCCGAACGACTGGCGTTGAAACCGACGATCAACTCATGTTGCTGCCCCAGGGCGTCGAACTTGCCGTCCAGGTAGGCGTCGAGGCCGTAATCGACCTGGTCATAGTCATACATGCTGCCCAGCATGTTGGTGGTCGAAGTGCCTGGCGCCACCGAGCCCGATGCAAACGCGTATTTGATGTCCTGGGTATTTTTCGTATAGACACTGGCGACCTTCACGGCCCAGTCGTCGTTGAGCTGATGCTTGAGATCGCCGAACACCGTGGTCCGCTGGCTGCGCCAGGTGTTCCACGAGGGGTCCAGGCAAGTGGAACGGCTGAGTTTCAGATCGCTGCCGTCCCGGTAGCGCGGCATCCCGCCCCAGCAAGGGCTTGCATCGACGTCCTCATAGGCAACGCCCAGGCCGAGCGTTGTGTCGGGCGACAGGTCGAAGTCCAGGGCGCCGTAGTAGATCTGGTCCTTGCGCCGGGCATCATCGTAGAAATAGTGCCGGCTCTGCTCGGCGACCACCGCCCTGCCCCGCACGGTGCCGGCGTCATTCAACGGGCCACCGGTATCGACCTGCCCACGGTAATTGTCCCAGGTTCCCCCGGACAGGCTGAGCTCGGTCTGCGCCGTGGTCTGGCCGCGCTTACGAACGAAGTTGACGCCGCCAGACGTGCCGCCCGCCCCCTTCATCATCCCGGCGGCGCCGCGCAGCACTTCGACACGGTCGTAATAGGCCATGTCACTGCTGAAACTGTCGGCCTGGACATAACTGTTGCCCATGTCCAGCGGAACGCCGTCGTATTGATATTGGCCAGACATGCGGAACCCGCGGGAATAGAAATACTTGCCGCCCATGGTCGAGTCGTAGACGGTAATGCCAGGGGTCTTTTCCATGACTTGTTCGATGGTATTGAGGTTCTGGTCATCAAGCATCTTGCGAGTCATGACTGTCACCGATTGCGGTGTTTCGCGCAGGGAGTGCTCGCCCTTGCCGATCGTGATCGCCCCCGTCGTGTAGGAGTTGCTCTGCTCGGTGGTCGCCCCGAGCCGCTGAGCCTCGATGGTGGTTGCGTCCAGTTCCAGTGCCGAACCGCTGACTGGCACCCGGCGCAGCACGTAGGTGCCGTTGGTCTGCAGGGCGGCTTGCAGGCCGCTCCCTGCCAGAATACGGGCGAACCCGTCGCCTACGCCGAAAGAACCGCTCAGGCCGGACGATTGCAAACCCTCGAGCTGCCGGGCATCAAACGAAAGGGCGACACCAGCGGCACTGGAGAAACGGGTCAGCACATCCACCAGACGACCGGCGCCGATAGCGTAGGCCTGCACCGAACGCTGCTGCGTCGCAGCCGCTGGAACCGGGCTGGCGTTCACGGCCGTGGCGCTGGCGGTCGTGACCGCCAGCAAGCCGATTTTCACTGCAAACACCAGACGCTCTGGCGCGCTCACCCAAGTCATTTTTCCCCTCCCCAAAATGGTCGATAAAAACTCACTGAGGAAGAGCCGAACGATGGGGACGAAAAGTGCAGGGGCTGATTTTTTTATTACGTAGCATTACCGCCGATCGCCACCGGAGACCTGGACCCAGAATCGGCTGTAGCGAGTCACTCGCAACGAAAAGCCACTTTCCAGCGCGGCCAGGGCGAGATCGGTGTTGTCGACGGGAAATACGCCGGAAACCTTCAAGTCGCCAATCGCCGGATCCCAACGCAGCACACCGGGTCGATAGCGCGACAGTTCATCCAGCAGCGCCGCCAGGGGACGGTCAATGGCGATAATGCTTCCCTTCTGCCAAGCACCGACCGACACATCGTTGCCGCGCAGCGTCCCCAATGACCGCTCGTTGAAATCCAGGCGCTGGCCGGCTTCGACCCGCATCCTTGATCCACTTGCCAACAGGCTCACTTCGACCGCTTTCTCAAGCACCGCCACTTCGCCGCCCCGCGCCTGGCTACGGACGATAAACCGCGTGCCCAGCGCCAGCACCTCGACCGGCCCCGTGACCACCTTGAACGGACGTCGCAAGGGATCGACCGCCGTCGTCACGAGCACCTCACCCCGCAACAGCTCCAGGCGCCGCTGCTGTCCATCGAAACGAACATTGATTGAGGTGTCGGTGTTGAGCAGGACCGTGCTGCCATCGGCCAGCTGGAAGGCGCGACGCTCGCCCACCGCGGTGCGGTAATCACAAAACAGGTTCTGGGTTGCCGGGCTGCGCCAGCCCAGCCAGCCCAGGCCGCCGGCGGACGTCAGCAGCAAGGCGCTGCGCAACACCTGGCGCCGGGATCGCTGGTGGGTGTCGCTCAAGGTCGGTGCCGCCAAGGCGCCCGGCACACTCGCCATCTGCTCGGCCACCGCGGCCATGCGCTGCCAGGCCTGGCTGTGCAATGGGTCGGCGGCCAGCCAGGCGCGCCACTCGGTCCGGTCCGCGTCGGTCGCGATACCGGAATGCAGCCGGGCGTACCACCGCGCCGCCACGCGGATGGCTTGCAACTCGTCGGGGGCCAGGTTCATGAAAGCTGCAATTGAATTTGCATCAGGCAGCAATGTTCCATGGCCTTGGCCATGTGGTTGTTGACCGTGCGGACGCTGACGCCCAGGCGCTCGGCAATTTGCGGGTACGTCAGGCCATCGAACTGCGACAGGATGAACGCTTGCCTGACGCGCGGACCCAGCCCCAGGAGCAGACGGTCGATCTCCATCAGGGCCTGGAGCAGGATCGCCTGTTCTTCCAGCGAGGGGTGCTGCTCCTGCGGCATGGCGGCCAACGCTTCGAGGTAGGATTGTTCCAGCGAGCGCCGGCGAAACAGATCGATCAATAGCCCTTTGGCGATCATCGACAGGTACGGTCGCGGCTCGCGGATATCCAGCGCGGTGCGCGCCTTGATGACTCGCACAAACGTATCCTGGGTCAGGTCGGCGGCATCGAACGTATTGCCCAAGCGCTTGCGCAACCAGCCCTGGAGCCAATTGTGATGATCACTGTACAGAACGTCGACAGCACTGCGTAGGGACAGATCGTTGGCGGGCATGGCAATGGAATAATTCGCGACTGATAATGACTCGCATTGTCATGGAGCCCATCGCCGCTTGCAACCCAAACGTGCCTGGCCGCCACCCTCCACCGGGATCACTCAGTGCATGGGGTGATTTTTCACCGTGCTCTCCACCAGATCCAGCATCTGGCCCAGGGCCCAAGGCTTGGCGATGAACGATGCGTGGTGCTTGATCCCGGCGCTTTCCGGCGTTTCGAAGCCGGACATGATCAGCAGCGGGATCTGCGGCCAGCGGTCTCCGGTCAGGTTGGCCAGATCAGCACCGTCGATCTTGCCGGGCATGGTGATGTCGGTGAGCAACAGATCGACAAAATGGGCGCTCTTTTCCAGGAACTCCAAAGCATCGTCAGCGTTTTTCTGGGGCTCCACGACAAATCCTTCTTCCTCGAGGATTTCACAGAGAAACTCCAGGATAGTTGGATCATCTTCCACCACGAGAATCAAACGTGTAGTCGCCTGGCCATTGCCATTTGGCATCGAATTCATGAAAGTGACTCTCCTTGACCTCATAAACCTTCTTTGCGGTTTCAACCGCCTTGAAGTTATGAGCAATACCCCTGCGAGAAATTCATTCTGCGTGCCGACAGGCCGCCGAATGTCACGCCAGCCCCCCCTTGGCAACGCAGCGCAACGCTTTTATCTGTATATCCATACAGATAAAACTTGCCCTTGCGCGCATCCATGACCATGCTACAGCCCCATGAAATCTGCTCAGGAAAAGGGCGCTATGCAGTTGTACCTGTGTGAAAAGCCGTCCCAGGCCAAGGACATCGCCGCGGTGCTCGGTGCCACGCGCCGTGGCGACGGCTGCTGGCTGGGTCCTGGCGTCACGGTCACCTGGTGCATCGGCCATCTGCTGGAAACCGCCCCACCCGACGCCTACGACGCGCGCTACAAGCGCTGGGTCCTGGCCGACCTGCCCATCGTGCCCGCGCAATGGAAAATGACCGTCAAGCCGAAAACCGCCAGCCAGTACAAGGCGGTCAAGCGCCTGTTGGGGGAAGCGAAGGAACTGGTGATCGCCACCGACGCCGACCGCGAAGGCGAAATGATCGCCCGCGAGCTGGTGGAACATTGCCGGTATCGCGGACCGATCCGGCGGCTATGGCTGTCAGCCCTGGACGAAGCGTCGATCCGCAAGGCCCTGGCCGCCCTCAAGCCGGGCGTCGAAACCTTCAATCTGTATCACTCGGCTCTGGGCCGCTCCCGGGCCGACTGGCTGATCGGCATGAACATGAGTCGCCTGTTCACCTTGCTGGGGCGCCAGTCCGGCTACCAGGGCGTGCTGCCGGTAGGCCGCGTACAGACACCGACGCTGCGACTGGTGGTGGACCGCGACCGCAGCATCGCCAACTTCGTGCCGGTCGCCTATTGGGCCATCGACGTGCAACTCAGCCATGAAGGCACGGCGTTCACCGCCCAGTGGCGCGCCGACCCGGATGCCTGTGACGATCAGGAACGCTGCCTGAACCAGGCCCTGGCCCGAGACGCGGCCCAGGCCATGAGCAACGCCGCCACCGCCCGGACACTGAAGGTGCGTACCGAGCGCCTGCGCGAAGCGGCGCCGTTGCCCTTCGACCTGGGCACCCTGCAAGAAGTCTGCTCGAAGAAACTCGGCCTCGGTGCCCAGGAAACCCTGGACATTGCCCAGTCGCTCTACGAGACCTACAAGCTCATCACCTACCCCCGCAGCGATTGCGGTTTCCTGCCCTTGAGCCAGCACAGCGAAGCACCGGCCATCCTGTCCGCCCTCGCCCAAGCCGACCCAAGCCTCGCGCCGCTGCGCGAGCATTTGCAGCCGCAGCGCAAATCCCGGGCCTGGAACGACGCCAAGGTCAGTGCCCACCACGGCATCATTCCCACCGCCGCCGCCAGGAATCTCGACAAACTCGCCGGCAAGCAGCGTGCGGTCTATACGTTGATTCGCGCGCGCTACCTGGCGCAGTTCCTGCCCAACCACGAATACGACCGGACCCAGGCCGACTTCGACTGTGCCGGCCAGGCACTGCGCGCCGTGGGCAAGCAGATCGTCGAACCCGGCTGGAAACGCGCCCTGCCCGAAGCGCTGGCGCCGGCAAAGGGCCGTGAAGCACCGGCACCGCAAACCTTGCCGGCACTGGCCGAAGGTCGCGATTGCGCGGTGGACGAGGTGAACCCCAAGGACCTATGGACCCAGCCGCCCAAGCCCTTCACTGAAGGCGACCTGATCAAGGCGATGAAGAACGTCGCCAAACTGGTGGAAGACCCGTTGCTCAAACAGAAGCTCAAGGACACCACCGGCATCGGCACCGAAGCGACCCGAGCCTCGATCATCCAGGGGCTACTGGACCGCGGTTACCTGGTGAAAAACGGCAAGGCCCTGTCCGCCACACCGGCGGCCTTCAGCCTCATCGACGCCGTGCCCCGGGCCATCGCCGACCCGGGCACCACCGCCATCTGGGAGCAGGCCCTGGACATGGTGCAAAGCGGAGAAATGAGCCTGGAAGAATTCGTGACCCGGCAAGCCGCCTGGATGAGCAAGCACGTCGCCCGCTGCCAGGGCATGAGCCTGACCATCAGCAGCCCCGCCGGGCGGGGCGCGACCCCGTGGAAGAACAAGCGCAAGCCGGCCAAGCGCAAGACCGGCGTCGCACCGCGCAAGGCGAGCAAGGCCAACCAAAATAAGGCCCTCTAATCCCCTCTGTGGGAGCGAGCTTGCTCGCGATGACGGTGAATCAGCCATCAGATAATTGACTGACACACCGCCATCGCGAGCAAGCTCGCTCCCACATTGATTGTGTGTCTGACCGGAAATCCTCATACCCAAACCATTTTGTCCGACAATATGTAGTGAACAAAAATAATCACTACAAAACCGTTGACGCCTCCGATTTGCCCTTGCATGATGCAGACGTCTCCCCGATCGGGAGTACAGGCAACTGTTTGAGCAAGCTCGTCTGACCGCCGAGCTGTTTTTTGGATAAGGGACTGCCCACAAGGCAGATTGAAGGTGCTGACCTGGCATGACCGTCCGGTAACAAGGACGAGAAACGTCGGCGAAGATCCTCATGACGCGCGTGGTCGACCCTCGAAAGTTGGCACTGCCTGATGATTCTTCGCTGTTTCTCTTCGTTGTAGCGCATTTGCGTAGCAGCCCTTCGATAACACTACACAACCGATGCACGACCCCGTCGAAGTTCGACGGACGAACGCTGACGGCCTGGTTTCGGTAGCAGGCAGGCACTTACCGAGAAGCGAAGTTGTTGCGAACCACCAGACAGATCAACCAAATGGTCAAGGGGCTTACACATGAATCTGAATAATCAACCATCTATTGATGAACTGGCTCGCATGTTCGCCGCACACAAGGACACACTCGACAGCCATATCCTGTGGATCAGCAAGACTGGCCAGGTCCATATGGACTGCCTGTCGCCCTACACCCAAGAAGACGAGTTCGAAAAGAACACGCAAGAACTGTGTGCCCGGCTGAAGATGTACCGCCGTGGCCAAGGCTACGTCGGCAAGAAGGCCGCGGCTGACAAAGACTTCATGGGCCGTGTGCTGCAAACGCTGACCCAGGCCTGGCAGTCGATGCAGAACACTTCCGAGGTCCGGGTCATCGACCGCCTCTGCTGATCCCCCCTAACAAAAGGGCCCGCTCCTGAATCAGGAGCGGGCCCTTTTTTATGCGCCAGGAAACTAGAACACCGACCAACCAATCCGCTGGCTCATCAATTCCAGCGCCGCCATGCCGGCCAGGGAGTTGCCGGCGGCGTTGAGTTCAGGCGACCAGACACATACGGTAAACCGACCCGGCACCACGGCGACAATCCCGCCACCGACACCGCTCTTGCCCGGCAAGCCGACGCGATAAGCGAAGTTGCCGGCCTCATCGTACAGGCCGCTGGTGGCCATGATGGAATTGACCTGCTGGGTCTGCCGGGCGCTGAGGATCTGTTCGCCGCTGTGCTTGCAGAACCCGTCGTTGGCCAGGAAGCAGAATGCCCGCGCCAGGTCGATGCAGCTCATCCGCAAGGCACAATGGCTGAAATAACTGCGCAGCACCGCTTCCACATCGTTATGGAAGTTGCCGAACGATTGCATCAGGTACGCCATCGCTGCGTTGCGGGCGCGGTGCTGGTATTCCGACTCGGCGACCTTGCCGTCCACCATCACCTGTGGGTTACCCGACAGGCGGCGCACAAAATCGCGCATCGACAGCGCCGGCGCGGCGAAACGCGACTGGTTGATATCGCAAATCACCAACGCGCCGGCATTGATGAACGGGTTGCGCGGCCGGCCACGCTCGAACTCCAGTTGTACCAGGGAATTGAAGGGCTGACCGGATGGCTCATGACCCAGGCGCTCCCAGATCGCTTCGCCGGAATGCCCGATGGCCTGCACCAGGCTGAACACCTTGGAAATACTCTGCACCGAAAACGCTGTTTCGGCGTCGCCGGCACAGTACAACTCGCCATCATTGCCATACACGGCAATACCCAACTGGTTGGGCACCACAGTGCCCAGGGCAGGAATGTAATCGGCTACCTTGCCCTGACCGATCAGGGGGCGAACCGCATCGAGGATCTCGTTCAACAGTGCTTGCATATGCGCGGGGTCCAGTCATTCCCCGTTCGAGTGCGGGGATACAGACGCTAGACGCTGGTGGGCGGGGTCAGAGCACACTGATTATCAAGCTTCAGGCACACAACCCATGCAAGCGTCTTCATCGAGCGGTCTATAGTTCAAAGGATCAATCGGCAGGAGTAGACGATGCGTCAGATCATGCAAAAAGAACCCTGGTGGGCCTCGCCGCCCCAGCCCGGGCAGGATGAAAGCGAGCTGGAATGGGGATGGCTGGTGATCTACAGCGAAGGCGAGCCGCGCTTCGAGTTCATCAAGGAACGCCCATCGGACGAGCAGATCCGCCATCGCAAGGGTTGTCGCGTCACCCTCGGAACAGAATGAACCGGCCCGTCACGGCTTGATATCCGGCAATACCGCCGCTCGATTGGCCAGGTCCGCTTCCACCAGGTTGCCTTCTATTTCCTCGTCCAGGTAGTACACCGGTGCCATCACCCCGCTGAGGGGATGCTTGAGTGACTTGAACCACGCCTCGTCGAACGCAGCGCTCAGGCTTTTGCGAATCTGCGCCTCCATTTCCGGCCGCTCGCCCTCATGGATGATCGCGCGGATGCCCGCCACGCCCACCGAGATCAACGCCCCCGCCGCCTTCCCGGCCACGGCCGCCGCCGCACTGGTTGCCCCACGCGTGGCAAACTGGGCCTCGATTTTTTCGCTGGTACGTTGCGCCACAGTGGCGATCACCGCCTCCGAGGGTCCGGCACCTGTGGATGCGGCCTTGTTGACGTGATCGATCAGGGCCGCATAGGCCGGGAGGGTGTTCAAGGGTTCGGTGTGGACCATCTCGTACAACGAAGCGTCACGCGCCGCGGGCGGGCCGAGGCGGATGGCCGAGATGCCGTGCAGGCGTCGGTTCATCAGTTCGTTCGGGATGCGATGCCGCAGGGCGATGACCTGGACCTGCTGATTGAGCTGGCGCAGGTAGTAGCCTGTGGCGTTGGCCCTGATCGCCTCGGGATCGACTTCCACCGCCACCGGTTCCAGCACCTGCTCGCGATATTGCTCCTGCAGGTAAACTGCCAGGCGCCTGGCCGAGGAATTCGTCTCGCCCTCGGCGCTGGCGGCGTACCAACTGACCTTCACCGCCAGCCACTCCTGGGTCCAATAGCTGCTGAACCAGGGGATGAATTCAACCTCGGTGCGCTCATAGACCAAGTTGCGCCAATGCTCCATCGACCCACGGGCGTAGAGTGCCGCCTGTTCGACGGCGCTTTTCGAGGCTGCGATGAGCTGCTGGTCCACCTGTCGCCAAGTGTCCTGGGAAATCGCCACCGGGGTGGCCTGTTGACCGCGCTGAGGCGTGGCGCACCCCGCCAGAACGAGCACAACGGCCAACATCAGCGAACGCAGCACGATCGCGCCACCTCGGATTCATGTCATCCACGGGATTGAGTATAGGTGGCGAGCAGCGAAACCTGCGTGCCCCCGGGGAGAACGCAAACAATGGAGCCATGAGATACCGGCATCGGGGCTTTGGCTTCGGTCAGAGTCGACAGGCGCTTGGCGCAGGCATTGTCGATCCTGCGCCAGCCCCCCGATAGGTCGTCAAGAGTCCATCGTCGCCGCCTGGTTACCGCCCTGCTCAGCGATCTTGGACAGTTTCTCGTCGGTGGCTTTTTCCTCCTTGAGCGTCGCCAGCAACAGCCCGACCACTTCATCGCCCAGGTTCAAGTGCTTGGCCATGGCAATCAGGGTGCCGTAACTGGCGATCTCGTAATGCTCGACTTTTTGCGCCGCGCCGATCAACCCGGCATCGAGTACCGCACCTTTCTCGATTTCCTCGAGCAGTTCCTTGGACTCTTCCACCAAACCTTCCATGGCCACGCACTTCATGCGCTTGAGCTTGATGCCGGCCACTTCGATGAGGGTGTCGATGCGTTCGATCTGGCCTTGGGTTTCCTCAAGGTGATCGTTGAAGGCTTGCGCCAGCAGAGGGTTGGTCGCGGCTCTGGCCATGCGGGGCAATGCGCGGGTGATCTGCTTCTCGGCGCTGTAGATATCGGACAGTTCGTGAATGAACAGGTCGGTCACTGTTTTCCTGGCCATTTCAATCATCCTCCGGTCAAGAAAAGGCATCGCACTTGGCGGGCCTCAAAGGGTAGATGAGGCGAAGCCGGCCTAGGCCGCTTCACCTGTCATCAACACTGACCCGAAGAAATTTTCAGATGTTCAAGAAATTTTTCGAAGCGTGGACGGAGGGTATCGAGACGGTCGAGCAGCCTTCAGCCGAGCGCCGTGTCGAGAAACATCATCACCGCAAACCCCATCATCAGGCCCAGCGTCGCCGGGGTCTCATGGCCGTTGCGGTGGGTCTCGGGAATCACTTCGTGGGACACCACGAAGATCATCGCCCCCGCTGCCAGCCCCAGGCTGATGGGGTACGCGACCGCCACACCCGATGACATGCCCAGGCCAATCACCGATCCCAGCGGCTCCATCAGCCCGGAGCCCACCGCAATCAGCGCAGCACGCAAGGTGCTGATGCCCGTCACCCGCAGCGCCATGGCAATGGCCAGGCCTTCGGGGATGTCCTGGATGGCAATGGCGGTGGTCAGGGGCAAGCCGACCTTGAAATCGCCGTCGGCAAAACTGACGCCGATGGCCATGCCTTCCGGCAGGTTGTGCAAGGTGATGGCTAGCACGAACAGCCACACACGGTTGATGCGCTCCACCTCAGGACCGCGCCGCCCACTCAATTCGTGTTCGTGGGGCACGAAGCGGTCGAGGCCGATCATCAGGGCCACACCCAAGCCCAGGCCGACCACGACGACAAACGCGGCCAGCAACTGATTGCCACAAATCACCTGCGCGGCTTCGATGCCCGGAAGGATCAGTGAGAAAGAGCTGGCGGCGAGCATCATGCCGGCGGCGAAACCCAGCATGATGTCCTGGGTGCGTGACGAGATATCCCGCAGCACCACCGCCATCAATGCGCCCAGGGCCGTGGCGGCGAAACCGGACGTGCCGCCCAGGACCGCGTAGCCCAGATTGTGCCGATCAGCACCGACCAAGGCGTTGTAACCGCTGTAGAGTAATAACGCGGTTATCACCGCCAGCCCCAGCCAGAAACTCACCCCTAGCAGCAGGTTGTTTTGCACAGGACCCAGCCAGGTACGCCAAGGCGATCGGATCCGGGAAGTAGGCTGGTCCATCGAATGTCCTTAATGCTCTGCAGGCATGGCTAGTCTGAGGGTTGCATGGCGGGAACGCTCAGACGAAAAGGTTCAGGCGAGGGAGTCTCCTCCCTCGCCGTTGTTTACAGTTTGTCACCTTGCATCCCTGAACCCAAGTCGGCACCCGTGATGGGGTTGCTTTCCGGGTTGGACATCGTCCGTGCCTTCATGTCCATCAGCAGCGCTTCGTCTTTTTCACTGAGCTGGACGCTGGCCAGGCCATCGCCGCCATCCACCGCCGGCGCTGGATTTTCGACGAACTCCCAATCGTCGCCCTGATTCCATGGGCCGCGCACGGTAGGTTCGCCCTGGGACATATTGAAGTACACGTTGGTGAACTCCGGCATGCCCGGCAACTTGCCTTGGGGAAAATTGGGCTGGATCGAGTGCAGGGCTTTTTCGAACGACAGCTGGTGAGCGATTTCGCGGGTCATCAAAAAACCCAGCGCTTCCTTCACGCCGGGATCGTCAGTGACATTCATCAAGCGCTCATAGACAATTTTCGCCCGCGCCTCGGCCGCGATATTGGAACGCATATCCGCTGTCGGCTCGCCGATGGTGTCCACATAGGCGGCGGTCCAGGGCACACCGGCGGAGTTGGTCAATGGCGAGCCGGCGCCATACAGGAGGCTGGTGATGTGGGAATCATTGCCGGCACCGTTGATGTCCCGGTACAACTGGCCCTCCTTCTCCACGCCCTCGGCCATCTTGCCCTTTGCGCCCTTGTTCAACATCACAATGATCGAACCGATGACTTCCAGATGGCTGAGCTCCTCGGTGGCGATGTCCATCAGCAAATCCTTACGGCCTGGATCGTCCTCGGACAAGGCCTGGGTGAAGTAGCGCGACGCCGCCGCCAGCTCACCCTGCGCACCGCCGAACTGTTCAAGCAGCAAGTTGGCAAGCCCGGGATTAGGTTCGGCGACACGGACGGTGTATTGCAGTCTTTTATTATGTAAAAACATGATCAAAGCCCTCGATCAGACATAAGCCATGGAGACACTGCCAGTAATAACAGGCCCACAAGTCATCAGAAAAAGTTAAGGGAACGTGATTTATTTTTTATTCGATAAATGAGACGAGCGGTAATAACAAAGACATCACCGAACATCTCATCACGAATAAAAAGGAAAGCTTGTAAAGCCAGGCGAAACTTTATATCTGCATTCAGTTATTGCCGCCCATGGGGCCCCATGCCATGGGCACGGGGCCTGCCTGGTCAGCGGGCATTACGAGTCACGACCGCCGCCACGGCTGTTTTCGCCGCCCTTCCTACCGGCTTCGGAGGCCTTTTCCCGGTCATTGGCAAAATTGCCGCCCGAAGCCTGGCCACCTTTGCGGCCCGCTTCCGAGGCGCGCCCAGGATCGTTGGCAAAATTACCACCCGATGCCTGCCCGCCTTTGCGGCCGGCCTCTGCAGCGCGTCCAGGGTCGTTGGCAAAGTTGCCGCCCGATGCCTGGCCGCCCTTGCGCCCTGCTTCGGAGGCGCGTTCCGGATTATTGGCAAAGTTGCCACCGGACGCTTGTCCGCCTTTTTTCCCGGCTTCCGATGCCTTCTCACGATCGTTAGCGAAATTGCCAGGATTGTTATTTCCTGTATTAGCCATTTCATTCACCTCGTTAGTTAGTGTTTAACGAGCCTCGCTGGCTCGTATTACTATGAGAATTGGACTCCGCCAAGGTTTGAAAGAAATTCAGCGAACGGCGACGAACGGTCAGAACTAGACAATTCAAATCCATTCAACGCTTGAACATTACAACTCGCTATCAAATAAGCGGCGAGCCATAAATTATCTTAAACACCTTAGCCGTTACTTGTTACGTTCAATTGAAACCAGTGCGTGTCTTTCCACGCTGTCCGCCAAAGGTCGGGCGGCGCCGGCACCCCATTGCACCGGTCTCGTCACCCGGGCCTCGCGCCGTTCCAGGAAGCCAAAACTCGCGGGCTGCCGGTGTTTTCCTGCACCACCGCACTGACCGGCTTGCGGCGTCCGGATGTCCTGTCGCCGACACCCGGATGAGAGACTCGATCAAGGTGAAATCGGATCACTGGCCGGAAACGTTTCCTCCAGCGCGTCGTCCAGCTGCTTATTGGTGACGTCCCGCTCACCCACCTTGCCACTGCGTTCACAATGGCAGTCTGGCGCCGGACACGGCTCACCATTGGGGTGTTGTTCGGCGCAGGCTTGGCTGCAGTAAGCTTCGCCGTCGTGATTGAAAACCCGTTGCGGATCTACCTCGCACTGGCAATCGGGGCAACCGCACTTTAATTCGCTCATGCTCTTTCTCCCGAGATAAGGGTCGAAGGCGCCGTCAGGAAGAGCCGACCATCAGCTGGACCTCGAGATTCGCCGCCGCAACGCCGTGATTGGCCACATACACATCGGCAGTCCAGCCTTTGGTCTGGTTGTGATAGGACTGCGTGCCCAAGGCCGTGCCGCTGTTCCACTCGAGGATGTCGCCAATATCGATGTCGTTGGCCGAACCCAGCTCGAGCACGGTATGGCCGTCCTCCTGCGCCACATACACCCCCACCATTGCGCTCTGTCGATTGATGGCCCGTACTTCACCCGTGGTCTGCTTCATACGTTTCCTCTTCTCGGCAGTTCAAGGAGCGACCGGCACGCGATCCTGTCGCTCTTTCATACTTGGCCGTACTCAGCGCTTGGCTTCAGTGTGCGGATTGGCCGAACGCTCCAGAAACGCCTGGGTGATTTCCGGCAAGTGGTCACGCAACCACTCGGCCATGGCGATTTCCTGGGGCAGGATCTGTTCGCACGCCCGTTGCGTTTCCACATCCCCGGCTGCTTTCGCCGCCTCGATCAATACGGTGTACGAGGCGATTTCAAGGTTCTCGAACACATAGCCACTCATGGCACCCTTGACCACTTCATCGCTCATCGTCATACCGCCCACGGCCTGACCAAAGGCCATGAGCTTGCCGGCCAGGTCCTTGAGCGTCGACGTACTGCCGCCCAGGCGCTGGATGCATTGTTCGACCAATTTTTGTTGTCCGAGGGTTTCCTGCAAGTGCTCCTCGATGCGGGCCTTGAGCACCGGATAATGTTCCAGACGTTTGGCCTGGGCCTTGAGCATTTTTTCCGCTTGCTGCTCCATGGCATGGGCATCGTTGAGCCAGTCCAACAGGTTCTCTTTAGGCGTTGCCATGTCCTTCTCCTTAGCCGTGGTCACCACTGCAGCGCAGCGCGACGGTTATTAAATACCGCACATAAAAGTGGATATCGCGGCGTCGGGGAAAGTTTGAAAAGACCATGGGCCAGGGCGACGAAAGGCGCTGCAACGGTTTCCCCGCCCGATTGGAGTGCTAACCTCAACGGCTTCAGGCCAACGGAGAGACCTAATGCCCGACGACCTTCACCTCGAACCGCTCGATCAGTTGCTGGAGCACATGGCCGGGCGCCGTTTCCTGGTGCTCACCGGCGCCGGCATCAGCACGCCCTCCGGCATTCCCGACTACCGTGACAGCGACGGGGTCCGCCGGGGTCGACAACCGATGATGTACCAGGAATTCCTCGCCCAGCCCGAGGCACGACGGCGCTATTGGGCAAGGGCGATGCTGGGCTGGCCCCGGGTCAGGCAGGCCAGGCCGAACGTGGCTCACGAAGCCTTGGCCGAGTTACAGGCGCAGCAACGCATCACCGGCCTGATTACCCAGAATGTCGACACCCTGCATGACCAGGCCGGCAGCCAGGACGTCATCGAACTGCACGGCAGCCTGCATCGGGTGCTGTGCCTGGATTGCGGCCTGCGCAGCGAGCGACAGCAGATTCAACGGTTGATGGAAACCGCAAACCCTTACCTGGCGGGTGTCGATGCGGTGCAGGCACCCGATGGCGACACCCTGCTCGACCCCGCGTTCGAGGCGCGCTTCCAAGTGCCCCCTTGCCCCCATTGCGGTGGCGAGCGGTTGAAACCCGACGTGGTGTTCTTCGGCGAAAACGTCGCCCCCCTCACCGCGACCCGCGCCATGCAAGCCGTCGAGCAAGCGGACGGCCTGCTGGTGGTGGGGTCGTCGCTGATGGCGTATTCGGCGTTTCGCCTGTGCCGGGCCATCAAGGACCAGGGCAAGCCGCTGCTGGCGATCAACCAAGGCAAGACCCGGGCCGATGAGCTGCTGGACCTCAAGCTTGAAGAGCCGTGTGAGCAATTACTGCCATTGCTGACACAACACCCGCTCTAACCACACCACCTCCTGTGGGAGCGAGCTTGCTCGCGATGGCGTCGGATCAGCCAGCAGTGATATTGGCTGATACACCGCCATCGCGAGCAAGCTCGCTCCCACAGGGTCATCGCTCCCACAGGGTCAGTGTTGGCCTGCGGTCAACATGCCCAAGTCCTGCCCCCTGAGCGTATCGAACAATGCCTGCGCCGCCGCCGACAATTCATGCCCCGGCTTGGTCAGCACCCCAATGGCTCGCTCGATCACCGGATCGCTCAAGGTAATGCAGCGGGCACCCAGCTCATGCATCTGCCCGACGCACAGCGCCGGCACGGCACTCACCCCCAGCCCACTGGCAACCATCCGTCCGACGGTCGCCAACTGGTGGCTCTCGAACTCCACAGGCAGTTTCATGCCCCGGGCTCGCAGATGCTCTTCCAGCATCACCCGTACGGTGGAGGGTCGTTGCAGCGTGATGAACGGCTGCTCCAGCAGGGTTTCCCAGTGGATTTCGTCACGCTGGGCAAAGGCTGAATCCAACGGTACCACCGCGACGAAACGATCGAGGTACAAGGGCGTGAATGCCAGAGACGACCCCTGCATCGGCTCGAACGCCACGCCCAGCTCGACATGACGATCACGGACCATTTCCAGCACTTGTTCGTTGATCACATCGTTGACCGTGACGTTGACATTCGGATAGCGGGCGCGGAAGGTCTTGAGGATCGGCGGCAACAGGTTGCCGGCAAACGAAGGCATCGCCGCCAGCGTCACGCGACCGCGCTGCAAGGTGAAGCGCTGGCGCATTTCGTCCTCGGCGTTGTCCCAGTCGGCCACCAGCCGACGGGCCAGTGGCAGTAAGGACTCACCTTCGGGGGTCAACGCCACGTTACGGGTGTTGCGACTGAACAAACGACCGCCAAGGCCTTCTTCCAGGGCCTTGATGGTCAGGCTCAAGGCCGATTGGGACAGGTGCAGCCGCTCGCAGGCCACGGCGAAGCTAAGGCTCTGGGCCACCGCGAGGAAGGCACGGATTTGCTTGAGGGTCATGGGATGTTCGTATCCGGTTGGGTAGGAGCTGCCGAAGGCTGCGATCTTTTGATCTTTTGCTTGGGATTCGGGTGTTTTTTTGAAGATCGCAGCCTCGTTGCACTCGACGGCTCCTACGGAGTTCCTAACAGAGGAAGGCAATTGTTGAGTTTTATCAATTAATCCAACCTAAAAATCAACTTAACAAATATATGACTTGGCGCAACACTGCATCTCATTGCGACCCCATCAAGAATAAAAGAGGTGTCTATGGCAGGTTTCGACAAACGCGTGAGCTCTTATGAACAAGCGCTGGAAGGCTTGAAGGACGGCATGACCGTCATCGCCGGCGGCTTCGGCCTCTGCGGTATTCCGGAAAACCTGATCGCCGAGATCAAGCGCAAGGGCATCCGCGACCTCACGGTGGTGTCCAACAACTGCGGCGTCGACGGTTTCGGCCTCGGCGTGCTGTTGGAAGACCGGCAGATCCGCAAGGTGATCGCCTCCTACGTGGGCGAGAACGCCCTGTTCGAGCAGCAACTGCTGAGCGGCGAAATCGAAGTCGTGCTCACCCCCCAAGGCACCCTCGCCGAAAAAATGCGCGCCGGCGGCGCCGGCATCCCGGCGTTCTTCACCGCTACAGGCGTCGGCACGCCCGTGGCCGAAGGCAAGGAAGTGCGTGAGTTCCATGGCCGCCAGTACCTAATGGAAGAATCCATCACCGGCGACTTCGCCATCGTCAAAGGCTGGAAGGCCGACCATTTCGGCAACGTGATCTATCGTCACACCGCCCAGAACTTCAACCCGCTGGCCGCCACGGCGGGCAAGATCACGGTGGTGGAAGTCGAGGAAATCGTCGAACCCGGCGAGCTGGACCCGACGCAGATCCACACCCCTGGCATCTACGTCGACCGGGTCATTTGCGGCACGTTCGAAAAACGCATCGAACAGCGCACCGTGCGTAAGTGATCCCCTGCCCCCGGCCCGAATGAAGGAATAAGTACATGGCACTTTCCCGCGAACAAATGGCTCAACGCGTCGCCCGCGAAATGCAGGACGGCTACTACGTGAACCTGGGCATCGGCATTCCGACCCTGGTCGCCAACTACATTCCCGAAGGCATGGAAGTCATGCTGCAGTCGGAAAACGGCCTGCTCGGCATGGGCGCGTTCCCCACCGAGGCCGAAGTCGATGCCGACATGATCAACGCCGGCAAGCAGACGGTCACCGCGCGCATCGGCGCGTCGATCTTCTCTTCGGCCGAATCGTTTGCCATGATCCGTGGCGGCCACATCGACCTGACCGTACTCGGCGCATTCGAGGTGGATGTCGAAGGCAACATTGCCTCGTGGATGATCCCCGGCAAGCTGGTCAAGGGCATGGGCGGTGCGATGGACCTGGTGGCCGGCGCCGAGAACATCATCGTCACCATGACCCATGCGTCCAAGGACGGTGAGTCAAAACTGCTGCCCCGTTGCAGCCTGCCACTGACCGGTGCCGGTTGCATCAAGCGTGTGCTGACCGACCTGGCCTACCTGGAAATCCAGGACGGCGCCTTCATCCTGAAAGAACGTGCCCCAGGCGTCAGCGTCGAGGAAATCGTCGCCAAGACTGCCGGCAAATTGATCGTGCCGGACCACGTGCCTGAAATGCAGTTCGCTGCCCAGTGAGGAGAGATTCGATGCAAGAAGTCGTGATTGTCGCCGCTACCCGTACCGCCATCGGCAGCTTCCAGGGTTCGCTGGCTGCCATTCCCGCGCCGGAACTCGGTGCTGCGGTGATTCGTCGCCTGCTGGAGCAGACCGGTTTGTCCGGCGAACAGGTCGATGAAGTGATTCTCGGCCAGGTACTGACCGCAGGTTCCGGGCAAAACCCGGCACGCCAGGCGTCGATCCTCGCCGGCCTGCCCCATGCGGTGCCGGCGCTGACCCTGAACAAGGTCTGCGGTTCGGGCCTCAAGGCCTTGCACCTGGGGGCCCAGGCGATCCGCTGTGGCGATGCCGAGGTCATCATCGCCGGCGGCATGGAAAACATGAGCCTGGCCCCGTATGTACTGCCGGCCGCCCGCACCGGCCTGCGCATGGGCCACGCGAAGATGATCGACAGCATGATCACCGACGGCTTGTGGGATGCCTTCAACGATTACCACATGGGCATCACCGCCGAGAACCTGGTGGACAAGTACGGCATCAGCCGCGAGGAGCAGGACGCCTTCGCCGCCGCTTCCCAGCAGAAGGCCGTCGCCGCCATCGAGGGGGGTCGGTTTGCCGATGAGATCACGCCGATCCTGATTCCCCAGCGCAAAGGCGATCCCGTGGCGTTCGCCACGGACGAACAACCGCGCGCCGGTACCACCGCCGAATCCCTGGGCAAGCTCAAGCCTGCCTTCAAGAAGGACGGCAGCGTCACCGCGGGCAATGCGTCCTCGCTCAACGATGGCGCCGCCGCCGTGATCCTGATGAGCGCGGAAAAAGCCAAGGCCCTGGGCCTGCCGGTGCTGGCGAAAATCAGTGCCTACGCCAATGCCGGCGTCGACCCGGCCATCATGGGCATTGGCCCGGTCTCGGCCACCCGTCGCTGCCTGGACAAGGCCGGCTGGTCGCTGGAGCAGTTGGACCTGATCGAAGCCAACGAAGCCTTCGCCGCCCAGTCGCTGGCCGTGGCCCGGGAACTGAAATGGGACATGGACAAGGTCAATGTCAATGGCGGCGCCATCGCCCTGGGCCACCCTATCGGCGCGTCGGGTTGCCGGGTCCTGGTGTCGCTGCTGCATGAAATGATCAAGCGCGACGCCAAGAAAGGTCTCGCGACCCTGTGCATCGGCGGCGGCCAAGGCGTGGCCTTGGCGCTGGAACGGGCATAACCGACACGGGCTCAACGGTGGTTGCACGGACCCACGAATATCCGTGCAGCCACTGGCACCACCACCGGCACAACCTCGGTTGCGCCGGTTTTTTTTGCCTGCTGGTTTATGTGATGGCTTGCCGGCCTCATCGCGAGCAAGCTCGCTCCCACAGGGGAACTGTGGTGTATGCAGCATTCATGGACACCGCCAATCCTGTGGGAGCAGCTCCCACAATGGATTTTGGGTGTACGCAATATCCAGGGTCACCACCAAACCCTGTGGGAGCGAGCTTGCTCGCGATAGCGGCGGGTCTGTCTGTTGCGGTAAGCCCTGAGCCAAAAAAAACGGCACCTTTCGGTGCCGTTCGTTTTCACATCCGGGGCTTTACTTGCGTGCCGCCTCCCATGATTTCAGCAGCTCGGTGTAGCTCACGGTTTCGCCTTTAGGCTTCTCGTTCGCCAGTTTCGGCTTCGGTGCGCCCGGTTGGTCGAACCAGTATTGCGCGTCGCGCTCAGGGTTCATCTTAGGCGCGCAGGTGGCTTGGGCCTTGGAGCGTTCCAGGCGGGTCATGATCGCATCCTGATCCTTGGCCAACCCGTCGAGGGCCTGCTGCGGCGTTTTCTCGCCGCTGGCAGCTTCGGCGATGTGGCTCCACCACAATTGCGCCAGGCGTGGGTAGTCCGGCACGTTGGTCCCGGTCGGGGTCCATTGCACGCGGGCCGGGCTGCGGTAGAACTCCACCAGGCCACCGAGTTTCGGTGCCAGGTCGGTCAGCGCCTGGGAGTTGATGTCCGACTCACGAATCGGCGTCAGGCCAACGATGGTCTTCTTCAGCGACACGGTCTTGGACGTCACGAACTGCGCATAGAGCCAGGCCGCGAGTTTCTGCTTCTCTGGCGTAGACTTCATGAACGTCCAGGAACCCACGTCCTGATACCCCAGCTTCATGCCCTCTTCCCAATACGGGCCGCGTGGCGAAGGCGCCATGCGCCATTTAGGCGTGCCATCGGCGTTCATCACCGGCAGGCCCGGCTTGGTCATGTCGGCAGTAAAAGCTGTGTACCAGAAAATCTGCTGGGCGATGTTGCCTTGGGACGGCACCGGGCCGGACTCGGAGAAGGTCATGCCCGCTGCTTCCGGCGGCGCGTATTTCTTCATCCATTCCACATATTTGGTGGTGGCGAACACGGCCGCAGGACCGTTGGTGTCGCCGCCACGGGTCACACTGGAACCGACCGGATGGCAGTCTTCGACGCGAATACCCCACTCGTCCACTGGCAAACCATTGGGCAGGCCCTTGTCGCCGCCACCGGCCATGGAGAACCAGGCATCGGTGAAGCGCCAGCCCAGGGACGGGTCTTTCTTGCCGTAGTCCATGTGCCCGTAGACGCGCTTGCCATCGATCTCCTTGACGTCTTCGGAGAAGAACTTGGCGATGTCTTCATAAGCCGACCAGTTCACCGGCACGCCCAACTCGTAGCCGTATTTCTCCTTGAACTTGGCCTTCAGGTCCGCACGTTCGAACCAGTCGGCACGGAACCAGTACAGGTTGGCGAACTGCTGGTCGGGCAGTTGATAGACCTTGCCGTCCGGCGCGGTGGTGAAGGAAATACCGATGAAGTCCTTGAGGTCCAGGGTCGGCGAGGTGAAGTCCTTGCCTTCATTGGCCATCAGGTCAGTGATCGATTCGGTCTTGCCGTAGCGGAAGTGCGTACCGATCAAGTCCGAGTCGTTGACCCAGCCGTCATAGATATTCTTGTCCGATTGCATCTGGGTCTGCAGCTTCTCCACCACGTCGCCTTCCTGGAGCAGGTCGTGGGTCAGCTGGATCCCGGTGATTTCGCTGAAGGCCTTGGCCAACACCTTGGATTCATATTCGTGGGTGGCGATGGTTTCCGACACCACATTGATTTTCATCCCGCGAAACGGCTGGGCGGCCTTGATGAACCATTTGAGTTCTTCGAGCTGCTGCTCGGCTGTCAGGGTCGACGGCTTGAATTCACTGCCGATCCATTTTTTAGCGGCGTCTTCATAGGCGTCGGCCCAGGCCGTAGCGCTCAGCCCGCTGAGCGCCAGCATGGCTGCCAATGAAACGCTATGTCGCAGCTTATTGTTTTTATCGAACATAGAGACCTCCTGTTTGGGTTTAAGAGCCTGATCGTCGAATTGTCGCGATTAGCCCCACCGCATCACTGCCAACAGCCACACCCAAGACAACGCGAACGCTATCCAGATGCTCCAGTCGGTGGCGCCGATCACCAGCAGGTGCAGGTAGGCGCTACCGAGAAGACCGATAAACAACCGATCGCCACGGGTGGTGGCAATCGGCAGGAAACCACGCCGAGGGATGCTCGGCGAACGCAGTTCCCACGTGGTCATGCCTGCCAGTAGCAGGGCGATGACTCCAAAAAAAGCCGCCGTCGGGCCGGTCCAGTTCATCCATTCCATCATCGACTCCTCAGACCCGGCCCAGGGCAAAGCCCTTGGCCACGTGGTTACGAACGAACCAGATCACCAGCATGCCCGGCAGGATAGTCAATACCCCCGCCGCCGCCAGCACCCCCCAGTCGATACCGGATGCAGATACCGTACGGGTCATGACCGCCGCGATCGGCTTGGCATTCACCGAGGTGAGCGTGCGCGCCAGCAACAGTTCGACCCAGGAAAACATGAAGCAGAAAAATGCCGTGACACCGATGCCGGAGCCGATCAACGGAATGAAGATCTTGACGAAGAACTTGGGGAAACTGTAGCCGTCAATGTAGGCGGTCTCGTCAATTTCTTTCGGCACCCCGGACATGAAGCCTTCGAGGATCCACACCGCCAACGGCACGTTGAACAGGCAATGGGCCAGGGCCACGGCGATATGGGTGTCGAACAGCCCGATGGACGAATACAGCTGGAAGAACGGCAACAGGAACACCGCCGGTGGGGCCATGCGGTTGGTCAGCAGCCAGAAAAACAGGTGCTTGTCCCCCAGGAACCGATAGCGGGAAAACGCATAGGCGGCCGGCAACGCGACGCCCAGGGAAATCACCGTGTTCAGGCTCACGTAGTACAGCGAGTTGAGATAACCGGTGTACCAGCTCGGATCGGTGAAGATCACTTTGTAGTTGTGGAAAGTGAAATCCTGCGGCCACAGGGTCAGGCTGCCGAGGATCTCGGTGTTGCTCTTGAACGACATGTTCAGCAGCCAGTAGATGGGCACCAGCAGGAACAGGATGTAGATCAACAGCGGTATCAGCTTTTTCTTGCTCATTGTGCGGGCCTCAACGGTTGGCGTCGGAGTGCGTCATGGCGGTGTAGAACAGCCAGGACACCAACAGAATGATCAGGAAATACACCAGGGAAAACGCCGCCGCCGGGCCCAGGTCGAATTGGCCGATGGCCATTTGCGTCAAGGTCTGGCTGAGGAACGTGGTGGCGTTGCCCGGCCCGCCGCCGGTGAGTACGAACGGCTCGGTGTAGATCATGAAGCTGTCCATGAAACGCAGCATCACGGCGATCAGCAGCACGCTCTTCATCTTCGGCAGCTGGATGTGACGGAACACGGCCCAGTTCGACGCCCGGTCGATCCGCGCGGCTTGATAGTACACGTCGGGAATCGCTCGCAGCCCCGAATAGCACAGCAGCGCCACCAACGAAGTCCAGTGCCAGACATCCATCACCAGCACGGTGACCCAGGCGTCCATGGTGTTGGCCGCGTAGTTGTAGTTGATGCCCAGGCCGTTGAGGGTCGAGCCCAGCAAACCGATGTCGGCGCGGCCGAAAATCTGCCAGATGGTGCCCACCACGTTCCACGGGATCAGCAGCGGAATCGCCAGGATGATCAGCACCAGGGACGACCATTTACCCTTGGTCGGCATGGTCAGGGCGATGGCGATGCCGAGGGGAATTTCAATCAGCAGCACGCACGCCGAGTAAATGAACTGGCGCAGCAGCGAGTCGTGCAGCCGCGGATCGAGCAGCACCTGCTTGTACCAGTCGGCGCCGACGAAGTAGCGGCTGGATTGGTCGAAGATGTCCTGCACCGAATAGTTGACCACGGTCATCATCGGAATCACGGCGCTGAAGGCCACCAGCAGGAACACCGGCAATACCAGCCACCAGGCCTTGTTGTTTTGCACCTTGTTCATGGCTGCACCTCGCTCAGCGGTTCCAGCAGGTATTCATCGGCATAGACCATCAGCCATTGGGCCGGAAAACTGATGTACGCCGTGCCTTCGGGCACGGGCTTGTCTTCGGCCAGGCGGACCTTCAGCGGTGCGCCATCGAGGTTGAGGGTCAGGATCTTGTAGGTGCCCAGGTCTTCGACGTGCACCACGTCAGCCTGCATCGCGTCGTCGTAAGGGCCATCCCAGACATGCACGAACTCGGGACGGATACCGACCTTCAGGCTTTTGCCTTCGGCTTCGGCGACACGACGTTGCAAGGTTTCCGACAGCGGCAAGTGGGTCGAAGCGAAACCGACACCGCCGGGCTGTGCGGTGACCTCGATCAGGTTCATCCCCGGGCTGCCGATGAAGTAGCCGACAAAGGTGTGGCTCGGGCGCTCGAACAAATCCCGGGGCGTGCCGAACTGAACGATCTGGCCGCCGTACATGACCGCGATCTTGTCGGCGAACGTCGAGGCTTCCAACTGGTCGTGGGTGACGTAGACCATGGTGATGTTGAACTGCTCATGGATCTGCTTGAGCTTGCGTCGCAGTTTCCATTTCAGGTGCGGGTCGATCACCGTCAGCGGTTCGTCGAACAGGATCGCCGACACATCGTCGCGCACCAACCCGCGGCCCATGGAGACTTTCTGCTTCTCATCGGCGGTGAGGTTGCGGGCCTTTTTGTCCAGCAGGCTCTGCAGGTCCAGGACCTCGGCGATTTCCTGCACCTTGGTGTGGATTCGCGCTTCGGCCATGCCCTGGTTGCGCAGCGGGAATGCCAGGTTGTCGAACACCGTCATGGTGTCGTACACCACCGGGAACTGGAACACTTGGGCGATGTTGCGGTGTTCGGGGGTCAAGTCGTTGACGACTTTGCTGTCGAACATCACCTGCCCTTCGGAAGGGCTGAGCAAGCCGGAGATGATGTTGAGCAAGGTGGACTTGCCGCAGCCCGAGGGTCCGAGCAGCGCATAGGCGCCGCCCTGCTCCCAGATGTGGTTCATCTCGCGGATCGCGTAATCCTCGGGGCCCGCCGG
Source organism: Pseudomonas sp. R151218B TE3479 (assembly GCF_053629195.1). Lineage (NCBI taxonomy): Bacteria > Pseudomonadati > Pseudomonadota > Gammaproteobacteria > Pseudomonadales > Pseudomonadaceae > Pseudomonas > Pseudomonas sp. R151218B TE3479. The sequence goes on from NZ_JBRJHV010000001.1 coordinate 5,371,291, forward strand.
GGTGCTGGTGTAGCTGTGGGCGAGGTTCTGCAAACGAATTTCAGCCATCAGGCAACCCTCGCGATACGCTGCCCTGGGGCTTGGACCAGCTTGCCCTGGGCGTCGAAAACAAACAGTTTGTGGGTCGGAATGTAGATGCGAATCGGCGCGTCCACGTCGTACTCATGCACCCCTGGCAAGTGCAGCACCAGCAGGAAATGTTCGTTGCGCACGTGCAGGAACGTCTCCGAGCCGCTGATCTCGGCCACTTCGACGGTCACCGCCAGTTCGAGGTCGTCGTCGTTGCTCGGCACCAAGGAAATATGGCTGGGGCGCACGCCGAAACGGAACTCGCCCTCGCCCACCGGGCGCAGGTCGACGTTCAGCGGGAAGTGCACGAAATTGGCGAAGCTGACTTCATTGCCGGCGATACGACCCGGCATGAGGTTGATCGGCGGTTCGGAAAACAGCTCGGCGGCCAGCACGGTTTGTGGCTGGTGATAGACAGAAGACGACTTGCCACTCTGAATCACCCGGCCCTCATGCAGGATCGTGGTGGTGCCGCCCAGGGCCAGCGCTTCGTTAGGCTCGGTGGTGGCGTAGACGGCGATGGTGTGGCGGGCCTGGAACAGCTCGCGCATTTCCTGGCGCAGCTCTTCACGCAGCTTGTAGTCCAGGTTCACCAGGGGCTCGTCGAACAGGATCAATTCAGCGTCCTTGACCAGCGCCCGGGCCATGGCTGTGCGCTGCTGCTGGCCGCCGGACAACTCCAATGGATGACGTTTGAGGAATTTCTCGATCCGCAGCATCCTGGCGGTTTCCAGCACCTTGCTCTGGATGACTTCATCGGACACACCGGCCTGGCGCAACGGCGAGGCGATGTTTTCGAAAACGGTCATGGTCGGGTAGTTGATGAACTGCTGGTAAACCATCGACACGTTGCGCAGCCGCACCGGGCGGTTGGTGACGTCGACGCCGTTCATCAGGATGCGGCCGCTGTCGGGCTTGTCCAGACCGGCCATCAGGCGCATGAGGCTGGTCTTGCCGGACAGCGTGCGGCCCAACAGGACGTTGAAGGATCCGGGTTCGAAACTCAGATTGGCATCGTCGATCCAGGTCTGGCCTTCGACGGTGCGACAGATGTGCTCAAGCTTTAATGACATGGCTCGGCCTTTTTATTATTTGGAGTCAAGCGACCCGAGTTGCAAAGCGAAAGCCGTGCCAGAAATCACAACCCATTGACCTGGCTTATTTTTTTAAAAAAACCTGAGAACAACACGTTCGCAGATGAACGCAAGTGAACAACCAGGACTGAACAACTGAACAATTCACGGGTTGACAATGAACAATTTTGAACAACACTGAATGAACGTTTTCGGTTAGCCTGGCCATGCCCTTTGTGGGAGCGAGCTTGCTCGCGATAGCGATGTGTCAGTCACATCGACGCTGCTGATCCACCGCTATCGCGAGCAAGCCCGCTCCCACAAGGTTTGTGTATTACGTGCTATTCAGGCTTGCCCTAGCACAAGGAGTCTGTGCGAGACTTGCCACAACAATAAAAACAGCACCTGCGAGAGTGCCCCATGGCCGCACCTGCCCCTGCCTTGTCCCACGAGGCCATCATCCAGGCCTCCTGGTCCCGTTGCCGCGCCTTTGGCCTGAATCACCAGAGTGTGCCGGCCTTCGATCAGTTGCCCGCCCAAGGCATCGCCCAATTGCTGGAGAGCCAGCATTCGCTGGTGCAGACCACCCATCAGGAGGTCTTGCCGTATTACGAGAACATCCTGAGCAACTCCAACTGCCTGATCATGCTGGCCGACAACCAGGGCCAGGTGTTGACCTCTTGGGGCACCCAGCGCTTCATCGAGCCGAAACTGGCCCATGGCTTCAGCGCCGGGGCGAGCTGGATGGAGCGCTGTACCGGCACCAACGCCATCGGCACCGCGCTGGCCTGCGAACAGGCAGTGCACATCGAGCACGATGAACACTTCCTCAAGGCCAACCGCTTCATGACCGGCTCCGCCGCGCCGATCTTCGATGCCGAGCGCAAGGTCATCGCCGTGCTGGACGTCTCCAGCGACAGCTACCTGCCGCCGTCCCACACCCTGGGCATGGTCAAGATGATGAGCCAGACCGTGGAGAACCGGCTGATCCTCAACTTGTTTCGCGGTGAACACTTCCAGCTGACCTTCAACACCGGCTTGAACAACCTCGACAGCCAATGGGCCGGGCTGCTGATCTTCGATGAGAGCGGCCAGGTGCTTTCCGCCAACCGCCGGGCCGACAACCTGCTGGGCCTGAGCCTGTCACGGGTGAGCATTGAAAGCCTGTTCAAGGTTTCGTTGCTGGAACTGCTGAACCAACCTGACGGCCTGCCGTTCGCCCTGCAAGCGTCTGGCAGCAATCGATTCCAGTGCTTGCTCAGGCGCCCGAGCCAGGTGTCGATCAGGGCACGGGTCTTCACCGAGGCGACGCCTGCGCAAGCCCCCGCCAGCAACGCCATCAGCCTCAATACCCTGCACTTCGGTGACAACCGTGTGGAAAAAGCCGTGCGCCAGGCCGAGCGCTTGCTGGAGAAGGACATTCCGCTGCTGATCCATGGCGAGACCGGCGTCGGCAAGGAAGTGTTCGTCAAAGCCCTGCACCAGGCCAGCTCGCGCTGCAAGCAGCCGTTCATTGCCGTGAACTGCGCGGCGATCCCCGCCGAGCTGGTGGAGTCGGAGCTGTTCGGTTATGAAAAAGGCGCGTTCACCGGCGCCAACCAGAAAGGCAGCATCGGCCTGATCCGCAAGGCCGACCGCGGCACGCTGTTCCTCGACGAAATCGGCGACATGCCCCTGCCGACCCAGGCCCGACTGTTGCGGGTCTTGCAGGAGCGTTGCGTGCAACCGGTGGGCAGCGCCGAGTTGTTCCCGGTAGACATCCGTATCATCTCCGCCACCAACCGCTCGCTGCGCGAACAGGTGCAGCTAGGGCGGTTTCGCGAAGACTTGTACTACCGCATCGGCGGCCTGACCCTGGAACTGCCGCCCCTGCGCGAACGCAGCGACAAGCAGGCGCTGTTCAAACGCCTCTGGGAACACCACCGCGAACCGACCCAATGGGCCGGCCTGAGCCGTGAAGTACTGGACTTGTTCGAACGCCATCCTTGGCCGGGCAACCTGCGACAAGTCAGCAGCGTACTGCAAGTAGCCCTGGCGATGGCCGAGGAACAGCCGATCCGGCCGGAGCACCTGCCCGACGACTTTTTTGTCGATCTGGAAATGGAGCCGGTGGAAACACCGGAGCCGCTGAGGGTAGACCTCAACGATGCCGAAGACTTGAACCGCCAATTGCAGGCCGTGGGGGGAAATATTTCACACCTGGCGCGACGGCTGGGGGTCAGCCGCAACACCCTGTACAAACGTCTGCGACAACTGGAAAACTGATACAAACCCTGCCCATAGCCGATTGCGTGAACATCCGCTCCCACAGGAAGTTCGCTTCACTGACTGGCACCGCTGCAAAGAGGTGCCAGTCAGTTGGAACACCGGGTCAGTCGAACGCGCCATTGAGCACTTCGTAGATGATGCCGCTGGCGATCGCCACCAGGATCAGGTCCGTGCCGACCTGCTGCCATTCATAACCGTCATAGTGCGGCAACCGTCCCAGCAGCCGGCCATCAAGCTTCTTGGCGATGCCGGGGGGCAACGGCTTGCCTCGGGCCAGGTTTTTCTGGATACCCGGCGGCAGTGCCGGGCCGGGGCTCCAATAATCGCGATAGCCGCCAATCACACCCAGAATGCCGCCACGGTCAATGCTCGGGCCGTTGTGCCAATCGCCGCCACCACCGCCTTGGTTTCCCTTGCCGCCCTGGTTGCCCTTGTTGCCGGGATTGCCCTGCCCCCCCTTGTTGCCCTGCCCGCCTTTACCTCCTTGCCCGTGGCCCTGGCCTTGATCGAATTGTGCGTTGCCCTTGCCGTTACCCGGGTCCGCCACGACAACCTCGGAACCCGCCACCAGGGCAAGGCAGGTTACAGCTGCAATCAACGAGCGTGATATGAACATGGTAATGCTCTCAAGAAAGGGAATATCCCCCTGTCAATGTAGACGATCGGCACGGTCATCGGTTCGTGCAGCCGCAACCGCGGATACCAGCTCACACAACCGAGGCCATATTCAGTTTTTATCAGCACTCGGGACTACTGAGTTACAAGAATATTCTTACTTAGGCTGAAGACTGATATTTAGGCAATTTCCCACACTTTCTGCGGACATCTAACATTGTCACGACACCGTGACAAAAACCTTGCGCCAGCTCGGCCCGGCAAGCTTGACAGTCAAACTTCTGAATGGAACTATCAGGCCGACTTCAAGCTACAGCTTCATCATGGATGGCAATAAAAACAACAAGGAGATCACGCTTATGCCGCCTCTCGGTATCCCACTGCCTATCGCCTCTGAATACTCTTCTCGACCCTGCACTGGCGTGTATTTTTTCTCACCGATAAGTATCGCCGTCCTGGTGAGTCTTCGATTCAATTGAAACAACAGGCAGTTAATGCAAGGGATCGCTGATGCCTCTTTTTCAACATTTCTTCGAAAACAATGCCCGTCTTACGCCTGGTAAATCAGCACTGGTAATCGACGGTGTCCACACTCGGTATGACGCCCTGGAAAAGCGCGCCACATCGATCGCCGCTTTGCTGATCAAGTGCGGCGTCAAGCGTGGCGACCGTGTGGCCCTATACTCGCGGATCAGCGCAGACTTGATCGCGGCGTTTCTGGGCGTATTGAAAATCGGCGCAATCACTGCCGCGACGCACCCCACCTACAGTCTTAGCAAACTGCTCTATCAACTGGAGCACACCGATGCCCGGGTGTTGCTCACTGATCGCTACGAGGATCCAGTGACGCTGGCCTCGGCGGCGAACCTGGAGACAATCCTTGTGTTCGGTGCCACCCAGGACCTCCCGGCAGACGCCCCCAGCCTTGGGAACGCCTTGGAAACATTGACTCCGGAGGACCTGGAAAAACCGCTTCCCACTATCGACGAACGCCTGCCGACCTCGATCTTCTACACCTCCGGATCCACCTTCAACCCCAAGGGCGTGGTGGTCAACCACCCCATCATGATCGCGGCCGCGACCAGCGTCATCGATTACCTGGGCAATACCGCCAGCGATGTCATCCTTAGTTACTCGACCCTGGCTTCCGACTACGGCGTCTACAACATCATGATGCCGTTGTTCTTTGGCGGCACGGCCGTGATCGAAAGCCAACCCGCGAACTGTGCCGACGACGTGCTCGAAGTGATCAGGCGAGAACAGGTGACCGCCCTGCATGTCTTCCCACCGGTGTTTTTCCTGCTGGCCAGCATGGGCGAGCATTGGCAACGGCAATTACCCTCGCTTCGTTATATATCCAGCAGTGGCCAACCGCTTTATCCACGGCACATTCAACAAATAAGACAGGCACTTCCCAACGTCGATATCTTTTCCAACTACGGTCTTACCGAATGCAAGCGAGTCAGCTATCTGCCACCAGCCGATATTGCACAGTACCCCGGCTCGGTGGGCAAACCGCTTAAAGGCGTACATGCCGTGATCGTCAACGAACATGACGAGCCGATTACAGAACCGGACGTGGTCGGCGAACTTCTGGTGAGCAGCGACTATTTGATGCTGGAATATTGGAAGATGCCTGAAGAGACAGCCAGGGCATTCAAATACAACTGTTTCGGCCGGGACAGGTATTACCGTACCGGCGACTTCTTCCGGAGGGATGCGCACGGTTATCTGTATTACGTCTGCCGGAAAGACGACCTGTTCGCGCGAAATCTGTGGAAAGTGAACCCACGGGAAATCGAACAATGCCTGGCGTCCCACCCTTCGGTCGCACAGGTCGTGGTGGTCCCCGTCGCCGACGAGTCCGCCGGGTTCGTCCCCAAGGCCTGCGTCGTGTTGGAAGCCGATTGCCAGGACACAACGGAGCAGGCGCTGCTGGAACACTGCCAGGCGTCACTGGACTGGCACATGGTACCGACCCAGTGCGTATTCATGGACACGTTGCCAAAAACCGACTCGGGAAAGATCACCGCCAAAGGACTGATCTGATATCAGGGAGCGATAAAAAATGGACATCACACCACCGGCCACTCCTTTCAGCCCGGACGAAGACCTTAAAAGCAGCTCGATGCTGCACCTGGCCGATCACTTCCATCGCTTGGCCACCGGTGCGACCCAGGTTCCGGCGCAGTCGTTGACCAGCCATCTGCGAAACACCATGGCCGATGCCGACCTCGTGGCCTACCACGACCGACTGGTGGCGGACGCCGGCCCGCTGTTCCTGCACTTCCTGGCGAGCGTTCCGTACATCCTCGAAGAAATGGCGAGAATCGGCGTCGCCCTCACGCGGCTCTCCCAGGCCCAGCAGGCTGATGAGCCTCGAACCTTCAGTTTTTTCGAGATCGATGCGTTTGATGGCAGCAACGGGCGCGCACTCGCTGCGCATTCCCAAGGCTTGATCAACACCTTCACCACCTCGCCCAACACAGCCAACCAACCTCACTTCGACCGGTACGCCGACCCGACGCGTTCCCTGTTCTATCCCCAGTCGTTCCTGACCCTGCAACCCCGACTGTTCGCGGAAGCGCCTTACAGGCGATTCCAGGAAGGGTTCGATTACGTCTATGAAACCGCGGCCTTCCAGTTCTATAGCCGCGACCGCAAAGCCCAGGTCAATCACATCAAGCCCTTGCTGAAGCCCGGTGCCCTGGTGTTTTTTCTTGAAAAGCTCAACCACGAGGATGTCGGGCAGTACCTGGAGCGCGAGCGGATGAAAGACAACGGCTTCAAGACGCGCTATTTCACCCAAGAAGAGATCGACTGGAAACGCCAGCAGATGCTGGAGCAGATGCAAAACGGCCAAGTGCTGATGCCCGAGCTTGTCGAAGCGCTGTCCAGTCATTTCAAACACGTCTATCTGCTATGGAACAGTACGAATTTTTATGAGTTCGTTGCCACGGACGATAGGGCCCGACTCGAACAATTCCTCGACCTGCTAGGTCCGATCCACCAGCCTGAAGGGTTTTGCTTCGAAGCTTCGACCATTGGCTATGTGAATCGCGCCCCGCTGCCGCGTGAAGAGGAGCGCGCCGATGCGTGACGAAAGCATGCACGGCCTCGACGAGGCGATCCGGCCAACGCCGGTGGAGCGAGTCCGACAACGCCTGGCGCACTGGCAGCAACGCGCGGCCGAGGCCGAGCGGAATCGAACATTGAGCCAGGCGACGTTCGACGAGTTGTTCGACGATGGGTTGCTTGAACTGGTCTCCCCTCGCCGTGAGCCCTTGGACACGCCCGGCTGGCCCGTGCTGATGGAGGCTTCGCGGCTGGCCGCCCGCGCCTGCGCCTCGACGGCCTGGATGATCAGCCTGGTGGGTGGACATGCCGCCATTGCCGGTCGCCTGAGCCAGGCATGCCAGTACCGGCTGTTCGAGGAGGGGCGGTCGCAGCTATTCGCTTCCGCATCGGTCGGCCCTCACAGCCGGTTGTCGGCGGACGCGGACGGTATTCGGGTCAACGGCACCTGGCGCTTCAGCTCGGGGATCGAGCACGCCACCTGGCTGTTGCTCAACGCCCCCGTGACCGATCACGACGGCACGCCCGGTCCGGAGCGGATGCTGCTGGTGGTGTCGACCCGCGACGTGGAGATACTGGACACGTGGGACACCTTCGGCATGGCGGCCACGGGCTCGCACGATGTGTTGTTGCGGAACATCCTGGTACCCGCCGAACAGGTGTTCCGCCTTGAGGAGATCTTCGCCCATCGCATGAGCGAATTACCAGGCGACTACCTGTACAGCGTGCCGATCGTGCCTTTTATCACAACATCCCTTCTCGGGCCCGTGCTGGGCTGTGCCGAAGGGGCTTATGCCTGTCATCTCGAATCGCTGAGGCAGCAGAAAACCCCAGCCTCGGCCCAGGCCAGGGAACGGCTGGCCCACAGCGCCGCGCAATTGTCGGCCGCGACGGCCTTGTACACCGCACTGGTGTCCGGGCTGCATGAGTCCGGCCTGGCGCGACGGCCGTTGTCCATGGACGAACTGCTGCGGCTCAAGCGTGATCGCAGCTACGTGGCGCGGCTTTGCCTTCAAGCCATCCAGCGCCTGGTGGAACATGCGGGCGCCTCGTCCATGACCCGCGACAACCCGCTTCATCGTCATTGGCGCGACCTGCAGGCCATGGTGGCGCACCGGGACGTCCATTGGGACAGCGCCATGCTGGGTTACGCCGACTTTGTCGTCGATGCGCTGGCCTGCCCGACACTGATCACGCCGTAATATCACCCAGGAGACAGGTATGTTTGTTCGCAACAAATCCGACATCGAAAAAACCGCCCACTTCGTCGAGTGGGGAGCCGGCACCAGCCATCGGTTGCTGACCGAAAAAGACGGCATGGGCTACACCGTGTGCCATACCGTGGTGCGCGCCGGCACAGAGTCATTGCTGCACTATCGCAACCACCTCGAAGCCTGCTACTGCATTGCTGGTGAAGGTGAAGTCGAAGACATGGAGGGCAACGTGTACCCGATTCGCCCCGGCGACATCTACGTACTCGACCAGCACGATCGTCACTACCTGCGCGGCGGGAAAGACCAGGACCTGATCCTGGTCAGCGTCTTCAACCCGCCCCTCAAGGGCGACGAGCGACACAACCTGAATGATGCGTCCGGCTCTGCCTATTGAGCGTCAACCGGCTCCCCCGCTCCTCGACACGAGAACACCATGCGCAAGGATTACCTGGCTTTTTTCACCTCAATGTTCCTCTCCCGGCTGGCCGACCAGATACTGTTGTTCATCGTCCCGCTGATTGTGTTCCAGACCACCAATAGCGTTTCCTGGGCGGGCCTGGCCTTCTTCGTCGAGTCCCTGCCGCGCTACTTGTCGTTCCCGATTTGCGGCGCCCTGTGCGACAAGTTCTCGCCCATCCGCATCCTGCATATCAGCCAGGTCTATCGCGCCGCGGCGTGTGTCGCGGCGGTGGTGCTGTACGCGATCTTTGGCGGCATCTACTGGATCGTGGCCCTCTCGGCGTTGTGTGGCGTACTGACCACCCAGGGCATCATGGCCCGCGAAGTGGTGATGCCCTACATATTCAAGCACTACACCTACACCAAGACCCTGTCGTACTCGCAAATCGCCGACCAGACCGGCCTGGTGCTGGGCCCGTTGCTCGCCGCGCTGATGCTTGAGGTGTGGGCATGGCACTGGGTAGTGCTGGCGATTGCCGGGCTGTTCCTGCTGGCGGACCTGGCGATGCTGTACTGGCAGCGCACCAGTTCGGTCACCCTGGAAACGTTCGAGCAACATCACGACCTCTGGCTCAACCCGTTGCGCATCGCTTTCGGCCATATCCGCAACCTGGCGGAACTGAAGAAGGTCATCAGCCTGGCAGTGGGCGTCAACCTGATCATCGGTGTCACACTCGCCACTTCGGCGGCCATGGTCATCGGTCAATATAGCGCCGGCAAGGACTATTACGCCGCGGTGCAGGCGGCCGGTGCCGTGACCACCATCGTCATCCTGTTCTTCCTGGCGCGGGTCACGCTGCCCTTGAAATTGCTGGGTGCCCTGTCCTACACGTCGATTGCCGCCGGTGCGTTCATCACCGCGTTCAGCCCCCATGCTTGGGGCTATGTGGTCGGTTTCCTGCTGGTCGTCGGCTTCGACAAGATGTTCAACGTGTACATGCGCAGCATCCGCCAACAAGTCATTCCGCCCCAGGATTTCGGCAAGACCGTTGGCGTCATTACGCTGCTCAACAACTTATCCCAACCGCTGGCAGGCCTGTTGGTCGCAGTGCTGGCCGCGCCGATCGGCACGCAACAGGTGATCCTGCTGCTGGCATTCGCCACCAGCCTGATCGGCATCGCAGTGATCGTGGCATTTAAAAAAGCGACACCCGCGCCGGCAGCCTATGGCGTCGATCCGGAGTGATCGAGATTGACATAGAAGACGTGGACCGGCCCGGCACACACAATCGTTTCGAATGGGTCGGTTTGTATTATCAGTGACTTATTGTTGAGGCATGGTTGCAACGTTGCAACGTCGAACGCGTCTGTTTGGGTGCTTTCCCCGCCATTCGTCGCTTGTCGAACGTTACGGCCAACCGATGACAAAGTCTGGCTTAGGGTTTGCACCGGCTTGCTCCAGCAGCCAAGAACGACGTAATTCTGACGCGGCGGCAAATCAATCAATGCTTGGTCAGCAAACGGAGATGTACCGTGTCAACTCTCAACGAAATCGCAGCGAACCACGCGAGAATGGCAAAGGCAAAGGAAGAAGAGTCGATGCGGCTGAGTGCGCTTCAGGGACAGGTGGTGGGGAGTTTCGAGATTGCGTCCAACGAGACGAAACCAGACATCCCCCTGCACCTCCTGGCGGGTGTGCAAGAGCACTCGTTCGGGGAGGCCGCTGCACTCACCTACTGACCTGCGCATCAATTGGATTCATCGCCCGCGGCGGGCGGGCGACTCCCTGCTTCACAATTGCCTGGCTAAAGCAGCGGCCAGGATGCCGGCGGCAATCGCCGGCAAGGGCTTTTTCAGTATCAGCATGATGACCGCTGTGGTCAGCAGGGCCAGCCGCGCACCGTTGTCGCCTTTAACCGCCAGTGGCGCCAGCACCGCCACCAACACCGAGCCGGACATGGCCGTGATGAACTGCTGCACCCGATAGTTGATCGGCACGAAGGACATCACAAAAACACCGCCCCACCGAGTCGCCAATGTCACGGCGGCCATTATCAATACGACCAGCAAGGTGCCATACCCCGCCGTTTCAATATTCATTGTTTTTTCTCCATCCACAGTGCTCCCAGAATGCCCCCCGCCAAAGCCCCCACCACGACATGACTGTTAGCCGGTAAATACCAATAGGCCAACAGCGATGAGCAAGCCGCCACGGTCCAGATGATGAGCATGCGCAGGTTCTTTTTCCCGCCCACGACCATCGCCAACAAGAAACAGCCCATCACCATATCGAGCCCGAAACTGACCGGGTTCTCGATAGCGCTGCCAAAATGAAGCCCCAGCCAACTCCCCAGAATCCAAGTGACCCACAGTGCAATGCCGCCGCCAAATAAAATCCCCAGTCCCGGCTTGCCCTGACTGAACGCCTGCATCGCCATGGCCCAGTTGGCGTCCGAGACAACCAGCATCACACCGTAGCGTTTGGCGACGGGTAACTCCCGCAGCCACGGGTAAAGCGTAGCGCCCATCAACAAGTGCCGGGCGTTGATGGCGAAGACGGTGATCATCAGCGGAACCACTGGCACTTGCTGCCCCCACAGATCCAACGCGGCAAATTGAGAAGCGCCGGCGAAAACCAAGGTGCTCATGAGCACGGCTGACGTATCACTCAAGCCCGTTTGCGCAGCCGCCAGGCCGAAAGCAACGCCGAACACGACGACAAAAAGAGCGAGGGGGATCAGTTGCTTGAAACCGTCGTAAATGTGCTTCAGCTTTAACTCATGCAAATGGGGTTGTTCGCTCGCCAAAACATCGCCTCTTCTGGTTATTCACGGTGAAAAAGCTGGGAGTATGAAGCTGAATCTTCATGGCGAAAACTTCTTGGCGGACCTATATCCGTCAACTCGGCGAATCCTATCCGTCGTAAAGCCCGCGATGAGCGCGTACCGTGCCCATTTCCCGATTCAAAATGGACGTCATTCAAACTGCCACTACGCCATAGGTGAATACCATGAGCACCCTTGAAAAAGCGATATCGATTGCCGCGCTGGCCCATGAAGGGCAAGTGGATAAGGGCGGCGCTCCTTACATTTTGCACCCCCTGAGGGTCATGCTGCGCCTGGCCCATGACGAAGAGCGCATCGTGGCGGTGCTGCACGACGTGGTCGAAGACACCGCGACAACCCTCGCCGACCTGCGCGATGAAGGCTTCAGCGATGCAATCCTGAGCGCCATCGACGCGCTCACCAAACGCGAAGGCGAGACTTACCAGGCCTTTATCGAGCGGGCTGCACGCGACCCGATCGCGCGCCGAGTGAAACTGGCTGACCTTGCGGAAAACAGCGATTTATCCCGCATAAGCGAGCCAAGCCAGAAAGACCTGGATCGAATTGAAAAGTACCGCAAGGCGACTGACTACCTGACGGTCTTGCCGCAGTAGGTGCCATTGAAACAAATAGAGTGAAGCGCGTCACAGACCAAGCGACCGCCCAAGCTGCCAATGCGGAATGTTCAACATCAACGGTCATAAAGCGGCAAAATAAACAACCCGGACAACTCGCTCGAATCTTCGACAAAACCAAAGCAACCAATGCTCTGGACCAGAGCACAGGATTTCTTGGAAGAAAGACAACTATTTATGGAAAACAGGAGCCTTGAAAATGAGCACGACTGAACAAGTACAAAGCACGGGCAAATACAGCGCCAAGTGGCAGGAACGATTCGACTTCTTTGACACCTACGGTGCGCCAAACGACTCGCGCTACAAGGAAGCCGTCAAGACGCTGCCTGGCGTCAAGAAGAAAATCCTCATCAACGCCAACGTGATTGCGTTTTTCTTCGGCCCTATCTATTTATTTGTCCTGGGGCTCTGGAAGAAAAACCTGGCCCTGCTGGGTATTTTCCTGGCGATCAATATCGCATTGAGCGTGATTTTCGCACTCATCGGCATGGAGTTTCCCCGTCCCTTGAGTACAGGCCTGAGCATCGCCATGTCGATGATGTACGCACTCATGGCCAACTACGCGTACTACCTCAAAGAAGTGAAGGGCGAGCAAGGCTGGAACCCGTTCAAAGGCATGCGTCTCTGATTGCAGGCTCGGCTCACCAACAGCCCGCACCTTGTCATGAGTGTGCGGGCTTGTTTAATGATCATCGGGACCGCTAGTGCTGACGCTAGAGACAACCCACGCCAGACGCAATGCAGAGGTTTATAAACTCTTCTGATCAATCCCAGCCCATCCGAGCGATTGAGAGAACGACTCGTCCAATACTACTTCCTGTATCGGAGACACGTTTTTATCGATACCAATCGTCCTGAATCTTAAAACGCTGCCCCTGAGCATCTGTTTAAGAATTGCCTTGGCTTTGTCCCCTCCAGTCACTGCGCAACCACCCAATATTTTGTGAATATTCAAACCCTGCGCCTGAGCTTGTCTTGTGAGCTCCGAACGTGGTTCCACTTCATATTCCAGAGATGGCTTCCCCAAGATCATAGGTGTCTCCTGAGACGAGATTGTCCATACCTCGTTCTGATCAATCCATATTTGAGCCGTTACGATCGGAATCCGAACATCTCCATCGGACATCAGTCCGACATAGATCTCTTCGCCCTCTTTACGTACAACTGGAAATATGTTCGAAATATTAAGAAACGAGTTACCCGCTGTGTAGTTTCCAGTCGTGACGATCAAACTGGTTCTTTTGGGGAATACTTCACTCTCACTGGATATCTTCCAGGCGGGCCCCGTCGTGCACCCGCTCAGAATCGCGATTGCGATCGCGACGACCATAGTCCGCTTCATACGGTCTCCTAAATCCAATTGTCGTAACGATTAAGCAGAATATTATCCATCTGCCTAAGGCTGATTTCCCGGCCAAGTTCTTCTTCAAACAGGCTACGAACGTGTATGTAGAAGCTTACGTAGGTTGCGTAATTTTTTGACATGCCCGCCGTGGTCGGAGCGAAAACAAGCCCCTCCTCATCCGCGATCCACTTCAACGCTTCCCTGGCTCGCGAATCAACCATTGGAAACAAAGTCGGATAATGGAAGTGCAGATACTTCGAAGCGAAGCTGCTTGCGTCCTTGTTAGTGACGGCACTGATGGCCTCGCAGAGCCGAGAATGCACCTTATCCACGGCGGTACAGACAGATCCGGCAAGCCTTTCCCCGACTGGAAGAAGGGACGCTTCCAAACCTACGTCTGAGCTGCAAATAGATTTAGCCAACCGCGAATAGAAGCCTCCTGTGGAGCCTTCATAGCCATCCTCCTCATCCTTGGTGCGACGCTCGACCGATGCCGCCAGACTGCGACCAATGATCAGCGCCTTTGAAGCCACCTGCGCATGATCGGTATGGCTGGGATTTTCTCGCACGAAGTTGTAGAGCGCTTTGTTGGCCGGTATGAATATGCCACACCCTTGGTCCGTGCCGATAAACTCGTCAGTCAGATAATGGCGTTTTTCCTTTTGTAAAAATTGCATGCATCTCTCCTTAGGTGAGCGCTAATCATGCCACTTAATCGCCACTACCTGGAGAGCTGCTGCCTTTCGAACGTAACCGCCCGGTCCCCCACCTTGCGCCGAGAGGCTAACCCTTTCTTGGTGTAGCCTTTGCCGGACGATACTTTTCTACAGCAGGGAGAGCTGATGAAGCCTGTGGAACGATGGCGACGACGAGTGGGTCACTGGCTACAGCTACGGATTCTATGTATGGCTGTCCTCTTTTTTATGGCTGGCACTATTAGCCGCTCGAAAGACCAGAAGGGACAGCCAAGCAAGTGCCTGCCTGGATTCCCGTTAACGTTCCGCCCGTACAAATTCATACCACTGACTCAGCGGGCGCTAGAGACAGAACCCTGATCAGCCTGCGCCGAAAGCGGAACATCGAACACTCGATCGAATACCCATTGAAAAACCAGCGCGTAAAAAAAGAAAAACACGAACAACCCCAGGTTGGTCACCAGCGCCAGCCACAGGCTGATGCCCAACCATGCGCTAATCACCGGAGTGAGGATCAACGTCAAGCCGCCTTCAAATCCGAGGGAGTGAAGCAGTCGTCGCTTCCAGTTGCGACGGCGGCTGGGTTGGCGGCGCTCCCACCACTCGAATAGGCCGTTGAAAAGCATGTTCCAGGCCAGCGCGACAGCAGAAATCACCAGCGACAGCAGGGTTGAATACCCCATCCCTTGTTCGTAGGTCAGCGCGAGCGCCGGGGCCACAAACAGCACACCGCCGGCTTCGTAGAGGATGGCCTGGAGGATTTTACGGGGTGTGCCTTGCATCGGTGGGCTCCTGAGCCGGGTTGGAAGACCACAGCCTGGCAAGTTGAGCACCCGCGCACAATTGAGCTAAATTGAGCCACGCTCAACCTGAGTAACCTACCCGCCCATGTTCGCCAAACTGCCCCTCACCGCCTTGCGCGGCTTCGAGTCCGCCGCACGGCTGGGCAGCTTCAAGGCGGCGGCTCAGGAACTGAACGTCAGCCCGGCGGCGATCTCCCACCAAGTCAAAAGCCTTGAAGCCTTCCTTGGCGTGCGCCTGTTCGATCGCTCCAGCCAAAACGTGCGCCTGAGCGCAGACGGCGAGCGCCTTCACCCTTATATGCACCGCGCCCTGCTCGATATTCAGCAAGGCCTGCAGATACTGTCGCCAACGTGTGCCGCGCAGTCCCTCGTGGTGAGCACAACGCCGGCGTTCGCCAGCCTGTGGCTGATACCTCGGCTCGGGGACTTTCATCGGTTGCACCCGGAGATCGACGTGAGGCTGCACAGTAGCAACGATGTGGTGGACCTGCGACGAGACGCCAGCATCGACCTGGCGATCCGCGCCCTGTTCAGGCCGGATCCACAGCTGTTCGAGCAGCCCTTGTTGGATGAGCACTTTGGTGTTTATTGCCGCCCCGGTTGGCAACCACCCGCGGCGGGCTCGCCTGTTGAACTGATCGACGTGCCATGGCTGAGCAGCGCAAACGTCGCAATCGACTGGCCTGCATGGTGCGCCAAGGCCGGTACCCTCGGCTGGCTGGAGCGCGCGCGTTTGCGGCGCTATGACGAAGAACAGCATGCCCTGCAAGCGGCGATCGCCGGGCACGGGTTGGTGCTCGCCAGCAATGTGCTGGTTGCTGAGGCGGTTGCGCGTGGGGAGCTGGTTGATTATCGCCCCGAGGTTCGCTTGGCGGGTGCGCGGTATACGGTGGTGTGCGTGCCGGGGCGGGAGCGGCAAGTGGAAGTGCGGGCGTTTAGTGAGTGGTTGTTGGGGCGGAGCATCGCAAAACCGGATGCTCCTGCCAGCCTCACCCCGGACCAGGAAGGGAAACTTATCCCCTGAATCTGTGGCCGTACGAGGATAGCCGATCCTGTGGCCTCTTCTGCACAGAAGAACAACGAAGCCGATCCGTCCCCTTCCTTGAGCGCGATCAGGGAAGAGGCGGATTCGCGGTAAAATTCGTAGGAATATTGAGAAAGGAATGCCAAGCATCCACAGCGTCATGATGGCGCTGGGTCGCATCCTCCCAAGAAGGACCGGAGACCTCTTTCGCAGAAACCAGCATCATCATTTTTATCGTTGCGGCATCCAGCTCTTTGAGAAGCTCATGGGATGTGGCCCTGAATTCTTCGAACGACGTCATTCCATTTACCTCGGGCGGTGCTCACCGCTATTGAGAAATACATATTCCTCGAGAAATGGAGTCCCCCGGGCGGCAGTAATTCCAAAGGGTCGGACCGCCGGTAAATTCATTACGAGGCGATACTCACTGCCAATCGGGCAGGAACCGGTCGATGATCATCGAGACTGCTTGCACCGGAGAGATCAGGGCTGTGTCTATACAACAGGGAATTTCATCCCACGGCTCATATTCATGATCCAGTACAGACTGCCAGGTGGGTAGCTTCAGCCCAGGAATATCGCCCCTCCGTGTTTCGACCCTGCGCCGATGTTCATGTATATCGGAGCAAATCACTTGGATGTTTGCCAACCGACTACCCGCCCTTGAGGCGACTTCGCTCCACGCGATTCGGCTTTCGAGGACGGGATTGACACAATCAACGATGACCCTGCGGCCCAAACGAAGATTACTCAGGGCAAGCTCATTGGCAACCATGTAACCACTGCGCCCCACATCTTGCGCAAGAGCGCCCGAGCTCCGAATCGCCTGCTCAATCGTATCGATCCGCAGGTACATGGCGCCTGTTGTCTCGGCGAGATCATGGGCAATAGTCGTTTTTCCAGTGCCGGGCAGGCCGCTGAAGACGATGAGCATTCCATGTCCTTCGGTGAGTGAGCTATCCAGTGTAGGCAGCCGTTTTTCCAAGTGGCCTCAAAATCGCGGGCTACTCCCCTACCCACAAAACCAAGACCGAACGAACTCAATCAGTGATCTTATCAACAGCCAAACCAACCAGCACAAACGGCAACAGGGCGATGACGAATACCGTCATCCCGAAGGCCCCGTAGGCATCGTGGATCTTATCGCCCAGGCCTTGCTTCGACGGAGGAACGAGAACGCTCTCGGACAGGTTCAGGGCATAACGATAGGTTGGGGATTGATCGTACCGATTGGAATTGCACTTCGTAGTGTACAAGCCGACATAACGATCACCCGGCACTGGCGTACGGCTTTCGTGACTGGCAAGGAGCTGCTCCAACTGGGCGACCTGCACCTTGAACTCAGCCTCACATTCAGGCTGACTTGCAAAAGCACGACTCGTTTTCCTAATGGAATCTGGGCGCACCTGATGATCGAGAACGACCTCGTAGGTATCGCCTTGGTCATCGACGCGCTTGTAGACCTTGGAACCCGTAAGCGACTCTCTTCCGGTAGCGGAAAGCGCCTTGAACTCATCGCTGGAAAGCGGCTGGTTCAAGGTATAACCGTAAATCTGGGGGGCTTTGAACGGTTCCTTCGCAGGTTTTGTGGCGCACCCGGCCGATGACGCAATAATCGAAAGGCTCAGCGCGGTACAGAGCGTCCTGTTCATGACTCTTCCTTGAATTGCTTGGGTTACCTGAAGCAGGCGTGGAAGAGTATCGGAAATAGGCAGTGGGCGCCGCGCAAGAACGATCAAATATTGCCCCCGGAAACCGGAACAGACCCTGATTTTGAGTTCACTGTAACTAGTCCGCCTCATCATCGCGGTTGTTTCTTCCCTGCGTGAAGTCAGCCTACTCACAAGCGCCTAGGGGCAGGTAACGGCCTTTCGAGACTGCTTCTTGGTCCACAGAAGACGACCGTTGATTCTTCCATCAGACCACGACTCGGTAACCAAAGAGCAATTGCCGCTCAGGTTTTCAACAAACGTTCTTGGATAGCCTTCAGGCTCATCTCCACCCCAACGCATCCAATTTGGATCTGGCGAAGTCACCGATCGATAAGGCATGCAGGCTGCCAGTGTGACCAGCGAGAATGCCAAAATTACTTTTCTCATATAAGTTCCGACCCATTTGGCGAGTGTCCGGGCAAAAACGCGGGGTATAAATTGATTGGATGCTTTCCCAGCGTGAGCTACGACGAGGGATCGCTGCAAGTGCCGCCATACAACCCACCTCGATCGGCGGAAACCAGAAAGCTGGGGACAGACCGCGATTTGAGTTCAGGTGTAATCGGACCGTCTCATCGTCGTGGTCTGACCGCGTTTCCCTTGCATCCGCAGCCCGCAAGACCATTGTCGCGAGTGACGATGAGGGGATGGGGAAAGCCTTCGATTTGAACTCATGATCTAACTCACTGTAACGCCACCCTAGCGATGCTCGCTCCCTGCGGGCTCGGCTTGTGAAGAAAGCACGGAAACGGCGCAAAGGGTTTAAATTGGACCAGATCATATCCAAGCGTGCCTGCACCATCTCATTTTTTGCCTGGACGATCTGCCCTGCCAAACTTAGCGCCCTCCTTTTGAACTCCCTGTGAAGGGCCTGCTCCTCGGTCTCGTTTCCCTGTGGCTTAACCTTCATCTCGGAAAATGTGAAAAGCGTTTTGTCGCTGAGCACACAAAACGTGCCGCGACATTTTTGTATATTGCCCTGGAAGATAAAATCGACCGAAAAGAACGCAAGTTCCTCCACGTCTATGTAGTACAGCGGCTCACCCAGGAGATTTCGAACTTTTCCGTCCTGATGAATACGGCCCAAGGGCGCCCCATCGCTGCCTCTGCCTTTGAAGACCAAGTAGCGGCCGTTCGTGTAGTTGTACGGCATTAGCGCTCCTAGTTTGCCCATTCGCGGCCCCCATCCATGACCCTTTCCCGCCACGCTATCAGAGAACGGGATAGCGGCCTTGCGCTTTTTAATCTGTCGCAAATCTTATGCGTATCAATAGGCGCCTGCATTCATTCCGTTAGCATCAGCGCTGCTGCAAGCTCTAAAGATAATGCTCTTCTGGTGCTTCGCGTTAGCACTTGAAAAGCACATTGCACCGGGTACACCACCCTTCAGCTGCGCTCCGGCTCATTGGAAAACGGAAGGGAGGATGACTTGTATCGGCAACCGTCAAAACCAGTGAGAACTTTATGAATCTACGCCGAAGCTCGTCGGCTGGAACGCTCATGCCTGCCCCATCGACTACTTGCATAACCCCGCCCGACACTCGGCTGTCAATCCGTAGCCACTCGAACTGCCAGCCTGTTACCCACGTGAAGTCTTGAATTTGATAGTCGCCGGTGACGCTTTGGCATTGAGCGAGTTTCTTGTTGGAGAGGTCAAAGACAAAAAATACGGGGTTTGGATAGCCGAGCATCTGACTATCGTCAAGGCTAAGACCTTCTTTCAGGTTGATGGATGCGACAAGTGCTTTTGCTCGTCTCTTGCGCCATATCAAGTACCCAATGGCAAGGCAAAAAATAGAACAGGAAGCCACGAAGAGCTGACGTCCTTCGACCGTAAGCTGATCGGGCCAAAACCGTACCACGCCCCACAAGAGTCCTATCGTCGCAAGCCCCGATACCCAAGCGGCGGGGATCACTATACTGTTCGCGAGATTAGCTCCGAGCGTTCTCGAACAGCTTTTCATAACTGATCCAATATCATTTATAGAAGAACTCGCAAGCTATCATTCACAGCGCGCTAGCTTATAGGCGTTGGCACGCAATGCACGGAACGGGTCTTGAACAGGGTTTCGTTTACTTGGTTGCGCTGGAAACCTCACCGTTGGCCGGCTAACCTCTTCAGTCGTCCAGAGCCATCATCGACGTATGCAATTACGCCCAGAAACGCGGCTAACTCACAGGCGAGCTGTTTCTGTTGAGTGACTTTTTTTCCGACGACACGGCGAGCGATTGACAAGCGCCCGTTTTCATACTCGACATAATTGCTGTAGGACGTGCGAAAAACAGCCATGTGGCCGTCGGGCTTGAGCACTATTCGCAGCGGTGTACGTTTCGTTAGCCGATACCGTCCGAGGAAAGCCACCCCAGACGATTCCACCGTCAGTGGAGCACGCTCGCTGATATCTCTGCCCAGTTGATATGCCCACCACATCACAACAAGGCTTGCGAGGATGATGCCCGGCCATTGCCTCCCAGGTAACGACAGCCCGGTCGATAAGCTGATACAAAAAACTGCCGTGATGCCCCAGGGTGCCTGGCGAAGCAGTGGGACAAAGAGCAAACGACCGATGCCGGTCTTCGGCCGGATGATGAAAACCTCGTTGGAGCCAAGTGATGTCATCCGTAATCTTCTATCGCAGCCTGGGCACGCAGTCATTCACTCACCAGCCTTATCCACGAACGCCATAGAACTCGTTCAGTGCTATTAACTCGAACACAGCGACCAACACGCAGAAAGCAACGAATCTTCTTGTGAAAACCCTTCGGGGCCTTTCGTATGGCTGGATCTCACCGAGCCCGTCAAAAAGCGCGGACAAGAAATCGAGCAACCCCATCGACACCTCCTAAGCACAGCAGGCCCATCTATCATCGCTGAGGGCAACCAATCTTGAATCGCCTGATAGACAGCGCCTCGTTACGTGCGTCCTTTTCGTGCTGAGCTTTCATCGTGAAGCTGCCGTCTTGGTAGCTGCGAGCCATGGCTTGGTTGTTTCGGTCGATTTCACTGTAAATGCGCGCGCACTCAGTGGCCACTGCTGCCGGTTCGGTTGGAATGGGTGCATTTTCGACGTCGAGAACGTATTGGGATTTCTGATAGGCGCAACCAGCTAGTGCGGCTGCCGCTAAAAACGTCACTGCTATTTTGTACATAGACATCCTTATCTTAGGTAGCGGGCTCGTTTCAATGAAGAACCCTGCGGCTCTCCCCGATCCTGATGCGATCGAGTGCGCGGTTTAGCGCATCCAAGGCGTCTAGAAGCGCTTTTGCTTCAGCTTCACGACCATCCCCCCAAAGACGCTCAGCCATTTTATTGAGGGCCAGGATCGATCTCTCGATATCAGCCGCAGTTGCCGTTTTGGAGTCTGCTGACTGTTTCGTCATGCGGTTCTTCTGATTAGAGGCAAAACCCGGTCAATGGAGGGCTGTGCTTGTTAGTTCTTGCAGACCACCTGCGGAGGCGCAGCAGGCGTCAGCTTTTTGGAATTACAATTGGCGTGCCAGGTAAAGTGGCGAGTTCGAAAACCCCCAATATGCAAAGAAGCGCTTGCCCGCCTTCATTGTTTGGCATGCTACCCACCCCTGCCAAAGCTTCGTAGTCTTTTCCTGGTTCCAGCGTGTAAACGAGCGCCTGGCCACCGCAGGATGAGTAAGTGCTGCCATAGCTACCGATGGTCGCGCCCAAGGTCGCAATCTGGAATGGCAGATCAGCCCTGACGCGATACTCGGTTACGACCTCTTTATACACCCCTTCGCCCATCCGAATAGCAGGGATGTACTGAGTAAGAGTTGGCGAAACCCTTTTCGGCATGTCAATGGTCGTCGACTTCAGGGGGTGCTGCGGATAGTTGATGTTCGCTGTCCCGTCCCGCCCGAAACGTCCGGCTTCAGCCATCTTATGACGGGTAGCAGGAGCGCAACCGCCTACGATGCTATCGCCATACACACTGGAATTCGTAATAACGCGAACACGCGCCAATCCCTCTGATTGAGCAGGCTCTTCGTATGGAACTGAAGGTATTCCAGAGCAACCGGTAAGGGCTGCAGCAAAAAAAGTTACGAAAGCGACAACCCGCATGACCATGTCCTTATGTACTCAATAAATCCAAAAAAACCCGACACTATGGCCGGGCTTTTTGTGCACTCCAGTGCGCAGGAATGACAGGAGGAATAGATGATGGCTTGTTGGCTCACCGGGAGTCAAACAGCTTTGGTGTGGTCGCAGCAAACGTCAGGGCCGCCCTGGCGACGCTCGATCAGAGCGAGGCATTCATAAGGATGGCCCTGGCTGTTCTGATGACGATGGAGTGACGTCCTGATCATCTGATGCAGCTTGCGGAGGGATCCAATAGGCATCTCTCACCTCATCTAAAGCCTGCCATGGCTCAGCGCCGAACCTCACATTTGGACAGCCCGACTCATGGCTAAACATGAGATTTCTGTCCACCTCGGACTGCTCCATGCCGCAGCTTTTGCATTTCACGATCTGATTCTGAAGGGCCCATTTTTCGTGCCAGGAGATGAGCTTTTCGAGGGGTGTCATTTTCTAACATTCCGACCAAAACCTATACAAAATATAATTTATGTATAGGTTTTTCGCTACCCCCATTTTTCTAAATGCCTCTCGTCGGCCGCGTTATGTCGACGGAAAGATCAGGAGATCGCTGGGGTTGAGGGATACGACCTGCTCGCCCTCCTCGGCTTGGTCGACATCGTAGAGATCGGTGGTAAGCAGATTGCGGTGATTTACAAAGGAGCCAGTTTTTGGAGAAGGATAGAGCGAACTTCGAGGAGCTGGTCGCCGCCCTGCCGCATCCCAAAACGAAACAGGCCGACACCAGGCTCACGCTTTCAGTGCATCGACTGGACTTGAGCGTGAAAACCAGATCCAGAGCGCTTGCCACCCCAAACCAAAAAGACCAAAATAAAGCCCTATATAGGAGTCTTATCTATGCAAAATATTTTGGCCGACGTGGCTGTCAGCGTATCTGAGCTCAAGAAGAACCCGTCTTCCGTCTTGAGCAGCGCCAATGGGTTGCCCGTGGCCGTGCTGAACCACAACCGAGTCATGGGTTACATGGTCCCTGCCAACGTCTACGAGGCGATGGTTGAGCGCTTGAATGAACTGGAACTGGTTCATTTGGTCAAGTCACGGCTCGACGCCAACGAAACACCTGTTCGAGTATCTCTCGACGATCTCATTGGCGAGGCCGAGGCAGATATCGCCAATGGCCGCTGAGTACGAAGTCGAGTGGGATCCGCAGGCGCTAAAAGAACTGCGAAAACTCGACGGCACCATCCGCCTCCAGTTCTTGCGAAAACTTCAGGAACGGCAGGCCGGGCCACGAGTGCCAGGCGATGCGCTTCACGGCATGAAGGATTGCTACAAGATCAAATTGCGCGGCGCCGGCTACCGACTTGTGTACCGCGTTGAGGATGAACGGATTGTCATCCTGGTGCTGGCCGTCGGCAAGCGGGAACGAAGCAGCGTCTACCATTCGGCCAAGAATCGGGATTCCTCAGGGGATTCCTCAGGGACAGACCACGATTTGAAATAACTTACTTGGCTCGCAAATTGATTTCGATGTGAAATAGAAAGTGGGTTGCGGAGCGTCTACCGCGCAACCTTTCTAAGCTTCGCAAAAAATACGTAGCGTCAATTTGCCGTGAACAGGACACAGCTGCTTGAAGGGCCGAGCTCGGTGGAGCCTGCATAATCGTGGTGTGTCCCTAGACTTGCTCGGCGACGCAACGCATTTGATTCGCCGTAAGGCCAAGGCCTGGCTGATCCTGCTGGTCACCTGGATTCTGAGCGGTCGCAACGTCCGCCGCGCGGCCGTGGTGTCCCGCCGTGACAACAATGACATGTACGGCATAGACGAACAGCTCGAAGCCATCGCCAAGGGCATCAGCCAGAACTACCCGTAATCACTCCCCTTCAATTAGATAAAGGCCCATAGGAATCTAACGTTAAGGAAAATCAGAACCAGTGATGTTAAAAGGCCGGGGGAGCGCATCACACCCAGAAAAATGTAAAGAAATGGGTTCAGCATGCCAATCATGAACAAAGCCAACGCTTCAGCGCCTGGTTTGGCCGGGTCAAACAGAGCCCAAATCAAAAACCCCGCCCATATTGCCCAAAAAAAGTACATCGTCACGCCATCGACGCGGAAAAAGGCCCGCTTAAAAGTGTGTCCTACCGTATCGGTCTCATTGAGCATCTGCGCCACCGCGTAATCGATTCAC
Organism: Pseudomonas sp. R151218B TE3479; assembly: GCF_053629195.1. Taxonomy (NCBI): domain Bacteria; kingdom Pseudomonadati; phylum Pseudomonadota; class Gammaproteobacteria; order Pseudomonadales; family Pseudomonadaceae; genus Pseudomonas; species Pseudomonas sp. R151218B TE3479. Next base: position 5,395,287 of record NZ_JBRJHV010000001.1, read on the forward strand.
ATAAATCATAGCTGGTTGCCTCCGCCCCCTTTAACCCTCCCCTTTCAAGGTCTGCCGCTATACCGGCAAGGGCAAGTGCGCCTGTGAATACTCATCGACGATGTAATGACGGACAAAATTGATGTAAACGGGGATGGGATAGACCACGAGTTGAGCTCACTTGTAATCGGACCGTCTCGCAAACGTAGTCTGCCCCCATTTTCCCCTTATGAAACAGGCAGCTTATAAGTTGCCAGCTCTCATTATTCCGCCGCCTGCGCCCGCAATCGTTTTCCAATTACATCCATGACATCACAACCATCGCGTAACGATGTGGTGAGCAATTTACAAAAGTCAGTCAACACCACCGTGTCTGAGCTGATGTCCGAGCGGAACGCGATATTTTCCAAGACTTGGGTCACTGTGCGGATACGGTAATCGGCTGTTCGAAAAGGACGTCCAAAGGCGCTTCGGTGTCGATGAGCAGGGTTGCGGGGATAAGTCGATGCCGGTGATGGGCATGTATCGGGTCATGAGTAGTACCTTCATTCAATTGATAAGGACTACCACTCAAACGTCGCCAAACGAAAGGGTGGCAGCTGTGCTCGGGTTGGCGAACCGGGAATGAAAGCGAACCGGCAGACTCGAAAGTCTCCCGCACACAGCTGCCATAAAGCAGTCTGCAACTGCAAAAAAGCCCCGCAGTGTAGCAGGAGCTTCTGCGCTTCATTCAATCGAGTCGCTAAACCCGAATCGCCACCTGGGCGACAGAGGGACAATAAATGGCACATCCAGAGGCTGCAATGCACAGGTTTCCGAGGTTTGTGTAGGAATTTGCGTCGCTGCCACTCGCGGCGCTCGTTTGAGTCGTCATAAGCCGCAGCGAAGGGACGTAGGGGAAAGGAGACGGAAAGAGGACAGTTTTTCCCCAACCAGCCAAAAAAAAGACTTTCAGCGCGGCGAAATAAATCTGTCCCCTTTCTTGATGTGACTTCATCAAGGTGCGTGACGAGCTTAAGGCGAGCAAGCTGAGAGACGAGATAACGCGAGTTTCTCACCTTTATTGATATCGCTACTTGGCGGGATTCAGCAACACGATCAAACACCGCCAACTCATATCGCATACACCGTCACAAAAGCACGAAGAGGAAACGGGCAAGTACCTTGGAGGTGGTGCAGAGGTCGCCCCCTTCTATTATCGAGACGATAAATTCACGAGTTACTGCGTGCGGGAGGTGCTGGAAGGCACAGTCGAAATGCACAACGAAATTGTCACTCTCGGTATCACGCTCAACGAACATTGCCTGACCCCAACTGCATAAGGACAAACGAAGTTCAGGTAGAAAGCAGCGTTCACATTGCCCAGTGTGAACGAACCCGATTTTTGTGAACGCTCCGCAAGAAATCCAAGGCAACAAAAAAGGGTCCACCTTTCGGTGAACCCTTCTTGACCGCCCAGCAGAGCGGATTTTGTTTGGTAGGCGCGATTGGACTCGAACCAACGACCCCCACCATGTCAAGGTGGTGCTCTAACCAACTGAGCTACGTGCCTGCTGTGAGGCGGCATTCTACGGAATTCCAAAGGGGTGTCAACACCTTTTTTTCACCTAACCCTATGAATATGCAAAATATTTAATTTCACCACCACTACGAAGATTCAGGGGGTGGCTGGCGGCCAATTTTTATCTCGGGTAGGATCGGCGCATTCGTAAAAAATATAAAACAGAGGTTGCAGAATGGCGAACACTTCCTATCCAGCGTCTTATTATGCCGCGTCGGCCAACCCGGTTCCGGCGCGCCCGGCCCTGCAGGACGACGTCGAGACTGATGTGTGCGTGATCGGGGCCGGTTACACCGGCCTGTCCTCTGCGCTGTTTTTGCTGGAGAACGGTTTCAAGGTCACTGTGCTTGAGGCGGCAAAGGTGGGCTTTGGGGCTTCGGGTCGTAACGGCGGGCAGATCGTCAACAGTTATAGCCGCGACATCGATGTGATCGAGCGCAGTGTCGGTCCTCAGCAGGCGCAGTTGCTGGGCAATATGGCGTTTGAGGGTGGGCGGATCATTCGTGAGCGGGTGGCGAAGTATCAGATTCAATGTGATTTGAAGGACGGCGGTGTGTTCGCCGCCCTCACCGCTAAACAGATGGGCCATCTGGAGTCGCAGAAGCGTTTATGGGAGCGTTTCGGCCATACCCAGCTGGAGCTGCTGGATCAGCGGCGTATTCGCGAGGTGGTGGCTTGCGAGGAGTATGTGGGCGGCATGCTGGACATGAGCGGTGGGCATATTCATCCGCTCAACCTGGCATTGGGCGAAGCGGCGGCGGTGGAGTCCCTTGGCGGAGTGATTTATGAACAGTCGCCGGCGGTGCGCATCGAGCGTGGCGCCAGCCCGGTTGTGCATACGCCACAAGGCAAGGTCAGGGCCAAGTTCATTATCGTGGCGGGCAATGCCTACCTGGGCAATCTGGTGCCGGAGCTGGCGGCCAAGTCCATGCCTTGCGGTACCCAGGTGATCGCCACCGAGCCATTGGGCGATGAGTTGGCTCATAGTCTGCTGCCCCAGGATTATTGCGTCGAAGACTGCAACTACCTGCTCGACTACTACCGGCTGACGGGCGACAAGCGCCTGATCTTCGGGGGTGGCGTAGTGTATGGCGCGAGGGATCCGGCGAATATCGAAGCGATCATCCGCCCGAAGATGCTCAAGGCATTCCCGCAGCTCAAGGACGTGAAGATTGATTACGCCTGGACCGGAAACTTCCTGCTGACGCTTTCGCGTCTTCCGCAGGTCGGGCGCCTGGGGGATAACATTTATTATTCCCAAGGCTGCAGCGGCCATGGCGTGACGTATACGCACCTGGCGGGCAAGGTCCTGGCCGAGGCGCTGCGTGGTCAGGCTGAGCGTTTTGATGCGTTTGCGGACCTGCCTCACTACCCTTTCCCTGGTGGGCAACTGTTGCGCACGCCGTTTGCGGCGATGGGGGCTTGGTATTACGGGTTGCGGGATAAATTGGGGTTCTGAAGCTGCCAACAATAAGGGCTGCTTCGCAGCCCTGCGGGGATAAATCCTCTCGCCACAGCAAGCTCCCTCGCCACGGACTTGTTCCAATATCGTTATTCCAAAAACAAAAAACCCCGGTCTTTCGACCAGGGTCTTTGCTATCGACTAGAAGTAGCTTTGCAGCTTTCTTCTTAGCTTCAAGGCGTTCAGTGGGCCTCGAAGCAGATATGGCGCAGCGGACGGGACTCGAACCCGCGACCCCCGGCGTGACAGGCCGGTATTCTAACCGACTGAACTACCGCTGCGTATCGCTATGGACTTGCGTCCAGTTAACTCGTCTGATCAAAACCCTTGGGTCTGGATCTCGAACCAGGCGAACCTGCTTCGGAAAATATGGCGCAGCGGACGGGACTCGAACCCGCGACCCCCGGCGTGACAGGCCGGTATTCTAACCGACTGAACTACCGCTGCGCGTCGGTGGAGGCTTTTGACGGCTTCCGTTTTGCTTTCGCAAAACTCTCGTAAAACATGGTGGGTGATGACGGGATCGAACCGCCGACATTCTGCTTGTAAGGCAGACGCTCTCCCAGCTGAGCTAATCACCCTTTGCTTCGTTGAGGCCGCGAAATTTACGCAGGTACCGAAGCTAAGTCAATAGCAGGGTTGAAGTTTTTTCAAAACAGTTTCAAACGGCACCTGCAACCGCCCTCACGCATAAATCATTTTCTTGGTCATGCCACCGTCCACCACGAACTCCTGCCCCGTGACAAAACCGGCATTGCGCGACAACAGCCACGCCACCATCGCCGCCACATCCTCTACCGTACCAACCCGGCCTGCCGGATGCTGGGCATGATCGGCGTCGGTCAGCGGCTGCGCGCGACGCAGGGAGGGATCCCGCGCGTCGATCCAGCCAGGGCTGACAGCGTTGACCCGGATCTCCGGCCCCAGGCTGATTGCCAGGGCATGGGTCAGTGCCAGCAGGCCGCCCTTGCTCGCCGCATAGGCTTCGGTGTCGGGCTCCGATTGCGCGGCGCGGGTGGAGGCCAGGTTGACGATGGCGCCGTTGTGGGCGCGCAAATACGGCGCGCAGTGCTTGGCCAGCAACATCGGCCCGCCCAGGTTCACCGCCAGGACCCGATTCCAGTAAGCCAAGTCGAGGCTTTCCAGGGTGATGTTGTGCGGGTCGGCGATAGCCGCGTTGCACACCAACGCGTCGAGCCGCCCGAACTGCCCGAGCACCTCGGCGATACCGGTGGCGACCTGCGCTTCGTCCGCCACGTCCATGGCGATGAACCAGGCATGATCGCCCAAGGTCTTCGCCACCTTGGAACCGCGCTCGCGGTCCAGGTCGGTCAGCACCACCTGCCAGCCTTCACAGATCAGCCAGGCAGCAATGCCCAGGCCGATGCCCCGCGCGGCGCCCGTAACCAGTGCAACCCGGCCATGAGTACCGCTCGGCGGCGCAGCCAGCTCAATCACAAGGCCGCCAACCCGCGGGCCAGGTCGGCTTGCAGGTCCGCGACGTCTTCCAGGCCGACCGCGACGCGGATCAGGCTGTCACGAATACCCGCCGACTCGCGCTCCTGAGGCGACAGACGACCGTGGGACGTGGTGCTCGGGTGGGTGATGGTGGTTTTGCTGTCACCCAGGTTGGCCGTAATGGAAATCAATCGGGTCGCGTCAATGAAGCGCCAGGCGCCCTCCTTGCCTCCCTTGACCTCGAAGCTCACCACCGCACCGAAACCGCGCTGCTGACGCAAGGCCAGGTCATGTTGCGGGTGGCTCTTGAGGCCGGCGTAATGCACTTTCTCGATGCCGTCCTGCAGCTCCAGCCACTCGGCCAGGGCTTGAGCATTGGCGCAATGGGCCTTCATGCGCAGGCCGAGGGTTTCCAGGCCCTTGAGGAAGATCCAGGCGTTGAATGGGCTGAGGGTAGGACCTGCGGTGCGCAGGAAGCCCACCACCTCTTTCATCTGCTCGCCACGACCGGCCACCACGCCGCCCATGCAACGGCCCTGGCCGTCGATGAACTTGGTCGCCGAATGCACCACAACGTCAGCGCCCAGCTTCAGCGGTTGTTGCAGTGCCGGGGTGCAGAAGCAGTTATCGACCACCAGCATGGCGCCCTTGGCGTGAGCGATTTCCGCCAACGCGGCGATGTCCACCAGCTCGGCCAGAGGGTTGGAAGGCGACTCGACGAAGAGCAGTTTGGTATTGGCCTTGATTGCCGCATCCCAACCGGACAGGTCCGCCAGGGGCACGTAATCGACTTCCACGCCGAAACGCTTGAAGTACTTTTCGAACAAGCTGATGGTCGAACCGAAGACGCTGCGCGACACCAGCACGTGGTCGCCGGCGCTGCACAGGCTCATCACCACGGCCATGATCGCAGCCATGCCGGTGGCGGTCGCTACGGCTTGCTCGGCACCTTCCAGGGCGGCGATACGCTCCTCGAACGCCCGCACGGTCGGGTTGGTGTAGCGCGAGTAGACGTTGCCCGGCACCTCGCCAGCAAACCGCGCCGCAGCGTCGGCGGCCGTGCGAAACACATAGCTGGAGGTAAAGAACATCGGATCGCCATGTTCGGCCTCCGGTGTACGGTGCTGACCCGCGCGAACCGCCAGGGTATCGAACGCTACGCCTTCAAGGTCGCTATCCAGCCGACCAGCATCCCAATCCTGACTCATGCTGTCACTCCTTAATCGGTTAAACGCAAACCGGCCCCTGGGGGCCGGTTCGTACTCAGTTGTTGTACAGATCGATGATCGCACTGACCGCCTGGGTCTTGGCCTTGGACGCATCGTTACGCGCGTTCTCGATCTTGTTCAAGTAGGCATCGTCAATGTCGCCGGTGACGTACTTGCCGTCAAATACCGCGCAATCGAACTGTTCGATCTTGATCTTGCCGCCGCCCACCGCTTCGATCAGGTCCGGCAGATCCTGGTAGATCAGCCAGTCGGCGCCGATCAGGTCGGCCACGTCTTGGGTGGTGCGGTTATGAGCGATCAGCTCATGGGCACTCGGCATGTCGATGCCGTAGACGTTAGGGTAGCGCACGGCCGGGGCGGCAGAGCAGAAATACACGTTCTTGGCGCCGGCTTCACGGGCCATCTGGATGATCTGCTTGCAGGTGGTGCCACGGACGATGGAGTCGTCCACCAGCATCACGTTCTTGCCGCGGAATTCCAGCTCGATGGCGTTGAGCTTCTGGCGTACGGATTTTTTCCGTGCGGCCTGGCCCGGCATGATGAAGGTCCGGCCGATGTAGCGGTTCTTCACGAAGCCTTCGCGGAACTTGACGCCCAGGTGGTTCGCCAGCTCCAGGGCCGCGGTGCGGCTGGTGTCCGGAATCGGGATGACCACATCGATGTCGTGCTCCGGACGCTCGCGCAGGATCTTGTCGGCGAGTTTCTCGCCCATGCGCAGGCGCGCCTTGTAGACCGAGATACCGTCGATGATCGAGTCCGGACGCGCCAGGTAGACGTGTTCGAAGATGCACGGGGTCAGGGACGGGTTGGTCGCGCACTGACGGGTGTGCAGCTTGCCGTCTTCAGTGATGTAGACCGCTTCGCCCGGGGCCAGGTCGCGAATCAGGGTGAAGCCCAGCACGTCCAGGGACACGCTTTCGGAAGCGATCATGTACTCGACGCCTTCGTCGGTGTGACGCTGGCCGAACACGATCGGGCGAATGCCATGGGGATCGCGGAAACCGACGATGCCGTAGCCGGTGATCATCGCAACCACCGCGTAGCCGCCCACGCAACGGTTGTGCACGTCGGTCACGGCGGCGAACACGTCTTCTTCAGTCGGCTGCAGCTTGCCACGCTGGGCCAGTTCATGGGCGAACACGTTGAGCATCACTTCCGAGTCGGAACTGGTATTGACGTGGCGCAAGTCAGATTCGTAGATCTCCTTGGCCAGTTGCTCGACGTTGGTCAGGTTGCCGTTGTGCGCCAGGGTGATGCCGTAAGGCGAGTTGACGTAGAACGGCTGGGCTTCAGCCGACGTCGAGCTGCCCGCAGTCGGGTAGCGCACGTGGCCGATACCCATGTGACCGACCAGGCGCTGCATGTGACGCTGGTGGAACACGTCACGCACCAGGCCGTTGTCCTTGCGCAGGAATAACCGGCCGTCATGGCTGGTCACGATACCGGCAGCGTCCTGGCCGCGGTGCTGGAGCACGGTTAGCGCGTCATACAGCGCCTGATTGACGTTCGACTTACCGACGATACCGACGATGCCACACATGCGACGCAACCCCTACTTAATGGATCTGAACTGAACAACACTCACTGCGGCGTTTTGGCCGTCGGCAAGAGGTGTTCCTTGAACGGTATTTCAGCGGGTACGCTGATACCGCTGGCAAGCCACTGACTGCTCCAACCCAGGATCAGGTTTTTGGACCAGTCTGCGACCAATAGAAATTGTGGCACGAGCCGGGACTCCTGCCACCACGTATCCTGCTGCACCGGCCCCAGGCTCAAGAGCCCGACGGCCACGACCACCAGCAACGCGCCGCGCGCCGCGCCAAAGGCCATGCCCAGGAACCGGTCCGTCCCGGAAAGCCCGGTGACGCGAATCAGTTCGCCGATCAGATAATTGATCATTGCGCCAACCAGCAAGGTGGCGATAAACAAGATGGCACAGCCCGCGATCACGCGGGCCGAAGGAGTTTCGATGTATCCGGCGAGGTACTGGGACAGCGAACCACCAAACATCCAGGCTACGACTCCCGCGATGATCCAGGTCAGCAGCGAGAGGGCTTCCTTGACGAAGCCGCGGCTCAGACTGATCAATGCGGAGATGGCGACGATCGCAACGATCGCCCAGTCAACCCAGGTAAATGGCACGGTGCAGCCTACAGACGGATAAGGCGGCGCATTTTAGCAGAGCCCAGGGCTGTCGGTAAGCTGCGTGATTCAAATCAGCTAAATCGCCGTCAACCACGCTCTGGCTGGAAGCGCACGACGAACCCCTTGAGGTTTTGCTGGCGGCTGAGCAGGTCACGCAGGCGATCGGCCTCGGCGCGCTCGATCAGCGGACCGACAAACACCCGATTCTTGCCATCGGCGGAGCGGATGTAGGCGTTGTAGCCCTGGCTGCGCAAGGTTTTCTGCAAGTTCTCGGCACTTTCGCGACTGGTCAGGCTGGCCAGTTGCACCGACCAACTGACCGACAGGCCGTTGGCATCCACACGACTCTGGGTTGTGTCCGGCTTGGCCGGGGCGGCGGTGATCGGCTGGCTTGGGGCCGGCTTGATCGCCGGCGCTGCGGGAACAGGCACGGGGGCGACAGCCGGTTTGCTCGGTGCGGCGGGAGCCGGCGCGGCAGGCGCCGGTGCAATCGGCGTGGAAGGCGCGGCAGGTTGCTCAGCCAGTTCCTCGTCGCTTGGCACCGGCTCCTGAGGCAACGCCTGGGGCTCGGGCACAGCCACCGGCTCGACCTGCACAGGCGGCACCGAAGGCGCCTGGGGTGCGGCTGGCGCATCGACCGTAACCTGGCGCTGCTCGTCCTGGCGGGAAAACAGCATCGGCAGGAAAATCACCGCCAGGGCCACCAACACCAGGGCCCCGACCATGCGCTGCTTGTACGCTTTATCCAGCAATGCCATCTGCAGCTTCCTCCGTGGAGCGCCGGGCCAACCATTGAAGGGCCTCGGCAACACAAAAAAATGATCCGAACAGCAGGATTTCATCATCGGCCGTCGCCAGGGCGCACTGCCCTTCCAGGGCGGCGGCCACACTGGCATAGGCTTGCACCGGAGCACCGTGACGCTGCAAGGCCCCCTGCAGCTCAGCCGCCGTACGCGAGCGCGGCGAATCCAGTGGCGTTACTGCCCAGTGCTGGACACTAGCATCCAACGCCTCGACAACGCCATCCAGATCCTTGTCGGCCAGCAGCCCGAACACCGCCAGGCGCCGTCCTGCCACGGGCCGACGCGCCAGGCGCTCGGCCAGGTACTGTGCCGCATGGGGGTTATGGCCGACGTCCAGCAACAGGTTCAGGCGTTTGCCTTGCCAATCGAACTGACGGCGGTCGAGGCGACCGACCACACGGGTCGTCTGCAACGCCTGGACGATTTGCCCGGCTTCCCAGGGCAAACCCAGCAACAAGTAAGCCTGGAGCGCCAGCGCGGCGTTTTCCATTGGCAGGTCCAGCAGCGGCAGGTCGCGCAACTCCACCGGATTGCCGTGCAGGTCGCTGCCGCGCCATTGCCAATGCTGCTCGGTCATCGCCAGGTCGAAATCCCGACCACGCAGAAAGAACGGGCAGCTCAGCTCGCGAACCTTGTCCAGCAATGGCTGGGGAGGATTGAGATCGCCACAGAGCGCAGGCGCGCCCTGGCGGAAGATGCCGGCCTTCTCGAAGGCCACGGATTCGCGGGTATCGCCCAGGTAATCGGCATGGTCCACGCCAATGCTGGTGACCAGTGCAATGTCGGCGTCCACCAGGTTGACCGTATCCAGCCGCCCGCCCAGGCCGACTTCCAGCACAACCGCATCGAGACCGGCACGGGCAAACAACCAGAACGCCGCCAGGGTGCCCATCTCGAAATACGTGAGGGTTGTATCGCCTCGCCCGGCTTCCACCGCGGCAAAGGCTTCGCACAGCTGGGCGTCCGTGGCTTCGACGCCGTTCACTTGCACCCGCTCGTTGTAGCGCAGCAGGTGCGGCGAGCTGTAGACACCGACGCTCAGCCCCTGGGCCCGCAGCAGCGAGGCCACGAAGGCACAGGTGGAACCCTTGCCATTGGTGCCGGTGACAGTGATGACCCGGGGCGCCGGCTTGGCCAGTCCCATGCGGGACGCTACCGTTTGCGAGCGCTCCAGCCCCATGTCGATGGCCGATGGATGCAATTGCTCAAGGTAGGCAAGCCAGTCGCCCAGGGTGCGTTGGGTCATAGCCCGGCAGGCACTGGCGGAACCACGATTGGCTCGACCGGTGCGGCGACGAATGTCGGCGTCGGCAGGCCCATCAGTTGCGCCAACAGATTGCCCAGGCGCGGACGCAGCTCCTGGCGATGGATGATCATGTCGATGGCGCCGTGCTCCAGCAGGAACTCGCTGCGCTGGAAGCCTTCCGGCAGTTTTTCACGCACGGTCTGCTCGATCACACGCGGGCCGGCAAAGCCGATCAGCGCTTTCGGCTCGCCGACAATGACATCGCCCAGCATGGCCAGACTCGCGGAAACACCGCCGTAGACCGGGTCGGTCAGCACCGAGATGAACGGAATGCCTTCTTCACGCAGACGCGCCAGCACCGCGGAGGTCTTGGCCATTTGCATCAGGGAGATCAGCGCTTCCTGCATCCGTGCACCGCCGGAAGCGGCGAAGCAGATCATCGGGCAACGGTTTTCCAGTGCATGGTTGGCGGCGCGAACGAAACGCTCACCGACGATGGCGCCCATGGAACCGCCCATGAAGGAGAATTCGAAGGCCGAGACCACCACCGGCATGCCCAGCAAGGTGCCGCTCATGGACACCAGGGCATCTTTTTCACCGGTCTGCTTCTGGGCAGCGGTCAGGCGATCCTTGTATTTCTTGCCGTCGCGGAATTTCAGGCGGTCCACCGGCTCCAGGTCGGCGCCCAGCTCCACGCGGCCTTCTGCGTCCAGGAAAATATCGATACGGGCACGGGCGCCGATGCGCATGTGGTGGTTGCACTTGGGGCAAACGTCCAGGGTCTTTTCCAGCTCTGGACGGTACAGCACCGCCTCGCAGGATGGACATTTGTGCCACAGACCTTCAGGCACCGAGCTTTTCTTCACCTCGGAACGCATGATCGAAGGGATCAGTTTGTCTACTAACCAGTTGCTCATGCTTTCTTTCTCCAGTACCGGCGGCCCGAACGCTCTGGTTCGCGGCCCCGCGTATGCCCTTGAGCTAAATTCATTGTGCGGCGAGGGTCGAACGGCCACCACGATCAGCGCGAAACATGACCTGCGTGCAGCCCAACCTCCTCTGCCATCCCGGCAACCGCTGCACTGCGGTTGCCCCTACGCTATCGGCCCACCCGGAGGCGGTGCCTGCCTGCTTTGTACAGTGCAGGTATGGACGGCGGCAGTCTGCCAGCCGTCACATTGACTACTGGCTGTTGCGAACAGCAGCCATGAACGCACGAATCTTTGCCGGATCCTTGATGCCCTTGCCCTGCTCCACCCCGCCGCTCACATCCACCGCGTAGGGGCGAACCTGGCGAATGGCCGCGGCGACGTTTTCCGCCGTCAGGCCACCGGCCAGGATGATCGGCTTGCTCAGGCCTTGTGGCACCAGCGACCAGTCGAACGCTTCGCCGGTACCGCCGGGCACGCCTTCCACATAGGTGTCCAGCAAGATACCGCTGGCATCGGCAAAGGCTTCGCAACCGGCGGCGATGTCGTCACCGGCCTTGACCCGCAACGCCTTGATGTACGGACGATGCCAGCCTTCACAATCGGCCGGGGTTTCGTCGCCATGGAACTGCAACAAGCCCAGCGGCACCGCATCGAGAATCTCGCCCAGCTCGCAACGACTGGCATTGACGAACAGCCCTACGGGCGTCACGAACGGCGGCAAGGCCTGGACGATCGCCCGCGCCTGCTGCACCGTCACCGCCCGCGGGCTCTTGGCGTAGAACACCAGCCCGATGGCATCGGCCCCGGCCTCGACCGCCGCCAACGCGTCCTCGACGCGGGTGATCCCGCAAATCTTGCTGCGAACGACGGGCATGGTGGCTAAAACCTCAGGCAAATCCGTGAAAGTCCCGGATGGTAACAAATGCTGCGGAGGGCGTCAGCCGTCGAGTTCCGAGAAGCCGGTGAGGAAATGTGGCCCGATGTAACGCTCCGGCAGTTCGAATTCATCGCGATACTCGACCTCTACCAGGTACAGGCCAAACGGATGCGCCGTGACACCACCGGAACGGCGGACGCGACTGTCGAGCACTTCCTTGATCCACTCCACCGGCCGCTCGCCGGCGCCAATGGTCATCAGCACGCCGGCAATGTTTCGCACCATGTGATGCAGGAACGCACTGGCGCGGATGTCGAGCACGATCATCTTGCCGTGCCGGGTCACGCGCAGGTGATGCAGCTCCTTGATCGGCGACTTGGCCTGGCACTGGCCCGCACGGAATGCACTGAAATCGTGGATACCGACCAGGTATTGTGCGGCCTCGGCCATGCGCTCGACGTCCAGCGGGCGGTGGTTCCAAGTGATTTCTTCGTTCAGGTGCGCGGGACGGATCTGATCGTTGTAGATCACGTAGCGATAACGCCGGGCGATGGCCTTGAAGCGTGCATGGAAATGCGCCGGCATCACCTTGGCCCAGCTGACACTGACGTCATGGGGCAAGTTGATGTTGGCGCCCATGACCCAGGCTTTCATCGAGCGTTCGACCTGGGTGTCGAAATGCACCACCTGGCCGCAGGCATGCACGCCGGCATCGGTCCGGCCGGCGCAATGCAGCGACACGGGCGAGTCGGCGACTTTGGACAGCGCGTTTTCAAGAGTTTCCTGCACCGTCAATACACCGGACGCCTGGCGCTGCCAGCCACGGTAGCGCGAGCCTTTGTATTCAACGCCCAAGGCGATCCGGAAAAAGCCGTCGGCCGCCATTTCGGCGGCCGGGTTGTCTATGTTTGCCAAGGAATTACAGCCTGCTGAGTACGCAAAGGCGGGCATTATAAGGCCGGCGGGGCGGGATGCCAGTGTAACCGGTGGACTTGGGGTTGGATCGACGGGCGTCATCGCGAGCAAGCCCGGCTCCCACAACGGATAGCACCCAGTTCCCTGTGGGAGCAGATCCCTGTGGGAGCCGAGCTTGCTCGCGATGAGGCCAGCCCAGACACCATAAATCCCGCTGCAAACAAAAACGGCAGCCTCACCGGCTGCCGTTTTTGTCCAACTGCTGACTTACACCAAACGCGACAACATCTCCTGCGCTTCGCTCTTCTGAGTCGCATCGCCTTCGCTGAGGACTTCGCCGAGGATGTCGCGGGCGCCGTCGTGGTCGCCCATGTCGATGTAGGCCTGGGCCAGATCGAGCTTGGTCGCCACCTCGTCGGTACCGCTGAGGAAGTCGAAGTCCGGCTCGTCTTCAGCACCAACCAGGGCATCTTCAGCAGTGAAGGTCGGTTGGGCCAAGCTGTCGGACAGGCGATCCAGTTCAGCGTTTACGTCGTCCAGCTCGGATTCGAAAGCATCCTTTGGCCGGTCATGGGCATCCATCTCGTCGGCAAGGGACAGGTCAAAATCTGCCGGCAGTTCGAGATCATCGGCCGGCGTATCGTCCAGGGCCGGCGTTTCGGCTGCTGGAAGGTCCAGGCCCTTGAGATCGTCACCCAGGTCGAGCAGGAAGTCTTCGTCATCGAGCGCCGCTACCGGGGTCGGCGCGTCTGCACCCAGGTCCAGGTCGAATTCCGACAGGTCGTCCAAGCTCTCGTTGGCTTCAGTCTGCTGCTTGAGCACCGATTCGAAACTCAGGTCGTCATCTTCCGGGAAGGCGTCCAGCTCGGCGACAGGCTCCGGCGCTGGCGCGACCGGAGTTTCCAGGTCGTCCAGGCTCAGGTCGAAGGCGCTGTCCAGTTCCTCGTCAGTGGGCGATTTGTCTTCCAGCAGGTCCTTGACGTACTGCGCGTCCAGTTCTGCCGCCACTGTCGCCGCGGCCAGGCCGGCGGCGGTAGCGACCACCATGGCCGGGAAACGGCTTTTCAGCTGTTCGACCTGGGCGAAGTTGTCGCCATTGGCCACCAGTTGGCGTTCCTGGGCGACAAAGGCGTCGCGGTCGCCCTGCAGGCCGTAGACTTCCATCAATTTCAGGCGCAGGTCACTGCGCTGGGGTTCGGCCTTGATGCCCTGCTCGAGCAGGTCAGCGGCCTGGTTCAAGCGACCGCGGTCCATATGGGACTGGGCCTGGGGCAGCACGTCGTCGGAGCGATCGGCGGCCGGAGCCACCAATGGCGCGGCGATAGGCGGCGTGACCACCACAGGCGCGACCACCGGAGCCGGCTTGGGTGCTGGCGCAGGGGCCGGCGCGGGTTTTGGCTCAAGCTTCACGCTAGGCGGCGGAACATCAATGCCCTCGAAGCTGCTCGGGGGCAGATCGAACTCCGGGGAGAAGTCAGCCTCCTCCTCGAGGGCCCGGGCCATGCGCAAGTGTTTTTCCGCTTCCTGTTGGGCCTTGCGCCGACGGGCGAGCAACAACAGCAGCAACAGCAAAAGCAGCGCGCCGCCGCCAATCAACCCCAGCAGGATCGGATTGGTCAGCAGGTCGTTGTATTTTTGCTCGTTGGACGCGGCAGGCGTCGGCTCGACCGGTGTGGCTGGTGGCGTCGCTTCCGGGGTCGCTTCTGGCGCAGGTGCAGGCGCAGTCGTCGGGGCCTGTGCCGCTGGCGCAGGGGGCAGCTCTGCGGACATCGCCGGGGGTGCCTCGCCTGCCGGCGGAACCGCAGCACCTTCGGCCTGCATCTTGGCCAGTTGATTGTTCTTCAGCTCGATCAGACGCTGCAGTTTGTCCAGTTGGCTCTGCAGATCCGCCATGCGGCTTTTCAGCTCTTCGTTATCCCGGCGAGCCGAATCGAGGCTTTCCTGGGTAACCGCAAGCTTGTTGGTCAGCGCCTGGGCATCGCCAGCAGCGCCCTTGCCGCCCGCTTTCGCCGAATCGGCCGACACCAGGCTCAAGTTGTCGCGACCGGCCGCCTGTGCCGGCGCACCTTCGCCACGGCCACGCTTGGTGGCATCCAACTGCTGTTTGCCAGCACCCGCCACGGCACGACGCCCCGAGCGCCAGGCGGCGTTCTGCGCAGCCACTTCGGCGATGGCCTGGGGCTGCGGCAACGCCGTGCTTTGCACCGGGTCCGGCAGGCGCAACACCTGGCCGGTCTTGAGCAGGTTGATGTTGCCGTTGATGAACGCGTTCGGGTTCAACGCCTGGATCGCCAGCATGGTTTGCTGGACCGACCCACCGTTGCGCACCTTGGCGGCGATTTCCCACAGGGTATCGCGCGGCGTGGTGGTGTATTGGGAGGGCTTGGTGGCCCCCGTGACCGGCGTGGCCACGACCTGGGGCGGTTTCGCCCGGGCCGCGTCGGCGGCCTGTGGCGAGAATTTGGAGGGATCGAGCAATACGCTGTAGTCGCGCAGCAGGCGGCCGTTGGGCCACATCACCTGCACCAGGAACTTGACCATGGGCTCGGACAGCGGTCGGCTGGACGTGACCCGCAGGACACTCTTGCCGTTGGCGTTGATCACCGGGGTGAAGCTCAGGTCATTGAGAAAGGCCTGGCGGTCGACCCCAGCCTTGGCGAAGTCGTCGGGCGAGGCCAGGCTCGGCACGACTTCGGCGGCAGTCAGTTGCTGGACGTCGAGCAACTCGATCTCGGCGACCAGGGGCTGGTTCGGCGTCGACTTCAGGGTCAGTTCCCCGAGCCCGAGCGCTTGCGCCATACCGGAGGACAGCGCCGAGGCGGCCGCTATTGCTAACACCAGTTTGCGAACTTGAACCATAGCCTCTTCCTTTGTTTGAACATTCCTCGGCCAGCGAGAAGGTGTTGATGCCGCTGCCGTAAGGCATTGCGCGCAGCCCCGAAGCGACGGTGCGCGCGATCATTTCACTCATGCCCCGGGAAAGTCCCCCAGAGGGATGTTCGCCTTCAGCACTCCGGCCAAGCATAGCGCCCAGCTAGAATCATTCGACAAATTGATGCCAAGTATCTTTTACAGCAAGTCTTTTATCAACAACTCAGCCACCTGCACGGCATTGAGCGCCGCACCCTTGCGCACGTTATCTGCCGTCAGCCACATATTCAGTTCAGCCGGATCGTCGATCCCACCGCGTACACGACCAACGTAGACCACATCCTGCCCCACCGCATCACCCACCGCAGTCGGGTAATCACCCGCCTCCACCAGTTCGATACCGGGCGCCGCTTCCAGGGCCGCGTTGACCTTGGCCAGGTCGACGGCGTTCGCAGCCTGCACGGTCACGCTAAAGCTATCGCCAAAAAACACCGGGGCTTGAATGCAAGTGACGGAAATCTTTAACAAAGGTTGATTCAGCACCTGGCGCAACTCACGGACCAGACGCTTTTCCAGCGACGTATGACCCTGCTCGTCCGGAGCGCCGACCTGGGCCAGCAGGTTGAACGCCATCTGCCGGTCAAAGAACTTCGGCTCCAGCGGACGGGCGTTGAGCAGCTCGGCGGTCTGGCGCGCCAGCTCGCTCACGGCCACGCGGCCCTGGGCCGACACCGCGAGGCTGGCGGTCAGGCTGATGCGCTGCAGATCGAGGCATTCGCGCAGTGGCGCCAGCACGACCGCCAGGGCCGTGGCCGATGCACTGGGGCTGCTGACCTGCAACGGCTTGCCCAAGCCGGCCAGGACCTGGGCGTTGGCTTCCGGCACGATCTGCGGCGCCTGTTCGGGCGGCAAGGCCCCGGACAAGTCGATCAGCGCACAGCCGGCCGCCGTGGCTCGCGGGGCGAAACTCAGGGTCACCGCCGGGCCGGCAGCGAAGAACACCAGTTGGACTTTACTGAAATCGAATTCGTCGACCTCACGCACCCGCACGTTTTTGCCACGAAACATCACCGAACTGCCCGCCGATTCGCTGCTGGCCAGCAGGTACAGGGTGCCGACCGGGAAGTCCCGCTCTTCGAGAATCTGGACGAGGGTTTCGCCGACAGTACCGGTGGCGCCGATCACGGCAATATCAAAGGACTGGCTCATGGGTCTACCTCAGGTAAAACGTGGGGAGCGGCACTTTACCGGGTGGTGGGTATGCAGGCAATTGGCTGGGGGACTTGCAGTGCCTGGACTGGCCCCATCGCGAGCAAGCTCGCTCCCACATGGGATCTTCAGTGACCGCAAAACCTGTGGGAGCGAGCTTGCTCGCGATGAGGCCAGCCCTGACACACAAACTGTCGCCCAATAAAAAACCCGCGCCTCTCACAAGGCACGGGTTCTTTCACAACAGCAATCGATCAACGCTCGAGCAGGATCCGCAGCATGCGGCGCAGCGGTTCGGCCGCGCCCCACAGCAGTTGGTCGCCGACGGTGAAGGCACCGACGAATTGCGACCCCATGTTCAATTTGCGCAGACGGCCCACCGGTACATTCAGGGTGCCGGTGACCTTGGTCGGGCTCAGCTCCTGCATGCTGGTTTCGCGATTGTTCGGCACCAGCTTGACCCAAGGGTTGTGCTGGCTGATCAACCCTTCGATGTCGGCGATCGGCACGTCTTTGTTCAGCTTGATGGTCAGCGCCTGGCTGTGGCAGCGCATGGCGCCGATGCGCACACAGATACCGTCCACCGGGATCGGGCTCTTGAAGCGACCGAGGATCTTGTTGGTTTCGGCCTGGGCCTTCCACTCTTCCCGGCTCTGGCCGTTGGGCAGTTCCTTGTCGATCCACGGGATCAGGCTGCCGGCCAGCGGTACGCCAAAGTTCTCGGTCGGGTAGGCATCGCTGCGCATCGCCTCGGCGACCTTGCGGTCGATGTCGAGGATGGCGCTGGCCGGGTTGGCCAGGTCATCGGCGACGGCGGCGTGGGTGGCGCCCATCTGCTTGATCAGTTCACGCATGTTCTGCGCGCCGGCACCGGACGCGGCCTGGTAGGTCATGGCGCTCATCCACTCCACCAGACCGGCTTCGAACAGGCCGCCCAGGCCCATCAGCATCAGGCTGACGGTGCAGTTGCCGCCGATGTAGTTCTTGGTGCCCGCGTCCAGCTGCTGGTCGATGACCTTGCGGTTGACCGGATCGAGGATGATCACCGCGTCGTCCTGCATACGCAGGCTGGAGGCGGCGTCGATCCAGTAACCCTGCCAGCCGGCTTCACGCAGCTTGGGGAACACTTCGCTGGTGTAGTCGCCACCCTGGCAAGTCAGGATCACGTCGAGGGTCTTGAGCTCTTCGATGCTGTAGGCATCCTTGAGCGCACCGGTGTCCTTGCCCACGGACGGGCCCTGGCCACCGACATTGGAAGTGGTGAAAAACACCGGCTCAATGAGATCGAAATCCTGCTCTTCCAGCATTCGCTGCATGAGCACGGAACCGACCATGCCGCGCCAACCGATCAGACCTACACGTTTCATCGCAACTACACCTATACAAAAGTGGGCCACCGTCGAAGCGGTGGGCCCGAGAGATTACAGATTCCGCAGCGCGGCGACTACTGCATCGCCCATTTGCTGCGTACCGACTTTGGTACAACCTTGCGACCAGATATCCCCGGTGCGCAAGCCTTGGTCCAAGACCACGCTGACGGCTTTTTCGATCGCGTCGGCGGCATCGTTCAAGTTGAAGCTGTAGCGCAGCATCATCGACACCGACAGGATGGTCGCCAACGGGTTGGCAATGCCCTGCCCGGCGATGTCCGGCGCCGAACCGTGGCACGGCTCGTACATGCCCTTGTTGTTGGCGTCCAGGGAGGCTGACGGCAGCATGCCGATGGAACCGGTGAGCATCGACGCTTCGTCGGACAGGATGTCGCCGAACATGTTGTCGGTGACGATCACGTCGAACTGCTTGGGCGCACGCACCAGTTGCATGGCGGCGTTGTCGACGTACATGTGGCTCAGCTCGATGTCCGGGTAATCCTTGGCCACCTGCTCGACCACTTCACGCCACAATTGGCTGGAAGCCAGCACGTTGGCCTTGTCCACCGAGCACAGCTTCTTGCCCCGCACGCGGGCCATGTCGAAGCCGACCCGGGCGATACGGCGAATTTCGCTTTCGCTGTACGGCAAGGTGTCGTAGGCCTGGCGCTCGCCATTATCCAGCTCACGGGTACCACGTGGGGCGCCGAAGTAGATACCGCCGGTCAGCTCACGGACGATGAGGATGTCCAGGCCCGAGACGATTTCCGGCTTCAAGCTCGACGCATCGGCCAGTTGCGGATAAAGAATCGCCGGACGCAGGTTGCCGAACAGACCCAGTTGCGCGCGAATCTTCAGCAGGCCGCGCTCAGGGCGGATGTCGCGTTCGATCTTGTCCCATTTCGGGCCGCCCACGGCGCCCAGCAGCACGGCATCGGCGGCACGGGCACGGTCCAGGGTTTCGTCGGCCAGGGGCACGCCGTGCTTGTCGATGGCGGCGCCGCCGATCACGTCGTGGCTCAGTTCGAAGCCCAGGCCGTACTTGTCGTTCGCCAGTTCCAGGACCTTGACCGCCTCGGCCATGATTTCCGGGCCGATGCCGTCACCTGGGAGAATCAGAATCTGCTTGCTCATGCTTTCCTCGTTTGCTCTGTCGACACCGGCCTGGGTTCCGCACCCAAGGCCAGGCCGGGAAAAAATGCTATCGCTCGGCCCACAGCACCAGTACATCTGTACTGAACGAACCATCGGCCTCAATCTCAAAATATTCTCGCACTTCATCGCCCATCGAACGCTGCAGTTGGAGAATCGCCCCGCGCATCACTTCGGGCGTACGCATGCGTTCGACCCAGGAGTGGTACTCCAGGCGCAGGCGCTGGCGCGAGGTGCTGCGGGTGTGCAACCCCGCTTCGCTGACCTGGCGCAACCACTCGCCGGCCGAATAATCGCGCACATGGCTGGTGTCACGCAGCACTTCGATGCTTTGCAGGTAAGTGTCCAGCAACGGCGTACCCGGCGACAGGATGTCGATGAACGCCATCACCCCACCCGGCTTGAGCACCCGTCGCACTTCCCGCAACGCCAGGCCCACGTCGCTCCAATGATGCGCCGAGTAACGGCTGAACACGAAGTCGAACTCAGCGTCGGCGAACGGCAGGCGCTCGGCGGCGCCCCGTACCGTGCTGATGTTGCCCAGGCCACGCTCGGCCGCTGCTGCGGTCACAACATCCAACATCTGTTGGGACAGATCGTAGGCCACCACCTCACCGGCCAGGGGCGCCACGTGGAAACTCACATGACCGGCGCCACAGCCCAGGTCCAGCACACGGGCATCGCCATGACCGGCCAACGCAGCCTGTAGCAGCGCAAACTCAGCGCCCTGGGCGTGCACGGCACTGCTCAGATAGGCCGAAGCCTGTTCACCGAATTGCTTTTGTACAACCTGACTGTGGGCGGTGCTGGTCATGGGATTTCCTTATGGTTTTTTTATTGCCTGGGCGGCCCCATCGCGAGCTCGCTCCCACAGGGATTTTGGGTGTTCACAAAACACCTGAGGGAGCGAGCTTGCTCGCGATGAAGCCGGTACTGCCTACATCAATCCATCAAGCATCGCGAAACAACCAAGGCTGGCTCGCCCGGTGCTTGGCCTCGAACGCGGCAATCGCCTCGCCGTCCTGCAGAGTCAGGCCGATGTCATCCAGGCCGTTGAGCAGGCAGTGCTTGCGGAACGCATCGATCTCGAAACCCAGCACCTTGCCATCGGGACGGGTCACCGTCTGGGCGGCCAGGTCGATCTGCAGTTGATAGCCAGGGTTGGCCTCGACCTGCTGGAACAACTCATCCACGTCAGCATCGCTGAGGATGATCGGCAGCAAGCCGTTCTTGAAGCTGTTGTTGAAGAAGATGTCGGCGTAGCTCGGCGCGATGATGCTGCGGAAACCGTACTCTTCCAGGGCCCATGGCGCGTGCTCGCGGCTCGAACCGCAGCCGAAGTTCTCCCGGGCCAGCAACACGCTGGCGCCTTGGTAACGCTCGGCGTTGAGCACGAAATCCTTGTTCAACGGCCGCTTGGAGTTGTCCTGGTACGGCTGGCCGACATCCAGGTAGCGCCATTCGTCGAACAGGTTCGGGCCGAAACCGGTGCGCTTGATGGACTTCAGGAATTGCTTGGGAATGATCTGGTCCGTGTCGACGTTGGCACGATCCAAAGGCGCGACAAGGCCGGTGTGCTGGGTAAAAGCTTTCATGCTGCGCTCCTTCAGATCAATTCGCGGACGTCGACGAAACGGCCGTTGACGGCCGCCGCGGCGGCCATGGCCGGGCTCACCAGGTGCGTACGGCCCCCGGCGCCCTGACGGCCTTCGAAGTTACGGTTGGAGGTGGAGGCGCAATGCTCGCCCGACTCCAGGCGGTCAGGGTTCATCGCCAGGCACATCGAGCACCCCGGCTCACGCCATTCGAAACCGGCCTCGAGGAAAATCTTGTCCAGCCCTTCCGCTTCGGCCTGGGCCTTCACCAGGCCCGAGCCCGGCACCACGATGGCCTGCTTGATGGTCGAGGCCACCTTGCGACCCTTGGCGATCACCGCCGCGGCGCGCAGGTCTTCGATCCGCGAGTTGGTGCAGGAGCCGATGAACACGCGATCGAGCTGGATGTCGGTGATCGCCTGGTTGGCGCTCAAGCCCATGTACTTCAAGGCACGGACGATGGAGTCGCGCTTGACCAGGTCCATTTCCTTGGCCGGATCCGGTACGTTCTGGTCCACGGCCAAGACCATTTCCGGGGAAGTACCCCAGCTGACTTGCGGCTTGATCTGCGTCGCGTCGAGCTCGACCACCGTGTCGAACTTGGCATCGGCATCGGAGACCAGGTCTTTCCAGGCCTCGACCGCCATGTCCCATTCCGCGCCTTTGGGCGAGAACGGACGGCCCTTGACGTATTCCACGGTTTTTTCATCGGCGGCCACCAGGCCGACGCGGGCACCGGCCTCGATGGACATGTTGCAAATGGTCATGCGGCCTTCGACGGACAAGTCGCGGATCGCGCTGCCAGCGAACTCGATGGCATGGCCGTTACCGCCAGCGGTGCCGATTTTGCCGATCACGGCCAGGACGATGTCCTTGGCGGTCACGCCGAACGGCAACTTGCCTTCGACGCGCACCAGCATGTTTTTCATTTTCTTGGCGACCAGGCACTGGGTGGCGAGCACGTGCTCGACCTCGGACGTGCCGATGCCATGGGCCAGGGCGCCGAAAGCACCGTGGGTCGAGGTGTGCGAGTCGCCGCAGACCACAGTCATACCCGGCAAGGTCGCGCCCTGCTCCGGGCCGATGACGTGGACGATGCCTTGGCGCACATCATTCATCTTGAATTCAACGATGCCGTATTCGTCACAGTTATCGTCGAGGGTCTGGACCTGCAGGCGCGAGACCTGGTCGGCAATGGCTTCGATGCCGCCCTTGCGCTCCGGCGTGGTCGGTACGTTGTGGTCCGGGGTCGCGATGTTGGCATCGATGCGCCACGGCTTGCGCCCGGCCAGGCGCAGGCCTTCGAAGGCTTGCGGCGACGTCACTTCGTGAATGATGTGACGGTCGATATAGATCAGCGCCGAGCCATCGTCGCGCTGCTTGACCAAATGCGAATCCCAGAGCTTGTCGTAGAGCGTTTTGCCGGCCATCAGACGGTTTCCTCATCAGCTTGTTTCTATGCCCTGGGCCTTGAACGAATCAATAACCCCTTGGCTTGTGAGGCTGATCCTATGGGGTTACATTAAATAACTCAAATTCATATTTTTCATGCTTTGCATAACCAACTGGAATCCGACCGGAACCGCCATGGACCTCGCCAACCTCAACGCCTTTATTGCCATCGCCGAGACGGGCAGTTTCTCCGGCGCCGGCGAACGCCTGCACCTGACCCAGCCGGCCATCAGCAAGCGCATTGCCGGCCTCGAACAACAACTCAAGGTGCGCCTGTTCGACCGCCTGGGCCGTGAGGTGGGCCTGACCGAGGCCGGCCGGGCTCTGTTGCCAAGGGCCTACCAGATCCTCAACGTGCTGGACGACACGCGCCGCGCCCTGACCAACCTGACCGGCGAGGTGACCGGGCGCCTGACGCTCGCCACCAGCCACCACATCGGCCTGCACCGCTTGCCACCTTTATTGCGCGAGTTCACCCGGCGTTATCCCCAGGTGGCGTTGGACATCCAATTCCTGGATTCGGAAGTGGCCTACGAAGAAATCCTCCATGGCCGGGCGGAACTGGCCGTCATCACCCTCGCCCCCGAGCCCCACACGCTGGTAAGGGCCACGCCGGTGTGGGACGACCCCCTGGATTTCGTGGTCGCCCCGGAGCATGCGCTGCTGGAAAACAGCGAGGTGAGCCTGGCCGACATTGCCTTGCATCCGGCGGTCTTCCCGGGGGGCAACACCTTTACCCACCACATCGTGCAACGGTTGTTCGAGGCCCAGGGCCTGACGCCAAATATCGCCATGAGCACGAATTATCTGGAAACCATAAAAATGATGGTTTCCATCGGCCTGGCCTGGAGCGTCCTGCCGCGCACCATGCTCGACGAACAGGTCGCGCGCATTCCTTTGCCGGGCATACAGCTCAGTCGCCAGCTAGGCTATATCTTGCACACCGAACGGACGCTATCGAATGCCGCACGGGCTTTCATGGCCTTACTGGACGCACAAATCGATTTGCCAGGGACAAAGGCATAGGTTGTGCCGCGCCTGTAGGGCCTTGAATGCTTGTGCTTAATGCCCAAAACCGCTCAAGGCTCGCTAGAAATGCCCAAACCTGCTGACCATCTCCCGCCCCTGCCGCGTATTCAGGCGCTCGACCCGAAGCGGTCCGAGCAAAGCTGGGACAGCGCGCCACAGTTGCTGGCCGCCCTGAACGGTGCACGGCTGGGCGCCTGGTCGTGGGACATTGACAGCGGCCAGATCAGTTGGTCCCGCGGCACCCAGGCGCTGTTCGGCTTCGATCCGCGCCAACCCTTGCCGGCGGACGTGGACTACCTCGACCTGCTATTGCCCGAAGACCGGGCCAGGGCCGTGCGCGCCTTTCACGCGGCAGTGGCCGGAGCGCCGCTGGAACAGGCGATGCATCACCGCATCGTCTGGCCCGACGGCAGCCTGCACTGGCTGGAAATCAGTGGCAGCGTGCTACCCGACAAGCATGGCCGGCCGCGCATGATCGGGGTGATTCGTGAAATCACCCATCAGCGCGAGCGGGAACAGGCGCTGCGCAGCTCCGAAAAACGCTTCGCCACGCTCTTCCATCTGTGCCCGAACATGGTCTTGCTGACCCGCCAGGAAGACGGGCTGATCAGCGAGGCCAACCAGTATTTCGAAAGCCTGTTCGGTTGGCCGGTGCATGACGTGATCGGCCGTACCACCCTGGAACTGGGCCTGTGGGTTGACCCCAAGCAGCGGGCGAAACTGGTGGAGGCAACCAAGGCCAAGGGCGAACTGGTCAGCATGGAAGTGGAGTTCCGGGCCAGCAACGGCCAGATCCATAACGGCATTCTGAGCGCGCAGAAAGTCGAGCTCGAAGGCCAGCCGTACCTGCTGAGCACGTTCCTCGACACCACCGAGCGCAAGCTCGCCGAACAGGCCCTCAAGGACAGCCAGGAACGCCTGGACCTGGCCCTCGACTCGGCGCAACTGGGCACCTGGGACTGGCACATTCCCAGCGGCATGCTCTACGGCTCGGCCCGGGCCGCGCAACTCCATGGCCTGGAACCCAAGCCGTTCCACGAATCATTCGATGCGTTTTTCGAGGGGGTTCCCACGGAAGAACGCAACAACATGCGCAACGCCTATCGCAGCCTGCGGGAAGGCCCGGCGGGCAACTATCAATTGACCTACCGCGTGCAACTGCCCGACGGCAGCTCGCGCTACCTGGAAAGCCGCGCCCGCCTCTACCGCAACGACGACGGCAGCCCCTTGCGCATGGCCGGGACCTTGCTGGACATCACCGACCAGGTGGAGCGCGAACAAAGCCTGGCCGCCTCGGAAGAGAAATTCGCCACGCTGTTCCAGGTCAGTCCCGACCCGATCTGCGTCACCCACCAGGACAGCGGGCGGTTCCTCGAGATCAACTCCAGTTTCACCCAGACCTTCGGCTGGACCACCAGCGACGTGATTGGCCTCAGCGCCGACGAAATCGGCCTCTGGGGTGGCTCGGGCAGCAGCCTGCAACGCATCGAACGGGTGATCCGCGAACAATCGCTGAACAATGTCGCCATCGTCGTTCACCACAAGAACGGCCAGCCACTGACCTGTGTGATTTCCAGCCGGCAAATCAACGTCGGCAACCAGCCGTGCGTCGTCACGACCTTGCGCGACATCACGCAGCAGCAACGCTCCGAAGCCGCCCTCAAGGCCAGTGAAGAGAAATTCGCCAAGGCGTTTCATTCCAGCCCCGACGCCATCACCATCACCGAACACGAAAGCGGTCGCTACCTTGAGGTCAACGACGGCTTCTGCCGGTTGACCGGCTACCGCGCCGATGAAGTGATTGGGCATACGGTCTACGAGGTAGGGATCTGGGCCGAAGAAAAACAACGCGCCGCCCTGCTGGCCGAATTGCAACTCAAGGGCCGCGTGCACCATCAAGAGATGCTCGGGCGCAATAAACGGGGGGAAATCCTCACGGTGGAGGTGTCGGTCGAGCCCATCACCCTCAATGAAACCGAGTGCCTGCTACTGACCGCCCGAGACGTGAGCCTGTTGCGTAATGCCGAAGCGCAGATCCGTCACCTGGCCTACCACGACCCGTTGACCAACCTGCCCAACCGGGCCTTGCTGATGGACCGCCTGAGCCAGCAGATCGCCCTGCTCAAGCGCCACAACTTGCGCGGCGCCCTGCTGTTTCTCGACCTGGACCACTTCAAGCACATCAACGACTCCCTAGGTCACCCCGTGGGCGACACCGTGCTGAAAATCATCACCGCACGCCTGGAAGCCAGCGTGCGCCTGGAAGACACCGTGGCGCGGCTGGGTGGCGATGAGTTCGTGGTGCTGCTCAGCGGTCTGGAGGGCTCGCGCAACGAGGTCAGCAAGCAAGTGCAGGCCCTGGCCGACACCCTGCGTGAACTGCTTTCGGAACCGATGTTTCTCGATGGCCAGCGATTGCAGGTCACGCCGAGCATCGGTATCGCGCTGATTCCCGACCACGGCTCCACCCCTACCGATTTGCTCAAGCGCGCCGACATTGCGCTGTATCGCGCCAAGGACTCGGGACGCAACACCTCGCAGATGTTTCACACCACCATGCAAAAAGCCGCCAGCGAACGCTTGCGCATGGAAACCGACCTGCGCCTGGCCCTGGCCCGTGGCGAGTTCAGCGTGCATTTCCAGCCTCAGGTCGATGCCCGGGACAACCGCATCATCGGTGCCGAAGCCTTGGTGCGCTGGCATCACCCGGAACTCGGCGCCCAATCGCCCAACGAATTCATCAAAGTGCTGGAGGACAGTGGCCTGATCCTCGAAGTCGGGACCTGGATCCTCGATGAAGCTTGCGACGGCTTCAAGCAACTGATCGCCAAGGGCAAGATCGATCCGCAGCGATTCAGCCTGTGCGTGAACATCAGCCCACGACAATTCCGCCAGAGCGACTTCGTCGAACGCATCGAAAGCAGCCTGGCCACCCACGGCCTGCCCTGCTCGCTGCTGAAACTGGAGATCACCGAAGGCATCGTGATCCAGAACCTGGACGACACCATCGCCAAGATGCGCCGGCTCAAGAAATTGGGTGTGGGCTTCGCCATGGACGATTTCGGCACCGGTTATTCGTCGTTGACCTACCTCAAGCGCCTGCCGGTGGACACGCTGAAAATCGACCAGTCATTCGTGCGCGACGCCACCAGCGACCCCAACGATGCCGAAATCATCCGCGCCATCGTCGCCATGGCCCGCAGCCTCAACCTGGTGATGATCGCCGAAGGCGTGGAGACCCTGGAGCAGTTGCACTTCCTGCAAGGGCTTGGTTGCCATCTGTACCAAGGCTACTTGCACAGCCGGCCGTTGCCGCTGGAGGCGTTCGAGCGGTTGTTGCCGTGAAGCGAGCTGGCTCCCGCTGGGCCCTGTAGGAGCCTGCGATCTTTTGATCTTTCACTTGAGATTCAAGTGTCTGGGGAAAGATCGCAGCCTCGTTACACTCGACAGCTCCTACGGACGCAGTCCAGCGCCACAGTCATTCTCAGTGGTTCAAAATGAAAAAGGGCGCCATCGGGCGCCCTTCTTCAGTTGCGATGCATCAGTTTTGCAGCGCGGGTTGCTGCTGCGCACCGTTGATCGGGATGCGCTTGGCTTTCGCCTCTTCCGGAACCACTCGCAACAGGTCGATGCTCAACAGACCGTTACGCAGGCCGGCGGACTTGATCTCGATATGATCGGCCAACCGGAAGGACAGCTTGAACGCACGCTGGGCAATGCCCTGGTGCAGGAAGGTGACGCTGTCGTTGCTGGCTTCACGCTTGCCGCCACTGATGGTCAGCACACCTTTTTCCACTTGCAGGTCCAGGTCTTCTTCCTGGAACCCGGCGGCGGCGACCACGATGCGGTACTCGTCATCACCATGTTTTTCCACGTTGTAAGGTGGATAGCTGCTGCCCGGTTCGTTGCGCAGGGCGGTTTCGAACAAGTCGTTGAAGCGATCGAAGCCTACCGAGGAACGGAACAGAGGGGCCAGCGAAAATGCAGTACTCATGATTCAAATCTCCTGAAAAATTCAGCAAGTTTTTTTGTCTCCGCGACCCGAATTCGGCATCGCGTAACCCCTATCTAGGGTCCGCCAAAAACTTTTCAAGAGGTTTTTTCGAATTTTTTTAGGCCGCTTCGGTGCGCCGCACACCCAACAAATGCCCCACCGCGTCCAGGTCGGTTTCCCGGCGCAGCGCGGTAAACAGCTCCACCGCTTCGGGATAATTGCGGGTCAGCATCGCCAGCCACTGCTTCAACCGGCCCGGGGCCTGGCGCGGCGTCAACTGTTCGACCACTTGCTGCCAAAAGTCATGGAGCATCGGTTGCAACTCGGCCCAGGACATCTCGACCACGTCCTCGCCAGCCCGGGCGGCGGCGATCTGCCGGGCCAGGTCAGGGCGGGAAACGAGGCCGCGACCGAGCATGATGTCTTCGACACCGCTGATTTCGCGGCAACGGCGCCAATCCTCCACGCTCCAGATATCGCCATTGGCGAACACCGGCACCTTGACCACTTCCTGCACGCGGGGGATCCACTCCCAATGGGCCGGAGGCTTGTAGCCATCGACCTTGGTCCGCGCATGCACCACGATGTGCGCCGCGCCGCCTTCGGCCAACGCCGTGGCACAGACCAGCGCGCCGTCCGGGCTATCGAAACCCAGGCGCATCTTGGCGGTGACGGGGATGTGTTTCGGCACCGCGCGGCGCACGTGTTCGACGATTTCGTTGAGCAGTTCCGGCTCCTTGAGCAACACCGCCCCGCCCCGGGATTTGTTCACGGTCTTGGCCGGGCAACCGAAATTGAGGTCGATCGCCTCTGAGCCCAGCTCGCATGCCAACGCCGCGTTTTCCGCCAGGCATACCGGATCGGAGCCAAGCAACTGCACCCGCAACGGCACACCGGCAGCGGTCTGGGCACCGGTCAGCAGCTCAGGGGCGAGCTTATGGAAATAGGCCGGCGTGAGCAGCCGATCGTTGACACGGATGAACTCGGTGACACACCAGTCGATACCGCCAACACGGGTCAGGACGTCCCGCAGGATGTTGTCGACCAACCCCTCCATGGGCGCCAGGGCAATTTGCATGGAAACATACACTCAACGAAAAAACGTGTGGCAGTTTACCGGATTTTGCCCCTGACATCGGAATTCCCCACCAATCCCTGTGGGAGCGAGCTTGCTCGCGATGGCGGTGGGTCAGCTTGCGGAAATGCTGAATGTACCGTCGCTATCGCGAGCAAGCTCGCTCCCACACGGGGGTCCGAGGTGTTCACAAAATCAGAGTCCACCACCAAACCCTGTGGGAGCCGAGCTTGCTCGCGATGGCGGTGGGTCAGTCCACGAGGATGCCGGACGGTTCCAGGGCGGGACCATACCCCTCGATGAATTCCTGCGGCATACGCTTGGGCCGGCCAGTGGACAGCTCGATGCAGACGAAGGTGGTCTGGGCCCGCAGCAACGTGGCGTTGTCGCTGGGACGGACCAGCTGGAAATGCCGGGTCATTTTCAGGCGCTGGTCCCAGTCGACGATCCAGGTCGCCAATTGCAGTTCGTCGCCTTCATAGGCGGACGCCAGGTAATCGATTTCATGCCGCACCACCGCCATGGCCCGGTCCAGGCGTCGATACTCCACCAGATCCAGGCCCAGGCGCTGGGAATGGCGCCAGGCACAGCGCTCGAGCCAGGTGACGTATACCGCGTTGTTGGCGTGGCCCAGCCCGTCGATGTCTTCGGCATTGACCTGAAGATCAATGATGAATGGCGTTGCCCGATCCCAGCCCATGCCCCTCTCCCGGTCGAATTTGGATGGGGCAGTGTAACGGATCCGAGCTCGACCGCCATCGCGGACAAGCCTTGCTCCCACCGCTCAAGCCGATTGCCGCGCTTGCAGGCTGCGACCGGCCAACAGTGATAACACCCCATCAATGACCCGAGGATCGGCCAGCACCCGCTGATGCCCGCCCTGTGGCAGTCGCAGCAGCCGACTGTCGAACCAGGCCTCATGAATCAATTGCGACTCCTTGACCGAGACCGATGTGTCGTCCTCGGCATGGACAATCAACCCCGGCACGTCCAACTGGTAATGCGCCACATCCATCTTCGAGGCGGGCATGCCCACGTCGCTTTCCACCTGGCGAATGAAGGCCGAACGCGCCTTGGGCGGCAGGCCCATCATCCGGGAGAAACCGCGCAGCACCCCAAGAATGCGAGCGGGCGCGGCGATGCTGACCAGCGTCTCGGTACGCAACCCCAGCTGGACAGCCAGCATGGCGCTGGCACCGCCCATGGAATGCCCGATCACCGCCTGCAACGGCGGCAGCTCGGCGGCGGCTTCAAGCATCGCCCTGGCAAACAACAAGACATTCGCCTCGCGACCCGGCGAACGCCCGTGGGCCGGACCGTCCAGCGCCACGACCGTGTAACCAGCGCCCACCAGGGCCGTAATCAGCGCCGCGAACTGGGTCGGCCGCCCTTCCCAACCGTGCATCAACAAGACCGCCGGGCCTTTACCCCAGCGCAAGGCCGAGAGACCGAAACGCAAGGTGATACGCTCGGACGTCGCCAGCATCGGCAGCTCCCAATCCCGCGGCGGCAAATTTCGAGGGCGCATGAACAGCGAACGCATCTGCTTCGCCACCAGGCGCGGAGCCACCCAGCCAAGCGTGCCATTGACACTACGTATCCAGCTCAACCTGTCCATCGCTCATCTCCAGGGCTTGCGCCTCAGCTCAACGCACCGCCGACTTGGCAGCGCGCAGCAAACGATCCGATAACTCTCCCGGGCCCAATGCCCGCGCCAGGGCCAGGCCACCGACCATCAAGGCGATGTCGGCCAGGGCCTTGTCGGCGTCCTCCGGGCTGGCCGCCAATTGCGCGACCATCAACTCAATATGCTCATTGAGCACCTCACGAAACGCATCCGGCAGCCGCCCGAGTTCGCCGACCGACGCAGGAATCGGGCAGGCTTGCTCGGTGGAGTCGCGGTGCTTTCGGGACAGATAGAACGCGGCGACCAACGCACGCCGCTCCTCACCTGTCAGCTCACCGTCCATATCGGCGATCAAGCCGCGACGCCGATTGAGCAATTGCTTGAAAGCCTCCAGCATCAAGGCATCCTTGCTTTCGAAATGGGCGTAAAAGCCGCCCACCGTCAGCCCGGCCGCGCCCATCACCTCGCCCACGCTCGGCTCTGCCGGCCCACGCTGGATCAGCGCATCGCTGGCGGCCTTGAGAATGCGTTCACGGGTTTGTGCCTTTTTATCGCTCATCGTCGCCTCCGAATATTACGACTGAAATATTATCCATGTAATAATTTTCCGCAAGCGGAAATGTTCACCGCTGGTCAGAAGACTTTTTCAAAGGATAAGGGAATTGGCCAAACGCCAGACAAACAAAAGGGCCATTCAAGAATTGAATGACCCTTATAAAATCCCGCAGAGCGGGTAATCGTGGCGTCCCCTAGGGGACTCGAACCCCTGTTACCGCCGTGAAAGGGCGGTGTCCTAGGCCACTAGACGAAGGGGACACAAACCTTCTAACTTGATCAGTGCTGAGAACTGATCGATTCAAGGCCGGTGTGGCCAGACCTTGAACCTGTAATTGGTGGAGCTAGACGGGATCGAACCGTCGACCTCTTGCATGCCATGCAAGCGCTCTCCCAGCTGAGCTATAGCCCCGGATTTTTCGCCTCGCGGCGGAGCGACATCTTGCAACATCGCTTCTGTAAAACTGGCGTCCCCTAGGGGACTCGAACCCCTGTTACCGCCGTGAAAGGGCGGTGTCCTAGGCCACTAGACGAAGGGGACGCAAACCCTTCTGTACAACTGATCAACGCTGAGTGTTGATCGCTTCAAGGCCGGTGTGGCCAGGCCTCGAAGTGTAAATTGGTGGAGCTAGACGGGATCGAACCGTCGACCTCTTGCATGCCATGCAAGCGCTCTCCCAGCTGAGCTATAGCCCCTCATCGCTGAGGACGGGGCGAATCTTAAGGGCGTATCGGAGGCCTGTCAAATTTATTTTCAACAAATTTGAAAATTTTTTGCCGGGATAACAATCACTTACCACCCTCCCCAGTAAAACTGGGACTTCGCCTGTTTCGTAGGAGCTAACGAGCGAAGCGAGTCAGCTCCTACAGAGCCATCAGGCGATCGCGCCCAACAGTTTTTCCCACTCCTTGTTCTCCTTCTTCGACACGCCACCGAGCAGATCGATGGCCTGGCGCAGGCGGAAACGGGTCAGGTCCGGCCCGAGAATCTCCATGGCATCGAGCACCGATACCGAGCTGGCCTGGCCGGTAATGGCGGCGAACATCAGCGGCATGGCGTCGCGCAGTTTCAACTCCAAGGACTCGACCACGGCCTGGATGGTCGCGGTGATGCTGTCCTTCTCCCACTGACGCAGGCTTTCGAGCTTCCACAGGATCAGTTGCATCAACTGGCGTACCTGGTCGCCGGAGAGCTTCTTGGACTCGAACAGCTTCACGTCCGGCGTCACGCCACCGGCAAAGAAGAAGCCGGCCAGCGGGGCGATCTGGCTGAAGGTCTCTACCCTGCCCTGCACATGGGGCGCGATCTTCATCATGTACTCAGGGTTCAACGCCCACTTCTGCACACGCGCGGCGAACTCTTCCACCGGCAGGTCCCGCAGCCACTGGCCGTTGAGCCACGACAGCTTCTCGATATCGAAGAT
Organism: Pseudomonas sp. R151218B TE3479; assembly: GCF_053629195.1. NCBI lineage: Bacteria > Pseudomonadati > Pseudomonadota > Gammaproteobacteria > Pseudomonadales > Pseudomonadaceae > Pseudomonas > Pseudomonas sp. R151218B TE3479. Next base: position 5,427,247 of record NZ_JBRJHV010000001.1, read on the forward strand.
CGGCCCGCCCAGGGAGACCCGCGACAGGTCGAAATGGTCGACCATTTCCTGCAGCGAGAACTTCTCGCGCTCGTCCGGCATCGACCAGCCCATGCGCCCCAGGTAGTTGAGCATCGCCTCGGGCATGAAGCCCATGCGCTCGTAGAACGTCACCGAGGTCGGATTCTTGCGCTTGGACAGCTTGCTCTTGTCCGGGTTACGCAGCAGCGGCATGTAGCACAGCTGCGGTTGTTCCCAGCCGAAGTATTCGTAGAGCAGGATCAGTTTCGGCGCCGACGGCAGCCATTCTTCACCGCGCAATACGTGGGTGATGCCCATCAGATGATCGTCGACCACATTGGCCAGGAAGTACGTCGGCAGGCCGTCGGTCTTCATCAGCACCTGCATGTCCATGCGATCCCACGGGATCTCGACATCGCCACGCAGCATGTCCGGCACCACGCAGACACCTTCGCTCGGCACTTTCATGCGGATCACATGGGGCTCGCCGGCCGCCAGGCGACGGGCGACTTCTTCCTTGGACAGCAGCAGCGCCCGGCCGTCGTAGCGCGGGGTTTCGCCACGGGCCATTTGCTCGGCGCGCATCTGGTCCAGCTCTTCGGCGGTGCAGAAACACGGGAACGCGTGCCCCATGTCCACCAACTGCTGGCAATACTGCTTGTAGATGTCACCACGCTCGCTCTGGCGATACGGACCGTGCGGGCCGCCGACATCCGGGCCTTCGCTCCAGTCGATCCCCAACCAGCGCAAGGCATCGAAGATCTGCTGCTCGGACTCGCGAGTCGAACGCAACTGGTCGGTGTCCTCGATCCGCAGGATGAACTCGCCGCCATGCTGCTTGGCAAAGCAATAGTTGAACAAAGCGATGTAGGCGGTGCCGACATGGGGATCGCCAGTGGGCGAAGGCGCGATGCGGGTGCGGACGGTGGTCATGGCATGTCTCGGAAAGAATATAAAAAGCGAAGATCAAACAGGGGGCGAATGGTAACAGGCGATGGCGGGCGGGCTCCAGTGAGAGCGGGATTTGTGTGGCCAGCTGTCAGACTGAGTCGCGCCCATCGCGAGCAAGCTCGCTCTCACAGTTTGATCGAGTCACCCAATGATCCCTTGTGGGAGCGAGCTTGCTCGCGATGAGGCCCTTAAGGTCGCCACACAACCTCAGACAGCCAGCAACCGCTCCCGCAACTTGCCAATCTCATCACGCAATTGCGCCGCTGCTTCGAACTCCAGGTCCCGGGCCAACTGGTACATTTTCTCTTCCAGCTGCCGGATGCGCTTGGTGATCTCGCTCGGGGAGCGCAGTTCGGCCTCGTAGCGGGCGCTCTCTTCGGCCGCCTTGGCCATGCCCTTGCGTTTTTTGCTGCGCGAGCCTGGCACCGTGGCGCCTTCCATGATGTCGGCGACGTCCTTGAACACGCCCTTGGGGGTGATGCCATTGGCCAAGTTGAAAGCGATCTGCTTGTCGCGACGGCGCTCGGTCTCGCCGATGGCCCGCTCCATGGAGCCGGTGATGCGGTCAGCGTACAGAATCGCCCGGCCGTTCAGGTTACGCGCCGCGCGACCGATGGTCTGGATCAACGAGCGTTCGGAGCGCAGGAAACCTTCCTTGTCGGCGTCGAGAATCGCCACCAGCGACACTTCCGGCATGTCCAGGCCTTCGCGCAGCAGGTTGATGCCCACCAGCACATCGAAGGTGCCCAGGCGCAGGTCGCGGATGATCTCGACCCGCTCCACCGTGTCGATGTCCGAGTGCAGGTAACGCACCCGCACACCATGGTCGGCCAGGTAATCGGTGAGGTCTTCGGCCATGCGCTTGGTCAGCGTGGTGACCAGCACCCGCTCCTCCACCGCCACGCGCTTGCTGATTTCCGAGAGCAGGTCGTCCACCTGGGTCAGCGCCGGACGCACCTCGACTTGAGGGTCCACCAGCCCGGTCGGTCGCACCACTTGCTCGACCACCCGCCCGGCATGCTCGGCTTCGTAGTTGCCAGGGGTGGCCGAGACAAAAATTGTCTGCGGGCTCACGCTTTCCCATTCGTCGAAGCGCATCGGTCGGTTATCCAGCGCCGAGGGCAGGCGGAAGCCGTACTCCACCAGGGTTTCCTTGCGCGAACGGTCGCCTTTGTACATGGCGCCGACCTGGGGCACGCTGACGTGGGATTCGTCGATCACCAGCAAGGCATCGGCCGGCAGATAGTCATACAAGGTCGGCGGCGGCGCACCCGCCGGACGGCCCGACAGGTAGCGCGAGTAGTTTTCGATGCCGTTGCAGTAGCCCAGCTCCAGGATCATCTCCAGGTCGAAGCGGGTCCGCTGCTCCAGCCGCTGGGCCTCCACCAGTTTGTTGTTGGAGCGCAGGTATTCCAAACGCTCCTGCAACTCGGCCTTGATCCCTTCAATGGCGTCCAGCAGGGTTTCCCTTGGCGTCACGTAGTGGCTCTTGGGGTAGAAGGTGAAGCGCGGCAACTTGCGGATCACTTCACCGGTCAACGGGTCGAACGCCGAGAGACTCTCCACTTCATCGTCGAACAGCTCGATACGGATCGCTTCCAGGTCCGATTCCGCCGGGTAGATGTCGATCACATCGCCCCGCACCCGGAACGTCGCCCGGGCGAAATCCATGTCGTTGCGGGTGTACTGCAAGTCCGCCAGGCGCCGCAGCAAGGCGCGTTGGTCGAGCTTATCGCCGCGGTCCACGTGCAGCACCATCTTCAGATAGGTTTCCGGGCTGCCCAAGCCGTAGATGCACGAAACCGTGGTGACGATGATCGCGTCCTTGCGCTCGAGCAGCGCCTTGGTCGCCGACAGTCGCATCTGTTCGATGTGGTCGTTGATCGAGGCGTCCTTCTCGATGAAGGTGTCCGACGACGGCACATAGGCCTCGGGCTGGTAGTAGTCGTAGTAGGAAACGAAGTACTCCACGGCGTTGTTCGGGAAAAACGCCTTGAACTCCCCGTACAACTGCGCCGCCAGGGTCTTGTTCGGCGCCAGGACCAGGGTCGGGCGCTGGACCTGGGCGATCACGTTGGCAATGCTGAAGGTCTTGCCCGAGCCGGTCACACCGAGCAACGTCTGGTGCGCCAGCCCGGCCTCGATGCCTTCGACCATCAGGCGGATGGCTTCCGGCTGATCGCCGGCGGGCTGGAAGCGGGTGACTAGCTGGAATTCAGACATGACATAACCTCTGGATTCACCCCTGTCGGCCAGCCGACAGGAACGAGAAAGACCGAAACGACGGGTGTCGCCCGAGGAAAAAGCTGGAATGCACACAATGTGGAGGTGAATGCCTTCGCTTTCAAGACGAACGTCCTACACGCCTTGAAGACTTTGACGCGGCGAGTGGACTAACGGTCGAAAAAAATCGAAAAAACTTAGCCTAAAAGCCGAATCGCCTGTCGCCGTGCCGGGTGATGGCCTCTATACTAGCTCCCCGTTTGTGCACCGCTCTAGTGCATTCGGCTGGAGCGTCACACGTCCCCTCATTCTCCATTCAGAGCCGCGCACTAATGAGCCTGTTTTCCGCTGTCGAATTGGCACCCCGCGACCCCATCCTGGGCCTCAACGAAGCTTTCAACGCCGACACCCGTACCAATAAGGTCAACCTGGGTGTAGGCGTTTACTGCAACGAGGAGGGGCGCATTCCACTCCTGCGCGCCGTGGTCGAGGCCGAGACGATTCGCGTGGCTCAGCACGTTTCCCGTGGCTACCTGCCAATCGACGGCATTGCCGCCTACGACCAGGCTGTGCAGACCCTGCTGTTCGGCAAGGATTCGCCGCTGATCGCCTCCGGGCGCGTCATCACCACCCAGGCCGTGGGCGGCACTGGCGCACTGAAGATCGGTGCCGACTTCCTCAAGCAACTGCTGCCTGACGCGGTCGTGGCCATCAGCGACCCGAGCTGGGAGAACCACCGCGCCCTGTTCGAAACCGCCGGCTTCCCGGTGCAGAACTACCGCTACTACGATGCCGCCACCCACGACGTGAACCGCAGCGGCCTGCTGGAAGACCTCAACGCCCTGCCCGACCGTTCGATCGTTGTGTTGCACGCCTGCTGCCACAACCCGACCGGCGTGGACCTGAGCCCGCAAGACTGGAAAAACGTGCTGGCCGTGGTCAAGGCCAAGAACCATGTGCCGTTCCTGGACATGGCCTACCAGGGCTTTGGCGAAGGCATCGACGAAGACGCGGCGGCCGTGCGCCTGTTCGCCGAATCGGGGCTGACCTTCTTCGCCTCCAGCTCGTTCTCCAAGTCGTTCTCCCTGTATGGCGAGCGCGTCGGCGCCCTGTCGATCGTCAGCGAATCGAAAGAAGAAAGTGCCCGTGTGCTGTCCCAGGTCAAGCGCGTGATCCGCACCAACTACTCCAACCCGCCGACCCACGGTGCCAGCATCGTCGCCGCCGTGCTCAACAGCCCGGAGCTGCGGGCGCAGTGGGAAGCCGAACTGGCCGAAATGCGCCTGCGCATTCGCGGCATGCGCGACCAGATGGTCGACATGCTGGCCAAGGCTGCCCCGCAGCATGACTTCAGCTTCGTCGCTCGCCAGAGCGGGATGTTCTCCTACTCCGGCCTGACCGTTGAACAAGTGACGCGCCTGCGCAACGAGTTCGGCATCTATGCCCTGGACACCGGCCGCATCTGCGTAGCCGCGCTGAACCAGAACAACATCGATGCGGTGACCAAGGCCATTGTCCAGGTGATCTGACGCCCTCGGCGCTGGATAAAAAACGGGAAGCCATTGGGCTTCCCTTTTTTTTGAGTATGCCTATCAGGATGGGTAAACCCACAACCTGTGGCGAGGGAGCTTGCTCCCGCTGGGGCGCGAAGCGACCCCCAATCAGGCAACTCGGTGTGTCAGTCCGAATGAGTTGACTGTTTGGGGCTGCTGCGCAGCCCAGCGGGAGCAAGCTTCCTCGCCACAAAAAGCAAGGCCACAAAAGTACCAGACATGACGCTGTTGTCGAGACTACAACTCCGTCGCCCGCTGGCTCGCCGCATCGTCATAGATGACATACAGCGACTCGGCCACCTGGCTCTTGATCGCCTTGGTACTTTCCAGCCCCAGGACAAAACCCTCGGCCTTGCCGCCAGCGCGGTTCAGTTCTTCGGCCGTGCTCGCCTGGGTGATGGCGTCGTACAGTTTCTCGGCGTGAGGCCCCACACCCTTGGGCAAACTGATCTGAGCGGTGCTCACAAGCACACCTCGGCGCAACGGGCTGTGTGAAGTGGTAACAGGTGCTTCATGGCGAGTACCTCAATGTCGGCGAATGGCCGGCAGCGCGTCCTGCCACTTCCGGGCAACCATGGTAGCCCTCTCCCGCCCTTGCGGTAACTGCCAATCACTGATTGACCCTCAATGGACATCTGGAATGCGCCGTTCGCCAATAGACGCTTGACTTCTCTTTTCCAATCAGTAACATACGCGCCATTCCGCGATAGCTCAGTTGGTAGAGCAAGTGACTGTTAATCACTGGGTCCCTGGTTCGAGTCCAGGTCGTGGAGCCAGACAGCAACACCAAAAAGCCCCTGAATCGAAAGATCCAGGGGCTTTTTTGTGGGCGAAAAAACAGGCGGATGGCCATATAAGTCTGGCCGAGGTCGCTGTCGGAACAATAATCCGGCGTCAAAAAGGCAATATGGTCCGGATCCTGCTTTCTTTTTCCGACAACCCAAGCTGTCACGTGAGCGTCATGACAGGGCCGCAAACTGGCTCTGTCCGCCAACAACAGCTTCAAAACAACAAGGACGAAGGTATGCCCACACAAAACCCCCATCGCATTGTCGGTCTGTGCACCTCCAGCAAGGTGTACAACGTACTGACCGAACTCAAGCAACTGGAAGGCCATCGCAGCGCCAAGTTCCTTTCCCTGCTGGCGGAAAACCTGGTCCGCAAGGGCCTGCTCAACGAGCAGGAAGTGGTGCACATGCTCGATCTGGTCGTCGATTGAGCGGCATCGATTCCTACTATTGAGCCAGTTGATTTTCCGTCCTTCCCCCCGAGCCGTAAGGTAACCCCATCGATTGATGGAGGTGTCCCATGCCCAAGGTTCAAATCATGTCTGTCATTGGCAGCGCCGTCCCCGCCCCACTCCGGGAACTCGGGCTGCTGGCCTGCTGGTACCTGGTGCAAGACGGCGTGACCATCAGCGGCCCGCTGACTTCACTGCCCGCCGCCCAGGCACTGTCGCAACGCATCGGTCCCTACCTATTGAGAGCCTAGGGCAACTGCACACGCGGCGTGCTTTCGACGAACAAGGCCCAACAGGACATGAACAGCGCGGCGATCAGCGGCCCGATCACGAAGCCGTTCAGCCCGAACACCGCCAGCCCGCCCAGTGTCGAGACCAGCACCATGTAGTCGGGCATCTTGGTGTCCTTGCCCACCAGGATCGGCCGCAGGAAATTGTCCACCAGGCCGATCACGAACACCCCGAACAGCGTCAGCACCACGCCCTGCCAGATCGCCCCCGAGAGCAGGAAATACACTGCCACCGGTGCCCAGACGAGGCCCGCCCCCACGGCCGGCAACAACGACAGGAATGCCATCAGCACCGCCCAGGGCAACACGGTCGGGATCCCCAGGATCCAGAAGATCAATCCGCCCAGCGCACCCTGGCTGATGGCGACCAGCAGGTTGCCCTTCACCGTGGCCCGCACCACCCGGTTGAACTTCAACTGCAGGCGGCGCTTTTGATGTTCCCCCAAGGGAACGGCCATGCGCACCTTGCGCACCAGCTCCGCGCCATCGCGCAGAAAGAAGAACAGCAGATAGATCATCACGAAGAAGCTGACCAGGAACTGAAAGGTGCCCTGGCCGAAACTGAAGGCCTGGGTGGCGAAGAACTCGCTGCCCTGCATCGCGCTCTTGACGATCTTGTCGCGCAAGCCGTTCAGGTTGCCCAGGCCGAAGCGGTCCAGCAGGTGCTGGAAGTACGGTGGCAAGGCATCCTTGAAGCGGGCCAGGTAATCGGCAATGTCCAGCTCGCCGCTTTCCAGGCTCTTGTACAGCGCCGCGCCTTCCTGGACCAACAACGTACTGATGATGATCACCGGCAAGATCGCGCAGACCACACAGATACTCAACGTGGCCAGCGAGGTGACATTTCGGTGCCAGCCAAACTTCAACTGCAGGCGGCGCTGCATCGGCGCAAAGACGATACCCAGGATTACCGCCCAGAACACCGCGCCGTAAAATGGCAGCAGAATCCAGATGAAGGCGACCGTGACCAGCACCAGGAGCAACATCTGGGCTTTGTTTTGCAGCATCTTTCGATTCATCAGCTTTCCATGTCCAAAGGCGGGATACACATTAGTCCGCCAGGACTCGCCGGAGTGCCTTCACGTTTGCGCTGCGCATTGATCCAGATCAAAAAGACCCGGCCGACCCTGGCGTACCCTTCCCGCTTTTTGCGACCTGACCCCACCATGACCTTCGCCGCCCCCGAACTGCTGGCGCCCGCCGGCACCCTGAAAAACATGCGCTATGCCTTCGCCTACGGTGCCGATGCGGTGTACGCCGGCCAGCCGCGCTACAGCCTGCGGGTGCGCAACAACGAATTCGACCACGCGAACCTGGCCTTGGGCATTGCCGAGGCACAGGCCATGGGCAAGCGCTTCTACGTAGTGGTGAACATCGCGCCGCACAACGCCAAGCTGCGCACGTTCCTCAAAGACCTGGAGCCGGTGATCGCCATGGCGCCGGACGCGTTGATCATGTCCGACCCGGGATTGATCATGCTGGTTCGCCGGCATTTTCCACAGATGCCAATCCACCTGTCCGTGCAGGCCAACACCGTCAACTGGGCGAGTGTCGAGTTCTGGCAGCAGCAGGGCTTGAGCCGGATCATCCTGTCCCGGGAACTGTCCCTGGAGGAAATCGCCGAGATCCGCGAGCAGGTGCCGGCCATGGAGCTGGAAGTGTTCGTCCACGGAGCGCTGTGCATGGCCTACTCCGGGCGCTGCTTGCTCTCGGGTTATATGAACAAGCGTGATGCCAACCAGGGCAGTTGCACCAATGCCTGCCGCTGGAAATACTCGGTGCAACCGGCGGTGGAAAATGCCGCGGGCGACATTGTGCAAATCTGCCAGCCCGAACCGACCCTGGGCCTCGGCGCGCCCACCGACCAGGTGTTCCTGCTCCAGGAGGCGAACCGTCCCGAGGATTTGATGCCAGCCTTCGAGGACGAGCACGGCACCTACATCATGAATGCCAAGGACCTGCGGGCCGTGCAACACGTCGAGCGTCTGGCGCGCATGGGCGTGCATTCGTTGAAGATCGAAGGCCGGACCAAGTCGCACTTCTATTGCGCGCGCACCACCCAGGTGTATCGCCGGGCCATCGATGACGCGGTGGCCGGTCGGGAATTCGACCGCAGCCTGATGACCGACCTGGAGTCCCTGGCCCAGCGCGGCTACACCGAAGGTTTTCTGAGGCGTCACGTGCACGACGAATACCAGAATTACCAGAGCGGCAGCTCGGTGTCGGAGCGCCAGCAGTTCGTCGGCGAACTGACCGGCGAGCGGCGCGAACGCCTGGCTGAAGTACGGGTCAAGAACCGCTTTGGCCTGGGCGATCACATGGAACTGATGACCCCCAAGGGCAACTTTCACTTCGACCTGCATCAATTGCAGGACATCAACGGCAAAAGCATCGAGGTGGCACCGGGAGATGGGCATGTAGTCTACGTGCCGATCCCGGATGCGGTGGATCTGCGGTTTGGGTTGTTGATGCGGGATCTACGTGAGCCGTAGCACTGGCGCTGATCCAGGTACCGCAGAACAACTGTGGGAGCGAGCTTGCTCGCGATAGCGTCAGATCAGCCAATATCCATTTGACTGACACACCGCTATCGCGAGCAAGCTCGCTCCCACAGGTTTTGTTGTGTTTGCGCCTGCTGAGCCCGGCAGAAACTGCCGAAGGCTGCGATCCTTCTTTCCCGATAAGACCCGGTTGCCCAGGTGAAAACATCTGGATCGAGAGCGAAAGATCGCAGCCTTCGGCAGCTCCTGAGGGTCAGATCCGGAACTGCCCCACCAGTTGCCCCAGGCGCTGCCCCAGGTCGGCCAGGCTGCGGGAGGTCTGGGCGCCGAGTTGGGTTTCGTCGGCGACGCTGTCCACGGCCACGGCGATCTGATGCACGCTGCGGTTGATTTCCTCGGCCACCGCGGTCTGTTCTTCGGCGGCGCTGGCGATCTGGGCGTTCATCGAGTTGATGGTGCCGATCAGCTGCGCCATGGTGTCAAGGGAGGCGCCCGCTTCGTTGGCCCGCTCCGAGGTGCCATCGCCGGCCTCGCTGGAACGACGCATCGCTTCCACCGCCGCGTGGGTGCCGGATTGCAGACGGTCGATCATGCCCTGGATTTCCTGGGTACTCTGCTGGGTCCGGCTGGCCAGGGCCCGCACTTCATCGGCCACCACCGCGAACCCACGCCCCGCCTCGCCGGCACGTGCGGCCTCGATGGCGGCGTTGAGGGCCAGCAGGTTGGTCTGTTCGGCGATCGAACGAATCACCCCGAGCACACTGACAATCGAGGCCACGTCCTGCTGCAGGCTGTCCAGGGACACGCCGCTGCTGCGAATATCGTTCACCAAGGCATGAATCTGCTGGATGCTGCCGGCCACCACGCGCTTGGCGGACTGGCCTTCTTCGTCGGTCTGCTGGGCCGCGACAGCGGCGCCCTGGGCACTGCGCGCGACTTCCTGGGCAGCCGAGGACATCTCATTGATCGCCGTGGCCACCTGATCGGTTTCGTGGCGCTGACGTTCCATGGCCTGCTCCGAGCGCTGGGCCTGCTCGGAAACTTGCGTCACCAGGCCGGTCAGTTGCGAAGTCATATCGGTGATCTGCCGCACCAAGCCGTGGATCTTGTCGACGAAGCGGTTGAACGAACCGGCCAGTTGGCCCAGCTCGTCCTGGCTGGTGATGGTCAGCCGACGGGTCAAGTCCCCCTCGCCCGCGGCGATGTCGTCGAGGTTGTCCTTCATCAGGTGCAGGGGACGCAGGATCGTGTTGGCGAGCACCAGGCCCACCACCGCGATCACCAGCAACACCACCGCGGCGATCCCGACGATGCTCAAGATCACGCCTTGCAGGCGATCGTGGACCTTGGCCTCCACCAGTGCCACCTGGGCTTCGATGCCGTCCAGGTTGACCGAGCTACCGACCGCGAGGTCCCACTTGGGCAGGTATTCGGTGTAGCCAAGCTTGGGCACCAAATCCTTGCTGCCGGGCAGTGGCGAGCTGTATTCCAGATAATGGGTTCCGTCCTTGGCGACTTTCACCAGGTCACGGTTGACGTAGACACCGTTCGGGTCGCGGTTGTCCTTGAAACTCTTGCCCACGCCATCGGGGCTGTTGGCCTTGAACAGACGAATGGTCTCGGAGTCGTAGCCGAAGAAGTAGCCGTCCTTGCCGTAGCTGATATTCGACAGTAGCTTGATCGCCTGGGCGCGCGCCTCGTTATCGCCAGGCGCGGCGGCATCGTAGAGCGGCTTGATCGCGGTAAGACCCACCGCCACGTAGTTCTGCAGCGTGGCCTTGGCCTCGCTGAGCAGGCGCTCACGGGTCTGTTGGACCTCTTTACCCGCTTGTTCCTTCAAGATGAAAGCCGTGGTCAGGCTGATGATCACGGCGGACAGCAATACCGGCAGTATCGCAAGGGACAGGACTTTAGCCTTCAGGCTCAGGCGCATGCTGTTCACTCTTGTTGGTTTTATGGCGTGGTTAGCTGTATTAACGGCACCGCACGGCAAAACTGTAGGACAAGGTGAACGGTTCGTCGGCAGAGTCGCTGAATGCACGGGCCTCATCGCGAGCAAGCTCGCTCCCACAGGGTTCGGCGGTGTCCACAGCGCTTGTGTTCACGCCGGTCCACTGTGGGAGCGAGCGTGCTCGCGATAAGGCGACTCGGCCTTGAGGCTACAACACCATCGCCGCCACCCAGCCAAACGCCAGCAGCGGCAAGTTGTAGTGGATGAAGGTCGGGACCACGGTGTCCCAGATGTGATGGTGCTGACCGTCGATGTTCAGGCCGGAGGTCGGGCCCAGGGTCGAGTCCGAGGCGGGCGAACCCGCATCGCCCAGGGCGCCGGCAGTGCCGACGATGCAGACGATCGCCAGCGGGCTGAAGCCCAGTTGCAGGCACAGCGGCACGAAAATCGTCGCCAGGATCGGCACCGTGGAAAACGACGAGCCGATGCCCATGGTCACCAGTAGCCCCACCAACAACATCATCAGCGCGCCGATGCCCTTGTTGTGGCCGATCCAGGCCGCCGAGGTTTCCACCAGGCTCTGGACTTCACCGGTGGCCTTCATCACTTCGGCAAAACCCGAGGCGGCGATCATGATGAAGCCGATCATCGCCATCATCTTCATGCCTTCGGTGAACAGATCATCGGTCTCGCGCCAGCGCACCACACCCGATACCGAGAAAATCAGGAAGCCGACCAGGGCGCCAATGATCATCGAGTCGACCAGAAGCTGGATGGCGAACGCTGCGACAATCGCCAGCCCCGCCACCAGCAGGGTCATGGGGTTGTAGCGCACCGCCACCTGCTCGACCCGAGCGATCCTCTTCAGGTCGTAGACGCGTTTCTTGCGGTAGCTGAACAACGACAGCAGCAGGCCGAACACCATGCCCAGGGCCGGGATACCCATGGCATGGGTGACGTTGATGCCACTGACGTCCACGCCGCTGCGGGCGATGTTGGCCAGCAGGATTTCGTTGAGGAAGATATTGCCGAAGCCCACCGGCAGGAACATGTAGGGGGTGATCAGGCCGAAGGTCATGACGCAGGCGATCAATCGGCGGTCCAATTGCAGCTTGGTCAGTACGTAGAGCAGCGGCGGCACCAGCAGCGGGATGAAGGCGATATGGATCGGCAGAATGTTCTGGGAGGCGACCGCGACCGTTCCCAGCAGGCCGATCAGCACCCACTTGACGCCCGTGCCACCAGCGGCGTCCTGGCGATCCACCAGGGCCAGGGCTTTGTCCGCCAGGGCGTGGGCCATGCCGGACTTGGCAATCGCCACGGCGAAGGCTCCGAGCAAGGCGTAGGACAGCGCCACCGTCGCACCGCCACCCAGGCCGGCATTGAACGCCTTGAGTGTCGCCTCGATCCCCAGGCCACCCGTCAGGCCACCCACCAACGCGCCGATAATCAGCGCGATCACCACATGCACACGGGACAGGCTGAGCACCAGCATGACGCCAACCGCGGCAATTACTGCATTTATCATCGTTACCTCAAAGCACAGCGATGGAAAGCCACCGGACAAAAAGGTCGCGACTTTGCAGCAAGCGGCGGCAAGCTGCAAGGGCCGTGGGGCGGGTTTTCAAGTCTCGCAATATTGACTACCACCACCGCCCCCCTGTGGGAGCGAGCTTGCTCGCGATGGCGTCCGTTCAGCCACATAGATAGCCACCGATAGATTGTTATCGCGAGCAAGCTCGCTCCCACAGGGGGGCGGTGCCATGAGATCAGCGCTTGGGCAACTCAATCACGACCTTCAATCCACCCCACTCGCTGTCGTCCAACGCCAGCATCCCGCCCCAGGTGTCGACGATGTCCCGCACGATGCCCAGGCCCAGGCCGTGTCCATCGGTCTGTTCATCCAACCGCGTGCCGCGGCTGAACACCTGGTCGCGACGGTCCGCGGGGATGCCCGGGCCGTCGTCCTCCACGGCCAGGCTGAAGCCCTCGGCCGTCTCGGTCATGGTCAGGCGGACCTCGGCATCGGCCCATTTGCAGGCGTTGTCCAGCAGGTTGCCCAACAACTCCAGCAAGTCTTCACGGTCCCAGGGCAGGTGCAGGCCTGGCGGGGCGACGTAGCTCAGGTGCAGGTGTTCACCGTGGATCATGTTCAGCGTGGCCAGCAACCCCGGCAGTTCGGCGTCGCAGTCCAGGTGTGCGCCGGGCAAGGCATCGCCGGACAGGCGGGCACGGTTGAGTTCGCGGTTCAGGCGCTGGCGGACCTGCTCCAGTTGATCGAGAAACAGTTTGCGCAGCTCGGGATACGGGTCGAGCTTCTCGTTCGACGCCAGGCTTTGCAGCACCGCCAGCGGGGTCTTCAAGGCATGGCCGAGGTTGCCCAAGGCATTGCGCGAACGCTTGAGGCTGTCTTCGGTGTGGGCCAGCAGATGGTTGATTTGCGCCACCAACGGTTCCAGTTCCCGGGGCACCTGCTCGTCGAGTTGCGAACGTTGCCCACGCTGCAACTGGGCGATTTGCTCTCGGGCCCGATCCAGTGGGCGCAAGGCACGGTGCACGGTGATGCGTTGCAATAACAGAATCAACAACAACCCCGCCAAGCCGAGGCCGAGGCCGATCTGCTGCATCCGCCGGAAACTGTCACGCACGGGTGTGTAGTCCTGGGCCACGCTGATGGAAATCGCCTGGCCCAGCCGTCGATAATCGGTGCGCAGCACCAGCAGCTTCTGGCCCTCTGGGCCCAGTTGCAGGTTGCTGTGCAGGCCGGGGTGGTCGAGCCGAGGCAATTCCTGGTCCCACAGGGAGCGGGAACGCCAATGCACATCGGCAAAATCGATGCGGAAGTAATGCCCGGAAAACGGCCGCTGATAGGCCGGCGACAGGCGGCGCTCATCCAATTGCAAGCCCTGCGGGCCGCGCACCAGGGCCACCAGCAGGTTCTCGCTGTCGTTACGCAGCCCCGCTTCCAGGTAACGCTGCAGGCCCAGCTCGAACAACCACAAACTCGTTTGCGCCAGGACCAGGCCGACCACCACCATCACACCGATCAGGCCCAGGCTCAGGCGCCGCTGGATGGATCTCACTGCGCCTGCCCGCCGAACAGGTAACCCTGGCCGCGACGGGTTTCGATCACGCTGCGCCCCAGCTTGCGCCGCAGGTGATTGACGTGGACTTCCAGCACGTTGGAATCGCGCTCGGTCTCACCGTCGTACAGGTGTTCGGCGAGATGGCTTTTGGAAAGGATCTGCTCGGGATGCAGCATGAAATAGCGCAACAGGCGAAATTCGGCGGCCGTGAGCTGGATGTCGGTGCCGTCGCGGACCACGCATTGACGACTCTCATCCAGGTGCAATCCGGCAGCCTTGAGCGTCGGCTGGTTGACCTGGCCATGGGAGCGGCGCAGCAGCGCCTGGATCCGCAGGTGCAGCTCCTCAGGATGAAAGGGTTTGGTCAGGTAGTCGTCGGCCCCGGCCTTGAGGCCCTCGATACGCTCGGCCCAGGAACCACGGGCGGTGAGGATCAGCACCGGCGTGGCCAGGCCCCCAGCGCGCCATTGGGCCAACACGTCGAGCCCCGGCACGCCCGGCAGGCCGAGGTCGAGAATGATCAGGTCGTAGGGCTCGCTGCTGCCCTGGTACACCGCGTCGCGACCATCGGCCAGCCAGTCGACGGCGTAGCCCTGGCGTGCAAGCCCGGCCATCAGTTCATCGGCCAGGGGCACGTGATCTTCCACCAGAAGCAGGCGCATCAGTCTTCCTTATCTTTGAGTAAACGGCCGGTCTTGGCCTCCAGGTCCAGTTCGCGCACGACGCCGTCGGTGTCCAGCAGCTCGACCTCATAAATATAGACGCCGTGTTTCTCCTCCAACTCGGCTTCCAGCAGTTTGGCGCCGGGGTGCAGGTCCAGCGCCTGTTGCAGCAGCTGTTCGAGCGGCAGGATCACGCCCTGCTGACGCAGTTGCAGGGCCTCGTCCTGATCAAGGTCCCGGGCCATGGCCAGCGAACAAAACGCCAGCAGCGCCAGCGTCCATCGACTGCGGGCGCATAAATTAAGCTTCATTACAGATCCTGATGATTCTTGAGTACCTTGCCGTCGGTGGCGTCCAATTCCAGGTCCCACTCAATGCCCTTCGTATCGCGCAGGTCCACCTGATAGATGTACTTGCCGTACTCTTCGTCCAGCTCGGTATCGGTCAAGGTAGCTCCAGGGTGCTCGGCCAGGGCAGCGGCGTCGAGTTTTTCAAAGGACAGGATGGTACCAGCGTCTTGCAGTTTGCGGGCTTCGTCCGCGTTCAGGTCTCGTGCGTGAGCCAGGCTCGTACCTAGGGCCATGAGGGTCGCGATGAAAAAGGCAGTCAGGCGGTTCATGGGTTGTCTCCTTTTTATAGTCTTTCACGGGGCGACTGTATCGGGATGAACTTAACTGAAACTGAATCGCCATCATGGAACCCACATCAATAATGTGGGAGCGAGCTTGCTCGCGATGGCGGTGGGTCAGCTTGTAACGATGCAGGATGTGCCGCCGCCATCGCGAGCAAGCTCGCTCCCACAGGGTTTTGTGCCGTTATAATCAGCCGCCTACCCGTATTCGAGACCGGTATGACCGCCATCCACATCAAGTTTCCCGCCCTCACCCTCAAAGCCGGCCCCCGTGCGTTCGGGCGGATTCGCCAGACCGGCCTGAACGCCGCCGACGTCGGCATTCTGCCCGGCGCCGCCGGTGGCCCCAAGGCCCTGGGCATCCAAGGGCTGGACCTGGCGCTGTTCGGCCAATGGCTGCCCGCCGCGCCCCGGGAACGCTCGCTGATCGGGGCCTCGGTGGGAGCCTGGCGTTTCGCCAGCGCCTGCCTGCCGGACGCCGCCGAGGGGATCCGACGCCTGGGCACCTTGTACAACGAACAAAGCTTCGCCAAAGGCGTGACCATGGCCGGTGTCAGCCAGAGCTCGCAGCGAATGCTCGATGACTTGCTCGACGGCCGCGACACCTCGATCCTCGATAACCCGCGATACCGGCTCAACATCATGGTCGTCAAGAGCCACGGCCTGCTCGCCCAGGATCATCGCGGCCGCCTGGGCCTGGGGCTGTCGTCGGTGATCGCCGACAACCTGCGGGGCCGTGCCCGGCTGTCGCGGCATTTCGAGCGGTTGATCATCCATGACCCGCGCCTGGCCCCGCCCCTGCATCCGCTGAATGACTTTCCGTCGCGTTTCGTTCCGTTGGCCGCCGGCAACCTGCGCCAGGCCCTGCTGGCGTCAGGCTCGATCCCGATGGTGATGGAAGGCGTGCGCGACCTGCCGGGCGCCGGTGCCGGCACCTACCGCGACGGCGGTCTGCTGGACTACCACCTCGACCTGCCGTACAGCGGCGAGGACATCGTGCTCTACCCGCATTTCACCGACCGGGTCATTCCCGGCTGGTTCGACAAGGGCCTGCCGTGGCGCCGGGGCAGCGTCGACCGTCTGCAGGACGTGCTGTTGCTGGCACCGTCCCGGGAATACCTGGCGCGCCTGCCCTACGGCAAACTGCCAGACCGCAACGACTTCAAGCGCTTCATGGGCGATGACCCGAGCCGCCGCAAATATTGGCGCACAGCGATGGACGAGAGCCTCCGGCTCGGTGACGAATTCCTGGAGCTGACGGCCAACGGTGGCTTGGGCGAGCGTTTGCTGACCCTTTAGTCAGCACGGTCGCGCAACGCCGTTATCAAACTGATAAACTCCGCCGCCTGCCTCGCGACCGCTACCTTAAAGAGCCCGAACCTGTGGAAATCTTCAAAGAATTTACCTTCGAATCCGCCCACCGCCTGCCCCACGTGCCGGAAGGCCACAAGTGCGGCCGCCTTCATGGCCACTCGTTCAAGGTGGCGATCCACCTGAGCGGCGATATCGACCCGCACACCGGCTGGATTCGCGACTTCTCGGAAATCAAGGCGATCTTCAAGCCCCTCTACGAGCGCCTGGACCACAACTACCTCAACGACATCCCAGGCCTGGAAAACCCCACCAGCGAAGTATTGGCCAAGTGGATCTGGAATGAGTTGAAGCCGTTGCTGCCGGAGCTCAGTGCCATTCGCATCCACGAGACCTGCACCAGTGGTTGCATCTACCACGGCGAATAAAACCTGTGGGAGCGAGCTTGCTCGCGATGACGGCGGCACATTCAACACCTAGGTGACAGACAGGCCGCAATCGCGAGCAAGCTCGCTCCCACAGACTCGGCTGCCATCACCGTGTTCCTGTCCCGTCAGCATTGGCCTATGCTTGCTCCCCTGAGCCATTTTCAGGGGAGTATCGAGCATGACCCACTGGCCGCTGGATCAAACCTACGACTTCAACGGATACCCCATCCGCTACGCCATCCACGGCGATGGCCCGCCGTTGGTGTTTGTCCATGGCACGCCCTTCTCTTCCTACGTGTGGCACCGGATCGCCCCGCTGTTCTTCGCCACCCACCGGGTGCATTACTTCGACCTGCTGGGGTATGGCCAATCCGCGCAACCCGACGCCGACGTGTCCCTCGGCGTGCAAAACCTGTTGCTCGCACAATTGCTGGAGCATTGGCGCCTGGACTGCCCGGACGTGGTGGCCCATGACTTTGGCGGCGCCACGGCCCTGCGCACGCACCTGCTCAACGGCAAGGATTACCGCAGCCTGACCCTGATCGATCCCGTGGCGCTGTCGCCCTGGGGTTCGCCCTTTGTGCAGCATGTCCGCCAGCATGAAGCGGCCTTCAGCGGCCTGCCCGACTACATTCAGCGGGCCATCGTGCCCACCTATGTCCGCGGCGCGATCAAGCGGGACATACCCGACGAAGCGTTGGCGCCCTACGTGCAGCCGTGGCTCGGCGAGCCGGGCCAGGCGGCGTTCTACCGGCAGATCGCACAGATGGACGAACGCTACACCCGTGAAGCCGAGGGCCTGTATCCGAACGTGCGCTGCCCGACCCAGATCCTTTGGGGGGAGGATGACCAGTGGATCCCCATCGAACGCGGCCGGGCTCTGCAACGGATGATCCCGGGGGCACAATTTCACCCCGTTCCAAATGCCGGGCACCTGGTCCAGGAAGACGCGCCGGAAGCCATCGTGGCGGCGGTGTTGCGGTTTCTGCCATTGTCCTCCTCGACCTGAAAAACACTGCATTTCCCCTGCGGGAGCGAGCTTGCTCGCGATGGCGGCATGGCAGTCACTTTGATGCTATCTGATACACCGCTATCGCGAGCAAGCTCGCTCCCACAGGGGGATCTGCGTCGGCAATGGGATCTGTGTTCCAACTTGAATCACTCGCGCACCGCTTTCGATCCCTGCGCCCACCCAATCCCCCAGGATTGTCTATAAATAACCTCGCGATCACCCGTTTGGCACGGCCGCTGCACGCTTGCGATATTCCCCTCATCCGCAAGGACCGCCACATGACTCAGAACGATCCGGGCAACGACTACCCCTTGAGCGAAGTCCCGATGCATGCCCGCAAGGGCCTGGCCTCCACGGCCATGGTGCTGCTGGGCTTCACTTTTTTCACCGCCACGATGTTTGCCGGCGGCAAGCTGGGGGTGGCGTTCGGTTTTGCCGAGATGCTCACCGTGATTGTGATAGGCAACCTGCTGCTGGGCCTCTATGCCGCCGGCCTGGGTTACATCGCGTTCAAGAGCGGACTCAATTCGGTGTTGATGGGACGTTTCTGTTTCGGCGAGGTGGGCAGCAAGCTCAGTGACTTGATCCTGGGGTTCACCCAGATCGGCTGGTACGCTTGGGGCACGGCGACGGCGGCAGTGGTGCTGGGCAAGTATTTCGAATTGAGCGAGAGCACCGTGCTCGGGTTGATGGTGCTGTTCGGCCTGGGATTCTGCGCCACCGCCTACATCGGTTATCGCGGGCTGGAAATCCTTTCGTACATCGCCGTACCGGCCATGATGTTGCTGCTGATGCTGTCGATGTGGGTGGCAACGGTGAAGGTCGGCGGCTTCGAAGGCTTGCTGGCGGTGGTGCCGACGGGCAGTCTCGATTGGTCCACCGCCATCACGCTGGTGTTCGGCACCTTCGTCAGCGGCGCGACCCAGGCCACCAATTGGACGCGCTTCTCCCGCTCGGCGAAGGTCGCTGTGCTGGCGAGCCTGATCGGCTTCTTCCTCGGCAACGGCCTGATGGTGCTGATCGGCGCCTACGGGGCCATCGTCTATCAGCAACCGGACGTGGTCGAAGTGTTGCTGCTGCAGGGCTTCGCCATGGCGGCGATGGCCATGCTGCTGCTCAACATCTGGAGCACCCAGGACAACACCATCTACAACTTCGCCGTGGCCGGTTGCAACCTGCTGCGCACCCGCCGGCGCAAGACCGTGACACTCGGCGGCGCGGTGATCGGCACGCTGCTGGCCCTGTTCGGCATGTACGATCTGCTGGTGCCGTACCTGATTCTGCTGGGCACCGTCATCCCACCGATTGGCGGGGTGATCATGGCCGATTTCTTCTTCCGTTGGCGCGGGCGCTATCCTCGCCTGGCCGAGGCGCAACTGCCGGCGTTCAACTGGCCCGGGCTGTTGGCCTATGGGCTCGGCACACTCGCCGCGTTCAATTCGCCATGGGTCGCGCCACTGGTAGGAATCGCCACCGGCGCGCTAACGTATGTGCTATTGATCGGCGTAATGGGTACCCGCACCGCTGATACACCTCTACAAGACCTATAAAGGATTTGCCCGATGCACATCATCAACGCCCGCCTGCGCAACCACGAAGGCTTGCATGAACTGCACCTGGAAAACGGACTGATCGCCAACATCGCCCGCCAGACCGAAGCCCCCAGCCTGGGCCCGGAAGACCTCGATGCCGGCGGCAACCTGGTGGTCCCGCCCTTCGTCGAACCGCACATCCACCTGGACGCCACCCTCACCGCCGGCGAACCGCGCTGGAACATGAGCGGCACGCTGTTCGAAGGCATCGAGTGCTGGGGCGAGCGCAAGGCCACCATCACCCAGGAAGACACCAGCACCCGCGCCAAGAAAACCATCCAGGCCCTCGCCGCCCATGGCATCCAGCATGTGCGCACCCACGTCGACGTGACCGACCCAGAACTGACGGCCCTGAAGGCGATGCTGGAAGTGCGCGAGCAAAGCCGTCACCTGATCGACATGCAGATCGTCGCGTTTCCCCAGGAAGGCATCGAGTCCTATCGCAATGGCCGCGAGCTGATGGAAGAAGCGATCCGCATGGGCGCCGACGTGGTGGGCGGCATTCCCCACTTCGAGTACACCCGCGACCAGGGCGTCAGCTCGGTGAAATTCCTCATGGACCTGGCCGAACGCACCGGTTGCCTGGTGGATGTGCATTGCGACGAAACCGACGACCCGCACTCGCGCTTTCTCGAAGTGCTCGCCGAAGAAGCCCGCAGCCGTGACATGGGCGCTCGCGTCACCGCCAGCCACACCACGGCCATGGGTTCCTACGACAACGCCTACTGCGCCAAGCTGTTCCGCCTGCTCGGGCATTCGGGCATCAGCTTTGTCTCTTGCCCGACCGAAAGCATTCACCTGCAGGGGCGTTTCGACACCTTCCCCAAACGCCGTGGGGTCACTCGGGTCAATGAACTGCTCGAAGCCGGGATGAACGTGTGCTTCGGCCAGGACTCCATCGTCGACCCGTGGTATCCCCTGGGCAACGGCAACATCCTGCGTGTGCTGGAAGCCGGGCTGCATATCTGCCACATGCTCGGCTACCGCAACCTGCAAAGCGCCCTGGACCTGGTCACCGACAACAGCGCCAAGGCCATGGCCCTGGGCGAGCGCTACGGGCTGGAACCCGGCCGCCCGGCGAACCTGCTGATCCTGTCGGCGGACAGCGACTACGAAGTGATCCGCAGCCAGGGCTTGCCGCTCTACTCGATTCGCAATGGCGAAGTGCTGATGAAGCGGCAGATGCCGGTGGTGGAGTTTGCGCAGCAGCCGAGCTGATTCTCCTGTGGACGAACTTGCTCGCGACGGCGGTGGGTCAGTTGCATTGATGTTGGATGTACTGCCGCCATCGCGAGCAAGCTCGCTCCCACAAGGGATCTTCAGTGGACATAAATGTTAAGTCCGACACAGGGCCCCTGTGGGAGCGAGCTTGCTCGCGATAGCGGTATAAGCCACACCACAAAACCTCCAGAAAGCCCTACGGCACAAGCCACGCCGTACCAAACAACCTGACCCGCACAAGCTCGCCCGCCTCTTCTTCCAGCAAAATCGGCGCCGTGCCGCCGGGCATCACCACCCTCACCACCCCCACCTTCACCCAGCCCACTCGCCAGGCAGCACTGGCCACGGCGCTGGCGCTGGTGCCCGAGGATGCGGTGGGACCTTCGCCTCGCTCGAACACCCGGGCGGCGATTCGCCCTTCAGCTTCGAGCCAGGCCCATTGCAGGTTCACCCCCATCGGGCACGGCATTCCAGCCCCACCCGGAGGAGCATAGGCGATACGGGTCAGGCTCTGGCACAGCGCCGCAGCACGCATCTGCGAATTGCTCGGCAACGCCTCGGCTCCGTCCACCAGCGTCACGCAATGAGGATTGCCAATGTTCACGAACTGGCTGTTGCCCCACGCCGGGTTCAACCGTTCAAGCGCCGCCACACGGCTGACATCGCACTGGTTGAACATCACACTCTCGACGTCCTGGGCACCGACGGCACCGGGCCCGAACAGCGGTTTGCCCAGGTCCAGCCAGAAACCTTGGGCGCCTTCGAATTCAGCGGCGCGGACCGAGGTTTGCAGCGGTGACAAGCCGTCGGGTTTATCGTGATGGACCTGCAGCAAGCAATCACCGATCCCTGCCATCAAGCCCTGCTCTTGCAAGGCCTGGGAGAAAATCGTCAGGCCATTGCCGCTGCGCTCGGCCAGTGTCCCATCGGTATTGAGGATCAACAGATCAAAGGGCGGTTCACTCTGGAACGGGCCAATCAGCAACCCATCACTGCGATGCGCCTTGGCATCCGGCGGCGCCTCACCCGGCGCCCAGGCGCAGAACGCGTGCACGGCCGCCGTTGCCCAGGACTCGCGGGTCTGCGCGGCCTGGGCAGCCGACTGAGGCAGACCGATGCCATGGTCACGGACCTGCTGCGGTGAAACGACTCCATAGATATTGCCGCGTGCGTCGTAGAACGGTGCCATGCATCGGGTCCGGAGGAAGCCAGGAGGGGCCGGTAGTTTAGGCGAAGCCTGCCTCATACAGCCAAATCTTTGCGCCGTAACCTGGCTGGTGAACCAGGACCAGTGACCCGCGCCGTCCAAGGAGCGTACTTCAGGGCTTTGGCACCTTGGGGTCGCGGTGCGGTCAGTGGATATGCAAGCATAGGCCCCTGCTTGCCTGCACCACCGCACCGCACGAAAACCAAGGACGTTTCATGACTGCCATTACGCCCCCGCCCACCTTTGTCCCCGGACGCCTGGAACAGATGTCCACCCGCATCGCCTACCTCATCGCCGGCATCGGCATCGCCGCCTGGGCGCCACTGGTGCCTTACGCCAAAGTGCGGGCGAACCTCGATGAAGGCACCCTCGGCTTGCTGCTGTTATGCCTGGGGGTCGGCTCGATCCTGGCGATGCCGATTTCCGGTGCGCTGGCGTCGCGGTTCGGCTGCCGTCGGGTGCTCAGCGGCGGCACGATTCTGATCTGCCTGGCGTTGCCGTTGCTGGCGACAATGACTTCCCTGCCCTGGCTGGTGGCCGCGTTGTTCCTGTTTGGCGCCGGGCTCGGCACCGTGGACTCGACCGTGAACCTGCAAGCGGTGATCGTCGAGCGGGCCAGTGGCAAGACCATGATGTCGGGTTTCCACGGCATGTTCAGCCTCGGCGGGATCATTGGCGCGGCCGGCGTGAGCGCCCTCCTCGGCCTGGGACTTTCGCCGCTGGGGGCGACGCTGGTGGTCAATGGCGTGCTGCTGGTAGCGTTGTTCAAGGCGGCGCCGCACCTGTTGGCCTACGGCAGTGAAAGCTCGGGACCGGCGTTCGCCATTCCCCATGGCGTGGTGCTGTTTATCGGCATCCTCTGTTTCATCGTGTTCCTGGCCGAAGGTGCGGTGCTGGACTGGAGCGCCGTGTTCCTGACCACCGAGCGCGCGGTGGATACCGCCTATGCCGGGCTGGGTTATGCCGCCTTCGCGCTGACCATGACCGTCGGCCGCCTGACCGGCGACTCGGTGGTGCATCGCCTGGGGGCCAAACGCGTGATCATCTATGGCGGGTCGATCGCCGCCGCGGGGTTCCTGCTGGCGACCCTCGCGCCGATGTGGCAAGCGGCGCTGCTGGGGTATGCGTTGGTGGGTGCCGGGTGTTCGAACATCGTACCGGTGCTGTACACCGCCGTCGGCAAACAGACCCTGATGCCGGAAGCGATCGCCGTACCGGCCATCACCACCATCGGCTACGCCGGCATCCTCGCCGGTCCGGCACTGATCGGCTTCGTCGCCCATGGCAGCAGCTTGAGCTTTGCGTTTGGGTTGATCGCGTTGTCGCTGGTGGTGGTGGCCGTCAGCGGGAAAGTCTTGAAGGTCTGATGCCTCCAGGAGCCTTGGCTAGCAAGTAAACCTGTGGCGAGGGAGCTTGCTCCCGCTCGGCTGCGAAGCAGTCGTAAACCAGTGGATGCGGTGTGCCTGAGGCGCCGCATTCAGCAGGTTTTGGGGTCGCTTCACGACCCAGCGGGAGCAAGCTCCCTCGCCACTGGATTGTATTTCAGCCCCTGGCATTGTGTTCCAAGCCCCAGGGCCTGGTCCTCGATCAGAACCCCACACTCGCCTGCACAAAGAACGTACGCGGTGCACCGACGTAAATGCCCGAGTTGTTGTCGCTGGAGCGGGTGTAGTACTGGTGATCGAACAGGTTCTTCACCCCGGCGCCGACTTTCAGGTTCGACAACTGTGCACCGAAGTCATAGCCGGCGCGCACGTTCCAGAGCACGTAGCCCGGCATGTCTCCGTACTGCCCATCGACGGTGCCATCGGTGATGTAGTCGCCGCTGAAGCTGCCATCGGCGTTCACGTTGTTGCCCGGTGAGCGCTGCTTGGACTGGGCAAAGGCGTCGAGGTTATAGGTCCAGCGATTGACCTCGTAACGCAGGCCCACATTGGCCACCTGGCGGGAATAGAACGGCAGGTCGCGGCCCTTGAAACTCGGGATCTCGCCTTCGTAAGTCGCGCGGGTGTAGGTGAAACCGGCGCTGGCGGTGAGGCCTTCGAGACGTGGGTCGAGCGCAGCCATGTCGTAGTGCACCGAAGCCTCCAGCCCCTGGTGCTTGGTCGCCCCCATGTTGGTCCAGCCCACGTCGTTGCTGATGTATTGCAGCTCGTCGTCGAAGTCGATGTAGAACAGCGTTACTTCCCCGCCCCACACGTCATCGTTGTAACGCGTGCCGATCTCGTAGGTCTTGGCCTTTTCCGGGCTCAAGCCGTTGGCGGTGTTGTTGCCGTCGCCGCCCTGGCCGAGCTGGAAGTATTGCAGGCTACCGAACGAAGTCTCGTAGTTGGCGAACAGCTTCCAGGCATCGGATAGGTGATACATCACGCTCAGGGCCGGCAGCGGTTCGTTGCTGTCGATGCTGCGACGTTTTTCCTGCACGGGGCGGCCGGCGGTGTCGAGCACCGGGCGGTCGTGCCATTCGGTGCTGATGCTTTCGAAGCGGATGCCCGGGGTGATGGTCCACTGGCCGACATCGATCTTGTCATCGATATACACCGCGTGGGCTTCAGTGCCGCCGGTACGGTCCTGGTAGACGTGGCCGTCGGCCCCCGGACGCACCACCGGTTCGTTATTACGCAACGCCAGGCGGCTGGCCTCTTCGTGCATGCCTTCCTTGAGATAGCGATAACCGACGCTGGCTTCCTGGGTGGTGGGGCCCAGGTCGAACACGTGGGACACCCGCGGCTCGATGCCGAAGGTGTAATAGGTGCGCGGGTAGGACACCAGGTTGCGCTGATCCCGGGAGGCGATGGTGCTGCCACGGTAGCTGTCGGAATAATAGGTCAGCACTTCGGCCTGGGTGCGCTCATTGATCTCGCGGACCCACTTGAACGACACATCCTTGCGCCGGCCACTGAAGTTGTCCCAGTCGCGGTCGGACTGGTACGGGTCCGCGTCGTACTGGACCTGGGTCAGGCCGCCGGGCATGTCGGCCTTGGCGTCGTAGTAGTGGAAGTTCAGCGAGAAGTCGTCGACATCGGTCGGCGCCCAATGGGTCTTGAGAATCACGTCGTCGATGTCGTTGCCGTTGTTGCTCCGGCGATACCCGTTGCCGTTGACGCCCGAATACAACAGGGCCACGCCCAAGCCATTGTCGGCGGTGCCGCCGAGGAAGGCCGTGTCGATGTGCTTCCAGCCGCCGCGCTGGGAGGTTTCCAGGGTGGTGCCGATTTCACCAGTGGCTTTCTCCGGAATGGCACGGGTCACGAAGTTGATCACCCCACCGACGTTCTGCGGCCCGTAGCGCACCGAGCCGGCGCCGCGCACCACGTCGACGCTGTCCAGGTTGCCCAGGGCAATCGGCGCCATGGACAGTTGCGGCTGGCCATAGGGCGCGAACGCTGCCGGTACGCCGTCGATCAACACCGTGGAGCGTGGCGACAAACGTGAGGTCAGGCCGCGCACGCCGACGTTCAGGGAAATATCGCTGCCGCCGGTACCGTTGGCCTCTTGCACCTGCACCCCCGGCACCCGCCGCAGCACGTCGCCGACGTTCATGGCGCCCTGCTCCACCATCGCTTGGCGGCGGATCACCGTACGCGCACCGGGGTGGTTCTGCACCACTTCGGCGTTGGCATCGCCGAGCCAGTCACCGACCACCTGGATTTCAGTCGCTCCCAGTTCCAGCGGGCCGGCGTTGGACGCCGAAGGTGCTGGCAACACGGTCACCGAACCCTTATCGATTTGGTATTGCAGGCCGCTGCCCTGCAGCAATTGGCGCAAGGCCGCTTCCGGGGACAAGTGACCGTCCACCGCCGGCGCTTGTTTGCCGGCCACCGATTCGGGGCTGAAGAACACCTGCAACGCGGTCTGCTGGGCGAGCTGGCTCAAGGCTTGCCCCAACGGTTGCGCCTGGATGTGAATGGCGGTGGCGGCCTGATCGGCGAACGCCTGGGGCCCAGCGGCGCTGACCGCCAGAGTCAGGACCAGGGGTAGCCAGCGTACGTGGGTACGGTTGTTGTTTTTGGCGGTGGTTTTCACGTCGAACCTTGTCCTGTTGATCGCAAGAATACGCGTCTGTTAATGCAAACCAGTTGCAGTTGGACAAGAAGACGAAGAACTCGGAAAAAACCTGAATCTATCGTGCGATTATTTCCTGGCTGCCGTCATCCAGGTTGCGCACGGCCACCGGCAGGATGTTCGGCAGTGCCTTGAGCAGCGCCTCGGGGTCGTCGGCGCGGAACACGCTGGTCAGGCGCAGGTTGCCCACCGCCGCGCTACCGACCCGCAGGGGCTGGGAGCGATAACGAGAGACTTCTTCAGCCACTTCCTTGAGTGGTGCGTCGTTGAACACCAGCTTGCCGTTGCGCCAGGCGGTTAGCGCCTCGGTGTTGACTGCGTAGGGCGTGGCGACGTTGCCCTGGGCATCGATCTGGGTGCCGAGGCCCGCTGTCAGGCTGACCAACTGAACCGGGGACGCGCCGCGTCCCTGGACCTTGACGCTGCCCTGCGCCACCGCCACCCGGGTCTTGTCGGCATCGCGGCGCACATCGAAGCGCGTCCCGGTCACCGTCACCTGGCCATTGCCCGCATCGACGGTGAATGGCCGGCCTGCATCGTGTTCGACGCTGAACAGGGCTTCGCCTTCGGCCAGTTCCACC
This sequence comes from Pseudomonas sp. R151218B TE3479, assembly GCF_053629195.1. NCBI lineage: Bacteria > Pseudomonadati > Pseudomonadota > Gammaproteobacteria > Pseudomonadales > Pseudomonadaceae > Pseudomonas > Pseudomonas sp. R151218B TE3479. The sequence goes on from NZ_JBRJHV010000001.1 coordinate 5,453,752, forward strand.
CGGCGCTGACGGTGTGCGAATTGAATACGCACCCGGCTGCGGCTGTTGAGGTCGATCATCGAACCGTCCGGCAAGGCGATATGCCGACGCTCGCCAAGGGCGGTGGCGTATTCGCCGCTGTAGTCGGTGGAAGAACTCAAACCGCTGAACAGCCCCAACCCCAGCGCCACCGCGAACAGTCCGGCAGCAACAGCGTAGCGCAGCAGCGGCCGACGCTTGGGCCGTTCGGCGGGTGGTTCGCACAGTGCTCGCAGGCGTTCCCTGGGCAGCAGGTCCGTGGCGCTCCAGATACCCTGGAGCAACTGAATTTCGTCACGGTGGTTGGCATGTTCGTCCAGCCAGGCTTCGAAACGCTGGCGCTCCTCGACACTCATGGCGGGCGCTTGCAAACGCACGAACCATTGCGCCGCCGCATCGCGAACCCTGTCCTGCCCGCACGGGCACTCACGGCTATCCATCATGGAAGGTCCTGTGGCTCAGGTGGAAGAAGGCGACGGATCATTGGCCTGCTCCGTCCAGGCGATCGCGCAGATGCCGCAGGGTGCGGATCATATACTTTTCCACCATGTTTTTTGACAGGCCCAGGCGCTCGGCGATTTCCGCCTGGGTCAGGCCTTCGATCTTCTGCCAGACGAACACCGTGCGGCAGTTGGCCGGCAGCTCGGCAAGCGCCCGCTCGATGGAGTCCGCCAGTTGGATCGCGTGCATGAAGTGCTCCGGGTCGCCCGAAAACGACTGACCAGGGTCGATGACAGCCTCTTCCATGGCCCCCCGTCGATCTTCGCGCCGATAGCCATCCACTGCAATGTTGCGTGCCGTCTGATGCAAATAGGCCCGTGGCTGTTCGACCCCGCTCGAATCGGACTCAAGCACCCGCACGAAGGTGTCATGGGCCAGGTCCTCGGCCTGCTGGCGATTGCGCAGGCGCCGGGTCCAGGTGCCGATCAACTCTTCGTAATGCTCGAAAAAGCCGGGTCTGCGGGGCAACTTGGGGGTCATCACGGCGCGCTGTGGAAACGGGGCATGAATAGTAATGGTTACTATTCATATGAAGCAAACCTATTACAGTGCCTGTCGTCCGAAGCTTTAAAATTGAGCATAAACCTTTGTGGGAGCGAGCTTGCTCGCGATGGCGGTGTGTCAGTCAAGGGGGCATTGACTATCACACCGCCATCGCGAGCAAGCTCGCTCCCACAGGTTTTTCTTCTTCGCCCGATTACGCCTCAGGCATCTTGCGAAAGCCCACGGCCAAGCGGTTCCAGCCATTGATGGCGTTGATTGCCACGGTCAGGTCGACCATTTCCTTGGGGCTGAAATGCTCGCTCAGCAAGGCATAGTCGGCGTCCGGCGCGTGGGTGTCGCTCAGGCGGGTCAGGGCTTCGGTCCAGGCCAGTGCGGCGCGCTCGCGGCCGGTGAAGAACGGCGCTTCGCGCCAGGCGGTCACGGCGTACAGGCGCCGTTCGGTTTCGCCGTCCTTGCGGGCGTCGGCGGTGTGCATGTCGATGCAGAAGGCGCAGCCGTTGATTTGCGAGGAACGCAGCTTGACCAGCTCCAGCAGCGACTTTTCCAGGCCCAGGTTCGAGGCGGCGTTTTCCAGGGCCAGCATGGCTTTGAAAGCGTCCGGGGAAGCGGTGTAGAAATCGATACGCGGTTGCATGGTGAACTCCAGAACGATTAGGTGTAGCGCTACGTTAGCCGTGCAGTGGCGCGGGACAAATAGCCAATTGTTGGGAAGTTCGGGTGGCCAATGGGGAACGCGTCGGGGTTTACCTGAAGGAGGGCTGGAGGCGCCTGTGGCGAGGGAGCTTGCTCCCGCTCGGCTTTGTAGGAGCTGGCGAAGCCTGCGATCCTTTGATCTTCCGCCCCAGACTCAATTGGCAGTGGAAAGATCGCAGCCTCGCTTCGCTCGTCAGCTCCTACAGACCCAGCGGGAGCAAGCTCCCTCGCCACAGGGGATAGGCTTCAGGCCCGGCTGCGCAGCCACTGCAGGAAGCGTTTCTTGGCGACGGGCTTGGGCAGGTCGCGGGTGAGGTTCTGGGCCAGGTGCATGCGCACGTCCAGCAGGTTTTTCATCGCGTCGTTGATGTCGCGACGGGCCTCAAGGCACGGCTTGAGGTAGCTGTTTTCGATGCGGTACAGGGTGCAGAACGTCTTGGCGGAAAAAGTCGCCAGGGCCGCCTGCTCGGCGACGATCCCGGCTTCGCCGATCACTTCCCCCGGCCCCATGCGTCCGCCCTCGAGTGGCTGGCCGTTGCGCATGAGGGTGACGCTGACCACCCCTGACTCGATGATGAACAGGTGATCGCTGACCTCCCCCGCCGCCAGGATCACATCGCCGGCGCGGAAGGTCTGCAGGGTCATGTTCTGGCTGAAGGTGTCTTTCTCATCCTGGCGCAGGGTGGAGAAAATGCTCGAGCTTTCCAGCAGTGCCCGGGGCCGCGACACCGCCTGGGGCGTGGCGCTTTCACTGGTGGACAGCAGGCTCACGCCCGACGCCTGCAAATGCCGGAACGCCAGGTCGAACAACTGGTTGCGCACCGTGCGTTTCAGGGCCATGGAGGCGACGAACCCGCTGATTTCATACTCCGCCCCGCCGCTGCCGCTGCTCTTGAGGGCGACGCTGGGGGCCGGGGTGGCGAGCAGGGAACGACAGCCGATCATGGCGCGTTCCAACGCGTCGATCACGGTTTGTGGCCGCGCATGCGGGCTGACCTGGATGCTGATGGACAGGCCATGGACATCGCTGGGGCGACTGAAGTTGATGACCTTGGCCTTGGCCGCCAACGAGTTGGGAATCACCGCCATGCTGCCCTGGGCGGTCTGCAAGCGCGTGGCCCGCCAGTCGATATCGGTGACCCGGCCTTCAGTGCCGTCGATGGAAATCCAATCATCGAGCTGATAGGGCTTGGTGGTGTTGAGCACGATCCCGGAGAACACGTCGCTGAGGGTGCTCTGCAAGGCCAGGCCGACGATGATCGCCATCGCGCCAGAGGTGGCCAGCACGCCCTTGACCGGCAAATCCAGCACATAGGCCAGTGCCGCGATGACGGCGATCAGGAAAATCACAGCGCCGAGCAAATCCTGCAACAACCGCCCGGTGTGGCCGACCCGTTGCATCATCGCCGCCACGATCATCACCGTCAGGGTTCGCGCGGCGAACAGCCACCAAGTGATCTGCAAACCGGTAGCGGCCAGGTGCCGCGGCACATCGTCGACCCATTGCGCCGGGACCATGGGGTTGAGGCCTTCGTTGAACAGCAGCACGCTGAACAACGAAAAAATCACCAGCCTTGCGCCGACTTTCCAATAGATCCGATCCGCACTGACCAGATGCCACATCAGGAGGTCGAGCACCAGCAGCGCCAGGGCACAGAGCAGCGGGTGCTCGGAGATCAGAAACAGCATCGGGACAGCTCCAGGAGGGCGATTGGCGAAGATTGGCACAGATTGAACACGCTGTAGAGATCCCCCGCAGATCCCCATGTGGGAGCGAGCTTGCTCGCGATTGCGGTGTGTCAGTCAATGATGCATGGACAGTTAGATCGCTATCGCGAGCAAGCTCGCTCCCACAGTGGGTACTAAGTGGCAGTGGTTTTCGCGCTCAATCGTCCATCCGGCCAAAACGCCCGGAGTGGAAATCATTGAAGGCCTGGTGGATTTCCTGTTCGCTGTTCATCACGAACGGACCATGGCCAACGATGGGTTCGTCGATCGGCTCGCCACTGAGCAGCAACAGCACCGCGTCGTTATTGGCTTGCAGGCTCAATTGGTCGCCGGCCCGGTCGAACAGGGCCATCTGCCCGGCCTCGACCCGTTCGCGGCCATTGGCCTGGACCGAGCCCCGCAGCACCACCACGGCGGTGTTGTGGCCTTCGTGCAGGTCAAGGGTGAGGTTTTTCCCGGCATTCAAGCGGATGTCCCAAACATCGATGGGGGTGAAGGTCCGTGCCGGGCCTTGATGCCCTTCGAAACGCCCGGCGATCAGGCGCAGGCTGCCGGCGTTGTCCTCCAGGGCGATGTTCGGAATGTCGCCCTTGAGGATCGTCTGGTAGCCGGCCGGGGCCATCTTGTCCTTGGCGGGCAGGTTGACCCACAGTTGGACCATTTCCATGAACCCGCCTTGACGGGCAAACGCTTCGGAGTGGAACTCTTCGTGGATGATGCCGGAAGCGGCGGTCATCCATTGCACATCGCCAGGACCAATCTTGCCGCCGCTGCCGGTGGAGTCACGGTGTTCCAGCTCGCCCTGGTAGACGATGGTCACGGTTTCGAACCCACGATGGGGGTGCTGGCCGACGCCACGGCGCTCGCTGGTCGGCGTGAATTCGGTGGGGGCGGCGTGGTCCAGTAGCAGGAACGGGCTGATGTGCTTGCCCAGGTTGTCGTAGGAAAACAGCGTACGCACCTGGAAACCGTCGCCGACCCAATGGGGCCGTGGGCTGGTGTAGAGGCCGATGATGTTTTTCATGCTGTGTCTCCAAAATCAGGTACTGCGATTTGATGGAGACAGCTTAAAACCGACACTCTTGAAGCACTAGACGGCAAAAACCGGCCTTAGCGTTCCATTTGGAGAACGACCAAACGCCTGTGGGAGCGAGCTTGCTCGCGATGACAGGGTATCAGCCGAAGATGCATCGACAGGCACACCGCTATCGCGAGCAAGCTCGCTCCCACAGGTTTGGGTATCACTCATTCAAAGGTGATTGCGCTTGGCAAACTCCGACAACCCCACCAAGGATTGCAGCCCCAGCTTTTCCAACAGGCGCGTCTTGTAGGTACTGACGGTTTTCGGACTCAGGAACAGGCTTTCAGCGATGTCCTTGCCACGCATGCCCATGGCCAGCATGCGCAAGATGGACAGCTCGCGGGTGGAGAGACTTTCCAGGGCCTGCTGTTCGCTGCGTTGCTGGAAATCCAGCCGGACGGACATCTGGGAAAAATAGGCATAACCGGACTTCAACGCCTGGATGGCCTTGGTCAACTCCTTCAGATCGCTTTTCTTGGTCACAAAGCCTCGGGCCCCAGCCGAGATGCAGCGGTTGCAGAAGTGCTGCGCATCCTGGGACGTGAACACCAGCACGCTGCACTCAGGAAACTGGGCCATGATCCAGACCAGCAGGTCCAGGCCATCGAAGCCGTTCATCACCAGGTCCAGGATCACCAGGTCTGGCGCGCCCTCCTTGATGAGGGCCCTGGCCTCGGCCGCGCCGCTGACGTCCCGGATGTGGGTGAACGCCTCATTCTGGCAAATCAGCCGCAGCGCCCCTCGTATGACAGGGTGGTCATCCACGATCAACACGTCTTTCAAGGCAGTTCCCCAAAACAATACAAACGGCACCGGCGCCATGACCGCACCGGACTCTCGCACAAGCACCAGGCCCTGCCACCTGTCAGACCTGACAGGGCAGACCAACGGTCTGGTTCAGCGTCCATGTCCCTGCCTGAGGGGACGCCCCCACGCTGGCAGCGGCTCATGGACCTGAGGATCAACCCGCTCCATCAAGCGCCGCAGTGAGGCCAGGTCAGGCAGCGGCGCCTGGCTCAAGTGCAGGCTCGATCGACGCGCGACAGGCCCCAGCGACTGACGGGCCGGTTGCGCGTTGTAAATCATCCCGTGGCGGACCTGTGGGTTATAGACAACAAAATCGTGCAGATCCAGTGCGCCACCGGCCAGTTGCGCGTTAATGACAATCAGGTCGAACGGCTCGCTGCCGTACTCCACCAGCGTGAGCAATTCCTGCAAGTGGCTCACGGGGACAATCCGGTAGTAACCCTGTTGGTTGAACAGACGTTCCAGCACGATTCGATGGGTATGTTGTGGGTCGGCAATCAGGATACGGAGTGCTTTGTTCGGCATGGCAAGCTTTCCAATAGCAATGCGCCAGGTAGGCACCGGCTCAAGAACATTAAGGGCGCTCAGGCTAGAGGAAGCGTTTGAAGGGCGATGTAGGACTAATCCTAAAATAAGGACAGACACAGCCCCTATGGCGATGGAATTTATCCCGCTCGGCGCTTTGTACGCTGGCGAAGCCTGCGATCTTTTGATCGTTCGCTTGGCATTCAAGGGTCTTTGGAAAGATCGCAGCCTCGTTTCACTCGTCAGCTCCTACGGTTCTTAGCGCCTATTCCTCCAGGTTGGTTTTCAGCCGTTCAGCCAGGTGCTCGATGGCCTGGCGAAGGTCTTCCACGGCGTCGGCGAGCAGCACCGTGTCGTTCCCTCGACACGCGCTTTCCAGCGCCTCGCAGGCAGCGATCAGGCGTTGCGCCTGGATAATCCGCGCCCCGCCCTTGATCCGGTGTGCCAGGTCCGCCAGGCCCGGCAAATCCTGTCGGGTGGCCAAGTGCAGCAATCGCGCTTGATCTTCGGCATTGCTGCTGACCAGTTCTTCCAGCAAAGCCTTGATGGCCGTCGCGTCACCACCGGTCAATTGCTCCAGGCCGGTCAAGTCGAGGCCATCGCCGGACTGGGGCGCCCGCGGATCCGGCGTGACCGAAGCCAGGCACGCATTGAGTTCCCTGAGGCCGATGGGCTTGAACAGGCAATCGTCCATCCCGGCTTCGGCGCAGCGGTCCCGCTCCTCGGGCTGGGCGTTGGCCGTGAACCCCAGGATCACCACTGGCGACAGCTTGCGGTCGCGCTCTTCGACGCGAATGGTACGGGCCAGTTCGTAGCCGCTCATCAAGGGCATGTTGCAGTCGGTGATGACCACATCGAAGTGTTCGCCGCGCCAGGCCTGCAAACCTTCGACACCGTTCTGCGCTTCCTGGACACGATGCCCCAGGTAACCCAGTTGCTGGGACAGCAGCAAGCGGTTGGCCGGGTAGTCGTCGACCACCAGGATACTCAACGCCGGGACCGGCAGCAGCGCCTCGACCTCGGCAGGCGCCGCCGGCAGTACATCGAGCAAGGGCAGGTCCAGCAGAACCTCGACCTGCGTGCCCTGCCCCGGCACGCTGTGCAACACCAGGGTGCCCCCCATCATTTCGCACAACGTACGGCTGATGACCAACCCCAACCCGGAACCGCTGCGAGCCGACTGCGGGTGCTGGCCGGCCTGGGCAAAGGGGCTGAACAGGCGACGCTGATCCTCGGGGGAAATACCGCAACCGGTGTCCTCCACCCGCAGGCAAAGACCCAGGCGTTCGTGCCCGGGAGCCGGCTCGCCGCGCACACTGAGGCGCACTTCGCCCTGGTCGGTGAACTTGATGGCGTTGCTCAACAGGTTCGAGACGATCTGCTTGAAACGCAATGGATCAATCAACACGTCGCGGTCGAGTCCGGCATCCAGCACCCAATGCAAGCGCAGGTGTTTCTGCCAGGCCAGGCCCTCGAAAATCCGCGCCACCGATTCGATCAACGTGTGCAGATTGGCCCGCTGCGGCGCCAGCGACAACTTGCCCGACTCGATGCGGGCGATGTCGAGGATGTCGCCGATCAGGTCCAGCATGCCATGGGCCGCACCCGACGCGACTTCGATGGCGAATCGGTCCACGACGCCCTGGTCGGCTTTTTTCAGGGCCAACTCCAGCAGGCCGATCACCGCATTCATCGGCGTACGGATTTCATGGCTCATGGTCGCCACGAAGGTGGTCTTGGCTCGATTGGCCTCGTCGGCGCTTTCCTTGGCCACGCGCAACTGTTCCAACAGCCGCCGCAGATAAATGCCCCAGCCCAAGGCCACCAGCAACAGCAGCGCAGCAACGGCGAACCCCTGGAGGATCGTGGTGCGATTGCGCAGCCAATAACTGTCGTCGATCACCACCTCACTGCGCCAGCGGTTGGTCAGCTCGTCCATTTCTTCCGGGGAAATACTCAACAGCGCCTTGTCCAGGATCGAGTAAAGCTCCAATGCGCCCCGGTTCGTCGCCAGGGCGATGTGCGCGGGCAAGGTGCCCACGGTGCTGGTGACTTGCAGCGTGTCGCGGTACTGGCGGGAAATCATGTAGCGGGCGCTGATCAGCGGATTGATCGCAGCGTCTGCCGTGCCGGCGGCGACCATGGCCATGGCGTCGGCCGCATTCTGCGCCGCCACCAACTGCACGCGGGGGAACTGCTCCAGCAGGAACTCGCGCAGCACGTTGCCACGCACCAGCGCCACGCGCTTGCCCGCCATCTGGTCCAAGGTCAGCGCCCTGGCCCTGATCGGCACCACTAACACGAACGGGTTCGCCAGGTACGGTCGGGTAAAGCGCAACTCGTCCTCGAGTTCGGCGCTGGGGATGGCGGTTGCCAGGACATCGGCCTTGCCGCTCTTGATCTGCCCGATCAAATCGTCAACCGAGCCGCCCCGCTGCACATCGAACTTCAAACCGGTGCGCAAGCTGATCCGGGCCAGCACATCGGCGCCGATGCCGCGCAAATGGCCTTGCTCGTCGAAGAACGTCAGCGGCAGGAAGTTTTCATTGGCGGCGACTTTTATGCGTGGGTGGGCGTCCAGCCAACGCTGTTCGTTGACGCTGAAATGCAGCGCCTGCTGACCGGGCATGCTCGCCCCGCCGGCGCTCCAACGCCGCAGGATGATCATGCGTTCGCTGGCGGGAATGGCGTGCAGCGCGGCATTGACGATGCGCAACACGCGCCCGTTGTCGCGACTGACCGCAAAGGCGAACGGCTGCACTTCCATCCGCGAGAAATCGGCCAGTTGCACATTGTTCAGGTAATTCTTGCTGATCAGGTAGTTGGAACTGATCGAATCCCCCAGGTAGACGTCGGCCTGACCAAACGCCACGGCGCCGATGGCACTCAAGGTCGAGGGGAACAGCTGTAATGAAGCCTCGGGATAAAACCCCTTGACCGTCTCCGGCGGTAAATAGTGATACAGCATGGCCACCCGCTTGCCCGCCAGGTCCGTGGGCAAGTCCTGGCTGTCGTCGATGCGGGCCACCAGGGTCGGCAAGTCATCGGCATAAGCCTGGGACATCGCCAGGTCCGGATCGGCGGCTTCGAAGCCGTTGGCGGTGCCGAGCAGGTCGATCTCGCCGCCGCGCAGGGCCTGGAGCGCTTCGGCGTGGGACGGATAGCGCTGGACCTGCACCGTGACGTGCAAGAGTTGCCCCAGCAATTGCGCATAGTCGGCAGTCAAGCCTTCATAGTCGCGACCATTGCCGGTGATGCTGAAAGGCGCATAGTCCGGCGCCGAGGCCCCCAGCAGCAACGTGCCCTTCTGGCGCAGCCAGGCCCAGTCGGCAGCATCCAGGGATACCGAATAATCATCCACATTGGAGCGCCCGAGCACCTGCAACGACTCAGGGGTCGCGCCTACCGGTGGCGCCACGCTCAATGAGCCCAGCAACAGCGCCAACAGGCCTGTGCGTAAAAGCAGCATCATCTGGTCAGGGTGTTTCGCTTGGCGTGGTCGGCCCGGCGCACCACCGACCTCAGTCAGGGTGACCGGTTGGGGGTTCAGACTGCCAATACGAGGGAACAGCGAACCGTCGATGCGCCTGTCCAACAGACGCATGACATGAGTGTAGGAAGTTTCTGAAGAATTTCCTGCGAGTGACCAGAGAGAGGACCTATGACCTGTGGGAGCGAGCTTGCTCGCGAAAGCGTAGTGTCAGCCACTTCAATATTGGCTGAACTGACGCCATCGCGAGCAAGCTCGCTCCCACAGGGGTTGCGTTGGCTGATGTGACTCGCTCCTACAGGGCCTATACAGCGGCCAACAGCATGTCGCGTACTGGACGAGCCTGTCCGCGATTGTTCCCATGCTCATAGAGCGAGCCGGCAATCTCATCGGCACGCACCGGCAGGATCGACAGCAGCGTATCGCTCAGGCCATGGCTGGCCTGGCAGAAGCCCTGCATGTAGATCGCTGCCTTGCAGCGCTCGTCGGTAATCAGCTTGTAGTTGCGATCCACCTCGAAATCCCCCAGGTACTGCGCCAGCGGCTCCAGCAGGGTGCGGTGCATCTGCCGCTCGTAACCGGTGGCCAGTACCACGGCGTCATAACGGCGTACCGTCAGCTCGCCGGTGGCGTTGTTGCGCACCGCCAGTTCCACACCGGCGTCGATGGCCGTGGCTTTCTCCACCGTGGTGAGGGTGCGGAATGCATGACGGGCGATGCCAGAGACTTTCTGGCGATAGAAAATCCCGTAGATACGCTCGATCAGGTCGATGTCCACCACCGAATAGTTGGTGTTGTGATACTCGTTGACCAGGCGTTCGCGCTCGCTGTGGGGTTGCTGGAACACCAGGTCGGTAAACTCCGGCGAGAACACTTCGTTGACGAACGGGCTGTCGTCCGCCGGCTTGAGGGCCGAGCCGCGCAGGATCATGTCGACCTGTACCGAAGGGAAGCTGTCATTGAGGTCGATGAAGGCCTCGGCGGCGCTCTGCCCACCGCCGATGATGGCGATCTTCATCGGCTGGCCCTTCACGCACGGCTGAGCTGCCATGCGCTCCAGGTACCGGGAATGGTGGAACACCCGCGCGTCATCCTTGAACGCCTTGAACGCCTCGGGAATGCGCGCGGTACCGCCGGCGCTGACCACCAGCGAGCGGGTGGTACGGACCAACTCTTCGCCCTGGCCATCGCGGGAAATCACCCTCAGCGCCTCGACCTGCTGGTTGTGCAGCACCGGCTCGATGCGCAGCACTTCCTCGCCATAGCGGCTCTGTGCGCTGAAGTGTCCGGCCACCCAGCGCAGGTAGTCATTGAACTCCATGCGGCACGGGTAGAAGGTGCCGAGGTTGATGAAGTCCACCAGGCGGCCATGGTGCTTGAGGTAATTGACGAATGAATACGGGCTGGTGGGGTTGCGCAGGGTCACCAGGTCCTTGAGGAAGGAAATCTGCAACTCGCTCTGGGTCACCAGGGTATTGCCGTGCCAGCGGTAATCTGCCTGTTTGTCGAGGAACAGCACGTCCAGTTCACCCTGGACCGGCCCCCGCTCCTGCAGCGCGATGGCCAGCGCCAGGTTCGAAGGGCCGAAGCCAATGCCGATCAAGTCGTGAACGATGGGCGATGCAATTGCCTGTGTCATGTCCAGTGTCCTCTGGAAAAGCCCCTCAACAGGGCACGAAAAGCCTGGGGAACCTGACCGGCACTGAAGGCGCCGGCAAGTCGTCTGTTGAGAGGAACGAGGACAGTGAAAAAAAATTTACCGCCGGGTGACCGGCGACGATTGAATCAGGGCGCGTCCCACTGACGCACGCGAACGCGGCAGTGCTTCATGGCGTTGACAATGTGCTTTTCCACCAGTGCCCGGGAAATGCCCAGGCGCTCGGCGATTTGCGAATGGGACAGGCCTTCGAGCTTGCGCAGCAGGAAACTCTCGCGGCACAGCGGCGGCAGCTCGGCCAGGGCGCGCTGCAGCATGTCCAGGCGCTGGCCATGGTCAAGGCTGGTGTGGGGCGATGGCGTGAAGAAACGCTCTTCGCTGTCCAGCACATCCAGGGATTCGACCTGGCGCAGGACGTTGCGTCGGTGCCCGTCGATCACCAGGTTCAGCGCCGTGCGGTAGAGGAACGCCCTCGGTTGTTCGATGGGAACGTCGCTGGCACGCTCCAGCACCCGCACATAGGCGTCATGCACCACATCCTCGGCCGCCTGGCGGTTGCCTAGCCTGGCGTTCAGGAAACACACCAGCTCGCGATAGTAGTTTTCCAACATGACTCCCGTGCGCAATGGCTGCGCCAGCTATCCCTGTGCCATCCGGCATGCCTGAAAAAGGCATGGCACGATAATGGCAAATTCAATCGCGTAATTTATAGTAATTCTCATATAGATTTAAAGCGTTGGTTTGTATCGGGGTTGATTCGTCCCCCCTCGGCTATGGCGTAGCATGGCTCCTGTGGCGAGGGGATTTATCCCCGCTGGGCTGCGAAGCGGCCCCAAACCAGTCCACTCAATACATCTGATACACCGAGGCGCTGGTTTTTGGTGGGGCTGCTTCGCAGCCCAACGGGGATAAATCCCCTCGCCACAGATAAATCCCCTCGCCACAACATCACATGGCTTGGCGATTGAGTTGTCCTCCCTTCAACCTGCTACCAAGTGTTTCAAGCCAGTAAATTCCCGCCCAAAGCGCTCGTTTACCAGAACAGCCCCCCGTCCCTGCCCTTCCTGGGACGGGCCCGATATCACCGGCCGGAACCCTGCATGAAACGTCCCCGCCCTACCCGACGCGCCTGGCTTCTCACCTTCGCCCTGCTTCCGGCCGTGGCCTTCGCCGCGTGGCAAGCGGTGGTGCCCAGCCGTGCGCCCCTGGTCACCGCGCCCGTTACCCGTGGCGATATCGAAAACAGCGTCACCGCCCTGGGCACTCTGCAACCGCGGCGTTATGTCGACGTCGGCGCCCAGGCGTCCGGGCAGATCCAGAAGATTCACGTGGAGGCCGGCGACGAGGTACGCGAAGGCCAGCTGCTGGTGGAAATCGACCCGTCCACGCAAAAAGCCAGGCTCGACGCCGGGCGTTTTTCGATCGAGAACCTCAAGGCCCAGCTTCAGGAACAGCGTGCCCAGCACGACCTGGCGCAGCAGAAATTCCGCCGCCAGCAGCAACTCAAGGCCGGCGGCGCCACCCGCGAGGAAGACGTGCAGACCGCCCAGGCGGAAGTGCGGGCGACCCAGGCGCGCATCGACATGTTCCAGGCCCAGATCCGCCAGGCCCAGGCCAGCCTGCGCAGCGACGAGGCCGAGCTGGGCTACACACGCATCTATGCGCCGATGAGCGGCACCGTGGTCGCCGTCGGTGCCCGGGAAGGCCAGACCCTCAACGCCCAGCAGCAAACCCCACTGATCCTGCGCATCGCCCGGCTGTCGCCGATGACGGTCTGGGCCGAAGTCTCGGAAGCCGACATCGGCCACGTCAAGCCGGGCATGACCGCCTACTTCACCACCCTGGCCGGCGGCAGCCGTCGCTGGAGCAGCACCGTTCGCCAGATCCTCCCCGTGCCGCCGCGCCCGCTGGAGGCCAGCCAGGGCGGCAGCCCCACCGGAGGCCGCAGTGGCAGCGAGCGGGTGGTGCTCTACACCGTGTTGCTCGACGTCGACAACGCCGACCGCGCGCTGATGACCGACATGACCGCCCAGGTGTTTTTCGTCGCCGCCCAGGCCAAGGACGTGCTGACCGTGCCCATCGCCGCCCTGCAGGACGCCGACCAGGTGCGGGTGCTGGCCGACAATGGCGACGTCCAGCCACGCACCGTTCGCACCGGCGTCAGCGATCGGCTGCGCACGCAGATTGTCGACGGTCTGAGCGAAGGCGACCGGGTGCTGATCGGCCCGGCCAGCGGCAGCGGAGGCTGAATGAGCACGCCCCTGATCGAACTGCGGGACATCCGCAAGGCCTACGGCGGTGGCGACAGCCCTCGGGTGGAGGTGCTGCGCGGCATCGATTTGTCCATTCACGCCGGGGAGTTCCTGGCGATTGTCGGGGCGTCCGGCTCCGGTAAATCCACCCTGATGAACATCCTCGGCTGCCTCGACCGCCCCACCAGCGGTGAGTACCGTTTCGCCGGCGAAGACGTCGCCGGCCTGGGCAGTGACGAGCTGGCCTGGCTGCGGCGCGAAGCGTTCGGCTTCGTGTTCCAGGGCTATCACCTGATTCCTTCCGGCACCGCCCAGGAAAACGTCGAGATGCCGGCCATCTATGCCGGCACCTCGGCCGCCGAGCGCCACGCCCGGGCCAGTGCCCTGCTCGACCGCCTCGGCCTGGCCAGCCGTACCGGCAACCGTCCCCATCAACTCTCCGGTGGTCAGCAACAGCGGGTGTCGATTGCCCGGGCCTTGATGAACGGCGGCCACATCATCCTCGCCGACGAACCCACCGGCGCCCTGGACAGCCAGAGCGGCATCGAGGTCATGGCGTTGCTCGACGAACTGGCGAGCCAGGGCCACGTGGTGATCCTGATCACCCATGACCGCGAAGTGGCGGCCCGGGCCAAGCGCATCATCGAGATCCGCGATGGGCTGATCATCAGTGACAGTGCCCCCTCTGCGCCACACGAGGTGCACGTCAATCCAAAGGCCCTGCAAGCCGTGGATCTGCGCCAGCGCCTGAGCGCCGGCAGCGAACACAACGGCGCCTGGAAAGGCGAGCTGGTGGACGCGGTACAGGCGGCGTGGCGGGTGATGTGGATCAATCGCTTTCGCACCGCCCTGACCCTGCTCGGCATTGTCATCGGCGTGGCCTCGGTGGTGGTGATGCTGGCCGTGGGCGAAGGCAGCAAGCGCCAGGTCATGGCCCAGATGGGCGCGTTCGGCTCGAACATCATCTACCTCAACGGCAGCGCGCCCACACCGCGCGCCGCCAAGGGCATCATCAGCGAATACGACCTGGCCGCCCTCGCCGACCTGCCCGAAGTGCAGCGCATCATGCCGGTCAACGGTGCCGAAGCCAGCGTGCGTTTCGGCAACCTCGACCACACCAGCTACGTCGGCGGCAACGACACGAATTTCCCGGCCATCTTCAATTGGCCGGTCGCCGAGGGCAGTTACTTCAGCGACGCCGATGAACGCGGCGCTGCGGCGGTGGCGGTGATCGGCCACAAGGTCCGGCAGAAACTGCTCAAGGACGTCGCCGACCCCATCGGCCGCTACATCCTGATCGAGAACATGCCGTTCCAGGTGGTCGGCGTGCTGGCGGAAAAAGGCGCCAGCTCCGGGGATTCGGATGCCGACAATCGCATCGCCGTGCCCTACTCCGCCGCCAGCGTGCGGTTGTTCGGCACACGCCATCCCGAATACGTGGTGATCGCCGCCCGGGACGCGGGCAAGGTCAAGGAGGCCGAACAGGCGGTCTCCCGCACCCTGTTGCGCCTGCACGACGGCAAACAGGATTTCGAGCTGACCAACAACGCCGCGATGATCCAGGCCGAGGCCCGCACCCAGGGCACGCTGTCGCTGATGCTCGGGGCCATTGCGGCGATTTCGCTGTTGGTGGGCGGCATCGGCGTGATGAACATCATGCTCATGACCGTGCGCGAACGGACCCGGGAGATCGGTATCCGCATGGCCACCGGCGCCCGGCAGCGCGACATCCTGCGCCAGTTCCTCACCGAAGCGGTGATGCTCTCGGTGGTCGGCGGGCTCGCCGGTATCGGCCTGGCCTTGCTGGTGGGTGGCGCCTTGCTGTTGGGCAAGATCGCCGTGGCCTTCGAATGGCTGGCGGTGTTCGGCGCCTTTGGCTGCGCCCTGGTTACCGGCGTCGTCTTCGGCTTCATGCCCGCCCGCAAGGCCGCCCGCCTCGACCCGGTCGCGGCCCTCACCAGTGAATGATCCCCACCCTATGAAAGCGCACCTGACCCTCCTGGCCGCCAGCCTGTTGCTGGCGGCCTGCGCCACCCCTGCGTCGGCACCGGACAGCGGCATCCAGCCGCCACCGGCCTGGCAGCACCTCGATGCATCCAGCGCCCAAGCGGATAACCAGCAATGGTGGACGCACTTCGGCAGCCCGCCATTGAACCGCTTGATCGAACAGGCGCGCCGGGACAGCCACGACCTGGCCGCCGCCATGGCCCGGGTGCGCCAGGCCCAGGCCAGCGCGGTGATCGCCGGGGCGCCGTTGCTGCCAGCGGTCACGGCCGGGCTCAACGGCAATCGCCAGGAATTGTTGCACGGCAAAGGCTACAGCCAGCTGGACGTGGATCGGGACAACCGCACCATCGACTACTACGACGCCAACCTCAGCGCCACCTATGAGCTGGACTTCTGGGGCGGCAAGCGGGCGGCCCGGGACAGTGCGCTGAGCACGTTGTCGGCCAGCCAGTTCGACCGGGCGACCGTGGAGTTGACCCTGCTCAGCGGCGTCGCCAACAGCTACACCCAGGCGCTGTCCCTGCGCGAACAACAGCGCATCGCCGAACAGAACCTGGACAACGCCCAGCGCGTGCTCGACCTGGTCCAGACCCGCTACGACGCCGGTAGCGCCACGGCCCTGGAACTGTCCCAGCAAAAAAGCCTGGTGGCGGCCCAACAACGCCGCGTGCCCCAAGTGCAGCAACAGGCCCGGGAGGCCGTGATCACCCTGGCAACGCTGCTGGGGCAACCGGTGCAGTCGATCAGGCTCGACGACGACAGCTTCGACCGCCTGCACTGGCCCGCCATCGACGCCGGCGTGCCCAGCGAACTGCTGCGCCGCCGCCCGGACATCGCCGCCGCCGAAGCGCGCCTCGCTGCCGCCCAGGCCGACATCACCGTGGCCCGCGCCGCCATGCTGCCCACCGCGACCCTCGGCCTGAGCCTGGCCACCGGCGCCGACATCGCCGACCAGTTGCTGCGCAACAACGTCTACAACCTCACCGCCGGCCTGGCCGCTCCGATCTTCAACAACGGCCGCCTGAGTGCCGAACGGGACAAAGCCACCGCCCGCCAGGAAGAACTGCTGGAGCTCTATCGCGCCGCCATCATCAACGGCTTCGCCGACGTCGAAAAAGCCCTGAACGGCATCCATGGCCTGGACCAGCAACGGCAATGGCAAAGCGAAGAACTGCACCAGGCCCAGACCGCCTTCGACATCGCCCAGCGCCGCTACCAGGCCGGCGCCGAAGACCTGCTCACCGTGCTGGAAACCCAACGCACGCTGTACGCCGCCCAGGACATGAACGTGCAGTTAAGGCTGGCGCGGGTACAGGCGAGCGTGGCGTTATACAAGGCGTTGGGTGGGGGTTGGCGGGTGATGTAACGCCACCCCAGGTTCTCAAGCCAAGCCACACACACCTGTGGCGAGGGGATTTATCCCCGCTGGGCTGCGCAGCAGCCCTCAGAGCCGGCACCTCGGTGTATCAGGTGTATTGGGGGTAGCTGATTTAGGGCTGCTACGCAGCCCAGCGGGGATAAATCCCCTCGCCACAGATAATTCCCCGCCCAATAAAGGGTGTTCGGCTTTGGTTCTGTTTATCCGGTCGTGTAGGACTCCTGAGTGAGGCTACATCGCCTTGCGCCGTTACCTACAACTGCGCCAGAATCCGCCGGCTTGTGCGCCTGGCTCGTGGCTTTTACTGTTTCCGGGTCGCTGATTTCAGCGATCGGGTTTGGTAGCCCGCGAGTCAACTAGGCGCAAGCGCCACCTCCTACAGACGCTCTCTCGGTGTCTGTTTCATGGTGGCCGTGCGCAGGGCGTCTTCGGGCGCGCCGGGTTCCTAGTGCTCCGGTCTACCAACCCGCGTACGGCCGCCACCCAATCGTTTGGTAGCGATGGTGTCGGCTCCTGAAAATGAATACTAGGAGTTACGCCATGTTCAAGATCACCCCCAATCCCCCCGCAGACGATTCCAAAAAAATCGACGAAGCCGCCGACCGCGCCCTCGCCTTTTACCTCGACCCCAAACCCGAAAAACCCAACCCACCACCGGGCCAGTTGTTCACCGTGGCAGAAGGCGCGGACATGGAATGCCTGCTGGCCAACCTCAGCGAAACCCTCGCTTCGGTTAACGTCATGGCAAGCGAGCAGGCCTTTGAATTGGAAGGCTCGCGGCGCCATTTTGCGCTGGGCATCCAGCAGATGATCGAGTTGGCAGAACTGTTGGCAAACCGCGCGCTGGACATCGCCGCGCCGCGCTAAACACCTTCATAACAACCTCAAGCCAAATGACACCTGTGGCGAGGGGATTTATCCCCGCTGGGCTGCGCAGCAGCCCCAAACCGGCTCACTCAATACCCCTGACACACCGAGGTGCCGGTTCTGGGGGCTGCTTCGCAGCCCAGCGGGGATAAATCCCCTCGCCACAACAGTGTTCATCCAGTCAGAAAGGTTAAACGGGCTTACTCTTGAGATTGCGCGCATACCACGGCCGTTGCGGTACCCGGCGGAACAGTTCGGAGAGCTTTTTGTCATCGCTGCCGAAGGTGATGCGCAAGGCCAGTTTCATGGTTTCCGGGTCCATCTCCACCGAGCGCCCGACCTGCAGCCCCGGCGTGGTGCTGCAACCGTGGGTGTCCGGGCCCAGCCAGGGGTCGGCGATTTCAACCCAGCGGCCCGGGGCGAACCAGGGCACGTCGTTGACCTCGAGCCGGCTCACTTCCCCCGGATGGAAACGCTCGTGGGCGCGGAACCAGTCTTCGAGACGGTCGTCGATCCAGCCGTGGAAAGCCCAGAACACCGGGCTCACGTGGGAAGAAAACGGATCGCCGAGAAAGTCATTCTCCGGGGCGTACCAGCGCTGGGCGAAGTCCGCCGGATCGCGGGCGAACGGCACCGGGTGGCCGTTGGACGGGTCGCGCGGTACCGAGGCCCAGCGCATGTGCAGCCAGTCGTGCAGGCCCAGTTCCACTTCCGAACCAAACTGGCCCAGGGTCAGTTTCGACAGGTAGCGCGGGTCGCGGTAGCGCGATTCCCAGACCTGGAAATTGCTGTGGTAGGTCTCGGCGGTCTTGATGTCGCTGACCCACTGGGCGTACTGCTCGTCGCCATCGGCCAACCAGGTCGGCGGCAAGGACGTGCCATCGTGGTTATCGAGGTAGCGGGCGAATCCAAGGCGATCGCGTTCCAGCTCCGGTTGCGGCAAGGGAAAGCGCGGCCACGACGGCAGCGCCTGGAACGATCGGGCGGTGCCGAGCATGTGCCGGTGCATGAAAAAGAAGTCCACGCCCGAGCCATTGCGATCCTTGCGCGGTCCGCGGGCATCACGCTCCTGGTCCCGTGGGCCGGGTTGCCAGCCGATGCCGCGCAGGGCATTGCGCTTGTCTTCGTCCAGGGTGTGCCATTTGTCCCGCGAGGCGTGCCAGAGCTGGTGGAACAGCCGATGCTCGGGCGATACCAGCCAGGCCAGCAGCGCCGGACTCAGCGGCGTGCGCTCCCGCGCCTCGGGGAAGCGCTGCTTGACGGCGATGAAGTGATTGTCCTGTTCAGGCAACGCCAAGGGACGGTCCAAGCGCAACACCCGACCGCTGAGAGTGGCGCTGCCGGCATTGCCGAAACCGGCCCAGACTTCGTCCAGGGTCATGATGAATTCATAGTCCGGCGCGTCGTGCCGAGCGCCCATCAGCCGCCAGCTCAGTTGTTTCGGGTCGGTTCCGGCCAGGTCGCCCAACACCCGATAACGCGGCTCATCGGCACCGCGCAAACGTTCGGCGCTGTCGAGGTAACCCACCAGGCCACGGCCCCTCTGGCCGATATCGAGGAAGACCTGCAGATCGTCCTGCGGCAAGCCTTCGAGACCGGCGTCGCGGCCGGTGAAACGGATCGTCCAGATGCCCCGCAACGTATCGGCCCGGCGCTGGCCCGCCACGTCCGCCACGTCGAACGAGGCCTCGCCGGGGGTAATGGTCGGGTCCGGCCGGGTCAGTTCGCGATGCCCGTAATACACCGCAGGCACGGCGGCACCGGTCAGCGCCAGGCCTGCCATGAACCATCGTCGAGAAATCGTCATTGCCTTACCTGTGTCCAGCCCTGGAGCGGGCTTTATCCAAGCTAGAACGAGGGGTGGGCTGACAAATTTATAGGGAGGTAGTGGAGGCCTTATCGCGAGCAGGCTCGCTCCCACAATGGATTTGAGTACATTCCCAAAAGTCAGGTTGGTTTCAAGGCCGCCTTCGCGAGCAAGCTCGCTCCCACAGGTGAGCGCATTCCAAACTGTGGGAGCGAGCTTGCTCGCGATGGCGGCCTCGAGAGCGCCTAAATTTCCCGCCCGATCACTCGTTCTCCCCAGATAGCAAAGGCCCCTGCGCCTGTCCTTCCAAGGCGAACCTGACTGAGATCGGCAATGACAACACCTCGTTCGAAAAAGGCTCTTTTCATCGGCCTGCCCCTGGCCCTGGCCCTCGCCGTTGGTGGTGGCCTGGCGGCCTGGGACCATTGGTGGCGGGACAACCCCGGCTACCCGGTCAAAGTGATGAAAGAGGCCAGGGAACTGCACGAGCGCCTGCTGTCCTTCGACAGCCACATCACCGTGCCGCTGGATTTCGGCACCGCCGGCAATGAAGCCGACAAGGACGGCAGCGGCCAGTTCGACCTGGTCAAAGCCAACCGCGGCCATCTGTCCGGCGCGGCCCTGACGGTGTTCGGCTGGCCGGAGTTGTGGAACGGGCCCAACGCGCCGCATAAGCCCACCGCCGGTTTTGTCGAGGAAGCGCGCAACCAGCAGGAAGTGCGCTACAAGATCATCACCGGCCTGGTCCGGGACTTTCCCAACCAGGTCGCCATCGCCTACACCCCGGATGATTTTCGCCGCCTGCACGGCGAAGGCAAATTCGCGATTTTCATCAGCATGCTCAACGCCTACCCCCTGGGCCATGACCTGAGCCTGCTGGACCTGTGGACGGCGCGGGGCATGCGCATGTTCGGCTTCAGCTACATCGGCAACAACGACTGGGCCGACTCCTCCCGCCCGCTGCCGTTCTTCAACGACTCGCCCGATGCCCTGGGCGGCCTGTCGGACATCGGCAAGCAAGCGGTGACACGCCTGAACGACCTGGGCGTGATCATCGACGTGTCGCAGATGTCGACCCTGGCCCTGGAGCAAGTCGCGCAACTGAGTCGCACGCCGCTGGTGGCCTCTCATTCGGCACCTCGGGCGATGGTGGACATACCGCGCAACCTTAGCGACAAGGAAATGCAACTGATCAAGGCCAGCGGCGGCGTGGTGCAGATCGTCGGTTTCTCCCAGTACCTGCGCCCGCTGACGCAAAAGACCCAGGACAGACTCAACGCCCTGCGCGAACGCTTCGACCTGCCGCCGCTGCCCAACCTGGCGATGGCGCTGATGCCCGGCGACCCGATCATCGCCGCCTGGCCGGAACAGAAGTTCGGCGAATACGCCGGCCAGCTCTACGGCATCCTCGAAGAAGAACCCAAGGCCAGCCTCAAGGACCTGGGGGACGCCATCGACTACACCGTGCGCAAGATCGGCATCGACCACGTCGGCATCAGCTCGGACTTCAACGAAGGCGGCGGCGTGAAAGGCTGGGAGAACGTCGGCGACATCCGCAACGTCACCGCCGAGCTGCTGACCCGCGGCTACTCCGAAGCCGACATCGCCAAACTGTGGGGCGGCAATTTCCTGCGGGTCTGGGATCAGGTGCAGAAAGCCGCCCGCCCCGCCATCGCCTCGACCCAGAAGGCGGTCCAGCCATGAATGAGCGTCGCACCTTCCTGAAGCAGGCCGGGATCCTCGCCGCCGGCCTGCCCCTGGCCGCCAGCCTGCCCGCCACGGCTAGCACCGATCCACTGGCACCGCTGCCCAAGAACAAATGGGCGCAATTGCGCTCGCTGTTCAACCAGGACCCGGACTACCTGCACTTCTCCAACTTCCTGGTCACCACCCACCCACGCCCGGTGCGCGAGGCCATCGACCGGCACCGCGCCGCCCTGGATAAAAACCCGGGGCTGTTGATGGACTGGGACCTGGGCGTCACCGAAGAGCGAGAGGAAAACGTTCGCACCTGGGCCGGCCGCTACCTGCAAGCTTCGCCCAAGCAAATCGCCCTCACCGGCAGCACCACCGAAGGCCTGTCGATCATCTACGGCGGCGTCCACGTGGCGGCCGACCAGGAAATCCTCACCACCGCCCACGAACACTACGCCACCCATACCATTCTCGACCTGCGCACCCAACGCAGCGGCACCCGGGTGCGCAAGATCAAGTTGTTCGAGAACGCCCACGACGCCAGCCATGAACAGATCCTCACGGCCATCGACCGCAACATCCGCCCCGAAACCCGGGTACTGGGCATGACCTGGGTGCATTCGGGCAGCGGCGTGAAGCTGCCGATCGACAAGATCGGCGCCCTGGTGGACAAGCACAACCAAGGCCGCAGCGATGAACAACGGATCATTTACGTGGTGGACGGCGTGCACGGTTTCGGCGTCGAAGACCTCAGCTTCCCCGCCATGAATTGCGACTTTTTCATTGCCGGCACCCACAAGTGGATGTTCGGCCCGCGCGGCACCGGCTTGGTGTGCAGCCGCAGCGAAGAACTCAAGTACGTCACGCCGATCATTCCGACCTTTTCCGAAGCCACGACGTTTTCCACCGTCATGACCCCGGGGGGCTATCACGCCTTCGAGCATCGCTGGGCCGCCGACGAAGCCTTCAAGCTGCACCTGCAACTGGGCAAGGCCGAAGTGCAGGCGCGGATCCACGCCCTCAACAACTACCTGAAAAAACAGCTGGTGGCACAGCCGCAGATCGAGCTGATCACCCCCATGAGCCCGGAGCTGTCCGCCGGCTTCACCTTCTTCCGGGTCAAGGGCCGCGACAGCGACGAGGTCGCCGCCTACCTGATGAAGAACCGCGTGATCGCCGACGCCGTGCATCGCGATGCGGGACCGGTGGTCCGCACCGCGCCGGGGCTGCTCAACACCGAAGCCGAGATCGATCGCTTCATGGGGTTGCTGGGCAAAACGCTCTGAGCCGAACCTTTTTGACCTTATCGAGAGAGATGGATGAACAGTTTTTCGCTGAAGCTACTCCCGGCACTGGCCCTCGCTGCCCTGCCGCCCTCCGGCGCCCAGGCATCGCAACCGGGCCAGGTCTTTCGCGACTGCAAGGATTGCCCGGAAATGGTCGTGCTGCCCACCGGCACCTTCCAGATGGGCACCCCGGACGACGAAGTGGGACGCGAGCCCGACGAAGGCCCGCTGCACCCGGTGACGTTTGCCAAGCCCCTGGCGATCAGTCGCTTCCAGGTGCTCAAGGGCGAATGGTTCGCCTACCTGCGCGACACCGGCTACACCATGCCCGACGGCGATGAGCGTCCCGGTCGAGCGTGCAAGGCCGGCATCCCGGACTACCAGGGCAGCGACCCGCGCAAGCAATACACCGACCGACACCCGGCGGTGTGCATGGACTTCGACGAGGCCAATGCCTATGTGGCGTGGCTGTCGAAAAAAACCGGCAAACAATACCGACTGGTCAGCGAGTCCCTGCGCGAATACGCGGCACGCGGCGGCAGCACCGGACCGTTCCCCTTCCCGTTCGATGAAGGCAAGGAATACAGCATCGCCCAGCACGCCAACACCTACGGCGCGGCCGACGGCTACAACTTCACCGCCCCGGCCGGCAGCTTCGCGCCCAACGCCTTCGGCGTGTACGACATGCACGGCAACATCTACGAATGGACCGCCGATTGCTACAACGAAAACTATGTGGGCGCCCCGAGCGACGGCAGCGCCTGGCTGACCGGCAAGTGCGAATTCAAACGCATCCGCGGCAACGACTGGGGCGAGGCACCGGTGTTCTCCCGCTCCGGCAACCGCAACGCGCTGGTGCCGGGCAATCGGGGAGACTGGATCGGTTTTCGGGTGGCGCGGGATATGTAAGTCGATAGGTTCACCCGGATACCTTGTGGCGAGGGGATTTATCCCCGCTGGGCTGCGAAGCAGCCCCAATGAAACCACCGCGTTATTTCTGACTGATCGGTGTTGCCTGTTTGGGGGCCGCTCCGCAGCCCAACGGGGATAAATCCCCTCGCCACAAGATGTGGTTCGACCCAGCGGGAGCAAGCTCCCTCGCCACAACGGCGCTCCTGAGGCAATCAGGTGTTAAATCCCCTCCCCTACCAATCGTTCTACAGGTGGGCGCGCCCCAACCCGGCGTGCCGCCGTCCTCCAGCCCATGCGGTGAATGCCCCGCGATGGCCTTCGCCCTTTTCATCTAGCAGGGAAACCTCCATGAGCCAACCAAAACGCGGGGTGATCAATGAATTGTTCACCCTGCTCAAACCCTTCCGGCTGATTGTCATCGGCGCCATCCTGCTGGGCATGGTCGGTGGCCTGAGCGTGACCGTGCTGCTGGCGACCATCAACAAGGTGCTGCACGCCGACGGCGGGCTGAGCCACACCGTGGTGGGCGTGTTCGCCGGGTTGTGCCTGCTGGCCCTGGTCAGTTCCATCTGTTCCGACATCGGCACCAACTACGTCGGCCAGAAGATCATCGCCAAACTGCGCAAGGAGCTGGGGGAAAAAGTCCTGTCGGCGCCCATCCAGCAGATCGAACGCTACCGCAGCCATCGCCTGATCCCGGTGCTGACCCACGACGTCGACACCATCAGCGATTTCGCCTTCGCCTTCGCCCCCCTGGCCATTTCCCTGACCGTCACCCTCGGCTGCATGGGTTACCTGGCCATGCTGTCGTGGCCGATGTTCCTGATGATGGTCGTGGCGATTGTCATCGGCACCGTGGTCCAGTACATCGCCCGCGGTCGTGGGATCAAGGGCTTCATGGAGGCTCGCGATTCCGAGGACGAACTGCAGAAGCACTACAACGCCATCGCCGAAGGCGCCAAGGAACTGCGCATCCATCGCCCCCGTCGGCAACGCATGTTCGTCTCGGGCATCGAACACACCGCCGACAAGATCTGTGACACGCAGATCCGCTCGGTGAACATTTTCGTGATCGCCAAGACCTTCGGCTCGATGCTGTTCTTCGTGGTGATCGGCCTGGCCCTGGCCCTGCAATCGCTGTGGCCGAGCGCCGACAAGGCGGTGATGAGTGGTTTCGTGCTGGTGTTGCTGTATATGAAAGGCCCGCTGGAACACCTGATCGGCACCCTGCCGATCGTCAGCCGCGCGCAGATTGCCTTCCGCCGCATCGCCGAATTGTCGGAACAGTTTTCATCCCCGGAACCGCACCTGTTGCTCAACGACCAGGGCCAGCCGAAAACCCCGGTGCAGACGCTGGAACTGAGCAATGTGACCTACAGCTTCCCGGCGGTGGAAGGCGCCACGCCGTTCCGCCTGGGACCGGTGAACCTGAAGATCGACCAGGGCGACATCGTGTTCATCGTGGGTGAAAACGGCTGCGGCAAAACCACGCTGATCAAGCTGCTGCTGGGCCTGTACGCACCGCAGCAAGGAGAAATCCGCCTCAACGACCAAGTCGTGACAGCCGTGACCCGCGACGATTATCGCCAGTTGTTCACGACGATTTTTGCCGACTACTACCTGTTCGACGACATCGTCCAAGGCGACACCCATATCCCGGACGACGCCAATAAATACCTGCAACGCCTGGAGATCGCCCACAAGGTCAGCGTGCGCGACGGCGCCTTCACCACCACCGACCTGTCCACCGGCCAGCGCAAGCGCCTGGCACTGGTCAATGCGTGGCTGGAAGAACGCCCGGTGCTGGTCTTCGACGAATGGGCCGCCGACCAGGACCCGACCTTCCGGCGGATTTTCTACACCGAGCTGCTGCCGGACCTCAAGCGCCTGGGCAAGACCATCATCGTGATTTCCCACGACGACCGTTACTTCGACGTGGCCGACCAATTGGTGCGCATGGAGGCCGGCCGGGTGATCACCGAACTGCAATCTGCGTAAATAATCACGATTCTCATTCTGGTTTTTTCTGGGTCGTGCGTCCTAATTAAGAATTGATGACAACTACACCCCCTATTAAAACTAAAACCTGCAAGAGTGAAACACATGCCAGCAACTCCGGGGATTCCACGTTTTACCAAGGCACTGATCATGCGCCGCCTGCTGCAACCAGGCTTCAGCGCCACCGCATTCAGCCTGGCCTTGGCCATGCCGTTCAGCGCACAGGTCCAGGCACAGGAAGTCGATCTCAACATTCCGGCGCAGTCGCTGGCGAGTGCCCTGCAGGCATTGAGCAATCAATCGAACATGCAAGTGCTCTACAGCGCCGATGATGTCCAGGGCCTGCGCAGCCAACCGGTCAGCGGCCGGTTGACACCAGCGCAAGCGTTGTCGCAGATGCTGGTGGGGACCGGCGTCATGTTCACCATCCAGGGCAACACGGTCAGCGTACGCGCCAGGACAACGGGGAATTCGCTGGAACTGGGCGCCACGACCATCACCGGTAAATCCGCGGAAACCGCCTACGGGCCGGTGGACGGCTACGTCGCCACCCGCAGCGCCACCGGCACCAAGACCGACACGCCGATCCTGGAGATCCCGCAGACCATCAACGTGGTCACCGCCGAGCAGGTCGCCACCCAGGGCGCACGCAACCTGACCCAGGCCTTGCGCTACACGCCGGGCCTGAACACCGGCGGCTTCACCGACCGCAACGCCATCGCCGACGAAATCACCAGCCGGGGTTTCTCGCCCACGCCGCTGTACCTCGATGGGGCCTACCTGCCCTATGCCGGCAGCCTCGGCGGCGCGCCGCAAATCGACCCGTACACCCTGGAGCGCATCGAAGTGCTCAAGGGCCCCTCGTCGGTGCTGTACGGGCAGAACCAGCCCGGCGGCCTGATCAACATGGTCTCCAAGCGCCCGACCACGGAACAGCGCAGCCAGATCAAGCTGGGCGCGGGCAGCTACAGCCGGGTCAACGGCGCATTCGACACCAGCGGCCCGATCGACGACCAGAAGGAATTCAGCTATCGCGTCATCGGCGTGGCGAAAAAAGGCAACCAACAGGTCGATCACACCCACAGCGAACGCATGCTGCTGGCACCGAGCCTGACCTGGGCGCCCAACGACGACACCTCGCTGACCGTGCTGGCGCAGATCCAGCGCGACGATGGCCTGGAGGACTACCAGGCGCTGCCGCGGATCGGTTCCCTGGAGCGCGGCCCCAACGGCCAGCGGATCGACCGGGATTTCTTCTCCGGCGACACGCGCTGGAACGACTACAAGCGTGACCAGTTCATCCTGGGCTACGACTTCAGCCACAACATCACCGATGACCTGAAATTCCGCTCCACTGCGCGTTACACCGATGTGCGCGACCAGTACCGGGGCTTCTACCTGCGCAGCTTCGTCACCACCGGTGGCGTCACTGACCAGACCCAGGCCAACCGCGTAAAACTCGACTGGCAACAGCACAACACCGCCTACACCGTCGATAACAACGTGGAATACAAATTCAATACCGGCGCCCTGGAACACACCACCCTGGCGGGCGTGGACTATCGGCATTTCAACCGCAAGTACGATGGCTACAACGCCTACAACGTCGCGCCGATCGACCTGTACGGCAATAACAACAACTACGACACCGGCAGCGTAACCCCAACGCTGGACACCAAGTGGGACAACACCGTTCGCCAGACCGGCGTCTACCTGCAAGACCAGATCAAGCTGGACAAGTGGATCCTGACCGTGGGCGGCCGCCAGGACTGGGCCGAAGTGGACAACAAGGACTTGCTGGCGGGCACCGTTTCCTCACTGCGCGATAACAAGTTCACCGGCCGGGTCGGCCTGACCTATGTCACCGATTTCGGCCTGGCGCCGTACATCAGCTACTCGGAATCCTTCCTGCCGACCACGGGCACGGACGCTAGCGGCGAAGCCTTCAAGCCGACCGAAGGCGAGCAATACGAAGTGGGTGTGAAGTACCAGCCGTTCGACAAGACGATGATTACCGCCTCGGTGTTCCAGATCAAACAGAAGAACCTGGTCACCGCCGACCCCGCCGATCCGCAGAACTCGATCCAGTCGGGCCAGGTGCGTTCACGGGGGGTTGAACTGGAAGTCAAATCCACCGTCGACAACATCGACGTCATGGCCGCCGCCACCTACCTCGACTCGTTCTACACCAAGGACAACTACGGCAACGAGGGCAACCGCAGCGAGCAACAGGCACCGTTCTCCGCCACGCTGTGGGTCGACTACCACTTCACCCAGGCCGTCCTCAATGGCCTGACCTTCGGCGCAGGCGCCCGTCACACCGGCCGCAAGCCGGGCGACGCGGCCAACTCGTTCGACGTACCGGCCTTCACCGTGTTCGATACCACCATCAGCTATGACATGGGCAAGGCCACTTCGAGCCTGCGTGGCGTCACCACCAGCCTGAACGTGCAGAACGTCTTCGACCGCGAGTACGTGTCCCACTGCAACTACTTGTTCGGTTGCTACTACGGCCAGGAACGCGTGGCCTCGCTGGACGTGACCTACGACTTCTAGACAATACCCCACAAAAAAACCGGGCCTGGCCCGGTTTTTTTGTGCCTGCCAATCCTGAAGCCCACCCACAGAGGATGTGGGGCATATGCCAATCCTGAGCCCCCAAAACAACTGTGGGAGCGAGCTTGCTCGCGATGGCAGTGTATCAGTCACTTCACATGCTGGCTGACCTACCGCTATCGCGAGCAAGCTCGCTCCCACAAGGGATCGGTGGCATGTGCAAATCCTGAGCCCCCTAAAACAACTGTGGGAGCGAGCTTGCTCGCGATGGCGGTGTATCAGTCACTTCACATGCTGACTGACCTACCGCTATCGCGAGCAAGCTCGCTCCCACAAGGGATTGTGGCATTCCAGGCAGTTTGTGGTATTTCAGGCGGTGAGTGCAGTCCGCAAGGCTTGGCTCAATTGCGCGTACACCTCGTCAATCTCCGGCACCACGCTCCGCAAGCGCAGGTAGTCGTGGATCAGGCCGGTGTATTCGATCAGTTCCACGCTCACCCCCTGTTCCTGCAAACGCCGGGCATAGGCGCGGCCTTCGTCGAGCAGCGGGTCATGGCCGGCCAGGGCGATCAGGGCCGGGGCCAGGCCTGGGTAGCCGGGCGCCAGCAATGGCGAGAAACGCCAGTCCAGGCGATCGGTGGGCTCATTGGCGTAGTGCCGGTAGAACCACTCCAGGGTTTCACTCTCCAGCAGATACCCTTCGCCGAACAGCTCGGTGGACGGGCTGCTGGTGGACGCATCGGTCACCGGGTAACAGAGCAATTGAAAGCATGGCTGGATCGCCAGAGACGCGGGTTCCAGGGCCGCTTGCAGCGCAAGCACCGTCGCCAGTGTCGCGCCGACACTGTCGCCGCCGAACGCCACGCGGCTGACGTCCAGGCCTTCGGCGCGGGCCTGCCGGGCCAGCCAGTCGAGGGCGTCGGCGCCGTCGTTCAGCGGGGTCGGGAAGGTGTGCTCCGGGGCCAGGCGATAGCCCACCGACAACACCGCGCACGGTGTCCGGGCGCAGAATTCGCGGCAGACGCCGTCGTGGGATGCCAGGCTGCCGACCACATAGCCGCCGCCGTGAAAGTACACCAGCACCGGCAGCGCCTGGGCCGAAGCCGTGGCGGGACGATACAGACGCAGCGCCAGCGTCGCGCCGTCACGGGCGGTGAATGCGTGAGCGGCGCACTGCACATCCGCCGGAGCGTCCCAGCGCAATTGCCCGGTGGTGCGCTCGAACGCCTCGCGGGCCTGGGTCGGCGTCGACAGGTGAAACGGCCCGGGGCCGTCGGCCTGGCTTTCTTCGGCCAGGTCGAGGAAGGCGTTGAGTTCCGGATGCAAGGACATCGCAGGGGTTCCTTATGAAAAACCATGGGTAAAAGATGAGCCACTCGGACTCATGCAAAACCCTGTGGCGAGGGAGCTTGCTCCCTCGCCACAGGTGCAAGACTTAAGCCGCTTGCGCCACGCAGTGTTCGATCAACGCTTCGAGTTCCTCCTGGTAGGCGCGCATCAAGCCCTCGACGGTCTCGGCACGATAGCGGCGGGTGCTGAAGATGCAGCGCAGCGCCAGTCGCCCGTCGTACACCTGCCCCACCACTTCCAGCCAGTTGCCCAGCGCGGCATGGGGGCTGTAGCAGCTGCCATAGCTTTCCGCCGCCGGCACCAGCAACGCCTTGTCGTCGAAGCTCTGGTCGAACTGCCCCAGGTAGTTGAACGTCACCCGTGCCTGGGGCGCGCGGCCCAGGGTGGCGGCCATCGGCTCGCCACTCATGTAGCGCAGCACGCCATAGCCCAATCCCTTGTTCGGCACGGCGGCCAACTGCCGTTGCACCGCCCGCACCGATGTGCCGATGTCGGCTTCATGGCTCGGGGTCAGGCGCACCGGGAACATGCTGGTGAACCAGCCCAGGCTGCGACTCAGGTCGATGTCCTTGACCAGGTCCTCGCGCCCATGCCCCTCCAGTTGGATCAGCACCGACGGCTGCTGGCTCCAGCGGCACAAGACCCGGCTCAGCGCCGCCAGCAACACGTCGTTGATCTGCGTCTGGTAGGCCGCCGGCACCTGTTTGAGCAACTGCTGGGTGTGCTGCTCCGACAGGCTCAAATGCGCCACCGACTGATACTGCACCTGGTTCTTGCCCCGCAGGTTGTCGCACGGCAACTCGCTGCCCGGCTGGTCGATCTGCTCCAGCCACCAGGCTTTTTCCTGCGCCGGATAGTCCCGCGCATAGGCTTGCAGGCCCTCGGCCCAGGCCCGGTAGCTGCTGGTGCGAATCGGCAGGTTCGGCGTCTGGCCGTCGCTGTAGGCTGCATAAGCCGTCTGCAAATCCTGCAGCAGCAAACGCCACGACACCGTGTCGATCACCAGGTGATGAATCACCATCAGCACACGAATGTCACCGCTGCCCAGGGTCACATGCGCCGTGCGCCACACCGGCCCGTTGTGCACATCAAGACTGCGTTGCACCTGCTCGGCGTATAACTCCAGCTCGGCTTCATCGGCCACGCTGTGCTGCCACAGCAAAGGCTCGTCGGCCCACTGGGCCTGCATCTCCTCCAGCGCCTGGTAATGCTGCAGGTGACGCCCGCCGACTTCACCGAAGCGCAGGCGCAAGGCATCGTGCTGCTGCATCATGCACCGCAAGGCCAATTCCAGTGCCGTCAGGTTCAACCCCTGGCGGGCCCGCAGCATCAACGCCTGGTTGTAATGATGGGGTTCGCTCATGCGCTGGTCGAACCACCATTGCTGGATCGGAATCAGATTGAACTGCCCTTCGGCGGCCACCTGGGTCACGTCCTCGACCGTCACGGCAAACGTGTTCGAACGCTGGTCGAAAATCGCCTCGATGGTCTGGCCGCGCATCAGGTCCCGCAGCTTGAGCTCAAGCTTCAGTTCCGGATGGTTGCGCACCCGCGAGACCACTTGCAGGCTGAGGATCGAGTCACCGCCCAACTCGAAGAAATTGTCGGTGATGCCCACCCGCTCGACTTGCAACACCTCGGCCCAGACCTCGGCCAACAGTTGCTCATCGCGGTTACGCCCCGGCACATACTCGGCCCCCTTGAATTCCGGCTCCGGCAGGGCCTGGCGATCGAGCTTGCCGTTCGGCGTGACCGGCAGCGCCTCCAGGCAGATGACCTGGGCCGGTACCATGTAGTCCGGCAATTGCGCCCGCAGCTCGGCCTTGAGCCGATCGCCGATGGCCACACCGTCGGGGGTGACCACGTAGCCGATCAGTTGCTTGCCCGAGGCACTGTCGCGGGCGATCACCAAGGCATCGCTGACGTCGTCCAGTTGCCGCAGGCTGGCCTCCACTTCCCCCAGTTCAATGCGGAAACCCCGCACCTTGATCTGGTGGTCGATACGGCCGACGTAATCGAGCACCCCGTCGACGCGCTGGCGTACCAGGTCGCCGCTGCGGTACAGGCGATCGCCCGGCTGGCCGAACGGATCCGGCACGAAGCGCTCGGCACTCAGGTCCGGGCGGCGGTGATAACCACGGGCGATACCCGCGCCACCGATGTACAACTCGCCGGCAATGCCCGGCGGCAACGGGTTGAGGTTGTCGTCCAGTACGTACAAGGCGCGCTCACCCACCGCACGCCCGATCGGCGCGTAGGCGGCTTCGCAACGTTCGCTGGCCGGCACCTTCCACAACATCGGCGTGACCACGGTTTCGGTCGGGCCATAACCGTTGGTGAAATATTCTGGCCGCAGCGCAGCTTTCACCTGCTCGAAGGTCTGGTCCGGCACCGCATCGCCGCCGAAGCAGTACACCCGCACCGGCGGTGGCGCCAATGGGCTATTGGCGGCGTATTCGGCCAGTTGCTTGAGGTAGGCCGGCGGGAAGCAGGCGATGGTAATGCCGTGGCGGTGCAAGGCGTCGAAGGTCTGCTCCGGCGTCCACAGCGCACCGTCGCGAATCACCAGGGTACCGCCGCTGAATAGCGTGCTCAGCCAGCGTTCATGGGCGCCGTCGAAGGCGAACGACATGAAATGCAGTTCGCGGGTGTGTTCGTCCATGTCGTACAGCCCGGCGATGGCCTGGCAATGCATGCTCATCGGCCCGTGCGCCACGGCGACGCCTTTGGGTCGTCCGGTAGAGCCCGAGGTGTAGATCAGGTAGGCCAGGTTGCCGCCGAGCAAACCGCTGTGGGGCGGCAAGTCGCTGTAGCCACGGCTGTCGAAACCGTCGATGGCCAGGCGCGCCAGACCGTCGAGCTGCGGCAGGCGCGCCTGCACCCGGCTGTGGGTCAGCAACAGCGCCATGGCTGAATCTTCGATCATGAACGCCAGGCGCTCGGGTGGATAATCGATGTCCAGCGGTACATACGCCGAACCGCTTTTCATCACCGCCAGCAGCGTCACGACCATGTCCACCGAACGCTCCAGGGCCACGCCGACCACCACTTCCGGGCCAGCGCCGAGTTCGATCAGGCGGTGGGCCAGGCGGTTGGCCCGACGCTCCAGTTCGCCATAATCCAGCGAGTCGTCGCCACACACCAGCGCCGTGGCCTGCGGACGCGACTGGGCATGCCGGCCAATCAGTTCCGGCAACAACTGCGCCTGATAGCAGCCGTTCGGCGCCGCGCTCCATTGTGCGAAGGCCTGCCACTGTTCCAGCGACAAGCGCTGCAGGTTGCCCAGGCACACGTGGGGCGCGTCGATCATCGCTTCCAGGGTGTCTTCCAGGGTCCGGCGGATTCGCTCCACCGCGTCGACGCTGAAGGCGTTGCGCAGGAACAGGTACTCGATGGACAGCGTTTCGCCCAGGTTGACCGCCAGGTCCATCGGGAAGTTGGTCACGTCATGATTGCGTGACTCGCCGAAGCTCAGGCCGGTGTCCCGCTGGTCGCCCAGGCGTTCGTCGATGGGGTAGTTCTCGAACACGATGATGCTGTCGAACAAGCCCTGCCCGCCCAGGCCCGACCAACGCTGGATGTCCGCCAGTGGCGCATGGGCATGCTCACGCAGGTCCAGGTTGTAGGCCTGCAACTGTTGCAGCCATTGATCCAGCGGCTGCTCGGGGTCCAGGGTCTGGATCACCGGCAAGGTGTTGATGAACAGGCCGAGAATGTTGTCGGCGTTGACCAGCCCCGCCGGACGCCCGGCGACGGTGGCGCCGAAGACCACGGTGTTCTGCCCGGTGAAACGTTGCAACAACAGCAGCCACGCCCCTTGAATCAAGGTGTTCGGTGTGATCTGCAAGGCGCGGCAGGCCTGTTGCAGGCGAGCGGTCTGTGCCACGTCCCAGCGCGAATACAGCGCCTCGTGGCCCGGCAGTGCCTCGACATGCCGCGGGAACATCGCCTGGTTGAGGGAAGTCGCCTGTTCCAAGGTGTCGAGGCGGCTGCGCCAGAAGCGTTCCAGCGCGCCCTGGTCCTGGCGTTGCAGCCATTCGATGAACTCGCGGTAGCGACCATTGCGGCTCGGCACCTGCCCATGGGCGTAGAATTGCAACACCTCACCGAACAACCGCGAACTGCTCCAGCCGTCCATGAGGATGTGATGGCAGGTCCAGATCATCTGGTAGCGATCGTCTTCCAGGCGCAGCAACAACACTCGTTGCAAAGGCGCGCGGCTCAGGTCGAAACCGGCCAGGTAGTCGGCGGTCGCCCGGGCGCTGATCGCCTGCTCGCTGATGTCCTGTCCACGCCAGTCTTCAATCTGCAACGGCAGCTCAACGTGACGATGGACGATTTGCACCGGCGCGCTCAAGCCATCCTGCCAGTGGAAACTGGTGCGCAGGATGTCCTCGCGCTCGATCACCGACGTCCAGGCCCGGGCGAAACGCTCGATGTCCAGGCCGTGCACTGGCAGGCTGATCTGGTTGATGTACAAGCCGGAGCTGTCGTCGGCCAGGGTGTGAAACAGCATGCCGTCCTGCATCGGCGACAGCGGATAGATGTCCTCCACCTGCGCCACGGGCACCGGCAGGCCATTGAGTTGCGCCTGGCTCAGGCGCGCCAGCGGGAAGTCCGAAGGTGTCAGGCCCAGGTGCCCGTCGGTGCAACAGTGATCGATCAGTTGTTGCAACGCCACGGCGTAGGCATCGGCCAACGACTGGAGCGTGGCCGCGTCGAAAACATCGTCACTGAAGGTCCAGTCGAGGGACAACTGGCCGTTGAAGATCCGGCCGTCGATGGTCAGCCAGTTGCCCAGCGCCACGTCATCGCCGTGGCCTGCGCCACTGCCCTCCTCGCTCGGCACGAACAGCGCCTGCTCATCGAAGCTCTGGTCAAACTGCCCCAGGTAGTTGAACGTGATACGCGCTGGCGGCAGTTTTGCCAGGCGCTGCTGGACCGCTTCGGCACCCAGGTAACGCAGGACGCCGTAGCCCAGGCCTTTGTTCGGCACCGCCCGCAGTTGTTCCTTGATCCTCTTGATCGACTCGGCGGGGTCGCTGGCGGGCGTCAGCAACACCGGGAACAGGCTGGTGAACCAACCGACGGTGCGGCTCAGGTCGATGCCCTCGAACAGCTCTTCGCGGCCATGGCCTTCGAGCTGCAACAGGCAGGCCGGTTGCCCGGTCCATTGGCAGACCACTTGCGCCAGTGCGCTGAGCAGCAAATCGTTGACCTGGGTGCGATAGGCCATCGGCGCCTGCTTGAGCAAACGCTGGGTCTGGGTGGCATCCAGGCGTGTGCTCACCGAACGGCCATGGGCCGCGGCCTGGCTGCCCTCGGGACGGGCCCGTGGCAACGGCGGCAGGGGCTGGTCCAATTGCCCGACCCAGTAATCCAGTTCCTTGTTCAGGGCTTCGCTGTGGGCGTAGTCCTGCAACTGAGCGGCCCAGGCCTTGAACGCCGTGGACTTGCCCGGCAAGGCTGGCGCCTGGTTCGCCCGCAGTTGGCGGTAGACGTTTTGCAGGTCTTCCAGCAACACCCGCCACGACACGCCGTCCATGACCAGGTGATGAATCGCCAGGTGCAGGCGCGAACTGCCGTCCTGCACCGTGATCAGGCTGCAACGCAGCAATGGGCCGTGTTGCAGGTCCAGGCTGCGTTGGGCCTGGTCGGCGATGGCGATGATCTCGGCGCCGTCCTGCGCGGTGCGCTGCCAGATCTCCAGCGGCTGCTTATCCACGGCCTGATGGCTGGCGTGCCAGCGGCCATCGTCGGCCTCGGTGAACCGCAGGCGCAGGGCATCGTGATGCACCACCACGTGCTGGAGGGCCTGTTGCAGGTGGGCGATGTCCAAGGGTTCGCGCGGGGTCAGCAGGACCGATTGGTTCCAGTGGTCGCGGTGCGGGATATCACTGGCAAAGAACCAATGCTGCATTGGCACCAGCAGGCTGTCGCCGGTGACCGGGCCTTGGTCGATCACGCCTTCGTCGGTCGCCGTGGCGACCCGCGCCAGGGCCTGGATGTTCTGGTGCAGGAACAGGTCCTTGGGGGTCAGGCCGATGCCTTGGGCACGCGCCCGGCTGACCACCTGGATCGAGTTGATCGAATCGCCGCCCAGGGCGAAGAAGTTGTCGGCAGTGCCCACCCGCTCGACGCCGAGCACCCCTTGCCAGATGTCCACCAGTGCCCGCTCGATGGCGTTGACCGGTGCCGTGAAGGCTTCCTGGCGCTCGGCCAGGTCCGGTGCCGGCAGCGCCTTGCGGTCGAGTTTGCCGTTCGGGCTCAGCGGCATGTGTTCCAGGCGGGTCAGGTGCGTCGGCACCATGTGCTCCGGCAGGTTCAGGCGCAAATGGGCCAGCAGCGCTTCGCGCAACAGCGGCCAGTCGCTGGCCTCGCCGGCCCGGGCGACCACGTAGCCGCTCAACACCTTGCCGCTGCGGCTGTCCTGGGCCACCACCACCGCTTCTCGCACCGCCGCATGTTCAAGCAGGCGCGCTTCGATCTCACCCAATTCGATGCGGAACCCGCGGACCTTCACCTGGTGGTCGATCCGACCGACATAGTCGATCACCCCGTCAGGGCGATAGCGCGCCAGGTCACCGGTGCGGTACAGCCGCTCGCCGGCCACGAACGGGCTGGCGACGAAACGCTCGGCAGTCAGTTCGGGGCGGCGGTGATAACCGCGGGCCAGGCCCTGGCCGCTGAGGTACAGCTCGCCGTTGACGCCGCTCGGCACCGGGTTGAGTTCATCGTCGAGGATGTACGTCATCAGGTTGGCAATCGGCTCGCCAATCGGCACCGCATCGCGCCCTTCGTCGCGGCAGGTCCAATGGGTCACGTCGATGGCCGCTTCGGTCGGGCCGTACAGGTTATACAGCCGGGCATTGGGCAACTTGGCGAACACCTGCTGCTGGGCATCCACCGGCAGGGCTTCGCCGCTGCAGACGATGCGGGTCAGACGGGTGCACCGGCTGACGTTGGCATCCAGCACAAACGCCTGCAGCATCGACGGCACGAAATGCAGGGTGGTGATGCTTTCCCGTTCGATCAGGCTGACCAGCTTCTGCGGATCGCGATGATCGCCCGGTGCCGCGACGACCAGGCGCACGCCGGTCATCAACGGCCAGAAAAACTCCCAGACCGACACGTCGAAACTGAACGGCGTCTTCTGCAAGACACTGTCGCCGGCCGCCAGGCCATAGGCCTGTTGCATCCAGCACAGGCGGTTGGTCAGTGCGCCATGGCTGTTGCCGGCGCCCTTGGGCTTGCCGGTGGAGCCGGAGGTGTAGATCACATAGGCCAGGTTCTGCGCCACGGCCCGGGCAGGCGGATTATCGGTGGAATGGTCACGCAGCCAGTCGTCATCCCCATCCAGCACCAGTATGTTGAGGCCACCTCCTGTGGGAGCGAGCTTGCTCGCGATAAGACCCTCACCGTCAACATCAATATCGACTGAACCACCGCTATCGCGAGCAAGCTCGCTCCCACAGGTCAGCAGCAGCTCGATGCCGCTGTCCTCGATCATGTAGGCCAGGCGTTCCGGCGGGTATTCCGGATCCAGCGGCACGTAGGCGCCACCGGCCTTGAGGATCGCCAGTAGCCCGACCACCATTTCCACACTGCGCTGCACCGAGATACCCACCAGTACATCCGGGCCGACGCCGCGCTCGATCAAGGCGTGGGCCAACCGGTTGGCCCGGGCGTTGAGCTGGGCATAGCTCAGCGATTGCCCTTCGAACACCAGTGCCTCGGCGTGGGGGTCACGCTCGACCTGGGCTTCGATCAAATGATGGACCGGGAGATGGTTCGGATAGTCGGCGTAGGTGCGGTTCCAGTCCTCGACGATCAGGCGCCGCTGTGCCCCGTCCAGCATCGGCAGCTCGGCGATGCGCTGGGTCGGGTTGGCGACGATGGCGCGCAACAGGTTCAGCCAGTGCTCACCCAGGCGGGCGATGGTGCTCGGCTCGAACAGGTCGCTGGCGTAAGTCAGCGCGGCGCTGAGACCATCGGCGTACTCGAAGGTGTCCAGGGTCAGGTCGAACTGCGCGGTGCCCGAGTCCCAGGTCAGTTGCTCCAGGCTCAGGCCGGGCAACGCCGACAGGTCCCGGCGGGCATCGCTGGCATGGTTGAACATCACCTGGAACAGTGGCGTGTGGCTCAGGTTGCGCGCCGGTTCCAGCCGTTCCACCAGTTGCTCGAACGGCAGGTCCTGGTGGGCCTGGGCGCCGAGGGCCCGTTGCTTGACCTGACCGAGCAACTGGTCGAATCGCAGGTTGCCGTCGATGTCGGCCTTGAGCACCTGGGTGTTGACGAAGAAGCCCAGCAGACGCTCGGTTTCCACCCGGTTACGGTTGGCGATCGGCACGCCGACGCGGATGTCGTCCTGGCCGCTGTAGCGGTGCAGCAAGGTCTGGAAGCCGGCGAGCAAGAGCATGAACAGCGTGCTGTTGTGCTGCTGGGCCAAGCGCTTGAGGCCTTCGGCCAGGGCCGGTTCGATGACGATGGGCAACCGTGCGCCACGATAGCTTTGCTGGGCCGGGCGCGGATGGTCGGTCGGCAGTTCGAGAATCGGTTGCTCGCCACCCAACTGCTCGATCCAGTAGTCGAGTTGACGCTGCTGTTCCCCCGCCGCCAGCCACTGCCGCTGCCAGTGGCCGTAGTCGGCGTACTGGATCGGCAGCGGCGCCAGCGTCACGGGCTGGCCCTGACTGAAACCTGTGTACAACTGCAGCAGGTCGTCGACCATGATCTGCATCGACCAGGCATCAGACACGATGTGGTGCTGGGTCAGGATCAGCACATGGTCCTCGGCGCCCAGTTGCAGCCACTTGACCCGCAGCAACGGACCGCGCTGCAAATCGAACAGTTGCCGGGTTTCGGCTTCGATCAAGCCGCGCAAGGTACGCTCATCGACGCCGGCTTCGAGCGATTCCACCGCCAGGGTCAGCGGCGCTGGCTCGTCAATCACCTGCAGAGGACGCTCACTGTCGAGCACGAAGCGGGTACGCAGGCTCTCGTGACGCGCCACCAGCGCATCGAAGCTCTGTTGCAGCGCGGCACGGTCGAGGGCGCCGCGTAAACGCAGGGCCGCCGGAATATGGTAGGCACTGCTGGTGGGTTCCAGTTGCCAGAGGAACCACTGCCGTTGCTGGGCGAACGAGAGCGCCAGCGGCTGGTCGCGAGAAATGCGTGGAATGCCCGGTTCATCGTGCGCCGATGCCGTGCCCATGGCCTCGACAAACGCCCGCAGGCTGTTATGGGCGAACAACAGGCGTAACGGCACCTGGATATTCAGTTGCTGGCGAATCCGCGACATCACCTGGGTGGCGAGCAAGGAATGGCCGCCCAGTTCGAAGAAGTTGTCGTCCAGGCCCACCCGCGGCACCTTGAGGATATCGGCCCAGATCGTCGCCACCGCCTGCTGCACGGGTGTCTGCGGCGCGACATAGGTTTTCTGCCACTGGCTGGCATCGGGCTTGGGCAACTGCTTGCGATCCAGCTTGCCGTTGGGTGTCAACGGGAAACGTGGCAACAATACAATGTGGGCCGGCACCATGTAGTCGGGCAGGTTGACCTTGAGCCGGGCCGTGAGGCTGTCGCGCAGAGCGCTCTGGGCGCCGGCATCCAGGTCATTCGGTTCGGCGGTTGGAACGATGTACGCCACTAACGCCTGGCCGCCCGGTGCCTCCTGGGCCAGCACCGTCGCTTCGCGCACGCTGTCCTGTTCCAGCAGGCGCGCTTCGATTTCTCCCAACTCGATGCGGAACCCGCGAATCTTCACCTGATGGTCGATGCGCCCGAGGTATTCAAGGATGCCGTCGGCCCGCTGGCGCGCCAGGTCACCGGTGCGATACAGGCGCTCGCCGGCGACAAACGGATGGGGCACGAAACGTTCGGCGGTCAGCGCCGGGCGCTGGAAATAACCGCGGGCCAGACCCTGCCCGCCAATCAGCAATTCACCGGCCACGCCATAGGGCACCGGCATCAGGTCGGCGCCCACAATGTACAGCGCCGTGTTGTCGATAGGCCCGCCCAGCCAGGGTTGCGCGGCCTGGGTTTGCAACGGGTGCAAGGCCGACCAGATGGTGGTTTCCGTCGGGCCGTAGAGGTTCCACACTTCACCGCCGAGGGCGAGCATGCGCACGGCCAGTTCCTGGGGCAGCGCCTCGCCACCGCACAGGCATTTGCAGCCGCGCAGCCCGTCGGCGTTTTCGTTGTCCAGCAACATGCGCCAGGTCGACGGCGTGGCCTGCACCACATTGACCTGCTCGGCCGCGATCAGCGCCAACACCGCGTACGGGTCCTGGGCGACGTGCTGGCCGGTCAGCACGATGCACGCGCCGACCATCAGCGGCACGTAGATTTCCAGGCCGAAAATATCGAACGAGAACGTGGTCAGCGACAACGCCCGGTCCTGGGCCGTCATGCCCGGCGCCTGGGCCATGCTCGCGACGAAGTTGGTCAGCGCGCCGTGGCGCACCATCACACCCTTGGGCTTGCCGGTGGAGCCGGAGGTGTAAATCGCGTAGGCCAGGTGCTCCGCATCCAGGCGCGGCGCCGGCGCCTCGCAGGCATAGCCGTCGAGCCAGTCACCCTCCTGGTCCAACACCAAAGTATTCACACCACCACCGAACCCTGTGGGAGCGAGCTTGCTCGCGATAGCGTCGGCACACTCGACATCATCATTGACTGAACCACCGCCATCGCGAGCAAGCTCGCTCCCACAGGACAGCGATAACTGGTCGAGCAGCGAACTTTGGGTCAGCAGCAGCTCAATGCCGCTGTCTTCGATCATGTAGGCCAGGCGCTCCTGGGGGAACGCCGGGTCCAGCGGCAGGTAGGCACCGCCGGCCTTGAGGATCGCCAGCAGGCCCACCAGCATGTGCGCGCTGCGTTCCACGGCAATGCCCACCAGAACATCGGGACCCACGCCGAGGCTCTGCAGCTTCCCCGCCAACTGACTGGCCCGGGCATTGAGTTGGCCGTAGCTCCAGCGCTCACCGTCGATCACCAGTGCCGGGGCGTCCGGGGTGCGCGCCGCTTGTCTTTCGAACAGTTGGTGAACAAAACCCGCCTCGGGCACCGGCGTCGGGCTGCGCTGGCCGTTGTCGACCTGGGCCTGGCGCTCGGCCGCGTCGAGCAACGGCAATTCACCGATGCGCTGCGCCGGGTCGGCCACGATCGCCCGCAACAGGTTCTGCCAATGCCCGGCCAGGCGCGCAATCGTCTCGGCGCCAAACAGGTCAGTGGCATAGATCAGCCCTGCCGAAAGCCCTTCACTGTGCTCCACGGTTTCCAGGGTGAGGTCGAATTGCGCCGTGTGCGAATCCCAGCGCAGTGCCTCGACTTTCAACGCACCGACCGGTCCCTCGCCCGCCGGGCCTTGGGTCCGGTGGTTGAACATCACTTGGAACAGCGGGCTGTGGCTCAGGTTGCGCTCAGGCTGCAACGCCTCGACCAGTTGCTCGAACGGCAGCTCCTGGTGAGCCTGGGCGCCCAGGGCTGTCTGTTTCACTTGTTGCAGCAAGGCGCCAAACGAATCCTGGCTCTGGACATCGCTGTCGAGCACCTGGGTGTTGACGAAAAAGCCGATCAGGCGCTCGGTCTCGACCCGGTTGCGGTTGGCCGTCGGCACGCCGACGCGAATATCGCTCTGGCCGCTGTAGCGATGCAGCAGCGCCTGGAACGAGGCCAGCAGGAGCATGAACAGGCTGACGCCTTCGCGCTGGGCCATGTGCTTGAGGTCGCCGGCCAGTACCGCGTCGATGACCAGTTCCAACCGCGCGCCGCGATAGCTCATCACCGCCGGACGCGGAAAATCGGTCGGCAGTTCCAGCACCGGTTGCTGGCCGCCCAGGCGTGCGATCCAGTAGGCCAACTGACGCTCGCGCTCGCCCGCTTCCATCCAGTGTCGCTGCCAGATGGCGTAGTCGGCGTACTGGATCGGCAGCGTCGGCAGTTCCGGCGCGCGGCCCTGGCTGAAGGCGGCGTAGCCATTGACCAGTTCCTCGACCATCACCTGCATCGACCAGCCATCGGCCACGATGTGGTGCAAGGTCACGATCAACACATGATCATCCGCCGCCAACCGCAGCAGGCGCGTGCGCAGCAGCGGCCCCTGTTGCAGGTCGAAGAGCTGGCGGGTTTCCCCTTCGATCAACTGGCGCAGTTGCGTCTCGTCCGGCAACGGTTCCAGGGTGTCTGCCTGCAAACGCACTGGCGCCGCCGCATGTACCTGCTGCACGACCTGCTCGCCATGGGTCTGGAAGGTGGTGCGCAGGCTCTCGTGACGTGCCACCAACGCGGTGAAACTCCGCTCCAGCGCAGCGATGTCCAGCGGTCCGCGCAAGCGCAGGGCCGTGGGCATGTGGTAGGCCGCGCTCTCGGGGTCCAGCTGCCAGAGGAACCATTGGCGTTCCTGGGCAAAGGACAACGACAGTGTGTCGAACTCGGCACTGACAGGCGGAATCGGCAAGTTCGCCGGGGAAACGTTCTCTTCGAGCATCTTCTGCAAGTACAAGCGACGTTTTTCCAGCGGCAGCGTTATGAAGCGCCTGGCAATACGTTGTGCGACAGCGGTGTCCATCAAACCTCCTCAAATTCATCGAGCAGCGCTTCAAGCTTGCTCAATTTCGACGTACTCATGGGTTCGCCGGCAGGCTCGAGTTGCGCCACGAACGCGCCGAGTACCGGGAATTGGAAAATCAGTTGCGGGGTCAAGGTCAGGCCCAGTTCCAGTTGCAGGCGCGAGACCACGCTCACTACCAGCAGCGAATGCCCGCCCAACTCGAAGAAGTCGTCGCCCAGCCCGACCTGCTCGACCTTGAGCACGTCTTGCCAGATGGCCGCGACCCGGCATTCGAGGTCGCTCTGCGGTGCGAGGTATGCCGAGTGCAGGGCACGGGTGTCCGGTGCCGGCAAGGCCTTGCGATCGAGCTTGCCGTTGGGGGTCAGCGGCAAGCGGTCGAGGAACACCCAATGGGTCGGCACCATGAAGTCCGGCACCTGGGCCGCCAGTCGCGCCTTGAGCCGGTCGCCCAGGCTACCTTGGTCAAGAGGGCTGTCCTGGCCGACCAGATAGGCCACCAGGTTCGGCCCGCTCACGTCGTCCCGCGCCAGCACCACCGCATCGCGCACATCGGCATCGGCCTGCAGGCGCGCTTCGATTTCCCCCAACTCGATGCGCAGGCCACGGATCTTCACTTGATGGTCGATCCGGCCGAGGTACTCGATCACCCCATCGGCGCCATAACGGGCCAGGTCACCGGTGCGATACAGGCGGCCACCCGGGGTTGGCGCGAACGGATCGGGAATGAAGCGCTCGGCGCTCAGTGCCGGTCGTTGGTGGTAACCACGGGCCAGGGAATCGCCGGCGATGTGCAACTCACCGACGGCACCCACGGCGCAAGGCTGCAACGCCGCGTCCAGCACGTAGGTGCGCACGTTATCGATGGGACGGCCAATGGCGATGATCCGCTCGGCGTCGTCTTCGCTGCCGCGCACCACGGCATGGCTGCTGGTGTCGATGGTCGCTTCGGTCGGGCCATACAGGTTGCGCAGTTCGCCATCGAACAGCGCCATGACCTGGCGCGACAGGTGCACGCTGAGGGCTTCGCCACCACACAGCAGCAGGCGCAGGGAGGCCAGTTGCTCGCGGGTCGCCAGTGGCAACAAGGCCTGCAACAGCGAGGGCGCCATTTGCAGCACGCTGATGCGCCACCGCGCCACGTCGGCCCAGAGGGTGGTCAGGTCGAGGTTCAGGTGCGGGCTGGCGAGCACCAGTTGCGCGCCGCTCATCAACGGCAGCCAGAACTCCCAGACCGAGGCATCGAAACTGATCGCGGTTTTTTGCAGGACGCGGTCGGCGGCCGTCAGTTTCAGGCAACCTTGCATCCACGCCATGTGGTTGCTCAGGGCGGCATGACGAAGGGTCACGCCCTTGGGCTTGCCGGTGGAACCGGAGGTATAGATCACATAAGCGAGGTGATCGCCGTCGATGGCCACGCCAGGGTCGCGCTCGCTGTAGCCGGCCAGCCATTGCCCGGGCTGATCCAACAGCAGCGCGGCCACGGCAGCGTCGCCGAACAGCGGCAGCACATCGGTCTCGGTGAGCAGCAAGGCGATGCCGCTGTCCTCGACCATGTACGCCAGGCGATCCCGGGGATAGGTCGGGTCCAGTGGCACGTAAGCGCCGCCGGCCTTGAGCACCGCCAGCAAGCCGACCACCATCTGTACGCTGCGCGACAGCGCCAGGCCCACCAGCACGTCGGGGCCGATGCCGCGTTCGATCAAGCCATGGGCCAGGCGATTGGCCCGGGCATTGAGCTGGGCGTAGGTGAGCGTCTCCTGCTCGCTGACCAGGGCAACCGCGTCGGGCGTGCTTCGGGCCTGGGCCTCGATCCATTGATGGAC
The DNA here is from genome assembly GCF_053629195.1 of Pseudomonas sp. R151218B TE3479. Lineage (NCBI taxonomy): Bacteria > Pseudomonadati > Pseudomonadota > Gammaproteobacteria > Pseudomonadales > Pseudomonadaceae > Pseudomonas > Pseudomonas sp. R151218B TE3479. Next base: position 5,497,261 of record NZ_JBRJHV010000001.1, read on the forward strand.
CGGGCGCCGAGGCGGCTCCACCACAGAGGTGGCGTTCCAGTCGTGCAGCAGCCTGTCGCGGGCCACCGTATCCAGCAATTGGATGTCGCCCACGTAACCGCCGGCCGGCAGGCTCACCATCTGCGCGAGCACGTGTGCCACCTGCTCAGCCAGGCGCTCGACGGTGTGTGTAGGGAAAGCAGCATGGGCATAGGTGAAGTGCAGGCTCAGGATGTCAGTTAGATTGACGGCCAGGGTCAACGGGAAATTAGTCTGTTCCTGGCTGGCCACGCTGCCGAAGCTCAAGCCCGAGGGCGCCTGCTCTTGCAGGGCCTGGGACACGGGGTAGTTTTCGAACACCAGCAAGGTGTCGAACAAACCGTCACCGCCCTGCCCGGCCCAGCGCTGGATCTCGAACAGCGGCGTATGCTCGTGCTCGCGCAAGGCCACGTTCTGGCCCTGAATCTGTTGCAGCAGCGCGCTCACCGCCTGCTCCGGGCGCGGGCTGGCGATCACCGGCAAGGTGTTGATGAACAGGCCGATCTGCTGCTCAACCCCCTTGAGCTCGCTCGGACGCCCCGACACGGTGGCGCCGAAGGCCACGGTGGCGTGCCCGGTGTAGTGCTGCAGCAGCAACAGCCAGGTCGCCTGGACGACGGTGTTGAGGGTGACTTTCTGCTGGCGGGCGAACTCACTCAGGCGTTGGGTCTGCTGGGGCGTCAGGTCGTGATAATGGCTGGCGTGGCTGCTTTCCGACGTCGATTGCAGCGGCGCGACACGGGTCTCGGCCAGACGGGTCGGCGCCTCCAGGCTGTGCAATTGCCCCAGCCAGAAGGTTTCGCTGGCCTGGGCGTCGCAGCCTTGCAGCCAGGCGATGTAGTCCCGATACCGCCCGGCCGGGCGTGGCAGGGTCTGGCCGTCGTAGCGCTGCAGCACCTCGCCGAGCAACTGCGAGTTGCTCCAGCCGTCCATCAGGATGTGGTGATGGGTGTAGATCAGGTGATATCGCTGCTCAGCGGTGCGCACCAGCACCAGGCGCAGCAACGGTGCGCTGGCCAGGTCGAAACCCTGCTCGCGCTCGGCGTCCGCCAGTTCGGCCAGGGCCTGGCCGACATCGGCGCGGGTGCTCCAGTCCAGCGAGGTGAACGGAACGCGCACCTGCTTGTGCACCACTTGCACCGGGCGCTCGCTGCCCTGCCAGATAAAACTGCTGCGCAGGCTGTCATGGGCATCGACCGCCGCTTGCCAGGCCGCCTCGAAACGCCGTGGGTCGAGGCCTTCGATGTCCAGGCACATCTGGTTGATGTACTGGCCGCTGCCCGCTTCGTACAGGCTGTGGAACAACATGCCCTGCTGCATCGGCGCCAGCGGGTAAAGGTCTTCCACCCCCCGCGCCGACAACGCCAGGCCATCGAGTTGCGCCTGGGTCAGGCCGGCCAGGGGGAAATCCGTCGGCGTCATGCCCTGGCTCGTCGGGTCGCAGCAATGGGCGATCAACAGCGCCAGCTCACGGGCGTAGTCATCGGCCAAGCCCTGGATGGTCGCCGGTTCGAACTGTTGCGCACTGAACGTCCAGCCCAACCGCAGCGCGCCATCGAACACCTGGCCGTTGAGCGTCAGCCAATTGCCCAGGGTGGTCAGCGGGCTTTGCTCGTCACCGGCGCTTTCGCTGGCCGGGCTGAACAAGGCGCCTTTGGCCTGATCGAAACTGCCGTCGAACTGGCCGAGGTAGTTGAAGGTGATGCGCGGCACCGGCAACGCCTCCAGGGCTGCCCGACTGGCATCGTCGCCCAGGTAACGCAGGGCACCGAAGCCCACGCCTTTGTCGGGAATCGTCCGCAACCCTTGCTTGATCGACTTGATCGAATCCGCCAGTTCTACGGCCGGCGACAACCGGACCGGGAACAGGCTGGTGAACCACCCCACCGTGCGGGTCAGGTCGACATCGGCGAACAGCTCTTCGCGGCCATGGCCTTCGAGCTGGAGCAACAGGCTGTCGTGGCCGGTCCAGCGGCAGATCACCCGGGTCAGGGCTGTGAGCAACAGGTCGTTGACCTGGGTGCGATAGGCCGCTGGCGCCTCTTGCAGCAACTGCCGGGTCAAGTGCGCATCCAGCCGCGTGTGAACGGTGACGGCCTCGCGATTTTGCCCGATCGCCTCAGGGTCGAGGCACGGCAGGTCGGTCGGCGCATCGTGCAGTTGCCCTTGCCAGTAGGCCAATTGCCGCTGCAGTTGCGCGCTGCGCGCATGGGCCTGCAACTGCTCGGCAAACACCTTGACCGAACTGGTCTTGGCCGGCAGTTGCAGCGCTTGGCCGGCGAGCAACTGCTGGTAGGCGGTTTGCAGGTCGTCGAACAGAATCCGCCACGACACGCCATCCACCGCGAGGTGATGAACCACCAGCAACAGGCGCTGGCTGCCATCGGTCAAGGTCGCCAGGACGCCGCGCAACAGCGGCCCGGCGTGCAGGTCGAGGCTGCGCTGGGCCTGATTGGCGAGGGTTTCCAGCGCCCTGGCATCGGCCACCTCACGCTGCCACAGCAAACCCTTGCCCGCCCAAGCCTGTTGTTGCGCGGCCACCTCACGGTGCTCGGCGCGCCAACCTTCGGCGGTTTCATTAAAGGACAAACGCAAGGCGTCGTGGTGCAGCACCAGCGCCTGCAAGGCCTGCTCCACCACGGACGCTTGCAACAGGCTGGCCGGTTTCAGCAACACCGACTGGTTGTAGTGGTGACGCTCGGGAATCGCCTCGGCGAAAAACGCCTGCTGGATCGGCAACAACGGCGTCGACCCTTGGCTCGGCGCCTGATCGATGCCCGGCGCCTGCCCACCGGTCTGGGCGACGCTCGCCAGCGTCTGTACGGTCTGGTGCTGGAACAAGTCCTTGGGGGTAAAACGGATGCCCGCCTGACGGGCGCGGCTGACCACCTGGATGGAGACAATCGAGTCGCCGCCCAGCTCGAAGAAGTTGTCGCTCAAGCCGACCCGCTCCACCTTGAGCACGTCCTGCCAGATCGCTGCAATCTGTTGCTCCAGCTCACTTCGCGGCGCCACGTAGTCCTGCTGGACCTGGCTGGCGTCGGTGGTCGGCAAGGCCTTGCGGTCGAGCTTGCCGTTGGCGGTCAACGGCCATTGCTCGAGGAACAGCAGGTGCGTCGGCACCATGTAGTCCGGCAGCTCGGCCTTGAGCTGGGCCTTGATCCGGTCACGCAAACCGGCTTGCTCCTCGTGGGGATCTGCCGGGATCACATAGCCCACCAGTTGCTGGCCGCTCGGCCCTTCCTGGGCCAATACCAGCGCTTCGCGCACCGACGCCAGGGCGTTCAGGCGCGCTTCGATCTCACCCAGTTCGATGCGGAACCCACGGATTTTTACTTGATGGTCGATGCGGCCGACGTACTCGATGACGCCATCGCTGCGGTACTGCGCCAGGTCGCCGGTGCGGTACAAGCGTGCACCGCTTGCACCAAACGGGTCGGGGATGAAACGCAACGCGGTAAGGTCGCCGCGATTCAGGTAGCCACGGGCCAGGCCGGCACGACCGACGTACAGTTCACCGACGCAGCCTTTCGGCACGGGGTTGAGGTCGCCGTCCAGCAAGTACCACGACAGGTCGGCAATCGGCTCGCCAATCGGGCTGCTGGCATCCTGCTCCAGGTCCGCCAGCGACAACGGCCGGTAGGTCACGTGCACGGTGGTTTCGGTGATGCCGTACATGTTGATCAATTGCGGGGCCGCGTCGCCGTACTTTTCGAACCACGGGCGCAGGGACTTGACGTCCAACGCCTCGCCGCCGAACACCACGTAGCGCAGGGCGTTGCCCCGGTCATCGGCGCAGGCCTCGTGCATCAATTGCTTGAACGCCGACGGCGTCTGGTTGAGCACCGTCACCCCGGCCTCACAGAGCAGTTCGTGGAACTGCTGCGGTGAACGGCTGACGTCGTAGGGCACGATCAACAGCTCGCCGCCGTGCAACAGCGCACCAAAAATCTCCCAGACCGAGAAGTCGAACGCGTAGGAATGGAACAGGCTCCAGACATCTTTCGCGCCGAAGTTGAACCAGGCCTCGGTGGCCTCGAACAGGCGCAGCGCGTTGTGGTGCGGCAGCAAGGTGCCCTTGGGGTTGCCGGTGGAACCGGAGGTGTAGATCACGTAGGCGAGGTTCGCGGCGTCCATCACTACGTGCGGATCGCTGTCGGCAAAGGCGCTGACGTCGGCGTCCAGCAGCAGTGTCTGCACGCCGTCCGGCACTGGCAATTGATCGACCAGGGCCGCTGGGGTCAGCAGCAAGCGGATGCCGCTGTCCTGCATCATGTAGGCCAAGCGATCCTGGGGATAAGTCGGGTCCAGCGGCACATAGGCACCGCCGGCCTTGAGGATTGCCAACAGGCCCACCAGCATGTCGAAACCGCGCTCGGCCGCCAATCCCACCAGCACATCCGGGCCGACGCCGTGGGCGATCAACTGATGGGCGCGGCGGTTGGCCTGGGCGTTGAGCTCGCCGTAGGTCAGGGTTTGGGCATGGAAACGCAGCGCGATGGCATCAGGCCGCAAACGCGCCTGTTCGGCAATGCGCTGATGCAGGCACCCCTCGCCCGGGAAGCTGTTCGGCGCTGGGTTCCATTGGCCGATGTGTTGCTGTTGCTCGGCGGCCGTCAGCAGCGGCAGTTCACCGACGCGTTGCCGGGGATCGGCGACGATGCCGTGCAGCAGGTTCAGCCAGTGTTCGGCCAGGCGTTGCACGGTGCTGGCGTCGAACAAGTCAGTGGCATAGGTCAGCGCCGCACCGAGTTCACCCTCGGCTTCCAGGGTGTCGAGGGTCAGGTCGAACTGGGCGGTCTGGCTTTCCCAGTCCTGGGCCTTGATGACCAGCCCGGGTAAGGCCGGCAGTGCCTGGCGAGCAACGCTCTGGTGGTTGTACAGCACCTGGAACAATGGGCTGTGGCTCAAGTTGCGCTCAGGCCGCAGCGCCTCGACCAGTTGCTCAAACGGCAGGTCCTGATGGGCCTCGGCACCGATGGCCGCGTGTTTGACCTGGGCCAGCAGCTCACTGAAACGCTGCTGCGGATCGACCTCGGCCTTGAGCACCTGGGTGTTGACGAAAAAGCCGATCAGCCCTTCGGTCTCCACCCGGTTGCGGTTGGCGATGGGCACGCCGACACGAATGTCCGACTGGCCGCTGTAGCGATGCAGCAAGGCCTGGAACGACGCCAGCAAGACCATGAACAACGTGCTGCCTTCGCGCTGGGCCAGTTGTCGCAGCTGTTGGCCCAGGGCCTGGGGCAGGTCGACAGCCAATCGTGCACCGGCAAAGCTCTGCCGGGGCGGGCGCGGCCGGTCGGTGGGCAGCGCCAGCAACGGCTGCTCGCCCCCAAGCACATCGGTCCAGTACGCCAGTTGCCGTTCCCGCTCGCCAGCGTCCATCCACTGGCGCTGCCACACCGCGTAATCGGCATACTGGATCGGCAGCTCGGCCAATGCCGGGGACTCACCCTGGCTGTACGCGGCATAACCCTGGATCAGTTCCTGCACCAGCAATTGCATCGACCAGCCATCGGAGACGATGTGGTGTTGGGTCAGCACCAGCACATGCTCGTCGGCCGCCACCCGCAGCAGGCCGACCCGCAGCAGCGGGCCGTTTTGCAGGTCGAATGGCTGGGCGATCTGCTGGCGGACGAAGGCCTGGATCTGTTCATTGCCGCCGTCGAGAACCTGCGGGATCACCAGCGGGTTCATCTGCCCGTGAATGATTTGGAACGCTTGCTCATCGACCTGGACGAAGGTGGTGCGCAGGCTCTCGTGGCGCTGCACCAGGGCGGCGAAACTCTGTTGCAAGGCCTGCAGGTCCAGGGCGCCCTGAATCCGCAGCGCCGCCGGAATGTGGTACGCCGCGCTGTGGGGCTCCATCTGCCAGAGAAACCACTGGCGTTGCTGGGCGTAGGACAGTGGCAGTTGCACCTGGTCCCGGGAAAGACGCGGGATGCTCGCCGGCCGCGCCACGTCGCTGTCCACCAGTGCGGCCACACAGGCCTCAAGGCTGGCGTTCTCGAACAACTGGCGCAGTTGCAGGTTCAGGCCGAGGGCCTGGCGAATGCGCGAGACCATCTGTGTCGCCAGCAGCGAATGGCCGCCCAGTTCGAAGAAGTTATCGCCAAGCCCTACCCGCTCCACCTTGAGCACGTCCTGCCAGATCGCCGCGATCTGTTGTTCCAGTTCACTTTGCGGTGCCACGTAGTCCTGCTGGACCTGGCTGGCGTCGGCGATGGGCAAGGCCTTGCGGTCGAGCTTGCCGTTGGCGGTCAGTGGCCATTGTTCGAGGAACAGCAGGTGCGTCGGCACCATGTAGTCCGGCAGCTCGGCCTTGAGCTGGGCCTTGATCTGCTCGCGCAGGCCGGCGGTTTCCTCGGTAGCGTGTGTCGGAATCACGTAACCCACCAGTTGCTGGCCGCTCGGCCCTTCCTGGGCCAATACCAGCGCTTCGCGCACCGACGCCAGGGCGTTCAGGCGCGCTTCGATCTCGCCCAGTTCGATGCGGAAACCGCGGATTTTCACCTGGTGGTCGATGCGGCCGACGTACTCGATGACGCCATCGCTGCGGTACTGCGCCAGGTCGCCGGTGCGGTACAAGCGTGCGCCGCTTTCACCGAACGGGTCGGGAATGAAGCGCAACGCAGTGAGATCGCCACGGTTCAGGTAACCACGGGCCAGGCCGGCGCGACCGACGTACAGCTCACCGATGCAGCCTTTCGGCACCGGGTTCAAATCGCCGTCCAGCAGGTACCACGACAGGTCGGCAATCGGTTCGCCAATCGGGCTGCTGGCGTTCTGTTCCAGGTCCGCCAGCGACAGTGGACGGTAAGTCACGTGTACGGTGGTTTCGGTGATGCCGTACATGTTGATCAATTGCGGGGCCGCGTCGCCGTACTTTTCGAACCATGGGCGCAAAGCCTTGACGTCCAGCGCCTCGCCGCCGAACACCACGTAGCGCAAAGCGTTGGCTCGCGAGTCGGCGCAAGCCTCGTGCATCAATTGCTTGAACGCCGAAGGCGTCTGGTTGAGCACCGTCACCCCGGCCTCACAGAGCAGTTCGTGGAACTGCTGCGGCGAACGGCTGACGTCGTAGGGCACGATCAACAGCTCGCCGCCGTGCAACAGCGCACCAAAAATCTCCCACACCGAGAAGTCGAACGCGTAGGAATGGAACAGGCTCCAGACATCTTCCGCGCCAAAGTTGAACCACGGCTCGGTGGCCTCGAACAGGCGCAGCACGTTGTGGTGCGGCAGTAAGGTGCCCTTCGGGTTACCGGTGGAACCGGAGGTGTAGATCACGTAGGCGAGGTTCGCGGCGTCCATCACTACGTGCGGATCGCCGTCGGCAAAGGCGCTGACGTCGGCGTCCAGCAGCAGTGTCTGCACGCCGTCCGGCACTGGCAATTGATCGACCAGGGCCGCTTGGGTCAACAGCAAGCGGATGCCGCTGTCCTGCATCATGTAGGCCAAGCGATCCTGGGGATAAGTCGGGTCCAGCGGCACATAGGCACCGCCGGCCTTGAGGATTGCCAGCAGACCCACCAGCATGTCGAAACCGCGCTCGGCGGCCAGCCCCACTAGCACATCCGGACCGACGCCGTGGGCGATCAACTGATGGGCGCGGCGGTTGGCCTGGGCGTTGAGGGCGCCGTAGGTCAGGCAGTTTTCATTGAAACGCAAAGCAACGGCATCAGGCCGCAAACGCGCCTGTTCGGCAATGCGCCGATGCAGGCACCCCTCGCCCGGGAAGCTACGCGGGGCCGGGTTCCATTGGCCGATGTGTTGCTGTTGCTCGGCGGCCGTCAGCAGCGGCAGTTCACCGACGCGTTGCCGGGGGTCGGCGACGATGCCGTGCAGCAGGTTCAGCCAGTGTTCGGCCATGTGTTGCACGGTGCTGGCGTCGAACAGGTCGGTGGCGTAGCTCAGGGACGCGGCCAGCTCACCGTCGGTCTCGTGGGTGTCGAGGGTCAAATCGAACTGGGCGGTGTGGGAACGCCAATCCAGGCTCTCGACCTGCAACCCCGGCAGTTGCAGGGCTTGAGCCGCGCCGCTGCTCTGGTGGTTGAACATCACCTGGAACAGCGGGCTGTGGCTCGCCTGTCGCTGCGGCGCCAGGGCCTGCACCAACTGCTCGAACGGCAGGTCTTGATGGGCTTGCGCCCCCAGCGAAGCCTGCTTGACCTGCGCCAGCAATTGATCGAAAGGCAAGTCGCCCCGCACCTGGGCATTGAGTACCTGGGTGTTGACGAAGAAGCCGATCAGGCCTTCGGTTTCCGGGCGGTTGCGGTTGGCGATCGGTACACCGACGCGGATGTCCGACTGGCCGCTGTAGCGGTGCAACAAGGCCTGGAACGACGCCAGCAAGACCATGAACAGCGTTGAGGCTTCGCCCTGGGCCAGGCGTTTCAGGCCCTGGGTCAGCCCGGCGTCGAAACGCAGGTCCAGGCGTGCGCCGCGATGGCTCTGCACCGCCGGGCGCGGGCGGTCCGTCGGCAACGGCAGGACTTCGCCGCCATCGCCCAGCCGTTCGGTCCAGTAGGCCAGTTGCCGCTCCAGCTCACCGGCCTCCATCCACTTGCGCTGCCAGATCGCATAGTCGGCGTATTGGATCGGCAGGGCTGCCAGGGTCGGCGCCTGACCGCTGCGGTGGGCGGCGTAGAGCTGGACCAGGTCGTTGACCATGATCCGAGCGGACGCGCCATCGCAAATGATGTGGTGCTGGGTCAGCACCAGCACATGGTCGTCCACTGCCAGTTGCAGCAGCTTGACCCGCAGCAGTGGCCCTTGTTGCAGATCGAACAGCCCGGCGATTTCATCATCGATCAGGGCTGTGAGCGCGGACTCGCCCAGCAACGCCTCCGGCTCGATCGCCAGGCTCATACGCGCCTGCACCACTTGTCGGGGCCCTTGCGCGCTGTCGACGAACACCGTGCGCAACACGTCGTGACGGGCCAGCAAGGCGTCGAAGCTGCGTTGCAGCGCAGGCAGGTCGAGGGCGCCGCGCAGGCGCAGCGCCGTAGGCACATGGTAGGCGGCGCTGTGGCGGTCCAGTTGCCAGAGGAACCACTGGCGCTCCTGGGCGTAGGACAGGTCGAGGGTCTCGAACTCGTCGCGCATCGCCGGGATCGGCAACGCCGCCAGGCTCATGTTTTTGCTGTGCAGCTTGTGCAGGAACGCTTGCCGTTGGGCGAGCGGTAAACGGATGAATCGCTGAACCAGAGACAGGTTATCGAGGTGAGTCATTCAAAGGGTCTCCAGGTCTGCCAGGAAGTCATGCATCTCACTCAGGTCTGCGCTGGAGTGAGGGGTCAGGTGGGCCGCCAGTTGTGCGGCGTAGTCGGCCAGGGACGTGGTGCTGAACAGCAAGTCCAGGGGCACCGTGGCGCCCTGTTCCATTTGCAGGCGCGCCGTCGCTTGCGTCGCCAGCAGGGAATGCCCACCCAGTTCAAAGAAGTTGTCGTCGCGCCCTACCCGTCCGAGCTTGAGCACGTCTTGCCAGATGTCGGCGATGCTCTGTTCGAGCGCGCCTTGTGGCGCCACGTAGGCACGCAGCAGTTGCTGGGCGTCCGGCAGCGGCAGGGCCTTGCGGTCGAGCTTGCCGTTGGGGGTCAACGGGAAACGTTCGAGCAGCAGCCAGTGCGCCGGCATCATGTAGTCGGGCAGCAAGGGCGCGAGCTGCGCCTTGAGGGCTTCGCGCAGGGCCGTGGGTTCGGCAGTCTCTGGATCGGTGGCCACCAGGTACGCCACCAACTGCAGGCCGCCCGGCCCGGGTTGTGGCACCACCACGGCTTCGCGGATCGCTTCCTGGGCCAGCAGGCAGGCTTCGATTTCCCCCAGTTCGATGCGGAAGCCACGGATCTTCACCTGATGGTCGACCCGGCCGATGTACTCGATCACGCCGTCGCCACGCTGGCGCGCCAGGTCACCGGTGCGGTACACCCGCGTGCCATTGCCGAACGGGTCCGGCAGGAATCGCTCGGCGGTAAGCGCCGCCCGGTCGTGATAACCCCGGGCCAGGCCGTCGCCGCCAATCAACAGTTCGCCGATCAGCCCGATCGGGTTCGGCGCGAAATGATCGCCGACGATGTACAGCGACGTGTTGGCAATCGGCCGGCCGAGGTACGGCACGCGGTGCTCTTGAGTCAAACGGTAGGCCGCCGACCAGATGGTGGTTTCGGTCGGGCCATACAGGTTCCAGACCTCGCCAGCGACATCGAGCAACCGCTCGGCCAGGTCCTCGGCCAACGCCTCGCCACCGCACAGGCATTTGCGCCCGGCCAACAAACCGGACGCCGGGTGGTCGAGCAACATGCGCCAGGTCGAGGGCGTGGCCTGGACCACGCTGACCTGTTGCCGGTCAATGGTCTTGAGCAGCGCCTCAGGGTCGTGGGCACTCTGCTTGTCCACCAGCACCACGCAGGCACCGCTCAACAGTGCGCCGTAGAGTTCCAGGCCGAAGATGTCGAACGAGAACGTGGTCAGCGACAGCACCCGATCACGGGCGGCGATGCCCGGTTCACGGGCCATGCTGGCGACAAAGTTCACCAGCGCTTCATGACGCACCATCACGCCCTTGGGCTTGCCGGTGGAACCCGAGGTGTAGATGGCGTAGGCCAAGTGCTCCGCATCCAAGCGCGTCGCCGGCGCCTCGCAGGCATAACCGTCGAGCCAGCCACCCTCCTGGTCCAACACCAATGTATTAACGCCACCACCGAACCCTGTGGGAGCGAGCTTGCTCGCGATAGCGTCGGCACACTCGACATCATCATTGACTGAACCACCGCCATCGCGAGCAAGCTCGCTCCCACAGGACAGCGGTAGCTGGTTGAGCAGCGAACTGTGGGTCAACAGCAGTTCGATGCCGCTGTCTTCGATCATGTAGGCCAGGCGATCCTGGGGGAACGCCGGGTCCAGCGGCAGGTAGGCGCCACCGGCCTTGAGGATCGCCAGCAAGGCGACAATCATGTCCACGCCACGCTCCAGCGCCACACCGACCAACTGATCGGGCCCCACGCCCTGCTCGATCAAACAATGGGCCAGGCGGTTGGCCCGGACATTGAGTTCGCCATAGCTCAGCACCTGATCGGCGAACACCAGCGCCGTGGCATCCGGCGTTTGCCGGGCCTTGGCCTCGAACAGCCGATGGACGCAGCGCGCCTGGGGATATTCCGCCGTGGTGGCGTTCCAGCCTTGCACGTGCTGGCGGGTTTCGTGCTCGTCGAGCAAGCCCAGTTCGCCCAGGGGCCGTTGCCCGGCGTCGATCATTTGCAGCAGCAAGCGTTGCAGGTGCACGCCGATCTGCTCGACCGAGGCCTCGGTGAAACGAGCGCACTGGTAGCTGAACTGCACTGCCAGCTCGGCACCGAGGCTGACCAGCAGGGTCAGCGGATAGTTGGTCTGTTCCAGGTTGTCCACGGCACCGAAACGCAAGCCTTCAGGCGCACCGTGTGCCAAGGCTTCGGAAATCGGGTAGTTCTCGAATACCAGGATGTTGTCGAACAAGGCTTCGCCGCCCAGGCCGGCCCAGCGCTGGATGTCGAACAGCGCCGTGTGCTCGAACTCGCGCAAGGCCAGGTTCTGCGCCTGGACGCTGTGCAGCCAGTCGCCCAGGTCCTGTTCCGGCCGCGGACTGGCAATGACCGGCAAGGTGTTGATGAACAGGCCGATCTGGCCCTCGACACCCACCAGGTCCGCCGGCCGCCCCGCCACCGTTGCGCCGAACGCCACACTGGCTTTGCCGGTGTAGCGTTGCAACAGCAACAGCCAGGCCGCTTGCACCAAGGTGTTGACGGTGACTTTGGCCTCGCGGGCGAACTCGGCCAGGCGCTGGGTCTGCATCCCATCCAACTGCATGCGGTGATGGCCGTACAGCGTCGCCGAGACGTCCTGTGCCGGGCGCGCAAACACCTGGGCCAGGCGCACCGGCTCATCCAGCGTGCGCAACTGTTGCGTCCAGAACCCTTCGCCGAGGCTCGCGTCCTGGCGTTGCAGCCAGGCGATGTAATCGCGATAACGGCCAGTCGGGCGTGCCACGCTGTCGCCGCGGTAATGCTGCAACACTTCGCCGAGCAACTGCGCGCTGCTCCAGCCATCCATCAGGATGTGATGGTTGGTGTAGATCAGGTGATGCCGATCCGTGCCAGTGCGCACCAGCACCAGGCGCATCAACGGCGCCTGGGTCAGGTCCACACCTTGGGCCCGTTCTTCATCGGCGAGGGTTTGCAAGGCGTCGTCGATATCCGTCCGCCCGTTCCAGTCGAGCACACGGAATGGCACCTCGACCTGACGCTGGACGATTTGCACCGGCTGCTCCAGGTCGCCCTGCCAGAAGAACCCGGTGCGCAGAATGTCATGGGCATCGACCACCGCCTGCCAGGCGGCGCGGAAACGCTGCGGGTCGACGCCCTCGACGTCGAGGCGCATCTGGTTGATGTAATCGCCACTGCCGTGGCCGAGCAAGGAATGAAACAGCATGCCTTGTTGCATCGGCGACAGCGGGTAGATGTCGTCGACAGCCTGAGGTTCTCGGACCAATGTGTCCAATTGCGCCTGGGACAGCCGCGCCAGCGGGAAGTCCGACGGCGTCACGCCACGGTGCTGGCTGTCGCAGCAATGGTGGATGAGCGCGGTGAGTTCTTGCAGGTAGTCATCGGCCAGGCGCTGGATGGTCGCGGCGTTGAACAGGTCGCCGCTGAAGGTCCAGCTCAAGTCCAGCTCGCCGCCGAAGACTTTGCCGTCCAGCGCCAGCGGACTGCCCAGCGGGCCCTGCATGTTCAGCTCTTCACCGCCATGCTCGGCGGTGGGCACGAACAGGGCATCGTCAGCCGCCGCGAAACTGCCGTCGAACTGGCCAAGGTAGTTGAAGGTCAGTTGCGGCGTCGGCAAGGCCTGCAACGCTTGCCGCGCCGGCGCATCGCCCAGGTGTGCCAGGGCGCCGAAACCGATGCCCTTGTGGGGGATGGCGCGCAGCTGTTCCTTGATCTGCTTCAGCGAAGCACCGAGGTCGGCAGCGGGTGTCAAACGGGCCGGGAACAAGCTGGTGAACCAGCCGACCGTGCGGGTCAGGTCGATGTGTTCGAACAGTTCTTCGCGACCGTGGCCTTCGAGTTGCACCAGCACGCTGTCAGCGCCGGTCCAGCGCACCATCACTCGCGCCAGGGCGGTGAGCAACAGGTCATTGACCTGGGTGCGATAGGCCGCCGGGGCTTGCTGCAACAGTTGCCGGGTGAGGGACCTCTCCAGTGACGTGCGGACTGTCATGGCCTGAGCCTGTTGCTGCCCGCCCTGGGGGTTATCCCATGGCAACGCCGTGGAGGCGCCTTGCAACTGCTGCTGCCAGAAGTCCAGTTCGGCCTGCAGGGATGCGCTGCGGGCGTAGCCCTGCAACGCTTCGGCCCAGGCCTGGATCGCGCTGGTCTTGGCCGGTAGCTGCACGGTGGCGCCGGTCAGTGCCTGCCGATAGGCCGTTTGCAAGTCTTCGACGAGGATCCGCCAGGACACCCCGTCGACCACCAGGTGATGCACGATCAGCAGCAGACGCTGGGTACCATCGGCGAGGTTCGCCAGCACCGCGCGGATCAGCGAGCCGCCGTCCAGTTGCAGGCTGCGCTGGGCCTGATCGCCCAGGGCTTGCAGCGCGGCGAGATCGGCGACGTCGGCTTGCCAGACAACCCCGTCGGCCCCCCCGTCACGGTAGCGCGCCGTCCAGCCTCCGGCCTGCTCGATGAAGGCCAGGCGCAGGCTGTCGTGGTGCGCGACCAGGGCGTCCAAGGCCTGCTCCAGCGCCTGGGCATCCAGCACCTGGGTCGGCTTGAGCATCACCGACTGGTTCCAGTGATGACGGTCAGGAATCGCCTGGGCGAAGAACCACTGGTGAATCGGCAGCAGCGTTGTTTCGCCGGTGACCGGTCGTTGGTCGATCGCTTGCAGCGCTGCGCCCGTCTGGGCCACCGCCGCCAGCGCCTCGATGGTCTGGTGCTGGAACAAGTCCTTGGGAGTGAAGTGGATACCGGCCTGACGAGCGCGGCTGACCACCTGGATCGAGACGATGGAATCGCCGCCCAGTTCGAAGAAGTTATCCCGCAGGCCCACTTGCGCGAGCTTGAGCACGTCCTGCCAGATCGACACCAGTTGCTGTTCCAACGGGCTGCGCGGTGCCACGTAGGTTCGCTGCAATTGGCTGACGTCGGGCTTGGGCAGGTTCTTGCGGTCGAGCTTGCCGTTGGGGGTCAGCGGCAGGCGTTCGAGCAGCAGTAGATAGGCCGGGACCATGTGCGCCGGCAAAGTCGCCTTGAGCTGATCACGCAAGTGCTCGGCGAAAGCATCACCCACGGATTCATCGGCTACCACATAGGCAACCAGACGCTTGCCACTGCCAGCAGCCCCTTCCTGGGCCACCACCACCGCTTCGCGAACGCCGTCGAGGGCTTGCAGGCTGGCTTCGACTTCACCCAGTTCGATTCGGAAGCCGCGGATCTTCACTTGGTTGTCGATGCGGTCCAGGTAATCGAAGGTGCCATCGACGCGTTGGCGCACCAGGTCGCCGGTGCGGTAGAGCAAGCCACCGCTGCGGCTGAACGGATCGGCGACAAACCGCTCGGCCGTCAGGCCCGGACGGTTCAGGTAGCCCCGCGCCAGCCCGGTGCCGCCCAGGTACAGTTCTCCGGCCATGCCTTGGGGCAGCAGGTTCAAGTCGGCGTCGAGCACGTAGGCGCTGCGGTCGCCGATGCGGCTGCCGATGGGTGCATAGGCGGCGCCACATGCCACGTCGCGGCCGGCCTTCCAGATCAACGGGGTGACCACGGTTTCGGTCGGGCCGTAGCCGTTGATGATGTAGTCCGGATCGAGGGTGCGCTTGACCCGTTCGAAGCTGGCATTGGGCACCGCATCGCCGCCAAAGCAGTAGATGCGCACTTTCGGCGGGTTGCCCTCGCGCTCGGCGTGCTCGGCCAGTTGTTGCAGGTACACCGGCGGGAACGCCACCACGGTCACGCCGTGCTCGCGCATCGCGTTGTAGGTCTGCTCCGGGGTCCACAGGCTGTCGTCGCGGATCAGCAGCGAACCGCCGTGGGTCAGGCTGGTGAGCCAGCGCTCATGGGCACCGTCGAAGGCGAAGGACATGAAGTGGAATTCGCAATCGCTGCCCTGCATTTCATAGCGCTCACCGATGGCCTGGCAGTGCATCGCCAGGGGACCGTGGGCCACGCTCACGCCTTTGGGGTTGCCGGTGGAACCGGAGGTGTAGATCACGTAGGCCAGGTTCCGCGGATCGACCTGAACGGACGGCGCCTCCAGCGGTTGCAGGCTCAAGTCCAGGCGGTCGAGTTCCAGCACCTGGGCAGCACCTTCCAGGGGCAACTGCGCCGACACCCGGGAGTCGGTGAGCAACAACTCCAGCCCCGAATCCTCGATCAGGTACGCCAGGCGTTCCCGTGGGTAACTGGTGTCCAGCGGCACATAGGCCGCGCCGGCCTTGAGCACTGCCAGCAGCGCGACGATCACCCCTTCGCTGCGCGGCAGGGCCACGCCAACCCGGGTTTCCGGGGCCACGCCACGGGCAATCAAAGCGTGGGCCAACTGGTTGGCGCGCCGGTCGAGATCGCCATAGCTGAAACGCTGGCCGTCGAAGATCACCGCCGTGGCGTGGGGCTTGAGCGCCGCCAGATCGGCGATGCGCTGATGCACGGCGATGTCGGTCGGGTACGGCTGCGGATGGTTGGCGGCCTGTTGCCGGGCCTGTTCCCCGGCGCTGACCAGGGCGATTTGCCCGAGGTTGCGCGCCGCCGACTCGGCGAAACGTTCCAACAAATGCAATAGCTGCGCGCTGATACCGTCGATGGCCGACGGGCTGAAATGCGCCCGGTCGAAACTGTAGTGCAGCGCCAGCGTCTCGCCGAGGGTCACCGCCACGCTCAACGGGTAATGGGTTTGCTCCAGGTGACTGACTTCGCCAAACACCGCGCCCTGCCCGGCGCCTTCTGCCAGGGCCTGGGCAATCGGGTAGTTCTCGAACACCAGGATGTTGTCGAACAGCGCCTCGCCGCCCTGGCCGGCCCAGCGCTGGATGTCCGCCAACGGCGTGTGCTCGAACTCCCGCAGGCTCAGGTTCTGTGTCTGCACGGCTTGCAGCCAGGCACCGACGGACTGGTCCGGACGTGGCGCGGCGATCACCGGCAAGGTGTTGATGAACAGGCCGACCTGTTGCTCGATGCCCGGCAGATCCGCCGGACGCCCGGGCCACGGTGGCACCGAAGGCGACGCTGTCATGGCCGGTGTAGCGTTGCAGCAGCAACAGCCACGCCGCTTGCACCAGGGTGTTGAGGGTGACTTTCTGTTGGCGGGCGAACTGCTCCAGGGCCCGGGTGCGGGTCGCGTCCAAGGTCTGGAAGTGATCGCCATGGCCGCTGTGGATTTCGCTGGCGGACATGACGCGCGCCAACCGCGTCGGCTCTTGCAGGGTGGCCAACTGACCGGTCCAGAACGCCTCGCTCAGTTGAGCGTCCTGGCGTTGCAGCCAGGCGATGTAATCGCGGTAACGCCCGGCATTGGCCTTGGGCAAGCGACCGCTGTAGCGCTGCAAGACTTCACCCAGCAATTGGGCGCTGCTCCAGCCGTCCATCAGGATGTGGTGATGGGTGTAGATCAGGTGCCAGCGCTCGGCCTCGGTCTGCACCAGCACCAGGCGCAGCAACGGTGCCCGGGCCAGGTCGAAACCCTGCCGGCGCTCGGCGGCGGCGCGTTCATCGAGGGCTTCGCTGAGGTTGTCGTGTTCACGCCAATCCAACCGCGTGAACGGCAACTCGACCTGGCGATGGACGATCTGCAACGGTTGCTCGAGATCACCCTGCCAGACAAAACCGCTGCGCAGGATGTCCTGGGCGTCGAGGGTGGCCTGCCAGGCATCGGCGAAGCGTTGTGGATCGAGGCCCTGCACGTCCACGCGCAACTGGTTGATGTATTCCCCTGCCGCCTGCTCGTACAAGGTGTGGAACAGCAAGCCCTGTTGCATGGGCGACAGCGGATAGAGATCGTCCAACTGCCCGGCGGCCACCGGCAGGCTGTCGAGTTGCGCCTGGCTGATGCGGGCCAGGGGGAAGTCCGATGGCGTGGCCTGTGGCGTTTCCAGCGCGCAGCAGTGTTCGATCAAAGCCCTCAGTTCAGCGAGGTAGTCAGCGGCCAATGTCTCGATGGTCTGCTGCTTGAACATCCGCTCGCTGAAACCCCAGTTCAGGGACAGTTCGCCGCCATAGACCTGGCCTTCCACCGTCAACCAATTCGCCAGCGGTGCCCGGGTATGTTGCGCCGCGCCACTGCCTTCACTAGAGGGAACAAACAGCGCACCGTCGTCGAACTGCCGGTCGAATTGGCCCAGGTAATTGAAGGTGATGCGAGGCGCCGGCAAGGCCGCCAGTTCGGCACGCACCGCCGATTCGCCCAGGTAGCGCAGCACGCCATAACCCAGGCCCTTGTCCGGCACGGCGCGCAGTTGTTCCTTGATGGCCTTGACCGACGCACTCAATGCCGGCGCCGGGCTGAGGCTGACCGGGAACAGGCTGGTGAACCAGCCGACGGTGCGGGTCAAGTCAACGCCATCGAACAGCGCTTCACGGCCATGGCCTTCGAGCTGGATCAGCGTGCTGTCCTGGCCGGTCCAGCGGCACACCGTACGGGCCAGAGCCGTCAGCAGCAGGTCATTGACCTGGGTGCGGTAGGCCTTGGGCGCCTGTTGCAGCAGTTGGCGGGTCTGTTCGGCGTCCAGTCGCACTTGCACCTTGCGCTCGTCACACGCCAGCAGCAGGCGCTCGGGGTAATCGCATGGCAAGCCGTTGCCGGCCGGCGCCTGGCTTTGGGCGCGCCAGTAATCGAGGCTGCCCATGAAGCCATCGAGATGCCCGTGCAGGTGCGCGGCCCATTGTCCATAAGCGCTGGTCTTGGCCGGCACCTGGATCGCCTGGCCGGCCTGCAGTTGGCGGTAGAACTGTTGCAGATCGTCCAGCAGCACGCGCCAGGAAACACCGTCCACCACCAAGTGATGGATCGCCAGCAACAAGCGCTGGCTGCCGTCGACCATGCCCACCAGCAACGCCCGCAACAGTGGCCCGTCTTCCAGGTCGAGACTGCGCTGGGCGTCGTCGCACAGGGCGTTGAGTTGTTCGACCGAGGTCGCCTGACGCTGCCACAACAAACTGGCCGCCGACGGCTCGGCATAGGCTTGCTGCCATTGGCCGTTCACCTGGGTAAAGCGCAGGCGCAGGCTGTCATGGTGCTCAGCCAAGCGGGCCAGGGCCGAGGCCAATGCCACGGCATCAAGGTGTTCGCCCGGTACCAGCAGCAGTGACTGGTTCCAGTGTTGCCGCTCGGGAATGTCGCGCTCGAAGAACCACTGCTGCACCGGCGTCAACGGCACCGCGCCGCGAGCCAGGTCCTGATCGATCGCCTGGCTGTCGCCCTGGCGCGCTACGAGCGCCAGGCTGCGCAGGGTCTGGTGCTGGAACAAGGCCTTGGGATTGAGCACGATCCCGGCTTGCCGCGCACGGCTGACCACCTGCATGGCGACGATGGAATCCCCCCCCAGCTCGAAGAAGTTGTCTTCCAGGCCGATGCTGTCGAGGTTCAGCACGTCCTGCCAGATCGTCGCCAGGGCTTTTTCCATTGGGCTGTGGGGCGCGACGAATTCACGCTGCTGCTCGCTGCCATCGACGGCCGGCAACGCCTTGCGGTCGAGCTTGCCGTTGGGGGTCAGCGGCAGTTGCGGGAGGAATACCAGATAGGCCGGTACCATGTAGTCCGGCAGGTGTTCGCGCAGGGCAGCCTTGAGGGTTTCGCGCAGTTGCACCTGGCCGTCGGCCTCGGTCAGCACCGCGGCCTCGCTCGGGACGATGAAAGCCACCAGTTGCTGGCCGTGCTCGCCGTCCTGGGCCAGCACCGCCAATTCGCGCACCTGGGGTTGTTGCAGCAGGCGCGCTTCGATTTCCCCCAGTTCGATACGGAAGCCGCGGACCTTGACCTGATGGTCGATGCGACCGACGTATTGCAAGGCGCCGTCGGCCTGGTAACGGGTCAGGTCGCCGGTGCGATACAAGCGTTCGCCGGTTGTGGAAAACGGGTTGGGCACGTATTTCTCGGCGGTCATCGCGGCACGGCCGAGGTAACCACGGGTGATGCCCGCGCCGCTCAGGTACAGCTCCGCCGAGACGCCTTGGGGCACCGGTTGCAGGTCGGCATCCAGCAGATAGCTGGCGGTGTGCTTGAGGGGCCGGCCGATGTTCGCCGTGCCGCCGGCGGTGCGCCGGGTCCAGGTGGAATAGGTGGTGTCTTCCGAGGGTCCGTAGAGGTCGTAGACATGCTCTACACCTTGTGGGAGCGAGCTTGCTCGCGATGGCGCCCTGTCAGTTGGCCCATGGGGGGCTGACCCGCCGCTATCGCGAGCAAGCTCGCTCCCACAGGAAGGGGATTGTTGGTAAAGCGCATCCACCAGGCTTTGCTTCAGTGGCTCACCAGCGAGGTTGATGATGCGCACGCTGGCCGGGATTTCACCGCTGCGCTGCAACGCAGCAATCGCCGAGGGCACCGTGTTGATCAGCCGCACCTGATCCCGGGCCGGCAATTGCGGCAACTCCAGGGCATTGCGGGCGATGATCAGCGAGCCGCCGTTGGCCAGGGTCACGAACAGTTCCCACACCGACAGATCGAAGCACACCGACGTGGAGGCGAGTACGCCCTGGATGTCGTCGCGGCTGTAGACCGATCGGGACCAATCGATCAGTGCCAGCACGTTGCGATGGGCAATCGCCACGCCCTTGGGCTTGCCGGTAGAACCGGAGGTGTAGATCACGTAGGCGAGGTTGTCTGGCGTGACGTGGGTGACCGGTGCACTGAGTGGGTAATGCCCCAGCTCGATCCGATCCAGTATCAGCACGGCGGTTTCGGCCGACACGTTCAGCGTCGCCGCCACTGCCTGTTCGGTCAGCAAGACCCGGGCGCGGCTGTCATCGAGCATGTAGGCCACGCGCTCGGCCGGGTAGTCCGGGTCCAGCGGCACGTAGGCGCCCCCGGCCTTGAGCACCGCCAGCAAGGCGATCAGCAGGCGCTCGGAGCGCGGCATCGCCACGCCCACCCGCACTTCCGGGCCCACGCCCATTTCGATGAGTTTGTGGGCCAGGCGATTGGCGCGGCCGTCGAGTTCGCTGTAGGTCAGTCGGATGTTGGCGAAGGTCACCGCCAGTGCATCCGGCGCAGCCTGGGCCTGGCGGGCGATCATTTGGTGGATGCACAGCGCCTGGTCGAACGGCGCATCCACCGGGTTCCAGTCATGGATCAGGCGTTGGTACTCACCGGCTTCCAGCAGCGGCAACTCACCAACGAGCGCGCGGCTGTCGGCGACCATGCCGTGCAACAGCCGCGTCCAGTGCCGGGCCATGCGCTCGACCGTGGCGGCGTCGAACAGATCGTTGGCGTAGGTCAGCGCCGCATGCAGTTTGCCGGCCTTTTCCCAGGTGTCGAGGGTCAGGTCGAACTGCGTGGTGCGGCTCTGCCATTCCAGCATCGACAACTCCAGCCCCGACGCCGTGCGGAGGCTGGCGATGTCGGCCACTTGTGGCTGGTGGTTGTACATCACCTGGAACAACGGTGTATGGCTGAGGCTGCGCTCCAGTTTCAGGGCTTCCACCAACCGTTCGAACGGCAGATCCTGATGGGCCTGGGCGCCGAGGGCGGCTTCCTTGATCGTGCGCAGCAACTCATCGACACGGGTCTGGCCGCCGAGCTCGGTGCGCAATACCTGGGTGTTGACGAAGAAGCCGATCAGCCCTTCGGTTTCGGCGCGGTTGCGGTTGGCGATGGGCACGCCGACACGGATATCGGTGTGGCCGGTGTAGCGATGCAGCAGCACGTTGAAGGCACCGAGCAGGAGCATGAACAGGGTGATGTTGTGCTGCTGGGCGGTGGCGCGCAGTTGCTCGGCCAATGCCGGCTCCACCGCGAACTCAAAGCGCGTGCCGCGATAGCTGGGCATCGCCGGGCGTGGGTGATCAATGGGCAGTTCCAGCACGGGATGCTCATCGCCCAATTGCGCCTGCCAATATTCGAGTTGACGCGCCTGCTCGCCAGCTTCCAGCCAGCGGCGTTGCCACAGGGCGTAGTCGCTGTACTGGATCGGTAAATCGGCCAGTTGCGGCGCCACGCCTGCTTCATGGGCGTCGTAGCAGCGGATGAACTCGTCGATCAGTACGTTCATCGACCAGCCGTCGGAGACGATGTGGTGCAAGGTCAGCAGCAGCACATGTTCCTGCTCATCGAGGGTGAGCAATTCGACCCGCAGCAACGGGCCGCTGGACAGGTCGAAAGGCTGCATCGATTGCGCTTCGGCAGCCTGACGCACCGCCTGCTCGCGCTCGGCCGCCGGCAAGGCGCTGAAGTCCTGGCGCTTGATCGCCAGCGTTGCGTTGGAGGGGACCTGCAGCAGGCTGTCATCGGCCTGGCGCTGGAACACTGTGCGAAGGGTTTCATGACGGGCCACCAGGCTGGCGAAGGCTTGCTCCAGGGCCGGCAGGCTCAACGCACCCTTGAGCCGCACCGCGCCCGGCAGGTTGTAGGCGCCGCTGCCCGGCTCCAGTTGCCAGAGAAACCACATGCGCTGCTGGGCATAGGACAACGCCTGGCGATCCTCGGCCTCGACACCCCGGGGAATGGGAAAACCGCTGAACTCCACGCCCTCCTTGTCCAACGCGGCCAGGAACATCCGGCGCTTTTCCAGGGGCAACCCGATAAACCGGCGAGCAAGTTTCAAGGCGTCTTCAGCATTCATTTCTGGGGTATCCGGAATCAGTGGGCACAAGGCACAAAGGCAAGTCGTCCCTATGAAACGAATGCAAGCCGGAAAAATTAGCGTTTGGGAATTTGTGTCAGGAAGGGGGGTAGAACGAAGATTTCGAGAAGGATGCGGCCCCCCTCATGTGGGAGCGAGCTTGCTCGCGATAGCGCTGGGTCAGCTTGCTGTTCGCTGACTGAGACGACGCCATCGCGAGCAAGCTCGCTCCCACAGGGGATGGATCACCCCAGCCAATGTGGGGAAGGCATTTGAATGAGTTGGGAATCCAATCAGGCGCTGATGGCCAACCCATGCCGCCGATGATGCACGCTCAACTGATCCTTGATCAGCCGCAAGACCTTGGCCTCGTGCTCGTGAATGAAGAAGTGCCCGCCCGCCAGCATGTCCACCGAGAAGCTGCCCGTGGTTTCCTGGCGCCAGCCCATCAGTTGCTCCGTGGTGGCCTTGTCGGTCGTGCCGCCGAACACGTGCACCGGGCAGTCGAGCAGTGGCCGTTGCCGCGGCTGGAAACGTCCGCACAACAAAAAGTCGGCCCGCAGGATAGGCAAGGTCAAGGCCATCAGCTCTTCATTGGCCAGGATCTCCTCGCTCGTGCCGTTGAGGGTGCGCAGTTGCTCGATCAACTCAGCGTCGGTTTTCGCCTTGGCGAAACCGCGGTCGTAGTCGGCCCGCATCGTCGGCGCCGCAGTGCCGGAGGCAAACAGCGCCACCGGTTCCGGGCTACCGAGCTCACGCAGGGCATGGGCGATTTCGCAGGCCAGCAGCGCGCCCAGGCTGTGACCGAACAAGGCGTACGGGGCCTGGAGCGTCGGGTACAGCTCCCGCGCCAGTTGCATCGCCAACGGGCCCATGTCGGTGTGCAGCGGCTCGTCGAAGCGCGCCCCGCGTCCCGGCAACTCCACCGGTTGCACATGCAGCCATTGCGGCAACTTGCGCCGCCAGCGGCTGTACACCATCGCGCTGGCGCCGGAATAAGGCAGGCACAGCAGGGTCAGTTGGGTCACTGCGGTTTTCTCCGATCGGTCGTGTAGGAAAGATAACGAGATCGTAACCCACAAAATTAGTCAAAACCGTTACGTTCGCTCCATCTTCCCCGTCCGACCTTATACTGGCGACCTCGACTCACTGCGCCGCACAGGAGAACGCCATGGGCTGGTCCGCCAAGCAATACGTCACCTTCGAACAGGAACGCACCCGTCCGTCGCGGGACCTGCTCACCGCCATTCCCCCCACACAGGCCCGTTCGGTGATCGACCTGGGCTGTGGCCCGGGCAATTCCACCGAACTGTTGGTGGAACATTTCAGCGGCGCCACAGTGCGCGGCCTGGACAGTTCCAGCGACATGGTCGACGCCGCACGCAAACGCTTGCCCGCCGTGGCGTTCGACACGGCGGACATCGGCCAATGGGATGAACCCGGGCCGTTCGACGTGATCTTCGCCAACGCAGTGCTGCAATGGCTGCCCGACCACGCCACCCTGCTGCCCTCGCTGATCGGCAAACTCGCCCCCGGTGGCAGCTTGGCGATCCAGATGCCCGACACCCTGCACCAGCCCTCCCACCGTTTGATGCGGGAAATCGCCGCCAACGGTCCCTGGGCCAGCCTACTGGCCGGGGCGGCGGATTCGCGTACCGAGGTAGAGGATCCCAGCACCTATTACTCGATCCTCAAGCCCCACTGCAGCCGCGTCGACGTGTGGCGCACCACCTACCATCACCCCTTGGCCGGCGGCGCCCCAGGCGTGGTGGAATGGTTCAAGGGCAGCGGCTTGCGGCCGTTTCTCGAGCCGCTGGACGAGACGCAACGCGAGCAGTACCTGGCGCATTATCTCAAGGCGATCGAGCAGGCTTATCCAGCCCTGGACGATGGGACCGTGCTGCTGCCGTTTCCCCGGGTGTTCATGGTCGCGACGCGCTAGGGCGAGGGTCGATGACGCAGCGACGAGGGCCTAAATTTCTGCTCCGGGCCCTCGTTACCTGCTAAGACCAAAAACCCGCAAGAGTGACCGCCGTGGACCTGCAAACCATCCTGGGCAAGCTGTTCGCCAATGCCGGCGCCGTTGGTATCGAAGGCGTCTTCCAATTCGTGTTCGGCCCGCACCAGGCGTACTGGTCCGAGGTCAAGGCCAGCAGCCGCACCGAGGCTGGCCGCCACACCAGCCCCGACGTCACCATCGAGGTGGCGGAGACGGACTTCCTCGGGATCATGGCCGGCATGGCCAACGTGGAAGAACTGTTCGCCAGCGGTCGCCTGAAGATCGGCGGCAACATGGGCCTGGCGACGTTGCTGCCGCAGATCATCGACCATGCCCGGCATGGCGGTGGCGTGGTGGAAAAGGTCGACATGAACAAGCGCTACCCCACCCCGCCGCGCTTCAGCGAAAAGCTCACCGCCAGCCTGCCAACCCAACGCAGCGTGCAACGGCGGCCTCGCAGCGGGCTGTCGGTGCAGGAGTTTCGCGCGCAGTACCTGCCCCACGGCATTCCGCTGGTCATCAGCGATGCCTTGCAGGACTGGCCGTTGTTCAAGCTCAGCCGCGAAGAATCCCTGGTGCATTTTGCCGAACTGCAAGGCATCACCCGCCACGGCGACTACGTGAAGAAGACCTTCTCCACCGAGCGGGACTTTCGCTCCACGTCCATGGCCGACTTCATCGCTTCCCTCGACAGCCCGGCGGCCAAAGGCACCGACGGCGAACCACCGGCCTACATGGGCAACAACATCCTGCCAGCGCGGCTGATGGAGCAGATCAAGCTTCCGCCCTACTTCGACCCGTCGCTGTTCATCCCACCGCGCATCTGGATCGGCCCCAAGGGCACCCTGACGCCGCTGCACCGCGACGACACCGACAACCTGTTCGCCCAAGTCTGGGGCCAGAAAATCTTCACCCTCGCCGCGCCGCACCATCGCGAAGCCCTGGGCACCTGGTCCACGGCCCCCCAAGGCGGGCTGGACGGCTGCGATTTCAACCCAGACGCGCCGGACTACCAACGCTTCCCCCACGCCCGGGACGTGACCTTCATGCGCGTGACGCTGGAGGCTGGGGATTTGCTGTTTTTGCCGGAAGGCTGGTTCCATCAGGTGGAGTCGGTGTCGACGTCGTTGTCGGTGAATTTCTGGGTGAATTCAGGGCGGGGTTGGTAACAGCCGAACACCGCTTTCGTGGCGAGGGATTTATCTGTGGCGAGGGGATTTATCCCCGCTGGGCTGCGCAGCAGCCCCAAAACCTGGCAACGGTGGTGTGTCAGGCGGTTTGAATGGGGGCCGCTTCGCGCCCCAGCGGGGATAAATCCCCTCGCCACAGATTTTGTGTTCGGCATGGGTGGCGTGTTCAGTGGATTGTGAAGATCGCTTCACCCAAGTGAACTCCACCCTCCTCACACCAGTCAGCAGGTAAGGCCCTCCGTTCAAGGTGCTAGACCATGCAGATATCCCTCGCCCGACAGGTTGCCCTGGTCACCGGCGCCAGCTCCGGCATTGGCGCAGGCTCGGCCAGGGCGTTGGCCGACGCCGGTGCTGCGGTGGTGCTCAACTACCACTCCAGCGCCGGCCCGGCGCAAGACCTGGCCCGTGAAATCAACGCCAACGGCGGCCGCGCCATCGCCGTGGGTGCCGACGTGTCGAAGGAACAGGAGGTCGAGCAGTTGTTCGCCCAAACCCTCGAAGCCTTTGGCACGCTGGACATCCTGGTGGCCAATTCCGGCCTGCAAAAAGACGCCGCCGCCGTCGACATGAGCCTGGAAGACTGGAACACCGTGATCGGCACCAACCTCACCGGCCAGTTCCTCTGTGCCCGCGCCGCCCTGCGGATCTTCAACCGCCAGGGCATTCGCCAGGGCGTGTCCCGGGCCGCCGGCAAGATCATCCACATGAGTTCGGTGCATCAGCGCATTCCCTGGGCCGGCCACGTCAATTACGCCGCGTCCAAGGGCGGTGTCGATCTGCTGATGCAGAGCCTGGCCCAGGAAACCAGCCACCAGCGCATCCGCATCAACAGCATCGCCCCCGGTGCCATCCGCACGGCGATCAATCGCGAAGCCACCGAGGGCGAGCAGGAGCAAAAGCTGCTGGCGCTGATTCCCTACGGTCGCGTCGGCGATGTGGAGGACGTCGCCAACGCGGTGGTCTGGTTGGCCTCGGACTTGTCCGATTATGTGGTGGGCACCACGCTGTTCATCGATGGCGGGATGAGCCTTTATCCGGGGTTTCGTGACAATGGCTGATCATGACGAACCGCAAAGCCCCATCGAGAACCACGGCATCATTGGCGACATGCGCACCGCCGCGCTGGTCAATGATCGCGGCAGTGTCGATTTTTTCTGCTGGCCGGAATTCGACAGCCCGTCGATCTTCTGCTCGCTGCTGGACACTCCGCAAGCAGGCATTTTCCAGCTCGCGCCAGACCTGCCGGATGCCCGTCGCCAACAAATCTATCTGCCCGACACCAACGTCCTGCAAACCCGCTGGCTGAGCGACGGCGCCGTGGTGGAAATCACCGACCTGCTGCCCATCGGCGACAGCGAGGATGATCTGCCGGTGTTGATCCGCCGTGTGGGCATGACCATCGGCAGCGCGACGTTTCGCCTGCGCTGCGCGGTACGCCACGACTATGCCCGGGCTACCACCACGGCGCGCCAGGACGGTACCCACATCTGTTTCGAGGCGCCGGGACAACCGAGCCTGCGCTTGTGCGCCGACCAACCCATGACGCTGGACGGGAACGCAGCGGTGGCCGAGTTCACCCTTACGCAAGGCCAGAGTGCCGAGTTCCTGCTGGGCGGCATCGACGACCCACGCCTTCAGGACGACGTCAGCGCGATATGCCTGGAGCGGACCCTGGCGTTCTGGCGCGGCTGGGTCGGCCAATCCAACTATCGCGGACGCTGGCGGGAAATGGTCAATCGCTCGGCCCTGGCGCTGAAGCTGCTGACCTCGCGCAAGCACGGCGCCATCCTCGCCGCCGCCACCTTCGGCCTGCCGGAAACCCGTGGCGGCGAGCGCAACTGGGATTACCGCTACACCTGGATCCGCGACGCTTCGTTCACGGTCTACGCGTTCATGCGCCTGGGCTTCGTCGAAGAAGCCAACGCCTACATGCGCTGGTTGCGCGGGCGGGTCAGCGACTGCTGTGACCAGCCGACCAAACTCAACATCCTCTACGGCCTGGACGGCAGGCTGGAGCTGCCGGAAACCGAGCTGTCGCACCTGAGCGGGTTCGGCAATGCGCAGCCGGTGCGCATCGGCAACCTGGCCTACCAGCAGGTGCAATTGGATATTTTCGGCGAGTTGATGGACGCGGTGTACCTGGTCAACAAATACGGCGAAGCCATCTCCCATGAAGGCTGGAAACATGCCGTCGACGTGGTCGACCAGGTGTGCGAGGTCTGGCAGGACAAAGACGTGGGCATCTGGGAAATGCGCGGCGACAAGCAGCACTTCCTGCATTCGCGGCTGATGTGCTGGGTCGCCGTCGACCGCGCCATCCGCCTGGCCGAAAAACGCTCCCTGCCCGCCCCGTTCGCCCGCTGGGACGAGACCCGCCAGGCCATCTACCAAGACATCTGGACGAATTTCTGGGACGAGGAGCACCAGCATTTCGTCCAGCGCCTGGGCAGCACCGCCCTCGACGGCTCGATGCTGTTGATGCCCCTGGTGCGTTTCGTCAGCGCCCGCGACCCGCGCTGGCTCTCGACGCTCGATGCCATCGAAAAACACCTGGTGCGCGACGGCATGGTCTATCGCTACCGCAACGACGACAACCCCATCGACGGCCTCAGCGGCATCGAAGGCTCATTCGCGGCCTGCTCGTTCTGGTACGTCGAATGCCTGGCCCGCGCCGGCCGCGTGGAAAAAGCCCAGCTGGAATTCGAACAACTGCTGCGCTACGCCAACCCACTGGGGCTGTACGCCGAAGAGTTCGACAGCCACGGTTACCACTTGGGCAACACGCCCCAGGCCTTGACCCATCTGGCGTTGATCAGCGCGGCGACGTTTCTGGACCGCAAGTTGAGCGGGGAGAAGAATCATTGGCAGCCGTGAGCGGAGTGGTCTGTGGCGAGGGAGCTTGCTCCCGCTCGACTGCGCAGCAGTCGCAAGAATCCTGGGGTCGCTGCGCAACCCAGCGGGAGCAAGCTCCCTCGCCACAAGAGCGGTGTGTCAATTAGCCAGTCGCCTCCAGATCATCCAACGCACGGTTGGCC
The DNA here is from genome assembly GCF_053629195.1 of Pseudomonas sp. R151218B TE3479. Lineage (NCBI taxonomy): Bacteria > Pseudomonadati > Pseudomonadota > Gammaproteobacteria > Pseudomonadales > Pseudomonadaceae > Pseudomonas > Pseudomonas sp. R151218B TE3479. Next base: position 5,525,299 of record NZ_JBRJHV010000001.1, read on the forward strand.
AGCAATCTGGCCAGCTCGATCAACTGTTGAATCCCCAGTGCTACGTGTCGCCGGGAACCTTCCAGTTCGAACCCCAGGTCGCTGACCAGCGCATCGGCCGAGGCCAGGGTTTCGCTGAGGCTGGTCAACACCGACTCGGTGTTTAGCCCGGGGACCACGGTGAAAACCTGGCCGTCCTGGGTATCGGGTTGGGCTGGGGTGGGAGACAAGTGAATGTTCAGCGCCCGGTCGGCGGCTTCGCGGAGTTTTTTTGTGTCGAGGGTGGTGTAAGCAGAAAGGTCTTCGGCGCGTGGAGGGTTGGGGGTGATCTTGACCATTGTGAAGCTCCTGACTTGAAGTTGAGCTCACCTACCTCGTGACCAAACGAGGGTGGTGGGCTATACGCAGGTTGGTCAACCGGGAAGTCAGGCACCCGGCGCACTTGAAAGTGCCCCGCGCACAGCCCACCGCAAAGCATACCGACAAGCACGCAAAAAAGCGCCGACATGCTGAGGTTGGCGCGTATGCGCCTGACATTGGACGGGTGACCAAACCCGGTCGCTGATTTTGCAGCGACGAGCAAAGCCTATCCCCGCCCCTTCCGAACCGGCAACCGACGCGACTCGTCAGAAAATTCCCGGTGCACCACATTTTTTGTAGGAATACATAACCTGTGGCGAGGGAGCTTGCTCCCGCTCGACTGCCCAGCAGGTGCATAACCTTCCAGCCCCCAGAGCGAGACAACGGGCTGGGGACTTCATCTGTGATGCGGTGTAATGAATCGGTTCGAAGTTAAGTGGCGAGCCATGCGCGTGCCCGATTGCGAAAAAGTGCCGGTCATCGGTCAAGCGGGTTCCTTTTCAGAGTGCCTTGGCCCAGCCGCGCAGCACGTACTTCTGGATCTTGCCCGTCGAGGTTTTCGGCAACTCGCTGAACACCACGGTTTTCGGCAGCTTGAACCCTGCCAGATGCTCACGACAGAAGCGGATGATATCGGCTTCCCGAATATCCTGGCAGTCGGCTTTGAGGGTGATATAGGCGCACGGGGTTTCACCCCATTTTTCGTCCGGACGGGCGACCACCGCCGCTTCCAGTACCGCCGGGTGACGATACAGAACGCCCTCAACCTCGATGGTGGAAATATTCTCTCCACCCGAGATGATTATGTCCTTGAGCCGATCCTTGATTTCGACATAGCCGTCCGGGTGACGAACCGCCAGGTCGCCGGTGTGAAACCAGCCGCCCTGGAATGCCTCACGGGTGGCCTCGGGGTTCTTCAGGTAACCCTTCATCACCGTGTTGCCGCGCATGAAGACTTCGCCGACGCTGAGCCCATCGCAAGGCACCGGCTCCAGGGTCTGCGGATCAGCGACCATCAGGCCTTCCAACGTCGGATAGCGCACGCCTTGGCGTGACTTGATCTTCGCCCGCTCATCGAGCGGTTGCTCATCCCATTGGGCGTGCCAGGCACAAACGGTCACGGGGCCGTAAACCTCGGTCAAACCATAGACGTGGGTAATCTTGATGCCCATTTCCTCCACCGCACCGATGACCTTGGCCGGCGGCGCGGCGCCCGCCACCATGGCGTTGACCGGGTGATCGAAAGTGACCTTGGCCGAGTCTGGCAGGTTGACCAGCGCGTTGAGCACAATGGGCGCGCCGCACAGGTGGCTGACCTGGTGTTGATTGATCAGGGTGAGAATTTTCTCAGGCTCCACGCGGCGCAAAAACACATGGGTGCCGGCCAGTGCGGTGACGGTCCAGGGGAAGCACCAGCCGTTGCAATGGAACATCGGCAGCGTCCAGAGGTACACCGGATGATTGCCCATGGCCCACGTCATCTGATTGCCCAGCGAATTGAGATAGGCGCCACGGTGGTGGTAAATCACGCCTTTCGGATTGCCGGTGGTGCCGGACGTGTAGTTGAGAGCGATGGCTTGCCACTCGTCCTCAGGCCATTGCCAGGCGAATTGCGGGTCGCCCTCAGCGAGCAGGGCTTCATAGTCCAGATCGCTGAGTGCTTGGCCTGCGCCGTACTCCGGGTCGTCCACATCAACCACCAGGGGCGGACTGGACAGCAGGCTCAAGGCTTCACGAATCACCTCGTGGAACTCACGGTCGGTGATCAATACCTTGGCCTCACCGTGCTCCAGCATGAAAGCAATGGCGGGCGCATCCAGCCGTACATTGAGGGTGTTGAGGACGGCGCCAATCATTGGCACCGCAAAGTGCACTTCAAGCATGGCCGGGATGTTGGGCAGCATCACCGCGACCGTATCACCCTTGCCAATACCCCGCCCGCTGAGTGCACCGGCCAGGCGCCGGCAGCGCTCATAAGTCTGTTGCCAGCTGCGCCGTACCGCGCCGTGGATCACCGCCGGATACTCACCGTAGACCGAGGCCGTGCGCTCGATGAAGCTCAGGGGCGAGAGTGCGACATGATTGACTGGCGAGGGTGCCAGGCCCGTTTCGAAAATCGACATGAGGTTTTCCTGTGGGGAAGTCCTAGCCGCGTAGCACGCCAGGGTACTTCCAATGGCTGATTGTTGGCTCTGAACAGGTGTGGATCACCGCCCCCGTCTGATCGACGGGGGCGCTGCATCGATGCAATTGCTGGTTCAAGCCGTACGTCTATCGTTCTTGCGCACATAGGAGCGCCAGGTCATGGCCCAGTGTTGCGGGTCTTCCAGTGGCGCGCTCTTGAGCCGGTGGATCGCCTGGTTATGCGGCGAGGTTTTGACAATCTCGGGGTTAGAGTAGGCCTCGTCGGAGATCCGCGCGAGCACCGCGATCCAGGTGTCCAGCGCTTCCTTGCCATACATTTCGCCCGGCTCCGGGGTGAACGGCTCGGGCACCAACCACGGGTGGTGGCTGCTCCACATCGGATCAATACCGAAATCGCTCATGCGGTTCTGCACGTCATGGACATCCACGCCGGTGTCTTCCTTGAGTTGCTCAAGGCTGTAGCGCGTCATTTCCATTCGCGGACTCGTGGCCTCGGGATGGGAACGGGTGACGCCGCGAATGGCCAGCAGGCCTTTTTCCATGTAGTTGTTGGCCAGCACGGAAATGTCCGAGGCCTCCGCCATACCCGCCGCACCCATGGCGCGGGACCAGGCGTAGGCCTTGAGAATCACCGGGACATTGCCCCAGAACTCGCGGATCTTGCCGCAGCTTTGTGGACGGTCATGGTCGAGGCGATAGCGCTCACCGTCAAAGGCGACCACGGGCGCAGGCAAGAACGGTGCGAGTTCCGCCGAGCAGCCATAAGCCCCTACAGCGGGGCCGCCGACGCCACTCTTGGGCGCGCCGAAAGTCTTGTGCAGCATGAACATGCAGGCATCGAACCCGAGTTCACGGGCGCGGATTTTGGTCATCGCGCCATTGAAGTTGGCGTGATCGTAGAAACACAGGCCACCGGCCTCATGCACCACGCGCACCCATTCGCGTATCTCGGGGTTGTAGACGCCCATGTCGTCGGGGTTGTTCACCATCAACGCGGCAGTGCGGTTGGACACGGCAGCCTTGAGCGATTCGAGCGACGGATAGCCGTTCTCCTCGATCATCAGCGTGATGACTTTGAACCCCGCCGCCGCAGCCGTCGCGGCACTGCTGGGGTGTGTCTGGAGGGTGGTAATGATCTCGTCACGCTGGGCCAGTTCACCACGAGACGCATGGTAGGCGCGGGTCACGGCGCAACTGGTGTAGGCCGCGTCAGCTCCGCCGCCCGCCTGGAAGATGAACTGATCCATCCCGGACAACTCGCGCAGAATCGTGTCCATGCCATGCACCACTTCCAGCGCGCCTTGCAGCGTATCTTCGTCCTGGTAGGGATGCACGTGGGTGATTTCCGGACGCCAGGCCATGGCCTCGTTGATCTGCGCGTTGTACTTCATGGTGCAGGTACCGAACAGGCTGATGTTCATCATGCCCAGGGTCTGCTGCGACAGGCGCAAGTAGTGATACAGCACTTCGGGCTCGGACATTTCCGGCAACGCCGGTTTGCGCGAACGGCGCATGGTCGCGGGAATCAAATCAGCGGCGCTGCCGACAGCTGTTTGAACGTCGGCTTCGACATCGGAAAAAATCACACCGCGGCGGCCGGGATAACCCATTTCCATAATGACCGGTTCGCTCCAGACGGGGGCGTGGTATTCCTTGAGTGTGGTGCTCATTGTGCGATTACCTTTTTGAGTGCAGCGGTCAGACGCTCGATATCTGCCTGGGTGTGAATCTCGGTGACGCAATACAGGGCACTGGCGCCCAGCTCCGGGAAGTCCTGCGTCAGGTCTTTTCCGCCGAAGATCCCCAGTGCGAGTAGCTGCTTGTTGATGTCTTTCACACTGCGCCCGGTGGCCTGGAAATTGACCACGAACTCCTTGAAGAAACCGGACGGGAATGTCACGCCAACCCCTGGAATTTCAGCCAGCGACTTGGCGGCGTAGTGAGCCCGTTGCAGGATCACCTTGCCCACGTCTTCAAAGCCTTGCGGCCCCATCATCGCCATGTACACGGCGTTGGCGATGGCCCACATGTACACCGAGTGGCCGGTCCAGTCGTTACCCTTGTCACGCAAGCCGTAGGACGATTGCTCGAACAGGCTCAGGCCAAAACCGTATTCGCCGGGCTTGGTGGTCTCGGCGATGCTGATGAACAGCGTCGGGTACTGATGCGCATAGAGTTCTTCGTCGCGGGTTGCAATGAAGCCGCTGACGCCGCCGCCGCAATTCATGTGCACGCCGAGCGGCTGCGTGGTACCGACCACGATGTCCGCGCCGAAATCGATGGGGGCTGCCAGCACGCCCAGGGAAATAGGGTCGACACCGACGATCACTTCGGCGCCCGCCGCATGGGCAATCGCCGCAATCTCGGCGCCTTGTTGTTCGATCACCCCGAAGTAGGACGGGGTTTCGAAATACACGGCGGCGGTTTGCGCACCGATCGAGGCACGCAGGTGATCGAGGTCGAGCAAACCGGTGTTCGGGTCATAGTCGACGAGCCGTACGACGATGTGGCTCGGCATGTCGACCGGTTCGCAGTAGTTGCGAATGATCGACAGCCGCTCCGGGTCGATGGCGCGGACCACCGCCACTTCGTTGCGCCCGGTGATGCGTGTGGCCATGCGGATGGCGTGGCCGGCGGCGCAACCCCAACTGCGCACGGGCAGGCCGACCAGGTCCATATTCAACAGCTCGCCGAGCTGGCTGCAGAACTCGAACCAGGCCTGGTTGCGCCCATGGTCGGAACTCGGCTCGCCGAACACCGACGTCAACCATTCGTTGCGCCGTACCACCTCATCGCAGGCCGCCGGAACGTGATGCTGCCAACAGCCGGCACCGAGGAAGTTGAGGTTCTGCTCGCAGGTCTTGTTCTTCGACAGCGTACTGACCAGATGTCGGCGCAACTCACTTTCGTTCAGGGCTGGCGGCAGGTTGATCGGCCGTTGCAGGCGATGTTCCTCGGGGATTTGCTGGAACAGTGCCTCTATGCTGTCAACACCAATGGAGTCCAGCATCTCCTGTTTGAGGGCGGGTACGGAGTTCGCCATGTAGGGGTGGGCGACATGATTGCTCATGGGGTTATCCTCGGTTTTCGGATGGAACAAATGGTCAGGATCGAACCCTGAAGAAGACGGACCGGTCAGGTCCTGTGTGCACGCGTATGTGGCCGCTGAGCGTGGCGTCGACTTGGGCATCGCCGGTGTCGACGCGCAAGCAACCGGCGTCGAGAGAGAGCAGCTTGTCCATCGAGGCAATCACGATGATGTGCTCGCGCCCTGCCCGGCGGATGACCTCGGCGCTAATCTGCTGATTGCCACGGCCGAACAAGCTGCCATGCCCGCCAAGAACACCAACGACGATGCGGGTCTCATAGCCCTCCATCAGCCGGATCAACTGGTGTTCGTTGAGGTCAGAGCCCACCAGCGTGCCGTTCAGCACGGCATCGACACCCAGCAGCGTCGATGGCAGGCCGAGTTCGGTCATCACTCGCCGCGTGGTGGTGCCAGGACCCAACAGGTACAGACAATCCGGCTGCATCTCTCGAATGACCTGCCGACAGGCGGCGTCCAGCGCCAGGTTGTCACTGGCGATAGAGCCGGACTTGGCGTTTTGTACGAGGTGACGTTCATAAGGGCTGCGTGCGTAGCCATAGAGCTGCGCCGACACCTGGTCATTTCGCGTGGCCGCTTCATCGATGTCCATCACCTCGGCCTCGCGAAAGCGCAGCGAAGGCTCGCCGGCAATAAAGCGTGCGGCGAGGTTTCCAGCGTTTTCGGGATTGGTGCCGAAAACGGCGGAATACATTTTCACGCCCGTCGGGATACCGAGGATCGGCACTCGGTCACCGACCATTCCCAACACATCCCGCGCCGTGCCATCACCGCCGGCGAAAAGCAGTAGATCAACGTTGGCGTAGGCCATGACAATCGCCGCGCTCCGCGTGTCATCGGCTTGACTCGATTCGGATGTTGAACGGTAGACGACAATAGGGTCGAGACCAGCGGCGCGTGCAACGTCTTCGCCCAACGCGCCAGAGCCAGTGAGCAAGCGAAAAGGCATGGATGAGGCGGCCAGGCGTTTGAGCGCGAGCACGGCGCGCTCGCTGGAGACCGGCCGCGCACCACGGCGTCGCGCCTCTAGCAGGACGTCGGGGCCGTCGGTGCCCTTCAAACCCACCGGGCCACCCATGCCCGCAACAGGATTGACGATCAGCCCGAGGGTTTTACCTTGGCCGACGCTGGTGAATGAACTCTCGGGATCGCGCTGCTCACGCATTGCTCGGTATCCTGTGCTGAAAAGCGGCGTCACCGGACTGAAGAAACAGAACTTCAGGCTCATTGCATACGCCTCGTATGTGAGCAACAATACGACATACGCAGCGTATGTCAACTGACATACGCCATGCATGTTAAATTTTTGATGAGGAAAACGATCAATGGCGCAGAAGCGTGCGGACATGATTTCGGAAACCCGCGGCAAGCTGATCAAGGCAGCTCGGGACGCTTTCGCGACGAAAGGGTATGCGGACAGTTCGATGGACGATCTGACCGCTCAAGCGGGGCTCACCAGGGGCGCGCTATACCATCACTTCGGTGACAAGAAAGGACTGCTGCAGGCAGTCATCACCCAGATCGACGAAGAAATGATGGCGCGCCTGTCGGTCATCATCGATGAGGCTGCCACGATCTGGGACGGCTTCATCGATGAATCCATCGCGTACATCAAAATGTCCCTGGAACCTGAAATCCAACGCATCGTGTTCCTCGACGGACCATCGGTGCTGGGCGATCCCTCGCAATGGCCCAGCCAGAACGCGTGTATCCGCAGCACTCAACGCAGCATCCAACGGCTGATCGACGAAGGGACGATTCGCCCGGTCAACACCGAAGCGACAGCGCGCCTGATCATGGGCGCCCTGCTCGGCGCGTCCTTGTGGATCGCCAATGCCGATGATCCGCACAGGGCCTCCGAGCAAGTGGTGGAGAGCTTCGTCGCATTGGCGTCTGGATTGCTGCTGGCGCCTGAAGCTGTGAATCGGTAACGGTCAGGTGTTGCAGGATGAGAGAGGAAACGACTGGCTCTTCAAGTTGATGAAGTCGCGGTCACGGGCGGCTACCGCACCCTTGATACGGATCGGCACCCTGCATATCAGGCGTTACTCTGGCAGTTCAGCAGGACGCACACCCGGTTGCCACTGACTGCGAGCCCCAAACGGCTGTCAGATCATGGCGAACTGGAAGAGCTGCCACGGAAACGGCCAGGCAGCGTGTGGCACTTGCCGAAGAGCAATTGAGGTTCAGGGTTCGCCCCGGCACCCGACAAAACGCTCGCCAATCTGATGGAATGGTCAGGCATCACTGAACAGGGTAAATCAGCGTCTGGTGTGGGGTCGCTTCGCAACCCAGCGGGAGCAAGCTCCCTCGCCACAAGAGCATTGCAGTCTCCGCGTCCCATTTATCCCGCCGTCCGTTAGAAGTTGCCAGCCCCGCCAACCCCTCCTAAGATCGATGCTCTCACGGGTGCAGCGGAGCTGCCCGATAAAAACCCGACTCAAGGACCTGACATGACCCATATCAAACGCCCCATCACCACCCCACCCCGAACAGGCCTGACCCGCGAGGACCTCTGGGAGGGCCAGGATCGGGGCCTGATCAAGTGCTGGGAAATCGGCCGCGACCGGGCGATGAAGTTTCCCGAACTGGCGCAACGTTGCCTGGCCGGTGAATTGCCGGTGCTGGGTTGGAAAGGTGGCGTCAGCCGCAGCCTGAAGAAAAACGAAAAATTCGGTTGCCTCAAGTACCTCGCCCAATGGCAGGGCCTGCGCGGTGAAGACCTGGACATCGACATGAGCCAAGAGCGCACCTTGACCTGTTCCAGCACGAACATGATCGTAACGTTTACCCCGGATCGAGCCAAATACGTCAACCAGGAACCTGCCTGAACGCAACCGCACACAGCCGGAGGCCGACATGAACCTTGAGCCCAGGATCAACTTCGCCGTCACGCCATTGCTGCGCATCGCCTACGAAGAACACGGCCCTGCCAGCGGCGCCCCCATCATCCTGCTGCACGGTTTTCCTTACGACCCCAGGGCGTTCGATGAAGTCGCGCCGGCCCTGGCCCAGCGTGGCTACCGGGTCATCGTGCCCTACCTGCGCGGCTACGGCCCGACCCGCTTCAACAACCCGACCATCCTGCGTTCCGGCCAGCAAGCAGCGTTGGCCCAGGACCTGCTGGACCTGATGCATGTACTTTCCATCCCCCAAGCGGCGCTGTGCGGCTACGACTGGGGCGGCCGGGCGGCGTGTATCGTCGCGGCCCTGTGGCCCGAGCGTGTGCGCTGCCTGGTGACCGGCGATGGCTACAACCTGCAGGACATTCCACGTTCCACGCAGCCGCTGGACCCGGAAACCGAACATCGCCTGTGGTACCAGTATTACTTCCACACGGCCCGAGGCGTCGAGGGCCTGACCCGGAACCGGCGTGAACTGTGTGGCTTGCTCTGGCGCCTGTGGTCACCGACCTGGACACGGGGCGCCGAACTGTACCCCCTCAGCGCCGGGTCATTCGATAACCCGGACTTCGTCGACGTGGTGATCCACTCCTACCGTCATCGCTTCATGTACGCGCCGGGCGACCCGACGCTGGAGTGGATGGAGGAACGGCTGGCGGCACAACCGGCCATCAGCGTGCCGAGCATCTCCCTGTGCGGCGCCGATGACGGCGTGGGGCCCGCGTCGGAACACGATGAAGACGTCGAGCATTTCACGGGGTTCTATGAGCGCCGAGTGCTGCCCGGTGTTGGCCACAACATTCCCCAGGAAGCCCCCGAGGCCACGCTCAAGGCATTGCTGGATCTGCTTGAGGGCTGACGGCGAATCGCTCGCGATAGGCCTGGGGCGTCACGCCCATGGCCCGCAGGAAACTGCGGCGCAGGGTTTCTTCGCTGCCGAAGCCACATTGCACCGCCACCCGCTTGATCGACACCGCCGTGTCGGCCAGCAGGCGGCGAGCGGTTTCCACGCGAATCAACTCCACGGCCCGCGCCGGGGTCTGGCCGGTGTCGGCGCGGTAGTGCCGTACAAAGCTGCGTTCGCTCATACCCACCTCGGCGGCCAGGCTCGACAGGCTCAGGTCACGGGTGAGGTTTTCGGCGATCCAGGCATGCAGGTCATCGAACCGACTGCCTTGCTTTTGTAGCGACAAGGTCACGCTGAACTGCGATTGGCCGCCAGGGCGCTTAAGGAACACCACCAGGTGCCGGGCGACCTCCAGCGCCACCGCACGGCCCAGGTCTTCCTCGACCAACGCCAGGGCCAAGTCGATGCCGGCCGTGACCCCGGCCGAGGTCCAGACCGGACCGTCGTTGATGAAAATCGGGTTGGGTTCGACCCGCAATTGCGGATGTTGCTCGGCCAGTTGTTCGCAGCGAGTCCAGTGCGTCACCACACGCCGTCCGTCCAGCCAACCGCTGGCGGCCAGCAGGAACGCCCCAGTGCACACCGACGCCACCCGACGCGAACGCAGGCCATGATCCTTGATCCAGGCCACCAGCGCCGGGTCCTTCGCCGCTTCGTACACGCCCCAGCCTCCGGCGATCAACAGCGTGTCGCTGCCTTCGCTCGGCAGCGGCTCGGCCATCAGCGCCAAGCCTGCCGAGGACATCACCGCCCCACCGCCCACGGCGATGACCGTCGGCGTGTACGGCAGCGGCAGACCTTGCTGGCGGGCCAGGTCGTTGGCCGATGCGAAGACCTGCAAGGGCCCGGTGACATCGAGCACTTGCACGTTAGCGAAGGCCAGGACATGAACGGTTTTCGGTGGGCTGGGCATATTGGCGTGATTCGTGGGCTTATTGGCGTATACGCCAGAGCCTACGGATCTAAAGTAAAACCGTCCACCCCTCGGGCATCATCCAAAGGAGAACGCGACATGACGTTGCAGATCGGTTTGCTGTTATTCCCCCACGTCCAGCAGTTGGACCTGACCGGCCCTTATGACGTGCTGGCCTCGTTGCCCGACGTGAAGGTCCACCTGGTCTGGAAAGACCTGGCGCCGGTCACCAGCAGCACCGGGCTGATGCTGCTGCCCACCATCACATTCGAGGACTGCCCGAAGCTGGACGTGATCTGCGTCCCTGGCGGCATCGGCGTCGGCCCCCTGATGGAAGACGAACAGACACTGGCCTTCATCAAGCGGCAAGCCGCCGACGCGAAATACATCACTTCGGTGTGTACCGGTGCGCTGGTGCTCGGTGCCGCGGGCCTGCTGCAAGGCAAGCGTGCCACCACCCACTGGGCCTATCACAGCCTGCTGCAAACCCTGGGCGCGACGCCGATCAAGGAGCGCGTAGTCCGCGATGGCAACCTGCTCACCGGTGGCGGCATCACGGCCGGGATCGACTTTGCCTTGACCCTGGCGGCCGAACTGTTCGACCAGGACACCGCCGAGCTGGTCCAGCTGCAACTCGAATACGCCCCTGCCCCACCGTTCAACGCCGGCAGCCCGGACACCGCGCCGACGCGCGTGCTGGAAGAAGCGAACCGGCGTGCGGCTGAATCGTTCCGGGTGCGCTCGCAAATCACTCAGCGTGTTGCGGCGCGCTTGGAACGGGCGTAACGATCAGTCCCGATGGGAATGAAATCCGTGGTGAGGGGAGTTGCCCCCTCACCACAAAGGTCATCGGTTCATCATCCCTCCTGGCGATACAACACCATCCCCGCGTGGTAGAGCACGCCTTCGCGAAAATCCCCATCGGCGGTGAAACCGGTGTCGTCGTGGTATTCGATATGGTCATCCTGTAGCCAGTAGTCGCCCTGATATGCGCTCTCACGTACACCTCGCGCTTCGTCATAGCGTCCGCCCGGCAGCAGCCGATGGCGAATCACGCCATCGGCCGTCACCCATAGTCCGACGAATTTATCCTGGTCTCCAAATGCCTTTCTCACGGGACATCTCCTGTCGGTCAAGTCGGTCAGAATGGACTGGCGGTTGGCCGCACAATCAGTTCGCTGACGTCTACGTCCGCTGGTTGTTCGATGGCGTAGGCGATTGCCCGGGCGATGGCTTCGGCCGGAATGGCGATCCTGCGGAACTCACGCATTTCGGCACGTCCACCTTCATCGGAAATGCTATCGGCCAGTTCCGATTCGGTCACGCCGGGGGAAATCACCGTCACCCGCACATCACCCCCGACTTCCTGGCGCAAGCCCTCGGAAATCGCCCGCACGGCGTACTTGGTGGCGCAATACACAGCGGCCGTCGGGCTGACCGCGTAGGCACCGATGGAGGCGATGTTGATGAACTGGCCGCTGCGCTGGCGCTGCATCAACGGCAGCCCGGCGGCGATACCGTGGAGCACACCACGGATGTTGACGTCGATCATGCGGTCCCACTCTTCGACTTTCAGCGCCTCGAGCTTGGAGAGCGGCATGACCCCGGCATTGTTGATGATCACGTCGACCCGACCGAACCGCTCGACAGCGAAATCGATGAAGGCCTGGACATCCTCACGACGAGTCACGTCCAGCGCTTTACAAGCCGCCTGCTGGCCGGCGGCTTCGAGTTCCTGCACCAAGGTTTGCAAACGGTCGATGCGCCGCGCGCCAAGCACTACACGAGCACCGCGAGCCGCGAGCAACCGCGCCGCGGCTTCACCAATCCCGCTGCTGGCGCCGGTGATGACCACAACTTTGTTTTGAATATCGGACATGATGGTTCCCTCGACTGGATGTATTGGCTCCCGGTGAGAGCGTTTTGACAGGTCCAGATTAGGGAACCGAGCGAGGTCGGGGTTAGCCGGATCCTCCTGCGCACTTGCACGATCCTGTAGCGATAGATCCGACTCTGGTCGACAGCCGCGCAATCGGTTTTACTAGCGCGGTCTATTCATTTTGGCCAGGGAGGTTGCTTGGTATGTCGGTATCCACGTCCATCCACATTGCGCCAGACGACGGCGTCAATCAGCGTCGCGCCGAAATAGCGAGCCTGATGATGCGCTTCGCCCCGGAATTCGGCGTCCACCCCACGGCCATCGAAGCGTTGCACCTGATCCGCTGCGACCAGCCGACCGAAGCCCTGCACGTCGTGCATAAGCCCGGCCTGTGCGTGATCATCGAGGGGCGCAAGGAAGTGCGCCTGGCTGATGAATGCTACGTGTATGACCCCCTCAATTACTTGGTGGTCTCGGTGACCCTGCCGTTGGCCGGCCAGGTGATCGAAGCCAGTCCCGAGCGCCCCTATTTATGCATTCGCCTGGACATCGATCCGGCACAGATCTGCCGCCTGATCGCCGACGCCAGCCCCATCGGCGTGCCGACCGAAAGAACCGATCGTGGATTGTTCCTGGATCGCATCGATGCGCCATTACTCGACGCGATGTTGCGCTTGCTGCGGCTGCTGGACAGCCCGGACGATATCGCCACCCTCGCGCCGCTGGCCCAGCAGGAGATTTTCTACCGGCTCCTGCGTGGCACCCAAGGCCAGCGCTTGCACGAGATCGCCATTCCCGACACCCAGACCCATCGCATCAGCCGCGCCATCGAGTGGCTCAATACTCATTACGCCAAGCCACTGAGCATCGACAGCCTGGCACAAATGATCAATCTCAGCCCTTCGGCCCTGCATCACCGCTTCAAAGCCGTGACCGCCATGAGCCCGCTGCAATACCAGAAGCAGTTGCGCCTGCAAGAAGCCCGACGGTTATTGTTGGCGGAGAACAGCGACGTTTCGTCAATTGGCTACAAGGTGGGATATGAAAGCCCGTCGCAGTTCAGCCGAGAATACAGCCGCCTATTTGGCGCCTCGCCGAGCAAGGACATCGCGCGTTTGCGTGCCCAGGCGCTGCAAGCCAGTAGCGCCTGATCCTGCACACAGACAGGATCAGGCAAAACCAGGGCAGTATCCGTCTAACGCCCGCCCCCGCCTCGCCCCTAATCTGAACCCATGCAGCAAGACAACCGTCCCGACTGCAACGGGTTCAGCAGATCACGACATCTGAACGACCCGGCACTCAACCTGATATGACCGGAGTCTTTACCATGAAAACGTTCAACACCTTGATCGCCGTTACCACTTTCACCCTGAGCGCCAGTGCGTTTGCCCTGCCGAGCCAGCAGCAAGACCGTTTTTTTACCTGGGCTAGCGATTACCAGCAGCCGGTGGCCGCTGATGGCGCGGATCGGACGCCTGGAGCGCAGACACTCGCTGCCGACGGTGCAGATCGGACGCCGGGGGGGCAGATGCTCGCAGCCGATGGTACTGACCGTACGCCTGGGGGCCAGACTTTGGCTGCCGACGGTGCCGACCGCACCATGAGCCGGCGCCTGGCATGATCAGGCCACTTTCCCACAGACGAAAAAAAACCCGCCTAGGCGGGTTTTTTGAGGACCAATTTGACTCCCTGTCCGGCATTCCATGCCTGGTCCAATCATCCATGACCCCAAGCACTCCCTGTACTCAGTGGATGAACATAGATTAGGCCCACCGGTGACTTGGAAAAAGACGAGAAAGCAGCAACAGCGTGTAAGCGTTTCGCCATAGGACGCTTTCCTGGCTGTTCAATGGGCAAAAAAAAACCCGCCGAAGCGGGTTTTTCCAAGACCATTACGACTCCCTGTCGATAGCTAATCCTTGCATGGTCGATCGTCCCTGATCCTGAGCACTTCCTGTGCTTCAGTGGATAAGTCCAGATTACGCCTCGGATCCAAAATGAAATAGACGACATAGCTACCATCTCGTGTAAGACATTCGCTATATCTACCCCTCCGAAAACCTTAGCTCCACCAGTCGGCTGGCTCAAGGCTTGTGCAGGAACGCTTCAATATTGGCCATCTGCTCATCCCAGCCACGGCTGTCCATGCGAAAAGCCTTGAGTCGGCGTGCCTCGGGAATATTGTTGAAACCCGACTCCACGACTTTGAGCAAGGTACCGCCATCCATGTCTTCAAGTTCGAATTGCACTCGGGTTTCGGACTCCTGGGAATAATCTACCTGCGGCTCGACAGCGTAAGGGTGCCAGCGAAACGAGAAGACCCGCTCGGGCTCCACCCGCTCCACCGCTACGTCCCAGATAAGGTGTTCGTAACCTGGATAAGTAATTTGCCCCTGGGTACGCTCGCCTGCCACAAACCGTTTCCCCTCAAGGGCGACACCGAACCATTGGCCAAAGGCTTCGGCATTGGCCAGGGCGCGCCAGACCTGGGAGCGCGGGGCCTTGAGCAGGATCTTTCTTTCAATGCGGTCGGATGAATGCATGAGTCACCTCCTGTGTTTCAACAGTAGGCTTGTAAGACCACAAGGCCAACCGGAAAGTTGTATCAGACCGCTGTTGAGCGCTCGCCAACTTTAAAACAGCTCGGCGCGATGTAAACTTCCCCCAGCGTTTTCACCCCCTCAAGGAGAGACCCTACATGTCCCTACGCTTGCTTCTGGTCCTGACACCACTGCTTTTTGTCGCCGTTGCCCAGGCCGACGACTGCGCTGACGCCACTACTCAAGGCGAAATGAACCAATGTGCAGCCAAAGAAAACAAGGCCGCTGACAATGAGCTGAACAGTTTGTACAAGCAGATCACCGCACGCCTGAAGGACAACCCCGAGGCCAAGAAAATGCTGGTCAAGGCGCAGCGTGCCTGGATAGGCTTCCGTGATGCCGAATGCGAATTCTCCGCCTCTGGGGTTGAGGGCGGCAGTGTCTATCCGCTGATCTATGACAATTGCATCACCGCCCAGACCAAGGCCCGGGTCGAGGCGTTCAAGACCTATCTCAAGTGCAAGGAAGGTGACTTGGGCTGCCCCGTACCCAAGGCTTAACAGCCAGGATGCAAAAAAGGATGACCTCTGCAAGTCATCCTTTTTTTGGCCCAACACTTTTATTGCGGAAAAAACAAAACCCCTACCTGCATCAGCAGATAGGGGTTTCGGAATTTAATCTTGACGATGACCTACTCTCACATGGGGAAACCCCACACTACCATCGGCGATGCATCGTTTCACTTCTGAGTTCGGGATGGGATCAGGTGGTTCCAATGCTCTATGGTCGTCAAGAAATTCGGTAGCCGGCGCGTGCCTTGCGGTCACGTTCCAGCAAATGGGTATGCGATAGTTTGTGCGTTGCGGTTGAGCGTCTCGAACTTTCGGTTCGTTTCGTCTTCACACACCGCAATCTGGTCTCGTTCGCCTTGGGGCTTGGAGCATTCAAATTGCTTGGGTGTTATATGGTCAAGCCTCACGGGCAATTAGTACAGGTTAGCTCAACGCCTCACAGCGCTTACACACCCTGCCTATCAACGTCGTAGTCTTCGACGGCCCTTCAGGGGACTCAAGGTCCCAGTGAGATCTCATCTTGAGGCAAGTTTCCCGCTTAGATGCTTTCAGCGGTTATCTTTTCCGAACATAGCTACCCGGCAATGCCACTGGCGTGACAACCGGAACACCAGAGGTTCGTCCACTCCGGTCCTCTCGTACTAGGAGCAGCCCCTCTCAAATCTCAAACGTCCACGGCAGATAGGGACCGAACTGTCTCACGACGTTCTAAACCCAGCTCGCGTACCACTTTAAATGGCGAACAGCCATACCCTTGGGACCGGCTTCAGCCCCAGGATGTGATGAGCCGACATCGAGGTGCCAAACACCGCCGTCGATATGAACTCTTGGGCGGTATCAGCCTGTTATCCCCGGAGTACCTTTTATCCGTTGAGCGATGGCCCTTCCATACAGAACCACCGGATCACTAAGACCTACTTTCGTACCTGCTCGACGTGTCTGTCTCGCAGTCAAGCGCGCTTTTGCCTTTATACTCTACGACCGATTTCCGACCGGTCTGAGCGCACCTTCGTACTCCTCCGTTACTCTTTAGGAGGAGACCGCCCCAGTCAAACTACCCACCATACACTGTCCTCGATCCGGATAACGGACCTGAGTTAGAACCTCAAAGTTGCCAGGGTGGTATTTCAAGGATGGCTCCACGCGAACTGGCGTCCACGCTTCAAAGCCTCCCACCTATCCTACACAAGCAAATTCAAAGTCCAGTGCAAAGCTATAGTAAAGGTTCACGGGGTCTTTCCGTCTAGCCGCGGATACACTGCATCTTCACAGCGATTTCAATTTCACTGAGTCTCGGGTGGAGACAGCGCCGCCATCGTTACGCCATTCGTGCAGGTCGGAACTTACCCGACAAGGAATTTCGCTACCTTAGGACCGTTATAGTTACGGCCGCCGTTTACCGGGGCTTCGATCAAGAGCTTCGCGTTAGCTAACCCCATCAATTAACCTTCCGGCACCGGGCAGGCGTCACACCCTATACGTCCACTTTCGTGTTTGCAGAGTGCTGTGTTTTTAATAAACAGTCGCAGCGGCCTGGTATCTTCGACCGGCGTGGGCTTACGCAGCAAGTGCTTCACCCTCACCGGCGCACCTTCTCCCGAAGTTACGGTGCCATTTTGCCTAGTTCCTTCACCCGAGTTCTCTCAAGCGCCTTGGTATTCTCTACCCAACCACCTGTGTCGGTTTGGGGTACGGTTCCTGGTTACCTGAAGCTTAGAAGCTTTTCTTGGAAGCATGGCATCAACCACTTCGTCACCCAAAGGGTAACTCGTCATCAGCTCTCGGCCTTAGAATCCCGGATTTACCTAAGATTCCAGCCTACCACCTTAAACTTGGACAACCAACGCCAAGCTGGCCTAGCCTTCTCCGTCCCTCCATCGCAATAACCAGAAGTACAGGAATATTAACCTGTTTTCCATCGACTACGCTTTTCAGCCTCGCCTTAGGGACCGACTAACCCTGCGTCGATTAACGTTGCGCAGGAAACCTTGGTCTTTCGGCGTGGGTGTTTTTCACACCCATTGTCGTTACTCATGTCAGCATTCGCACTTCTGATACCTCCAGCAAGCTTCTCAACTCACCTTCACAGGCTTACAGAACGCTCCTCTACCGCATCACTTGCGTGATACCCGTAGCTTCGGTGTATGGTTTGAGCCCCGTTACATCTTCCGCGCAGGCCGACTCGACTAGTGAGCTATTACGCTTTCTTTAAAGGGTGGCTGCTTCTAAGCCAACCTCCTAGCTGTCTAAGCCTTCCCACATCGTTTCCCACTTAACCATAACTTTGGGACCTTAGCTGACGGTCTGGGTTGTTTCCCTTTTCACGACGGACGTTAGCACCCGCCGTGTGTCTCCCATGCTCGGCACTTGTAGGTATTCGGAGTTTGCATCGGTTTGGTAAGTCGGGATGACCCCCTAGCCGAAACAGTGCTCTACCCCCTACAGTGATACATGAGGCGCTACCTAAATAGCTTTCGAGGAGAACCAGCTATCTCCGAGCTTGATTAGCCTTTCACTCCGATCCACAGGTCATCCGCTAACTTTTCAACGGTAGTCGGTTCGGTCCTCCAGTCAGTGTTACCTAACCTTCAACCTGCCCATGGATAGATCGCCCGGTTTCGGGTCTATTCCCAGCGACTAGACGCCCTATTAAGACTCGCTTTCGCTACGCCTCCCCTATTCGGTTAAGCTCGCCACTGAAAATAAGTCGCTGACCCATTATACAAAAGGTACGCAGTCACCCAACAAAGTGGGCTCCCACTGCTTGTACGCATACGGTTTCAGGATCTATTTCACTCCCCTCTCCGGGGTTCTTTTCGCCTTTCCCTCACGGTACTAGTTCACTATCGGTCAGTCAGTAGTATTTAGCCTTGGAGGATGGTCCCCCCATATTCAGACAAAGTTTCTCGTGCTCCGTCCTACTCGATTTCACTTCTAAGATCCTTTCGCGTACAGGGCTATCACCCACTATGGCCGCACTTTCCAGAGCGTTCCGCTAAAATCAAAGAAGCTTAAGGGCTAGTCCCCGTTCGCTCGCCACTACTAAGGGAATCTCGGTTGATTTCTTTTCCTCAGGGTACTTAGATGTTTCAGTTCCCCTGGTTCGCCTCTTGCACCTATGTATTCAGTACAAGATAACCATCTTATGATGGCTGGGTTCCCCCATTCAGACATCTCCGGATCACAGTCTGTTTGCCGACTCCCCGAAGCTTTTCGCAGGCTACCACGTCTTTCATCGCCTCTGACTGCCAAGGCATCCACCGTATGCGCTTCTTCACTTGACCATATAACCCCAAGCAATCTGGTTATACTGTGAAGACGACATTCGCCGAAAATTCGATCTTGCTCAAAGAGCAACTCACAAATTTTACCTTAGCCTGATCCGTTACCAGTGAAAGTAACGTTCAGTCTATCTTTCTATCACATACCCAAATTTTTAAAGAACGATCTAATCAAAAGACTAGAAATCAACATTCACCATCACCTTGATGGAATGCTCATTTCTAAGCTTTCAGAAGCAGTTTATGGTGGAGCCAAGCGGGATCGAACCGCTGACCTCCTGCGTGCAAGGCAGGCGCTCTCCCAGCTGAGCTATGGCCCCATAACAAAATTGGTGGGTCTGGGCAGATTCGAACTGCCGACCTCACCCTTATCAGGGGTGCGCTCTAACCAACTGAGCTACAGACCCAATTTCGAGCTTGTAACTGTTAGCTGTGAGCTATCAGCTTGGAGCTTAAAGCTGCTTCTATCGTCTTCTTCAATGAATCAAGCAATTCGTGTGGGAGCTCATGAAGCAGCTACGGTCGTCGATTAAGGAGGTGATCCAGCCGCAGGTTCCCCTACGGCTACCTTGTTACGACTTCACCCCAGTCATGAATCACACCGTGGTAACCGTCCCCCCGAAGGTTAGACTAGCTACTTCTGGTGCAACCCACTCCCATGGTGTGACGGGCGGTGTGTACAAGGCCCGGGAACGTATTCACCGCGACATTCTGATTCGCGATTACTAGCGATTCCGACTTCACGCAGTCGAGTTGCAGACTGCGATCCGGACTACGATCGGTTTTGTGGGATTAGCTCCACCTCGCGGCTTGGCAACCCTCTGTACCGACCATTGTAGCACGTGTGTAGCCCAGGCCGTAAGGGCCATGATGACTTGACGTCATCCCCACCTTCCTCCGGTTTGTCACCGGCAGTCTCCTTAGAGTGCCCACCATAACGTGCTGGTAACTAAGGACAAGGGTTGCGCTCGTTACGGGACTTAACCCAACATCTCACGACACGAGCTGACGACAGCCATGCAGCACCTGTCTCAATGCTCCCGAAGGCACCAATCCATCTCTGGAAAGTTCATTGGATGTCAAGGCCTGGTAAGGTTCTTCGCGTTGCTTCGAATTAAACCACATGCTCCACCGCTTGTGCGGGCCCCCGTCAATTCATTTGAGTTTTAACCTTGCGGCCGTACTCCCCAGGCGGTCAACTTAATGCGTTAGCTGCGCCACTAAGAGCTCAAGGCTCCCAACGGCTAGTTGACATCGTTTACGGCGTGGACTACCAGGGTATCTAATCCTGTTTGCTCCCCACGCTTTCGCACCTCAGTGTCAGTATCAGTCCAGGTGGTCGCCTTCGCCACTGGTGTTCCTTCCTATATCTACGCATTTCACCGCTACACAGGAAATTCCACCACCCTCTACCATACTCTAGCTCGACAGTTTTGAATGCAGTTCCCAGGTTGAGCCCGGGGATTTCACATCCAACTTAACGAACCACCTACGCGCGCTTTACGCCCAGTAATTCCGATTAACGCTTGCACCCTCTGTATTACCGCGGCTGCTGGCACAGAGTTAGCCGGTGCTTATTCTGTCGGTAACGTCAAAACACTAACGTATTAGGTTAATGCCCTTCCTCCCAACTTAAAGTGCTTTACAATCCGAAGACCTTCTTCACACACGCGGCATGGCTGGATCAGGCTTTCGCCCATTGTCCAATATTCCCCACTGCTGCCTCCCGTAGGAGTCTGGACCGTGTCTCAGTTCCAGTGTGACTGATCATCCTCTCAGACCAGTTACGGATCGTCGCCTTGGTGAGCCATTACCTCACCAACTAGCTAATCCGACCTAGGCTCATCTGATAGCGCAAGGCCCGAAGGTCCCCTGCTTTCTCCCGTAGGACGTATGCGGTATTAGCGTCCGTTTCCGAGCGTTATCCCCCACTACCAGGCAGATTCCTAGGCATTACTCACCCGTCCGCCGCTCTCAAGAGAAGCAAGCTTCTCTCTACCGCTCGACTTGCATGTGTTAGGCCTGCCGCCAGCGTTCAATCTGAGCCATGATCAAACTCTTCAGTTCAAACATCTTTGGATTTTGAGAAAACCCTAAACTTGGCTCAGCAATCGTTGGTTACATCTTTGATTTCTCGCGGAGTAACTTGTGATGCTGATAATCTGTTGACTAGCAGTCTGACTCCACAAGCACCCACACGAATTGCTTGATTCAGTTGTTAAAGAGCGGTTGGCTGAGTCTTTCGTCTCAACCGAGGCGCGCATTCTACAGCGCCCCGTGTATCTGTCAAGCGGTTATTTTCAGAAATTTTCAAAGTTTCGCTTCGGAAACCTCAACAACTTCAACCACTTGCGCTTCCGATCTCTCGTTAGCGGGAGGCGAATTCTACAGCGTTACTCGCTGCTGTCAACACCTCTTTTTCACCGCTTTCGACCGAGAAGATCGAACCGCCGATAGAGCCAAACAACACCGCTCTACCTGCTCCTTCTGGACTTCGATGAACTGAAGCCCTGCACCTTCGAAACCTACTTAACTCGTTGAATCTCAAGGAGTTTTCCGTTTCGACTGCGCCGGAAGTGGGGCGAATTATAGACTTCCAGAATCTGCCGTCAACCCTTAATTTGATTTTTCTATCTACGGCCCGACATGACACTTAAATATGCCCGGTATATAGACGGAATCGCTGCATATGCGCAATATACTGCTCAACGCAGCCCCCCGCCTTTATTCTGGACGACACTTCGTAATGACGCTCCCCCCACATCGCAACCTGGCCTCCACCCTCTACCCGGTTGCCTTGCTATTGATAGCCATGGCTTCCATTCAAGCAGGAGCCTCCCTCGCCAAAAGCATGTTCCCGGTAGTGGGTGCACAAGGCACTACGACGCTGCGACTCATTTTTGCCAGTCTCATCATGCTGTTAATGCTCCGCCCTTGGCGTGCCAAGCTCACCGGCCAATCCCTGCGCACGGTGATCGTTTACGGCATGGCACTGGGCGGTATGAACTTCCTCTTCTATATGTCGGTTCGCACCGTTCCACTGGGCATTGCCGTAGCGTTGGAATTTACCGGACCTCTGGCAGTCGCCATTTACGCCTCGCGCCGGGCGATCGACTTTCTCTGGATTGCCTTGGCCGTGGTTGGCCTGCTGCTGCTCATACCGACCGGCGCGACCAGTGCCGGTATCGATCTGGTTGGCGCCGGTTACGCGCTGGGCGCCGGTTTCTGCTGGGCGTTGTACATCCTGTTCGGTCAGAAAGCCGGAGCGGACAATGGCGTGCAGACTGCCGCACTGGGAGTCATGATCGCGGCCCTGTTTGTCGCGCCTATCGGCATTGTCCACGCCGGCACCGCGCTGCTCACACCAAACCTGATTCCAATCGCCATCGGCGTCGCCATCCTGTCAACAGCCCTGCCCTACACGCTGGAAATGATCGCCTTGACTCGAATGCCTGCCCGCACCTTCGGCACCTTGATGAGCGTCGAACCGGCAATCGCAGCCTTGTCGGGGCTCGTCTTTCTCCAGGAGTACCTGTCCCTGGCCCAGTGGATGGCCATTACCTGCATCATCCTCGCGTCGGTGGGCGCCACGCTGACCATGGCCAGCACCGCAAAGCCTGCTGTCGCGGTAGATTGAATCAGGATTTAACGAAGGCCTGGCATTTGCCGCGCATTTAGGCCATGTTTAGGCCAGTAACCTAATGCCAGACATGGATTTTTTCATACAGGACGTCATGAACGCTTCAAGCAAGAGCGAACACGATCGCACGCAGACATAAGATCCGCGGCGGTTATAAGGACGGGAATGAAACGAATTTTGATACTGATCGCCGTACTTGCAGTAGCGGGCTGTGCGGCAACATCGAAAACTGAAGTCAAACGCGGCAAAAAGGGTCTGCACATCAACTGCTCCGGCCTGTCCTCATCCTGGGACCAGTGCGCTGCCAGTGCCGCCAATGCATGTGCTCCCAAGGGTTACAAGGTCATTGCCAAGTCTGGTGACGCCGTTGAAGAACCCGGGGATTATCCCTTCGGGCTCAATCCCGCCGGCTATACCAGCCGCAGCATGATCGTCATCTGCAAATAGATCAGCTTAGCCGAGCCCCTGGTCGGCAATTCGACGACTGATTTCCTCATGGCTGGACTTGAGGACATCACGCTGGACCTGCGGCGTGACCAGCATCCGCGCGACAACCAACGCTCCCACGCATTGAGACAGAATGGCCCAGGCCAGGCTGTCGCTTCCCAGTATTCGTGCCCAGCTTTCGTGCAGACGACAGATCCACGCCTGCGCCGCTTCCCTCACCTGGACATCTGATCGTGCGATCTCAGCACCCAATACCGGTAACGCACACCCCGCCTCGGGCTGCTCGACATGGCTCATGCTCAAGTACTGCTTGAGACAGCGCTCCAGCTTCATCGAGTCCATGGCGCCATTGCCGCTCAAGCGATCCAGGCTTTGAGCCAACTCCCGCTCAACAATGGCTTTGAAAAGCTCATCCTTGGACGAGAAGTGGCTATAGAACGCACCGCCGCTCAACCCGATCGCTTTCATCAGGCCGTCGACACCGACCGTGGAGAAACCGGATTTCTTGGCGGACACGGCACTGCTGGCGAGCAGTTTCTCGCGGGTTTCCATTTTGTGATTGGCTGAATAACGCATGGTCCTGCCCCCCCTGATTGCTCACCTTGACGCTTGCCGGATCTTAGCATAACGTCCGTTTAGTTAACGATCGTTTACCCATGAGGTTAACCATGAATAACAAGAAGGTCGTACTGGTTGTTGGCGCCGGCGATGCCACCGGCGGAGCGATTGCCAAACGCTTTGCGCAGGAAGGTTTTGTAGCCTGTGTTACCCGCCGCAGCGCTGACAAGCTCCAGCCGCTTGTGGATGGAATCCGCGCCCAAGGCGGCGAAGCCCACGGGTTTGCCTGTGATGCACGCAAAGAGGACGATGTGATCGCACTCATCGATCAAATCGAGACCCAGATCGGCCCGATCGAAGCCTTTGTATTCAACATCGGCGCCAACGTTCCCTGCAGCATCCTCGAGGAAACCGCACGCAAGTATTTCAAGATTTGGGAAATGGCCTGTTTCTCAGGCTTTCTCAATGCACGGGAGGTGGCCAAGCGCATGGTCAAGCGTCAACGCGGAACCCTCCTGTTTACCGGGGCAACGGCGGGATTGCGCGGCGCTTCGGGGTTCGCTGCATTCGCAGGCGCCAAACATGGCATCCGCGCACTGGCACAAAGCATGGCCCGGGAGCTGGGGCCGTTGAACATTCATGTGGCCCATGTGGTGGTGGACGGCGCCATCGACACCGACTTCATCCGCGATCATTTCCCGGAAAAATATGCCACCAAGGATCAGGACGGCATCCTGAATCCTGAACACATCGCCGACAGCTACTGGTATCTGCACAGCCAACCCCGCGACGCCTGGACCTTCGAGCTGGACCTGCGCCCCTGGAACGAACGCTGGTAAGCCCTCCCCTCACAACAACAAGAGAGCAGATACCATGAGCAGATCAGTGGAGTTTTACTTCGATCTCGGCAGCCCGACCACATACCTGGCCTATACCCAGTTGCCGGCGCTGTGTGCGCAGACAAACAGCCAGTTGATCTATCGTCCGATGTTATTGGGCGGCGTCTTCAAGGCAACCGGCAACGCATCACCGGCGACAGTGCCCGCCAAGAACCCTTACCTGTTCAAGGATCTGAGTCGCTTCGCCAAGCGCTACGGCGTCGCCTTCCAGTTCAATCCATACTTCCCCGTCAACACACTGCTGCTGATGCGCGCGGTGACCGCCATGCAACTGCGCCATCCCGAAAGCTTCGAGGCCTTCGTCGATTGCCTGTTCCGCGCCTTTTGGGTGGAGGCCCGCAACCTCAATGACCCGGCGACTGTCGCAGCGGTCCTGAACGAAGGCGGTTTCGACGCCGACTATGTGCTGGCCCTGACGAACGACGAGCAGGTCAAGCAAGCACTCAAGAGCGCCACCGAAGACGCCATTGGACGAGGCGTGTTTGGCGCCCCGAGCATGTTTGTCGGCGACGAGCTGTTCTTCGGCCAGGATCGGCTGGACTTCGTCCGTGAAGCCCTCGCCTGATCCTTTACCTCAAATTGCCATCGTCCGGGTGTTGAGCCACTGCAGTGCGTCACCGTCCAGCAACGGGCTCAATCGACGCTGAACCTCGGCGTGGTAGGTGTTGAGCCAGTCTTTTTCGTCCTGGGTCAGCAGCGAAGGCTCCAGGCAACGGGTGTCGATCGGGCACAGGGTGAGGGTTTCGAACTCTAGGAACTCGCCGAACTCGCTGCTTCCGGCTTCGCGGTTCAACACCAGGTTCTCGATGCGCACACCCCAGCGGCCGGGACGATAAGTGCCCGGCTCGATCGAGGTGATCATGCCGGCCTGCATCGCCGTTTGCGGCGCGGCAGCGGCTTGATAGGCAATCACCTGCGGGCCTTCGTGGACATTGAGGAAATAGCCGACACCATGGCCGGTGCCGTGGCCGTAATCGACTTGCTCCGCCCAGATCGGTGCACGGGCGATGGCATCCAGCAAGGGTGAAAGAATGCCCCGCGGAAACTTGGCCCGGGACAGGGCAATCACCCCCTTGAGCACACGGGTGCAGTCATGTTTCTGTTCGGCGGTGGGTGTTCCGACCGGCACCATGCGGGTGATGTCAGTGGTGCCCCCCAGGTATTGGCCCCCGGAATCGATCAGCAACAGGCCATCACCTTCGATGACGGCATGGGCCTCCTGCGTGGCGTGGTAATGGGGCATCGCGCCGTTGGCGTTAAAGGCGGCGATGGTATTGAAGCTCAGGGAGACAAAATCCGGCCGACGTGTGCGGGCGGCAGTCAGGTGCTCGTCGATGGTCAACTCGGTGATGCGCTCGCGCCCCCAGGCCCCTTCCAGCCAGGCGAAGAATTCACAGAGCGCCGCACCGTCCTGCTCCATGGCCCGACGGATGTGCTCGGCGTCGGCCAGGCTTTTACGGGACTTGGCCAGCGTCGTTGGATTGAGACCTTCGATCAGCTTCACGCCACTGCCCAGGTTATCCAGCAAGCCGACCGTCACCCGTGCCGGGTCGACCTGCAGATTCGCGCCGTCCGGCACTTCGCGCAGCGCGGCGGCGACTTCGCTGTAATCGCGCAGGGTCACGCCGTCCTGCTCCAGAACGGCACGCAGCGGCGCGTCAACCTTGTCCAGGGCCACGAACAGCGTTGCTTGCTGCTGGTTGATCAAGGCAAAGGAAACGAACACGGGGTTGAACGACACATCTGCTCCGCGCAGATTGAACAACCAGGCGATGTCATCCAGCGTGGCGATGAAATGCCAGTCGGCGCCACGCTCCTGGAGGGATTCGCGCAACTTGGCGAGTTTTTCGACCCGGCTGACGGTCGCCTGGGGCGGCAAATGGGCGTAGACCGGTTGATCCGGCAGACCTGGGCGATCGGTCCAGACGTCCTTGAGCAGGTCGATGTCGGTGCGCAACCGTGCGCCGCGTTCGGCGAGCTTGCCGCCCAGGGTGCGGGCCGATGCCACGGCCATGACCGCACCGTCGACCGCAACCACCCCACCTTCAGGCGTTTGTTCGGCCAGCCAGTCCAGGGGGCCGGGCTGGCCTGGAATCAGCTTGACCAGCTCGATACCACTGCCCTCCAGCTCCTTGGTGGCCTGCTCCCAATAACGGCTGTCGGCCCAGACGCCGGCGAAACTGCCGGTCACGATCAAGGTGCCCACCGAACCATGGAACCCCGACAACCATTGCCGCCCCTGCCAATAACCCGGCAAGTATTCAGACAGGTGCGGGTCGGCCGATGGCACCAGCAGCGCGTGGATGCCCTCTCGGCTCATCAGTTGGCGGATTCGGGCCAGGCGCTGGGGAACCAGTCCATGGGGCAAAGGCTCGGTGCTCATTGTTTCTCCTGTTCGTTGATATTGTTGTTCAATGCCGTATCCGGCTTATGGGGTCGTGGCCCAGAACGCCGGCGCAGTCGCACATGCCACCTTGATCAGCCGCACTGCCTCGTCGATATCCTGCTCGGTGGTAAAGCGCCCCAGGCTCAAGCGAATGGTCCGCCCGGCCGCACGGGCATCGTGCCCCAGGGCCAGCAGCACGTGGGACGGGGTGTTGTGGGCCGAATTGCAGGCCGAGGTCGCGGAAAATGCAATCGATGCGCCCAATGTCGCCGGGTTGAACTCACCTTCGTTAAAGGTCAGGCTCAGCGTGTGGGGAATCCGACGGCTCCCACTGCCGTTTATACGCACACCAGGCAAAGCCAACAGTGGCTCGAGCAAACGATTGCGCAACCGGGCGATTTTAGCGAGTTCTTCGTCGAATGCCGCGCCTGCCAATTCGAATGCGGCGCCCATGGCCGCAATCTGGTGGGTCGCCAGGGTTCCGGAGCGCAAACCGCCCTCATGTCCACCGCCATGAATCTGCGCCGATAGCCGTGGCCGGGCACGGTCGCCGACGTAGAGCGCACCGATGCCCTTGGGACCGTAGATTTTATGCGCGGAAAAAGACATCAGGTCCACCGGCCAGCGAGCCAGGTCGATCTGCACCTTGCCGGCGCCCTGGGCCGCGTCCACATGGAACAACGCACCATGCTCGCGAACGATCTCGCCAATGGCGATGACGTCGTTGACGGTGCCCAGCTCGTTGTTCACCAGCATCAGCGAGACCAGGAAGGTGTCTTCGCGCAACGCTTCGCGAACCGCTTGCGGGCTGATCAGGCCCTCGGCGTCCGGCGCCAGCCAGGTAACCGCGACGCCACTTTCCTCGAGCTGGCGCGCTGTATCGAGAATCGCCTTGTGCTCGATCAGGCTGGTGATGACATGGCCGGCGGAACCACTGCGTGCCTGGGCCACACCCTTGAGGGCCAGGTTGTTGGATTCGGTGGCGCCGGAAGTCCAGACGATCTGTTCGGGCTGGGCCCCCACCAATTGCGCCACTTGCTGGCGGGCACGCTCCACCGAGCGCCGGGCCTCCTGGCCGAAGGCATGGGAACTGGACGCCGGGTTGCCGAAGTTGCCGTCAAAACCCAGACATTCGACCATGACCCGGATGACGCGCTCATCCACCGGCGTGGTGGCGGCGTAATCGAAATACAAAGGACGTTTATTCATAGGAAACTCGCAGAGCCTGCTCCGGGATCAGGCGCCCTCGTTGGGTTCGAGACTAGCAATACCTGATCGAAAACCTTAAAGAAGTCGGACTTCGTTTAAAAGTGCGTAGGAACGCTCCTGAACAGCGAGCTTAGCAGGCATCGCCTCGAAGCTCAGCCCTCAACTCATGCTTTCGAGCAACAAGGGATACATCGAAGCAACCAACAACAGCGCCATGCCCCAGTTGAACACGCGCAGCCAGCGACGATCACGCAACAGGTTGCGCAACAGGCTGCCGCACACCACCCACAGGCTCACGCTTGGCAGGTTGATCAAGGCAAACACCGCCGCAATCACCAGCACATTGAAAAAATAACCCTGGAGTGGCGTGTAGGTACTGATGGCGCCGATTGCCATGATCCAGGCCTTGGGATTGACCCATTGGAACGCCGCTGCGCCCCAATAGCTGATCGGTGTACTGTTCCCCGGCTGGCTTTCCGAAACCGGGCCGGAGTGGGCTATTTTCCACGCCAGGTACAACAGGTACGCCGCGCCGATGTAGCGCAGCGCGGTATAGAGCAGTGGATACGTCTGGAATACCGCGCCCAGGCCAAGGCCCACCGCCAGCACCAGGGAAAAGAAGCCGCAGGTAATACCCAGCATGTGCGGAATGGTGCGGTTGAAACCGAAATTGACACCCGAGGCCAACAACATGGTGTTGTTAGGGCCTGGCGTGATCGAGGTCACCAGGGCAAACAGGGCGAAGCCCAGCAGCAGGTCAAGCGAAAGGGTCATGTCAGGGCAGTCCATCAGGGGCGGTCAGTCAAGTCATGACCCTACCCCACCTCCTGGCGCAAACCCACGGACAGTGGGCAAAACTTTGAGCGGTACAGTCTCTCAGCTAGACCGGCCAGGCTGTTGCACGACCTGCTCGGCACTCATCTGGCCCTGATCGTCGAACCCCACGTTTTTCTGCGACGAGCCAAGCAGTTCGGCTTTTTTCGCGTGGTATTCCTCGAACGAAAGGCCACGGCGATTCAAGGCTTCAAGGGCCAGCTCGCGGGCCTCATCGGCGGTGTAGGGGCGCAGCTCCGGGGATGAGCTGGCGCAGCCGCCCAGGAGGGTAGCGGTCAAAAGCAGCAAAACGGCAAAGGTACGGTTCATGGCGGGTGTCCGGTGTTCTGGAGTTGGGCGATGAACAAAGGCTACCCGCCGACCCTACGCGGCAGAAATCAACCCTCTCGATAGTGGGTATTGCCTGCCTGGATCAGCCGTTGCGCTTAATCGACCAATTGGCAATGCAGCGCGTTGTCCAGGCTGCGCTCGATGTTGCGCAACACCTGGAACGAGGCGAATGTCACGGCTTTGGCGCGGTGAGCCTGGATCAGCCGCCAGAAACCCTGCTCGCCATTTTCGACACTTCGAAGTGCCGCCTCGCCTGCCTCGCGGGTCTGCCACTGCAAATAGTTGAGCACGCGGCGACCATCGTCGCTGGCCTGGATACTGGCACTCAGGAACCCCTGGTGGTCCCGGGCCAGGCGCTCGGTCTGTTCCGACAAGGCGGTTACCAGCGCTTGCTGCCATTGAGGCTCGATGTCGAACTCCATCAGTTGGGTGAAACTGCGATTGTTCCTGGGCGATTGCATGAAAGGTCCCCTATGCAGGTCAGGCGAATCTTGCGATCCGAAGGCGTGCAGGGTAAAACCTCTAGTTAACTTGAGGTCAAGCGGTGAATTGAAACGATGGCGCAGATCGATATCCACAAGGCACTCACCGTCGGCCAAGTAGCCGCCCGCAGCGGTGTAACGGTCACCGCCCTGCACTTCTACGAATCCAAAGGGCTGATCAAAAGCACGCGCAACCCGGGTAACCAACGTCGTTACCCTCGGGCGGTATTGCGTCGCGTGGCACTGATCAAGGTCGCCCAGCGCTTGGGCATTCCGTTGGCGGAAATCGGCGAGGCACTGAACAACCTGCCAGACAACTGCGCCCCGACGGCCGCCGACTGGCAGACCTTGTCGGCGCAGTGGAGCCGGGACCTGGACCAACGTATCAACCAACTGGTGGCGCTTCGTGATCGACTCAACGGCTGCATCGGCTGCGGATGCCTGTCGATGGAAGCTTGTCCGCTGCGCAATCAGGGCGACGTCCTGGGCCAACGCGGGCCGGGAGCGCATCTGCTGGAATCGCCTTGAAGCGTTCGTCGGCCCCCGCGCCCAGCCAGGGTCGCTGGCCTATAGTGGAGGGGCGCAAATCGACGAAGACTCTCTTCGCCTCCCAATAACAAAAGGAGAAACGTCATGGGCGTCAATGCCATTCCCGAAGGTTTCCATAACATCACGCCCTACCTGGGCATTCAAAAAGCTGCCGAAGCCATCGACTTCTACAAAAAAGCCTTCAATGCCACCGAGGTCATGCGCCTGGCCATGCCCGACGGGGGCATCGGCCATGCCGAGCTGCGGATCAACGGTTATCCGATCATGCTCGGCACGCCTTGCGATCAAGGCCCCTTGAGTAATCCGGACCAATCGCCATCGGTCGGCCTGCATTTATATGTCGAGGACGTGGACAGCGCATTTGCCCAGGCCATTGCCGCCGGCGGCACGGTGATTTCCGAGGTCAAGGACCAGTTCTACGGAGATCGCAGTGGCACCCTGAAGGATCCCTATGGGCATCTGTGGTTCCTCGCGACACACAAGGAAGATCTGAGCCAGGACCAGATCGAGCAACGGGCCAGGGAGATGTTTCAACAGCAAGGCTGACTTGCCCCCGCGCTCACCGGGTCGCGTCCTGTAGGAGCTGTCGAGTGCAACGAGACTGCGATCTTTCCCCTGACACTTGAGTCCCAAGGGGAAAGATCAAAAGATCGTCCGAACGCAGCCCGAGCCTTCGGCAGCTCCTACCACGCGAAACATTTTCTTTCATGTTCCCTTTCGGGATTTTGGTCGCTCGTTCGTCTTAATTAGATGCAGCAGGCCGCGTCGGCAAAAGCCACGGTCTGCTTTTTTGGGTTCACGGTATTGCGAAGCCCGCAATACAGAACCTTTCATCGAATCAAGACGTTCAATCATGTCGAAGAAATCCCGCTCCAAACTCTGGTTCCTGGTCCATAGCTGGCTGGCATTGCCCATCTGGTTCTTCGTGCTCATCGTCTGCGTCACCGGCACCCTGGCGGTGGTCAGCCAAGAGATCGTCTGGCTGGCCAACCCCGACATGCGGGCCAGCAAACCCTCGGACGAGGCCACGCTGCTCAGCTATGACCAGGTGATCGCCGCGATCAAGCAGGCCCAGCCGCAAACCCAGGTGCAAAGCATCATCCGTCCGGACGAGTCGCACTTTGCGTTGGAAGTCGGCGTGACCTACCCCGACGGACGCCCCGACACGGTCTACGTCAACCCTTACAGCGGCGTTATCCAGGGCTCGGCGCCGACATTCAACTTCCAGGCTTTCACCCGCGCCCTGCATGGCTGGTGGCTGGTG
Source organism: Pseudomonas sp. R151218B TE3479 (assembly GCF_053629195.1). Lineage (NCBI taxonomy): Bacteria > Pseudomonadati > Pseudomonadota > Gammaproteobacteria > Pseudomonadales > Pseudomonadaceae > Pseudomonas > Pseudomonas sp. R151218B TE3479. The sequence goes on from NZ_JBRJHV010000001.1 coordinate 5,556,482, forward strand.
CCGTTCACCAACGGCTACAGTTGGGGCTGGTACCTGGTGTCGTTCCTGGGCCTGCCCTTGCTCGCGTCCCTGGTGACCGGGCTGGTGGTCTACAAGCGCTTCTGGAAAGGCTTCTTCCGTCCGACCCTGCGGATTCGCCATGGCGCACGGATTTTCTGGGGGGATTTCCATCGGCTCAGCGGTATCTGGTCGATCTGGTTCATCGCGGTCATCTCTGTCACGGGCACCTGGTTCCTGATCCAGGCCTTGCTGGGCGACAACCAGATCTCCATTTCCAGCGAACCGGTCATCCCGGTGGTGGCCCGTGAAAACGTGCCGTTGTCCGTCGACGGCCAGGCGCCACCGCAGGTGAACCTGGACCGGGCCATCGAAATCGCCCAGCAACGCATTCCGGGACTGGAAGCGAGTTTCATCAGCATGCCCGGCAATGCCTACAGCCATCTGGAAATCGGTGGCCGCGGCTGGTATCCGCTGATGTTCCAGACCGCCACCATCAACCCCTACAACGGCGATGTGGCCGCCTCCCGGTTGCTGTCGGACCGCACGACCCTGGAGTTCGTCACCGAATCCATGCGGCCCTTGCACACCGGGGACTTCGGCGGCCTCTGGATCAAGCTCATCTGGTTTTTCTTCGGTCTGATCCTGAGCATGATGGTCCTCAGCGGGCTGCTGATCTGGACCAAGCGCACGGCCCTGGCCACCGCCAATGCCTTCAAGCGTAGCCAGAAACCCACCCGTGGCGCCCGAATCGCGCAGGCACTGCAGCCGTCCGTCCAGCATGAATCGTCGGAGGGCAGCCTGTGACCCCGTCCAATACCGCTTCATCACCGTCACGCCTGAGCCTGTTCTGGCATAAATGGCGTTTCCATCTCAACGTTTTGCTGCTGCTGATCCCCTTGGGGTTCATGCCCAAATACCTCTCAGAAGCAGCCCTGTTCCGCGGTGATGCCGGGCTTGGCGAGCGGGAAGTCGGCGAAGTCCAGGTCGGTCCCTGGAGCCTGCGCCTGGCGGAATTTCGCAACGAAGCCCCCCGCGTCCAAGGGCCTGCCGGGCCGATGAAGCACTTCAACGCCGCCCTGTGCCAAAGCTGTATCGGCCAGGTCAAGGCCACCTACCTGCGCATCGGCAAGCCCCGTAGCCTTCGCGCCGCCGGGGTGATTTTCTTCGGATCGCCCTATCGCATGGGCGCCTTGTTGCCGGTCCCGCCAAAGACTCAGCCCGATGCCGAACTGTGGATAACCCTCGAAGGTTGGGACGGTTCGATGCATCAGGCCTCCATTCCCCTGAGCCAGGCCTCCCCGGCCACCGTCACCTGGCTGAAGAACCAAGGAGCCAAACCATGACCCTCCGCGCTTTATCCAAGGGCCTGGCGCTGCTGCTCTGCGCAGGCGCCAGTACCAGCGTCCTGGCCCATAACCCGATGTGCGAGTGCAAGGCCATCGACGCCGAACAGATCCAATGCACTGGCGGCTTTTCCGACGGCAGCGGTGCCCCCGGAGTGACCCTGGACGTGATCGGCTATGACGAAACCATCCTCGTCCCGGGCAAGCTCGGTGCCGACTCGAAGCTGACCTTCAAGAAACCGAACGCTGAATTCTACGTGCTCTTCGACGCCGGCCCCGGCCACGTGGTGGAAATCGACCAAGCCGACATCGAGGCCCCATGAGCAACGCCACGACTCAAGTCATCCGCCCCGCCGGCGCGGGCCATGAAACCCTGTACGTGTTGCTGTTGTGCCTGGTCATCGTACTGGTGGCCGGGTCCGTGGTGGCCTGGCATGGCAAGGCCGAGGACACGCCTCACCTGGCCTCGAACCAGCTCGACGCCCGCCGCGACCTCAGCGCCGCCGAGCAAGGCATCTATGCCGACCTGCGGGTGACCCTGGATGAAATCCGCTTGCTGCGCGAAGACCAACAAACCCTGCCCGCCCCGCAAACCTTGGCCGAAGAAGGCTTCGCGCCGTTCGCCCAGGACGCCAGTTCCATCAGCCGGGGCGGCCATGCCTGGCAACAACTGCGAGACCAGGCCTACTTCGGCGCCAGTGCCAATTCGTCGGTGGCCGGTTCGTTTCTGATGCGCATCGGCGAAGCGTCCGACGCCGCCCCGGACATCTGGCTCCACCGTGGCACTGGCCTGGCGACGCCCGCCGCGCTGGACGATGCGGCGTTGTCCGCCGCTGGCTGGCAACAGATCGTCGCGCAATTCGATGCCGGCGTAACCCGCCAGCACCGGCACTGACCCCACGCCCTCATTCGAGAGAAGACCGTTTGCCCATGCCTATTGCATCCCAACGCCGACCCTTGCTGCGCTTGCTGTTGATCGGCCTGCTGGCCTGCCTGTTCACCTCGCCGGTGAGCGCCGAAACCGCCAAGCGCCTGCGCATTGGCATCACCTTGCACCCGTATTACAGCTACGTGGCCAACATCGTCGGCGACAAGGCCGAGGTCGTACCGCTGATCCCGGCCGGTTTCAACCCCCACGCCTATGAACCACGGGCCGAAGACATCAAGCGCATCAGCGGCCTCGACGTGATCGTGCTCAACGGCGTGGGCCATGACGACTTCGCCGACCGCATGATCGCCGCCAGCGAAACCCCGAACGTGAAGGTGATCGAGGCCAACGAAAACGTGCCCCTGCTGGCCGCCACCGGCACCGCCGCCCGAGGCGCGGGCAAGGTCGTGAACCCGCACACGTTCTTGTCCATCAGCGCCTCCATCGCCCAGGTCAATAACATCGCCCGGGAATTGGGCAAGCTCGACCCGGACAACGCCAAGGCCTACACCCAGAACGCCCGCGCCTATGGCAAGCGCCTGCGGCAGATGCGCGCCGCCGCCCTGGCGAAGCTGACCCAGGCCCCCAATGCCGAACTGCGAGTCGCCACGGTGCACGCCGCTTACGACTATCTGTTGCGCGAATTCGGCCTGGAAGTGACCGCCGTGGTCGAGCCGGCCCATGGCATCGAACCGAGCCCCAGCCAATTGAAGAAAACCATCGACCAACTGCGGGAGCTGGACGTGAAGGTGATCTTCTCGGAGATGGATTTCCCTTCCACCTACGTCGACACCATCCAGCGTGAATCGGGCGTGAAGCTGTACCCGCTCTCGCACATCTCCTACGGCGACTACAGCGCCGAGAAGTACGAAAAGGAAATGGCCGGCAACCTCGACACCGTGGTCCGGGCGATCCAGGAGTCCGGCGCATGACCGTCCAGGAACCCCTCACCCTGCAACGCGTCGGGCCCTTGATCGAGTTCGCCGAGGTCAGCCTGAACCTGGGCCGCACCACCATTCTCGACAGCGTGGCCTTTCAGGTGGAGCCCGGCAGCATCCATGCCCTGGTCGGCCCCAATGGCGGCGGCAAGAGTTCGCTGATCAAGACCTTACTGGGGCAGATGCCGCATCAGGGACGCTTGAGCCTGCAATGGCCGGGCGAACCCGGGGTGATCGGCTACGTACCCCAGGCGCTGGAATTCGACCGAGGCCTGCCCATGACCGTGGACGATTTCATGGCGGCGATGTGTCAGCGGCGGCCGGCGTTTCTCGGCTTGAGCAAGCATTACACCAGCGCCATCGGCCAGGCCCTGGAGCGGGTCGGCATGCAGGACAAGCGCAAGCGGCGCATGGGCGCGCTGTCCGGCGGCGAGCGCCAGCGGGTGTTGCTGGCCCAGGGGTTGATTCCCTCGCCGCAATTGCTGGTGCTGGATGAACCGATGTCGGCCCTGGACGAGGCCGGTATCCAGGTGTTCGAACGATTGCTGCAGGACTGGCGCCAGGCTGGGATCACCGTGCTGTGGATCGAACATGACCTGGAAGCCGTCGGGCGCCTGGCCGACCGTGTCACCGGCCTGAATCGTCGCGTGCTGTTCGACGGCCCGCCACGCCAGACCTTGACCCCGGAACGGCTGCTGACGCTGTTTTCCACCCATCCACGCACGAACGGGAGCGCGGCCTGATGAGTTATGAAGCCTTTCGTTTGATGGTCCAGGGCTGGGCCTCGGCCGGTTACCTGCCTGAGGCGCTGGCCTATGGGTTCGTGGTCAATGCGTTGCTGGCCGGGCTGTTGATCGGCCCGGTGCTGGGCGGCCTCGGCACGCTGGTGGTGGTCAAGCGCTTCGCGTTTTTCTCCGAGGCGGTGGGCCATGCGGCGCTCACCGGCGTGGCCATCGGCATCCTGCTCGGCGAACCCTACACCGGGCCTTACGGCAGCCTGTTCGGCTACTGCCTGTTGTTCGGCATCCTGCTCAATTACCTGCGCAACCGCACCGGCCTGGCGCCCGATACGCTGATCGGCGTCTTCCTGTCGGTGTCCCTGGCCCTGGGCGCCAGCCTGCTGTTGATCCTGGCGGGCAAGATCAATGTGCACATCCTGGAAAACGTACTGTTCGGCTCGGTGCTGACGGTCAATGGCAATGACCTGCTGGTGCTGGCGGTGGTCGGCTCGCTGGTGATGGCCCTGGCCTTGCCGCTGTACAACCGCATCATGCTCGCCAGCTTCAACCCGCAACTGGCGGCGGTGCGTGGGGTGGCGGTCAAGACCCTGGACTACCTGTTCGTGGTCCTGGTGACGCTGATCACCGTAGCGGCGGTGAAAGTCATCGGTGCCATTCTAGTGGGCGCGTTGCTGGTGATTCCCGCCGCGGCGGCGCGCTTGCTCAGTCAATCATTGAAAGGCTTTTTCTGGTGTTCAGTGCTAATCGCCACCGTCAGCACTTTGTGCGGGATTCTCGCACCGATTGTGTTCGACCTGCCGATCCCGTCCGGCGCCGCGATCATCCTGGTGGCCGGCATCGCCTTCGCCCTGAGCGCCATCGCCCGCGGTGTCGTCCCCAGCCTCAAAGGGAATCTTGGATAAATGGTTTTCTCATTGCGACAACTGACCCTGGCCGTCGCGTTGTGCGGCGTGGCCGTCACCTCGTCATTCGCCGACGAAAAGGTTCGTCTGCTGGCATCGCTGCCAGTCACCTATGGATTGGGCGAAGCGCTGCTCAAGGGCACCGAGGTCAGCCTGGAGCGGGCCGCGCCCGCCAATCTGCCCGGCACCCGCCAGAGTGCCTACTTCAGCGGTCGTGGCGCGTCGGCCTTGAGCAAACTGGCCAGCGCCGCCGACGGAGTGATCGGCCTGCGCTCGCTATGGCCGGACGATCCGCTGTACCCCATGGCCCGACGCAGCAATATCCGCATCGTCGAAGTCGATGCCGCGCGCCCGGTGGACGGCGCCCTGCCCGGCATCGCCCTCCAACCGGGCGGCACCGACGGCCTTGCGAGCCAGCCCTGGATGGCCAGCCATAACCTGGGACGCATGGCCGACGTGATCGCCGCCGACCTGGTGCGCCTGGCCCCGGCGGACAAACCGAAAATCGACGCCAACCTGGCGGCGCTCAAGCAGCGCCTGCTCAAACTCAGCGCCGACAGCGAAAAACGCCTCGCCAGCGCCGCGAACCTGAGCGTGGTCAGCCTGAGCGAGCATTTCGGCTACCTGATCAGCGGGCTCAACCTGGACGCCATCAGCACCGATACCCGGCCCGATGCCGAATGGACCGCCGAAACCCTCAAGCAATTGAGTGCGACGTTGAAGGACAATGACGTGGCGCTGGTGCTCCATCACCGTCAGCCCTCGGATGCGCTGAAGGCAGCCATTGCCGACGGCGGCAGCCAGTTGCTGGTGCTCAGCATCGATGCCGACGACCCAGTGGCGGAGCTGGAGAGTAATGCAGGGCTAGTGGTCGCGGCGCTGACGAAGAAGGGCTGATTGCAGAAACGCAATCCCTGTGTGGGAGCGGGCTTGCTCGCGAAGACGGTGTGTCAGTCGCCATAAAAGTTGACTGTATGATCGCATTCGCGAGCAAGCCCGCTCCCACAGGTTTCACTTGAGGCTGGCTGTCAGCCCAAAACATCCCCCGGCACCCGCACGACCCCTTCCATCAACACCCGCGCGCTGCGGCTCATGATGGCTTTTTTAACGGTCCATTCGCCGTTGACCACGCTGGCCTCGGCGCCGACGCGCAAGGTGCCGGAGGGGTGACCGAAGCGCACGGCGTCGCGTTCGACACCGCCGGCGGCCAGGTTCACCAGGGTGCCGGAAATCGCCGCAGCCGTGCCGATGGCAACCGCCGCCGTGCCCATCATGGCATGGTGCAGTTTGCCCATGGACAGCGCCCGCACCAGCAGGTCGACATCCCCGGCCGCCACGGCTTTTCCACTCGATGAAATGTAGTCGGCCGGCGGTGCGACAAACGCCACTTTCGGTGTGTGCTGGCGCTGAGCGGCTTCGTCCAGGTGCTTGATCAAGCCCATGCGCAAGGCACCGTGGGCGCGAATGGTTTCGAACATGGCCAGGGCCTTGGGATCGCTGTTGATCGCCCCCTGCAATTCAGTGCCGCTATAGCCGACATCGCGGGCATTGATGAAAATCGTCGGGATCCCCGCGTTGATCAGCGTCGCCTTGAAGGTGCCAACACCGGGCACTTCCAAGTCGTCCACCAGGTTGCCGGTGGGAAACATCGAGCCACCACCGCCCTCCTCCTCGGCCGCTGGGTCCATGAATTCCAATTGCACTTCGGCCGCTGGAAAGGTCACGCCGTCGAGTTCGAAGTCCCCGGTTTCCTGCACCACGCCCTCGGTGATTGGCACATGGGCGAAGATGGTCTTGCCGATGTTGGCCTGCCAGATCCGTACTACGGCCACGCCGTTTTGCGGAATACGGTCAGGCGCCACCAAACCACTGCTGATGGCAAACGACCCCACCGCCGCCGACAGGTTGCCGCAGTTGCCGCTCCAGTCCACGAACGGCTTATCGATGGACACCTGGCCGAACAGGTAATCGACATCGTGGTCGGCCCGGGTGCTCCTGGACAGGATCACGGTCTTGCTGGTGCTGGACGTTGCGCCGCCCATGCCATCGATCTGCTTCTCGTACGGGTCGGGACTGCCGATCACCCGCAGCAGCAGGGCATCCCGGACCGGGCCAGGAACGCGAGCCGCTTCGGGCAGGTCTTGCAAGCTGAAGAACACGCCTTTGCTGGTGCCGCCACGCATGTAGGTCGCGGGGATCTTGATTTGAGGCGAGTGAGCCATGTGCTCTAACTCCTGAAAAAAGGGTGGCCGGAGAACGGGCCACCCAAGCGATTTAAACGGCCACCGCCGACTCCAGGAAGTCCTGGGCAAAGCGTTGCAGCACGCCCCCGGCTTCGTAGATCGACACTTCTTCGGCGGTATCGAGACGGCAGGTCACCGGCACTTGGATGCGCTCGCCGTTCTTGCGAGTGATCACCAGGGTCAGCGTCGCCCGCGGCGTGCGTTCGCCGATCACGTCATAGACTTCGCTGCCGTCGATGCCCAGGGTCTTGCGATCGGTACCGGGCTTGAACTCCAGCGGCAACACGCCCATGCCCACCAGGTTGGTGCGGTGGATGCGTTCGAAACCTTCGGCGGCGATCGCTTCGACACCGGCCAGGCGCACGCCCTTGGCCGCCCAGTCCCGGGACGAACCCTGGCCGTAGTCGGCACCGGCAATGATGATCAGCGGCTGCTTGCGTTCCATGTAGGTCTCAATGGCCTCCCACATGCGCATGACCTTGCCTTCCGGCTCGACTCGGGCCAGGGAGCCCTGCTTGACCTTGCCGTTTTCCTGGACCATTTCGTTGAACAGTTTCGGGTTGGCGAAGGTGGCGCGCTGCGCGGTCAGGTGGTCGCCGCGGTGGGTCGCGTAGGAGTTGAAGTCCTCTTCCGGCAGACCCATTTTCGCCAGGTACTCGCCAGCGGCACTGTCCAGCATGATGGCGTTGGACGGCGACAAATGGTCGGTGGTGATGTTGTCCGGCAGCACCGCCAGCGGGCGCATGCCCTTGAGCGGTCGCGCACCGGCCAGCGCCCCTTCCCAGTACGGCGGACGACGGATGTAGGTGCTTTGGGGGCGCCAGTCGTACAGCGGCGTCACTTTCGGCCCGGTGTCTTCCTGGATGGCGAACATCGGGATGTACACCTGGCGGAACTGCTCCGGTTTCACCGAGGCCTTGACCACCGCGTCGATTTCTTCGTCGCTCGGCCAGATGTCCTTGAGGCGGATCTCGCGACCTTCCACCACGCCCAGCACATCTTTTTCGATGTCGAAACGGATGGTCCCGGCGATGGCATAAGCGACCACCAAAGGTGGCGATGCCAGGAACGCCTGCTTGGCGTATGGATGGATACGCCCGTCGAAGTTGCGGTTGCCCGACAACACGGCGGTGGCGTACAGGTCGCGGTCGATGATTTCCTGCTGGATCACCGGGTCCAGCGCGCCCGACATGCCGTTGCAGGTGGTGCAGGCGAAGGCCACCACGCCAAAGCCCAGCTTCTCGAGTTCGGACGTCAGGCCGGCCTCATCCAAATACAGCGCCACGGTTTTCGAGCCCGGCGCCAGGGACGACTTGACCCACGGCTTGCGGGCCAGGCCCAGGCGGTTGGCGTTGCGCGCCAGCAGGCCGGCGGCGATCACGTTGCGTGGGTTGCTGGTGTTGGTGCAACTGGTGATGGCGGCGATGATCACCGCGCCGTCGGGCATTTGCCCGGGCACATCGTCCCACTGGCCGGAAATGCCTTTGGCGGCCAGCTCCGACACCGCGACGCGGGCGTGGGGGTTGCTCGGGCCAGCCATGTTGCGGACTACCGAGGACAGGTCGAAGGTCAGGCCACGCTCGTACAGCGCGCCCTTGAGGCTATCGGCCCACAGGCCCACATGCTTGGCATAGGTTTCCACCAACTGCACCTGGGTGTCTTCGCGTCCGGTGAGCTTCAGGTAGTCGATCGTCTGTTGATCGATATGGAACATCGCCGCCGTGGCGCCGTATTCCGGGGCCATGTTGGAAATGGTCGCACGGTCGCCCAAGGTCAGGGCACTGGCGCCTTCACCGAAAAACTCCAGCCAGGCACCGACGACTTTTTGCTTGCGCAGGAATTCGGTCAGCGCCAACACCATGTCGGTGGCGGTGATGCCCGGCTGCAGCTTGCCGGTCAGCTCGACGCCGATGATTTCCGGCAGGCGCATCCACGAGGCGCGACCGAGCATGACGCTTTCGGCTTCCAGGCCACCGACGCCGATGGCAATCACGCCCAAGGCATCGACGTGGGGCGTGTGACTGTCGGTGCCGACGCAGGTGTCGGGGAAGGCCACGCCGTCACGTTGTTGAATTACCGGCGACATTTTTTCCAGGTTGATCTGGTGCATGATCCCGTTGCCCGGCGGAATCACGTCGACATTCTTGAAGGCTTTCTTGGTCCAGTTGATGAAATGGAAGCGGTCTTCGTTGCGGCGGTCTTCAATGGCGCGGTTCTTGGCGAAGGCTTGAGGGTCGGAACCACCGCTTTCCACCGCCAGGGAGTGGTCGACGATCAGTTGGGTCGGCACCACCGGATTGACCTGCGCCGGGTCACCGCCTTGCAGGGCGATGGCGTCGCGCAGGCCGGCCAGGTCCACCAGGGCGGTCTGGCCGAGGATGTCATGGCACACCACGCGGGCCGGGAACCAGGGGAAATCCAGGTCGCGCTTGCGCTCGATCAGTTGCAGCAGCGACTCGCGCAGCGTGGCCGGGTCGCAGCGACGTACCAGGTTCTCCGCCAGCACGCGGGAGGTGTACGGCAGGCCGTCGTAGGCGCCGGGGCGGATGGCATCCACGGCCTCGCGAACGTCGAAATAATCCAGCGAAGTGCCAGGCAGCGGTTGGCGAAATTCTGTGTTCATCGTCAGGACTCGGTCACGGTGGTTTCAGAAGGGGCTGGCGCAGCCGCTGAAGTGAACTCGATCAACTGTGGGAGCGGGCTTGCTCGCGAAGGCGGTGCATCAGTCGACATCGATGTTGAATGTCAGTCCGTCTTCGCGAGCAAGCCCGCTCCCACATGGAGGGTCGGTTCCTTCAGTCGCTACGTCAGCGCCCTCCAGCTCAGCGTTGTTCGATTGGCACGAACTTGCGCTGTTCGACGCCGGTGTATTCGGCGCTCGGTCGGATGATGCGGTTGTTGGCGCGTTGTTCGAACACGTGGGCGGCCCAGCCGGTCAGGCGCGAGCAGACGAAGATCGGCGTGAACAGCTTGGTCGGGATGCCCATGAAGTGGTACGCCGAGGCATGGTAGAAATCGGCGTTGGGGAACAGCTTCTTCTGTTCCCACATGGTCTTGTCGATGGCTTCGGACACCGGGAACAGCACGGTATCGCCCACTTCGTCGGCGAGTTTTTTCGACCAGCCCTTGATCACCTCGTTGCGCGGGTCGTTGTCCTTATAGATCGCGTGGCCGAAGCCCATGATCTTGTCCTTGCGCGCGAGCATGCCGAGGGTGCCTTCGATGGCCTCCTGCGGTGAGCTGAAGCGCTCGATCATTTCCATCGCCGCTTCGTTGGCACCGCCATGCAACGGGCCACGCAGCGAGCCGATGGCGGCAGTGATGCAGGAGAACAGGTCCGACAGCGTGGAAGCGCAGACCCGGGCGGTAAAGGTCGAGGCGTTGAATTCGTGCTCGGCGTAGAGGATCAGCGACACGTTCATCACCTTGACGTGCAGCTCGCTCGGCTTCTTGCCGTGCAGCAAGTGCAGAAAGTGGCCGCCGATGGACACCTCGTCGGTCGCGCATTCGATGCGCTGGCCTTGATGGCTGAAGCGATACCAGTAGCACATGATCGCCGGGAACGCGGCCAGCAGGCGATCGGTCTTGTCATGTTGCTGGGAAAAATCCTGCTCGGGTTCCAGGTTGCCCAGGAATGAGCAGCCGGTGCGCATCACGTCCATCGGGTGGGCGTCGGCGGGAATGCGCTCCAGCACTTCCTTCAAGGCTTGGGGCAGGTCGCGCAACTGGCGCAGCTTACCGGTGTAGGCGTCCAGCTGTGCCTGAGTCGGCAGTTCGCCGTACAGCAGCAGGTAGGCCACCTCTTCAAATTGCGCATCTGCCGCCAGGTCGCGAACATCGTAACCGCGATAGGTCAGGCCGGCACCCGATTGGCCCACGGTGGACAATGCGGTTTGCCCGGCCACCTGGCCACGGAGCCCGGCGCCACTGAGTACTTTTGCTTCGGCCATTTGCTGTCTCCATTTTCTTGAATTTGTAGGGGAGTCGCGCCTTACTTCTTCGCCGCGAACAACGCATCGAGCTTCTGCTCGAAGGTGTGGTAGTCGATGCGATCGTAAAGCTCCATGCGAGTCTGCATGGTGTCGATGACGTTCTGTTGCGTGCCGTCGCGGCGGATCGCGGTATAGACGTTCTCGGCCGCCTTGTTCATGGCCCGGAAAGCCGACAGCGGGTACAGCACCAGGGACACGTCGGCACCGGCCAGCTGCTCGGTGGTGTACAGCGGGGTCGCGCCGAATTCGGTGATGTTGGCCAGGATCGGCGCTTTCACACGGCTGGCGAACAGCTTGTACATCTCAAGCTCGGTGATGGCTTCGGGGAAAATCATGTCGGCACCGGCCTCGATGCACGCGGCGGCGCGGTCCAGGGCCGATTCCAAGCCTTCCACCGCCAAGGCATCGGTACGGGCCATGATCACGAAACTGTCGTCGGTACGGGCATCGACGGCGGCCTTGATGCGGTCGACCATCTCTTGCTGGGAGACGATTTCCTTGTTCGGACGATGGCCGCAACGCTTGGCGCCGACCTGGTCTTCGATATGAATCGCCGCGGCGCCGAACTTGATCATCGACTTGACCGTACGGGCTACGTTGAACGCCGAGGAACCGAAGCCGGTGTCCACATCCACCAGCAGCGGCAGGTCGCACACATCGGTGATGCGGCGCACATCGGTCAGCACGTCATCCAGGCCGGTGATGCCCAGGTCCGGCACGCCGAGGGAACCGGCCGCCACGCCGCCGCCCGACAGGTAGATCGCCTTGAAACCGGCGCGCTTGGCCAGCAGCGCATGGTTGGCGTTGATCGTGCCCACCACTTGCAGCGGATGCTCGCTGGCGACCGCATCGCGGAAACGCTGGCCTGGAGTGCTGTTGCTCATGACTCACCTCGTTCAGTGGCGCTGTCCTGGAAATGACGCGCGATATTGCGTTTGGAGGCGCCGATGTGCCGGCGCATCAATAATTCAGCCAGTTCGCCGTCACGGTCGGCGATGGCGTCGAGAATCCGATGGTGCTCGGCAAAGGCCTGGCGCGGACGGTTGGGCGTGGTGGAGAACTGGATCCGGTACATGCGCACCAGTTGGTACAGCTCGCCGCACAGCATCTGCGTCAGGGTGCGGTTGCCGCTGCCCTGGATGATCCGGTAATGAAAGTCGAAATCGCCTTCCTGCTGGTAATAGCCGACACCGGCCTGGAACGCCGCATCGCGCTCGTGGGTTTCCAGGACCCGACGCAGTTCGTCGATTTCTTCCAGGGTCATGCGTTCGGCCGCCAGACGGCAGGCCATGCCTTCGAGGGATTCACGGATTTCGTAGAGTTCCAGCAGCTCGGCGTGGCTCAGCGACACCACCCGGGCCCCGACGTGAGGAATGCGCACCAGCAGGCGCTGGCCTTCCAGGCGGTGAATGGCCTCGCGCAGCGGCCCGCGGCTGATGCCGTAGGTGCGAGCCAGCTCGGGCTCGGAGATCTTGCTGCCGGGGGCGATCTCGCCCTTGACGATGGCGGCCTGGATACGCCGGAAGACGTTCTCGGACAGGGTCTCCGAGTCGTCCTGGACCATCACCGGGGTTTCGAGCTGATCGAGCATATTGTCGACACCTTGAATATCAATATGGCAAAAACTAACCAACAACGACCTTTACGTCAAAACAAAAATCAACATTGTCGACAATCGTCTAATAAACACCTTGGAGAGAACCCTATTGCATGAAGACTCGTAGCCTCCGGCCAGCGGTGGCGTCAGAAAACCACCGTGCTAGAATGCCGCGGTTATTCGCCGCTCTCCTTTTATAGAGAAAGGCTGCCTAGGGAGCTTGTGCAGTAATGCCAGGGCCTGAACCGATAAACGGAACGCTGCGCACCAGGATCTATGACACTCAAGCCCTTATCTGCCGCTTTCTATTTCATGTGCCTGCCGGGGCTTGCCGTGGCGGGTGAAAAAACCGTGTACGGCCTCAACGAATATGCCGCCTTGCAGGGCATCGACCTGGAGGTCGCCGCCAAGCTCGACACCGGCGCCAAGACCGCATCCCTCAGCGCTCGGGACATCAAGCGCTTCAAGCGCAATGGCGAATCCTGGGTACGTTTTTACCTGGCCATCGACGCAGCCCACTCGCACCCCATCGAACGTCCGCTGGCCCGGGTCAGCAAGATCAAGCGCCGCGCCGGTGACTACGACCCGGAAGAAGGCAAGAAATACACGGCCCGGCCGGTCATCGAACTGGACATCTGCATGGGCTCGGCCCTGCGCAGCATCGAAGTGAACCTGACCGACCGCAGCGCCTTCCAATACCCGTTGCTGATCGGTTCCGAGGCGCTCAAGCGCTTCGACGCGCTGGTCGACCCCAGTCTTAAATACGCTGCCGGCAAACCCGCCTGCGCCAATGCCGCTCAAACCGCAGAGTAATTCCAATGCGCTCCCTTACCCTCCATCTGAAAATGCTGATCGCCATCCTGGTGGTGCTGGGCCTGTCGGTGACGGCCTATCAGATTTTCGTGCTCGGCATCCCGGTCACCGAAGACGCCACCGACGATTTGTGGAACATCGACGCCAAGGTCGAATTCGTGCCCAACGCCAAGGATCCGGTGAAGATCCAGATGTTCGTGCCGCCCCTGAGCCGCGACTACGTGAGCCTCAACGAGAGTTTCATTTCCAATAATTACGGCGTGGCGGTGAACCGGGTCGACGGTAACCGCAAGGTGACGTGGTCAGCCCGTCGCGCCAAGGGCAACCAGACTCTTTATTACCGCCTGGTGCTGACCAAGCGCTACAGCGCCGAGAAAACCAAGGTCAAGGGCCCGACCTTCCGCGACAGCATCGCCGTCGAAGGCCCGGAGAAACTGGCCGCCGAAGCCCTGCTTGCGCCGATCCGCCAGCACTCGGCCGACGTCGAGACGTTCATCAGCGAAGCGATCAAGCGGGTCAACAACCTCAACGACGACAACGTCAAGCTGTTGCTGGCCGGTGATCCTTCCTCGGCCAACAAGGCGCGCATCGTCGAATTGGTGCTGTCCATCGCCCACGTGCCAGTGGAAAAGGTCCACACCATCCGCCTGGTGGCCGACCAGCCGCAGACACCCGAGCTGTGGCTGCGCAGCTTCAACGGCACCGACTGGCTGTACTTCAACCCGGACTCCGGCGAACAAGGCCTGCCCACCGACCGCCTGCTGTGGTGGACCGGCGATGAAAACCTGATCACCGTCGATGGCGGCAAGAAAGCCACCGTCACCTTCAGCATGAACAACAGCGAAATGAACGCCATTCGCCTGGCCAAGCTGACGGACGAGAACACCGACGCCAACTTCCTCGAATACTCGCTCTACGGCTTGCCGCTGCAAACCCAGCAAACCTTCATGATCATGGTGATGATCCCGATCGGCGTGCTGGTGATCCTGATACTGCGCAACCTGATCGGCCTGCAAACCCTCGGGACCTTCACCCCGGTGCTGATCGCCCTGGCCTTCCGTGAAACCCAGTTGGGCTTCGGCATCATCCTGTTCACGGTGATCACCACGCTGGGCCTGTCGCTGCGTTCGTACCTGGAGCACCTCAAGCTGCAGATGTTGCCAAGACTCTCGGTGGTGCTGACGTTCGTGGTGGTGCTGATCGCCGCCATCAGCCTGTTCAGCCACAAGCTGGGCCTGGAGCGCGGCTTGTCGGTGGCGCTGTTCCCGATGGTGATCCTGACCATGACCATCGAACGCCTGTCCATCACCTGGGAAGAACGCGGCGCCGGCCACGCGATGAAAGTCGCCATCGGCACCTTGTTCGCCGCGTCCCTGGCGCACCTGATCATGAGCGTGCCGGAACTGGTGTACTTCGTGTTCACCTTCCCGGCGATCCTGCTGATCCTGGTGGGCTTCATGCTGGCCATGGGACGTTATCGCGGCTACCGCCTGACCGAGTTGGTGCGGTTCAAGGCCTTCCTCAAGGCAGACTCCTGATGTTCGGCTTCTGGAAGACCTGGAAGGCCCTGGAAGCCCGGGGCATCATGGGCATCAATCGGCGTAACGCCGACTATGTGCTCAAGTACAACAAGCGCAGCCTGTACCCCATCGTCGATGACAAGATCATCACCAAGGAGCGGGCCGTGGCCGCCGGCATCCATGTGCCGGAGCTGTACGGGGTGATCTCCACCGAGAAAGAAATCGACAAGCTCGACGACATCATCGGCGGGCGCACCGACTTCGTGATCAAGCCGGCCCAGGGCGCGGGCGGCGACGGCATCATCGTCATCGCCGACCGCTTCGAAGGCCGCTACCGCACCGTGTCCGGCAAGATCATCAGCCATGAGGAAATCGAGCACCATGTCTCCAGCATCCTCACTGGCCTGTATTCCTTGGGCGGGCACCGTGACCGGGCGCTGATCGAGTACCGCGTGACGCCGGACCAGATCTTCAAGAGCATCAGCTACGAGGGCGTGCCGGACATCCGCATCATCGTGCTGATGGGCTATCCGGTGATGGCCATGCTGCGGCTGCCAACCCGTCAGTCCGGTGGCAAGGCCAACCTGCACCAGGGCGCCATCGGCGTGGGCGTCGACCTCGCCACGGGCCTGACCCTGCGCGGCACCTGGCTGAACAACATCATCACCAAACACCCCGACACCACCAACGCGGTGGACGGCGTGCAACTGCCCTACTGGGACGGTTTCATGAAACTGGCCGCCGGTTGCTATGAACTGTGCGGGCTGGGCTACATCGGCGTCGACATGGTGCTGGACCAGGAGAAAGGGCCGTTGATCCTGGAACTGAATGCCCGACCGGGCCTGAACATCCAGATCGCCAACGACTGCGGTCTGACCCTGCGCACCCACGCGGTGGAAGCCCGCCTGGAAGAACTCCAGGCCCGAGGCGTTATCGAAACCGCGGAAGAACGCGTGGCGTTTGCCCAGGAGCTGTTTGGGCATATTCCGCCGGTTGAGGGCTGAGACTGAGGTTTGAAGTTTGCTTCTGTGGCGAGAGAGCTTGCTCCCGCTGGGGTGCGAAGCGCCCCTCAAAACCGAGCACCGCGGTGCATCAGGTTGACCGCGTTCAACTGCCTGGGGTTGCTGCGCAACCCAGCGGGAGCAAGCTCCCTCGCCACAAGGTGTTCACACCCAAATATCTTCGATAGCCCCCATACTTGCTCATCTCCGACATCCCCCTAGGAGCAAATCCTACAGGGGATTACAATCGCTCCCCCGCCTGAACGGCTGATCCGCCCCGCCCATGCCAACCTGCTCCGTATACCCGCTGCCCTACCGCACCAATCCCGCCGAGTATTTCGCGGCGATCCGTCATGCCCCGGGCAGCGTGCTGCTCGACAGTGGCCGGCCGAGTGCCGAGCGTGGGCGTTACGACCTGCTCAGCGCCTGGCCCCTGGCACAATTGGCGGTGTTGCCGAACGAGAGCGGCAGCGATTTCCTGCAACGCCTGCGCATTCAGCTGACGCAACTGGGCGACGCGGTGCTGCCGGCCACGGTGCAGTTGCCCTTCGCCGGCGGCCTGATCGGCTACTTGAGCTACGACTTCGGCCGACACCTCGAAACCCTGCCGTCCCATGCCCAGGACGACCTGCAACTGCCCGACGCGCGTTTTGGCGTGTACGACTGGGCTTTGATCAGCGATCACCAGGCGGGCACCAGCCAACTGGTGTTCCATCCCCATTGTGACGAAGACGAACGCCAACGCCTGATCGCGCTGTTCAGCCAACCGACCACCGCCGCCATTCCCTCGTTCAGCCTTGAAGGACCGATGACACCGGACCTCAGTGCCGAAGCCTACCGACAGGCGTTCGAACGTATCCAGGCGTATATCCAGGCCGGCGACTGCTATCAGGTCAACTTTGCCCAACGCTTCCGTGCCCCGTGCGAAGGCGATGCCTGGGTCGCCTATCAGGCGTTGCGGGCCGCTTGCCCGACGCCGTTCTCCGGCTTCCAGAGCCTGCCAGAGGGTGGCGCGGTGCTGAGCCTGTCGCCCGAACGCTTTGTCAGGGTCAGCGAAGGCCACGTGGAAACCCGGCCGATCAAGGGCACCCGTCCCCGCGGCACAACGCCCGAGGAAGACGCGGCCCACGCCACCGAGCTGCTGGCCAGCCCCAAGGACCGGGCGGAAAACCTGATGATCGTCGACCTGCTGCGCAACGACCTGGGCCGCACCTGCCGTATCGGCTCGGTGCGGGTGCCGGAGTTGTTCAGCCTGGAAAGCTACCCGAACGTGCATCACCTGGTCAGCAGCGTGACCGGCGAACTGGCCGACGACAAGGACGCCCTGGACCTGATCGCCGGCAGCTTCCCCGGCGGCTCGATCACCGGCGCGCCGAAAATCCGCGCCATGCAAATCATCGACGAACTCGAACCGACCCGGCGCGGGCTGTATTGCGGCTCGCTGCTGTACCTGGACGTGCGCGGGGAAATGGACAGCTCCATCGCCATCCGCAGCTTGCTGGTCAAGGATGGGCAGGTGTGCTGCTGGGGCGGCGGCGGGATTGTCGCGGATTCGGACTGGGAGGCCGAGTATCAGGAGTCGATTACCAAGGTTCGGGTGTTGCTGGAAACCTTGCAGAACCTCTAACCCTATCGCGAACTACACACAAACCCTTGTGGGAGCGAGCTTGCTCGCGATTGCGTTGGGTCAGCAGCATTTCAGACGACTGACACACCGCTATCGCGAGCAAGCTCGCTCCCACAGGTTTTTTACTTACAGGCTGAGATGGCGGTTCGAAGCCTTGAGGAATTCCTGCTTCAACTCGGCAAACGTGTGCACCGCCGGGAATTGCGGGAATTCACGGATCACGTTCTCCGGCGCATGGAACAGAATTCCGGCGTCGGCTTCGCCCAGCATCGTGGTGTCGTTATAGGAATCGCCCGCCGCAATCACTCGGTAGTACAGGCTCTTGAAAGCCAGAACCGACTGGCGCTTGGGATCTTTCTGACGCAACTGGTACCCCGTCACCCGCCCGCTGTCATCGGTAATCAAGCGATGGCAGAGCAAAGTCGGGAAGCCCAGCTGGCGCATCAACGGTTGGGAAAATTCGTAGAACGTGTCGGAAAGAATCACCACCTGGAAGCGCTCGCGCAGCCAGTCGACGAATTCGATGGCGCCGTCCAGCGGCTGGAGGGTGGCGATGACTTCCTGGATGTCGGAGAGCTTGAGGCCATGCTCATCAAGGATGCGCAACCGTTGCTTCATCAGCACGTCGTAGTCGGGAATGTCCCGAGTGGTTGCCCTGAGGGATTCAATCCCGGTTTTTTCGGCGAAGGCGATCCAGATCTCCGGGACCAGCACACCTTCCAGGTCGAGACAGGCAATTTCCACAAGACACTCCCATTTTTTCTGATGTTTATCGGTTGAGCGAATAAAAGGCTTGCCGACTCTAGCCATTCGCCAGAGCCCGCGCAACGCACAGGAGCGCGCCAGCCCCGACAGCTTTTGTTACCATCAGCCCCATATAGAGCGCCCAGCGCCACCGACCTGTAGGAAACCGCCCTGATGAGCCCATCGTTCGACGTCGTGGAACTCGCCACGACCTATGCCAACAAGTCCCCCCAGGACATCCTCAAGCTGGCCTTCGCCGAATTCGGCGACGAGCTGTGGATATCGTTCAGTGGCGCCGAGGACGTGGTGCTGGTGGACATGGCCTGGAAACTGAACAAGAACGTCAAGGTGTTCAGCCTCGACACAGGTCGCCTGCACCCGGAGACCTATCGCTTCATCGATCAGGTGCGCGAGCACTACAAAATCGACATCGAACTGGTCTCGCCGGACTACACGAAACTTGAACCCTTCGTGAAGGAAAAAGGCCTGTTCAGCTTCTACAAGGACGGTCACGGCGAGTGCTGCGGCATCCGCAAGATCGAACCGCTGCGCCGCAAGTTGACCGATGTCCGCGCCTGGGCCACCGGCCAGCGCCGCGACCAGAGCCCCGGCACCCGCAGTCAGGTGGCCGTGTTGGAAATCGACACGGCGTTTTCCACCCCGGAGCGCACCCTGTACAAGTTCAACCCGCTGTCGCAGATGACCAGCGAAGAAGTCTGGGGTTACATCCGCATGCTCGAACTGCCCTACAACAGCCTGCATGAACGCGGCTTCATCAGCATCGGCTGCGAACCCTGCACCCGCCCGGTACTGCCGAACCAGCACGAACGCGAAGGTCGCTGGTGGTGGGAAGAAGCTACGCAGAAAGAATGCGGGCTGCACGCCGGAAACATCATCGCCAAATCCAAGACCGTCTAAAGCGCCCACCGCCCTGTACACAAAAATGTCACTTCAAGTGGCATTTTTGTGTGCACTTATGTCGTTACTGCCCCGAAAGGTTACACCCAATTCCCCCTCCCACCTGGTTTCCTTCCCTCACTGGCGTTCGCCCAAAAATAAATACCTGTTTAAACGGTCAGCTTTAAATCTCCGTATTTCAGCTAGTTATTCAAAGACAATAACGAAACGAAATTAGCGCTACGTTGGATAGATCCACAAGTGGCATAAATCTGGCTTGAGTCGACAAGTGTTTTGTATACAACATCTATAAAACATACACACACTTTAGATCCGCAAGCCTGAAGCGCCCTATCCCGTACAGGCTGCAGATGCCCCGTAACCAATGATGCTCGCCCGCCGCGACGAAGATTTGTCGAGCCCCGCGCTCATGCACAGTCATCGCAGCGCCGAGAATCAGGAGCCTGCCGGAATGCGTACAAGTCTCTCCAATAACATCGCGCTGGATCTGCCCTCCTCCACCACTGCCCTCGATGACAAGGCCGCAGCCTCCCTGGCCCTGAGCCCGCGGCTGCACAACAAGGACCTGGCGCCGACCAAGGCCGAAGGTCGCCGCTGGGGCCGCTACAGCATCTTTGCCCTGTGGACCAACGACGTGCACAACATCGCCAATTACTCCTTCGCCATCGGCCTCTATGCCCTGGGGCTGGGTGGCTGGCAGATCTTGCTGTCCCTGGGGATAGGCGCGGCACTGGTGTATGGCTTCATGAACCTGTCCGGCTACATGGGTCAGAAAACCGGGGTGCCGTTCCCGGTGATCAGCCGGATCAGCTTCGGGATCCACGGCGCGCAGGTTCCTGCGTTGATCAGGGCGGTCATTGCGATTGCCTGGTTCGGGATCCAGACCTACCTGGCGTCGGTGGTGTTCCGCGTGTTGCTGGTGGCGATCCACCCGGGCTTCGCCGACTACGACCGCGACTCGATCCTGGGCCTGTCGAGCCTGGGTTGGGTGTGTTTCGTGGCGATCTGGTTCGTGCAACTGGTGATCCTGGCCTACGGCATGGAGACGGTACGCCGTTATGAAGGCTTCGCCGGTCCGGTGATCCTGGTGACCGTCGCGGCCCTGGCCGGTTGGATGTACACCCAGGCCGGCGCCACCATTGCCTGGTCGATCCGCGAGCCGCTGACCGGTGGCGAAATGTGGCGCAATATCTTTGCCGGCGGCGCGCTGTGGCTGTCGATCTACGGCACCTTGATCCTCAATTTCTGCGACTTCGCCCGCTCCTCGCCGTGCCGCCGAACCATCATCGTCGGCAATTTCTGGGGCCTGCCGGTAAACATCCTGGTGTTTGCCGGGATCACCATCCTGCTCTGCGGTGCGCAGTTCCAGATCAACGGACAAATCATCGAAAGCCCGACCCAGGTCGTCGCCTCGATCCCCAACACGTTCCTTCTGGTGCTGGGCTGCCTGGCCTTCCTGATCGTCACCGTGGCGGTGAACATCATGGCCAACTTCGTCGCCCCGGCGTTCGTGCTCAGCAACCTGGCGCCCAAATACCTGACCTTCCGCCGCGCCGGGCTGATCAGCGCTGCCATTGCCGTGCTGATCCTGCCGTGGAACCTCTACAACAGCCCGCTGGTGATCGTGTATTTCCTGTCGGGCCTCGGCGCCCTGCTCGGGCCGCTGTACGGGGTGATCATGGTCGACTACTGGCTGCTGCGAAAAGGCCGCATCAACGTGCCGCAACTGTACAGCGAGGACCCGAACGGTGCGTATTTCTACAGCAATGGGGTCAACCTGCGTGCGGTGGCGGCGTTCATTCCGGCCGCGCTGATCGCGATTATCCTGGCCCTGGTACCCGGTTTTGACGCCGTTTCACCGTTTTCCTGGCTGATTGGCGCTTCGATTGCAGGGCTGCTGTACCTGATCATCGCCAAGCGCGAACCGTATTACGAGGACGTCAGCGGCGAATCCATCGCTGTGGATAACGTTCATCATTGATCCGTCACGGCCCGACCGGTACGGGCCGCTTACTTTCATGCATCAAGGAGGACAGCTCATGCGAATTCTCGTGGTCAACGTCAACACCACCGAATCCATTACCCAGGCCATCGCCCGCCAGGCCCAGGCCGTGGCTGCGCCGGGCACCGAGATCGTCGGGCTCACGCCGCATTTCGGTGCCGATTCCATCGAGGGCAATTTTGAAAGCTACCTGGCGGCCATTGCAGTGATGGACCGGGTGATGTCCTACGACCAGCCGTTCGACGCGGTGATCCAGGCCGGCTACGGCGAGCATGGCCGCGAAGGTCTGCAAGAACTGCTGAACGTGCCGGTGGTGGATATCACCGATGCCGGCGCCAGTACGGCCATGTTCCTCGGTCACGCTTATTCGGTGGTCACCACCCTGGACCGCACGGTGCCGCTGATCGAAGACCGACTCAAGCTGTCCGGCCTGTTTGACCGCTGCGCCTCGGTACGGGCCAGCGGCCTGGCGGTACTGGAACTGGAGCAAGACCCGCAACGGGCGGTCGAGGCCATCGTGCGCCAGGCCGAACTGGCGGTCAGCCAGGACAAGGCCGAAGTGATTTGCCTGGGCTGCGGCGGCATGGCCGGGCTCGATGAGCAGATCCGCCAACGCACCGGGGTGCCGGTGGTCGATGGCGTGACGGCGGCGGTGACCATTGCCGAGTCGCTGGTACGGCTGGGGTTGTCGACCTCGAAAGTGCGCACCTACGCCACGCCTCGGCCCAAGACCATCATTGGCTGGCCGGGGCGATTTGGGCGGTGAGTTCACAGGCTTGGACCGAGATGCCTTGAATCGCGAGCAAGCTCGCTCCCACAGGGTTTGTGGTGTTCACTAGACTGCTGATCATCCCCACCAACTGTGGGAGCGAGCTTGCTCGCGATTGAGGCCAACGCGGTCCAGCGCCCAACTCAAACCGCACTGAACCGCCGCGCCAACCCCTGCTCGGCAAACTGTTCGATGATGAAATCCACGAACGCCCGGGTCTTGCCCGGCAGCAACTTATGCTCGGCGTAGTAAATGGAGATATTGCCGTCATCGACGTACCAGTCCGGCAACACTCGTTGCAGCGCGCCGGACTCCAGATAGGGCACGGCCACCGGCATGCTTACCAGCCCGATGCCCAGCCCTTGGGCCGCGGCCGCACAGTCGGCTTCCGAATCGCTCATGGTCATGCGGGTCTTGAGCATGAGCGGGCTGTGTTGCTGGGTTCGGCTGGTCAGTTGCCAGGAACGCACGCGGCCGGTTTGTGGCGAGCGAATCAGGATGCCCTGGTGCTGTGCCAGATCTTCCGGCTCCACCAATGCGGCGTGGGTGTTCAGATAGTCCGAGGATGCAACCAGCACCCGATGGGCCACCGCCAACTTGCGCGCCACCACGCCCTGGGGCAGCTCGAAACCACCGCCGATGGCGGCATCGAACCCCTGGCCGATCAGGTCTACCTGGCGGTTATCGAAATGCCAATCCGGGTTGATCGCCGGGTAGCGCCGCAAAAACTCTCCTAGCAATGGCACGACATACAATCGACCGAACGCCGTGCCCATGCTCACCTTCAGCGTTCCCGCCGGTTGCCCGCCGGCGCTGGCCAGGTTGGCGACGGCGTTCTGGATGGTGTTGAAACTGCTGCCGACTTCCTCCAGAAACAATTGGCCGGCTTCGGTCAGCCTCAGGCTGCGGGTGCTGCGCTGGAACAGGCGCACTCCCATCCGCGCCTCCAGCTTGGCGACGCTTTTACCCACCGCCGCCGGGGTCACGCTCAAACGGCGCGCCGCTTCGGCAAAGCTGCCGACTTCGGCGCTGCGCACAAAGCATTCGATACTGTTGAAGGTCTCCATGGGCCTCACTCTAAACTTTTGGTTTAGACAGACTATAGCAATGACGGTCTACACAGCCCATGACGTCTTCTTGATACTCGCTCCATCACCGCGGCATCTCGCCCCGGCACTTTTTGGAGAACATCATGAGTACCCAAGCACTGAACGGTAAAGTCGCCTTGATCCAGGGCGGTTCTCGCGGCATCGGCGCCGCCATCGTCAAACGCCTTGCTGCAGAAGGCGCCGCCGTGGCCTTCACTTACGTCAGCTCTGGCGCAAAATCCGAAGAACTGCAGAACAGCATCACCGCAGCGGGCGGCAAGGCCTTGGCAATCAAGGCGGACAGCGCCGACGCCGATGCCGTCCGTAACGCCGTCGCCGCCACCGTCGAAGCTTTTGGGCGGCTGGACATCCTGGTCAATAACGCGGGCGTGCTGGCCATGGGGCCGCTGGATGAATTCAAGCTCGAAGATTTCGACCAGACCCTGGCCGTCAACGTGCGCAGCGTGTTTGTCGCCACCCAGGCGGCAGCGCGGCACATGGTCGAAGGTGGCCGGGTCATCAACATCGGCAGCACCAACGCCGACCGCATGCCCTTCGTCGGCGGCGCGACCTACGCCATGAGCAAATCCGCGCTGGTGGGCCTGACCAAAGGCCTGGCCCGCGACCTCGGCCCACGCGGCATCACCGTCAACAACGTACAGCCCGGCCCGGTGGACACCGACATGAACCCGGCCGACAGCGACTTCGCCTCCAGCCTGTTGTCCCTGATGGCCGTGGGGCGCTACGGCAATGTCGATGAAATCGCCAGTTTCGTCGCCTACCTGGCAGGGCCGGAAGCCGGTTATATCACCGGCGCCAGCCTGACCATCGACGGTGGTTTCGGCGCCTGATCGAGCCGATCATTGTGGCGAGGGAGCTTACTCCCGAAGGGCTGCGCAGCAGCCCTTTGCTGTCAGGCCCACTCCAATTCCGGCAAACCGCAAAGGCTTGGCTGGAACATTTTCAAGGAGCGGATGATCCCGTCAGCATGGGCGTATTTTTCGTCCGCCATGGCCGAATCCGGAATGGCAATGGCGGTCATGCCGGCGGCCTTCGCGGCTGTCACGCCGAACGGCGAATCCTCGAAAACCAGGCAATCGCGCGGCTCGACACCCAGGCGCCGGGCGGCGGTAAGAAAGATATCCGGCGCCGGTTTCGCCGCGCCGACTTCAGGATCATCGGCCGTCACGATGCAATCGAACAGCGCGAACCAGTCCCGGTGCAAGGTGGTTTTGAGTTCGAACGTGGCACTCGATGAACTGGTACCCACCGCGATCGGAACGTTATGGGCTTTGAGATGCCGCACCAGTTCCTCGGCGCCGGGCATACCCAGGGCGTGAGGAAAACGCTCGCGCATCAAGGGCTCGCGGATGACCAGGAATTCCTGGGGGGTGATCGGCAACTCCAGGGCCTGGACGACGTAATTGGCCAGGTCCGTGGCCCCGCGCCCGATGATGTTCTGCTTGACGCTCCAATCGAACGTGCGCCCGTAGCGCTCGGCGATAATGGAGGTAACCTCGGTGTAGATCCCCTCGGTGTCCAGCAACAGCCCATCCATGTCGAAAATCACAGCCTTGATCGGGCCAAACTCTTTCAGCGGTGCATTCATCGCATCTGATCCGTTATCAACACAACATTCCAGGGATGGCTCAGGTGCGGCCAGGGTAGCGTGTTCGCCTTAAAGGATTCAGCAGGATAACGAAGGGGGCTTGGAACCGGCAATGGGAAATCTGAGGATGAGCGTCTGTGGAGAGGGAGCTTGCTCCCTCGCCACTAATGTAGGTTGGTGATGGGAGGTTACTGGCCGGAGCCACCCGAGCCCGAACCACTACCGCCGGAGCTGCCACCGCTGTCACTGGTACCGGTTCCGCCGTTGGTCCCACCGCCCGCATCGGCACCGCCCATCGTGCTGCCGCCACTCATCGAACCGCTGCCCGTGCCAGGGCTGGTGCTGCTGCCACTGGCATCGCCGCCATTCCCGCCGCCTACAGAGCCCGGAGGCAAGGCGTTAGCGCTGGGACCGGAATTGGAGCCGGCTTCCATTTCCGAGGAAGGTGGCATTCCGCCCTTGTCCACGGGGGGCGTACCGCTCGAAGATTGTGCGAAAGCGGCCAATGAACTGACGGAAAGAATTCCGGCGAGTGTCAGCGCTGTCATGTTGGATTTCATCATGGTGAGTCTCCTTTTCAAGATACTTACCTGATGTCTGGCACCCGTGGCGGGGCGATGGTGCCACTGAATCGACAAGCGGGCTCGTCGATCAGCTCGGCGTGCCAGAGGCGTCGTCACCGGCGATGTCTGGATCATCCGGAGTCGCTTCAACGTCCTCGTCGTCGCTGGGCACCTGCTCGACGCCCGTCTCATCATCGGGCGGGAGCTGGTCGCGGCTCAACGGGTTGGTAGGCGATGGCAGCGGGTACTCCGGGGTTTCTTCGTCATTGGGAACGGGGGAATCGGCAGTCATAGAATCTCCTGACAGGTGCACGCACCTGTCCTGCAGCCTAAAGTACGCGGGCGTTCAGTTTGAGCGCCTTCACTCGTAGGATTCGTCCTCAAGTTCAGCGTCCTCATCGTCGAGCAAGGGCACTTGGGCATCATCCATCAGGGAACCGGGGTCTTCGTTGCCCGGGTCGTTGGGGCCCGGATCATTGATGAAGGGCACGCCCGTCGGGCCTTTTTCTTCCTTGCCTTCGGTTTCCGGCGTCATGGCACACCTCGCAATCGCTGATGGATGTATGAATTTGAGGTGGGGGGGCGGCAATCGTTCCGGAGAAATGTTCAGGGAAGCCCTGTTCACGGGAATGGCAGGTCAATAAAAAACCCGGCACAAAGGCCGGGTCTTTTCATTCAAGCATCCGCTTAACGATGATTTCTCTTGTGCTTATGCTTGTGCTTCTTGCCGCCGGAGTGACCGTCGTTATCATTGGACAGGTTGCTGCCCAACGCGCCGCCCGCCGCGCCGCCGACGCCAGCGCCGATGGTGGAGCCGGTGGAGCCGCCCAGACGGTTACCGACGATCGAACCACCTGCCGACCCCAGGCCACCGCCGATGGCGGCTTCCGTGCGGCTGCCCTTGCGCGCCCCCACGGCGCTGCCGGCTGCGCCGCCGACACCCGCGCCGATCGCGGCGCCTGTGCTGCCGCCCATCTGCTGGCCGACCACGTTGCCCAACACACCGCCCAGACCACCGCCTACTGCAGCGGTACCGTCGCCGGCCGCCATCGCGCCCTGGGCAACCACCAACCCCAATACCAAGGTGGACAAAGTCAAACGCATGATAGAAACCTCAAGAATGCCGCATCGGGGAGAAATGGCCAGTGCGCGCGGGCGCGAGTGTACGCCAAACAACATCAGCCATGACGGTTGGACAACGAAACGGTGGATTATTTTATGACAGGCAAAAAAAAGCCCGCTGGGGAAACGGGCAGGTACTGCTTTCTAACGGATGAGCTGAGAGTACGTACCTGCTTGTGAAAGAAACGTGAAAGAAACCGCCGGTTGAGAAAAGATGAAAAATATTTACGCAAAGACCGGAATGCTCCCCGTAGGAGCTGCCGAAGGCTGCGATCTTTTATCGTTCGCTTTGGATTCAATCGACAGGAGAAAGATCGCAGCCCGTTGGGAGCCTGTCACTTCTTGACCGGAACCCTGGGCAAGAACTTGGCCTTCTCCCCTCGCTGCACTTTGGCCACCTTCGTCCTGATGGACTTGATCGGCTCGTCGCCAAAGTCGGCATGGTAGGTCGACTGACCACATTGCAATCCTTCATTGATCGGATACGCGGCTCCGAGCTCCTCGCTGTACGATGCTCCCATTGTCTTTCCCCTTTCATTGAGGTCCATACCGACAACAATCGGTTGCCTGACAATATCGACCTTCACGACAATGAGACTAGTCGGTCATCAACAGACTGTTTATTCAACAAGCCTCTTCGCCGACGAGTGGAACTCGCTGTTTCAAAAAGGAAACACTCATTCAGCGCCCAGCATCGTCCGGTTCAATACCCGGGAAACCTGGTCGGCCGAATAGGGTTTGGACAAGAACTCAAAGCCTTCATGACCACTGTGGGCCAACTCTTCGCTATAGCCGGAAGTGAGCACCACTGGCAGATCCGGGCGACGCTGGCGCAGTTCCCGGGCCAAGGCGATACCACCGATGCCTGGCATCACCACGTCAGAAAATACCGCGTCGAATGCCATCGCATCCGGCCCGACCATTTCCAGCGCTTCTTCGGCATTGGTCGCCCAAGCGGTTTCGTAGCCCAGGTCCTGGAGGATCTGGTTGGCAAAACGCCCCACCTCCAAGTTGTCTTCCACGATCAACACCCGGCGCTTGCCCTTTTCCAGCACCAGGTGCGTGACCTCTTCCTTGACCGGCTCGTGGTTTTGCTCGGGCGCCACTTCCGGAAGGTACAACGTGAACACCGTGCCCTCGCCCACCACGGTCGAAACATCGACGTTGCCACCGGACTGTTTGGCAAAACCGAACACCTGGGACAAGCCCAGCCCCGTGCCCTTGCCCACTTCCTTGGTGGTGAAGAAGGGTTCGAAGATGTGCTCGAGCACTTGCGAATCAATACCGGTACCGGTGTCAGCCAAGGCAATGGCGGCAAAGGACTGCCCGGCCCCGGCATGACCACGGATCGGCGGTATGCCACCGCCGCAACTGAGCCGAAGCCACAGCGTGCCCTGGCCGTTCATGGCATCCCGGGCATTGAGGGCCATGTTGATCAACGCCGTCTCGAACTGGCTCAGGTCCGCACGGATGTAACAGGGCCGATCACACAACTCGACGTTGACCTGGATCCGCGCTCCGGTGACGGTTTGCAGCATGTCCCCCAGGCTCTGTACTTGCTTGCCCACATCGATGACTTCTGGCTTCAACGGCTGGCGCCGGGCAAACGCGAGCAACTGGCTGGTCAACTTGGAAGCGCGCTCCACAGTTTCGGACACCGCCGTCATGTAGCGTTGCCGGCGCTCTTCGGACAAGTTGGGCATGCGCAGGAAGTCCACCGAAGAACGGATGATCGTCAGCAGGTTGTTGAAATCATGGGCCACGCCGCCGGTGAGCTGGCCAATGGCTTCGAGTTTCTGCGACTGGCGCAGCGCCGCTTCGGTCTGTTTCAAGCGCGTGGTGCGTTCCTCGACCCGCTCCTCCAGCGTCGCGTTCAATTCAGCCAGGGCCGCCAAACCCTCGCGCACGGCAGCATCGGCACGGGCGCGCTCGATGTGGGCCCAGGAGCGCTCGGTGACTTCCATCAGCAGCGCCAGATCGTTGGATGACCAGACCCGCGGCGTTTTGTCGTGAATGGCCATCAGCGCGGTCAAGCGCCCGCCCTTGATCAACGGCACGCAAATGGTGGCCGCGATACCAATGGCCTGGAACGTTGCCGCCTCCTCCGGCGCCAGTTCCTTGAGGTTATCGTTGATCACCAGCGGCTTGCCAGCCCGCAGGTTGGCGACGGCCAGCCGCCCAAAATCAGCCAGCCGATAATGCCCGAGGATATGGGGCGAACCGGCCCTGGCCCAATCGCCGCGAATGGTGAAGCCGTCCTCGTCCTCATCCATGTCCGCATAGGCACAATTGGACAGGTTCAAGTGCGCCGCCAGAATCCGCGTGGTGGCTGCCATGATGGCCTGCGGGTCCGTGGCGTTGGCCACGGCATTGCCGATAGCATCCAGCACTGCCAGCCGCTGAGTCATGAACACCGTGGACGTGGTTTCGGTGACCGTATCCAACATGCCCACCACTGTGCCGAACTGATCACGGATGGGGCTATAGCAGAATGTGAAATAAGCCTGCTCAGGACCGCCGCCGCGCTCGATGACCAGGGGGAAGTTCTCTATATAAGTGGCTTGCCCATCGAAGGCCGCCCGCACGATCGGCCCGATATCGTTCCAGACCTCCCGCCACACCTCATCGAACCGCCGCCCCAACGCCTCAGGCTTGTTGCCGAGGATGGTCAGGAACGCATCGTTGTACAACGTGATCAGGTCCGGTCCCCACACAATGGCCTGGGGAAAATGCGAGGCGAGGCTCAGCGCCACCGTGGTTTTCAACACATCAGGCCACTGCGAAGGCGGCCCGAGCGGCGTGTCTCCCCAAGGATGGCGCCGAACCCGTTCAGCCATTTCTCCAGAGCTCTGAAGCCAATCTGTCATTGCGTTCGATCCTTCTGAGACGCCAATACCAACGAGGGGGGAAACGCTTGTGACCCCAGGCAGGGCCGTATTATCCCGCGACGGGTGGGAATGCGCGATTGGATTGTGGGAGGCGTCGGGGGGCAAATGGGGGGTGAAGGGCGGAAATCGGGGGTTAGGCTACAGAAATGTCTTACATATCGTTGGGAATGGGCTTGATGTAGGTGAAGAGACTGCCAAGTTGTAAGACATACAGCTCGGATGCTTAGGACGATGGCAACGTCCTACATATGATTGGGAAACCCCTTCGCTATCAATCCCTTGCGTATTTTTTGCGGTGACGTCTATAGTTTTGGCGTCGCCCAAATGGTGGCCGGGTTTGGCGACTCGATTGACACAAGTGCAACAGTGCTTTCTGCTGTGGTAGAAGCACACTCGTGCTCACAGAAACTGCTTTATGGCAGCTGTGCGCGGGAGACCTTCGGGTCTGCCGGCTCCTTGTGTCACCGGTTCGCCAACCTGCGTACAGCTGTCACCCTTTGTTTGGCGACAAAGTGTGGCAGTTCATTCATGACACAAGGAATTGATATGAACCGATACATGGGCCTTACCAGCAACGCCGACGACCAACCCCTCTACGTCGATACCACCGCCCCGCTACACATCCTGCTCGACTCAGCCGCCTATCGAATCCGTGCCGCCACCCAATTCCTGGAGAACCTGGCGATGCGTGATGAACTGACCATCGATCCCGCGACCTTGCAAGATCTGGCACAGCTTTGCTGCATCCCGCTGCGTGATGGGTGTGACGTGATGGATGTGATTGCACGACGATTGGATGCGGCACCGGCAGGTTCCACGTTATAAACCTGCCCGCCAAATAAGCCTGCAACCGACAACCTGTGGCGAGGGAGCTTGCTCCCTCGCCACGGCTCATCGTTTTCTTGAAACGCCAGAGCACTGCTCATACAGCACATCACGGATGTTTTTACCCATAGCCCGTGGAGACAGAAAAACAGCCCCATGCTATGGTTTGGTCGTAAGTAGAGGACTTTCCAATGACCCAAACAGCTACTGCTAGCGTTGCGACTCAGGTCCAAAAGCTTGCTAAAGCCCACAATGTCACTGCTGAACTTGACGGTATGAGCCGTATGGCTGCGACCATCACTCGTTTGGCTGGGGATGTCGTCGAGCTGGATGGCATCGAACAGCTGCTCGTCAATCTCAAGAGAAAAGGCGTCCTGAGCAAGTCGCAGATCCTGACGCTCCAAGGCGAGTACCTGCAGGAGAAAAGACGCGCCAAGAAACGTAGCGCATGAGTTTTGATCCGTTCGGTGATTTCGAAACCGCAGGGTATCTCCGAAACTCATTACAACTTAAAGATCCTATTGAAGTAAAAGAATCTGAGCATCTTTCCTTCGAGGCAAGTATCGAAGATGCTCTTGCTTGTCTGGCTAAAAGGAAACCCATTACCCTCCAGACAGTGCTCGAAGTTCACAAAATTTTATTTTCGGGCTTTTATCCTTGGGCGGGGAAAGATCGAAACGAGCTTGTACCTCACCTGGCGGTCTTCAAAGGTTCTCATAACGATCCCCGCAGTACAGCTTTCGAGCGCCCGGAACTCATCAAGAGGTCTGTCGACTATGCACTTGAACTGGCGGCTGATAAGAAATACTTCAGAGAGCATCCTGGCGAGGTGATGGGTCAACTGGCTTTCGCACACCCCTTTCTTGACGGCAATGGACGCACGATTCTTTTAGTCTTCATGGAGCTCTGTTATCGGGCCAAGTTCGCTATCGACTGGTCAAAAACAAACAAAGACGATTACCTACGAGCGCTCAGCGATGAGATCCGCGAGCCTGGCCAAGGGCATCTCGACAACTACCTGAAACCATTCAGAGTAACCATATCCAGCCGTGATGAGTGGCCGGAAACGATCAGTGGCATCCGAGGCCTAGATGGCCTGGACAAAGAAGACATCACGTACGAGAGCCTGGACAACCCAGAAGTCCAGCAAATTTATAAGACACACAGGGTAAAGCCCCTCGACCCTTAACCTTCTACGTGCCGGAAGTACAAAATGCTTGAGGTAAAACCTTCCACGACATTGCAAGCGGACAGCTTCTGGATGGCAATCTGGCAAAGTGGAGCCTTGAGTATCCAAGAAGCCGAAAGGCGGGCGCAGGGCTCGCAACGTTTAAAAGAGGCTTACTCATCAGTCCCTTTCTACGCCAGAAAAGCGGCTCGAGATCCACAATTTTGGAGCAAGTTTTACGCGAGCCGCGTGAATTCGTAGAGCACTCAAGCGGGAGCAAGCTCCCTCGCCACGGGTGCATCGTCGACCTGAACTATTCGACAATCCCGTTATAAACAACAGTCGCAGCGCCCTCCTTCTTGACCATGAGCTTGTTCCCTTCCGCCATGGCCTCGACCAACTCAGAACACCCCTCCACTTCACGCTTGCCATCAACACGCTCGGCCTGGGTGTCGAAACTGAATACATAGGTCGACGCCGGGCAAGCATTGCCGCCCTCCCCCGTGGAAACCACCAGCACATACTTGCTCGGACCAAACGTGTAAGCCTTTTCAATCGTCACATAACCGGTGTACTCGGCCTGCTCGACAACGGATTCCATGACGTTCATCACACCCGTCCGCGATTGATAATTCAGCGCAGTTGCCATCGCCTCAGTCTGAGTCGTGAAAGGTCCGGCACGCTCGGTATTGACGGGCAGCGGTTGATAGGCAACGCCCGGCGGCGCGGGAGGTGCGGCTTGAGTCTTGGCGGTGGTTTTTGCAACAGGGCTTCGCTGGAGTTGAGGGCTGTCGCATTGGCCGTTTTTGCAGATGAAATCGCCTTGGCAATCGATGTCTTCCGAGCACGAGTTCGTTTCTTCGAAAGTGCTCTGATCGGCCTTGGCGTAACCGACGACGGCCAGTGTCAGGAGGGTGCAGGCGAGCAAACGCTTCATCGGTGAAGTCCTTTTCTTGGATGGTGGTTGGATGATCATTGCAAAACATTCCGGGATTGTCTCTGTCGCCTCCGTTTTCCAGTGTCGGGTGGTCCCACTTTGGTTTACAGACTAGCCTTCCAAATGCCCGCACAAGGACGAACCATGGCTGACCGCAAACAACTCCACCAAGACGGCTACATTCTGCTCCGTCGAGCGATCCCGAACGAGTGGCTGACTGACTTGCGTAGCGTGTTTGATGCAGGCGTGCGGCCGTCGGATCAATGGCCAGTGCCCCGTGGCATGGACTGGCGCTATTCGATGCTGGACGATGATTCGAGGATTCAAGCCGTGTGTCGTCTACCCCAGCTACTGGCGGTGGCAGGTGAGTTGATCGGCGAGCAATTCTTCCTCTCCCAAGTGGAAGGCCGCGAGCCCCTTGCCGGTGGCGGCCACCAACCACTGCACCGCGATCTGTCGGCCCAACGACCAGGCGACATCGCCATCGCCCTGGCATTCTTCGACGATTACGGCCCCGAGAACGGCGCGACACGGATCGTCCCCGGCAGCCATCGCCCCGAGCCGGATGCGCCACCCTTCGACTTCAATGACGAGTCACGCGCTGTACAGCTTTCAGGCAGTGCCGGTGACATCCTGGTGTTCGATGTGGACCTGGTGCACGCGGGCAGCCTGAACGCGATTGGCGCACGCCGTCGCTCCATCCTGAT
Organism: Pseudomonas sp. R151218B TE3479; assembly: GCF_053629195.1. NCBI lineage: Bacteria > Pseudomonadati > Pseudomonadota > Gammaproteobacteria > Pseudomonadales > Pseudomonadaceae > Pseudomonas > Pseudomonas sp. R151218B TE3479. Next base: position 5,589,466 of record NZ_JBRJHV010000001.1, read on the forward strand.
CAGCTACTTCTCGGAATCGCTCTACGCGTCACACCTGGAAACCGTGGCGCTGCGCAATATTCGCATGGACACCCGCGACCGATTCGCCCCCTCGGCGTTTACTTTCGAGGACTAGGTTTCTTGATCGATGAAAGTTGTGCGCAACGGTTCGAATCCGAGCTTTAATACCCAAGCTTTTGAGAACCCCATTCAAGGAAGAAACGACATTGAAAACAGCTTTCGGCGCCCTGTTGTTGGCCTGCCTGACAACGACCGCATTGGCTGACGAAGCCCCCATCGGTTTTCAATCTTCCACCCTGCCGGATCCACACAATGGCCGTGCACTGGAAATGGTGGTCTGGTACCCGAGCGCAACCACCGCAGTCCCGCAACTGATCGCCGATAATGCGGTGTTTGTCGGCGCGTCCGCCGTGCGTAACGCGCCGCCAACTGCCGACGAACATCCATTGGTGGTGCTCTCCCACGGCTACAGGGGTAACTGGAGTAACCAGCTTTGGCTGGCCAGCGCCTTGGCCCAGAAGGGTTACATCGTCGCCGCCATCAACCACCCCGGCAGCACCACCCATGACCGCAGCCCCCAAGCAGCGGCGCAGTTATGGCAGCGCCCCGTCGACCTGCGCCGAGCCATCGATGCGGTCACGACTCACCCTGAAAAATTTGGTCGGGTCGCCAATGATCGAATTGCAGCCGTGGGCCATTCCCTCGGCGGCTGGACCGCCCTGGAAATCGCCGGCGCTCGCTTCGACCCAGAGCGCTTCGCCCAGGACTGCAAAGCCCATTCGCAGTTATCCAGCTGCACGGTTTACGAACAGATGAACCCCGCCAGCATCTCAGAAGCAAAGACCGAACTGGCCGCCGATTGGCGCGATAAACGTGTTACTGCGGTGGTCACATTGGACCTGGGTCTTTCGCGGGGCTTGACCGATAAAAGCTTGGCCGCGCTGCCGGTCCCCGCCTTGGTGATCGCTGCCGGTGTACCGTCGCAAGAGCTTCCCGCTGAGTTGGAATCTGCCAACCTGGCCAAGCGCCTGCCCGCAGCGTCCAGCCGTTACATCGAGATCAGCGATGCGAGCCATTTCAGTTTCATGTCGATGTGTAAGCCTGGTGCGCAGGAAATGCTTGAAGAGGAAGTGCCGGGGGACGGGATCATTTGTCGGGATGGTGATGGCGGTCGTGCTCGGGGGGTGATTCAGCAGCAGGTTGCATCGCTGATCGTTGAGTTTTTGGCGCAGTCATCGGGCTATAAAGAAGGTAGTTTGTAACCGGGTGGTGCTGACTTTAAGCGGTTTGATGCAAACGCCGGAGGAGCCATTTTTGCGCCCATACATATCAGTGGCTATTAATCCCGTCCGGTCAGAATCACTGGCCCTCCTACGAGCCACGGATTGGGTTCGTCAAAGCGAGCCGGTGTCGGCATTTCCCCTGCGAAGAAGCCCTCGAAAACCATCTGGAATCTCTCGCGAAAATCATAGATCTGCTTTCTTTTTAGATTTCGGATCTTGAAGAGATCCTTGCGATCAAAGTGGCACCCGAATAACAGAAAGCTGTAGCTGAATATCTCGAACACCCTATGTGAGAGCGCCTGACTGAAGCTTGCCTCTGTCGCGATTTGATAAAGTGCCCACTCCAGTAGCCAGTATTCTTCAAGATCCCAGAGTCCTGCTTCGTGTAACCGTCCGATGAACGAGGCGTCTTCGTATGCTTCGCACCCGACGAAATTTCTGGCGATCAGGGCGTGCGCATCCATGTTAAGAATTTCCATATCAGATAAGGTCGACAACGTACCGAGTTGCCACTCTCGGACAATGTACCGCAAAACTCCCGCGCCCTCCCCCGCGGAGCTGTTGGCTAGCCATTCACCTAACGGAGCCCAGGAAATGCCTGCTTTTGAAATTTTACCGCTCGAAGCTATTGGTCCTGTGCGTCTTGGTATAGCGCGCACTGTAGCGAGGCAAACAATGGCCGCCATTGGGTTTCCACTCGAGCATTCCCATGGCCGCCTCGATTATTTTTGCGAGTCCTGCATGCAGCTTTCCTACGGGCCAAACGATGAAGTCAGCTTCATTGGTGTCTCCGGAAACCCGAACGTCACGTTCGTCTTCAAGGGCATCGATGTCTTCAGGCACTCTGCCATCGACGTGTTTTCGCTGATGGCTGCTTCGGACAATTCCGGTTCGCATGAATTCTCACCATATGAATACCTATTTCCCAACCAAATCCTGGCGCTATGGGATGCGGATGAACAATACGACCGTCAAGGAGGAGAAAGTCGCGAGGTCTGGGGTCAGGTCGGAATCGGAAATAGCGCTTACCTAGCAGCCATTCGCGCCATCAAGACAAAAATGTGATGAGCCATCTTCTATTCCAATGAGAAAATTTACAGGGACAGTTTCGGACATAAAGCGACCGTTTGGGAACGGCAGCTTTTGGCCCGAAAGGAGTCAAGGTATGTCCCTTCCCCAATAGCTTCCGACTTAACTATCCTACGCCTCCACCCCAAACGGATTCGCCAAGATGTATCTGCGTTCAAGCGTGTTATGCCTATGCCTTTTCAGCACCCTGAGCCAGGCCGCTGTCAACTGTTCTGCCCTGGCGGAAAAGATCTCCGGCACCGTGCCTGAGTTTCATCCGTCGGTGCAAGGCAAGGTCATTGGCACCGGACGCCTGTATTTTCACGAAGCGCCGAATGAAGCCTGCGCCAATAAAAAGATTTTCGTAATACCCGGCGACTCTCTCACTGTTTACGCCAGCCTTGAAGACGAATCATGGCTGGAAGTGAACTTCATCGCCAAGAGTGGCGACGACTACACCGGTTGGGTAAAGGCGGACCGGGTCGAGATTGGTGTACCTTACGGAGCGCCACCGGACGGTGCCGACGAGGCGCCAGCGGGTGATGCCCAGTAATTCAAAATGGGTGTGCCGTTTTTCATTTTTGAAGCGCAGGAGAAACAATGACGGACTCGCCAGAAGGGAGTGCTCTGTTTCCGGCCGACCTCGACGTGGCTGATGCCACGGGTTTCGCTGCCTGGGCTCGCGTCTGGGCGGAGCTTGGCGTCGGATGCGCGCCCCAAGAGACGTACGAAGCACTCATTCGACGCTACGGCGAGCCGCATCGCGCTTACCACACCCTCCAGCATCTGCAGGAATGCCTTCAGGTGCGCCGGTTCGTCAACGCGGCCTGCCCGGCCCCCGCTGAAGTCGACCTCGCGCTATGGTTCCATGATGCGATCTACGACCCTCTTCGCAGCGACAACGAGCTGCGCAGTGCCCAATGGTTGGATGATGTGGCACGTGATAACGGCCTGGGCGATGAAACCCGACGCAGGCTTTACGAACTGGTGATGGTGACGCGACACGACGCTGCTCCGGCGTCGGCAGACGAAGCGGTGCTGGTGGACACGGATCTGGCGATCCTTGGGGCAGCGTTCGAGCGGTTCGAGGAATACGACCAACAAATTCGCCGCGAGTACCAGTTTGTGCCGTTGCCTGTGTACCGCCAAAAGCGCCGCCAGGTCCTTGAAGGTTTTCTGACACGCGGGCGCATTTATACGACTGCACCGTACTTCGACGCATTCGAGCAGCAGGCACGGGCCAATCTTGCACGCGCCATCGACCGTCTCGACTGAAGACTGGCGTCATTCGGCAAATCGGGGTTCAGCCATCGGACCAGGCTTCAGATCAATCGATCCACAACCCTCGCATTCCACAACTCCCGATACCGCTCCCGCCACCCCGGACTTCCCTTATCCAGCCACTCCAACGTCGCCTCAATACTTTCAGGGCTGATGATGAAGTGATTGATATGCTCCTCGATCCGCTCTTGCGATAGATGCAGCGCGTCCAAGTAACCATTGAAAGAGTCAGCCAGCACCACATACTCATCGCCCTGCTGACGGCGCCCGGTCCAGGCCGGTAAGCCCGCCACCATCGCCGCCACGTCCTGGCGCCCTTCGCGCAAATCCAGCAGCAAGATACTCGCGCCGCCGTCGCGCCCGATCGGCAACAATCCCGTCGCAGGGAAGCCGGGCTGCGCCCGCAGTTGCTCCAGTTCGAAGGGGTTGGATTCATACTCTTTGTCCGGATCCAGCCCGTACAGTGAAAAGCTGAGCAACTCCTCATCGCCATTGGCGAGCGTGGCCAGCACATCGTATTCCACGTAGGCGCCGTTGCAGGTCTTGAGGAACTGGCGATAGTCGTCCGGCAAGCGGGCACCCAGGCTGGCTTCCAGTTGCGCGATGGCAAGGTCGGTGGCGCCTTCACGGGTGTCTTCGAGGATGAGTCCACGGTAGTCAGTCATTGATGTCTCGAAAGGGTATGGGATGGGACGCGGTATCAATCGATCTTACAAAAAAAGCGACCGTTCACTCGGGTTAGTTTTCGGCCGCCCCTCCCGGCCTCACACCACACTCGCTCGATGCAGACTGCTCATATGCCCAACGCCCGCGGCCTTCAACCGGCTCACCAGATCCTCCCTAGCCGTTCGCCCCCCTGAACGCACGTATTCCAGCTCCGCAGCGGTTATCAATACCACCGGCACCAACCTGACCGGGGACAAGGGCATGTCATCCAGCTGGGTAGGGAAATCCGGCAGTGGAGCGCCGAGCAGAACGCCGGTGGAGTCGTCATCGGTCACGAAGAGTTTGGGCAGTTGATCGCTCATGTGGTGCGATTGGCTCAGCCCGGGAAGTTCAAGGGATAGCGCCCCGTGCTGGTCGAGTTGGTGGGTGATGCCACCCGCGTCGGCCACCGTTTTGGCGACGTGTTCCACCAGCTCGAATGCCCAGCTGCGTTTGAAAGGGTCGACCTCTCCCACCGGGCCATAAGCGTGCTCGGGGATATCCGCGGTTTCGACGAACAATTCCATCTCGAAGCCGTTGCCCATTCCTTCCGTATCATCGAATGGATCGGACAGGCCTTCGGTGGCGAGAATGATCGCGTCGCCGCGGCGAACCACGCGGTAGGCCTGGCGGGTCGAAGGCCAGTACGGGCCGCCGGAAAAGGTCGGGCTGATCAGGTAGGCAAGGACATCCCGCTCGACCGTACCGACAGCGCTCCAATGACGATCCAGGCACGCTGCGCCGGCTTCCCGGACGGCCAGATTGGCTGCTTCAGCCTCGCTCAGGTCGCCAAGCTCGTGGGACTGCGGCGCGGGCTGGTCGTTTTGGGTTTCAGGTTTTTTCGATGAACCGAAGAGCTTCTTGAAGAAATTCATGGGCGTTCCTATCCGAAAATTGCAGTTGATGTAGGCTCAGTCACTACGCCTGGATCGATTTCAAAAGGATGAATATGACGTTGACGGTCGAAAGTTTGGTGAGCATAGCAATGACCAACCCAATCAACGCACAAATCACCGCGCGCTTGCCTTCACTCGGTTTGAATCAATGCATGCTCACGGCTGGTTGCCTATTCCAAGCCGTCTGGAATCATCAGTCGCAGCGGCCACCCGCTTGGGGCGTGAAGGATTACGATGTTTTTTACTTCGACCCCGATCTGTCTTGGGAGGCCGAGGATGAAGTAATCCATGCCGCCCAGCGTCTCTTCCAGGACCTCGACGTCAACATCGAGATCAAGAACCAGGCGCGCGTCCACCTTTGGTACGGTCAGCGGTTTGGCAAGCCCTATCCTCAGCTTCAGTCGGCCAAGGATGGCATTGATCGTTACTTGATTGCGGGGACGTGTATTGGGCTGGATGTTGAAAGCGGTGAGGTCTATGCGCCCTATGGCCTGGATGACGTTGAGCAAGGCGTCCTTCGCATGAATCCAAAAAATCCCCAGCCGGACTTGTTCGATGAGAAGGCGAAAAGTTATCAGGCTCGCTGGCCGTGGCTCAGCATTATGGAGAAATGATGCAAACCGCCATAGTGCTGTGGCGAGGGAGCTTGCTCCCGCTGGGTGGCGAAGCCGCCCCAAAACGTTCTTCCAGACAAACGGCATCAACCGGTCTACGACGGCTACGCCGCCGAGCGGGAGCAAGCTCCCTCGCCACGGAGTGCGATCTTTAAGGCTATATATGTAACTTGCTGCCGCCTTCGCGAGCAAGCTCGCTCCCACAGGAGATTGGCGGTGGGTAGCGGTTCTGTGGAGTTCATCCTATCCACTCAACCTTGACTCATCGTCCCCGAAAAACTCGCCTCCACCGGCCCGGTAAGAAAGACCACGCCCAGGCCATCCCATTGCACCGTCACGCTGCCGCCATCACATTCAACCTCGACGGTGCTGTCCAACAAACCACGACGAATCCCATTGACAACCGCACCGCACGAACAGGACCCCGACCCCAGCGCAATACCCGCCCCGCGCTCCCAGATGCGCAACCGAATATGTGTGCGATCAATGATCTGGACAAAATGCACGTTGGTCTTGAGCGGAAACAGCGGGTTGGTTTCGATGGCCGGTCCGATCGTCGCGATATCAACGCTAGCCAGGTCATCGACAAAATAAGTGCAGTGGGGATTTCCCATGCTGCAGGCGACTGGACTGCCAGCAAGTGGCAAGGCAGCAGTGTCCAGTTCTTGCGCCAAGGGAATGTCCGACCAGCCGAAAAGCGGCACGCCCATGTCGACGGAAATGGCGCCGGTGGGGGTACGTTCGCAAGTAAGCAAACCCCGGTTAGTGCGCAGCATTAGCGAAGTCACATTTGCTTCGCGCATGAGCAGGTCCGCCGCACCTCGTGTCGCGCTGCCACAAACGTCCAGCGCGGAGCCATCCGCGTTCCAGAACATCACCCGCGCAGCAGCATCGTCGCAATCGAGCAACACCGCGAGTTGGTTGAAGCCTATGCCCCGGTTTCGATTCCCCATCCGCTGGGCCATGGCACTCGTCATCGCACTGGCCGAATTTCGCGAATCGACAATCACGAAGTCATCGCCATTGGCATGCATCTTATGAAAGCTCAGTTGCATGCAAACGCCCTGCTGGAGATAGAAATGGAATTACCGTCAGGATCTTTGGCGTTGGCAAAAGAGTAACCGTCTGCCCTGTGCGTCGCGCCAAACTTCAGGCCCTGGGCCAGGCACTTTGCCTTGAAACCTTCTACATCCTGGAGATCAAAGACAAGCTTTACGGTGACTTGCCCCGTTTTAACGGCCTTCCCCGCAGGGTGAACCATGAGGATCGCGCCACCGTTTGCAGGGCTCAATTCGGTGACGCGGTCATCGACTTTTCTTTCACTGGTAAAACCGAAGTGACGCTCATAAAAATCGCAGGTCGCTTGAACGTCCCGGACATACAGCATGATTCGATTGAGTGACGGTTGCATGGGGTCTTCCTTGATCATTGTGAGTGTTGCGCTTGCTCATATGCCTTGGTCATGACCGCCCAGGTCTTGGCGTCGGCAGGAATCAGATGCTCGATACGCAATGAGCTCATGGTGATGTCGAGCGGCATGCCGAAGGTTGTGAACGTTGACATGAACGTCAGCTCCCCCTGGGGAGAGTCGACTCGTGTCAGCAACAGCGGAGGCAGTTCGTTCGCCAGCGCCGCAACGCTGCGTGGGGCCGGCAGGCTCTTCAGAATCTCAGCCAGCGCGGGATTGTTCAAGGCTTCCCGAGATGCCCGTTGCCAGGCCACTACTCTTATTTCCTCGGCGTTGCTCAAACGATCGCCCAAGCCACCGGGTTGCAGCAGTGTCACCAAGAGGTTGAGTCCCTCTGCCGCCTCTCTGGCAAGCCCAACCAGATCGAACAAGACACCCGCGCTGGCATTCGCGGCAAGGATGTCCCATTGAGCATTCAGAACAATCGCCGGAGCGGGGTTATTGGCGTGAAGTACATGATCAATGGCATCACGTACCACTTCCATTGACGACGACGTGAGCGGTGTCGTTTCGTAGCGAGGGGCGTAACCACTGGCCAGGAAGATGTCGTTGCATCGCTCCAAAGGTACATCCAGGGCAGTCAATAAATTATGCAGAGTGCCGGGGCTTGGCTTGGCGCGCCCCGTCTCGATGCAACTAAGGTGACGCTGGGAGATGCCTGTGATCAGTGCGCAGTCCAGCTGACTCAGTCCAGCCTGTTGGCGCAAGTGACGCAGTTGCCCACCGGCCGAGGTTGGCGGCGTCGTTCGGGAAAAAGGTCGATTGGTCATCCGTTGACTCTGGCATTGCGGGTGAGCGGCGTCGATGACCTCTGAGGTCATTGAAACCATGACGGTCAAATCACTAGCCTGCCTCCACTGATCAATGAACTTGTCCAAGGAGGCAAAGTGAAGAAACCTTACATCGCACTTGTCACGCTGCTGCTTTTTTCCGTGTACACGGCGAGTACTTTGTTTCTCGCCGAGCAATCGCTCCTGGCGTTCGGCATCGGGCTCATGTCTCGCCCAGACACCGCACAGGTCGTCATCGACCTTTATCTGCTCGCTTGCATGGCGTGCATCTGGATGTACAAGGACACACGTTCGAAAGGCAAATCGCTCGGATCGCTGCTGCCTTACTTCCTGATCACAGCCATCTTCGTATCAATCGGTCCACTGTTGTACATCGTCGTTAACGGATTTGGACGCCGATCGCCGGTGACAGGTATTCCTGATTACCCACCGCCTTAAGCAACGCACCACAGCGTCCCCATCATGCGCATGCCTCCAGGCACTCCAGCACTTCAAACCGCTGGATCATAACCGCAGAAAACGATTGCCGCTCAAGGCCAATCAACAAGCACCGCTTTCGGATCGCCCTGGCGCATCTGGGCCAGTTCGGCATCCGCCTTGGCTTGCGTCGCGTGGCAGAACTCGAAGGCGTTCTGGGTCTTGCCGCTCGGTCCCTTGGCCTCGGCCATGCATACCACCGCACCCGGTGCACAAACAGCGCTGTTAAGTTTGAAATCCCCCCAAACACCAGGTTGTTCCTGCTTCACCTTGGCGATGTAGTTTTTGAGCGAGGGTTGCATGTCGCTCGCGGCTCCGGGGATCAATTTGACCGGGCTGACGCTAGCGCCGTAAGTATGCTGGGTGGACAGCACGGCGGTGCAATACAGTGCATCGGCCGGAACCGCAGCAGCTACGCCGTTCGCCATCACCGTCGGCGTCATCGATACTTGAGTCCCGCCAGGCCCCACCAGAACCGGCACGCTGCTGAACGCGTTGTTGCGCCATACCTTCAGGTTCACCCGCGAGCCAATCGGCGCTTTTGCAACGGCCACCCTGAAATCGATTGAATCGGCGATAAGCCCGTTATCCACTGCCACGATCACGTCTTGAGGCAAGATCCCGGCCTGTTGCGCACCGCTCCCCGGAACAGTTGACAGCACCACAACCCCAGCTGGGGGAGCTGACAGGGCCATGGCCCGCTTCGGATCGATGGTGTCGATGCTGGCGCCGATCCGGCCACGAGGTAAATTGGCGGGCTGGCAAGCTTTTTCCAGCCATACCTGGCTGGCCGCTTCTTTTCGAGCCGTGGCGACCTGCTTCATGATCGGCTCGGCGCTCGCCTGGTACATCGGCACTTCGCTGAGGGACATTTCGATGTACTCACAGGACTTGGAGCGATACCGGTCAGGCGTTTCCCGGGTCACCAGTTTTTGCAGGTCAATGGGCGGCAGGCCTTGGGGCGCGGCAATGGTGGAGGTCGCCGGAGAGACGCTGGCAGAGTCCGCAGTCGCGACCGAGGAAACAACGTAGGCGCCGGCCGCCAGGCCTACGGCACTGGTCATTACGCTGGTGTCCACTCCCCCCATGGGAAGCAGCATCGCACCGACTACCGCCGCCTCACCGAGACCGCCATCAGAGGCACAGCCAGCCAAGGCAGTGAGCGAAAGTGCAACGGCGAGCCTGGTGCTTGATTTGAAGGCAGGAGCAGACATTTCGCTTCTCAGTGATGGATTCGAATGGATCGTGCCGCATCATGGCAAAGTGCCTTTAAGTTGTATATCGAATGCATGTTCGCCCGGATGCCGCCCGTCTCAATCACCACGGCAACGAAGTGCTTGGTTTGAGGTTGGACAGGATGATGGCCAAATAGTACCTTGCCTGGACCCGCCTGAACGCCACGACCCCAGAGAAGCCCATGTCGACAAAATGCCTTGCTGCAATACTGGTGCTCTCCCCGCTCCTGGCGTCTTGCGTCAACCCCATGTACAGCGCCGCCGAGCGAGCCGAAACAGCGGAATACCTGCGCAAGGTCAGAGACCCGGCGACGTACTACGCCATGGATTGTGAAACGTTCCTGGCAACCAAACGGGGTTGGGAACAATACCCCAACATGGCCGCCGACCCCGTTAACCTCGTGATCCAACAGGTCGCCACACAACGCGACTGTTCAGCCGGCAGCGCTCCTGTGCCCAGCGCGGCTGCGGTGGCTCCGACAGCCGTGACGCCAGCGGCAATGCCCGCCCCCGTGTCCAATCAGTCGGGGACCTTGGGCCTGCACATCACCCCTGTTACACCGACGGTGGCTCGGCAATTCGGCTTAGCCGCTGTCAGTGGCGTCTTGGTCTTGGGACCCGTACCAGGAAGTGGCGCTGAAAAGGCAGGTATGTTGGCCGGCGATATCGTTTTGCAAATTGCCGGGACTTCGGTCAATAGCCCGGCCGAGCTGACCGCTGTCGCCAGCCGTATTCGACCTGGTTTCGCGGCGCCGCTGAAGGTGTGGCGTTATCGGGCTCCCATCGATGTGCTGGTGGAAGTAGGCGACTCATCGGGCATGGCGCCCTCGGTAGCACCTGCGTCTGCGGCAGTCGTCGCGCCGACGCCGAGCCTCCCCCCGGCCGCCCCTGTTACATCACCAGCGAGCAATAGCGCGACAAATACTTCGTTCTGTTTTGCCCTGTTCGAGGCCAGGCAAGTCCAGGGGCTGAGCGACTATCCATCAAGGGGCCTTATCACCCCCGTCTGGCAAGGCCCGGCACTGAGCGGCACACCGGCTCGTCTTGCCATGCCGGAGTTCCAGGCATTCACTCGGGCCCAAGGCTACGACGTGAAAATGCAACCGATGTTCTGCCAACCCATCGGCGCCAGCGAGCAGTGCCAGGCCCTAGGGTCGGAGAGCTTCATGCTGACCACTCGCAGCTTTACCGCGATGGTCAATTGCACTGAAACCTTGCAGGGCGTAGAAACAACGCGCGGTCTACTGCTCAAACAGTGGCCTTATCTGCAGACCACCGCGTGGCGTCCTTTGGCGGGTCAGTAACGCGTTCGATGGATTGCTCTGGGCGGCGCGGGAATCAGGTGTTCGATAAAGCTTTCGCTTTAAACCACGCCTCACGCGTCATCTCCCAGACCTCTTTAAGCAGACGTCCACAGACAAAGTCCCCCTGCTGAGTCGCGATCATGCGCATGCCTTCGCGCTCCGAAACCCTGCGCGAAGCCAGGTTGCCCACCGCCTTGGGCACTTGCATGACCGGACGTCCCAGGGTTTCAAACCAATAGGCGTTGATCGCCTCGCACGCTTCGCGCATGTAGCCTTTCCCCTGCCATTGCGGCGCCAGCCAGAAACCTCGGTTGTTGCCAGGCTGGTCGTAGAGGCTGATGCTGCCGATGCTCTGTGGCGGATCGTCGGCAATACGGATCATCCAGTGCCACTCGCGCCCGGCGGCGACAGCGGGGAGCGCATGGTCGCGCACGTATGTCAGCGCGCCGTCATCCGGGTAGGGCCAGGGCACGCGACGGTCCAGGTAACGGACCACTTCCCAGTGCGGGAATAGCTGTTGAATCGCCGGAGCATCCGCCAGTTCAAGGGGTGTGAGGATGAGGCGGCGGGTTTGGAATGTGGGAATGGGTTCCAAGGTGAATTCCTTTTCTAACGTTATGGCATCCTGCGAAACGGATGCTGCCCGCGTAGGGCGGAAAAACCAAGTTGCACACTCAACCACGGCGAACTCCAATCACATCGTTTCGCGGCCTACACTGGATGCGCTCAGTTCCATTGAACCGCATAAGGACATCACCTTGCGACAAATTGCCCTCAGCGACAGAAAACTCCGAGGTATCCCCCGCCGTCTCCGAGCGCTGGAGCGCTGGGCCGCGAAATTTAACGGCAGGTTCTACCCTCACATCCATAAAAGCGAGCGCTACGCGCATTGGAAAATCCCAGTCATCAATTCACTTGTCCAGGGTCCACAAGCACACATCGAAGTGCAGGCCTTCTGTATTCAACAGTTGCTAGAAGCAGCCGCCCATCTTTCCCGTGCGGCGGATCGCAGCCAAGGCTACTACCGTGTCGCCTGCCTGCTGGTTTGGCCCTTTGTTCACCAAAGTGAAGTCACGGTGTTCTACGACCGTGATTACTACTTGAGCTTCCTGGGACAACACAACACTCTTGCACCGCTGCGTTTGAGCGACCGACTTGCTTTGAATGTGCCCGAATCCTTCATCGAACATGGGCACGATGTAACCCAGAGCGATGATGAAGTCGACGTTCATTGGTGGTGTATCGGGGAACCTGCGTGATAGTGAAGCCCCATTCAAACCTCATCACCGGATTGGCCCTCGCGGTAGTCGCGACACTGAGCTGGGCGTTGAACTTCATTGCGCCCTACGTCACCGGCGACTACACGATCTATGACTTGATGATCGTAAGGTTCCTGATCGCCGGTGCCCTGGGCCTGGGTGTCGTGCTGCTCTATCGGACCCAGTTGCGGCTGCTGCGCCGTAATCAGGTGCTGCTGGCCGCAGGCCTGGGCGTGGTCGGCTACCTCGGCTATAGCGCCTGCATCGCCGCCGGCATCATTTTCGGCGGGCCGGTGCTGACCCCGGCCTTTATTGGCATGGTGCCGGTCTTGCTGGCATTGCTGGGCAACGCCACGACCAAAACCCTCCAATGGCGCAAACTGACGATCCCCCTGGTTTTTTTGACGGTGGGTCTTCTGCTGTCGAATCTCGGCGCTGTCCATCAACCCGTTGCAAGCGAGGGCTCGTGGGCGATGGGCTTGTTGTTTTCAATCGGTGCCGTGGTCTTGTGGCTCGCATTCAGTTGGTTGAACCAGCACGCCCTGCTGACGCTGCCCCCACACGCGTCAGGGGCCTGGACCGGCCTCATGATGGCTGGCGCCGGAGTCGGCACCTTGTGCTTGTTACCGGCGGTACAAGCACTCGATCTGCTCAAACTGCCGAGCCTGGGGTTTAGTATTTCCGTTGCGGGGGGGTTGTATCTCTGGGGTTTCATGATTGCGCTGATGTCATCCGTTGTCGGGGCCTGGGCTTGGAACGCCGCGTCCCGGCGTTTGCCCATGGTGCTTTCCGGGCAATTGATCGCCTTGGAGTCGCTGTTCGCGACGCTACTTGGCTTGTGGTTTCATGATCGGCTGCCGACACTTCTGGAGACGTCAGGTCTTGCGGCTGTGCTTGTCGGGGTGATCATGGCGGTACGGATCATCCTGACGACTCGGGGATCGACAACCGGCGCAGCCTCTTGATCAGCCGACACTATTTCAACAACATCCTCTGCAATGTGCGCCTCACCCCGTCACACACCCCTGCGCAACCTTCCCGGCAAAACTGTCCACCAGACTCGCCACCACCATCTCCCCCATCCGCGTGCGGGTCTGCAACGTCGCACTCGCCCGGTGCGGTTGCAGCACCACCTGCTCATTGCCAAACAACGCCTCGGGCACGTGTGGCTCATCGACAAACACATCCAGCGCCGCACCGGCGATTTCCCCGGCGTTCAGCGCCGCCACCAGGTCGGGCTCGTTGACCAGTTTGCCGCGGGCCACGTTGATCAGGTAACCGCCCTGGCCCAAGGCGCGCAGCACCTCGGCATCGATGATGGCTTCAGCCTTGTCGGCGGCGGCCGCGAGGATCAAGGCGTCACTGTCGCGAGCCAGTTGCTTGAGGTCGGCGACGAAGGTGTGGTTCACGTCGCTCATCGGTTGCAGATCGGTATAGCTGATCGGACAGCCGAACGCGGCGGCGCGGGTTGCCACGGCGCGACCGACCCGGCCCATGCCGACGATGCCGATGCGCATGCCGGACACTTGCCGGGCCAATGGCAACGGAGCCAATGGCGTCGGGCTCTGGGGCCATTGGCCGGAACGCACGTAGCGATCACCAGTGCACAGCCCTCGGCACACGGCAATCAATAGGCCGATCGCCAGGTCGGCGACGTCTTCGGTCAGCGCGCCGATGGTGGCGGTCACGCGAATTCCACGATCCCTGGCGTAGGCCAGGTCCACCGCATCGGTGCCCACGCCGTTGACCGCCACCACCTCCAGTTGGGGCAGTTGTGCCATGAGTGCCTGGCTGATGCCCGTATGCCCACCGGTAATCACACCGCGAATGTTGGCGCCGTGCTCTTGTAGATAGGCTTGTTTGTCAGCCTGTTCGAAATAGCGCCGTACCGTGAACAGCTCGTTGAGCCGGGTATTGATTTCAGGGATCAGGATCGGGCTGAGCTGCAAGACTTCTGGCTTCATGTAGACCTCGTAACGGAATAGGAAAAACTGATTCAAGTGCAATCAGGCATGCTCGCCACGAATGCACCGCCTCCAAAATGAACAGCGCCCAGGCTCAACCGCGACCGGCAAACGGCATGGCCGTGGCCATGACGGTCATGTTCAAGACGTTGGCCGACAACGGCAGGCCCGCGATGTAGCGCACCGCGTCGGCCACGTGCTTGACGTCCACCATCGGCTCCACCGCAATGCTGCCGTTGGCCTGCCGCACACCCTTGGTCATGCGCACGGACATTTCGGTGAGGGCGTTGCCGATGTCGATCTGGCTGCAGGCGATGTTGTATTCGCGTCCGTCCAGGGCCAGGGATTTGGTCAGCCCCAGCACCGCGTGTTTACTGGCGGTGTAGGCGCTGCTGAACGGCCGTGGGGTGTGGGCCGAGATGGATCCGTTGTTGATGATCCGTCCACCCTGGGGCTGTTGCCGACGCATCAGGCCGAAGGCACCACGGGCGCACAGGAAAACGCCGTTGAGGTTGGTGTCGATCACGTTTCGCCATTGCTCGAACGTGAGCTCATCCAGCGGCACGGCGGGTGCATTGACGCCGGCGTTGTTGAACACGACGTCCAGGCGTCCGTAGGCCTCGGCGATGGCGGCAAACAGTGCATCGACACTGGCCGGATCGCGCACATCGGTGGGCACCGCCAGGGCTTCGCGTCCCTCGCAGGCCGCCAACTCGACCAATGTCTGCAAGG
This sequence comes from Pseudomonas sp. R151218B TE3479, assembly GCF_053629195.1. Classification (NCBI taxonomy): domain Bacteria; kingdom Pseudomonadati; phylum Pseudomonadota; class Gammaproteobacteria; order Pseudomonadales; family Pseudomonadaceae; genus Pseudomonas; species Pseudomonas sp. R151218B TE3479. The sequence continues at coordinate 5,604,543 of NZ_JBRJHV010000001.1, forward strand.
GCTCGGGGCGGCGCCCGGCCAGTACCAGCGTGTAGCCGTCGGCCATCAGCCCCAGGGCCACCGCTCGGCCAATCCCGCTGCCAGCGCCAGTCACCAGAGCCACTTTCAATGTGTTGGACATGTGGATTCTCTCTTCTCGAATTCAGTCAGATGAACGCGGACCGACGCGCATTTCCAGTTCGCCGATGCCATCGATGCCGGCCGTGATGACATCCCCCGGCTGCAGCACATCGACGCCTGCCGGGCTGCCGGTCATGATCAGGTCGCCAGCCCGCAGCGCCACCGATTGGGAAATGCGGGCGATCACTTCACTGACCGACCAGATCTGGCTGTCGAGGCTGTCGCGCTGGCGCTCCTGACCGTTCACGTTCAGCCACAACTCGCCTTCGGGGTGCCCCGCCCGCGACACCGGCACGATGGCCGTCATCGGCGCGGCGCCGTCAAACACCTTGGCGCCCTCCCACGGCAAACCGTTGCCCTTGGCCAGGCGCTGGACATCACGCCGGGTCAGATCCAAACCCGCCGCGTAGCCCCACACATAGGCCAGCGCCTGGCTCTCAGGGATGTTGGCGCCGCCCTCCCCGATGGCCACGACCAATTCGATTTCGTGAGCGAACTCCTCGGTCACCGATGGAAACGTCACGTCACCGACCGCCTCCACCACGCAACTGGCAGGCTTCATGAAAAACACGGGCGGGACTCGGGATTCACCCTGGGTATCGGGCCAAGGGTAGTTGCGACCGACGCAAAAGACCCGGCCGACGGGAAAACGCTGCGGGGTGCCGACAACCGGTAGGGTCACTGGCAGGTCCGGGGTAAAGACATACTCGGGCATGTTCATCCTGATAAAAGTCCTGATGGAAGCGTCAGCGTACGGCGGCAATCCCTGGCTAAGTTGGAGGAATGCCGCCTCGTGTTGGAGAAAAACAGCTTTTTCCCGAGCTCAGCGCGCCTTGAGTTCAATGCGATACAAACGGCCAAGCAGCAACGAATAGGACAAGGTGCCGATCAGCGCCACACCGCCGATGAACCAGAAGGCCAAGGCAAATGAGCCGGTCTTGTGGACGATCGCGCCAATCACGATGGGGGTGACAATCCCGCCGATGTTGGCCGCCAGGCTGGTGATCCCGCCGGTCAGCCCGATCAGCTCCTTGGGCGCCACTTCCGACACCGCCGCCCACGAGGACGAAGCGATGCCCTGGGCAAAAAAGGCAATCGTCAGCACGGCGATGCAGATCACGTTCGAATCGGTGAAATTCACCAGCACGATGGACATGCCCAGCATCGACCCGACCACCAGCGGCAACTTGCGGGCAAAGGACAGCGAATAACCGCGGCGTATCAGCAGATCGGAGACGATTCCGGCGAGCAGGATCCCCACTGTCGCGCCCACGAACGGCAGCACGGCGAAGATCCCGGCCTTGATCATGGTCAGTTGACGCTCTTCGATCAGGTACGTGGGGAACCAGGTGAGAAAGAAGTACAGCGCCGAGGTGCTGGCGAACTTACCGATGCAGATCGCCCAGACCTGCCGATAGCTGAACAGCTCGGCGATCTGCCGCCAGTTGAACCGGGTTCGCTCTTGGCTGCTCTTGACCAGCCCGCCCCCGGCTTCGATGTACTTGAGTTCTTCCTTGCTGACTTTCTTGCAGTTCATCGGGTCGCGATACAGGAACAGCCAAGCCACACCGAAAACGATGCCGAGCGCACCGGTGCTGTAGAACACATGGCGCCAGTCGTAGGTAGTCGCCAGCCACAGCAGCGCACCGGTAAACAGCGCCGTGCCCAGGTACTGGCCGCAGACGTAAATACTGCTGGCGAGACCCCGCTCGCGCGCCGGGAACCACACCGTGACCGCCCGGCTGTTGGCCGGAAACGCCGGCGCTTCCATCGCACCGACGGCCAGGCGCAGACCGAACAACGAAGCGAAGCCCGTGGCAAAGCCCTGGCACACCGTGACGGTCGACCAACTGATCAGTGACACCCCGTAGGTGAACCGGGAACCGAAGCGATCGGCGATGAACCCGGCGGGTACCAGCGCAATGGCGTAGGTCCAGGCAAACGCAGAAAAAATCAGACCCATCTCAATCTTGTCCAGGCCCAGGTCCTTGGCGAGGAAGGGTGCGGCAATCGAAATATTCACTCGATCGATGTAGTTGATGATCGTCGCGATCAGCAGCAACGACAGCATGAACCAACGCCGCCGCGACGGCAGGCGCTCAGGCACCACGGCGTCCCGGGCGCTGGCAATTTGGGAGGTGTGGGAATTCGACATGGTGGACCTCATTATTGTTAGAAGCGTCGAAATGTTTACGAGCAGCCGAAGCCAATGCCCTCGATGCCGGGGCAGAACAAGCGCTACAGGAATGAGAGGCGAACAGCCGGTGTCAGGTGTTCAAAGAGGCCTTGCGACAGGATCTGTCGCAGGAGCGCTCGGGAGGGTCAGCGTGGAACAGGAACAGGCTCATGATGTGCGCACCTTTTGATTGTTTTTGGATGAAGGGTCGGGTTGCGTGGCCCAACAGTGGTCGTACAACCACTCAAAATCAACTGAGGTGTTAGATCATTTTTCCCGGTTGAAACAGCGCCCAAGAAACCTGTCCAAAAAAACAAGATCGCTGAGTTTTTTAGAAGCGCTTTCTAAATACATATAAGCAACTGTTTTTAAATGACAAATACTCCAAATACGAATTTGTCGTTTTGGACAACCAGCCGTCCTCCTCGGGCTAGAGAAAATTCAGTCTCGACACCCCGTCATCGTATAACGCCTTGAAAAACGGCCAGATGCACCGTCACAATCGTCGTCACCGCCATGCCCCGCAGAGGATTCCCAGGAGATGTCATCACCGAGCCGAGTCCCCACCTATGTCATGCAGCAACGCAGCGAATTGACGGACTTCTACATTCGCGACAAAAAGGGCCGACGCGCCGAAACCAGCCCGCATCGCCATGAGTACTTCCAGATCCAGATCAACCTCGGTGGCGACACCGTGCAACACATTGGCAACGTAGAGCGTCCGTTCCCCCGTAACACCCTGGCCTTCATCCTGCCTCACCGCGTGCATGTGATTCCGCACCCGGCAGACAGCAACTTCATGGTGATCAATTTTTCCCAGACGTTCCTGTTGCCACATTTGCAGTGCGACCCGATGGACCTGGAAGAAGTCTCGATTCTGCTGGCGCCGGAACTCTCGCCGTTTCGTTTCCAGGAGCATCTGGACTTCATTCTCGGCGACGACGATTTCGCCAAGGTATGCACGTTGATCACGCAGATGCGCGCACTGGACGAGAATCGACAATTCGGTACCCGCGAGATGCTCAAGGGCTTGTTGCTGCAACTGATCGGCAGCGTCTGCGCCTTGTACGCCGAGCCGCTCAAGCGCTTGGCCGAAGAAAACGCCGCCGAAGTCAGCCGACGCGATGCGCTGGGCCGGATGTCCGAATACCTGCGCAAGAACATCGCCGACCCGGACCTCAACCTGATCAAAGTGGCTGCGGCGACCTACCTGTCGCCGACCTACCTGACCCACTGGCTGCGCAAGGAAATCGGCAAGACCTTTACCGAACTGGTGCTCGAACGTCGAATGCATGCGGCGCGCAATTACTTGCTCAATGGCACACGGCCTGTGGGCGAAGTGGCGAGGTTGTGCGGGTTTGCCGACGAGGCTTATTTTTCCAGGCGTTTTCGCCAGATACATGGACAGCCGCCGGGGCAGTTCAGGCGCCAACAGTTGAATCCGGACAGTCCGCAGTTGCCGCTGAACAATGGCTAGGACTTCCAGACCATGAGTCGGCGTAGCCAGGTTATCTGTATCGCCTTCCTGTGAGTGCTTCGCACTCAAGCGGGAGCAAGCTCCCTGGCCACGGATTCATGCACTCTAAAGATCAGCGCAGGATCAACGCCGCCGCTACCGCGATCACACTGATCGAACCCACTCGCCATGCCATGGGTCTGCTTCTGTATGTCCTCTTTGGAATCTGCTCCTATGTCCCCACACCAAAGCCTCGTTTTCCTGGCACGAGGCGGCTACGCCGCTCGAGGCGTTATTTACCTGATCATGGGTATCTTTGCCCTGCTGGCGGCTCGCGACTCAAGCAACCCGAAAGACAGCCACAGCAGCCTGGAAACGCTATTGAGCCAACCTTTCGGCCACGCCCTGGTGGGTCTGGTGGTGATGGGCCTGCTCGCCTTCGCCGGATGGCGCGTGTTGCAGGCCACTCGCGACGTCGATCATCACGGCAAGGAACTCAAAGGCCTGGTGATCCGCGCAGGCTTGCTGGCGGGCGGGCTCATCAACGGCGCGCTCGCATTCTTCGCGTTAAGCCTGCTCGTCAGCGGACTGAAAAGCTCCGGCGGCTCCGGTGGCGGACAGACCCAGGACCTGCTGGCACGCCTGCTGTCCTGGGACCATTCGAACCTGTTGATCTATCTCATCGCCCTGGTGCCCTTCGGGGTGGGCATCGCTCACATCATCAAGGGGTGGAAGGCGACGTTCGAGAAGTACTTTGAAGCGGACGAAGACGTCATGCGCTATGTGCGTCCGGTATCGCGCTTCGGTCTGATCGCCCGTGGCGTCGTCTTCATTGAAATCGCCCTGCTGCTGATCATCAGCGGCTCGACCTACAAGGCCATGGACCCACCCGGCATGAAAGACGCCCTCGATGCGCTGCAGAACCTGCCGGCTGGTGGTGTGCTCTTGATGGCGATGGCGCTGGGTCTGATCGCTTTTTCGGCCTACAGCTTTGCCGAAGCCGCCTGGCGCAAAATCAACATGGATGTGCCTGGAATGTCGGACACATAGCGCTGACTTATTTCTTCGCAGGTTCTACGCGGCGCATAAGATCGTTCAACGCGTAGGTGTCCAGAAAGGCCTGTACCTCGATGACCTGGCCGTCCTTGAATGTCATATGCCACAAGTAAGTGTTGCGGTAAGGCTTGCGATCCAGGGCCGTTGCCTCACCGTTCCACAGCACCACCACGACATCGTCCTCGGCGACAATGCTTTGAACAGTGGGGGAAATAGGCGTCGCCAGCCGGGCACTGATCGGGCGTACGGCTTGTTCCATAAAATCTGCCTTGCTGTTATACACGCCTGAAACCGGGCTCGATCCGCTGACAGTCCATACGGCGCCGGGCGCCAGCAAGTCGAATACCGTGCCTTTGCCCTGCTGCCAGTTCATGAACGCTTGGCGAACCAGATCCGTATTGGCGTGAGTCGCTGTTTCCGATGCCCAGACGGGGCTCGATGAAACGATCCAGGACAAAGCAACAACCTGAAGGCTCGAAGCCAAACTCATCCGCGTAGTCATGATGTTTCCTCTCCAACAATGCAGTCGATAAAGGGGAACCTTAACGGCATGCGCTTGGCGGCTGTTGCTCGATGCTGTTGCAGATTTGCCTGATGCTGTTTGGCGAAGGGTCTGGGCGGATATTGTCGATATCGCTATTTTTTCAGACGGCAGAAACCACAAACCCCCGACTTTCTCTAGGAAAATCAGGGGTTTGTGTTTGCAGAATGTGGCGGTGAAGGAGAGATTCGAACTCTCGATACAGTTTCCTGTATACACACTTTCCAGGCGTGCTCCTTAAGCCACTCGGACACTTCACCGTATCTCGGCAAACTGTTCAGTCTGTCGAGGCGCGCTAATGTAGTCGAAAGCTTTTCCGATGGCAAAGGGTTTTTTCAGAATTTTCATGCGGTTAAGCTTGGTTGGGCATTTCAAACGCGTCTGGGCAGGGCAAACCGGCCAATCTTCGGGGCTGTACAGGCAATGCTCTATAGATGAAGGCTTGGCGGGATGGGCGGGCCAGGCGGTTTACGGGGCTTGGGACTGACCGGTGAGTCAGTCACGGTGCTTTACCTGGCCTGCGGCGGTGGGTAACGTCTGCGACACTTCTCTTACAAGGAATAGCGTCATGAGCGACTTGATTGCCTACCATCTCGAAGACGGTATCGCGACCCTGACCTTGAATAACGGCAAGGTCAATGCCATCTCGCCGGATGTGATTGCCGCGTTCAACGCTGCGCTGGACCAGGCGACGGCGGATCGGGCGGTGGTGATCATTACCGGGCAGCCGGGGATTCTGTCGGGTGGCTACGATCTGAAGGTGATGACCGCCGGTCCCAAGGAAGCGGTAAGCCTGGTCACGGCCGGCTCGACGCTGGCCCGTCGCCTGTTGTCGCACCCCTTCCCTGTCGTTGTCGCTTGCCCGGGGCATGCGGTGGCCAAGGGTGCGTTCCTGCTGCTCTCGGCGGACTATCGCATTGGTGTGGAAGGGCCGTACAGCATTGGCCTGAACGAAGTGCAGATCGGCATGACCATGCACCACGCCGGTATCGAGCTGGCGCGTGATCGCCTGCGCAAGTCGGCGTTTCACCGCTCGGTGATCAATGCCGAGATGTTCAACCCCCAGGGCGCTGTAGATGCGGGTTTCCTCGACAAGGTGGTGTCGGCAGAGGAACTGCAAGGTGCGGCCTTGGAAGCAGCGCGTCAGTTGAAGAAAATCAACATGTCCGCCCACAAGAATACCAAGCTGAAAGTTCGCAAGGCCCTGCTGGAGACGCTGGACACTGCGATTTTGCTGGATCAGGAACATATGGGCTGACGCTTGTAGGCGCTGTCGAGCGGAGCGAGTCAGCGCCTACGAGCCCGGCGGGAGCAAGCGCCCTCATCACAGATGTCCCCCTCCCTAGAGCGTGGCTTTTTCCTACGCGCCTCGTTTAAAAGTCCGCAACCGCTCTAGGCCGCTTCCCTCACGCAATGTGGAAACATGCGCTTAAACATCGTCCATTTCCTACCTCTATAGGGGCAATTGCCGAAAACAGTGCACATCCGTACACTGCGCCACCTTTTGTCCCGATGGGGCCTGTAGATGCTGTTTGTATTGCGTATGTTGTTGATGGGCCTGCACTTTGTCCTGGCGGGTGTGCTCGGGGTGATTCTGGGTCTGTGCAGACCGTTCAATCCGGACAACAGCCGTTTATGCGCAAGGCTGTACGCTTTGCCGGCCATGTGCATCTTGCGCCTACGGGTCCGGGCGCAGGTCGACAGCCTAGTGGATAAGCCCAACGGCTGCGTCATCATCGCCAACCATCAATCCAACTATGACTTGTTCATGTTCGGCAACGTAGTGCCACGCCGTACTGTGTGCATCGGCAAGAAGAGCCTGAAATGGGTGCCGCTGTTCGGGCAGTTGTTCTGGCTGGCGGGCAATGTGTTGATCGACCGTGGCAACGCGATCAAGGCACGACGGTCAATGTTGACCACCACCCATACGTTGCAACACGAGGACACCTCGATCTGGGTTTTTCCAGAAGGCACGCGCAATCTGGGCGAGGATCTGCTGCCATTCAAGAAAGGCGCATTCCAGATGGCAATCGCCGCCGGGGTCCCGATTATTCCGGTGTGCGTCAGCAGCTACATCAAACACATGCGCCTCAATCGCTGGCGCAGCGGTGACATCCTCATACGCTCGTTGCCGGCGATTCCTACGGCCGGATTGAGCATGGATGACATGCCTCGGCTCATCGCCCAATGCCGTGAGCAGATGCGCGAATGCATCGCGGCAATGGACCGGCAGTTGCAAACTGCCTAATGGAAAGCCCGCCCCTCGGCGGGTTTTCTTTTGCCGCCGAACTCCGCAGATTTTGCTGACTCTCAGGCTACAGGGCGCGCTAAGCTGGACATTGCCCGCTACTGCCATTTTCCAATAAGAAGTGAACCACCATTATGGGTAGAGTCGTTGCTGCTGCGGTTTACAGCGCCGGTAAGAAAATCACCAACATAACCCTCGACGAAGGCAGCGCCTGGGCTGCCAAACCTGGTCATTTTGTGTGGATCGGTCTTGAAGAGCCCAGTGCCTTGGAACTGACCAACCTGCAGCGTCAATTCAACCTGCACGAATTGGCCATCGAAGACGCCATGGAGAAACACAGCCGGCCCAAGTTGGAGACCTTTGGCGATGCGCTGTTTATCGTCACGTATTCGCCGATACGCAAGGACGGCAAGCTGCAGTTCATCGAAACCCATATCTTTGCCGGCAAGGGCTACATCATCACCGCCCGCAACGGTCATTCAGCCTCCTACGCCCACGTCCGACAGCGCTGTGAGGCTCGTCCTATCCTGCTGGAGCACGGCGAAGACTTCGTGCTCTACGCCATCCTCGATTTCGTGATCGAAAACTACCAACCGGTGGGTGAAGCCATTCACGCCGAGATCGATGAGCTGGAGCGCAACGTGCTGTGCAGCGCCCTGAATGAGCGAGACATCCAGAACCTGCATAGCTTGCGTCGCGATGTATTGCGCCTGCGTCGTTACGCGGCGCCCATGGTGGAGATCAGCGAGGAGCTGCAGCGGCTGGACTTCCCCTTTATCGACAAGAACATGGGACCGTATTTCCGCGACGTGCAGATCCACGTCACGCGGCAAATGGAAGACTTGGCCACCTTGGCGGACATCGCCAGCCAGACCATTGAAATCGGGGTGCTGCTGGAAGCCTCACGCCAGAGCGTGGTGCAGCGAAAATTTGCAGCGTGGGCGGCGATTCTGGCATTCCCCACCGCGGTGGCCGGGATCTACGGGATGAACTTCGAGAACATGCCGGAGTTGACCTGGCACTACGGCTACTTTCTGGTGCTCGGATTCATCGGGGTGGGATGTACGGCTTTGTGGGCGAGTTTCAAGCGGTCGGGTTGGCTGTAAGCCTGTTCTCCTGGGGAGCTGCGCGGCCTGCATCGCGAGCAGGCTCGCTCCCCACCGCTCATCCCCTGTGGGCGCGAGCTTGCTCGCGATGACAGCGGCACATCCGACATCAACGCCAAACTGATCCACCGCTATCGCGAGCAGGCTCGCTCCCACATTGGAGAGGGGTGATCGTTAGCCTTGGGTAGTTTCGGCCTGCGGCTTGTGTGCGACGAAACGCATCATCCACTCCGCCACCGTGGTGCCATGATGCTCGTGGGCCAGGCTCGCCACGCCCTGGCTGTAGATCTGCTCGCCGAGGTGTTGCTGACGAATCTCCAGCAAGGCCCGGGAGTAATCGTGGATGAACTCCGGATGGCCCTGGAAGCACAGCACCTGGTCGTTGATGTGATAGGCGGCGAACGGGCAGAAATCGCTGGAGGCGATGACGGTCGCGCTTTCTGGCAGTTGGGTGACCTGGTCCTGATGGCTGATCAGCAAGGTCAGCTCTTCCATTACCGGGCTCATCCACGGCGCCTTGGCGGCGAGTTTGTAGCGATGGGTACCGACGCCCCAGCCTTGGGTGGCGCGCTCGGTCTTGCCGCCCAGCAACAACGCCAACAACTGATGGCCAAAGCACACACCGAGCAATTTATCGCCCCGCTGGTAGCGCTCCAGCAGGTAGGTCTTGAGTGTTTGAATCCAAGGGTCGGTGCCGAAGGAGTCAGCCTTGCTGCCCGTCACCAGATAAGCGTCGAACACCTCGTCATCGCTGGGGTAATGCCCCTCCATCACGTTGTACACGATGAATTCGGCCGCGATGGGCTGCTGTGAAAACAGGCGCTGGAACATCTGCCCGTAACCCTGATATTGGTCGACCAGTTCCGGACGCAGGATATCGGTTTCCAAAATGCAGATGCGTAGCGACATAAAAAATACCTGACACGATGATGGGAATATTGCACACCCCAGAGCCTGCCCTGAAACACGGTTCCAAGGCAAGCCCCTCCCCGATCTGTCAAAACAGTTCGTGCCGGGCGGCTTTCTCCAGCAACAAGGCCGGCGGTGAGAAACGCTCACCGTATTGCTCGGCCAGATACTGGGCGCGACCGACAAAGTCTTGCAGGCCGTACTGGTTGATGAACTGCAACGTACCGCCGGTCCAGGCCGCGAAGCCAATGCCAAAGATCGAGCCGATGTTGGCATCAGCCGTCGACGTCACCACCCCCTCTTCCGCGCAGCGCACGGTCTCCAAGGCCTGGATGAACAGCAGGCGATCACGGATATCCTGGGGCGAAATCTGCCCATCGGCTTGCTCGAAGCGGCTCTTCAGCTGCGGCCACAGGTACTTCTGCCCGTTGGCCGGGTATTCATAAAAACCGGCGCCGGCGGCCTTGCCCGGCCGCTTGTATTCCTTGAGCAGCAAGTCAATCACGGCGAATGCCGGGTGCTCAATCGGCGTTTTCCCTTCTGCGTGCAGGTCCTTGGCGGTTTGCGCGCGGATATGGCTCATCAGGCTGAGGGAAACTTCGTCAGAGATCGCCAGAGGCCCGACCGGCATCCCGGCCTTGCGCGCTTCAGTCTCTATCATTGGCGCACTTACGCCCTCGCCGAGCATGGCGATGCCCTCATTGGTAAAGGTGCCGAACACCCGCGACGTGAAGAAACCGCGACGGTCGTTGACCACAATCGGCGTCTTGTTGATCTGCAGGACAAAATCGAAACCCCGAGCCAGGGTGGCATCACTGGTACGCGCGCCCTTGATGATCTCCACCAAGGGCATTTTTTCCACCGGGCTGAAGAAGTGCAGGCCGATGAACTTCGTCGGGTCCGGCACGGCCATGGCCAGCCCGGTGATGGGCAAGGTCGAGGTGTTGGAAGCGATCACCGCGTCGTCGCCCGCCACCGCCTGGGCCGCAGCCGACACGCTGGCTTTGAGGGCGCGATCTTCAAACACCGCTTCGATGATCAGGTCGCAACCGGCCAGGTCAGCATTGTTGTCGGTGGCTTGAATCCGCGCCAGCGTGGCTTCGCGCTGCTCGGCCGTGAGCTGGCCGCGGGCGACCTTTTTATCCAGCATCGCCGCCGAGCGGGCCTTGCCCTTCTCGGCGGCCGCCAGGTCGACGTCCTTGAGAACCACGGCAATGCCGGCCACGGCGCTGACATAGGCGATTCCCGCCCCCATCATGCCCGCACCGAGCACGCCGACTTTTTCCGTCAGATAAGGCGCCACACCTTGTGGGCGAGAGCCACCGGCCTTGATCTCGTTGAGCTGGAACCAGAGCGTACCTATCAGGTTCTTCGCCACTTGACCGGTGGTCAGTTCGGTGAAGTAGCGGGTTTCGATCAGGTGCGCGGTGTCGAAATCCACCTGAGCCCCCTCCACCGCCGCGCAGAGGATTTTCTCCGGTGCCGGCAGGCAGCCCTGGGTCTTGTTGCGCAGGATCGAGGGGGCGATCGCCAGCATTTGCCCGACTTTCGGGTCGGATGGCGTGCCGCCCGGGAGCCGATAGCCTTTTGCATCCCAGGGTTGCACGACGCTGGGGTTGGCCAGAATCCAGGCCCGGGACTTGGCCAACAGTTCCTCACGATCCTTGGCCAGCTCATCGATCAACCCGGCCTGCAGCGCTTGTTGTGCACTGACCTTCTTACCTTCGAGCAGATACGGCAGGGCCTTTTCCAAACCGAGCAGGCGCACCATCCGCACCACCCCGCCGCCCCCCGGCAGCAGCCCGAGAGTGACCTCCGGCAAGCCGAGTTGCACCGATGACTGCTCCAGCGCCACGCGATGATGGCAAGCCAGGCAGATCTCCCAACCACCGCCGAGGGCCGCGCCATTGATGGCCGCCACCACGGGTTTGCCCAGAGTCTCCAAGGCTCGCAGTTGCGCTTTAAGCAGCAGGACCATGTCGTAGAACGCCTTGGCCTCGGGCTTGCCGACCTTGACCAGTTCATTGAGATCACCACCGGCGAAGAACGTCTGCTTGGCCGAGGTGATGATCACACCGGCAATCGCGTCCTTTTCAGCCTTCAAACGGGTGACGCAAGCGGCCATGGCTTCGCGGTAGCGCGCATTCATGGTGTTGGCACTCTGGCCCCGCATGTCCAGGGTCAGGACGACGATCCGGTCCTGGCCGATTTCGTAACGGATGGCAGCGGTCATGAAAAATGTTCCTTGAAGTCGGGCTCAGAGGCGTTCGATGACGGTGGCAATGCCCATGCCGCCGCCGACACAGAGGGTCGCCAGGCCATAGCGCAGGCGACGCGCCTCCAACTCGTCGAGCAACGTGCCAAGGATTGCGCAGCCGGTGGCCCCCAAGGGATGCCCCAGGGCGATGGAACCACCGTTGACGTTGACCTTGGCGGGGTCGATGGCCATGTCCCGGATGAACTTGAGCACCACCGAGGCGAAGGCTTCGTTGACTTCGAACAGGTCGATGTCCTCCACCCGCAGCCCGGCCTTGGCCAGGGCCTTGCGGGTGGCCGGCGCCGGGCCGGTGAGCATGATGGTCGGGTCGGTACTGGTGACGGCCGTGGCGACGATCCGGGCCCGGGGTTGCAGGCCCATGGCGCGTCCCTTGGCTTCGGAACCGATCAACATCAGCGCCGCGCCGTCGACGATGCCGGAACTGTTGCCCGGCGTGTGCACATGATGGATGCGTTCGACATGGCTGTAGACCCGCAGCGCCGTGCCGTCGAAGCCCATCTGGCCCATGGCTTCGAAACTCGGCTTGAGCTTGCCCAGGCCTTCGAGGGTGGAGTCGGCGCGGATGAATTCGTCGTGGTCCAGCAACACGATGCCATTCTGGTCCCGCACGGCGACCAGGGATTTATCGAACGAACCGTCGGCCCGGGCGCGTGCCGCTTTTTGCTGGGAGTGCAGTGCGTAGCGGTCGACGTCCTCGCGGCTGAAGCCTTCCAGGGTGGCGATCAGGTCGGCGCCGATGCCCTGGGGAATGAAGTGGCCCTGCAGGTTGGATTGCGGGTCCAGCGCCCATGCACCGCCATCGCTGCCCATGGGCACCCGGGACATGGATTCGACGCCGCCGGCCACCACCAGGTCTTCGAACCCGGAACGCACCTTCATCGCCGCCAGGTTCACCGCTTCCAGGCCCGAGGCGCAAAAACGATTGAGTTGCACCCCCGCCACGCTGACATCCCAATTGGCCACCAACGCAGCAGTCTTGGCGATATCGGCACCCTGCTCGCCCACAGGCGTCACGCAACCGAGCACGATGTCGTCGACCTGACTGGTGTCCAAATCCATGCGCTGGCGCAAGGCACTGAGCAGGCCCCCCATCAGGTTCACCGGCTTGACGCTGTGCAGGGCGCCATCAGCCTTGCCCTTGCCACGAGGCGTGCGTAATGCGTCGAAAATCAAAGCTTGGGTCATGACATCCTCGAAACCACGGGGGTAATGCGATGCCTCCAACCATAAGCCCAGCGGCGCCGGATTCAATGACCACAGCGCTCAATGGCGTTGACGGCCACGCTCAGACGAACGGTAGCGAGCTATCGGGTTAACCGATTCAGGAGGGCAAGCTGTCTAGCAAAAGGGCCAGCAGGAAGGTGGCAATAGGCCTCATACCGTTTTAATAGCGATATTTAGCAAGTTGATACGAATTGGATCTAAGCCAAGGCGGCCGCGGCCCCTAATGTAATCCTTGTACAAGTTAGTCGTCGGGTTTTGCCGAGGCGCTTGTCGGAACAGGAAGTGCAACGCCAGCCGTCATGGATATGCAGGCTGGTTTTCAGGACATAACAAAAAAGGCGGATCAGCCATGTTCAAACATTCGAAAGTTCGTCAAGCCGGACTCATTCTTTTTGCCACGACGCTGCTGTTGATTTTGCCGAATATCACCAAGGTGATTGGCTGAATCCTGCGCGGAGGCACCTGCTTCATCCAATACGTTGTGTCGCCAAAAAATGTGATGGGTTCACTGTTCGAGCTGCGATGGCTGTGCCAATCTTTGCGGCCCCCCTCGACATGGAAGGCGATCGACTTGAAAGCTCTTATTGTGTTCGGGGCGTTGCTGCTCAGCACGCCTCTTTATGCCGCGCAACTGGTGCTGGAGTTGGGCGCGAGCACGCGTACCTGGCAAACCGAAGAACTGCTCAAGCATCCGGACGCTCAAACGGTCCAGATTGCTGAGGACGTTTCCTACAAGAAACCCATGAGTTATCGAGCCGTGCCGCTGACGTCCCTGTTGAGGGGCATCCACCCGGACGACCACCTGCAGGCCGTTGCCCTGGACGGCTTCGCTGCCGAGATGCCCGCGGCGCCATTACTCAACAAGAACGGGGCCCGGGCCTGGCTGGCGATCGAGGACCCGGCCAAGCCGTGGCCGGAGCTGGGGGAAGGCAAGTCCAGTGCCGGGCCTTTCTATCTGGTCTGGACCGACCCGCAGGCTGGCCGCATCAGCCCGGAACAATGGCCCTATGCGGTGGCGAGCATCAAGCGCCTGTCGGCGGTGGCTGAACGCTTCCCGGCCCTGCTACCAGCGCCCAACCTGGCCAAGGACGACCCGATCAATAAAGGTTTCGAGCTGTTCCAGAAGAACTGCCTGGCGTGTCATCGGCTCAATGGCGCTGGCGATGCACAGTTCGGTCCTGACCTGAACATCCCTTTCAATCCCACCGAATACTTCTCCGGGAATTTCCTCAAGCGCTACATTCGCGACCCGCAAGGCCTGCGACACTGGCCCCAGGGCAAGATGCCTGGCTTCTCGGCAGCGGTGTTGCCGGATTCGGACCTGGATTTGCTGGTGGGTTACTTGAAGCATATGGCGGGGCGCAAGCAGCCGCTGGCTCCATGAGATCGCTTTTGTGGCGAGGAAGCTTGCTCCCGCTCGAGTGCGAAGCGCTCGCAAGCTCGTCAAGGGGCTGCTGCGCAGCCCGGCGGGAGCAAGCTCTTTCGCCATAGAAGCTCGTTCGCCAGGTGATTACTGGATTTGCACAGTGATCGCTGGGGCGCCGGGGGTCTCGATCATCCTGGCATGCATCTGCTCGCCACCACCGCCGCGGCGCATGCCACGCACCGGGCAGGCGTCCAGGTAATCCAGGCCCACGGCCAGTTTCAGGTGGCGCTCCGGGCGAGCCAGTTGGTTGGTCACGTCGAAGCTGTACCAGGCGTCGTCCAGCCAGGCCTCTGCCCAGGCATGGCTCGCCAGGTGCTCGCTCTCTTCGCTGAACAGATAACCCGACACATACCGCGCCGGCACGCCCAGGCTACGAGCGCAGGCCAGGAAGGCATGGGTATGGTCCTGGCACACCCCGCTACGACCGGCGAACGCCTGGGCTGCACTGGTCTCGACTGCCGTGGTGCCAGGGGTGTAGATCATGTGCTGGTTCAACCCATGCATCAGGTCGATCAACGCTGTGCGGTCGCGACGCTGCTGGCATTGCTGCGCGGCGAAGGTTCGAAGGGCCTCGTCCGCCTCGGTCAGCCGGGTGAAACGCAGGAATGGCAGTGCCGACTGGCTCTCGTGTTCGGCTTCGCGCAACGGATCGATATCCACCTGTCCGCGGGCGCCGATGATGACCGTTTCGTGGGGTTCATCCAGGGTCAGCACATGCAGGATGTTGCCAAACGGATCCAGCTGCGCCCGCACCGGCCGTGGCAAATCAAGCTGCCAGCTCAGCACATGCTGACGTTCGCTGTCGTGGGGCGTCAGGCGCAGGTACTGGATGCTGGCACGAACCTGATCTTCATAGTGGTAGGCCGTTTCGTGGCTGATCGAGAGTCTCATATGACCTCCAGGTAGGAACTGTGAATGGTGTTGCCCAGTTCACGGACCAGTGGGATGAATTCGGTGAGCCAGGCATGCAGGCCCCCATCGAGGATTTCGTTGATGCCGGTGTAGCGCAGGCGCGCGTCCATTTCCGCCGCCAGCCGTTGTGCCTGCCGACCGTTGGTGCCAGGCAGGCTCGCGAGGATCTGGTCGATTTCTTCGGTACAGGCACGCAGCGAGCGCGGCACGTCGGCGCGCAACAGCAGCAACTCAGCCACATGGCGAGCGCCCGGGGCCTCACGGTAGATCTCGGTGTAGGCCTCGAAGGACGACAAGGCCCGCAACAAGGCGCTCCATTGGTAGTAGGCGTGGGCCGTGCCGTCGCTGACGGCGTCGGCCTGGTCGCCGGCCATTTCGTAGCGGGCATCGAGCAAGCGCAGGGTGTTGTCGGCCCTTTCGATAAAGGTCCCCAGGCGAATGAACCGGAACGCGTCGTTACGCATGATGGTGCCGTAGGTCGCGCCACGAAACAGGTGCGAGCGCTCCTTGATCCACTCGCAGAAACGGCTCATGCCGTAGCGATTCAAGCCTTGCTCGCCGATACCGCGAATTTCCAGCCAGGTGGCATTGATGTTTTCCCACATGTCGGCGGTGATCCGGCCACGTACCGCATGGGCACTGGCCCGCGCGGAACCCAGACAGCTGTAGATGCTGGCCGGGTTGGCCGCTTCCAGGGCAAAGAAATGCAGCAGGCGCTCGGCGTGCGGATCGCCGTGTCGCTCCCGGTAATCGTCCAGGGTGCCAGTGATCAGCAATGGCATGGCCAGTTCGTGCAGACCGTCGCCACGCCCGTCCTGGGGCATCAGTGACAACGAATAACTGACGTCGAGCATCCGCGCGAGGTTTTCCGCCCGCTCCAGGTAGCGCGACATCCAGTACAGGTCCGAGGCGGTTCTACTCAGCATGGCAGCTCCTCAATCCTCGACCACCCACGTGTCCTTGGTACCGCCGCCCTGGGATGAATTCACCACCAGGGAGCCTTCGCGCAGCGCCACCCGTGTCAGCCCGCCAGGGACCACGCGGGTCTCGCGTCCGGCCAGCACAAACGGGCGCAAGTCGATGTGACGTGGGGCGATGCCGTTTTCGACAAAGGTCGGGCACGTCGAGAGCGACAGCGTCGGCTGGGCGATGTAGGCGTGCGGCTTGGCTTTGATCCGCTCGCGAAAGGCATCGATTTGCGCGGCCGTCGCGGCCGGCCCCACCAGCATTCCATACCCCCCGGAGCCCTGGGTTTCCTTGACCACCAGGTCGGGAAGATTCGCCAGTACATGGGAAAGCTCTGCAGGATTACGGCACTGCCAGGTGGGAACGTTCTTCAGGATCGGCTCTTCGTCCAGGTAAAAACGGATCATGTCGGTGACGAACGGGTACACCGACTTGTCGTCCGCCACACCCGTGCCGATAGCATTGGCCAGCACCACGTTGCCGGAACGGTAGGAGGACAACAGCCCCGGTACGCCGAGCATCGAATCCGGATTGAAGGCCAGTGGATCGAGGAACGCGTCGTCGAGGCGACGGTAGATCACATCCACCGCCTTCGGCCCGTCGGTGGTGCGCATGAACACTTTGTCATCCCGCACGAACAGGTCGGCGCCTTCCACCAACTCCACGCCCATCTCCCGGGCCAGGAATGCGTGCTCGAAAAATGCACTGTTGAAACGCCCCGGCGTCAGCACCACGACGCTGGGGTCGTCCAGCGGACTGGAGCTTTTCAGGGTGTCGAGAAGCAGGTTCGGATAATGATCGATGGGGGCGATGCGTTGGGCGGCGAACAGTTCGGGAAACAGGCGCATCATCATCTTGCGGTCTTCGAGCATGTAGCTGACACCGCTGGGCGTACGCAGATTGTCTTCGAGCACGTAGTAGGTGCCGTCACCGTCGCGTACCAGGTCGACACCGCAAATGTGCGCGTAGATGTCACGGTGCAGATCGAGCCCTTGCATCGCCAGTTGGTACTGCTCGTTGGCCAGCACCTGTTCGGCGGGGATGATGCCGGCCCGGATGATCCGTTGTTCGTGGTAGAGGTCGGCCAGGAACATGTTCAGCGCCTTGACCCGTTGAATGCAGCCACGTTCGACCACCCGCCATTCGCTGGCCGGGATGCTGCGCGGGATCGTGTCGAACGGGATCAGGCGCTCGGTGCCCTGCTCGTCCCCGTAGAGCGTGAACGTAATGCCGGCACGGTGAAACAACAGGTCGGCTTCGCGCCTGCGTTGCGCCAGCAGTTCGTCAGGCGTGTCGGCCAGCCAGCGGGCAAACGCCTGGTAGTGCGGGCGGATCTGGCCGCCAGCATCGTACATTTCATCAAAACCGCTGCGGATCATGCCGTACTCCTTGTCACCCTGGCAGCAAGGCATCGCAAGCCCCGTGCCATCGGCATAAACGCTTTATGATCAACGGGTTGGAATCGCTAAGGAGAGGCCGCGCACTTTTATAGTGCGGCAAATGCCCCCAACCCGCTGCCCCCGCTTCATTGCGACGCAGGGGCGTCGCTCTCCTGAGCATAGCCATGGAAAAACGAAGCGGCTTGATCTGGATACAGTTAGGTACAAAACCTGGGGAAGTGATTGCGGGGGTCAGCTTGCATCGCGGTTGAATGTGCCGATGCTATCGCGAGCAAGCTCGCTCCCACAGGATTCTTGGAAGTTCCAGACATGAAAACGGCCGACACAAAGGTCAGCCGTTGCTGTGGTTGCGGTGAGGACTGTCAGGCCTGCAGGCGCCGGATCTCTTGCTTGACGCCCCAACCCTCGATAACCCCCCCCAAGGGTTCGACAACTGCCTCGAAGTCTTGCTCGAAGTCGCCAATATCATCGTAAGTGGCGTACATCACCCGGCTCAGTTCCAATGACCAAGCCCCGTCGTCCCGTGCACTGATCTGCGCATTCAACGATTCGCCCCGAAAATGACCTGCCGCCCTGCGCGCCCGCTCCTCGTCCGGGAAAATGGCGTAGAACTCAATGGGATGGAATCGGGAAAAATCGAAACCGCCTTCTTTCATGCGGCGCAATACGCTGGTGCTGATGTCTTCTTGATAGGCTGTGCTCATGAAACGTCCTCCTAAAACCGATGGATAGACTTTCCGTCTTCCCGTGCGTGAAGCCTTCAGGCTGCAAGCGATACGGCATCAAATGGCCGTCGGGACACAAGCATGTAGCTGACAAGACCGGACCTTGGCGATCCTTTCGCTGATCTCAATTGCAGAGTAGCCGCAAGTGGTGGCCACTGCCAAGCGAGACCAGCCACCGTTTCATGAAATCGGTGTAATGCTGAGGATTTCGATACTGTTTTGGGACTTGAGATTCTTGACTGTCGGGTCTTCGGTGCGATCCACCAAGTCGTTGAGGTCCAATTGGCTGAGCACTGGTAGCAACCTTTCACGAATCAGTTGGGCGGCCTGCTCCATGGTGGGTTTGTGGTCATAGTCGAACTGCTCGACGGTGGTTTCACCGTGATCGTCAATGAAAGTGATTTCCCACTTTTGCATCAGTGTCTCCTTGATCAATTCAGGGCCTGGCTTACCTTTATCTCGACATTGAGGGGCGGACAATCGTTCCGCTGGGTGCTTGGACGGCACACATGAAAAGACCGCCTCGGGGGCGGTCTCTTTTGTGCGGCCTTGGCCAATCACTTTTCGGCGCGTTCCTTCAGGGCCTTGAGGGTGTTGAACGGCGCGTCCACCACGAACTTGTTCGCCAGCCAGGACGGCACGTCACCGCCCGGTTCGGTGTGAACCTGATAAACCACTTCAATCTGGTCCGCGCCCTTTGGCGTGAATTTCCAGAAGCCGTCGACCTGGGCCACCCGTACGAAACCTTGCTCTTCAGGCAGGTACGTCGGCACACCCTTGAGCTTGCGGGTCAGGCTGCCGTCGGCCCCCTCCTCGGTGGTGACTTCCAGCACCGAGTCCCGCGGCGTCACCGGCCATGGCGTGTTGAATTGGGTATAAGTCCAGCTCTTGTCGCCTTCGTGCTTGAGCAGTTTCTGGCTCTTGCACTCATGAATCCAGGCGCAGGCGCCGGGAACGTCTTCCTGCAGGGCCCGCAGCTTGGCCATGGTGGTCTTCATCACCGTCACGCCGCGATAGGCCTTGTACTTGGAGCCCCCCACTTCACTGAGGGAAACCTTGATACCTTCCTTCTCCTTGGCAACCTGCCAGTCCTCTGCCTGGGCGGTGGCCGTCGCCAGCAATACGGTCAACCCACACAACACAGCCATACGATGCAGCGAACCCATAGTTTTTTCCTTATTGTCCAAGTTCGTTCATTTCGGATCTGTTCATTGACCCATTACGCTGCCGTGACTTGCTCCCACCAACCGATCAAGCGGATGGCCTCTTCACGGCTGCCGCCGCACACCTCGATGTCGGCTTCAAATGCCGAGCACACCGCCGGACGCTCCGGCTGGCCGAAGATCCGGCACAGGTTATCGACCGAGAGTTGCACACAACGTTCTCCCGCCGGTTTGCCTTGGGGCATGCCAGGGATAGGTGAGCTGATGGAAGGGGCGATGCAACAGGCGCCACAGCCTTCACGGCACTTCATGACGACAACATCCTCGCGACGGGTAATGATGAGTAACAGAAGACAGAGTAACGGCTAAAACACTCGTTTTAAATTACCGTCTGCGTGTTTTTTTGCCGTTGGCCAAGTGACCGAACGGTCAGCGACGAGCTGCATGCCCCGTGAAAGGCTTACTGCTTGAATTCGAAATCCAGCGCTGCGCCTTCCACCTCGTTGCGCTCCTGATTGCGCAGCGGCAGTTGCATTTCATTGCTCAACAACCGGCCATTGAGCTGGAACGGTCCGGGTTTATCTCCGAACATGGACGGCAAGAGCGGTTCGCGCTTGGGCGGCACTACCTTACCCGGCGGCTGCAATTCCTCGACCATATCATGGGGCAGGCTCAGGTCCAGCTTGGCCGGCGGCAATGGAGTCTTGGCGACCTCGCGGGCGGATTTGCTCTTGGAAGCAATGGGCGCACGCTTTTTTTTCTTCGCCGCAGTCGCCTTTTTAGCGGACGGCTTCTTGGCCACTGCGGTTTTTTTCGGCGCATTCTTCGTGGCACTGACGGCCGGTTTTTCCTGCGCCGGAGCCGCCACGACGACGCCTCCCATGTGTAAGGCACTGAACAGGCCGATCAAAACCCAGACAACAGGAACATTGGCTTTCATAGACACAACGGCACTGACGGCAGAAAAGCCCATGCTCGCCTGATAATGAGGCGCTGACAAGCACATCAAGCTAAGCCGCTGATTCCTATGGAAACCCGTTGGCCGTTTCTTGGCACAATTGAGTC
Organism: Pseudomonas sp. R151218B TE3479; assembly: GCF_053629195.1. NCBI lineage: Bacteria > Pseudomonadati > Pseudomonadota > Gammaproteobacteria > Pseudomonadales > Pseudomonadaceae > Pseudomonas > Pseudomonas sp. R151218B TE3479. The sequence continues at coordinate 5,625,314 of NZ_JBRJHV010000001.1, forward strand.
GCCAACAACCCCAGCGTCATCAAGGCCCGCTCTGCCTCACGGTTCCAGGGGGTACCGCAGTTCAAGCGAATGCAGTGGTTGAACTGCTCGGTGTTACTGAAAATCAGCCCTGGCGCGATACTGATGCCTTGTTGCAACGCCCGCACATGCAATTCCTGGGTATTGACCCGTCCCGGCAGGCTGACCCACAGGATGAAACCGCCATTGGGGCGGCTCATTTGCGTGCCTTCGGGGAAGTACTGTTGCACCGCCAGCTGAAAGGCACTGAGGTTCTTGCGGTACTCCTGGCGGATATAGCGCAGGTGCCGGTCATAGCCGCCGTTTTCCAGATAAGCGGCAATGCCCATCTGCGTGACGCTGCACGCCGAGTGAGTGCTGAAGGTCTGGAGCCGCTGGATTTCCTGCTGGAATTTACCCGCGATCATCCAACCGATGCGCACACCCGGCGACAACGTCTTGGAAAAACTCGAACAGTAGATAACCCGGTCCAGCCGATCGTAGGCCTTGAGGGCCTTGGTGCGCCCCTGCTCGAACATCAGCTCGCCATAGATATCGTCCTCGACGATCTGGATGTCGAAGTCCGACGCCAGGCGCAGCAGTTGCTTTTGCCGCTCTTCAGGCATGGTGCTGCCCAGGGGATTGCTCAGGCGCGTGGTCAGCACCAGCGCCTTGATCGACCACTGGTTGGCCGCCAATTGCAAGGCCTCCAGGCTCATGCCGGTGACCGGATCGCTGGGGATCTCGATAACCTTGAGGCCCAGCAGATCCGCCAGTTGCAGCAAGCCGTAATAGGTTGGCGACTCGGCAGCGATCAAGTCCCCCGGCCGCGTCAGCACCCGCAAGGACATCTGCAGCGCATCGACGCAGCCGTGGGTGATCACCACCTCGGAAGGGTCCACCACGACACCGGCATCGCGCATGCGAATCGCCACTTGTCGCCGCAACGGCTCGAAGCCCGGGCTGAACATGTAGCTGAACGCCCGTGGGCTATGGAAACGCGTGACCTTGGCCAACTGCTGATGCAAGGCCCGCACAGGCAGATAGTCGACACTCGGCACGGCCGCGCCCAGGGGGAACACCCCTTCGCGACGCGACTCGACCAATACCTGCTGGATGATACTGCTACGCGTCACCAGCCCCGGGCGCTCTACCCGGGCAATGTCCGGCGTCGGTGCCGTCAGGGCCGGTGTCTGGTGCACGTAGTAGCCCGATTGCGGCCGTGCACGAATCAGCCCCTGATCTTCAAGGTTCGCGTAGGCCTGCAACACAGTGGCGTGGCTGACATTGAGCTGCGAGCTCATCTTGCGCACCGAAGGCACGCGTTCACCGGGCTGATACACACCGCGCCGGATGTCTTCAGCCAGCTGTTGAGCAATACGTTGATAGAGCAGGAGGTTGGTCATGACGCAGCACTCGATTTCACGGGCATTTTATTCTTGTCGGAAACGATACCGGAACAGTTTAGAAGTGTACTGGGACAGTTGCCAGATTACTTGACAGTACAGTGGAGTGACAGCTCTAACTGTACTCATCGCGCATCGATTGCAGGGCCAAAAAAACCCGGCGCCTTCTACAGGGGCCGGGCTTTCCAGTGACGCAACCCTTAGCGGGCGGCGCCGAGCTGGCCTTTTTCGTCGGAGAACACAATTTCAACGCGACGGTTCTGTGCCCGGCCCCGCTCGGTAGCGTTGACGTCCACCGGGTACTCATCACCGTAGCCTTCGACCTGGATGCGCTTTTCATCGATCCCCAGGTCTACCAGCACATCCGCGACCGCTTGCGCGCGATCGCGAGACAGCTTGAGGTTTTCCTGCTTGCCGCCCGTGCTGTCGGTGTACCCCTCGATACGCACCACGCGCTTGGGATTGAGCTGCAAGAACTGCACAATCTTGAGCACCACCCGGTTGGCCGAATTCTTCAGTTCCGCTTCGCCGGTGTCGAACAGCACGTCACCCAGGGTCATCACCAGGCCGCGATCGGTCTGGGTGGTCGCCATCGCCATGATCTGTTCTTCGAGCCATTTGCCCTGCTGCTGCACACTCAGCAACTTCGATTCACGCAGGGCCAACTGCAGGCGCTGGCGCTCCAGTTCGAGCTTCGCCGCGCGCTCTTCGTTGAGCACCTGATTGCTGTGCTCACGGGCGATCGCACTGTAGCGCTGGCTCAGGTAGGCGTAATGCTGAACATCCTCGCCGCTGCCCCAGTAGCTGGACAAGCGATCGGCACGGGCCAGGGACTCACCGGCGCGGATCACGTCCCGGGGGGCGGCACGCAATACGTTGGCGTCTTCCTTGACCTTCTGGAAATCGGTGCTGGCCTGCTCAAGTGCCGCTTCGCTGCGTTGGCCGGCGCAGCCATACAGGCTGGCCAGGCCGGCGAGGACCAGGCCACCCAATACGTGGGAGTGCTTCATTGGGCATCCTCCCTCAGTTGTTTGCGCAAGCGCTTGATGCGGGTGTCGAGCACGTTCAGTTGCTCCTGGCTCTTGAGGGTCAGCACCTTCGCTTCGGCCAGGCGGGCATCGAGTTCAGCCTGTTCGGCCCGCATGCGCGCCTTCTTGTAGGATTCGTCGGCCATGTTGGATTTGGCGCGGGCGAATTTTTCTTCAGCCAGTTTCAATTCGGGCACTTCGTCGGCAGTAGCGCCAACGGCCCGGGCTTGCTGCAGTGCCTGTTCGGTCAGGCGGATCTGTTCATTCGGCGCCGGATCGGCTGCGCAGCCCGCCAGAGCCAGAACGGCCAGGGCAGCGAAAAGAGGTCGAATAGTCACTAATGTTCCCTACTGTTTTGGGGCACTGACAGGTGGCTGCAACTGTGTTTTCCAACGCTCGAGATTGCGCTGCAACACAGCCTCCGTCAGCCCGGACGCGGCCAATTCTGTCATCTTTTGCGCCAGCTGTCCGCGTAACCATGGGTCGTTGCAAGCGGAGTTATGGGAAACCGCGAGGAACAGCCCGGGTTTATCCACCGGTTGCGGTGCGGCTTGCAGGTCGTTGGCCATCCCCAGGGTCTGCGCCATCGCCAGACCCGAATAGCGCCCCGCCAAGACGTATTCCACCTCTCCCAGCAGCAATTTCTGAAAGGCCTGGGTCAGGTTGGGCGTGCGCACCAGGGATAATTGCTGCTCGGCAAAAACGCCGAACCCCTGGGTCATTCGGGACTTTTCCGACAAGGCACCGGGATGACCATGAAGGTCCCCGGGTTGGTTGATGACCAGCGTCGAGTCCTTGCGAGTCCAGACCAGGTAATCATTTTCCAGCAAGGGCGGGTGGACGTAATCCAGCGCTTCAAGCCCCGTGCTGGTCAGTGGCGCATCGGTGAGCAGGTCCATGCGCCCACTGCGCACTTCGTCCAGTGCCTGGGCACGCTTGCCAGCGTAAAGCAGCTCGATCTTGATCCCCAATTCGCCCGCCACTTGCGCCAGCAAGTCAGCACCGGCACCGATCAGGTGCTTGGGATCCTGAGGGTCTTGCCAGAGGTAAGGCGGCGCGTCTGGGCTGCCGGTGGCGATCAGCCGTTCGCATTTGCCGGCGGCGACAGACAGGCCCGGCATGACCGCCAACGTCCACAGCAACGACCAGCCGGTCAAACGACGCAGATCCATGGCGATACGCTCCCCTTGCAGCAAAACAATCAGTGCGGAAAATAAAAAGCCCGGCCAAAGGGCCGGGCTCTTTATAAGTGAAGACGCCGGATTAGACCAGCTTCTCCAGCTCAGGGATGGCTTCGAACAGGTCCGCTACCAGACCATAGTCGGCCACCTGGAAGATCGGCGCTTCTTCGTCCTTGTTGATCGCTACGATCACCTTGGAGTCTTTCATGCCGGCCAGGTGCTGGATCGCGCCGGAGATACCGACGGCGATGTACAGCTGTGGCGCAACGATCTTGCCGGTCTGGCCGACCTGCATGTCGTTGGGTACGAAACCTGCGTCGACTGCCGCGCGGGAAGCGCCGACGGCAGCGCCCAGCTTGTCGGCCAGGGCGTACAGGTGCTTGAAGTTGTCACCATTCTGCATGCCACGGCCGCCGGAAACGACGATCTTGGCAGCGGTCAGTTCAGGACGGTCGGACTTGGCCAGTTCTTCGTTGACGAAGCTGGAAATACCGGCGTCGTGGGCAGCGCCTACGGCTTCGATGGCAGCCGAGCCACCTTCGGCGGCAACCGGGTCGAAACCGGTGGCGCGGACGGTGATGACCTTGACCGACGCGTTCGATTGCACGGTGGCAATGGCATTACCGGCGTAGATCGGACGCTTGAAGGTGTCGGCGCTTTCTACCGAGATGATCTCGGAGATCTGGTCGACGTCCAGCGCAGCGGCGACACGCGGCAGGATGTTTTTGCCGTTGGAAGTGGCGGCCGCCAGGATGTGGCTGTAGCCCTTGCCCAGCTCGGCCACCAGTGGCGCGACGTTTTCCGGCAACTGGTGCGCGTAGGCGGCGTTGTCAGCCGACAGTACTTTTGCCACACCCGCGATTTTCGCAGCGGCTTCGGCAACGGCGCTTGCGCCCTGCCCGGCCACCAGGACGTGCACATCGCCACCGATTTTGGCGGCAGCAGCAACGGTGTTCAGCGTGGCCGGAGCCAGCGCCTTGTTATCGTGTTCGGCGATTACCAAGATAGTCATGATCAGATTACCTTCGCTTCGTTTTTCAGTTTCTCGACCAGTTCAGCCACCGACTTGACCTTGATGCCCGCGCTGCGTGCAGCCGGCGCTTCGACTTTGAGGGTCTTGTTGGTGGAGGCGGTGGAAACGCCCAAAGCGTCAGGCGTCAGCACTTCAAGCGGCTTCTTCTTGGCTTTCATGATGTTTGGCAGGGACGCGTAGCGCGGCTCGTTCAAACGCAGGTCGGTGGTGACGATGGCCGGCAGTTTCAGGGAAACGGTCTGCGCGCCGCCGTCGATCTCGCGAGTCACGGCAACGCTGTCACCGGACACTTCGACCTTGGACGCGAAGGTGCCCTGACCGTAGCCGCTCAATGCCGCGAGCATCTGGCCGGTCTGGTTGTTATCGCTGTCGATGGCTTGCTTGCCGAGGATCACCAGCGATGGCTGTTCCTTGTCGACAACGGCCTTGAGCAGCTTGGCCACGGCCAGGGAAGTCAGGTCTTCGGCGGATTCGACGAGGATGGCGCGATCGGCACCCAGTGCCAGTGCGGTGCGCAGTTGTTCCTGGGCGGTGGTCGGGCCGATGGAGACGACGACGATTTCCGTTGCCACGCCTTTCTCTTTCAGGCGTACGGCTTCTTCCACGGCGATTTCGCAGAAGGGGTTCATCGACATCTTAACGTTGGCGAGGTCGACGCCGGAGTTGTCCGCCTTGACGCGAACCTTGACGTTATAGTCGACCACTCGTTTGACAGCTACAAGAACCTTCATGGATTCCTCGTTACTCTCCGGTGAAAAAAAGTCGCCTAGGCGAACCTGGCGGTTGATGCTCATGGGCGCAAGGGCACCTCTAAAAACGCCGGCATGAACCACACATGACCCTGCTCACGGGAGTGAAGACCATTCGTCAGTGATGACCGATGGGTCATTCATTATCGCGGCGTGTAAACTGCGCCTCGGAACCGCGCAATACGTCACTTGGTGCTGCCTTCGCCCTGTCTTTAGAGGTGCTCTTGAAACCAACAGTCAGCCTACGGCGAGCGCAAAACCGCCCGTATCTTGACCGGAACGCCTATTCCGGTCAATACGGCAAAATGGTCAGTCATAAGCCGTACGTCAGTGATTTATCTGGGCTGCGGCAATTTCAAACAAACGTTTGTATTGGACCCTGAGAGTGGTGTAGATATAATGCGCCGCTTAAGAGAGACCCGCGGCTCATCCATTGTCGCTTTCGTCGCTTTTGGCGAAGGAAACAAAGGATGCGACGCCAAACCTCCAATTAGAAAAACTGTGAGCCTTGAGTAGGAGATAGCCTGTGGAACGCGAATACATGGAATTCGACGTGGTCATCGTCGGTGCCGGCCCCGCTGGCCTGTCTGCCGCTTGCCGACTGAAACAGAAGGCCGCCGAAGCCGGTAAGGAAATCAGCGTCTGCGTGGTCGAAAAAGGTTCCGAAGTCGGTGCGCACATCCTCTCCGGCGCGGTATTCGAGCCCCGCGCCCTGAACGAACTGTTCCCGGACTGGAAAGAACTCGGCGCACCGCTGAATACGCCTGTCAAACGCGATGACATTTATGTCCTGAGAAACGCCGAGGCCGCGAGCAAAATCCCTGACTTCTTTGTGCCCAAGACCATGCACAACGAAGGCAACTATATTATTTCCCTGGGCAACCTGTGCCGCTGGCTAGCCCAGCAGGCCGAGAACCTGGGCGTGGAAATCTACCCCGGCTTCGCCGCCCAGGAAGCGCTGTTCGACGAAAACGGTGTGGTGCGCGGGATCATCACCGGCGACCTGGGTGTCGACCGCGAAGGCAAGCCGAAGGAAGGCCTTTACACCCCTGGCATGGAGTTGCGTGGCAAATACACGCTGTTCGCCGAAGGCTGCCGTGGTCACATCGGCAAGCAGTTGATCAAGCGTTTCAACCTGGACAGCGAGGCCGACGCCCAGCACTACGGCATCGGCCTGAAGGAAATCTGGGAAATCGACCCGGCCAAGCACCAACCCGGCCTGGTGGTGCACACCGCTGGCTGGCCGCTGGACATCATGGGCACCGAGAACACCGGCGGCTCCTTCCTCTATCACCTGGAAAACAACCAGGTGGTTGTCGGTCTGATTATCGATCTGTCCTACAGCAACACCTTCCTGTCGCCGTTCGACGAGTTCCAGCGCCTCAAGCATCACCCGGTGCTCAAGCAGTACCTGGAAGGCGGCAAGCGCGTCAGCTACGGCGCCCGAGCCATCTGCAAGGGCGGCCTGAACTCGTTGCCGAAAATGGTCTTCAAGGGCGGCGCGCTGATCGGTTGCGACCTCGGCACCCTGAACTTCGCCAAGATCAAGGGCAGCCACACCGCCATGAAATCCGGCATGCTCGCCGCCGAGGCCGTGGCCGATAGGTTGTTCGCCGAGTCCGAAGGCGGTGATGAACTGACCGCCTACGTCGACAACTTCAAGAACAGTTGGCTGTACGAAGAACTGTTCGCCAGCCGCAACTTCGGTGCAGCGATCCACAAGTACGGCGCGATCGTCGGCGGTGGTTTCAACTGGCTCGACCAGAACATCTTCGGCGGCAAAATACCGTTCACCCTGCACGACAACAAGCCCGACTATGCCTGCCTCAAGCTGGCCGCCGATTGCAAGAAGATCGACTACCCGAAACCGGACGGCAAGCTCAGCTTCGACAAACTCAGCTCGGTGTTCATCTCCGGTACCAACCATGAAGAAGAACAACCCTGCCACCTGAAGCTGACCGACCCGAGCATCCCGATCGGCAAGAACCTGCCGCTGTACGACGAACCGGCCCAGCGCTACTGCCCGGCTGGCGTGTACGAAGTGGTGACCAAGGAAGACGGCGAGAAGCGCTTCCAGATCAACGCCCAGAACTGTGTGCACTGCAAGACCTGCGACATCAAGGATCCGGCGCAGAACATCACCTGGGTATCCCCGGAAGGCGCTGGCGGGCCGACTTACCCGAACATGTAAGCCGACACGCTGAACATCGAGGCTCCCGCAATGGGGGCCTTTTTGTTGTCTGCCATTCCAGGAACACCGCAACCCAATGTGGGAGCGAGCTTGCTCGCGATGACGGCAACCCATTCAACATTGATGCAAGCTGAACCGCCGCTATCGCGAGCAAGCTCGCTCCCACAGGTGAACATCACAGGGTCAGGCGGCGCGCTCTTCCCCGGGGTTGCGCTCGAAATAGCGCTTGTACTCCCGACTGAACTGCGACGGGCTCTGATACCCCACCTGGTGCGCCACCTGGGCCACACCCATGCCCTCGATGAGCAGCAGCCGCTGGGCCTTGAGCAGGCGCAACCGCTTGAGGTACTGCACGGGCGAGAGCAAGGTGCTGCGCTTGAAATGCTCATGAAAGGTCGATGCGCTCATGTTCGCGCAACTGGCCAGTGTCTCGACGTTCAGCGGCTCGGTGAAATGCGCATGCAGATGGCTCAGCGCCGCGGCAATCCGAGCGAATTGCCCATGCTGCTCCACCAGCGCCCGCAATACGTCGGCCTGAGGCCCACGCAAGGCGACGAACAGCAATTCTCGCAGCCGCGCCTGGCCCATGACCTGGCATTCCAAGGGGTCGTGCAAGCAGTGCAACAGTCGTTCGACACACCCTCGCATAGCACCATCGAGCGCGGCACTGGTCATGGATTCCGGCGTCTGCGCCGCCAGGCTTCGCCCCGGCGTCAACCCCATGGCCAGCACCAACTCCCCCAACATCGCCCGATCGATCGCCACGGAAATCCCGAGCAACGGAGCATCGGGCATGGCATAGGTTTCGCACTCGAACGGCACCGGCAGCGCCTGGATGAGGTAGTGCCCGGCGCCGTACTCCAGCGTGCGCGGTCCCAGGTAAGCCAGCTTGCTGCCCTGGGCAATGATCACCAGGCTTGGCTCGTAGAGCTGCGGACCACGGGCGATGTCCTCGCTGCACCGCAGAACTTGTACCCCAGGCAGCGGGGTCGGGATAAAACCGTCACGGGTGGCCAGAGGTTCGATCAGCGAAACCAGCGCCGCGTTGGCATCGAGATGGCGGGTCAACAACATGATGAAAACTTCACGAAAAAATGGATGGGAACATCATCGCAGGTCTAACGTCACATAGGACCAATCCACGGCCAAGGTCGGAGAATTAGGCATGACACCCGTAGGAATCGTCATCGCCGTTCACGGATCGGACTCCCACAATGGAACCCTACCGTTCACTGCTTAGCGAGGTCCATCATGTATACCGCCATCGGATATGCCGCTCAATCGCCCACCGCTCCCCTCGCCCCGATGAAGTTCGAGCGCCGCAGCCCGCGAGCCGACGATGTGGCGATCGACATTCTTTACTGCGGCGTCTGCCACTCCGACATTCACCAGGCCCGCAACGAATGGGGCATCGCCGTTTACCCGCTGATGCCTGGCCATGAGATCGTCGGCAAAGTCACCGCCGTCGGCGCGGACGTCACCCGCTATAAGGTTGGCGACCTGGTCGGCGTTGGCTGCATGGTCGACTCCTGCCGCGAGTGCGAAGCCTGTCACGCCGACCTTGAGCAATACTGCTACCAGGGCATGACCCAGACCTACGCCAGCCCGGACCGTATCAGCGGCGGCCACACCATGGGCGGTTACTCCAACAGCATCGTGGTCAAAGAACATTTTGTGCTGCGCATCCCGGCAGCACTCGACCCGGCCGGCGCCGCGCCGATTCTCTGTGCCGGTATCACCACTTACTCGCCCCTCAAGCACTACGGTGTGAAGGCCGGCGACAAGGTCGGCGTGTTGGGCATGGGCGGCCTCGGCCACATGGGCATCAAGTTCGCCAAGGCCATGGGCGCCGAAGTGACGTTGTTCACCCGCTCGGCCAGCAAGGCGGACGAGGCCCGTCGCCAGGGCGCCGACCATGTGATCGTGTCCACCGACGCCGAGCAGATGGCCGCTGCCGCGGGGCGCTTCAACTTCCTGCTGGACACCATTCCGGTGCAACACGACCTCAACCCCTACCTCAACACGTTGCATTTCGACGGTGTACACATTTTGGTGGGCCTGGTCGAGCCGATCGATCCGCCGGTTCATGCGGCCAACTTGATCATGGGTCGTCGCGTCCTGGCCGGCTCGTTGATCGGCGGTATCGCAGAAACCCAGGAAGTGCTGGATTTCTGCGCCGAACACAACATCAGCTGCGACATTGAAATGCTCGACATCCGCCAGATCAACGAGGCCTACAGCCGCATGATCGCCGGGGACGTGAAGTACCGCTTCGTCATCGACATGGCGACGCTCAAGGCCTGACGCAGTGGCCTGTACGGTTAATTCGTGTACTCAAATTCGAGCGCCAGGGCTTGCCAGGCAAGGCGCCATGACGAGTCGTAGCCCGCTACGGCGAGGAATGGCAACGCAGACTGGCAAGTTCTGGCGCCGAAGTTGAGTGCATGAATTAACCACACAGGCCACTAATCAGACCTTAGCACCCAGTTCCGCCGACAGCCGGGCTGTGACCCCTTTGACCAAGGGAATCAGCTCGGCCATTTTCTCCAGCGGCATGTACGGCACGGTGCTGGCGATGCTGATACCGGCCACGATGCGCTTGCCGGCATCACGGATCGGCGCCGCCACACAGCGAATCGACGGTTCGTTGTCTTCCAGGTCGAAGGCATAGCCCCCCGCCACGTACTCCAGCATCCGTTGCTGGAACTGCTCCCAGGATTGCTCCTGATGCTGGGGCCAGAACTGATTCTTCCCCCCCGCCGGCAGGCTGATTTCATACAGCCGCTTCCATTGTTCCTGCGTGTCATCGAGCATCAGCGCCTTGCCAATCCCCGTGCGCGCCAACGGCATCCGATGGCCTACGCGCGAGCGCATTTCCGGGCCGTTACGCCCCGGATTCTTCAGCAGGTACAAGACTTCGTCACCCTCGCGAATCGCCAGGTGAACGGTGTCCCCGGTCAGCGCTGACAGCTCGTCCAGGTACGGCCCCGCCAGGCTGACCAACGGCAATTCTTCCCGGGCCTGGAAGCCCAGCTCGATCAGCTTCGGCCCCAGCAGGTAGCCCACTTGCGGCACCACGCGCAGGTAACGTTCGTCCACCAGGCAACTGGCCAGGCGATGGGTGGTGCTGCGGGTGGTGCCGATGAGCCGGGCGATTTCCTTCAAGTCACGGGCGCCGCTGGCGACCGCCTGGACCACGCCCAGACCACGCAGCAATGTCTGCGTGCCTGTAGGCGCGGCGTCCTTGGTGATTTTTGGATCGTCTTGCTGCATAGCCGGCCTTCAACAGTAAGCGGGGAACGGGCGGCATTATGGTCGCCCGCCCCGTCGGACTACAACTCGATGCGCTCGACCTTCCCGACCAGCAGGATGTAGGACAGTGCGCCAGCCAATGCCAGGACAGAGATATAGGTAATGGCCGGGGCGAACGAATCGCCGCTGGCGAGAAAGCCAATCACGATCGGCGTGGCAATGGCCGCCAGGTTACCGATGAAGTTGAACACCCCGCCGGTCAACCCGAGCAGTCGTGCCGGCGCCAGGGTCGACACCAGCGACCAGGTGATCGACGCCAGGCCATTGCCGAAGAACGCCAGGGCCAGGAAAGCGATCACCAGCGGCGTCGACTCGACAAAGTTGGCGCCGATGATCGAGGTCGAGATCAGCAACCCGCCAATGATCGGCAGCTTGCGCGCGAACCCCACGGTGGCGCCGCGACGAATCAACCAGTCGGAGAAGAACCCGGAGCACAGCACGCCGACAAACGCCGCGAGGAACGGCAACGACGCCAGCAAGCCGGACTTGATGAAGTCCATGCCGCGATACTTCACCAGGTAGGTGGGGAACCACGTCAGGAAAAACCACAGCGTGGAATTGAGGCAGAACTGCCCCAGGTAAATGCCCCACAATTTGCGCTGGGTCAGGACGATGCCCAGGTCGGACCAACTGAATTTCGCCTTGACCTTGGCGGTATCGGCCTGGATATCCACCAGCCCGCCGCCGTCACGGATCAGCTCGATTTCGGCGGCATTGGCGCCTTTGAAATCCCGGGGCTCGCGATACACCGCGTACCAGATCACCGCCCAGAGAATGCCCACCGCGCCCGTGGCGACAAACACCATGTGCCAGCCGAAGGCATGTTGCAGCCAGGCCAATACCGGCGTCAGGAAGGCCAGCCCGACAAACTGCCCGGAGGTGTAGAAGCCGATGGCCGTGGCCCGCTCGCGCTCGGGAAACCAGGTAGTGACCACGCGGCTGTTGATCGGGTACGCCGGCGCTTCCAAAGCACCGACCGCCATGCGCAGGACGAACAGCGCGATGAAACTGGCGGCGAACCCCAGCATCACCGTGGCCACCGACCACAACAGCAATGCCACGCTATAGAGAATGCGCGGCGGCACCCGATCCACCAGCCAGCCACCGGGAATCTGCATGGCGGCGTAGGTCCAGCCGAACGCCGAAAAAATCAGCCCGACGTGGATCGGGTCGATGCCCAGGTCGCTGGTCAGCGCGGGGGCGGCAATGGAGAGGTTGCTGCGGTCCAGGTAATTGATCACCACGGTGATGAACAGCAGGACCATGATGAAGAAACGCTTGCGGCTGGGCGTCACCAACGACGCCTGCGCGCTCAGGGTGTGCGCTTGCATGTGAGGTGCCTCTTCTTATGTTTATTGAGGAAACGGGCGCATCGAAGAAGATCTCCCTGCTTGCGAAGATCAAATTGTGGGAGCGAGCTTGCTCGCGATGAGGGTGTGTCAGTTGGCATATGCGTGACTGATACATCGCCATCGCGAGCAAGCGCGCTCCCACAGGGTCAGGCGTGCCTCACCACTCGGCAAAACTGCCATCGGCATGGCGCCAGATCGGGTTGCGCCAGCGGTGGCCGATGGCTGCGCGTTCGATGACGTATTCCTCGTTGATCTCGATGCCCAGGCCCGGGCCATTCGGGATCTTCACAAACCCCTTGTCATAGTCGAACACCTGCGGATCCTTGATGTAATCCAGCAGGTCGTTGCTTTCGTTGTAGTGGATGCCCAGGCTTTGCTCCTGAATGAACGCGTTGTAGCAGACCGCATCCAGTTGCAGGCACGCCGCCAGGGCGATGGGGCCCAGCGGGCAATGCAACGCCAGCGCCACGTCGTAGGCCTCGGCCATGTTGGCGATCTTGCGGGTTTCGGTGATGCCACCGGCGTGGGATGCATCCGGCTGGATGATGTCCACGTAGCCTTCGCTGAGCACGCGCTTGAAGTCCCAGCGGGAAAACAACCGCTCGCCCAGGGCAATCGGGGTGCTGGTCAGCGGCGCCAGTTCCTTGAGGGCTTCGTAGTTTTCGCTGAGCACCGGCTCTTCGATGAACATCAGTTTGTAGGGGTCGAGTTCCTTCATCAGCACCTTGGCCATCGGCTTGTGCACCCGACCGTGGAAGTCCACGCCAATGCCGACGTTCGGCCCGACCGCATCGCGCACCGCCGCCACGTTGGCCAGGGCCAGGTCGACTTTTTCGAAGGTGTCGAGAAACTGCAGCTCTTCGGTGCCATTCATCTTCACCGCCGTGAAGCCCCGCGCCACCGCCTCTTTCGCCGCGCGAGCGGTGTCCGCCGGCCGGTCACCGCCGATCCACGAATACACACGGATCTTGTCCCGCACCTGGCCGCCCAGCAGGTCGCTGACCGACACGCCCAGGGCCTTGCCCTTGATGTCCCAGAGCGCCTGGTCGATGCCGGCCAGGGCGCTCATGTGAATGGCCCCGCCGCGGTAGAAGCCGCCACGATAGAGCACGGTCCAGATGTCTTCGATGTTGCGTGGGTCTTTGCCGATCAGGTAGTCGGACAATTCCTCGACGGCAGCCGCCACCGTGTGGGCACGGCCTTCGACCACGGGCTCGCCCCAACCGGTCACGCCCTCGTCGGTCTCGACTTTGAGGAAGCACCAGCGCGGCGGAACGATAAACGTGGTCAGCTTGGTGATTTTCATCTTGTTGTCTCTCTTGTCAGATGCAGCGCACGGAGCGCTGGAAAAGTCTTCAGTTCAAGGCATTCCATGCGGCCACATAGGCCTTGGCGCGCACCGCCACTTCATCCGCTGTCAGGCCCGGCTTGAACAACCCGGAACCGAGGCCGAAACCCTTGACGCCGGCTTCGACGAACACCGCCATATTGTCTGGCGTAATCCCGCCCACCGGCACCAGCACGGTCCCGGCCGGCAGCACCGCGAGCCAGGCCTTGACCACCGCCGGGCCCATTTGCTCGGCGGGAAACATCTTCAGCACATGGGCGCCTTCGGCCAGTGCAGCAAAGGCTTCGGTGGGTGTGGCGACGCCTGGCGACAGGTACAAGCCCGCCGCTTTCGCCGCACGCAGTACCTTCGGATCGCTGTGGGGCATGACGATCACCTGGCCACCGGCGGCTTTCACCTGTTCCACCTGTTCCGGCGTGAGCACGGTGCCGGCACCGATCAGGCAATCGGCGGGCAAGGTACTGCGCAGGATGCGAATACTTTCGTACGGTTCGGGGGAATTGAGCGGTACTTCGATGACGCGAAATCCGGCGCTGTACAGGACTTCGCCGATGGCCGCCGCCTCTTCGGGACGCAGGCCACGCAGGATCGCGATCAGCCCGTTGTGCGCCAGTGCTTGTGTGAGCATGTCAGACCTCCAGTCAGGTTCAGGGGGCGGTGGAGTCGAGCAACCCGGCCGCCACGGCCAGTTGCCACAAACCGCGTTCGGTGGCCTGTTCGGCCAGAACCACCCGGGCGAAGCCGCAGGCGTCGAGGGCCCGTTGATAACGGACACAGAGTTGGGAGTTGCCAATCAACACCACCGTCGGCAGGTGCAGGCTGTCGCGGCGTCGGCGTTGTACCTCGGCCAACGCCGTCAGTTCATGGCCGATCAACAGCCCCGAGAGATAGTCCGCTTGGGCGCTGGCGCCCAACTCGCCGGTCAAGCCCAGGCTGCGGGCGCTGAACACGGTGGACAACGGGCCGATCTGGCCGTCCACCGACAACGCCACTTGCACGCCGCGATCAAAGGCCGCGCCATCGAAGGTCGCACTCCTTTGTTGGGTGCGGCCGAGAATGCTGTGGTCACTGAGCACGGCGAAGATCTCGCCCGTCATGAAGGTATCGAAATGCACGATGCGGCCATCGGCCACTTCCACCCATTTCGAGTGGCTGCCGGGCAGGCCGATCAGCACCGCTTCGTCCGGCAGGCTGTGCAAGGCACCGAGCACTTGGGTTTCTTCGCCGCGCATGACATTGGGCAAGCGTGAACGCTGAATCACGCCCGGCACGATGTGCACATCGACACCGCGAAGGCTGCGAACGGTTTGTAGGGAATGTCCGAGATTGGCGACGTTGGCGGGTGTGTCGCAGTACGGCGCTTCACGCCAGCCCTGAGCACTGCCGACCATGCCGCAGGCGATGACAGGCAAGCCTGGCTGGGCATCGAGCCAGTCGCCGCAGGCTTCGTCAAAGGCCAGTTCGAAACCATCGATGCACACCTGGCCGGCCACATTCCGCGGCCCGGACGGCAACTGCATGATCCCCGACGACAGCGAACGCTGCTCGAGCACCTCGCCACCGGCTGCGAGTTTGTAAGCCCGTAATGAGGTGGTCCCCCAATCGAGCGCGATCAATTGCGCCTGCATCCGCTTCACCTGTTTTGTTTTTTGGCAGTGAGTGAGACGGACTATAAACCTGGGGGCGATCAAATCTCAATATATAAATATCACTCCCATATATTGGGATTAAAATGCACCACCTATAAAGCTAATCGCCATCCGCCCAAGACCCTGCTACGTTTTCTGACCGGACGCCAAACAACTAGGGAAAAAGTGATGGGACAACTGCTGAAAATCCTCGGCCGCACGTCTTCGATCAACGTCAGAAAAGTGCTGTGGACCTGCCAGGAACTGGACATCGCCTACGAGCGCGAAGATTGGGGCATCGGTTTTGCCTCGACCCAGGACCCGGCGTTCCTGGCCTTGAATCCCAATGCCCAGGTGCCGGTGATCATTGATGAGAACGGCGTGTTCTGGGAATCCAATACCATTTGCCGCTACCTGGTGGGCAAGCACGGGCCCAGCGATCTGCTACCTGTCGAGCCTGCCGCCCGAGCGCGGATCGAACAGTGGATGGACTGGCAAGCCACGGAACTCAACCCGTCCTGGGGCTACGCCTTCCACGCCCTGGTGCGCAAGAACCCGGACTTCCAGGACCCGCAGCGCATCGCCGCCGGCATCAAGGGCTGGAACGAGAAGATGGGGTTGCTGGAGCAGCAGTTGAACCGCACCGGCGCCTACGTGGCCGGTACGGCGTTTTCCCTCGCGGACGTGCTCATCGGCCTGTCCGTACACCGGTGGCGCCAGACGCCCATGGAGCGTCCCGACTATCCGGCCGTGACGGCTTACTGCAAACGCCTCGAGCAACGACCGGGGTTCGCCGAGTACGCGTCTGCCGCACACTCATGAAGTGCTCAGTGGCCGTTAGCGAAATCCCGTAGCACCTTGCCGTCCATTCGGTAGCGCACCCATTCTTCCTGGGGTTGCGCACCGAGGGATTTGTAGAACTCGATGGCCGGCGTGTTCCAGTCCAGCACGCTCCATTCGAAGCGACCGCAATCGTTGTCGCAGGCGATCTTCGCCAGGTGGCGCAACAGCGTCTTGCCCGCCCCGCCACCGCGCTGCTCCGGTGTGATGTACAGGTCTTCGAGGTACAGGCAGTTGCTGCCCAGCCAGGTGGAATAACTGAAGAAAAACACCGCGAAACCAATCGGCACGCCATCACGCAGGCAGATCAGCCCGTGGGCGGTCGCGCCTTCGCTGAACAGGCTGCGCTCGATGTCGGCCACACTGGCGATGACTTCGTGGCGGGCCTTTTCGTAATCGGCCAACTCGGTGATGAAGGCAAGGATTTGAGGCGCATCGCTGGGTTGCGCAGGACGGATCTCGATCGACATGAACAGGCCTTGTAGCCAATTGAAAGCGCCATACTAAGCCGCTGCGCGGCGCTCGTCACATACCGATCCAACTATTTGATCGCGGACGCGAGCTTGTTTCAAAAAGTGCCATTCGTCGCGCCCAAGGCACCAACCCCAAGCCACCACGGCCCAAGATCAGGTAAGCATTCTGAAAAATGGAGGCGACACCATGATCACTTCAAGGCTGACTGCATTCACACTCGCCACGCTGCTGTCTTCGGTGGCTTTCGCGGCTTCCACTTCCGGCACCGGCCCCACCGACCCGGTACAGGCACCCAATTCTCCAGCCACGCAAGGCCTGCCCAAGTTGAACACCGACGGCACCGGCGGCAGTCTGAACAACGGCCAGCCACCTGCCACCGGCACCGATCCCCGCGTGCAGGGTAATGACATGGGACGCCAGGGCGGCATGAATACGCCTGACTCCACCGCTCCTGACAACGCCGAGACCGGCGTGGGTTCGAAAACCACTACCGGTGGCTCGGGCTCCGAAGGTGGCGCTGCCAGCCAGTAAGCAGCCTCTGCTCAGACACTTGAGGAGGAAAATTCCATGCCTCGTGGAAGCAAAGACAAATATACCGCCGAGCAAAAACGCAAGGCCGAGCACATTGAAAAGAGTTACGAGAAAAAAGGCGTGTCGCAGAACGAAGCCGAAGCACGGGCCTGGGCGACGGTGAACAAGCAGTCCGGTGGCGGCGAACGTTCCGGTGGTTCGGGAAAGACTAAACCGGCTGTGGAAAAGAAAACCGACCGCAAGGAATCGGCCCGCCGCGCCACCAAGACCCGCGAAGGCCACCCGCGCAGCAGCAAGGCCTCCCATGGGACCCAGACGGTGGACAGCCTGATGAAAGAGGCCCGGGCGAAAAACATTCCCGGACGGTCGAAGATGCGCAAGCAGGAGTTGGTCGAAGCGTTGCGCAAAGCGGGGTGATTGTTGGCGTCAGGGAGGACGCTATCGCGAGCAAGCTCGCTCCCACATAGGTTTGGCGGTGTGTCGCGATGTTGTGCCGGACACAAAAACCTGTGGGAGCGAGCTTGCTCGCGAAAGCGGTGGGTCAGCCTGCATCAATGCTGAATGGACCATCGCCTTCCGGGCAGCCCGCTCCCACATAGGTTTGGCGGTGTGTCGCGATGTTGTGCCGGACACAAAAACCTGTGGGAGCGAGCTTGCTCGCGAAAGCGGTGGGTCAGCTTGCATCAATGCTGATGGACCACCGCCTTCGCGGGCAAGCCCGCTCCCACATAGGTTTGGCGGTGTGTCGCGATGTTGTGCCGGACACAAAAACCTGTGGGAGCGAGCTTGCTCGCGAAAGCGGTGGGTCAGCTCGCATCAATGCTGATGGACCACCGCCTTCGCGGGCAAGCCCGCTCCCACATTGTTGTGCCTGCACCCGGTCAAAAAACCGGGCTTTCCCGTTGGCAGCCCGGCCGACGCAAGCTTCAGCGCTGTTTCAAGCGGTCGATCACCACCGCCAGCAACAGGATCGAGCCGCGGATGACGTATTGGTAGAAGGTGTCAATGTTCTTCAGGTTCATCGCGTTTTCGATGATCGCCAAAATCAGCACGCCCGCAATGACATGGCGAATCATCCCGATGCCACCGCTCAACGACACCCCACCCAGCACGCACGCCGAGATCACGGTCAATTCGAAGCCCTGGCCGATCATCGGCTGGCCCGAGGTCATGCGCGACGCCAGGATGACCCCGGCCAACGCGCCGATCAAGCCATGCACCGCGAAGATGATGATCTTGGTGCGGTCGACGTTCACCCCCGCCAACAACGCCGCTTCCTGGTTACCACCGATGGCCATGGTGTTGCGCCCGTAGGTGGTGTAGTTCAGTAGCCAGCCGAAAAACAGGAAGCAGACGATGGTGATCAGGATCGGCACCGGCACGCCGAACAGTTGACCGTTGCCGAACACGAAGAACGATTCCTGCGAGACACCCACCGCTTTGCCGTTGGCGAAGATGTAGGCCAGGCCGCGGACGATCTGCATGGTCGCCAGTGTGGTAATCAACGCATTGACCCGCAGCTTGGCGATGACGATGCCGTTGATCAGGCCGACGATCAACCCCATCGCCAGCGCCGCGCTGACGCCGAGGAACACGCTGTTGGTGTCGCGCATCACTACCGCCGCGACCACGCCGGCACAGGCAATCACCGAACCGACCGATAAGTCGAAGTGCCCGGACGCCAGGCAGTACAACATGGTGCACGCGGCGATGCCGGTGGTGGAAATCGCCAGGCCCAGGCCGCGCATGTTCAACGGCGACAGGAAGTTGTCGATCATCAAGGTGCAGAGCACGAAGATACCGATGGCCGCCAGCAGCATGACCCAGTCATCCAGGAAACGGCGCAGGTCCAGGGGTTTGCGTGCCGTTGGCAGTGCATTGTTTTGAATGGTCATGATTTACCTCTCAGTTCGCCGCGTCGGCAACGCGTTGGCGCGGCAGCGCCAGTTGCAGCAGGTTGGATTCGTTGGCCTGGTCACGCGACAGCTCGCCGCGCATGGCCCCTTCGCAAAGCACCAGGATTCGGTCGGAAATGCCCATCACTTCCATCAGGTCGCTGGACACCACAATCACCGCGATGCCGTCGGCCGCCAGGTTGTGGATAATCTGGTAGATCTCCGCCTTGGCGCCGATATCGATGCCACGGGTCGGTTCGTCCAGCAGCAGGACTTTCATCGGCATCGACAGCCAGCGACCGAGAATCGCCTTCTGCTGATTGCCGCCGGACAGGTACATGATTTTCTGGCTGGCCGCCGGGGTCTTCACCTTCAGCGACTTGATCTGCTTGTCGGCATTGCCCCGCTCCCAGTCGCCGCGCAGCAGGCAGCCGAGCGCGGAATGGGCCGGACGGGCACTGATGTTGATGTTCTCGCCCACGCTGCCCAGCGGGATGATGCCTTCCTTCTTGCGATCTTCCGGGCACAGCAGCACGCCGGCGGCAATGGCATCCCGGGGCGAACGCAGTTTCAATTCCTTGCCATGCAGCACGAGGCTTCCCTCGCTCTGGCGCTCCAGGCCACTGAGCAAGCGAAACAGCTCGGTACGACCGGCACCGACCAGCCCGAACAAGCCAAGGATTTCACCCTTGTGCACCTGGAAACTCACCGGCTCGCGCAAGCCCCGGCCCCAGCAGGCCCTTCACCTGCAGCGCCACGTCGCCGCGCTCCCGAGGGCGGTAATCATAGATGTCCTGGATATCGCGACCGACCATGCATGTGACCAACTGATCGTGGGTCAGCTCGCTCATGTTTTCGAAGGTCCGGACATAACGACCGTCCTTGAATACCGTCACCGCGTTACAGATACGGAACACTTCTTCCATGCGGTGGCTGACGTACAGCACCACTTTGCCCTCGTCGCGCAAGCGAGCGATGATCGCCATCAAACGGTCGATTTCCCGCGCCGACAGGCTACTGGTGGGTTCGTCGAAGGCAATGACGTGGGCGCCACGGGACAAAGCCTTGGCGATTTCCACCAATTGGCGCTGGCCGAGGGACAGGCGACCGACTTTTTCCTGCGGGTCGATTTCGTCGGCCAGGCCTTTGAGCAGCGTCAACGCCTGCTGGCGCAGTACGCCACGGTTGACCAGGCCGAAACGCGCCGGCAAATGGCCGAGAAACAAGTTTTCAGCGACTGTCATTTCCGGCACCAGGTGCAGTTCCTGGTGAATCACCGCCACCCCGCTGGCGATGCTGTCGGCGGTGCCTTTGAAGGCCATCGTCTGTTCGCCGATCTGCAGGTCACCGCTGCTCGGGATATAGGCACCACCGAGGATTTTCAGCAACGTGGACTTGCCCGCGCCGTTCTCGCCCATCAAGGCATGCACCTGCCCCGGATGCGCGACGAAACTGATATTGGCCAGCGCCTGCACACCGGGAAAGGATTTGCCGATCCCGTTGAACCGCAAGCTGCCGCCGATGTTGTGTTGCCGTGTCGCTGTTTGCGCTTGCATAACCACCTCGAACTTACAGAGATCAAGCGACCCCGCCACTCATGTGGCCAGGGCCGCTTTTGAATCAACCGACCGTCAGTTCCACAGGCCGATCTTTTCCAGCTCCTGCTTAAAGTTCTCCCGGGTGATCAGCGTCACCTCGTCCATGGCGGTGTACTTCGGCGGTTCCTTGCCGGTGGTGATCCACTCGTACATCATCTCGGCGGTCTTGTAGCCTTCGATGTGCGGGCTTGGCAGCATCGAACCGAAGAAGCCGCTTTTCGGTTTCTTCAGCTCACCGATGGCGTCGGTGCCGTTGATGCCGATGCCGATCACGTTGTCGGCCTTGAACCCGGCCGCTTCGGTGGCGCGCACGCCGCCCAGCACGGTGTTGTCGTTCATGCCGCCGATGATCAGGTTTTTCGCGGCGCTTGGCAGCTTCACCAACGCCGAGTTGGTGGAGTCCATGCTTCCGGGTACGTCGAGGGTCTTGAGCGCCGAATAAAGGATATGGTCTTCGGGCATCCCGGCCTTCTTCAAGGCATCGACCGAACCGTCGGTGCGCTTCTTGCCGGTGTCCAGCTCGTTGAAGGTGTTGATCACCGCGTAGGTATCTTTCCACTCCCAGTTGCGTTTTTTCGCTTCAGCGGCCATGGCGGCGCCCTGCTTCTGGCCCACCTCGAACGCGGCCATGCCCAGGTACGGCACGTCTTCCATGAACTTGCCGCTGGCATCGACGAACCGATCGTCCACGGCAATCACCTTGAGATCGTTGAGCTTGGCCTTGGCCATGATGGCCGGGCCGAGGGACACGTCCGGCGGGCAGATCACAAAGCCCTTGGCACCGTTGGCGGCCAGGCTGTCGATGGCCGAGAGGGTCTTCTCGCCGTCAGGCACGGCGATCTTGATCAACTCGAAGCCTTTGTCCTTGCTCGCCTTCTCGGCGAACGCCCATTCGGTCTGGAACCAAGGCTCCTCGGCCTGTTTGACCAGAAAACCGATTTTCACGGGATCGGCCGCCAGCAAGCTGCTGCTGAGGCTGACCGCGGTTACCGCCAGGGCGGCGCGACACAGGGAACGGATCCCACGACGATGATTCATAGTTGACTCCTTGTTTTTTTTATTGAAAGCCAAACGTCCAGGGTCTGCTCCACCGACGGTGGAAGTGCGCAGGCTGGGCGGTTACATCAAGTTGCTACACAGCATAGGCCTAAATAGTCATATCGTATGATGATTGGATTACAGGCGAAGTTTCCCACTGCAATCCAGGAATATTCAGTCGTGGTACATGACCGAACGTCCTCCATCGATGGTGATGCATGAGGCATTGATAAACGGTGCTTCGTCACTGGCCAGGAACACGGCCGTCATTGCCACTTCGATCGGTTGCCCGACGCGCCGTGGCGGGTGCAGATCCAGCGCACGCTGGCGTTCGGCATGGGGATCGGCAAAGCCGTTCCAGTAGTCGACGTTCAGTTGGGTTTCGATGTAACCCGGGGCGATGGCATTGACGCGTACCCCTTTGGGCGCATATTCGATGCCCAGGGCGCGGGTCAGGCCGAGCAGGCCGTGCTTGGCCACCGGGTAAGGGAAACAGCCGGGAATGATGTGGGACGAATGGACGGAGGCAATGTTGATGATGCTGCCCACGCCCTGCTCGATCATCTGTGGCAGCACCGCCTTGCAACCGTACCAGGCGCCATCCAGGTCGATGGCGAAGCAGCGGCGCCAGTCTTCTTCGGTCATTTCCAGCGGGTCACGGAAGACATTCACACCCGCGCAGTTGACCAACACATCGATGCGGCCGTGCAGCTCGACGGCACGACGGGCCATGGCCTGCAAATCCTGCTGCTTCGACACATCGGCCTGCAGTGCGTGCACATCGGCGCCGCGTTCACGCCAATGGGCGGCCACCGCCTCGACCTTCTGCGCCTGGATATCACTGATCACCAGCCGGGCCTGTTGCGAAGCGAATGCCGCGACGATGGCTTCGCCAATGCCTTGGGCGGCGCCAGTCAACAGCACAACCTTATCCTTCAGGCGTTCGCCCTTGGGGGGCTCCGGCACGGGTGGCAAGACCAAGGGCTCAGCCATGGCTCAAGGCTCCTGTGCCCAGGCACGACGAAAACCGGGCAACCACGGATGACCGGCGCGAAGGCGCTTGAAAGAACAGTGGCCGGCGTACGCCACCGGGGCGTACGGGGAAAGATCGTTGCATCACTTCACCTGTTTTGTTTTTTTAGTGTGAGTGCGTATTGCCGATGGAGCCGACTATAAACCCGGCCCCCAAACAATCTCAATATATATATTTACATCCCATATTATGGGATTCAGCCAGCAAACCTTGTACAGGTCGTACCAGGCACGTCGACACGCATCGACAGCACGGCACCGTCCAGCGGATGACCCAATGGGCTCGCCGCGCTGGTGATGTACAACGTCTTGAGGTCTTCACCGCCGAATACACAACTGGTCGGACGGCTGACGGGCAATTCGATCACCCGATCAACCTGCCCGTCCGGGGTCAGCCGCAACAGGCAACTGCCGTCCCAGCGAGCGTTCCAGATATGCCCTTGGGCATCCATCGCCGAACCATCCGGACCGCCACGCGGGTGCGGGCCGAACCAGACCTCGGCAGGCGCCAGGTTGCCTTCCGGGTAAATAAAGTGCCGATACAACGTGCCATCCAGGCTGTCGCCGAAATACACCGTGGTGCCATCGGGGCTCCAGAGCAAGGTGTTCGGGATGCCCAGCCCGCGCAACAGGGGCAAGACCCGGCCATCACTCCCGACGCGAAACAGCCCGCCGGACCGATGCTCGATCGGCAAGTCCTCGCCTTCGGCACCGATGTTGTTCTGCATCGTGCCGAGCCAGAGTTGACCCAGGGGGTCGCAACGGGCTTCGTTGGCGCGATTGCCTGGTTGGGGGTCGGCCATGCACAGCAGTGTCAGACGCGGTTCCAGGCCCGGCGAATCAAGATCGAGACGGTAGACGCCACTGCTCAGGGTCACCAGCGCGTCACCACTTTGGGTCGGTATAAAGGCGGAGACATGCTCGGGCATCTGCCAGATCTCCACATTGGCACCGATCAGCCGCAGGGCCTGCTTGCCGGCGATATCGACCCAATACAACGCTTGGGTCGGCGCATCCCAGAACGGCCCTTCGCCCAATTTCGCCCGGTGCTCCGTCACAGCCGTCCACTTCATTGAAACCTCCCGTTCCCGACTTGCCCGGCGGCGTCTGTTCGACCCGCCATGACATTGGGGTAAAAGCGTTTGATCGCCAGGTCAGCGTTATCGATCAGGGTCATGCAGGCCCAGACGCCCCGCGCCGCGTCACGGGCGGCGATGGCGTCGGCGATGTCCTTGTGGATGGGCAAGGTGCGGCGCAGCTCATCCGGGTCGGCCGCCGACACCTCGAATGACACCGCCAGCAGCGCCCCCAGGGCCGGGACCATTTGTTCGATGAATTGATTATGGCTGGCAGCCAGAATGCACTCGTGGAAAAACTGGTCTGCGCGGTTGTAATCGGCGCCGCTGTCCACCGCCCGTTCCAGCGCATGGTAGGCCAGGCGGATCGCCTGCACCTGATCGGCAGTGGCCCGCTCGCAGGCCCAGCGCACCGCCATCGGCTCGATGGTACGGCGCAGATCCAGCAAGTCATCGACGAAGTTTTCCGGCAGGCCGCTGCGTGACAGCCAGCCCACCACTTGGGGGTCGAACAGGTTCCAGCGGCGCACCGGCAACACCCGCGTGCCGACTTTCGGCCCGACTTCCAGCATCCCTTTAGCCACCAGGGTCTTGATCGCCTCGCGAATCACCGTGCGACTGACGCCCAGTTGCTCGCCCAAGTCCGCTTCGACCTTGATGGTTTGCCCAGGCTTGACCTGGCCGGCGGCTATCCAGCCCCCCAGCCAATCGACGGTCGATGCATGAAAACTGCTGGACATGAAAACCCCGCGGGCCACTCTTATTGGAGGCCCACGCTAATCATCATACGATTGGGTGTCAATTTTAATTTTACTTGGCCTCTGTGGGAGCGAGCTTGCTCGCGAAAGCGGTGGGTCAGTCAAGAAGATGCTGGATGTGCCGACGCCTTCGCGAGCAAGCTCGCTCCCACAGGGTTTGGTGGCGTAAACAGATATTGCAGCCCCCCCCAAAATTCACTGTGGGAGCGAGCTTGCTCGCGATAGCGGACGTCCAGCCCACACAGATACTGGTTCAACCATCGCTCCACAAGGGCTCAGGGTTCCAGGCCGATCGGGAAGAACACGCCGCCGCTCCACACGCCCAACCAGCGCTGCCCGTCGATCTCGCGACCGACCGCCAGCTCCACCAATTGGTAGAACACATTGCGATGGACCAGCGCTTCGAGGTTGCTGCGCACATGCACATAGGGCGCCGGTTCCTGGGTCTGGGGATCGATCACCACCCGCAGCGGATGCTCGGCGCCAGCCTCAGTGGTTTCCTCGACATTGGTGGTGAAGCGCAACAACTGCCCTTCCCCCTGCCCTTCAACCTCAAGGGTCACGGCCACGAACGGCGCGTCATCGACCTTGATGCCAACTTTTTCCACAGGGGTAATCAGGAAGTAATCATCGCCGTCGCGACGGATGATGGTGGAGAACAGCTTGACCATCGGTTTTCGCCCGATGGGCGTGCCCAAGTAGTACCAGGTACCGTCCCGGGCGATGCGCATGTCGATGTCGCCGCAGAAATCCGGGTTCCACAAGTGGACCGGCGGCAGGCCTTTGGTCTTGGGGATCTGCCCCAGCAAGTCATTGGCTTTTTGCGGTCCGCTCATGGTGACTCCTTGTGATTACTCGTCGCTCATCCCCAGCAGGCTGCGGGCATATTCACGCAACGGTGTGGCGATGAGATCTTGGGGCTGCTTGTCGTGCAACGTCAGTAAACCGCCACGACTCTTGATTCGTGCAGTATCAATCAAATACTGGGTACTGGTCTCGATCAACATGATTTGAATCACGCTGGTATCGACACCGAGGCGATCCACGGCTTCTTCATCCAGCCATTCGTCGGAGTTGCCGATGCGGTTATCGGCCTTGGCGAAGCGGGTGTACAACAGGTAATGGGCACCCGCGGCACGGGCTTCGCCCATGGCCTGGTCGAGGCCTTCGGGAACACGGGCGCGACGGACCATGGGGAAATATTCGATGAAACCATTGAAGGCTTCTTCGGCCACCACGTTGGGACGCGGATAGGCACTGCCCGGCGGAGCGAAGGCGCCCTGGGCGATGTAGATGAACGAGTCGGGCTGAATACGCAGATTGTTCACACGACGGCTGTCGCTATGGTCCAGCAGGCCGGCGTCGCTCATGTGATAACGAACGCCCTCTCCCATGTCGCTGACATTCATGCAACCGCCAAGCACCAAAACGGCCAGCAGCAAAACCAGGCTACGCATCCTACCCTCCAGAAACCGGTGTCGGAAAACCGGCGAATGGCCAGTGGATGCAGCTTTTGCGCCAGCTCGGTCAGCCGCCGATGATCTTCATGATGGTCGCACCACCGGAGAACGCCACTTCCTGCTTATCTCCCAAGGCCTTGACCAGCAATCGCTGAAGAGCGGGCAACGCCTGGTGACGCGGTTTGTCCAGAAGATCGCCGACAAAGTGACGGTTGCTGGAGGACAAGCAGCCATGCAACCACCCAGTAGAGGACAGCCGCAGGCGCGAGCAGGTCCGACAGAAAGGCACGCTTTCATTGGCTATCACGCCGAAATACCCCAACCCCGGGATTTCATAGCGCACCGCCGTGGCATCCACCGGCGCGTCGGCTTGCAGGTATTCGTACTGGTCGCCGATCAGGCTGAGCAGTTGCTGGAGGCTGACGAACTGCTGCAGGAAGGCGTTGGAGTCGCTGGCCAGGTGGCCCATGCGCATCAACTCGATGAAACGCAACTCATAACCACGTTCCAGGCAGTACTCGAGCAATGGCATCACCTGGTCCAGGTTCTGCCCGCGCAACGGCACCATGTTGACCTTGATCTTCAATCCGGCGGCCCGAGCCTGTTCCATGCCGTCGAGTACGGTCGCCAGGTCGCCGCCACGGGCGATGCTGCGAAATGCAACGGGGTCCAGGGTGTCGAGGGAAACGTTGATGCGACGAATACCGGCGTCCACCAGCAAGGGCAGTTTTTTCGCCAGCAACTGGCCATTGGTGGTCAGGCTGATGTCTTCCAGGCCCATCTGCCCTACAGCCGTCATGAAACGCTCGAGCTTGGGGCTGACCAGCGGCTCGCCCCCCGTGATGCGCAGCCGCTCGATACCGGCGGCCTCGATCAAATAGGCCACGCCGCGCGCCATGGCGTCGGCCGACAATTCATCCTGCGCAGCCACCAACCGCTTGCCATCAGGCACGCAATAGGTACAGGCGTAATTGCAGGCTGAGGTCAGGCTGATCCGCAAATTACGGAAACGCCTGCCTTGACGGTCAACGATCATGAATCACTCCGGCACAAGAAAAATCGGACTCGCGATAATTGACCTGGAAATCAAGATTTCGCAAGACCCAAGCCTGAGTATATTACTGGGGCACTGCGCCATGTAAGCGGACATGGCGCAATAAGGCAGCTGAATGTCTTGTTGCCTTGCGGCCAGTCAGTTGCTCGGGACGTCGGTGTCGCGCTTGCGCTTGTTGCCCATGCGCACGCCGATGTCCATCAGGAACTGGAAGAAACCTTCCTGGTCTTCCAGCACGTTGCTCCAGAACGGCGAGTGATACAGCGCCACCGCGCCATGCACCAACGCCCAGGCAGCGCAATAGTGGAAATAAGGCGGCACGTCCTCGAGCTTGCCCTCGCTGATCCGGCCCTTGATCAGCAGGGTCAGGCGTTCGAAGTTCGAGGCGCGGATCTTGTGTAGCTCCTCGACCATCTCCGGCACCTGGTTGCCCTTGACCACCTTCTCTTCCAAACGGTCGAACAAGCGGTAGCGCTGCGGGTCGCGCATGCGGAACTCGAAGTAGGCCCGGGACAGGGCCTCCTTGTCCTTGTCCACATCGGCCGAATGCAACAGCTCGTTCAAATCGCGCTCGTAGTCGAGCATCAGGCGCAGGTAGATCTCCGCCTTGGATTTGAAATGTTTATAAATCGTGCCTTTGCCGATACCCACGGCATCCGCAATCATCTCGACGGTGACGCTGTCTTCACCCTGATCGAGGAACAACTTGAGCGCGGTGTCGAGAATTTCCTGCTCGCGGCGGCGAAACTCACGGACCTTACGGGGTTCTTTGTGCATAAGAAAAAGGTCTGAAGGGTCAAAATTCGAAGCCGGGTATTATGCCTAACTTACGCAAAAATGCACGGATCATCCGTTCTCGGCCACTGTTCTTCACAAAACCGTACACACCCGGCTCGCCGTTTCCCGCAGCCATGTGCCGCGCTGGCGAGCTTTGGCGGCAGTGAGAACTTATCCGAAGCGAGCGTATTCCAAATTTGTTTAAAAACCGCCCCGGCCAGACTGGACGCGTTGGCATAGTGATCAATACTTGAACTGTCGGCGCGACATCTCCCCCAAGTGACGCGCTGATAAAGGTACCAACGGACCGCGTGCCTTTGTTTTACTCCTAATGGTCTTAACCCGGATTCACCCCCCAGAACCCGGGTTTTTTTTGCATGAAATTCAGGCAGCCACCGGACGGACGTGAGCCAGCGGAAACAATTGCTTAAAGTTTTCCGTCGTCTGCTCGGCAAACCGTTCGTAGGACTCACCGCGCAACATTGCCAGAAATTCTGCCACTTCCCGTACGTATTGCGGAAGGTTCGGCTTGCCGCGATACGGAATCGGTGCCAGGTAAGGCGAATCGGTTTCCACCAGCAGCCGATCAGCCGGCACTTTGCTCGCGACGTCGCGCAAGGCATCGGCATTGCGGAACGTGACAATCCCGGACAAGGAAATGTAATAGCCCATGTCCAAGGCAGCCTTGGCCATGTCCCAGTCTTCGGTGAAGCAATGCAGCACACCGGCCTGGGGCAGCGCGGCGTCACGCAGCAGGGCCAGGGTGTCGGCCCGGGCGCCACGGGTGTGGATGATCACCGGTTTGCCGGTCTGCCGGGCAGCTTCCAGGTGCAGCCGGAACGAGGCTTGCTGCACGTCGGCGGCTTCTGGCTCGTAGTGATAGTCCAGGCCGGTTTCGCCAATGGCGACCACTCGTGGATGATCGAGCTCACGCAACAGCCAATCGAGCGCCGGCGCGGCGTCGGGCTGGACATCCAGTGGATGGACACCGACTGAACAATCGACATCGGCATAACGCCCGGCCAAGGCCTTGACGTCGGCGGCGTTGTCGGCGCTGACGCCGATGCACAGGAAGTGCCCCACACCCCGCTCACGGGCTGCGTCCAGCGCAGCATCCAGTGAGCCGCCGTGGGCAGCGAGGTCGAGACGGTCAAGGTGACAATGGGAATCTACAAGCATAAAAGGCCAGGCTACATCGTATGGGTGGGACGGTCGGACTTCAGGGAGCCGGCCAAGTGGGTTTCGATCTGATTGCGAGCCGCATTGTCGCCGTCGTTGAACTGCACGCCTACGCCGGCGGCCCGATTGCCCTGGGCGCCCTTGGGGGTCAGCCAGATCACCTTGCCAGCGACCGGGATTTTCTCCGCCTCGTCCATCAGGCTCAAGAGCATGAACACTTCATCGCCCAAGCGATAATTCTTGTTGGTCGGTATGAACAGGCCTCCATTCTTGATGAAAGGCATGTAGGCGGCGTAAAGCACCGACTTGTCCTTGATGGTCAGGGACAGGATGCCGTTACGTGGGCCGGGACTGACAGGTTCGTTCATGCTGATCTCCGCTGCGGTTGAGCTGAGTTTAGTAGCTAGGCCGTGTCTGTCAGTTTCGACCAGGCAAACTCGCCCACTGCACCAACAATGCCTCGAGCAACAGAACCCGATTGAGGTTCGCCTTGCTCAGCACCTTCTGCCGTTGGGCAAGAATCCAGTCCTGGATGTTCAAGATTTTATCCTGGCTGCTTTTTTGCGCCAGGTACTGGATCACCTTGCGCATATCCGCCAGCCCCAGGCCCGCCTCGTCTTCGGTCAACTGGTAACGCAGGATCAGGCTCGCCCAGTCGCAGAACCAGTCAAACAGCAGGAGTAGCGGAATGGCGTTCCAACCCTCGGCCAACTGCGTGGGGGATTGCTGCTGCTTGAGCAGTTTCTTCACCCCGTCCACCACCAAGGCCCGCTGTTCACGCACGCCTTGGGCCTGAAGGCTGACAGCCGCCAGGGGCGAACCGGCCGCGAGGGTCAGCAGTTCGATACGTTCCTCATCGGTGTTGTCAGGCAAGGCCTGGGCCAGCCATTGCAAGCTCATCGCTTCGCTCGGCAACGGACAGGCCTGTTGCACGCAGCGACTCTTGATGGTCGGCAACAAGCGACTCGGCTGGTGGCTGACCAACAGCAGCACGGTATCGCCGGAGGGTTCTTCGAGGCTCTTGAGCAAGGCGTTGGCAGCGTTGATGTTCATCGACTCGACCGGCTCGATCAGCACCACTTTGCGCCCGCCCATCTGCGAGGTCTGAACCACGAAGCTGACCAAGTCCCGGACCTGGTCGACCTTGATCGCCTTGTCCGCCTCTTCCGGTTCCAGCACGTAATTGTCGGGATGGCTGCCAGCCTTGAGCAGCAGGCAGGACTTGCATTCACCACAGGCGTTCGAAGCACCGGGACGCAGGCACAGCAGGCTGGCCATCAGGCGTTCGGCCAGTGCCCGCTTGCCGATGCCGACCGGGCCATGCAGCAGATAGGCGTGGGCATGCTGGGCACGACCGGCCAGTTGTTGCCAGAGACCGTCTTGCCAGGGATAGGCTTCAGCCACGGACACGCTCCAGCAAACGTGGCAGCAAGCCATCCAGGGATTGCTGGACCTGGTTCAGCGGCTGCGCGGCATCGATCAGCAGGTAACGCGCCGGATCGGCCTTGGCGCGCTCCAGGAAGGCATTGCGCACGGCATTGAAGAAATCCTGGCCCTCAAGCTCGAAACGATCCAGCCGGCCACGGGCGCTGGCGCGGGCCAGGCCAATTTCAACTGGCAGGTCGAACACCAGGGTCAGGTCCGGCCGCAGGTCACCCTGGACGAAGGTTTCCAGCGTGGCAATGCGCTCCAAGGACAAGCCTCGGCCGCCGCCCTGATAGGCGTAGGTCGAATCGGTAAAGCGGTCGCAGAGCACCACCGCGCCACGGGCCAGCGCCGGTCGAATCACCTCGGCTAGATGCTGCGCACGGGCAGCGAACACCAGCAGCAGCTCTGTGTCAGGGTTCATGACCTCTTCAAGGGGAGCCAGCAGTACCTCGCGAATGCGCTCGGCCAGCGGCGTACCGCCCGGCTCACGGGTCAATACCACCTCGATGCCGGCGGCCCGCAGGCGTTCGGCCAGGTATTCGCGGTTGGTGCTCTTGCCGGCGCCTTCCGGGCCTTCCAGCGTTATAAACAAGCCAGTCACTGGGCGATCCTTAATCAAAGTCATTGCGGGCTCGGTGGCTCGCTGGCGTCCGGTTCGGGGGTCGGTACCTGGGGCGGCACCTGGGGCACCGCTTCGGGTGCCGTGTCGGGCGAAGCCGCCGGGATCGGCGTCTGCTCGTCCGGCGCTGCCGGGGCCGGGGCCGGGCTGGAGCGGTAGTCGGCACGGCGCTTGAGCTGGAACTCGCGCACCGCGTTGTTGTGCGACTCCAGGTCATCGGAAAACACGTGGC
This sequence comes from Pseudomonas sp. R151218B TE3479, assembly GCF_053629195.1. NCBI lineage: Bacteria > Pseudomonadati > Pseudomonadota > Gammaproteobacteria > Pseudomonadales > Pseudomonadaceae > Pseudomonas > Pseudomonas sp. R151218B TE3479. Next base: position 5,656,530 of record NZ_JBRJHV010000001.1, read on the forward strand.
TGCCATCGCCACGGGCGACAAAGTAAAGACTGTTGCCCGGCGCCGGATTCAACGCGGCGTGAATCGCTTCGCGTCCCACCATCGCGATCGGCGTCGGCGGCAAGCCCGGGATCAGGTAGGTGTTATAGGGGTTTTCTTCTTTCAAGTGGGCGCGGGTGAGCTTGCCCGTGTAACGCTCGCCCAGGCCGTAGATCACCGTGGGATCGGTTTGCAGCAGCATGCCCAAGCGCATGCGGCGCACGAATACGCCGGCAATCTGCCCGCGCTCCTGGGGGACGCCGGTTTCCTTTTCCACCAGGGACGCCATGATCAGCGCCTGGTACGGCAAGGTGTAAGGCACATCGGCGGAACGCTGTGCCCACTCTTTGGCGAGTACGTCCTCCAAGCGGTCGTAGGCTTTCTTCAGCAGGTCGACATCCGAGGTACCGCGCACGAAGCGATAGGTGTCCGGGAAGAACCGGCCTTCGGGAAATACTCCCGAATGACCGAGACGGTCCATGACCTGGCTGTCGCTCAGGTTGGTGAGGGTCTGCTGGAGCTTCTCATCCTTGGCCAGCGCGGCGCGCACCTGGCGGAAATTCCAGCCCTCCACCAGCGTCACGCTGTACTGCACCACTTCGCCGCGCTTCCAGACACCGATCAGGTTTTCCATCGTCATCCCCGGCACCATCCGATATTCACCGGAGTGCAACGGCTGGTCAGCGAGATTGAAGCGCCAATAGATCCGCAGCCAGAAAGCGTCCTTGATCAAGCCATCGGCTTCGAGGCGCTTGAGGGTTCCGGTAGGGGTGGTCCCGTTGGGCACGTCCAGCAATTCTTCCTGGGTGATGTTCAGCGGCTGTTGCAGCGCCGAATGAATCTTCCAGGCCGAAGCACCCAACAACAGCCCTGCCAGGACCAGTCCGGTCTCCAGCAGCAGCAAGAATTTACGTCTCACGAATCAAACATCCAATAGCGCACGGGCAAGGGTCTGCAGTTTACGGGTGAGCGGGCCAACCGACCAGCGCGCCGAACCGCATCCGCGCACCGGCCATACGCCATAAACGCTATTACAGACGAAGACTTCATCAGCCTGATGCAGTTGTTCGAGGCTGATGTCGGTGATTTGCGTGACGATGCCTTGGGACTTGGCTTGAAACAATAATTCGGCACGCATCACGCCGGCCACACCGCAACGGCTCAGGTCCGCCGTAAACAAGACGCCATCGCGCACCAGGAACAGATTGCTGAACACACCTTCGATTACCCGTCCGGACACGTCCAGCATCAAGCCTTCAGCGTATTGCGGATCGCGCCATTCGGCACGAGCCAGCACTTGTTCCAGGCGATTGAGGTGCTTGAGCCCGGCGAGCAAGGGCTGCTCGGACAAACGCACGGTGCAGGGAAACAGCAGAATGCCTTGGTCGCCATGGACGGCGGGATAGGCGGCCGGCGGACTGCCTTGCAGAATGCGCCTGACCGGCGTCGAGGGATCAGCGGCATAACCGCGCAGGCTGTCGCCACGGGTCACGATCAACTTCAGCACGCCGTCGCCCAGGTCGCGGGCGTAGGCGTCCAGCTCAGCGCTCAACGCGCTCATGTCGACGTTGAGCGCCAACCGCTGGCAACCTGCGTCCAGGCGCTGCAGGTGACGCTCCAGCAACAGCAGGTTGCCACCGCGCACGGCGATGGTCTCGAACAACCCATCCCCGTAAGCCAGGCCGCGATCTTTCAGCGACAGGACGTCGGCTGGATGACCGTCGACCCAGCTTTCCATCAACCGGCGAACCGGCGGAACACCAGCGAACCGTTGGTCCCGCCAAAGCCGAAGGAGTTGGACAGCACCACATCGATGTCCATGCCGCGGGCCGTGTGCGGCACGAAGTCCAGGTCGCAGCCGTCGTCCGGCTCATCGAGGTTGATGGTCGGCGGCGCCGTCTGGCTGTTGATCGCCAGTACGCTGAAGATCGCTTCCACCGCCCCAGCCGCACCCAGCAGGTGACCGGTCATGGACTTGGTCGAGCTGACCGCCAGCTTGTAGGCGTGCTCGCCGAACACGGTCTTGATCGCCTGGGCTTCGGCCAAGTCGCCGGCCGGTGTGGAAGTACCGTGGGCGTTGATGTACTGCACCTGCTCGCCGTTGATTTTCGCGTCACGCAAGGCGTTGGCGATGCAACGGGCCGCACCGGCGCCATCGGCCGGTGGCGAGGTCATGTGGTACGCGTCGCCACTGGTGCCGAAGCCGATCAGTTCGGCATAGATGGTCGCGCCGCGCGCCTTGGCGTGTTCCAGCTCTTCGAGCACCAGCGCACCGGCACCGTCGGACAGTACGAAGCCATCGCGGCCCTTGTCCCATGGCCGGCTCGCGCGGGCGGGCTCGTCGTTGCGGGTCGACAGCGCACGGGACGCGCCGAAACCGCCCATGCCAAGACCGCATGCGGCCATTTCAGCGCCACCGGCGATCATCACGTCGGCTTCGTCGTACATGATGTTGCGCGCGGCCATGCCGATGCAGTGGGTACCGGTGGTGCACGCCGTGGCGATGGCGTAGTTGGGTCCCTGGGCGCCCAGGTGGATGGACAGGAAACCGGAAATCATGTTGATGATCGAGCCCGGCACGAAGAACGGAGAAATCCGTCGCGGCCCCGAATCGTGCAGCGTGCGGCTGGTTTCTTCGATATTGGTCAAGCCGCCAATACCCGAACCCATGGCCACGCCGATGCGTTCACGGTTGGCGTCGGTGACTTCCAGGCCGGCGTTACGCACCGCCTGGAAACCGGCTGCCAGGCCGTATTGAATGAACAGGTCAAGCTTGCGGGCTTCCTTGACCGACAGGTATTCCTCGACATTGAAGCCCTTTACCGAGCCGCCAAAACGAGTGGAATAGGCAGAAAGGTCGGTGTGTTCGATCAGACCAATGCCACTGCGGCCAGCCAGAATGCCCTGCCAACTGCTCGGCACATCCGTGCCCAGTGGCGACAACATACCCATACCGGTGACTACGACGCGTCTACGCGACACAGCACTCTCCTTTTTCTAATGACGACTTTGCATCAGGCCTAAAGAAAAAACCGCACGCCGTGACGGCAGTGCGGTTTTTCCATGACAGCTAGCGACGACTGAATACGATTACGCCTGGTGGCTGGTAACGTAGTCGATAGCAGCTTGTACAGTAGTGATCTTCTCAGCTTCTTCGTCAGGAATCTCGGTCTCGAATTCCTCTTCCAGAGCCATCACCAGCTCAACGGTGTCAAGGGAGTCGGCACCCAGGTCTTCAACGAAGGAAGCGGTGTTCACAACTTCTTCTTCTTTAACGCCCAGTTGCTCGGCAACGATTTTCTTGACGCGCTCTTCGATGGTGCTCATACCTTGTTTTCACTCCTAATGGACAAATTCAGGCAGCTGGCCGGTGGGTAAGTGTATAGAAGAACTTTTCGGTTTTTCAACCGAAAGCTTCACTCCTCAAACCCCGCGGCCCGCCGTCTATAAATTGATTGCAGCTTTATAACGGATTTTAGACAGCTCGTATGACATTTTTTTGAAGCAATCCGTCACATTTAACTCATGTACATCCCGCCGTTCACCGGGATTGTAGCCCCGGTCACGTATGCCGCACCGTCCGAAGCAAGAAAAGCGACCACGGACGCGATTTCTTGAGCTTGCCCCAGACGACCCAGCGGAATCTGTGTCAACAAGCCTTCGCGCTGTGCTTCCGGCAGTTCACGGGTCATGTCGGTGTCGATGAAACCCGGTGCAACCGAGTTTACCGTAATCGAGCGCGAACCCACTTCACGCGCCAGCGCACGGCTGAAACCTTCCAGACCGGCCTTCGCCGCAGCATAGTTTACTTGGCCTGCGTTGCCCATGGCACCCACAACCGAGCCGATACTGATAATTCGACCCCAGCGAGCCTTGGTCATGCCACGCAGAACGCCCTTGGACAGCCGGTACAGACTGTTCAGGTTGGTGTCGACGACATCGAACCATTCGTCATCTTTCATGCGCATCATCAGGTTATCGCGGGTGATACCGGCATTATTGATCAGGATCGCCGGCGCGCCGAACTGCTCCTGAATGCTTGCCAGCACCGCCGCAACGGATTCGTCGCTGGTGACGTTCAGCTCGAGGCCAGTGCCCTGGATGTCGTTTTCCTTCAGGGTCGCGGCGATACGCTCGGCGCCCGAAGCGGAAGTCGCGGTGCCGATGACGATGGCGCCTTGACGACCCAGCTCCAGGGCGATGGCCTGGCCGATGCCACGGCTAGCACCGGTCACCAGTGCAACTTTACCTTGCAGACTCATGCAAGCTTCTCCTGTTCAGGCCTGCGCCGCACGGGCGGCAGCGAAGGCATCTGGGGTGTTGAGGTTGGAAGTCGACACGCCTTCGGCGCAGCGTTTGTTCAGGCCTGCCAGCACTTTGCCAGGACCGCATTCGACCAATTCGGTCGCGCCCTTGGCTGCCAGGGTCTGCACCGATTCGACCCAGCGAACCGGCTTGTAGAGTTGTTCCAGCAGATCACGCTTCAAGGTCTCGAGATCAGGCGCCACGTCGGCGCTGACATTCTGCACCACGGGAATCTGCGGGGCCTGCCAATCGATGGCCGCGATGGACTCGGCAAAGCGCTCGGCGGCCGGACGCATCAGTTCACAGTGCGACGGCACGCTGACCGGCAATGGCATGGCGCGCTTGGCACCACGGGCCTTGCAGCCCTCGATGGCGCGCTCGACTGCCGCCTTGGCACCGGCGATGACCACCTGGCCCGGAGAGTTGAAATTCACCGCGCTGACCACTTCGCCTTGCGCCGCCTCGGCACAGGCCGCCAGTACATCGGCGTCTTCCAGGCCGAGGATCGCGGCCATGCCGCCCTGCCCGGCCGGAACGGCTTCTTGCATCAACTGGCCACGACGCTCCACCAGTTTCACCGCGGCACCCAGGCTCAGGCTGCCAGCGGCCACGAGGGCGCTGTATTCGCCCAGGCTATGACCGGCGACGAATGCCGGGCGCGCGCCACCTTCAGCCAGCCACAGGCGCCACAAGGCGATCGAGGCGGTGAGAATGGCCGGTTGGGTTTTATCGGTTTGATTGAGCCGCTCTTCCGGCCCTTGCTGGGTCAGTGCCCACAAGTCATAGCCGAGCGCATCGGAAGCTTCTTTGAATGTTTCGAGGACCAGCGGGTATTGCGCGCCCAGCTCGGCCAGCATGCCGAGGGACTGCGAGCCCTGTCCTGGAAAGACGAATGCGAGGGAAGCAGACATGAAAACAAAGCCCCTAATGATCTTGTCGTCAAAAATTGACGCCCCTGGGGGCGCTAGCAAACTGAAAGTTGGATGGCGGGTTGAACCGACCGGTCACATTTAAGCATTGTCGGACGAAAACGCCTAAGTTAACAAATCCTCGAGGCGACCGTGCAAGCGCTCCGGCAGGTTCTCCTGGATCTCGATCACCGCTCGGTTGATCGCACTTTGGAAACCCTGCACGCCCGCCGACCCGTGACTCTTGATCACGATACCTTGCAGACCGAGGAAACTCGCACCATTGTGCCGCGCCGGCGCCAGGTCCGCCTGCAAGCGACGCATCAACGGCAGCGCCAGGGCACCGACCACCCGCGAAGCGAGGCTTTGCCTGAACAAGGTCTCGATGCGCTGGCCGATCATGGTCGCCAGCCCCTCGCTGGACTTGAGCAGGATATTGCCCACGAAACCGTCACAAACCACCACATCGGCCTCGCCACGGTACAACCCATCGCCTTCGACGAAGCCGATGTAGTTGATGCCCCGCGCAGCCTGCAACAACGTGGCCGCCAGCTTGACCTGCTGGTTGCCCTTGATGTCTTCGGTGCCGATATTCAACAACGCCACGCGAGGACGCACGATGCCCAGGGTTTCAGCCGCGACCGAGCCCATCACCGCGAACTGCAGCAGATGCTCGGCACTGCAATCGACGTTCGCCCCCAGGTCGAGCAACTGACAGAACCCACGCTGGGTCGGGATCGCCGCCACCATCGCGGGCCGGTCGATACCCGGCAAGGTCTTGAGTACATAGCGTGACAGCGCCATCAGCGCACCGGTATTGCCAGCACTGACACAGGCCTGGACCTTGCCATCACGCAGCAGCTCAAGGGCCACCCGCATCGAGGCGTCAGGCTTGCCGCGCAGGGCCTGGGCTGGCTTTTCGTCCATGGTGATGACTTCGGACGCCGGGACAATCGTCAGGCGCGCGCGATCCACAGCCGATTGGCCGCTGAGCATGTCTTCCAGGAGGGGGGATTGACCGACGAGGGTCAGGTGCAGCGAGGGTGTAGCATTCAGACAAGCAAGGCTGGCCTGAACAATGCTGCGGGGACCGAAGTCCCCGCCCATTGCGTCAATCGCGATGACTTGAGCGGACAAGTGATTACTCGTCGGCGCCCTTGTCGATCACTTTACGGCCACGGTATACGCCTTCTGGCGATACGTGGTGACGCAGGTGAACTTCACCGGTGGTCTTTTCTACGGACAGGGTGCTAGCCTCGAGAGCGTCGTGCGAACGGCGCATGTCACGGGCAGAGCGGGATTTTTTGTTCTGCTGAACAGCCATAATTGATTAACTCCTAAACGTTTGGGTCACGCTTTAACTGCGCCAATACACTGAACGGGTTGGACCGCGTTACCTCGTCCTCGCTCGGTTCGGGCTCATCTGCTCCCGCCGGCTGCTGGCATTCTTCCGGATGATGAGCAGGCACAATGGGCAAGGCGAGCAGAAGCTCCTCCTCGATCAGTGACTGCAGATCCAATGGATCTTCGCCCAGTTCCAGCACGTCATAACCTTTCGGCAACGACTGGGTATTCGCACCCTCCTTCACCACGGCGTAACTGCATTCGCTGTGGATCGGCAGGGTGACCAGCTCAAGACAACGCTGGCAAACCATTTTGACTTCAGTGTCGATAAAGCTGTGGATAACCACAGATTTACGTTCATCTCGTTCAAAAACGAATTTGGCCTGGACCGTACCGACATCGTCGGAAAGCGGGTCGCAGAGTCTCTTCAAATCGGCCAGCAGCAGCTCACCTTGAAGGGTGGTGCCACGGTCAGCCAATTTGCGCGGGTCAACGTGAGGTGGAATCGGGTCATTCAACATAGGCGCAGCATTATAGGGATGCCCCCGGCCATGTCAAAGGAAATTCAGCCCTGTCCGTCACTTGCGTGCCTCGCTAGAATTCGTCGCCGACTCCTGGAGATGCCCATGCTGCCTTTATTACTCGCCTCAAGCTCAGTCTATCGCCGGGAATTGCTCGCCCGCCTGGGACTGCCGTTTGTCTGCAGCTCACCTGATATCGACGAAAGCCATCGCCCCGGCGAACCCGCCCTCGAACTGGTCAAACGCCTGGCCCGGGAAAAAGCCCTGGCATTGGCGCCAAGCCATCCAGGGCACCTGATCATCGGCTCAGACCAGGTCGCCGTGCTCGGCGAGCGCATCCTGGGCAAGCCTCACACCTTCGAGAACGCCCGCGAACAACTGCTGGCCGCCAGCGGCACCAAGGTCACGTTCCTGACCGGCTTGGCACTGCTCAACAGCCGGACAGACGCCTGCCAGGTCGATTGCGTTGCGTTTACCGTCAATATGCGCACCCTGGATCCAGAGCGCGTCGAACGCTACCTGCGCGCCGAGCAACCCTACGATTGCGCCGGCAGCTTCAAGGCCGAGGGGCTGGGCGTAAGCCTGTTCCAGAGCACCGAAGGACCGGACGCCACCAGCCTGGTCGGGCTGCCGCTGATTCGCCTGGTGGACATGTTGCTGGCCGAGGGCGTGCAAATCCCCTGAAGCCCGGGCATTGAGAGCAACCCCTGCTAAATACAAAACTTGTGGCGAGGGGATTTATCCCCGCTGGGGCGCGAAGCGGCCCTATCAATGGAGCCGCGCACCGAGGCGACAAGGGGCGCTTCGCGCCCAACGGGGATAAATCCCCTCGCCACAGAGGGGCTGTCAGCCTCTCTGCATTGAAACTCCAAGGCAATCAGCGCAACGCCGGCCCCTGGAACCCCATCCACATCGCCAGACGCTCAGCGATGCTGGCGCCCAGCTTTTTCGAGAAACGATCGAGCGGCGACTCTTCAATGGTGAAATCCACCAATTCCTTCTCGCCAATCACATCCCGAGCCACCGAACTGGCACTGCCCAAGCCATCGATCAAGCCCAGCGGCAACGCCTGCTCGCCCGACCAGACCAGCCCGGAGAAGAGTTCCGGGTGCTCCTTGTCTTTCAGGCGCTCGCCCCGGCCCTTCTTGACGCTGGCGATGAACTGCTTATGAGTAGTGTCGAGCACGCCCTGCCAGAACGCCGTTTCCTCAGGCTTTTGCGGCTGGAACGGATCAAGGAAGGATTTGTGCTCGCCGGCGGTATAGACCCGGCGCTCCACCCCAAGCTTGTCCAGTGTCTCGACAAAGCCGTAACCCGCCGCCGTCACGCCAATGGAGCCCACCAGGCTGGCCTTGTCGGCATAGATCTGGTCCGCCGCACTGGCGATGTAATAGGCACCGGAGGCACCGAGGTCGGAAATCACCGCGTAGACCTTGATAGCCGGATGCGCCGCGCGCAAGCGGACGATTTCGTCATAGACGTAGCCGGCCTGCACCGGGCTGCCACCCGGACTGTTTATACGCAGCACCACGCCCTTGACCTTCGAATCTTCGAACGCGGCCCGCAGGCTGCCGATAATATTGTCCGCACTGGCCGCTTCCTTGTCGGCAATCATGCCTTCGATGTCGATGACCGCCGTATAGGCCGAACCACCTCCCGGACTCTGCTTGCCATCAACCGCCTGGAAAATCATCGCCAAGCCGAAAAACAGGTAGATGAAGACCAGGCACTTGAAGAAGATCCCCCAGCGGCGCGCACGACGCTGTTCCTCCACCCCGGCCAACAGGGTCTTTTCCAGCAGCTTCCAGCTTTTTTCGTCACCGTTGTCAGCGCTCGCCTTGGCCGGTGCCTTCCATTCATCGGTCATACATGCATCCTCAACAGACTTTAATCGGCGCGCCGGCTCAGCCAGGCGTGCAATTCAGGAAAATGGTCAATCGCCAGTCGCGGCTCGAACGCCTTGAGTGCCTCGATGGACTGCGCACCGTAGCTGACAGCCACCGAACCCATGCCGGCATTGCGCGCCATCTGCAGGTCGAACGAAGAATCCCCCACCATCAGCGCCTGCGCAGACTGCATCCCACAATGAGCCAGTATCTGCTCGAGCATCAGCGGATGCGGCTTGCTGGCCGTCTCATCGGCGGCACGGGTGATATCGAAATAATCGTCCCAACCATGGGCCTTCAATACCCGATCCAGCCCGCGACGAGCCTTGCCGGTCGCGACCGCCAAGCGATAACCCTCGCCCTTCAAGGTTTCAAGGGTATGAACCACGCCCTCGAACAACGGCGAAGGCTCGGCCTCCAGCGCAATGTAGTGATCGGCATAGTGCTGGCGAAAAATCACCAGCTCATCGTCGTCGATCTCCGGGTACAAACTGCGAATCGCTTCCGGCAACCCCAAGCCGATGATGCCCTTCACCGCAAAATCGTCGCATCGGGCAAAACCCGAGCGATCCGATGCGACATGCATCGACTCCACGATCCGACCGATGGAATTGGCAAGAGTGCCGTCCCAATCGAAGATCAGCAATTTGTAGTCAGGATGCACTCAACCGCTCCACGGTCTTGGCCCACATGTCATCCACCGGGGCCTGCAATTTCAGCTCGCCGCCATCGGGCAGCGGCACGGTGAGCATATAGGCGTGTAGAAACAGGCGTTTGCCGCCCAGGTCGCGGATTTCCTTGGTGAAATCGTCATCGCCGTATTTGCTGTCACCGGCGATGCAGTGGCCGGCGTGCAGGGTATGGACGCGGATCTGGTGCGTGCGCCCGGTCACCGGCTTGGCCTCGACCAAGGTGGCGAAGTCGTCGAAACGGCGCAATACCTTGAACACCGTCAGCGCCTCCTTGCCCTCCTCATTGACTTCGACCATGCGCTCGCCGGAACGCAAGTTGCTCTTGAGCAGCGGCGCACGCACTTGCTTGATGGAGGTTTCCCAGCGGCCACGCACCAGCGCCATGTAGCGCTTGTCGACGCCGTCGCCGCGCAATTGCTCGTGCAGGTGGCGCAACATGCTGCGCTTCTTGGCGATCATCAGCAGGCCGGACGTGTCGCGGTCGAGACGATGGACCAGTTCCAGCTCCTTGGCGTCCGGACGCAACTGACGAAAGGCTTCGATCACACCGAAATTCAGGCCGCTGCCGCCGTGAACCGCAATGCCCGCGGGCTTGTTGATCACAATCAGGGCCTTGTCTTCGTAGACGATCGAGGCTTCAAGGCGTTGCAACAATCCCTGGGCCAAGGGCACCGGCTCATCGCGCTCGGGCACGCGAACCGGCGGCACGCGCACGATGTCACCGGCCTGGAGCTTGTATTCGGGCTTGATCCGACCTTTGTTCACCCGCACTTCGCCTTTGCGCAAAATGCGGTAGATCAAGGTCTTGGGCACGCCTTTGAGCCGGGCCAGCAGGAAATTATCGATTCTTTGGCCGGCATATTCCGGCGAGACCTCGAGCAGTTGAACGCCAGGGGTCGAAGGGGCAGTAGTTGTCATGGCGGCGATCATAACAATTTTTTATGGAATTGAAGCACTTAATCATTGCTGCTATAGTCGCGAACGCCGCCAAAAGTGGCTGGACAGTGGACCAGCGGTCAAAAACCGGCCCTGACCAACGCAATTCACGAGGACGAGAGGCCGTCCTACGGGGCTTTCGCTACGTAACGGTAGAGTTTTCAGGTGTAACGAGCGCAGGTGACATGAGGCCTGAAATACGCCGCAAAGCAGAGTTTTGACTCGCCTTGCGCGCCACATTCACGGCCAGTTCACAAAGTGCAGTCAGCTGCGAACGACCCCGAGCGAGAGCTTCGGAAACAACGCCTAAATTAGCCATGATGCGTGACCTCCCCTTCCGGAGCTCACGGTAAATGCCAACCCGCTGCGGATTCTGCGCGCGGCAGCACCCGAATTATCAGGGATACGTGTAGGGTGGAGACGTACAACCGTCGGACTGTGTAGCACTAGGCTTATATTTAGACGCTTCATCTCGTCCACAGACGCCGGTTGATTCCTCCTCCTGACTGAGTGCTTGAGTACCAGCAAGCAGGACGCGTCCGTCGCGACTTCGCCATCATTGGGCCGAACTCGCTGGACACTGGAATGGCCTCGCCATCTCCAGGACGCACCTGACACCGACCGTGAGAAGTCGTGTGTGCCGAACGCCGTTTCCGGCAGCCCGGAAACCGACGGTACTACATGAAAAGAATGCTGATTAACGCAACTCAACCCGAAGAGTTGCGTGTTGCACTGGTAGACGGCCAGCGCCTCTACGACCTGGATATCGAATCCGGTGCACGCGAGCAGAAGAAGGCCAACATCTATAAAGGCCGGATTACTCGCATCGAACCAAGCCTTGAGGCTGCCTTTGTCGATTTCGGCTCCGAGCGCCATGGCTTCCTGCCCCTCAAAGAAATCTCCCGCGAATACTTCAAGAAGGCCCCTGAAGGCCGCGTCAACATCAAGGACGTCCTGAGCGAAGGCCAGGAAGTCATTGTCCAGGTGGAAAAAGAAGAACGTGGCAACAAGGGCGCCGCCCTGACCACCTTCATCAGCCTGGCCGGCCGTTACCTGGTCCTGATGCCGAACAACCCGCGTGCCGGCGGCATCTCCCGCCGCATCGAAGGCGAAGAGCGCAACGAACTGCGCGAGGCCCTCAACGGCCTGGTCGCGCCAGCCGACATGGGCTTGATCGTGCGCACTGCCGGCCTGGGCCGCAGCAGCGAAGAAATGCAGTGGGACCTCGACTACCTGCTGCAACTGTGGACCGCCATCAAAGAAGCCTCGCTGGATCGTTCCGCGCCGTTCCTGATCTACCAGGAAAGCAACGTGATCATCCGCGCCATCCGCGATTACCTGCGCCAGGACATCGGCGAAGTGCTGATCGACAGCGTCGAAGCCCAGGACGAAGCCCTGACCTTCATTCGCCAGGTGATGCCGCAGTACGCCAGCAAGATCAAGCTCTACGAAGACAGCGTTCCGCTGTTCAACCGTTTCCAGATCGAAAGCCAGATCGAAACCGCCTTCCAGCGCGTCGTCGAACTGCCGTCCGGCGGCTCCATCGTCATCGATCCGACCGAAGCCCTGGTGTCCATCGACATCAACTCGGCCCGCGCCACCAAAGGCAGCGACATCGAAGAAACCGCCCTGCAGACCAACCTTGAAGCGGCCGAGGAAATCGCCCGTCAGTTGCGCCTGCGCGACATCGGCGGCCTGATCGTCATCGACTTCATCGACATGACCCCGGCCAAGAACCAGCGCGCCGTGGAAGAAAAGGTCCGTGAATGCCTGGAAGCCGACCGCGCCCGCGTACAGGTCGGTCGCATCTCGCGCTTCGGCCTGCTGGAAATGTCCCGTCAGCGCCTGCGTCCATCCCTGGGCGAAAGCAGCGGCATCGTTTGCCCGCGCTGCAACGGCACCGGCATCATCCGTGACGTCGAGTCGCTGTCCCTGGCGATCCTGCGCCTGATCGAAGAAGAAGCCCTGAAAGACCGCACCGCCGAAGTTCGCGCCCAGGTGCCGATCCCGGTGGCGGCGTTCCTGCTCAACGAAAAACGCAACTCGATCACCAAGATCGAACTGCGCACCCGCGCCCGCATCGTCATCCTGCCGAACGATCACCTCGAGACACCGCACTTCGAAGTGCAGCGCCTGCGCGATGACAGTCCGGAAGCCCACACCAACCAGTCCAGCTACGAAATCGCTGCTGCCGCCGCCGAAGTGGAAGAAGTCCAGCCGGCCGCCGCCACTCGCACCCTGGTTCGCCAGGAAGCCGCGGTCAAGACTGCTCCGGCCCGCGCCAACGCTCCGGTTCCGACCGAAGTGGCCGCTCCGGTTGCCGCCCCGGCCGCAGCCCCCGAACCAAGCCTGTTCAAAGGCCTGGTGAAGTCGCTGGTCAGCCTGTTCGCCACCAAGGAAGAACCCGCTACCCCGGCCGTCGTCGCCAAGCCTGCCGCTACCGAGCGTCCTGCCCGCAACGAAGAACGCCGCAACGGCCGCCAGCAGACCCGCAACCGCAACGGTCGTCGCGATGAAGAGCGCAAGCCTCGCGAAGAACGTGCACCGCGTGAAGAACGTGCACCACGTGAGCCGCGTGAAGAACGCCAGCCGCGCGAAGCCCGTGAGGAAGCGCCAGCCGTAGCCCGCGAAGAACGCGCACCGCGTCCGCCGCGCGAAGAACGTCAGCCACGCGCACCGCGTGAAGACCGCAAGCCACGTGGCGAGCGCGAAGAACGTGTTCGTGAACTGCGCGAGCCACTGGATGCCGCCCCGGCTGTGGCTGCCGCCACCGCTGAAGAGCGTCCAGCCCGCCAGCCTCGTGAAGAACGCGCACCGCGTCCTCCACGTGAAGAACGCCAGCCACGCGCCGAGCAGGCAGCCGCCGCTGCCAGCGAAGAAGAAGTGCTGAACGCCGAAGAGCAGTTGCAGGAAGATGGCCAGGACACCGCCGAAGGCGATCGTCCACGCCGCCGCTCCCGTGGCCAGCGTCGTCGCAGCAACCGTCGTGAACGTCAACGCGACGCCAACGGCAACGTGATCGAAGGTTCGGAAGAGTCCGAATCCACCGAGAACGCCGAAGCGCCAAGCGCCGCGGACCTGGCCGCCGGCCTGGCCGTGACAGCGGCCGTTGCCAGCAGCGCGATCAGTGCCCCGGCTGAAGCCCAGGCTCACGAACAAGCCGAACGTGCCACCGCTGCGGTGGAAAGCGCGCCGGTCGAAGCGCCTGTGGTCGAAGCCACCACCCCGGTAGAAGCCACCGCCTCGCCAGAAGTGGAACTCGCACCGGCCCATGACGCCCAGCCTGAAGCCGAAGTCGCCGCCGAGCCTGCACCGGTCGTCGAGGCTCCAATCGTTACTGCCGAACCGGTCGTCGAAGCACCGGCCGAGGAAAAGGCACCAGAGCCTGTCCGCGAAGAGCAGACTGCGTTCAACTGGGCCGCCGAGCCAGCCGCACCGGCACCTGCTGTCGAGCCTGAGCCGGCCCCAGAGCCCGTGAAAGCGGTCGAGCCAGAAGTGATCGAGCCTGCTCCAGTGGTCGAGGCGCCGGTGGTTGCCGAAGCCCCTGCCCCGGTGGAAGAGCCTGCACCTGCCAGCGCCCTGACCGCGAATGGCCGTGCACCGAACGATCCACGTGAAGTGCGTCGTCGCAAGCGTGAAGCCGAGCGTCTGCAGAAGGAAGCCGAACAAGCTGCCGCTGCCGCCGCTCAAGCGCCTGCTGCCGAGCCAACTCCAGTCGTGGAAGAAGTCGCCGAGGCAGCCCCTGCCCCGGTCGCCGAAACCCCGGTTGAATCAGCTCCGACGTTCGACGAACCTCAGCACACCGCTGAAGAAATCGCGCCGCGTCACCCTGAAGCCCTGGAAAAAGAGCACGAGCCTAAACCTCACGCCTGATTCCACCGCCCAGTAAAAAGCCCCGCCTGGTAACCCCAGGCGGGGCTTTTTTATGCCTTCAGACTTATCCACAGGGGACTGGAACCAGGCACAAGACTTAGCCCACTGAAGATCCAATGTGGGAGCGAGCTTGCTCGCGATGGCGCCGGGTCAGCTTGCCTCAATGCTGAAGTCAGACCGCTTTCGCGAGCAAGCTCGCTCCCACTGGGTTCCGCGTCGCCTGTTATTTGAAGACCAGGGCCTCTGGCACATCGACATCCCACGTCACGCCAGGGTCGTCCACCGGCACTTCGACCACTTGCGCCCCGGCAAACAACACCTTGGCCCCCCGATCGCCGGTCAATGCCATCAGTTTCGGCCCAAACTCACCACCGAACCCCACCGGATGCCCATACTCACCGGCCAGGACCGGCACGCTGATGCCGTCCGCGCGAATCGCCGCCACCACCTGCTCGATGCTCGACGGCAGGATGAAGGGCATGTCGCCCAGCACCATCAGCCAGCCATCAAGCTCAGGGCAGGCATGGACACCGGCGGCAATGCTGTCGCCCAAGCCAGGGGAGTCCAGCTCCACAAAATCGCAGCCATAGGCCTGGGCCATGCGAATGGCTTGCGGCCGGTCCTTGCGCGCTACCAGCACGCGCCTTTCCAGGAAGGCTGGCAGATTCACCAACACGTGCTCGATCACCGAACGCACGGCACCGTCACGCCCAGTGCAATCGGCGAGCAATTTATCCTTGCCGGGGCCTGCAATCCGGCGAAAACGGCTGCCCGTTCCGGCCGCCAGTATGATCACGCCAATCGACTCGCTCATACGCCCTCCTTACCCACGGCTTACAGCGTTTTTTTCTGCCGCAGTTCCACGCCGTTCTTGATGGCCACGATTTCGGCCAGTAGCGACAAGGCGATTTCCGCCGGGGTGTGGCTGCCGATGTGCAAGCCGATCGGCCCATGCAAGCGGTCAATCGCCTCCGCAGACAAGCCTAGCTGAGCCAGGTTGTCCCGGCGTTTCTGGCTGTTGACCCGCGAACCCAGGGCGCCGACATAAAACGCCTTGGAGTCCAGGGCCGTGAGCAGCGCCATGTCGTCCAGGCGTGGATCATGGGTCAACGCCACAATGGCCGTGCGCTCGTCGGTCTGGATGCTCAACACGGCTTCGTCGGGCATCCCCGAGACGAAGCGCCCATGCTGCTCCTCCCAACCATAGACGAACTCCTTGCGCGGATCACAGATCAGCACTTCGAAGTCCAGCAGCCGAGCCATTTCCGCCACGTAGCGCGACAATTGCCCGGCACCGATCAACAGCAACCGCCAACGCGGGCCGTAAATGGCCCGCAGCACCTGCCCATCGAACACCAGCACGTCGGTCTTGCTGGCCGGGGTCAGGACCACGTTGCCGCTGGCGACCGTCAGTTCACGGGCGACAATTTCATGGGCTTCGCAGCGCTCCAGCAGTTCGGTGACCCACTGCGGATCGCCCACCCGCTCTTCGGTCAGGCGCAGGGTGCCGCCGCACGGCAGGCCGAATCGCGCCGCTTCTTCGCGGGTGACGCCATAGGTGATCAGTTGCACCGGTGGACCGTCCGCCGGAATACGGCCGTCGTGCAGCCGGGCAATCAGGTCATCCTCGACACAACCGCCCGACACCGAACCGATCACCACGCCATCTTCGCGCAGGGCCAGCATCGCCCCCGGCGGCCTTGGCGCAGTGCCCCAGGTCTGGACCACGGTGAACAACACCACCCGCTGCCCGGCGCGGCGCCACTCGAGCACGCTGCGCAGGACATTCAGATCGACGCTGTCCATCAGGCCTTGGCCTGTTGCCAGCCTTGCAGCTGATAACGCACAGGCAGGTTACGGATACGCTGGCCGGTGGCGGCGAAAATCGCGTTGCACAGGGCCGGCGCAATCGGCGGCACGCCCGGCTCGCCAACACCCCCCAACGGTACCTCACCCGGCGGCGTGACCAGATGCACGGCCACTTCCTTGGGCGCCAGGGACATGCGCGCCACTTCGTACATATGGAAATTGTCCTGCTGCACCTTGCCGTCCTTGAAACTGATTTCTCCCACCATGGCATTGCCCAGGCCCATGACGCAGGCGCCTTCGAATTGGGAGCGGATGCGCTCGGGGTTGATCTGCGGGCCGCAGTCCACGGCGATGTCCGCCTTGTGCACGATCACCGTGCCATCGTCCTTGACCTCCACCTCGAGCACCGCCGCCACGTAGGTGACGAAGCTGTAGTGCACCGCCAGCCCCAGGCCACGGCCCTTGGGTAGCTTCCGGCCCCAACCGGCGGCCTGCGCGGCGGTTTCCAGCACCGTGCGGATCCGCGCCGTATCAATCGGGTAACGCTCGGGGGATTCGCCGTAGTTCCATTCTTCGCTCAAGGTACGCGGATCGATCTTACGATCCGGCCCGAGCAATTTGACCTGGTACTTCAGCGGATCCTGGCCGGCTTTATGGGCCAGTTCGTCAATGAAGCTCTGGATTGCGAAGCCGTGAGGAATGTTCGACACCGAGCGATACCAGCCCACCCGGGCATGGGCCACCGCTTCGGGGTTTTCCAGACGCAGGTTGGGAATGGCGTAGGCCATGTTGGTCACGCCCATGCCTATTTCGAACGGCGCCTCGTGAGTCATGCCCGGTGCGAACAGTGCGGTGATGCTCGGCGCTACGGTGCGGTGCAGCCAACCGGACGGCATACCGTCCTGGTTCAGGCCGGCCTTGAGGTATTCGGCCGATACAGTATGGAAATACGAGTGATGAATGTCGTCCTCGCGGGTCCATTGCACCCGTATTGCCTGGCCGGGAAATTCCTTGGCGAGGACCGCCGCTTCGACGACAAAGTCGGGTTTCGACTTGCGTCCGAAACCGCCGCCCAGCAACGTGATGTTCACCGTGACCTTTTCGAAAGGAATCCCCAGGCGTTCGGCGACACGTTCACGGGTCACCTGCGGCGCCTGGCTCGGCGCCCAAGCCTCGCATTGGCCGTCCTTGAACCGGGCGACCGCAACCATCGGTTCCATGGGGGACTGGGACAGGTGCGGCAAGTAATACGACGCCTCCAACGTCGAATCAGCCTTGGCCAGCGCATCGTCGAGGTCACCGCTGCTGCGCACGACTTTTCCAGGCTTGAGGGCGGCCGCTTCCAGTTCCTTGCGATAGGCAATGGAGTCATAACCGGCATTCGGGCCGTCGTCCCACTGGATTTTCAGCGCCTCGCGGCCCTTGATCGCCGCCCAGGTGTTCTTCGCCACCACTGCTACGCCGCCCAATGGCTGGAATTCCGAGGGCAGCGGACGTGCCTCTATCTGGACCACCTTGACCACGCCCGGTACCTTCAGCGCCGCGCTACTGTCCACGCTCTTGACCTTGCCGCCATAGACCGGCGGACGCGCGATGACCGCATAGAGCATGCCGTCGAAATGCACATCGGCACCAAACACCGCACGACCGTTGACAATGTCCGCGCCATCGATGGCCCGGCTTGCTTCCTTGCCGATGTAGCGGAACTCGGCTGGCTGCTTGAGACGCAAGCTGTCACGGGCCGGCACCGGCAAGGCACTGGCGGCGGCGGCCAACTCTCCATAGCCCAGTTCACGTCCCGACGGCTGGTGCAGCACTTTGTGCAGTTGGGCATGGCATTCACCCACCGGGACCTTCCACTGTGCGGCAGCGGCCAGTTCCAGCATGGTCCGGGCGGCAGCCCCGCAACGGCGCATCGGCTCGTACCAGTGACGCATGCTGCGCGAACCGTCGGTGTCCTGGTTGCCGAAACGCGCCTCATCGGCCGGCGCCTGCTTGACCTTGACGAGCGCCCAGTCAGCGTCCAGTTCGTCGGCGACCACCATGCTCAGGCTGGTGCGCACGCCCTGGCCCATTTCCGAACGGTTGCAGACCACGGTCACGCTGCCATCGGTGGCTATGCTGACGTACACCTTCGGGTCGTCGACCGCGCCATGGGGCATGCCCTCGGCGCCGAATTTCTTTTCCTCGGCAAAGGCATCCGACAGGCCCCACGTCGCCGCCAGCACCAGCACGCCGGTGGCGCTCGCACCCTTGAGGAAACCACGGCGGCTGAGGTTGCTCAGCACGAAATCATCGGGCAAGCGGCTCATGCCTTGGCCTCCTTCAGGTGAGTGGAAGCCTGGCGGATCGCGGTCTTGATCCGGTTATACGTGCCGCAACGGCAGATGTTGCCGACCATGGCTTCTTCGATCTGCTCATCGCTCGGGTTGGGGTTGGTCTTGAGCAATGCGGTGGCGGACATGATCTGCCCGCCCTGGCAGTAACCGCACTGGGCCACCGCCGTGTCGAGCCAGGCCTTCTGGACGATTTGCCCGACCGGGTCGGCATGAAGCCCGTCGATGGTGCTGACGTCCTGCCCTTTCACCGAGCCGATGGGTGTGATGCAACTGCGCGCCGGGGCGCCGTCGATGTGGATGGTGCAGGCGCCACACAGGCCCAGGCCACAGCCGAACTTGGTGCCGTTGTAACCGGCCACATCCCGGATAGCCCACAGCAGCGGCATGTCCTCGGTCACATCCAGTTGATGGTCTTTTCCATTGAGTTTCAGGGTAATCATGGGCACGCCCGCATAGTGATCGAGTTATGGGGTCGAGCAATCTGCCGCTTAGGTAACAGGTCGGTTGTCGCAGACTGGCTCAGGCTGATCGGGCTCTCTTATGCCGGCGCACGCAGGCGTCTGCATCGGGCCTTTAGGATGCGATGATCGCATCGTTAGCGAACTAAATTAACCCAGGATCAAGCAAAACGCCCTGCACAATCCTGCACAAATGATCTGTGCGTGATTGTGGCAGGGCGTTGTCAGTTGATCGCGAGCAAGCTTTGCTCCCGCCGCGCTCAGTACCGATTGGGCTCCATTTCCAGCTCGACCTGGAAACGTTCGGCAATGTCTTTCTGGATGCGCAGGGCCAGGTCCAACAGTTGCGGGCCCGTGGCATTGCCGTAGTTGACCAGCACCAACGCCTGCAACTTGTGCACCCCGGCATCACCCTCGCGAACCCCCTTCCAGCCGGCCCGTTCGATCAGCCAGCCGGCGGCGATTTTCATCTGCCCTCCGGGCTGTGGATAAGCCACAAGATCAGGGTATTGCTGCTTGAGATACGCCACGTGCGTGGCCGGCACCAGTGGGTTCTTGAAGAAGCTGCCGGCATTGCCAAGCATGGCCGGGTCGGGGAGTTTTTCGCTGCGGATGCTGCAAATGGCCCGGCTCACATCCGTGGGCGTCGGCTGATCGATGCCCTGTTCGGTCAATCGCTGGCGGACCGGGCCGTACTCCAAATGCAAGTGTGCGGCGCGGCTAAGGGCAAAGCGCACCCGCAGGATCAACCAGCGACCCGCTTGCTGTTTGAACAGGCTGTCGCGATAAGCAAACCGACAGTCTTCAAGGGTGAAGTCCCTCAGCTCGCCGGTCTGGCGATCCAGCGCTGTGAGGCCGGCGAAGACATCCTTGATCTCCACGCCATAGGCGCCGATGTTTTGCATGGGTGCCGCGCCTACGGTACCGGGAATCAGGCTGAGGTTTTCCAGGCCCGACCAACCTTGCGCCAGCGTATGTTGGACGAAGGGATGCCAGGGTTCCCCGGCTTCGGCCTCGATCACCACCCGTTGGCCATCATCGCTGAGCAAGCGGATCCCCTGGCTGGCCATGCGCAGCACCAAGGCGTCGATGTCGCCGGTCAGCAACAGGTTGCTGCCGCCGCCGATCACCAGCAACGGCACGGCATGCTCCCTGGCATAGGCCAGCGCCTGGCGGACATCCTCATCGTCGTGGGCTTCGGCGAACAACCGGGCGCTGACGTCCACGCCAAAACTGTTGAAGGGCTTGAGGCTGACGCCCGCCCGTACCTGCCAGGTCATAACCGCCCCTTCAATTCGATCACCAGGCGATCGGTGGCCCGCTCGATCAAGTCCAACACCTGCTCGAAGCCCTGCTCGCCGTCGTAGTACGGATCCGGCACGTCATCGAGTTCGGCTTCGTAGCGCCGCAGGAACAGATCCAGCTCGGCCTTGGCATTGGCCGGTTGCAGGGCCTGGAGATTGCGCAGGTTGCTGCTGTCCATCGCCAGGATCAGGTCATAAGCGGCGAAATCGGCGCGCGTCACCTGTTGCGCGCGCTGGGCCGACAAGTCATAGCCACGCTTCAAGGCCGCCGCCTGGCTGCGCTTGTCCGGGGCTTTGCCGACATGCCAGTCACCGGTGCCGGCGGAAGCGACTTCCACCTGCCCGGCCAGCCCGGCCTCTCGCAACTTGTGGCGCAAGATGCCTTCGGCGGTGGGCGAGCGGCAGATATTGCCGAGGCAGACGAACAGAACCCGCATCAGGCCTCCAGCAGGCGGCGAACGCGCTCGAGGTCTTCGGCGGTGTCGACACCGGTCGGCGGGGCCACCAACGCATCGGCGACATGGATCCGCACGCCATGCCACAGCGCTCGCAGCTGTTCCAGGGCTTCAGTGTTTTCCAGCCAGCACGGGCCCCAGGCGACGAAGTCCTGGAGGAAGCCGGCGCGGTAGGCGTAGATGCCGATGTGACGACGGTACGGCACGCCTTGTGGCATCACGTCGCGACCTTGGGCGAATGCATCCCGCGCCCAAGGCAACGTCGCACGGCTGAAGGTCAACGCCAGGCCATTGAGGTCGCTGACCACCTTGACCACGTTGGGGTTGAACAGGGTCTGCACATCCTCGATCGGCTCGGCCAGGGTGGCCATGCGCGCTTCGGTGTGGGCCGCGAGGTTGGCGGCGACCTGATCGATCACGCTCGGCGGGATCAACGGCTCGTCACCTTGTACATTGACCACGATCGCGTCGGCGGCAAGACCGAGCTTCGCCGCGACCTCCGCCAGGCGATCGGTACCGGAATTATGGTCTTCGCGCGTCAGCACGACCTCGGCGCCAAAGCCTTTGCAGGCCTCGACGATGCGCGCATCGTCAGTCGCCACCACCACGCGCTGGGCGCTGCTTTTACTGGCTTGCTCCCAGACATGCTGGATCATCGGCTTGCCGGCGATCGACAGCAACGGCTTGCCGGGCAGGCGCGTCGAGGCGAAACGCGACGGAATGACAACGGTAAAGGCGGTGGTCATTTATCCAGGCGCTCGTCGGTGGTCAGGGTGCGGGCTTCGCTTTCGAGCATCACCGGGATGCCGTCGCGAATCGGGTAGGCCAGGCCGGCACCCTTGCTGATCAGTTCGGTCTTGTCCGCGCTGAGCTTGAGCGGACCTTTGCAGACCGGGCAGGCCAGAATATCGAGCAGTTTGGTGTCCATGGAATTCCCCTGGGTAAAGGTGTTAAGGCAAGAGCCGATCCGGCAACAGGCGCATCAACTGCGTATCGAACCAGGCCGCGAAGGCCGGCGACGGCGCGGCGTCCACCGCCAGGTACCACCAGTCGGGCGCGGCGAAGGCACGGCATTTGACCGCGTCTTTTTCCGTCATGACCACCGGCAGGGATGGCGTGAAGTTCAAGGCCTGGGCGCTGTATTCGGCATGGTCGGCAAACCCGTGCGGTATTGGCCGCCAGTGTAGCGTTTCGAGGGTCTTGAAGAAACGCTGGGGGTTGCCGATGCCGGCCACGGCGTGCAGGGCTTGGCCGGGTGGAAAATGATCGAGGGGGCGGCGTTCGCCACTGGCCAGGTTCACCAGTTCGGTGGGACGCAATTGGAAGGCGAAGCCGTCTTCGCGGTCGGCACTGGCGCCGTTGTACAGCACGGCGTCGACCGATTGCAGGCGCTCGACCGGCTCGCGCAATGGCCCGGCGGGCAGGCAACGCCGGTTGCCCAGGCCCCGGGCGCTATCGATCAGCACCAGCTCAAGGTCCCGGGCCAGCCGATAATGCTGCATGCCGTCGTCGGACAGGATCAGGTCCAGCGGCTCGGCCTCCAGCAGCGCCTGGACCGCGCGGCTACGGTCGGGGTCGATCATCAACGGCACGCCCGTGCGCTGGACGATCAACAGCGGCTCGTCTCCAGCGACATCGGCGCCCTGCTCGGCCGCGACCCGCCACGGCAGTTGCGGCGGCTTGGCGCCATAGCCCCGGCTGACCACCCCGACTCGCAAGCCACTGCGCTGGCAGTGCTGGATCAGCCACAGGATCAACGGCGTCTTGCCAGTGCCACCCACGGTGATATTGCCCACCACTACCAACGGCACCGGGGGCTGGTAGATCTGGCCTTCACCCGCGAGGAAACGCTTGCGCTTGCCCACCACCACTCGCCGGTACAACCACTCCAGGGGTCGTAGCAGGGTCAGGGCCGGGTGGCCTTCGTACCACGCGGAAAGCAATCGATCGGACATGGCCATCAGGGTGCGGGAGCCGCCTCGACCGTGGTCATGCGCAGATGGCTGAAACCGAGCTTGCCGGCCGCGTCCATGGCGGTGATCACCGATTGATGAGGGGTCTTGCCGTCGGCGCTGATGGACAGCGGCAGATTGGTATCACCGCCGGATTCTTTCTGCAGGGCCTCGATCAGGCTCGCCAGGTCGCTCTTGGGCAGCAACTGATTATTCACCGAGAACGCCCCTTCGGCGCTGATGGTGACTTCCAGGTTCTTCAATTGCTGGTCTTCGGCCGGCGAGCCGCTGACGGCTTGCGGCAATTCAACCTTGAGCTGGGTTTCCCGGGTGAACGTGGTGGTCACGACGAAAAACAGCAGCAGGATGAACACCACGTCGATCAGCGAGGCAAGGTTGATCTCGATGTTTTCCCGTGGCTTGCGGCGGAATTTCACTGCTTGCCCCCAGCCAGGTCCACGTCACGGTCACCCTGCACCACCTCGACCAGCTTGATGGCTTCCTGCTCCATGCCAACGACCAACTCGTCGACGCGCCGTTGCAGGAACCGATGGAAGAACACCGCCGGAATACCCACCATCAGGCCGGCGGCGGTGGTGATCAGGGCCTTGGAAATCCCCCCGGCCAGCACCGCGGCGTTAGTGGTCATGCCAGAGCCGGTAAACGCGCTGAAGATGTCGATCATGCCCAGCACCGTCCCCAGCAGGCCCAGCAGCGGGGACATGGCAGCGATGGTGCCCAGGGCGTTGATATAGCGCTCCAGTTCATGGATGACCCGGGCGGCGGCTTCCTCGATGCACTCCTTCATGATCTCGCGACCATGCTTGGAGTTCGCCAGGCCCGCGGCGAGGATTTCCCCCAGCGGCGAACTGGCCCGCAGCTCCTTGAGCTTGTCCTTGTTCAGCTGCTTGTCCTTGATCCAGACCCAGACCTGCCCGAGCAGATGCTCCGGAGTCACGCGGCTGGCCCGCAGGGTCCACAGGCGTTCGGCAACGATACCCAGTGCCGCGATGGAACTCAGAATGATCGGCAACATCATCCAGCCGCCGGATTTGACCAATTCCCACACAGTGACTGCCCCCTCGAAAAAGTGCGCCACTTTATCACACAGACTCGCCTTGCAGACCCGCCCCGCCGATAAGCGCATCAGCCGGTTGCGCTGGATCAATGTTGCCCCGGTGGCCCGACGGCGGGCGGGTCGCGCCAGTAACGTCGATGACCGGCCTCGGTGCGCGGCAACTCGAACGCGCCCAGTTGCAGACGAATGGCGCCCTGCTCGGCGCTGTCGTAGATCGCCAGGCCCGAGCGGCGATAGCGGGCCATCACTTGGGGATGGGGATGACCGAACGCGTTGCCCTGCCCTCGAGAGATCAACACCGAGTGCGGTTTGAGGCGCGACAACAACGCCATCGACGACGAACTGCGACTGCCGTGATGAGGCGCGGCCAGCCAGTGGATCGGTAGCGCCAGGGCCTCGTCGAGCAAGGCACGCTCGGCAGAGGTGTCGATATCGCCGGTCAACAGCAGGCGTTCGCCGCCGGCCTCCACCAGCAGGACGCAGGACTTCTGGTTGCTTTCGACAGCAGATGCCCAGCGCCACAGCTCGAACCCGACGCCATCCCATTCCCAGCGCCTGCCGCTGTCGCAAGGCCCGGCCTGGAGTTCATCGGGCAGCGCGGTGGGATCACCGCTGATGACTTCCATTGTCGGCAGCCCATTGCGCACCGCTTGAGCGCCGCCGGCATGATCGGCGTCGGCATGGCTGAGGAGCATCAGGTCCAAGCCGTGCACACCGAGCTTGCGCAACGTTGGCAGTACGACGCGCTCGCCCACATCGGCCTCGCCAAAGCGCGGCCCGGCGTCGTAAAGCAGGCTGTGATGCCGGGTGCGTACCAGCACCGCCAGCCCTTGGCCCACGTCCAGTTGCCAGACCTCGGCGTGCCCTTGCGGCAGGTGTTCTCGCGGGGGAAACATCATCAGCAGCACCATCGGCCACCCCAGCACACGCAGCGGCACGCCTTTGGGCAGTAGCAGCAAAAAGGCCCCTGAAGCGGCGATGCCCAAGGCCCATGGCGGGACTGCAACGGGGACCCAGGCGGGTATTCGGCCGGCAATCAGCCCCAGCCCTTTGAACAACAGATCGAGCAACCCGCCGGCGATCCACAGCAGGCCTTCGCCGATGAGCGGCACCGGCAACAATGCCGTGCCGAGCAGCGCTGGCGGCAAGACCAGCAGGCTGATCCAGGGCACCGCGAGCAAGTTCACCAGCGGCCCGCTGAGGCTGACCGGCAAGCCCACGATCAACAGCAACGGACACAGGCCGACCGCAACCAGCCACTGGGCACGGGTCCAGGTTTTCCACCAGCGCCAAGGCCCCAGGCGGGCGCCAAAGGTGAACATCAAGATGGCGACGGCCGCAAATGACAACCAGAACCCTGGCCGCAGGCTGGCGAGTGGGTCGAACACCAGCACCCCGACGAAGGCCAGCAGCCATGCCCACCACGGATCCGGCTGTTTGAAACGCAAGCGCCACAGCAACACCAGGCCAATCATTGCGCAGGCCCGTCGAACTGGCACCTCGAAGCCGGCGAGCAAGCCGTAGCCCAGGGCGGCGCAAAAGGCCAGCGCGCAGGCCCAGGGCAACCACGCCAGCCCTGCCGGCCACAGGCCATAACGCGCCGCGCCGGCCACCAACAGATACACCAGGCCGGCCAGCAGACCGATGTGCTGCCCGGAGATCACCAGCAAATGGACGGTGCCGGTGTCTTGCAAAACCTGCCAGTCCTCGCGACTCAGCCCGCCGCCGTCGCCCAGGACCAATGCCGCCAGCGCGCCGGAACGGCCGTGGGCGTCGACCTGTGCCAGCGCTTGGCGCACCCCGTCACGCCAGGCGCCCCGGGCCGCGTGCAGGAGACGCCCGTCCTTGACGGTACCGGTCGCGCCAACGCCACGGCTCAACAACCAGGCGGCATAGTCGAAGCCATGTGGATTCAACAACCCGGCGGGCCGCTTGAGCTTCACCGCCAATCGCCATCGTTCGCCACTGTTGATGGGCGGCCCCCCGAACCAGGCGAGGCGCATCGTTGTCGGTAATCGGGTACGACGTGAATGGGCATCGGCCAGCTCGAAGCGCACCACGCCGTCGCCCTGTTGCGGCAAACCGACGACGCGCCCTTCGACCCAGCGGGTTTCTCCGTCCAGGGCGGCGGGCAATCGATTGTCCAGCGCCCACTGGGCCGACAGGCAGGCCCAGGCCAGCCCGAACAGGAAAAAACCCAGCGGGTAGGTTCGAAACGGCAACACCATCAGCGCCAGCACCGGCATGGCTGTCACCAGCCACAACGGCGGCAGTGCCGGTAAACAAATCGGGGCCAACAACCCCAATGCAAGCGCGACCAACCCTGTGCGCATAAGCCGTCCTTGAGAATGCCCCTTCTTCAGGCATAGACGCTCAGCGGCACCCCTGGCGTTATCAATTGTCACAAAGTCTGAATCTGCCAGTCGTAGAATCCAGACATACTTGCGGCCTTACTGCGTTGAACCGACCGAGAAGCCTATGCCCCGGCGCCTATTCAAACGTTACATGCCAGACCCAGAGAGCATTCGGGAACATAAGTCCTTACGTTTTCTCGGCACCTTGCTGCACGACCCCAACCTTTGGCACCTCAATCGGCACTCCGTGGCCCGGGCGATGGCTGTTGGCCTGTTTGCCGCGTTCTTGCCGATCCCGTTGCAGATGTTGTTGGCCGCCGCGCTGGCCGTCACGGTGCGCGGCAATATGCCGATTGCGGTGAGCCTGGTGTGGCTGACCAATCCGATCACCATGCCGGCGGTGTTTTTCTGCACCTACCAGACCGGCGCCTGGCTGATGGACGTGCCTGCCCGGACACTGCCCGAAGAACTGACCTGGGAATGGATCAGCGGCCAGTTATCCACCTTGTGGCAGCCATTCCTGCTGGGCTCGGTGGTGACCGGCCTGGTGCTCGGCGCCCTGGCCTACTTCATCACCATGAGTTACTGGCGCTGGTGGGTGGCCCGACAGTGGCGGCGGCGCAAGAAAAGCCGGATGTGAGATGCAAAAAAGGCCTCCTGGGAATGGAGGCCTTTTTTGTGGTGCATGGACTGCTTCCACCCCAAATCCCCTGTGGGAGCGAGCTTGCTCGCGAAAGCGGTGGGTCAGCTTGCATTGATGCTGAATGTGCCGCCGTCATCGCGAGCAAGCTCGCTCCCACAGGGGTCAGGGGTTAAAGGTTAGGTGCGCATGCCGCGCCCGCTGACCAGCAACCGCGCGCAGCCGATGTAGAGCACCACGGTGGCCACCAGCATGAAGGTGATGGCGATGCTGATCTTGATGTCCGACACCCCGAGGATGCCGTAGCGGAACGCATTGACCATGTGCAGCACCGGGTTGGCCAGGGAGACGGTCTGCCAGAACGGTGGCAACAAGGAGATCGAGTAGAACACCCCGCCCAGGTAGGTCAGCGGCGTGAGCACGAACGTCGGGATAATTGAAATATCATCAAAGTTGCGCGCAAACACGGCATTGATGAACCCCAGCAGTGAAAAGATCGTGGCCGTGAGCACCACCACCAAGACCGTCACCCCCAGGTGATGCACCTGCAGATCGGTGAAGAACAACGACAGCAGGGTCACGATCAGGCCCACCGCCAGGCCGCGCAGGACACCGCCCAAGGTGTAGCCGATGAGAATCGTATGGGGCGACACCGGCGAGACCATCAACTCTTCGATCGAACGCTGGAACTTGCTGCCGAAGAAACTCGACACCACGTTGCCGTAGGAGTTGGTGATCACCGACATCATGATCAGCCCCGGCACGATGTAGTCCATGTACGTGAAGCCACCCATGTCGCCGATCTGCCGGCCGATCAGGTTACCGAAGATCACGAAGTACAAGACCATGGTGATGGCCGGCGGCAGCAGCGTCTGCGGCCAGATCCGCATGAAACGCCGGACTTCACGGTAAACGATGGTATTGAGGGCGATGAGGTTGGGGCGCAGTTCGGAACTCATGCTCATACCGCCACCTTCGCCAGATTCTTCTCCACCAGGGACACGAACAACTCCTCGAGGCGATTGGTTTTGTTGCGCAGGCTCAGCACTTCAATGTTTTGCAGGGCCAGTTGGGTGAACAACCCGGTGATGCCCACGGCTTTGTCCACCTGCACTTCCAGGGTACGGCTGTCCACCAGGCGGGCCGGATAGCCGATGAGCTGGGGCGCGGTCTTCAGGTCGTGTTTCAGGTCCAGCAGGAAGGTTTCCACATGCAGTTGGCTGAGCAGTTGGCGCATGCTGGTGTTCTCGACAATGGTGCCGTGGTCGATGATGCCGATGTTGCGGCACAACTGCTCAGCCTCTTCCAGGTAGTGGGTGGTGAGGATGATGGTGATGCCTTTCTGGTTCAGCTCGGTCAGGAAGCTCCACATCGAGCGACGCAGTTCGATGTCCACGCCAGCGGTCGGTTCGTCGAGTATCAGCAGGCGCGGCTCATGCACCAGCGCGCGGGCGATCATCAGGCGACGCTTCATGCCGCCGGACAGTGAACGGGACGGCACGTCACGCTTGTCCCACAGACCCAATTGGGTCAGGTACTGCTCGGCGCGCTCGTTGGCGATCTTTGGCGGGATACCGTAGTAACCGGCTTGGGTCACGACGATGTCGAAGGTCTTTTCGAACTGGTTGAAATTGAATTCCTGGGGTACCACGCCGATGCAGCGTTTGAGGGCTGCGGGCTCGCGATCCAGGTCGTGGCCAAAGACGTTCACCGTGCCGCTGGTCTTGTTCACCAAGGTGGAAAGAATGCCGATGGTGGTGGATTTGCCGGCACCGTTAGGGCCGAGCAAGGCGAAGAAATCACCTTCGGCGACGTCCAGATCGATACCACTCAAGGCCTGGAAACCGTTGCCGTAGGTTTTGGTTAGCTGCCGGATGGACAGAGCGGAACTCATATCGGATTACGCACCAAGAAGGGAGGGAAGAAAAGAATAGATAAGGGCGGGCGGCGAGCAATGCAACACGGCGCACCAAGGCAATGGTGCTTGGCGTCGCCGCACAAGTACAGTCAAGTGTGTTGATAGTAGGTATTAAGTCAACGCGGTCATGACGGCTTTGCGGTAGGCCGGGCGCTGCTGCAACCGCGCGTACCAGGCCTGTACGGCAGGCCGCTCGGCGCGCTGGATGGGCATCTCGAACCAGGCATAAATGAAACTGCCCAGGGGAATGTCGCCCATGCCGATTTCATCACCCGACAGGTAAGGCTGTTCGCTCAAGGTCCGCTCGACCATCGCCAGCAAATCGTCGCACTCCTTGATCGCCGCATGGATGGCCGTCCAATCCTGTTGTTCGGCCGGGGTGCGCAAGACGCCCCAGAACACCGTGCGAAACGGTGCGGCAAAGCTGGACGTGGTCCAGTCCATCCATTTTTCAGCCTGGGCCCGGGCCTGTACGTCAGCAGGATACCAGGCCGAACCCGACGCATGACGGGCCGCCAGGTAACGCACGATGGTGTTGGATTCCCACAGCACGAAGCCGTCGTCCTCGATCATCGGCACGCGGCCGTTGGGGTTTTTCGCGCGGTACTCGGGCGTGTCCACCACACCGAACGCCCCACCCGCATCGATGGCCTCGTAGGCCAGCCCCAACTCTTCTGCGCACCATAGTGCCTTGCGCACATTCGATGAATTTTTCCGGCCCCATATCTTCAGCATCACGGCGTCCTCGATGGATAAATGCCGCAGCAGCATACGCCGGATCAGGCGCGACTCAAATCGCCCTGCATGTCGCCGAGCAAGCGCGGCAGCTCTTCGCCGAACAGGTGCGGGTAGCACTTTTCCAGGTGTTCGAAGAAGAATACCTCGGGCACGTCGGCGAACTGGCCATGGTCGGTGATGTACTCCATCAGCTTCGCCCCTTGCCGATTGAACGGGTGGAAGACGCTGTCGTGGCGACCGTCGAATTCGAGCGGGGCCACGTCGAACAACGCGCACAAGCCCTGGTTGAAAGCTGGCGTGGCCTTGACCCAGCGGTCGTTCAGGTACAGCTCGGTATAACCGTGCATGGCGAACACGTCGCTCCTGAGCAACTCCAGCAGACGCGGGGTGGACAGGTGGTTGCGTACATCCGCCAGACCGATACGCGCCGGGATGCCGCAATGCCGGGCGCAGCCGGCCAGCAAGGTGGCCTTGGGCACGCAATAGCTTTCACTCGCCGCCAGCGCGTAACTGCCGCACAGGGTCGCCGGGTCGCGACTGAAGGTATAGGGGTTGTAGCGCACCGCCTCGCGCACGGCGTAATACAGGCTGACCGCCTGGGCCCGCGGGTCGCGCTCGACGCCGCGGTGGGTTTCGGCGAAGTCGATGACCGCGGGATGATCGCTGTCGATGAAGCGGCCGGGGTTCAGATATTGCTGCATAAAGGAAAGGCCTCTGGAAAAAATCACCCCCGCGTAGGAGCTGTCGAGTGCAACGAGGCTGCGATCTTGTCCCAGACAGTTGAATCGCAAGCGAAAGATCAAGATCAAGATCAAGATCAAGATCAAGATCAAAAGATCGCAGCCTTCGGCAGCTCCTACGGAGGGCTTGCCTCGAGTTTATCCACAGCCCCGGCACGGGGATAACGGCATTCCAGCCAAACAATGGCGTTTTCTCACCTTGTTAACGAACGATTTCCCACGGCTGTTGCCAACCAGACTGGCGCAATGCAACCAGGGTTTCCCACGAAATCAATCACATCGCGCCGACTGCCGGTTTTACAGATGCCGTCTAAGCTCTGAAGGTCGGTTTTGCCTTGGTTCACGGAGGATTACATATGCTGTTGTTGTGGATACTGGTCCTGGTTGTCGGGATCGCCTGGCTGGCGCATCGGCGCACCGCCCCGCTGCCCGCACTGGGTATCGTCGCGGTCTACCTGTTGGCCATGGGCTTTTTCAGCCACGCGCCCGGCTGGCTGATGCTGATCCTCTGGGTGGTGCTCGCGGCTATCGCGGCCCCCCTGCTGCTACCGGACCTGCGCCGCAAGTATTTCAGCGCGCCGATGTTCGACTGGTTCCAGAAAACCCTGCCGCCCATGTCCGAAACCGAGCGAGACGCCATCGATGCCGGCACGGTGTGGTGGGATGGCGAACTGTTCAGCGGCCGCCCGGACTGGGACTTGCTGCTGGCCTACCCCAAGGTGCAACTGACCGAGGAAGAGCAGGCGTTCCTCGACGGCCCTACCGAAGCCCTCTGCGCGATGGTCAGCGACTGGCAGATCGGCCAGGCCATGGACCTGCCACCGGAAGCCTGGGCTCATATCAAGGAACACGGGTTCTTCGCGCTGATCATTCCCAAGGAATATGGCGGCAAGGGTTTTTCCGCCTATGCCCACTCCCAGGTCGCGATGAAACTGGCCACACGCAGCGGCGACCTGGCCTCCACCGTGATGGTTCCCAACTCCCTCGGCCCGGCGGAACTGCTGCTGCACTACGGCACCGACGAACAACGCGACCATTACCTGCCGCGACTGGCCCGCGGCGACGATATCCCCTGCTTCGCCCTGACCGGGCCGCTGGCCGGCTCCGACGCCGGGGCGATGCCCGACACCGGCATCATCTGCAAGGGTGAATGGGAGGGCCAGGAAACCCTCGGCCTGCGCCTGAACTGGGAAAAACGCTACATCACCCTCGGCCCGGTGGCCACGCTCCTGGGCCTGGCCTTCAAGGCGTATGACCCCGACCACCTGCTGGGTGACGAAGAAGACCTGGGCATCAGCCTCGCCTTGATTCCCACCGACACCCCAGGTGTGAATATCGGCCGCCGTCACCTGCCCCTGGGCGCCGCGTTCATGAACGGACCGAACTGGGGCAAGGACGTGTTCATCCCGCTGGACTTCCTCATCGGCGGTCAGGCCATGCTCGGCAAGGGCTGGATGATGCTGATGAACTGCCTGTCGGTGGGGCGCTCGATTTCCCTGCCGGCGGTGGGCACCGGCGCTGCGAAGTTCACCAGCCTGGTGACGGGGCAGTACGCCCAGGTGCGCGAACAGTTCAACGTACCGTTGTCGGCGTTCGAAGGTATCCAGGAAGCCATGGCGCGCATCGGCGGCAACGCCTGGTTGATGGACGCGGCACGCATGCTGACCGCCAACGCCGTGGACCTGGGGGAAAAACCTTCGGTGCTGTCGGCCATTCTCAAGTACCACCTGACCGAGCGCGGTCGCGAGTGCATCAGCCACGCCATGGACGTACATGGCGGCAAGGGCATCATCATGGGCCCGAACAATTACCTGGGTCGCAGTTGGCAAGGTGCGCCAATCTTCATTACGGTCGAAGGCGCGAACATTCTGTCGCGCAACCTGATGATCTTCGGCCAGGGCGCCATTCGCTGCCATCCGTTCGTCCTCAAGGAAATGGCCCTGGCAACCCGTGAAGACAAGGACCAGGCGCTGGTCGAGTTCGATGCCTTGTTGCTCAAGCACATCGGTTTCGCCGTCAGCAACGCCGCCAGCACCCTGGTGCTCAACCTGGGCCTGGGGCATTTCGAGAGGGCCCCCGGCAATGCCTTGAGCCAGGGTTACTTCCGTGCCCTCAACCGGCAGGCCGCGGCATTCGCGCTGCTAGCGGACTTGAGCATGATGCTGCTGGGCGGAGAGCTCAAACGCCGCGAACGCTTGTCGGCCCGCCTGGGCGACGTCTTGAGCAACCTGTACCTGGCGTCCGCCGCGCTCAAGCGTTATCACGACCTGGATTCGCCGGACCACATGACGCCGCTGTTCACCTGGGCCATGGAGGAAAGCCTCGGACAGTCGGAACGTGCGCTGGATGAATTGCTGAGCAACTTCCCGAACCGGGTACTGGGTTGCCTGTTGCGCCTGGTGGTATTCCCCTTCGGTCGGCGTCACAAGGGCCCGAGCGACAGGCTCGACGCCGAGGTGGCTGCGGTCATCGGCCGGCCCAAGGGTGACCCGACTCTCGAAGAGTTGCTGCAGGGTTGCTATCGCCCGCAATCGACCGACGATCCGGTGGGTGCCCTGCAACACGCCGCCGACCTGCTGGCGGCCGCCCATCCGCTGCACAAGAAACTGCACGGTGCGTTCAAGCAGGGACAGCTCAATCCGGCGCCTGGCGAACCTCTTATCGATGCAGCCCTGGAGGCTGGCGTGCTGCAAGCCGGTGAAGCACAGACCTTGCGCGCGGCCGAGGCGGCGCGGCGCAAAGTCATCGACGTGGATGATTTCGACAAGGCCGAACTGACGCTGGCGCCAGACAAGGTCCGTTGATACTGACGGCCAGGTACGCCGTCACCTGTAGCTCTTCACCTACAGCTCTTAACCTATAAAAGCGGGCGCAAGGGCTTTATACTCCTGCGCCCGTTTTGCTCTTGAGGACTTATCTCGTGTCCAATGTCGTTGCCGATCACCTTGTCTTGCTTGACCACTTGCGCAGCATCCTGGTCGCCGTGGGTGAGGCCGAACAGGTGCCCGAAGAAAGCCACGCCTTGTTCTTGGAGCGCTTCGACGAGTTGCGCGCGCAATTGCCCGTCGACCCGATTGAAAGCCAGTACCTGGGCCAGGACCTCCTGTGCCAAGTGATTGTCCGTTACCCACAGATCGCCCACCTGGTGCCTCGCGACCTGCTCTGGTACTTCGCCGGTGATTGTCTGCACTACATGCCTGACGAAGAAATCGCCCTGTACCAGGCCCTGGAAGAACGTCGTTTCGAAGCCGAGCAAAACGACGAGCCTTTCGACTGGAACCAGGAAAAGCAACTGCTGGCGATGTCGGACCAGGACAGCAAGCACTGATTGCGATCCGTCATGCAAAAGGCCCGCACGGTTAAACCGGCGGGCCTTTTTTTGGTCTTGCGAAGTGTGTTGCCTGGACGGGCCTCATCGCGAGCAAGCTCGCTCCTACACTGGCTGCGGTTGATCATGACCTTCTGTGGGAGCGAGCTTGCTCGCGATGAGGCCCGTCAGAACAACCCATCACTTTCCGGCAACTCATAGTGCGCCGCGACCTTGCTGGAACGCTCCCCTCCCCCCACCTTGTTCAAGGTCGGCTCCTTCGCCAGGCACTCCACCAGATAATCAATGAACACCCGCAGCTTCGGTGGCAGGTAGCGGGTCGGCGAATGCAGCAACCACAAGCCACCGTGGTACGAAGCGAGGAACGTCCAGTCGGCCAACACTTGCACGATCAAGCCCTGTTCCAAGGCATGGCGGGCGGTGAAGTACGGCAGGCTACCGATGCCGATGTGCTGCAAGACCGCCCCCAACCGCACCCCCGTGTGATTGGCCGCGTAGCGTCCGCGCACGCCTACGGTGACCGACTTGCTGCCTTTCTTGAATTTCCAACGCGCGTCATTGGGCGTTTCGCCCAAGTAAATGCAACTGTGCTCCAGCAAATCGTGGGGATGCGTGGGAACACCGTGTTCCGCCAGGTATTGCGGCGTGGCGCAGAGCAGGTGGTCAATGGTCAGCAGCTGGCGCCCCACCAGCCCGGCTGATGGTTGATCGGTAATCCGGATGGCCAAGTCGACGTGATCATCAATCAGGTCGACCTGCCGATCCTCCAGGAACAACTCCACATCGACCTTCGGATAACGCCGCAAAAATTCAGGCATGTGCGGATGAATCACGAAACGCCCCACTGCCTTGGGCACGCTGACGCGAATGCGCCCTTCCGCTTCCTGGGTGAACTGGCCGCTGATTTCCATCACCGACCGAGCGGCGGCGACCATCTCCTGGCAGCGCTTGAACACCTCTTCCCCGCCATCGCTCAAACGCAACTTGCGGGTGGTGCGCTGCAGCAATCGGGTCGCCAGGGCTTTCTCCAGGCGAGAAATGCTGCGGCTGATGGCCGAAGGCGACGAGCCCGACTGACGGGCCGCTTCGGAGAAGCTGCCGGTCTCCACAACCTTGACGAAGATCGCCATTTCGGCGAGCAACGGCAACGGTAGATTTGTGCTCATGGCGCAACAGTCCTTTGAAATTTGAACGGATTATCACCCTTTTACACCCTACCTATAATCCCGTCACAATTTCTGATGTGGGTATGGACCATGACGCTTCGCCTTTTTTTCCATAGCGATGACCTCAAGGCCAACGTGGAAGTCCTGGACTGCAGCCCCCTGGAAAACGAATTCGCCGTGGTGCTGCGCGCCACCCTGTTCCACCCCCAGGGCGGCGGTCAGCCCTGCGACACCGGATGGATCGGCGACAGCCAAGTACTGCGCGTCGTTCAGGACGGGCAACAGATCATTCATTACGTCGACCGCCCAGTAGCCCCCGGCATGGCCGCGATCCGCGTGGATGAGCAGCGGCGGCTGCTGAATTCACGCCTGCACTCGGCCGGGCACCTGATCGGCCATTTTGCCGAAAGCCGTGGCTGGAAACCGATCAAGGCCCACCACTGGCCCGGCGAAAGCCGTGTGCAGTTCCAGCCTGGGGAACGTCCCGAGGAGCTGGACACATCGATCATCCAGCAGGGCATCGATGCTTGGATCGCCGAAGACTTGCCTCGCCTGATCGCACTTCGCCAAGGCACCCGGGAAGTCGGTTTCGGTGAGCTGACGGCTTATGGCTGCGGCGGCACCCATGTGCGACGGCTGCGAGAACTGGGAGCCGTCACCATCGCCTCGCTTTCGCAAAAGAAAGGCACGTTGTCGGTGCATTACCACGTGGGCTGATACCCGCCGCCCTTGCGACCAGGAACCGCTCGCAGGCCCCTCCCCCTATTCAGACGGACCTGTCTCATGATGCTTGATGTCGAGCACCTCGATCAGTGGTGCATCAAGAAACTGATAGATGGCGAAGTGCTCGCCGTGCGTTTGAAAAACTTCCTGTCGCAATCGTTGGCCATCGAAATTGGCAACAAGATCCTTGCCCCCGGTTTCGAAGGTTATATCAACGCCCCCAGCATCGGGCGCATCGGCATGGCCTTCTACGAAGCCGAGAATCAGCCGCCACTGATCGAGGACTACTTCAGCCAGGCCGGTCGCAATATCGTCGAGCTGCGCAACCGCTGTGCCCCCTACTCCTCGCCGGTCGACATGTTGCGCTGCATGCTCGACGAAACCTGGCCGGCGGGAGCACACCTGGAAAGCCTTTATGGCCGGAAGATGTACGTAGGCCTGTCTCGCGTGGTGAAACCCGGCGTGTGCTTCCTGGCCCATCACGATATTTTCGCCAAGGATGCACCCGACAGTTTTCAGGCCCACAGCCTGCAAGCCCAGCTCGCCTGCAACGTCTACCTCAACATGCCCGCTGAAGGTGGCGCGCTGCAAATGTGGGATAAGCATGTCTCGCCAGACCTGTTCGATGAAATGCGTGGCGACAGCTACGGCATCGACCCCGCCCTGCTCGGCCGCCCAACCCTGGAAGTACGACCGCAACCCGGCGACTTCATCATGTTCAATTCGCGATGCATGCATTCGGTCAGCCCCGGTGTGGCCGCCCCACGCCTGAGCCTTTCTTTTTTTGTCGGTTATCGCGGCGACTCCTCGCCCCTGACCTTTTGGAGCTGAAATGCTATCCAACTACCTTGGTGAATTCCTGACCCTGGCCACCTTGCACTTTCTGGCGGTGGTCGCGCCCGGTCCGGATTTCGCCGTGACGATTCGCCAGAGCGTTCGCTTCGGCCGATGGGTCGGTATCTGCACTGCGCTGGGCATTGGTGCCGGCATCTCGGTGCATGTCATCTACACCTTGCTCGGCGTCGGCGCGCTGATGCACACCACTGCGTGGTTACTGACCGCCGCCAAGGTCGTGGGCGGCGCCTACATTCTCTACCTGGGCATCAGCCTGCTGCGTAGCCAACCCAAGTCTTCCCTGGAAAAAGAACAGAACAACGAACAGGCTGCTACCGGACAAACGCCCTTCAAGGCCTTTGTCACCGGTTTCCTGACCAACGCCACCAACCCCAAGGCCACGCTGTTTTTCCTGGCGATCTTCACCACTTTGATCAGCGCGACGACACCGCTGCAGATCCAGGCGTTGTATGGGATCTGGATGTGCATGGTGAATGCATTGTGGTTTGTCGTCGTGGCGCTGTTTTTTTCCAGCGCCAAGGTGCGGGAAGTCTTCATGCGCATGGGCCACTGGTTCGAGCGGACCATGGGGGTGGTGCTGATTCTTTTTGCCGGACGGCTGATCCTTTCCATGTGAACTCGTCAGCCGAAAACCGCACAAAAAGACATATTATTGACGATGACTTGATTGGTTTTTTCCTTCCGTCAGCTTTTAGTCATTTTTTTGTCCTCGGGCGTGGCGCTTTGCCATGCTTGAACTAACGTGAAACACAAGCGAGGACGGGCCGGCAAAAAAGGGCCCCCAGCGACCTGATCGATACTGTCACTGCCCTCGACCATTCCCGGGTGTTCCGGGGCTCAGAAAGGTTGTTCGCAAGCTGCCTGTCGTTCAGTCGGGCCGGAGTGATGCGCCCGTTTGCTGGTAGCGACGAGGCCTGAAGCCGGCATCCATGAAAGATCTGGCGAGATGGAAAGGGGCAGCCCGGGCCTCTTAAGTGATCCGAGGCAATGGTAAGCCTAGGGATGGCCTCTTATTGAGGATCACTTCATGACCCAGCGCACCGCCCCCGTTTTAAAACATTTCATTCATGGTCTGTTCTGGATGGGCCTTGGCCTGGATGCGGCTCAGGCCGCAGCGGCAAATTGTTCGCAACTGGACAATTTGCCGGCGACCTTCGAGGTCGGCCAAGGGCTCCAGAGCGAATTGCGTATCCTCGCCCCCGTGACGAAATTGGCTGTCGGCGACCCGAAAATTGCCGATGTGCAACCCAGTGGCAGCGATGCCTTCATCCTCACGGGCCTGGCGCCCGGCGCCACCAGCCTGATGGTCTGGACCGACTGTTCGAAAATACCGCGCCAGAGCATGGTCTTTGTCAAAGGCCGGGCCACTGAGGCGCTGACGGGCGCCGCGAGCATGCCTTCCGAAGACCCGATGCTGCTCGCCCAGGTACAGACCGACATCCGTTTCGTTGAAGTCAGCCGGACCAAGCTCAAGGAAGCCTCGACGTCGATTTTCGGCAGCCGTGGCAATTTCCTGTTCGGCTCGCCGAGGACCTTGCCCACCATCGGCGGTGTTGTTCGGCCTTCATTGCCGGTCAATAACGACATGTTCAACCTGTCTTTCGCCACCGGTAAGACCCTGTTGATGATCAACGCTCTGGAAGGCAGCGGTTT
Organism: Pseudomonas sp. R151218B TE3479; assembly: GCF_053629195.1. Lineage (NCBI taxonomy): Bacteria > Pseudomonadati > Pseudomonadota > Gammaproteobacteria > Pseudomonadales > Pseudomonadaceae > Pseudomonas > Pseudomonas sp. R151218B TE3479. The sequence continues at coordinate 5,694,523 of NZ_JBRJHV010000001.1, forward strand.
TGCCTATACCCTGGCGCGGCCGAGCCTGGTGGCCCTCAGCGGGCAGAGCGCGAGTTTCCTGGCCGGCGGCGAAGTGCCGATCCCGGTACCCAGTGCCGGCAGCGACAATGTGTCCATCGAGTACAAGGAATTCGGTATTCGCCTGACCCTGACCCCCACCGTCATCGGCAAGAATCGCATCGCCTTGAAGGTGGCACCGGAAGTCAGTGAGCTGGATTTCACCAACGCGGTGAACATCGCCGGGACATTGGTGCCAGCACTCACCGTGCGCCGTACCGATACCAGCATCGCCCTGGCCGATGGCGAAAGTTTCGTCATCAGCGGCCTGATCAGCACCCGCAACAGCGCCCAGGTAAACAAGTTTCCAGGGCTGGGCGACGTGCCGATTCTCGGCGCATTCTTTCGTGACAACTCCATCAACCGCGAAGAGCGCGAACTGCTGATGATCGTCACGCCGCACCTGGTCCAACCGTTGGCGGCCGACGCGCAACTGCCGACCTTGCCGGGTGAGCAACTGCGCAATTACGACCCGAATTTCTACCGCATGTACTTCCTCGAACATGGCGAGTTCGACAACCGCAGTGGGCTTTCCCAATGAGCCGGCGCCGGGTGTGCAACGCGTGCGACGTCCAACGGTTCGCCAAGGGGTATTCCATGAAAACAGTGATCGCATTAGCGGCGACCTTGATGCTTGCCGGTTGTGCCAGCAACGGCGTGGTGGCTTCACGCACGGCCGATTGCGCCAAGCCCGGAGCCGACCAGGAACTGGCCTTGAACATGGCCGAAGACATGGCCAACGAGGGCCGTTTATACGCCAGCCTGGCGAACCTCGAACGCTTGCCCGAGGACTTGGTCCAGGTCCGTCTGCGCAAGGCTCGGGTACTGCGTCTGATGGGCCGCAACGAGGCCGAACCGTTGTACAAAAGCCTGCTGGGGACATGCCTGGCTGCTGACGGTGAACATGGCCTGGGTCAGTTGGCGGCTGCCAAGAATGACAATGCGGCCGCGACGCAATACCTCGAACACGCCGCGAAAATGGCCCCGACCGAGGGCAAGATCCGTAATGACCTGGGGGTCGTCTACCTCAATCAGCGACGCATTTCAGAAGCCCGCTTCGAGTTCATGACCGCCATGGAGCTCCAGCAGTCCGACACCCTGGCCGCGCTCAACATGGTGACGCTGCTGATTTACCAGGACAACTGGAAGCAGGCCGCCGAGCTCGCGAACATGGCCAAGCTCAGCCCCCAGCAAGTGGCAGATGCCCAAGCCCGTGCGGAAAAAATCAGGGGTTCGGCCAGTCAGGCAGCGACGTCACCCGCCAACCACCTGACCGAGGTCGTCGATGCATCAACCGGCGCGGTCAAGTAGAGCGTTACGAGGAGTACAAGAAATGATGACCAAACAATTGATGATCGTGTGCATGGTGAGCCTGTCCACCGCCGCCTGGGCCATTGAGCCAGGTCCCTCCTCGGCCGCACAACAAGGCACCGAGAGCTGGATGCAACTGCAGATTCGCGGCGTGGTGGCCTCCACCAACCTGCAAACCGCCTCGGCCGCCGAACGCGAGATGGCCATGCAGCGTTGGCTCAACAGCTTCAACTATCCGATCCCGGAGTTCTTTGACCAGGACTCGGGCGGAGAGATCACCAGCAGCAAATGAAACACGCGGCAAACGAAAGACCACAGCCTCCGGGAGTGACTACATCGGATCGAATGTAGGCACTCCCGGAGGCTTTGGTCTTTTGGTTTGAACGGTCGACAGATCACAGGAGTAAACCTGTGGGGAATTGCTCGCGAAGGCGGACTGACAGCCAACACCTTCATTGACTGACCCACCGCTATCGCGAGCAAGCTCGCTCCCACAATGGGACTGTGCTGAACACAAGACTCATGAACACCCAAGATCACTTGTGGGAGCGAGCTTGCTCGCGAAGGCGGACTGACAGCCAGCATCTTCATCGACTGACCCACCGCTATCGCGAGCAAGCTCGCTCCCACAATGGAATTGTGCTGAGCACAAGACTCATGAACACCCAGGATCACTTGTAGGAGCGAGCCTGCTCGCGAAGGCGGACTGACATTCAACACTTTCATTGACTGACCCACCGCTATCGCGAGCAAGCTCGCTCCCACAATGGAATTGTGCTGAACACAAGACTCATGAACACCCACGATCACTTGTGGGAGCGAGCTTGCTCGCGATAGAGGACTGACATTCAACATCGTCATTGACTGTCAAACCACTATCGCGAGCAGGCTCGCTCCCACATTGGACTTGCGGCAGGGCACGGGGAATCTACATATTCCCGAAGGCCCTGAACACACCAATCATGGCCGGGCCGATCGCGACCAGGAAGAAGCTCGGCCACAGGCAGAAGATCAGCGGGAAGATCAGCTTGGTGCCAATCTTGGCGCCCATTTCTTCCGCGGCCTGGGTACGCCGGTCGCGAAACTCATCGGCGTAGATCCGCAGGGTATCGGCCACGCTGGTGCCGAAACGGATACTTTGTGCCAGCAGGCTGACCAGGCCCTGGATATCCTCCAGTCCGGTGCGCACGGCCAGTTGCTTGAGCGCCTCGGTACTGGTGATGCCCGCCCGGATCTGCGCATTGACCAACGCCAGTTCCTCGGCCAGCTCAACCTGGCTGACCGACATCTCTTCAGCCACCCGTTCAATCGTCGTGGGCAGGGCCAGGCCCGACTCGACGCAGACCACCATCAGGTCCAGTGCATCCGGGAACGCCGCGCGCAACCGGCCCTGCCGCGCCTGCTTGCGTTTGCCGACGTAGATCGCCGGCAGCAGCCAGCCGATGCCCGCGATGAGGGTCACCGCCAGCAGACCGATAGTCACTGAAACCTTGACCATCGGCAGCAGCAACAACGCAATGCCGACCAGCAACAGCGGCAGCATCAGGCGCACCGCCCAATACATCTGCACCGCCGAGGCAGAGCGGTAACCGGCGTGGGTGAGCAAAGTCTGGGTCGCAGACGTGTGGGCCTGGTCGGTGGAGGCAAAACGTTGGCCGACCCGTTCCAGCAAGAGCTGCAGGTTACCCGGCGCCTCCTGCCCCGTCGTGCTTCCAGCGTAACCACGCTTGATCAGCGCCAGGCGCCGCTGTACCGGATCCTGCAGGCCCAGCATCAAGAGCAGGAGCGCGACGGCCGCCAGCACCGTGCTGAGGCCAATCGCGGCGATGAACAACAGCCGTGCCAGTTCTTCGTTGCCGGTCAACCGACTCAACAATCCGAGCAAAAAGTCCATGACTGAAACCTCTTGGCGCAACAGCGCTTAAACCTGGATCCGGATGATCTTTCTTATCCAGAAAATCCCGATCAACATGGCGCAGAACGCGCCGATGATCAGCTTGTGTCCTATGGGGTCATTGATCAGCACTGGCATGTAGCTGGGGCTGGTGAGCACGATGGCGATCGCCAGCACGAACGGGATCGCCACCAGCACCCAGGCCGACATGCGCCCTTCCGCCGACAACGTCTTGATCTTGCGCTGGAACCGGAAACGCCCGCGAATCAGCCGACTCAAGCGCTCCAGCACTTCGGTCAGGTTGCCGCCGGTCTCGCGGTGGATGAGGATCGACGTCACCAGCATCATCACCGTCATGCTCGGCATCCGCTCCAGCAGCCCGAGCATGGCCCGGCGCACGTCGTTGCCATAGTTGATGTCGGAGAACGTCATGCCGAACTCCTGGGCGACCGGCCCCTTGTGCTCCTCGGCGACCAGACGCAGGGTTTCATTGAACGGGTGTCCGGCGCGCAAGGCTCGGCACATGGCGTCCAGCGCATCCGGCAAACCTTCCTCGAACGCGGCGAAGCGCTTGTTGCGGTCACGCAGGATTTTCAACACTGGCGCCCAGGTCAGCGCAAAGGTCGCCAGCAGCGCCATCCCCCAGACCGGCGAGACCATCAGCACCAAGGCACCGGCCGCCGCCCCCAGGACCAGACCGAGCAGCATGACCCGATAAGCCCGGTATTCATGGCCGGCCTGCTCGATCAGTTGCGTCAGGTTGGCCATGAACGGCAGTTGTTCCAGGCGAGCTTCCAGGGGTGAAAGGCGCGTCAGGTATTTCTGCCGCAACACGGTCTGCATGTTGGGCAAGTGGTTGGCCTTCTCCAGCACGTGAAGGCGCCCGCGAATACGCTTGCGCATCTTGCCGGCTTCGCCGAACACCGGCACCACCACGCCCTGGGACAGCAGGAACACGGCGATGAACACCATGCCAAGGAAAATCAGGATGAACTCACTGGGGATATTGCTCATGACGTGCGGCCCTCCATCCACTCAGGGCGAAACAAGGTCAGCGGCAACTCGATGCCGCGCTTGGCCAGCACATCGCGGAAGGCCGGGATCATGCCGCTGGGCCGATATTCTCCAAGCACCTCGCCGTGCTCGCCGATGCCCTGGCGCACGAAGGAGAAAATTTCGGTCATCGTGATGATCTCCCCTTCCATCCCGTTGATCTCTTGCATGCTGACCACGCGTCGCTTGCCGTCTTCTTGACGCTCCAGTTGGATCACCACATCGATGGCCGAGGCAATTTGTTGACGCATGGCCTTGATCGGAAATGTCGCCCCGGTCATCGACACCATGTTCTCGATTCGCCCCAGCGCATCCCGTGCGGTGTTGGCGTGAATGGTGGTCAGCGAACCGTCGTGGCCGGTGTTCATCGCCGTGAGCATGTCCATCGCCTCGGCGCCACGCACCTCACCGATGACAATCCGGTCCGGGCGCATGCGCAGGCTGTTTCGCACCAATTCCCGCTGGCTCACCTCACCGCGCCCCTCGATGTTCGACGGCCGGGTTTCCAGGCGCACCACGTGGGGCTGCTGCAGTTGCAGCTCGGCCGAATCCTCGATGGTGACGATGCGCTCGTTATGGGGGATGAAACTGGAGAGCACGTTGAGCATGGTGGTCTTGCCACTGCCGGTCCCACCGGAGATCAGCACGTTCAGACGCCCGCGCACAATTGCCTTGAGCAGCAAGGCAATGGCCGGGGTCATGGTGCCGACCTGGATCAGGCTGTCGGTGTTGAGCAGGTCCACGGCGAAGCGCCGGATCGACATGCTCGGGCCATCGATGGCCAGCGGTGGAATGATTGCGTTGACCCGCGAACCGTCCTTGAGCCGGGCGTCCACCAACGGCGAAGACTCGTCGATACGGCGCCCCAGACTGGACACGATGCGGTCGATGATGTTCAGCAAATGCTGGTCGTCGCGAAAACGCACGTCGGTGCGTTGCAGCTTGCCGAAGCGCTCGACATAGACCGAGGCAAACCCGTTGACCAGGATGTCGGACACGCTATGGTCGGCCAACAGCGGTTCCAGCGGCCCGAGGCCGAGCACTTCGTCGGTGATCTGCTTGATGATCAATTGCCGGCTGACGGTACTCACTGGCGCCGAATGTTCTTCCAGAAGGCGCTGGCAGATATCGCGGATCTGCCGCGCGGCCTCGGCCTGCTCGAGGGCATCGAGCAACGACAGGTCCATGACCTTGAGCAGTTGCTGGTAGATCTTTTCCCGCCACTCGGCCTCCACCGGAGTGACCTGGCTGCGGGTTTCGTAAAGCACGTCCGGAATGGCCTGCTCCCAGGCCATCAACGCGTCTGTCGGGTCCGGCAGGCCGTCGCCGGGCTGAGCACCCGCTAAAGTGCTAGGTTTGGCGGGCTGTTTGCGCAAGCGGTTACGAAAGTCGCTGATCATGGGTCATCCCCCGAAAAAACGGTTGAAGGCACGTTTAAGCAGGCCCTTGTCCGTGGCCATCTGGTGACCGACCAGGTCTTCGGTCAAATCGCGCAGGGCAGCGGTGATGGCCGCCTTCGGCGCATGCAGCCCCAACGGCACGCCAGTGTTCTGACTCTGGCTGACCAGGTTGAAGTCATTGGGCAATTTCGACAGGTTCGCGCAGCGCAGGGCCTCGCCGATGTCCTTGAGGCTGACGGCGGCGTTTTTGTCATAGCGGTTGATCACGATCTGCAACTGCTCCCCGCGCACACCCAGGTCTTCGCGAAGGATCCGCACCAGAGCGCTGGCATCACGCAGGTGGCTGACGCTCTGTTGCACCACCACGTACACCCGGTCCACCTGTTCCAGTACCGAACCGGTGAGGTGATCGATCTGCCGTGGCAGGTCCACCACCACCCAGTCATAACTGGCGCGGGCCAGTTGCAACAGGGCGTCGAGCTGTTCGGGTTGGGCATCCTGGGGCAGGCACAACTCACCGGCCCGGCCTCCCAGGACGTGCAGGGTCGGGCTGAAGTGGCTGCAAAAACCCCGCAGCGCGACACTGTCCATTTCATCGATCTGCTGCAGCACTTCCAGATGGCTGTGGGACTGCGCCACATCCAGGTAATGGGTCACGCTGCCAAATTGCAGGTCCATGTCCAGCAACAGCGTATTGCCTGCCCGGGCGCTGAGCTGCTGGGCCAGGTTGCACGCCACCAGGGTTCCACCGGAGCCGCCCTTGGCGCTGATCACCGCGACCAGCTTCCCTTCGTTGCCGTTGCCCAGACGGACTTCCGCCACCAGGCGATTCAGCGCCGCCACCAATTCCGTGTCGGCGATGGGTTCGGGCAGCACATCCCGGGCACCGGCTTGCATCGCCAGGCGCATGCCCTCTTGCTCGCCCAAGGGACCGCACACCAGCATCGGCGGACGTTCATGGGCGGGCCGTTGCAGCAACGCCGACAGTTCCTCGCGCCACAGATGGCTGACGCGCAACAGCAGCAGGTCGGGCATGCGGTCCAGGCCGTAGAGCGGATCGACATGGCCGTTGCTGACCAGGCGCGTGCTGACCTCAAGGCCAGGCATGCGCTGGCAGACACATTGCAGGTCGCGCAGGGACGTAGCATCGCGACTGCTGATCAGTATCCGCAGCCCGGCTCTGCCAGTGGTGGTCGAAAGCGGATTTTCCCTGGTGTTCAGCATGGTGTGATCTCCCCGGAATCGGAATGACGCCCAAGGCTTTCGCGTGGCAAGGTTGCCCTGAACGTGGGCAAGGTAATGGGCACGCCCAAGCCGGGAATGAACAGGTTGAAAACAAAGTTCTGCACGCTCAGCCGGACATAGCGAATGGCTCGAAAGCCGGTGGCGCCGGACGTGTCGGCGGGGTTCGCTACCACGGCACCGTTGACGTCCAAGTAGGTCAGCGCCAGGTTCGAGGTCGCCAGGTTACTGATCAGTTGGCTGGTGCCGGCGTCCGTCGCGGCGTTGAAGATGGCCCGGCGCAAGACCACCGGATCGCTGACATTGCACACCGCCGCCAACCGCGCGCCACGGCGCGCCGCTTCATCCAGCGCATTGACCGTGAAGTACAGCCGGCCCATTTCCACCACGCCGAACAGCAGGATGAACACCAGCAAGCCCACGAAGGAGAACTCCACAATGTAAGTGCCGCGCATGTGCTTGTGATTCATCACAGCGCCCTCATGACAGTCGTCGCCACCAACTGGATGCCCAGTGGAATGGCATTGCCGAAAAAACCCGGGATCGAACCCGTGCAGTTGCCCGCGCCAATCACCGGGCAGAAGGTGTAGGTAATGGTGACGCGCACATGATCGATGCCCTCGGCGGCGACCTGCACATTCGCCGTGGTCAAGCCTGATACCACGGCGGTTCCCGTCGCGCTGGGCACGCCATACACCGCAACGTTTTTCGTCTGGGTCAGGAGCGTGCTGCCCAAAGCGACAGTGCCAAGGGTGGAGTTCCAGGCCTGGCTGGCGACGAAGCGGTCGGCATCGCGGCTGGCCTGCAACAGCACGTTGTACTGGTAGAGCATGCGTCCGAACTCACCGAAGGCCAGCAGCAACAACAGCAACAACGGCAGCACCAGGGTGAACTCCACCAGCGCCACGCCTTGTTGGGCTTGCGCGGGTTTGAACTGAGAAAGTCCCATGACGCCTCCTACGAGTCGGTGCTCGGCGTGCCGCTGCCGTTGAGATAGGTTTTGTAGAGCTGGATGATCTGCGGGCGCGGCATCGGTGGAGGGTGTAGGACCGGGTACGTTGTCGCCTTCGCACTCCTGGACGAACTGGCCAAAGATGATGGACTCCGCCCCCCCGCCATCCACCGGCTGCACGACGAAGTAGCAGCCGAACCCCAAGACTGGAATCGACGTCGAGCCGCTCAGTTTCCCGGCGCAATCGCCAATCACGATTTTCAACATCCGACGCTCGAAAACCCCGTTGCTTTGGCAGCCGCTGGCGCCCCCCGCCACACAGGCGGCGACCTGGGCCCGCCAGTCGTTGTAGTCCTGTATCGCCTCGCCGCCTGCCGAAAGATCGCCGTTGCTCGAAGAGACGGCTTTGCCTTTGTATTGCGCCTGGGAGAGCGCATCGTTGTAGGTGATCGCCGGGGTGCCTGACGCCGTGACCAGGTCCGGTGGGTAGTCCGAAGAACTGACCGGGCCGTTGTAGATACCGAAGCGTGTGTTCAAGCCTTGGGAAGTAGGGCCGGCTTTATTACCCGGCGCCGTCTGGACGTCGCTCCCGACACTGCGGCAAACCGAGCCACCGCCGGCCAGGTCCTCCCGGACCGCACTGCCGCCCGAGCCGAAGTCGAGCAATTGGAAGTTGCCCGGCCCAATGGGCGATGTGTTCCCCGCCGCCGTTTTCAAGACCTCCAGGTCGCCAAATTGATACCCCCAGAAATTGCCGGCGGCCGGGTTGTATTGAGTGGGATCGCCACACACCATCAGCGGCGCCAGGTCACAAGGCGAGGTGGGGCTGGGACCTGCCGTTGCAATCGCCGCCACGCGCTTATTACCAAGCCCGGCGCTGCCCATCGTTTGCACGAAGCTCCAGAAAAACCCGTTCAATTGATAACTGGCCACCGACACCCGCACGTATTTGGCATCGCTAGGCCCGGGATAGGAGAACGGGCCATAGACGCTGCTGGACAGCTCCACCACGGCAAACGCCCCCGGGTTGCCGGCGACCGCGGTGGCCAGCTCGGTATTGCCTGAGGCGTTGGCATTTCTGTTCAGCGTGTCCAGGGCCGCCGCGCGGGTGGTGCTGGCCATGTTGATGCCGCCACTCACCTGGCTCAGGGTCTTGGCACCGCCCAAGGCCGCGGCATCCACCGCATTTTGCAGGCGCGTCTTGTTCAGCAGCATGTGCCCGCCATCCAGGGCCAAGGCCGCCATCATGGAAATCGCTACCAGCGCGATCACCATCAGTACACTCACCGCCCCTCCCTGGCGCCGGATATTGGCATTCATCATCGAGCCCTCATCTACAACGTTTGAGGATCGGCATCGCCACGCAAGGGCCTGGCGTGGAGGCGTCACTCAGCGGACATTGATCACACTGCTTTCAACCCCTCGGATCAGCGTGATCGCCCCGCCTTGCGGCTTGGCACTGCGCTGCACCACAGGTTTTGGCAACGGGGCGGCCGCCATGGCCATGACCGGTGCAGGGGCTGGCGGCGCAACGGCCACGGCTTTCTTCTCCAGGTTCAATGGGTTGCGCAGCGCCAGTTGCAGCTTGCCTTCGGTTTGCGCAGTGACCAGCGCTTCGGCTTCGGTGACCGACATTTCCAGGGTCACGGCCCGCACCACCACCGGCTGGGTCTTGTCGGTGCCCGCCGTCTGGTCCACCGCCAACACCCGCAGGTTTTCCAGGATGGTCCGGGACGTGGCGCTGTTGCTGCCGGCGCTGGTGGTCTTGGTCGCCAGTACATCGACCCGGTTGCCCGGCAAGAGAAAGCCACCCACGCCGACCACATCATCCACGCGGACCGAAATGGCGCGTTTGTCCGGCGCGATCAGCGAAGCCAGAGTGCTGCCGCCCAAGTGCTCACTCAGACGCGCGCCCCGCACGATGTCGCCGCGCAGGATGTCGAAGGTGGCGATCTTGCCCACGGCCTGTTCGCTGGCATCGAAAGCGTCGTCCGGGATCGTGTCCATGGGCATGCGCACCGTGGTGACTTGCTGGGCCTCGACCATTTGCCCGAAGGGGATTTCCACCGTGGCGACCACCACGCTTCGCAAATGATCATCGGGGGACGCATTGAGTCGTGCGCTCAGCCAGGCGTCAGCCATCCATGCGGCACCAAGGCCCATTACCAGGGAAACGCCAATCAGCGGAAGCGTACGAGAGCTCATGTCGGTATCTCCAGATCAAAGGAAGTCGAGCTGAACGAAGTAGTTGTGCCAGGCCCATTCCAGCTCTTGCGGCAACAGGGGGCCGGAACTGCCCAGGTAACGCTGGCGGTCGAGCGCCATGTTCAACAGGTCACGGGGGTGGCAAGGCACCAGCGGCATGCCTTCGCTTGCATACAACCGCTGCAGGACATGGCGCACCAACAGCGGGTCATACGGGATGCCCAGGCGCTCGCACTCCTGGCGCCAGATGCGTTCATAATCCTCGGGCTTGAGGTAGCCGAACTGCACTTTGTAGCCAATGCGCCGCAGGAAGGCCTCGTCGGCCAGTTCGAGGGGATTGAGGTTGGTGGAAAACACCAGCACCAGGTCGAACGGCAGTTCGCAATGCCGGCCACCGCCCAGGTTGATGAAATCGCGCTTCTCCTCCATGGGCACGATCCAGCGATTGAGCAACTCAGCGGGAGCCATGCGTTGGCGCCCCATGTCATCGATGATGAACAGGCCGTTGCTGGCCTTGAGCTGCAGCGCCGCCTGGTATTGCCGGGTGAACGGGTCGTAGCGCACGTCCAACTGCTCCATGCTCAGCTCGCCGCCAGTGATGACAATCGGGCGTTTGCAGCACAGCAGCCGGCGGTCGATGCCTTCGTTGAGCATCAGGTTGTTCGCTTGGCCATTGTCGTCCAGGCGCTGGTGCACCTGCGGGTCGTAGATCTCGATCACCGACTCGTTGATGACGATGGCATGGGGCACCCAGATGGCCTCGGCGAAGAGCCGGATCAATCGGCTGCTGACATAGGTTTTGCCCGTGCCCGCCGGCCCGTAGATCATGATCGCCCGCCCGGAATTCAGGGCGACGCCCAACTGGTCGAGCATGCCTTGGCTCAGCACCAGGCCGGCCAAGGCCTGGTTCATGTCCTTGGCGGTGATGCGGCCGTGGTGGATGGTCTGGATCTTGATCAGCGAGCGGTAAGTACTCACCGGGAACGGCGCCGCGCCGATGTAGCCACTGCGGGCCAGGGCATCCCGGGCCGAACTGCGGCCGCGCTCGGTGAGGCCATAACGCAGCGTCTGCCCACCGGCTTGCCCCAACTGGCCCAGCACCTCGACACGACCATCCTTGCGCAGGAACGCCAGGACTTCCTCCAACACCGCGCCGGTCAGGGCCAGGCGCTCCACCAGCCGCGACATGTCCAGCACACCGGCGTCGTGCAGATGCTTGCACACCAGCTCACCCAGGAAACTGTCGGTCAGGCCTGTGTCGCGAATGGTGCATGGCTGGGGTGCCAGGCGTTGTACCGCTTCCCGTTCGCTGGGGTAGGCATCGCTATCGTTGATGACGTGCATGACTAAACTCCCCAGCCGCTGGCAACCAGTTGCCAGTAAACGCTGTTCAAAGTGCCGATCAGGATCGCAATCGAATAGGGAAAGGGTTTGCCCGCCACCTCATTCGAAGTCGGTGCCAGATAGGACTGGGCTCGTACAATCAACCAGTAGCGTCCCAGGGTCTGGAGCAGTTGGCCGCGGGCCAGGATGATAAGAAAACCGCACACACCGCCAGCGATCAGGCTGAACAGCGCCGCCCACAGTGCGTAATGAAAAGGCAGGAAGCTGCCGACCATGGTCATCAGCTTGACGTCACCGGCGGCCATGCCACCGACAGCGTACATAGGCAGGAACAGCGCGAAACAGATCAGCATGCCCAACAGGCTGTCACCCAAGCCGCCAATGCCGCCGGTATACACCTGGCCGGCCAATCCCAGGGCAAGGCCCAACAGGACCAATGTGTTGGGAATGCGGTGGCGAAGCAGATCGCTCACCACCGCCACACCCAGCAGTCCCAGCAGCAGTACCGTCGACACCAGCAGTTCCATGGACATGATGCGTCTCCCTGGGGTGATTTTCGTTAGCAGGCGACGTTGCTATTGACGACCTGGCACAGCGCCCGGATCTTGGTGTCCACGGCGCCGCCCAGAAGGACGAAGGCCGCCGCTACCAACACCGTGATCAAGCCACCCGCCACCGCGTATTCAACGATGGTCAGGCCGTCTTCATCTTTGGCGAACTTGTTGATCGAAGTGCTTATTGTCTGGCGAGTCATTTCATGAACCTCACGCGGGTCAGAAGTACTGTTACGAACTTGATTGGAGGGGACAGCGCGAAGTCCATTTGATTGATTCGTTGTACTCACTGCAAAAGAGTCGCAAGCGGTTTTCCTTGAAAGTGACCGTGCCCCCTTCATTGCAAGTTGCCGCTGTCAGCAGGCAACGTTGCCGTTGACCGCCTGGCACAGCGCACGGATCTTGGTGTTCACGGCACCGCCCAGAAGCACAAACGCGGCGGCCACCAACACGGTGATCAACCCGCCGGCCACGGCGTATTCCACAATGGTCAGGCCATCTTCATCTTTGGCGAACTTCAGCACCGAAGCCTTGATTGTTTGAAGAGTCATTTCGCACACCTCATCGGGTTGTTTTATCAAGGGCAGTACATTGCGAACTGCCTGATGCAACCCTAGTCAGCAGGTGGTCATCGCCGTTAGGAGGATTTTGCACATCGCTAGGATTTTTTTGCGCCGCACAGGAAAGGCGCCGCGGCGGGAAATCCAGCCTGGGCAACGCGAACAGGCGTCCCATGACGACGGATGGCGCTAAACGATCGGACTTTTATAAAAATTTATTCGGCGAAATGATGGCACAGTGGCAATACTGCTAGCTAAAGGGCAGCAAGCACCTGTGGGTAGTCGTCCTATGCCGTCCAATCCGACTGCAAAGCCAAAGCTGTTATGGGTCGATCTGACCCATGACCGGTCCACCCAGGAACTCGTCTCCCTGTTCCAGGACACGTGCGACTGTACGCTGGCAAAAAATGCCATGCTGCCCAGCGCGGAGCAGGTCGACATGATCTGCATCCATTTCGACCGCCCGGACACGCCGGGCCTGCGCCGCTTGTTGGAAATCAAACGAACCGCTCCTGGCACGCCCATCACCATGTTCACCGTGCAGCACTCCGAAGAGCTGGCGGTGTGGGCCATGCGCTCCAGCGTCTGGGAATACATGGTGCTGCCCTTGTCCGGCGCCGAGAGAAAGCGCTACCTCACCGCTGTGGTGCAACTGTGCGAACTGCGCCGCAATGCCAACGGTCGAGCAAAGACCTCACAGATCGACCACTCCCCGACCTTGCCGGACAGCATTCGCCTGACCTCCGGGCACCAGAAACACCAAGCCCTCAGCCACATCATGCTGTACATCGACCAGCATTTTCGCGACAGCATCGATCAGCGCGACCTGGCCAAGCGTTGCGGCATGACGACGTTTCGTTTCAGCCGGGTGTTCAAGGAAGCCAATGGGCTCGGTTTCACCGACTACGTGCTGAACAAACGCATGAGCTTCGCCAAGGAACTGCTCGATAACAGCCAGATGCCCATCACCAGCATCGGCTACGAGGCCGGCTTCAAGGACCCGTCCTACTTCGCTCGCGCCTTCAAGCAATACGCCAGTTGCACGCCCAGTGAATACCGTCTCGCGTACCAGATGCGCAACACACATCCGGCACCGGAGCCACCGGATGAGGCTGTCCTGGAAGCGATTGAAAACCTGGTACACAGCCTTGAGGGTTAAAAGATTTTTTACCGTTATCGCCATCTTTCTATAAGCATCCCCGCCCGTGCCAGAGCTAGACCGGACGCCCATGGCCGGGGAGCGACCTCGTCGATCGAGCACTCCCCCGCCCCTGCCCGACAGGCGCCCTGACTCACGGGGCGAGTTTTCTTCTCTCGATAGGAATGGACAGGACAATGCTGGTCCGGGTCTCACCGTACGCATTGATTTTCGCAATAATGTCCTCGATCTCGGCCATGGACCTGGCGTAGATGCGGATCAGATAGGAGTCATTCCCCGTGATGTGCAGGCACTCGACGACTTCGGGTATGTCGGTGAGTGTCGCTATCAATTTGGCTTTCGCTGGCTTGAGGGTGGTGATGCCGACGACAGCCGATATGCCATACCCCAGCTTGGTTGGATCTAACTGAGCGCAATAGCCCTTGATGACCCCGGAGTCTTCAAGTTTGCGCAACCTGTCATTGGTGGCAGGAATAGAAAGCCCCGCGTGCTTGGAAAGGTCTGTGATGGAAATCCGACCACAGTCCTGTACCTTACCCAGGATTTTGACGTCTATACGATCCATGTGCGTTTTCCCCGGTTAAAAGTATAAATTTTAATGAAAAGCCCGCGTTTTTCATTAAAAAAAGCATGCACCAAAATAAAGCATGGCGCTAGTCTATTTCCAGCCTGAAAAACCTGAAAAGAATCCGGGCAATCAACGGCCCTGCTCTTTAGCGTGACGCACTCATAATAAAATATTCTCTCCAGGGATGGTGTTCGCATGGAAGATGAAAAGAAAAAGTGTGAAAAAAAACCTCACCCGCTCGTCCAGCACATTGGCACGCAAGTCCTAAGTCTCCGGCACTTCAAGAAAGATCAGTTACTGATGTACCTGATGGGCGTCGGTTTCTTTTCGTTGGGTGCCAAGTGTTTCATCATCAGCCAACTGGGTACTGACCCATTAGATGTCCTGATCATCTCGATCGATAGAATACTCATGCTGGGCATGGGCGTTTGCTCGGCTATCGTATCGCTGTTTTTCCTGACATGGTGGGTGCTCTGGAACAAAAAATACCCACCGATAAGTCCCTTCATTACAACGACGCTGACCGGGCTGCTGATCGATCTCTGGTCGTGGCTGGGGCTCGGGGAGTATTTGATCGCCAGAATGAATGAGTACGCGTTATTGGGCTCGGGGCTGATGCTGTGTGCCTATTCCTCCGCCTTGATCATCATGAGCGGTATCGGCATCAGGATCATGGACCTGGTGGTATTGACCATGGTATCCAAATGGAACTGGTCGTTCACCAAAGCCAAAATGATTATTGAAATCGGCATCTTTTCGAGCGGTTGGCTTTTAGGCGGGCCCTTCGGTATCGGCACGATTGCATTTCTGCTGGTGATCGGCCCACTTATTCAACCGTTCATGAACATGAATGCCAAGCGCTTTGCACTTAAAAACTATGGATTGATGAGCGCTTCATCCGCTTACTAATAAATTTACAACTATGACTGCCCTGCAGGGCGGCAGGATCGTTTCGCCTCGACTTTTTAAACCGATGCTATTGATGGCAACTTCCGTGATGAGGAGTGAAAGATGGACACTACAAAAAATAAAAACTGGACCTTGGAAAGCAGCCCGACAAAACTGGAAGAAATACTCCCCGGAGGCGCTGTGAAGTGTCATCTTTCCCCGCGCAACTGTGTTATCCAAGAAGGCAAGTTAGGTTTTTGCAAAGTGCGCGGAAACCGTGGGGGCAGGCTCGTTACATTGAACTACGGTAAAGGCGTTCACAGCACCGAAGAGACAATCGAAACCGAAGCCGTTTTCCACTTTGCCCCGGGGGAGCGGATCTTGTCCCTGGGTAATATCGGCTGCATGCTCAACTGCGGTTACTGTCATAACTGGAAGACATCGCAGGCCAAGTACGTCACCGACAAGGACGTTTACTACTACACCCCCGAGCAGGTGGTGGAAACCGCACTCAAGCACGGCATACGCGTCATTTCCTGGACGTATAACGACCCCGTTGTCTGGCACGAATTCATCCTCGACACAGCAAAGCTGGCCAAGGAAGCGGGCCTAATCAACCTCTATAAATCGGCATTCTTCATCAGCGAAGAGGCCATTGATGAGTTATTGCCGGTCATCGATATTTTCTCGATTTCGCTGAAATCCATCTCCCCGGAATACTACCGCAAGGTCACCACCGGCTGGGTAGAGCCCGTCCTGGCGGGTATCAAGAAAGTCTATGACGCCGGCAAATATGTCGAGGTCAGCACCTTGATGGTGACCGACATCAGCGACGACGAGGAAACGGCCAGGAAAATCAGCCAGTGGGTCCTGGATGAACTGGGCCCGAACGTACCGCTGCACTTCGTCAGGTTTCACCCCGATTACAAGATGAGCAACAGCATCCGTACGCCTGTGGACAGGCTCCTGAAGGCTCGGGACGTTGCTCGAAGCATGGGCGTTGAGCATGTCTACCTGGGTAACGTGAATGACGTCGAAGGGACCAATACCAGTTGCAACCACTGTAACGCCCTGCTCGTCACCCGTTATGGCTTGAACGCTGAAATCATCGGACTGGACAGCAAAGGATGCTGCTCTCAGTGCGGACATGATGCGCATTTCAAATTGCTGGGTGAACACCAGGCGAACGCCCCTGTCGAGTTGCGCGAAGACGCGTTGAGCGCCTACGAGAAGCGAAAGTTCGAATGGCACGGAGACATTGTCTCGCTGCACGCCCAAGTGCTCAATACCGCAGACTTCGAACAGACCGTCTACCTGCGACGCAATTATACGGATGGGCACAACAGCGATTGGAAATCACTGACCTTGCGCCCCCATGAAAGCTATCGATTCATCGTTGCCAAGGCTCGCATCGATGAAACAGGCCCTGAAGTCTGGCTCCCCAACGGCGTGAACTCGAACCTTCATGAAGTCTTCGACAGGGCCCACTTCCCGACAGAATCGATTGAAGAGATTGGTATTTCGCAAAATGACATCACCCCGACCGTGGGTTACGAGGGTAAGCAAAACATGTATGAACAGGTCATCAAACTGGTCAGCCAAGCATGAAAGTGTCTACTGAAATACTTCATATCAAGGTGGATGACCGGGACGCCCATCCTTCGGTAACGCCTATTTATCAGTGCAGCGCTTTCAACGCTGACTCGGCCTTCTTCTACTCAAGGAAAGCCAACCCCAACGTGACGGAACTGGAACAGGTCGTCGCGTCCCTGGAGGGCAGTGAACATGCCCTGGCCTACAGCACCGGGATGAGCGCGATCTACATGGTGTTGGAACTGTTGAAACCGGGGGCTTCGCTGGTCATCAACAAATACATCTATGGCTGCTCCTACAAATTGTTCCAGCGCTATGCGGCACGTATCGGCGCACACCTGACGATTCTGGATCTCACCACGGCAGAGGGGCTGAAGGCCTTGCCGGCGAACGTCGACATGGTCATTTTCGAAACACCGACCAATCCCTTCCTGAAAGACATCGATATCCACGCGGTCAGCAGGGCCGTCAAGCAACATAACCCGCAGGCGCTGGTGGTCGTTGACAATACCTGGGCCACACCGATATTTCAGAAGCCGTTGAATTTTGGCGCCGACATTTCCCTGTACAGCGCCACCAAATACTTCTCTGGACACAGTGATGTCATGGGCGGCTTGGTGCTGGTCAACAATGAAACGATATACAACCGTCTCCTTGAGGGCCGCTTTTATTCAGGCACGATACTCACCCCCAATAGCGCCTGGTTGCTGCGCAGAAGCCTGCAGACGTTCAACCTGCGCATGGAAAAACACAGCCAGACGACAGCAAGCATGCTCAACTATCTGCGCGAGTTGCCTTTTATCGAGCATGTCTATTACCCACGCATCGATGGTCGGCAATTAACCGGTTATGGCGGCATTGTGTTTGTTGATATTCGGCCCGATCTGGTGCCCTTTTACAAAACGTTCACCAGCGCGCTCAAATGGTTTGGCACCGGCACCGGAATGGCCTGCGTGACCTCGATGGTCGCCCAGCCCTTCAGTGGCAGCCACGCCTCGATGACGGATCAGGAAAAAGCGGACATGGGCATCGAGAAAGGCCTGGTTCGATTGTGCTTTGGCCTGGAGGATCTTGAAGACCTCAAGGAGGACCTGCTCCAGGCATTCGAAACCATGGAAAGCAAGGTCGATCAGAAAAGCTCACTCGATCCTGCCTAGCGTGTCATCACAAGCAACGAGTCTTCAGTGGCTCGTTGCTTTTTTATGGAGAAGCGAAAAGTGTCCAGCGCATTCGAAAACACGATATTCGAAGACCCCCTCCTGAACGTCATCCACCTTCTGAACTCCATCGCCCAGGAAAACCCGGAGGCCATTTCACTGGCCTCCGGTCGACCCGATGACCAGCAGTGCGACCCGTCGCTCATCGACCGGGGCCTGGCCCGATACAAACATCACGTTGCCGGCACTGGGCAGTCACTGGCGACGCTGCTTTGCCAATATGGAAAAACCTCGGGAATCATCAATGAAACAATCGCCACCTATTTGCAGGCGGATGAAGGGATAACAGTCTCCAACCCTGAAAGCATCGTGGTGTGCCTGGGGTTCCAAGAAGCCTGTACCTTGACGCTCCTGTCGATTTTTGAAGGCGGTGGGATTTTATTGGTGCCTGACCCGGTGTTTTCCGGGATCACGGGCATCGCAAAACTGCTGGGCATAAAAATAGTCCCCGTCCCCATGGCGGCTTTTCTCGACCCAATCGCCCTGCGCGGAATCATTGAAGAACTTGAATCCAGAGGGGAAAAAATCAAAGCACTGTATGCCGTTCCGGATTTTAGCAATCCGACCGCCGACAGCCTCTCCTATCACGCCAGGACAGCCATGCTTTCCTTGGCCAATGAAAAGAATTTTTTCGTCCTTGAAGACACGGCCTACCGTTACTTCAGGTACGAAGGCGATGCCATTGCGTCCATGAAGTCCATCGACAGCAGTCGCGTCTTCTTGCTGGGCTCCTTTGCCAAGTCGATTTTTCCAGGCTTGCGCATGGGTTATGTGGTCGCGCCGGAGGGCGCCGGTGTCATGTCATTCAGTGGCCGATTGTGCAAGGCCAAAAGCCTGATCACCGTCAACACCCCTGCCCTGTGCCAAGCGGTCGTCGCCGGCTCGCTGATCGAGAACAATTACTCGCTGAAAGGGCTGAACCAACCCAGGGTGTTGTCCTATACGAAGAAAAGAAACCACATGCTTGAATGCCTTGAGTGTGAATTCCCACTCAAGGTCGGCGCCCAAAGAACGGTCAGCTGGAATCAGCCGGCAGGCGGCTTCTTCATCAATCTGCAGCTGCCTTTCGCCTTTGGATACTCTGAAATGCGCGAATGCGCCCAGCAATTCAAGGTGATCGTATTCCCCACCACTTTATTTTCGCTGACGAATGAGGCGGCTAATCAGGTACGGCTTTCATTCAGCAATGCCACCGCCCCAGACGTCACCCAAGCGATAGGCCGCTTCAGGGCCTATGTCGAGTCCAGACTGCCGTAAGAGCTCTATTCATGCATCGCTCTCGGTCAGGTTGCCGTAGCCAGCATGACGCCAGTGGCGACCTGGTAGGCCCCCAGAACGGTGATGGTCGCCCCCGAAAAGTAGTTGATCAGCCTTAGCTTCGATTCGGCAACCCGTGCCTTGAAAATGGAGGAGAACCCGCTCAAGCCCAGCCACCAGGCAGCCGAGCCCAGGAATATACCGGTCACCATCGGCAGCAAGGCGTGCTGGCCGCCTTGGTCGCTGGCCATGCCATCACTCAACGCGGCAAATATCGCGATAAACGACAAGATGGTCATGGGGTTCGACAGGGTCAGGAACAGCGTGGTCGAGTAGGCTTTGAACATGTTGGCACGCTCACCTGCCATGGCGGTCGCGCCACCCTTCGATCGTATTGTCTGATAGCCAATGTAGGCGAGGAATAGTCCGCCAAAAATACATAACCAAGGTTTGAAGCTGATCAGCGTCGCGATGATGGCCGTGACCCCCAGGGCCCCGATGAATCCATAGATCGAATCGGCAGTGGCGGCCCCCAGCCCCGTTGCGAAACCGGCTCTCCAGCCAAGCATGAGGCTTCTCTGTATGCACAACAGCCCAATGGGTCCCACAGGAGCCGCAATGCACAGCCCAATGACCATCGATTTAACAAAAATCAGCATAAGTGCACCTCCAGGATGGATACTGGAAGGTTAGGAGAAGGGCTTTTTTTTAGGAATGAACTATTAATCTTCCTGAGCGTTTTTCCTTAAGTTTTGCATGAAGTACTTTCGCTTCGCCTTCATTATTAAGGTAAAGGGCGGCAAGCCCCCTCAGACAACGAAAATCGTCGGTTAAAGACCTATACGCGCAGCGAGGCCTTTTCACGCGCATAAAAAAAACGCCGCTCGTATGAGCGGCGTTTTTTGAATTTGGAGCGGGAAACGAGACTCGAACTCGCGACCCCGACCTTGGCAAGGTCGTGCTCTACCAACTGAGCTATTCCCGCAAATGGCGTCCCCTAGGGGACTCGAACCCCTGTTACCGCCGTGAAAGGGCGGTGTCCTAGGCCACTAGACGAAGGGGACACACTAACTGAAACACATGGTGTGTATTTCAGTGCCCAAATCCGCATCCGAAGATGTCGGCTCTGGCTTCACTCAGCGCTGCCCTAAAGCAACACTGTTTAAAATTGGAGCGGGAAACGAGACTCGAACTCGCGACCCCGACCTTGGCAAGGTCGTGCTCTACCAACTGAGCTATTCCCGCATTGGCGTCCCCTAGGGGACTCGAACCCCTGTTACCGCCGTGAAAGGGCGGTGTCCTAGGCCACTAGACGAAGGGGACACACGTACAACATTCACTACTTAGAGCGTTTGGCTGAATGCTTTACGCTGTAAGTGGCGCGCATTCTATGGATGGATTGAAGGGTCGTCAACCCCCAGATATAAATTTATTTAAATCAATGACTTCGCCCGGTTTGAGGGGCGATCGGCACATTTTGCTCGTCCGGTCTCTGACGCCTATATTCTGTCGCCCGCCGAGGCGCTATAGTCGCGCCCGGCAAATGATGGCAATGTGCTCCTACCCGATCATGCGTCCTATAAAACAGCACGACGCCCGTCTAATCACGTCGCTCGGGCCTATGCGCTTAAAAGCCAAGCCACTACACTCATGACATGCGTACCCTAATAAAGAGGTCTTACCGGTGACACCACTCATGATCACCCTGCTCGTCGTAGCCGGGATCGCTCTGTTGATCGCCATTGGCTACATGAACCACGTGGTGGAAAACAACAAGCTGGAAAAGGCCCGCACCAAGGTAGAACTCAACGACCGCATGCGTCGCTGTGGCGAGCTCACCGAAACCTTCCCTGGGCAGTTGATGACCCCTGCCTTGAAGTTGTTGATGACGCGCCTCGAGATGAATGTCTGCCAGCGCCTGCTGAACCTGGAGAAAACCAATTCTGCGGTCAAGGCACGCCTGGATGAACTGAGCGCGCTGGCTGCCCAGGGTGAATCGATCCCGGTGAGCAATCCACCGGCACCGATCCAGACCGAAGCCAAGGCAAAGGACGTTCGCTTTCTGCTCGAGGCCTTGCATGGCCAGATCACCCGCGCCGCCCAGGACGGTTTCCTGCCGCCCAACGAAGCCAAGCGCTGGATCCGTGAAGTGCGGCACATCCTGGTGCTGCTGCACATCGAGTTCTTCAACAACCTCGGCCAGCAGGCTTTGCAGCAAGAACAACCCGGACAGGCTCGCCTTGCCTTCGAGCGCGGCGTTCAGTACCTGCGCAAGCAACAGGAACCACAGGTCTACGCCGAACAACTGGCCTATCTGGAGAAACTCCTGGCCCGCGCCAATGCTCAGGTCCTGGCCAGTACCCAGCCGGTCGAGGGCGAGGTCAATCAGTTGACCGAAGGCTTGAAGGACGACGAAATAAACGACGAGTGGAAGAAGAAGAAGGTCTACGACTGAGGCAACGCAGCCTCATCGTGGCGAGCGTACGAGCTTGTAGGAGCTGTCGAGTGCAACGAGGCTGCGATCTTTTGATCTTTCGCTTGAGACTCAAGTGTTAGGGGAAAGATCGCAGCCTCGTTGCACTCGACAGCTCTACAGCTCACAAGCTCATACAAGCCCCATAGGGCGCGGCACCCAACGGATGCCCCCTGCGTCACAACTTGAAATGCCCCACCATCCCTTTCAGCTCAATCCCCAACTGCGCCAACTCGATGCTGGAAGCGGCATTGCCGCGCATCGCCAGGGACGATTGATCAGCGCTGGCGCGAATGCTGGTGACACTGCGGTTGATCTCTTCGGCCACCGAGCTCTGCTGCTCGGCTGCCGCGGCGATCTGTTGGTTCATCTGCTGGATCAACGACACCGCCGCCGCAATGCTGCCCAACGCGCTCTCGGTCTGCAGCGCGTCGCTGACCGCCATCTTCACCAGCTCGCCACTGCTCTGGATCTGCTGCACGGAAGCCTGGGCCGCTGAACGCAAGGCGCTCACCAGTCGCTCGATTTCCTCGGTGGACTGTTGCGTGCGCCTGGCCAGGGCCCGCACCTCATCGGCCACGACCGCAAAGCCCCTGCCCTGCTCCCCGGCACGGGCCGCCTCGATAGCGGCATTGAGGGCCAACAGGTTGGTTTGCTCAGCCACGCTCTTGATCACACTCAGCACCGTGCCGATGTTCTGGATCTCGGCGCTGAGACTTTCGATGCTGGAACTGGCCGACGTGGCCGAATCGGCCAGTTGTTCGATGCGCACCATGCTCTGGCGCACCACCTGCTGGCCGCTTTCGACCTTGTCATCGGCAGTCTGGGCCGCTTGGGCCGCTTCTTCGGCATTGCGCGCCACATCGTGCACGGTGGCCGTCATCTGGTTCATGGCCGTGGCGACCTGCTCGGTTTCCTCTTTCTGGCTGCTGACTTCCAGGTTGGTCTGCTCGGTCACAGCCGACAGCGATTGAGCCGAATTGGCCAACTGCTCGATCCCGGCCTGCAAACCGCTGACGATACTGCTCAGCCCTGCGCCCATCTGTTGCATCGCCTGCATCAACTGGCCAATCTCGTCCCGGCGCGTCACTTCCACCGTGGCGCTCAAGTCACCCGCCGCGATCCGCTGGGCAACGCGAATGACACTGCGCAGCGGCGTCACGATCAGCCGGGTGATGACCCACGCCGCGATCAATCCCACCAGCAACGCCAAGGCCGACGAACCGATGATCAGCAGCGAGTTCTTCTTCAGTTCGGTCTGCATGGCATGGTCTTCGGCACTGAAGGCCTGGTCGACCCGCGCCACCACTTGGTCGGCACGCTCGTGCAGTTGCTGGTAGACGATTTTTTCCTTCGCCAACAAGCCGGTGTATTCGGCCAGTTGCTCGTTGAACCCGACGATGTGCCCGGCCACTTCATTAAGCACGGTCTGGTAACCCGGGTCCTTGACCGTGGTCTTGAGCGCTTCGGCCTGTTTCATGGCCTGCTCGGCCTGTTCGATACTGCCTTCTCCGGCGCCCTCGACATTGCCTTTGCGGCTCTGGTCCAAACGAACCCGCGCTTCATTCATGGCCTGTAGCATCAACCGCGACACTTCGCTGATCTGGTTGGCCTGCTCGATGAACTCGGCCCCTTCCTTGCCTTCGGAATCCTTCAAGGTATAGGTACCGTCATCCGCCAGCCCGGCCTGCAATACATCGAGGTTGTTGGCCACGCTGGACACCGACCAACTGGCCATTTCCAGCGCAAGGTCCTTGCTCTGGCTCAAGCCGACAAACTCGTCGAATGCCTTGCGATAGGCCCCCAGCGCCTGCTCAACGTCGTTCATCACCGGCACGTTGGCAGGCGACTGCTCCTTGAGTTCGTTCGCCAGGGCCAGCAGCCCGTCGACACCCTGGCGCAGGGCATCGGCCGTCTTGGGGTCGGAACGCGAGGCGTACTCCTGCTCAAGCAGCCGGACCTTGAGCAACCCGCTGTTGAGGGACGACATCTGCTTCAGGCCATCGAAGCGATAGCTGATGGTCTGCAGCGACCAGACGCCGATGGCCGCGACCACAGCGGTCAACAGCAGCACCAGGACAAATCCGATACCCAGTTTTTTTGCCATACCCAGGTTGGCAAAACGTCCTTGCACGGCCGAAATCATTGCGCTCAGTCCTCTGCCAGTGTGTGTTGATTGCAGATTCGCAACGAGACGCCCTGCAACACAAGATGCTGGCGTCGGAATAATGGCAAAAAGCTACAGCCGCGTCGTTTTCAGGACACTTGAGGTCGATCCAGAGCCGCAGCCCGGAAAAAACCCAACGCCCTGGGATCACGGGCATAGGCCACGTTGATCCGTAGCCAGTCGCTGTCGGTGCCCGAAGGGCTGAAGGCCGTGGGGGAAGACAACAACACGCCGAACCGCTTGGCCAGGCGCTGTATTCCAGCGTAGTCACTGATTGGCGGTCTTGCCCAAATGAAAAGCCCGCCGGCCGGTTTGCCAAAGACCTCCCAGTCGGCATCTTCCAACACCTGCAACAACGCCGCCATATCGACGCCCAAACGCTGGCGCTGGCGCTGGACCAGTTTGCGATAGGCCCCATTGGCCAAGAGATTGGCAAGCACCGCCTCGCAGAACCGCGACCCACCCATGCTGGTGATGCCTTTGACCTCGCTCAGGCGCGCGATGATGGACGGTCCGGCCACCACGAAACCGACGCGCAACGAACTGCTCAGGGTCTTCGAGAAACTGCCCACGTAGACCACGTCGGCATCCAGCGCTGCCAACCGGGTCCGCGCCGAGTTCTGGAAGTCGCCATAGGCATCGTCTTCGATCACCAGCACGGCGTGTTGCTTCGTCAGTTGCAACAACCGCTGGGCCACGGCCGGAGCCAGGTTGCTACCGGTCGGGTTGTGACAGGCACTGTTGACGAACAGCGCACTGGGCCGGTGTGTCGCCAACAAGTCTTGCAACACATCGACGTCCGGGCCGCGCGGGGTCCTGGGCAGTTCGATCATGTCGATCTTGTGCAACCTGAGCAGGTCGAACAGGCTTGAATAGCCAGGGCTCTCCACCACCACGCAGGCGCCTGGCTGCAACAGTGTCCGCACGATCAGGTCCAGCCCATGGGTCGCCCCGGTGGTGGTCAGGATCAGGTCTTTATCGGCCTCGATATTGAATTGCTTCAGGCGCCTGGACAGCTGCTCACGCAGGGCGGGCAGCCCCAGCGACGTGCTGTAGTTGAACAACCCCGCCATATCGGTGCGGGTGACCTGCCGGATCGCATAACCCAGGTCATCGCTTTCACGCCAGCTCTCGGGCAACCCGCCACACCCCAGCTTCAACGCCCAGGGCGGGGAATCACCGCCCTCGGCGGGCATATCCTGTCGCCGCTCCGGGTCGATGCACCCCGGCCCGGATGCGGGGGTTGGCGCGACAAAAAAGCTGGAGCCATGCCGGGACGCCAGCAGGCCTTGGGCAACCAGGCGTTCACACGCTTCATTGACGCTGGACTGGCTGAGCAGGTTCTGCCGCGCCAGTTGGCGCACGGACGGCAGGCGAGTCCCCGGTTGCACCGCATCCTGTCGGATCCAGCCGGTCAGCGCGTCGACGATTTGCTGCACGACAGGCACCAAGGCCTGCCGGTCGATTCTCAACTCCATGAGTAACCAAACTCCTAAGCGTTTGTTTTATTTCCGGAAACAGTTAAGCACAGGCCACCCGCGAACGATGTACGACAACGTCGCCAAAACCGCCGATTCTCACCCTTTGAAACACATTGATAGGCCGCTCCGAGGATGTTTCCCTCGCCCAAAGAAAAAGCCCGCAACCAGTGCGGGCTTCTTCCTACAAGCTCAGGGAAACGTCCTCAGAACGCCGTGACGCCGCCGTCCACCGCCAGGGAGTGGCCGGTGGTGAACGCCGCGCCATCGCTGCACAAATAGAGCACGGCGCTGGCGATTTCCTCGACCTTGCCGATACGCCCCACCGGGTGCATGGCATTGGCGAACTCGCCCTTTTTCGGATCCGCCTCGTAGGCACGACGGAACATGTCGGTGTCGATCACCGCCGGACAGACCGCATTCACGCGGATCTTCTTCTTGGCGTATTCGATGGCGGCCGATTTGGTCAGGCCGATCACAGCGTGCTTGGAGGCAGCATAGATGCTCATCTTCGGTGCAGCGCCCAGGCCCGCCACCGAGGCCGTGTTGACGATGGCACCGCCGCCCTGGGCCAGCAGCAAGGGCAACTGGTACTTCATGCACAACCAGACACCCTTCACATTGACACCCATGATCGCGTCGAACTCGTCGAGGGTACCGTCGGCCAACTTGCCCTTCTCGATCTCGATCCCGGCGTTGTTGAAGGCATAGTCAAGGCGCCCATAGGTCTTGATCACCTCGTCCATCAGTTGCTGCACATCGCTTTCCAGCGTCACGTTGCAGCGCACGAATACCGCTTCGCCCCCCGCATCGCGAATCGACTGCACCGTACGCTCGCCGCCCGCCACGTCCAGGTCGGCCACGACCACTTTCAGGCCCTCTGCCGCGAACGCCTGGGCCGTGGCGCGGCCGATGCCGGCGGCGCCGCCGGTTACCACGGCGACCTGTCCGGAAAACGTCATGCTCATTGTCTGTTCCTCGAAGAATGCGGGGTCGCACCAGTGTAGCCACAGCCAGGCGTGGCACGGCAGCACTATCCAGATGCCGGTTGGGCATTCATGGGCGCCAGTGATAAGGGCCCTGGAGGCACTATCACTCGGTTGGATCGAAGTGCATTCGCTGAGACGGCGAACCTTGCGGCAAACCCCTCGAAGGTCTATCAACAAGTCTTCATTCATCTTGAGTGCCAACCATGACTGCCCAGACCAATCGCCAGTTCCTGCTCGCCAAACGCCCGGTAGGCGCCGCGACCCGCGAGACTTTCACCTATCAGCAAGTACCGGTGGGCGAGCCGGCAGCCGGCCAGATCCTGGTGAAGAACGAATACCTGTCCCTGGACCCGGCCATGCGCGGCTGGATGAACGAAGGCAAGTCCTACATCCCACCGGTGGGCATCGGTGAAGTGATGCGGGCGCTGGGTGTCGGCCAAGTGATTGACTCGAACCACCCGGGGTTCGCGGTCGGGGACTACGTCAACGGTGCCCTGGGTGTGCAGGATTATTTCCTCGGCGAGCCAAGGGGTTTCTACAAAGTCGATCCGAAACTGGCACCGCTGCCACGTTATTTGTCCGCCCTGGGCATGACCGGCATGACCGCTTATTTCGCCCTGTTGGACGTCGGTGCGCCCAAGGCCGGCGAGACCGTGGTGCTGTCGGGCGCCGCCGGTGCGGTGGGGAGCATCGCCGGGCAGATTGCCAAGATCAAAGGCTGTCGTGTGGTGGGCATCGCTGGCGGTGCCGACAAATGCAAATTCCTGGTCGATGAATTGGGTTTCGACGGCACCATCGACTACAAGAACGAAGACGTCCACGCCGGCCTCAAGCGCGAATGCCCCAAAGGCGTGGATGTGTATTTCGACAACGTCGGGGGCGACATCCTGGATGCCGTGCTCAGCCGCCTGAACCTCAAGGCCCGCGTGGTGATTTGCGGTGCCATTAGCCAGTACAACAACAAGGAAGCGGTGAAGGGCCCCGCCAACTACCTGTCATTGCTGGTCAACCGGGCTCGCATGGAAGGTTTCGTGGTCATGGACTACGCCTCCCAGTTCGCCGCCGCCGGGCAGGAAATGGCCGGCTGGATGGCCAAGGGGCAGCTCAAGAGCAAGGAAGACATTGTGGAAGGGCTGGAGACCTTCCCCGAGACGCTGAGCAAATTGTTCAGCGGGGAGAACTTCGGGAAACTTGTACTCAAGGTCTGACAAAACAATTGTGGGAGCGAGCTTGCTCGCGATGAGGCCCTGTCAGTCAACATTGCTATTGACTGACATACCGCTATCGCGAGCAAGCTCGCTCCCACAAGGGATATCAGTTTGCTCAGGCCAGTTCAGCCACAACCGCCGCCAGCGCCTGGGCCGGATCGGCGGCCTGGCTGATCGGGCGACCGATCACCAGGTAGTCGGAACCGGCGTCCAGTGCCTGACGCGGGGTCAGGATGCGACGCTGGTCGTCCTGGGCGCTGCCCGCCGGACGAATCCCCGGGGTCACCAGTTGCAACGACGGGTGGGCCGCTTTCAGGGCGCCAGCTTCCAGGGCCGAACAGACCAGACCGTCCAGGCCGGCCTTCTGCGCCAGCGCCGCCAACCGCAGCACCTGCTCCTGAGGCTCGATGTCCAGGCCGATCCCGGCCAGGTCCTCGCGCTCCATGCTGGTCAGCACGGTCACGCCGATCAGCAACGGTTTCGGGCCGCTGCGCTGATCCAGCACTTCACGGCAGGCCGCCATCATGCGCAGGCCACCGGAACAATGCACGTTGACCATCCATACGCCCATCTCCGCAGCCGCCTTGACCGCCATGGCGGTGGTGTTGGGAATGTCGTGGAACTTCAGGTCCAGGAACACTTCGAAACCCTTGTCACGCAGGGTCCCGACAATTTCCGAAGCGCAACTGGTGAACAGTTCCTTGCCGACTTTGACCCGGCAAAGCGTTGGGTCCAATTGGTCGGCCAGCTTCAGGGCGGCGTCACGGGTGGGGAAATCCAGGGCGACGATTATGGGCGTCTGGCAGGCGGACATGAGCGGGCTCTCAGGCAAGTCGAAATCGGCGCGCATTGTAGCGGAACGAGCGCCCGTGCGGGACCCGATGATCGGTAAATCTCATCGCCCTCCAGCAGCATGGACGATAGCGGCCTTTGTGTCGAAGCCGATACATTCATGACATGCGTACAACACGTCGACACGCTACCGTCCGCCGCCGCAACCCGCTCTTTCAGCGCTTCACGCCTCGCGGCACGACGCCTATGCTGAAGCCTCCACCTCGCCGCCTTCTTTACGGTTGGCAGCCTACCTGGCAGATGATGCATCCATGCAGAACACTCCTGTTGCAAATTCTGACAATCAAAAAGTGTCCGACGACGACAAGCGCTGGAGTACCCACGCGCTGATCGTCGACGACGACGTGCCGATCCGCGAGCTGCTGATCGATTACCTGGCCCGTTTCAGCATACGGGCCAGCGGCGTGACCGATGGCGCGGCCATGCGCCAGGCGATGCAGGCCGAGCACTTCGACGTGGTCGTGCTCGACCTGATGCTGCCGGGTGAAGACGGCTTGCAGTTGTGTCGCTGGTTGCGTGCCGAATCGGACATCCCGATCCTGATGCTCACCGCCCGCTGCGAGCCCACCGACCGCATCATTGGCCTGGAACTGGGCGCTGATGACTACATGGCCAAGCCGTTCGAACCCAGGGAACTGGTGGCGCGTATCCAGACAATCCTGCGCCGGGTACGTGACGACCGTACCGAGCAACGAGCCAATATCCGTTTTGACAACTGGCGGCTCAACAGCGTGTTGCGCCAACTGATCTCGGTCGACGGGCTGGTGGTGCCGCTGTCCAATGCCGAGTTTCGCCTGTTGTGGGTCTTCATCGAACGACCGCGCCGGGTGCTCAGCCGCGAACAACTGCTGGACGCGGCTCGCGGCCGCTCCATCGAAGCGTTCGACCGCAGCATCGACTTGCTGGTATCGCGCCTGCGCCAGAAGCTGGGCGACGATCCCAAGGCCCCCCAACTGATCAAGACCGTACGCGGTGAAGGCTACTTGTTCGACGCCCGGGACATCGGTTGATGCGATTGCGCCTGGACTCTCTGTTTGGCCGCCTGTTTGGCGTGCTGCTATTGGCGATTGTCCTGGCGCATCTGCTGGCCTTTGCCTGGTTTTTCCATTACGACCAGCCGCCCCCCGGGCCACCGCCAGGAATGAACCAACAAGGCGAAGCCCCCCCGCGCTTCGGCCCGCCCCCCAACCGTCGTCCGCGTCCCTGGTTCGGCGGCCCGGTGGTGCCACTGACCTTTCAATTCGTGTTCCTGATCATCGCGGCCTGGTACGGCGCCAAGCTCCTGACCCGACCGATCCAACGCCTGAGCGATGCCGCCGAGCGCCTGAGCGAAGCCCTCGACAGCCCGCCGCTGGATGAAAACGGCCCCCGTGAGGCACGGCAGGCAGCCCATACGTTCAACCTGATGCAGCAACGGATTCGAGAGCAGGTGCAACAGCGTTCGCGCATGCTTGGCGCGGTGTCCCATGATCTGCGCACGCCGCTCTCGCGGCTCAAGCTGCGCCTGGAACAGATCGATGACATCAAGCTGCAAGGCCAGATGCGCCAGGACCTGGACGACATGATCGGCATGCTCGATGCCACCCTGACCTACTTGCACGAACAGCGCACCAGTGAAGCGCTGCAATGGATGGACGTGCAGGCCTTGGTGGAATCATTGAGCGAAAACGCCCAGGACCAGGGCGCCGATGTGCAAGTCAGCGGCACCTGCGCCCCACTGCAGGTGCAACCCATGGCACTGCGTTCATGCCTCAACAACCTCATCGACAACGCCTTGCGCTACGCCGGCCATGCCTTGATTGCCCTGCAAGACCAGCAACACCAGGTATTGATCCGGGTCATCGACCAAGGCCCCGGTATTGCGGCGGACAAACGCGAGGCGGTGTTCGAGCCCTTTTTCCGCCTGGAAAGCTCGCGCAATCGCAACTCCGGTGGTGTCGGCCTGGGCATGACCATCGCCCGGGAAGCCACCGAACGCCTGGGCGGGCAGTTGAGCCTGGAAGAAACGCCGGGGGGTGGGTTGACTGCGGTGATCAGCCTGCCTCGCCTCTAAGCCCTTATCTCCCCTGTAGGAGCTGTCGAGTGCAACGAGGCTGCGATCTTTCCCCAGACACTTGAGTCCCAAGCGAAAGATCAAAAGATCGCAGCCTTCGGCAGCTCCTACGGCGCAACCCAGCGGGAGCAAGCTCCCTCGCCACAAGTGCTCGGCACTCAGACTACCGCGCCTGGCTCTTGCTCCAGTCCGTCAACAGGCTGTACGCCACCGCCAACAAGGTCGGGCCGATGAACAGGCCGATGAAACCGAAGGCGATCAACCCGCCGAACACCCCCAGCAACACGATGACCAGGGGCAGGTTTCCGCCACGGCTGATCAGGTAGGGTTTGAGCACGTTGTCCACGCCACTGATGATGAATGTGCCCCAGATGCCGAGGAACACCGCCATCCCGTATTCCCCCTTCCATACCAGCCATGCCGTGGCGGGGATCCAGACCAGGGGTGGTCCCATGGGGATCAGGCTCAACAGGAACGTGACGATCCCCAGTACCAGCGCCCCCGGCACCCCGGCGATCAGGAAGCCGATCAGCGCCAGCACGGCCTGGGCCGCCGCAGTGCCGATCACGCCGTTGACCACCCGCTGCACTGTACCGGCCACCAGTTCGATGTAGTAACCGGCACGGTCGCCGATCAGGCGTTCCAGCAACCCATGGACGAACGCCGCCAGGCGCGGGCCGTCGCGATAGAAAAAGAACACGAACACAATACTCAGGGTCAGTTCGAGTATGCCGCCGCCAATCTGCGCACTGCGCGCCAACAGCCAGTTGCCGACCTGCCCCAGATACGGCTTGATGGACACCATCATGGCCGCGCCCTGCTGATCGATGCTGTTCCAGATGCCCACCAGCCGCCCGCCCACCAAGGGGATGGCGGCAAGCCAGTCAGGGGCTTCGGGCAAGCCATCGACTTGGACGTCCCTGATGAACGCGGTGGCATCGCGCACATGGTCGGCCAGGTTGAAACCCAACCACACCAGCGGCACCGCCACCAACAGCATCCAGCCCACCGTCAGTAACGCCGCCGCCAGGGATTCGCGACCATTGACCCAGCGGGTCAGCAGGCGCATCAACGGCCAGCTGGCGAACGCCAGCACCGCGCCCCAGAACAGCGCCGACCAGAACGGCGCCATGACCCAGAGGCTTGCGCCGAACAACACCAGGAGCAGGATCTGCACCAACAGCCGATCGTTATTGAGCATGTAGGGTCTCGAAAAAATGAACAGGATCGGGGCACGGGTGTGAAACCACTGCCCCGAGACAGCTTAGCGCAGCAACTCCAGATGCAATCCGGCCGCCTCGCCGCTGGCGGCCTCCATGCGCGCCACCCGGACGCCCTGGCCCGCCAGCGCCTCAATCCAGTCCTCGGCCCGGGGCCCGGCGATACTGACCCGCAGGCCCGTGTCCAGGTTCAGCGCCCGGGACAACAGGCGCAACCAGGTGTCGTCCGGTTCACCGGCAAGACGCGGCAAGTCCAGGACCCCCGTGTCCTTGAGCTGGCG
Organism: Pseudomonas sp. R151218B TE3479; assembly: GCF_053629195.1. Taxonomy (NCBI): domain Bacteria; kingdom Pseudomonadati; phylum Pseudomonadota; class Gammaproteobacteria; order Pseudomonadales; family Pseudomonadaceae; genus Pseudomonas; species Pseudomonas sp. R151218B TE3479. The sequence continues at coordinate 5,726,498 of NZ_JBRJHV010000001.1, forward strand.
CAACAGGGTGGCCGATGTCGGCAGCAAGTCACCCAACGCAGCATTCGCCTCGAACTGCTCGACATGCAGGTAGGCCTTGCGATTGCCGCGGGTGATGGCATACAGCGCAATCAGCGTGTTGTCCGCGGGCGGCGCCAGGCGCAGCAACAGGAAGGCCTGGCCGTTGTCGGCGCCATAGAGCTTGGCGTTGCCGAAGACGTCGTTGGCCCACAGGCTGCTTTCGCCGCAATCGCGGGCCTGGCACCAGAACAACAGCTCGGCGCCCTGTTTCTGCAACGCTTCGCGAGCCGCGGTAAAGGCCTGGGTGGCGGAATGTTCCGGCGGCAGCTCATAGGTGACCGACGTGACATTCCCACGGGCATCGACTTGGCCGTCAAAGCGCAACTGGCCGCTGATCTTGCGGATCGAGCCCATGGGGTAGACACGTTCCAGGTCGCTGGTTTGCCGATAATCGACGATCTGTGCATCGGGCATGCGTGGCACGCGATCCAGGTCGCGACTGCCCGGCACATCGACGGCGAACGACGCCGGGCTGAAGCAGGCCAGCACCAGCAGGACGAGTAAGTGAACGGATAATTTCATCGGATCGGCTTGGCCTGGGACGCTTGGACGCGACGGGCGTCGCCGATGCACCGCGAGGCTGGCAAACAGAGGTCTGTCATGGTTGTCTCCCTTTCAACCCGCTCAGCCTCGACAGTTGCCCGGCGCAAGTCAAGGAACAGTGAATAACCGATTGAAACAGTCTGCTACAAGCCCGGCACCAACCTCATCGTTAAGGTGCAAATGATGGCCGCCAGGCAACTGCTCATGACTGAAGGGTAGACGCTCCAGCAGCTCCGGGTGCTGGGCCAGCATGCCATCGGCCGCCACCACCAGATGCGCCGGACAAGCGACCCGCGCAACGAACGCCATGGCCTGCTCCTCGGTCAGGCGCAGGGGCGATGGCAGGGTCAGGCGGTTGTCGGTGCGCCAGGTATAGCCCCCGGGCACCGGCATCAGGCCGCGCTGGGCCAGCAACTCGGCGGCCTCGCGGCTGACCGCTACCAACCCCTTCATACGCGCTTCGATGGCCCGGTCGAGGGTTTTGTAGACCGGCTTGCGTTTTTGCTGCAAATCCAACTGGGCTTGCAGGGCCATGCCCATGCGTTCGGCCGCGTTATCGCCTTTGGCTGTAGGAGGAATCACCCCGTCGATCAACCCCAGGTGCGTCACCCGTTCCGGCAGGGAACCGGCCAGCACCAGCGAGACAATGGCGCCCATGGAATGCCCCAGCAGGGCGAAGCGCTTCAAGCCCAGTTGTTCGGCCACTTGCAGCACATCATGGACGTAGTCCCACAAGGCATAGCTGGCACCCGGCGGGCGATGCCCGGAATGACCGTGACCGGCCATGTCCAGGGCGATCACCCGCAGCCCCTCGAGCCTGGGCGCCAGGCGGGCGAAGCTGTTGGCGTTGTCCAGCCAACCGTGCAGGGCAATCACCGGCAGCCCGTCTTCCGGGCCGAACAAGTGAGCCGCCAGCTCGATGTGAGGCAGGCTCAGGCGGACCTCCTCGACCATGCTCATGCGCTGCGCCCTTCCCAACGCTGGAACAGGTTCCTGAGCAGGTTGGCCGTGTCTTGTGGACGTTCGAGGGGAAACATATGGCCGCCGGGCATGCTCAGGGATTCGCCATGGAGCATACGCCCCACCGACCGGGTGTGATGCCGCATCACCACGCGACTCTGCCGGCCGCGCACCACCGCCAGCGGCACCTTGAGCTTGCGGGGCCGTCCTGGGCTGGTGTGCGGCACGCCGCGGTAGATACTGATCTCCGTGGCCGGGTCGAAGCGCAGGCGCAGCCGGTCGCCGACTTGTTGCAGGCCGTGTTGCAGGTAGGCGTCGAAGCAATCCGGGTCAAAGCCACGAAACAGTGTCTTGCCGGCAAAATACTGCCGGGCGGATTCCAGGTCAGCGAACTCCTCACGCCGCCCCAGCGTCCGGCCTGCCGGGGTCAGGCGGTCGATGAACCCCAGGCGCTTGGCGGCCAGGATCACCCACTGGTCGGTACGGGTCAGCACTGGCGAATCGAGCATGACCACGCCGCGATACAACTGGGGACAGCGCAACGCCGCGTGCAGGTGCAGCACGCCACCCAGGGAGTGGCCAACGCCCCACACCGGCGCCGGTTGCTGCTCCAGGTGATGGATCAGTTCGTCCACCAGGTTGTGCCAGTTATCGTCCACCGGAAAACGCGGGTCATGGCCGTGCAGTTCCAGATGCGCGACCTGGTACTGCGGCGCCAATGCGGCGAACAGCTTGCCGTAAGTGGCCGAGGGGAAACCATTGGCGTGGGCGAAAAAAATCTGTTGCGACATGACAGCCGATCCATTGGGGGAACTGCGGCAGATTGTCCGCAGAACCCGACGGCGCGGCAATGACCGTAACTGACAGGAATGATGACAGTCGGGCTTGGGCTATGGGGTTGAGCCTCACCACCACAGAATTTCATGTTGAACACCGTGGCGAGGGAGCTTGCTCCCGCTGGCCTGCGCAGCAGGCCCAAAATCAGGCCACTCGATGATTCAGGCTGATCGAGTCGGTGGGTTTGGGGCCGCTTCGCGGCCCAGCGGGAGCAAGCTCCCTCGCCACAGGTAGGGCTTCAACGCGCCGGCGGCTGCTCACCCAATGGCACCACCGCCATGGTCAGGCGCGACACGCAGTTGACCTTGCCCTCGTCGTTGACCAGGCGGATGTCCCAGACCTGGGTGGTGCGCCCCAGGTGGACCACCCGGGCCGTGGCCGTCACCCGTCCACTGCGCACGCCGCGCAGGTGGTTGGCGTTGATCTCCAGGCCCACGCAATAGAATTTGCTGGTGTCCACACAGAGGTAGGCGGCCATGGAGCCGACCGTTTCGGCCAACACCACGGAAGCACCGCCATGCAGCAGGCCGAATGGCTGATGGGTGCGGTGATCGACCACCATGCTGGCGGTCAGGGATTCGTCGTCGAAGGACTCGAACCGAATGTCCAGCACTTCGCTGATGGTGTTCTTACCGGCGGCGTTCAGTTTCTCGATGTCGGGGGTGGTGCGCCACAGACTCATCGTTGCCCTTCCTGTTTGATTGTTGTCTTGCCCAGTCCTGCAACCGTTCTATTCAGGGGTGCCTGATGCCCTTGAGCACCATCGCCCCGGCCAGCGGCAGATCGCCTTCCAGCTCGGCCAGGCCGGCGGTTTGCACTTGCTCGGGTTGTTGCAGATGGCCGTGCTGCAGTAAGCCCAGCAAGCTGCCCACCAATGGGTTATGGCTGACCAGCAGCACATCGTCCTGGTCCTCCAGATGCCTTAGCACCTCCGTCGGTCGGGTCTCCGGCGTGAGCCAATCGACGGTGATCAGTTCAGGTTCGAACCCCAGTGCTTCGCGCACCAGTTGCGCGGTCTGCTGGGCACGCACATAAGGGCTGGCGTAGATGGCCCGCAACGGCTCGCCCATCAACCGGCCGGCGCTGAGCAACACCTCCTCGCGGCCGTGCACCGTCAAGACCCGTTCCGGATCGGGACGGGCACCATGGGGCTCTGCCTCACCGTGACGCAATACCCACAGTTTCATAGCTTCGGCTCCTCGTCGCGGACGGGATGCGGGGCCGGTGCCACGGCGTGTGGCGCTTCGCCTTCCGGCGTGCGTGGGGTCGGCCAGTCGGCGAACGGCCAAGGCTTCTGGTCGCTGTGGAAGGTACCGAAGCGGCCGATCTGCGCCAGGAACTGGCTCAGGCTGTCGCCGAAATTCATCAGGCTGGCGCTGGGCGCGCCGTAGATCAGCCGATAAATCAATTGCACCAGCACCACGGCACCGAGGATGAATTGCGCCACCTGCCAGACCAGCAGATAGACCACCATCCACAGCACACGCAGCAGGATGGATTCGTATTGGGGTTGCCCTTGCGGATCGTTCATGGCTCGCTCCTGCTTGCGGTCAATAGCGGTTCAGTTGAAACCGCTGGTGGAAATGAAATCGACGTCGGTCTTCGGTTCGCCACGCATCAACAGCTCGATCACCTGCTCAAGCGTGCGCCCTTCGAACAGAATCGCGTGCAACCCGGCGACCAGCGGCATATACACCCCCGCCTCCTGGGACTTGGCCTTGAGCACCTTGAGGGTGTTGACCCCTTCGGCCACTTCACCCAGGCGCGACACGGCCTCGTCAAGGCTCAAGCCTTGGCCGAGGGCAAAACCGACCTGGTAGTTGCGGCTCTTGGGCGAGGAACAGGTGACGATCAGGTCGCCCACCCCGGCCAATCCCAGGAAGGTCATCGGATTGGCACCCTGGCTGACGGCGAAGCGGGTCATTTCCGCCAGCGCGCGAGTGATCAGCATGCTCTTGGTGTTCTCCCCCATGCCCAGCGCCACCGCCATGCCGGCGATGATGGCATAGACGTTCTTCAGCGCCCCGCCCAGCTCCACCCCGAAACGGTCGGCGCTGGCGTAGACCCGAAAGGTACGGCCATGGAGTGCGGCCTGGACCCGTTGGCACAGCGCTTCGTCCTCGCTGGCGACCACCGTGGCGGTCAAGGCGTGCTCGGCGATTTCCCGCGCCAGGTTCGGCCCGGAAATCACACCGATCCGCGCCTTGGGGGCGATTTCTTCGAGAATCTCGCTCATCAGCTTGAAGGTCTGGGCTTCGATGCCCTTGGTCAGGCTCACCAACAATTTGCCGCTCAAGCGCTCGGCATGGGGCGCCAGCACCGAGCGCAAGGCACTGGACGGCAAGGCGACGAAAAACAGGTCGCTGCCCTCCAGGGTGGCCTGCAAGTCAGTCACCGGAACCACTTCCGGGCGGATCTTGATGCCCTTGAGGTAACGCGGGTTCTCGCGGTTGACCCGGATGGCCTCGGCCTGTTCCGGGTCACGCATCCACTGGCGCACCGGGTGACCGTTCTCGGCCAGCAGGTTAGCCACGGCGGTACCGAAACTCCCGCCCCCCAGGACCGCAATCGGGCGCTGTTCAGTCATATGCAATCCGTTCATCCATACCAAGTGGCAATGCGGGGCATTATACGGAGCGGCCGGATGGCGACCAGCCCCGGCAACAATTACCGCCAGCTGTAGGAAGCTGACCATTAATTCCTAGGAAAATGCTGTCAACGTGAATGGAAAAGTCGTTCAGCTCAGTTAACATGCCCGTCACCCACCCATTCCCATAGGCTGTGCCGTGTCCGTTGGCCCTTCCCGCTCAGGTTCGTCCCTGCTATTGGCACTGATCATCAGCCCGCCAGTGCTGGCCGACGACTTGTTCGTGGACAGCCAGCCCCTGCCCCAGGTACTGACGGCCACGCGCCTGAAGCAATCGCCAGCGGCGGTGCCGGGCAGCATGACCGTGCTCGACAGCGAGTTGATCAAGGCCAGCGGTGCCCGGGACATCAGCGAATTGCTGCGCCTGGTGCCGGGCATGATGGTCGGCAACATCACAGGCAACCAGGCGGCCGTGAACTACCATGGCACCAACGCCAGCGAAGCCCGCCGCATGCAAGTGCTGATCGACGGCCGCTCGGTGTACCGCGCCGGCCTGGCCACGGTGGACTGGAGCGATATTCCGGTGGCCATGGAAGACATCGAGCGGATCGAAGTCTTCCGCGGCCCCAACACCGTCAGTTATGGCGCCAACGCGCTGATGGCGGTGGTCAACATCATCACCCGCGCCCCGGCCGACAGCCACGGCACCCGGCTGAAAATCACCCGGGGCCAGCGTGGCATCAGTGACTGGTACGCCAGCCAGGGCAGCGGCTGGGAAGGCGGCGACCTGCGGCTATCGCTGTCCGGCCAGGAAGACGATGGCTTTGACAGCGACCGCAACGGCGCCGACTACCGCGACAGCCGCCGCCTGAACCGCTTCAACCTGTCCGTCAGCCAGACCCTGGACGAACGGCAGAGCATCGACTGGCAATTGAACGCCAAGGATGGGACCAACCAGCGGCCTTATACCTATCATCCCGTGTTTGCCGGGATTACCGCCGCTGGGGATAACTCCGACGTCATCGCCAAGGACTACGCCGGTTCACTGCGCTGGAACCTGGACCTGGACCCCGATCACAGCCTTTATGTACAGGGCTCGATCCAGCACTGGGATCGCCAGCAGACCTGGCGCGCCTGTGACGCCGAGGTGTCCTTCAGCCCGCAACTGACCGACCTGTGGCAGCTCAACCCCAACTATGCCGAGAAGCTGGCGCGCAATATCCCCAGCTACACCAGCACTGGCGCGCCACCCGGCACGCCACAGGAACAGGCGTTGGCCAATCAGGTGCTCGATCAGTGGCGCAACGGCGCCTCGCAAACCCTGTGCGGCGATATCGACCAGAGCGCCCGGGAATCGCGCTACGACCTGGAGATCCAGGACACCCTAAGCCTGTCCGACAGCCTGCGCCTGGTCACCGGGGCCAACTATCGCTACGACCGGGCCGACTCGGAGACGTACTTCAACGGCACCCTGGACGACACCACCTGGCGCCTGTTCGGCCAGCTCGAATGGCGGGCCACCGAGCATTGGCTGTTGCAGGGCGGCGCGATGTTCGAAGACACCCGCCTGACCGGCAGCTCGCTGACTCCGCGGATCGCCGTCAATTACCTGATCACTCCACGCCATGGCCTGCGGGCGGTGTACTCCGAAGCCGTGCGCTCGCCGGACATGTTCGAGAACAACGTCAACTGGAGCTATCAGGTCACCAACCTGCAGCCCACCGCCTTCGGCCAGAACAGCGCCCGTTACTTCGTCCAGACCCGCGGCCCCGGAAACCTGGAACAAGAACACATGCGCTCCCGGGAACTGGGCTACAACGGTTACTTCGTGGACCTGGGCCTGGCGGTCGATGTGAAACTGTTCCATGACGAAATCACCGGCATGATCAGCGAGCCGCTGCGCAACAATCAGTACATTGCCAGCAACGCCAACGAATCACAGTTCTCCGGGGTCGAGACCCAGTTCGACTGGCGCATGACCAGCGCCGACCGCCTGCGCCTGACCTACGCCTATGTCGACGCCCAGGCCAGCAACCCCCTCGACGAACAACTGACCGCCCGCAACAGCGGCTCGGCCGGCTGGCTAAGGGACTGGGGCCAAGGCTGGAACAGCGCGCTGTTCTATTACGCCGCCGACGATCTCAACGGCTATCGCTTCGAACGGGTGGACACCCGCATCGCCCGGCGCATTCCCCTGGGCAAGGCCAGCCTGGAACTGGCGGGCGTCCTGCAGCAGCGCCTGGACAACCAGCCCATGACCTTCGTCGACAACCGCTACGACGCCCGCCATGTCGTGTACTTCAGTGCGGAGTTGTCGTTCTAGATGTCCCGGCACTCCCCTCGCAAGATGCCATTTCATGGCCGCCTGACGCTGGCCCTGTGCCTGGTGTTTGCCGGTTGGCTGACAACCCTCCAGGCACGGGCCGCCGAAATCCTCTTGACCGGCGCCGAGGACAGCCCCGGCGTGCAGTCTTTCACCCAGGCCCTGAAAGCCCTGCGCCCCGAAGACAGCGTGCGGTTTACGCCGCTGGCCAACCTGCCGGCGCCGGACAAGTTGCCAGATAATGTCCGCCTGGTTCTGCTTGACCTGCCCAGCCTGGAGTGGCGGCTGCAAGACGCCCGGGGCCCGGCCACCCTGGTCCTGCGCATCAGCCGCCAGCAAGCCCGCGAGCGCCTGGGCGAGGCCACGCCTGCGCATCTGAGCCTGCTGTGGAGCGATCCACCGATGGCGCGACAATTACGGCTGATCCGCACCATCCTGCCGCAGGTGCGACAGGTCGGTGTGCTGTACGACGCCCACAGTGAATTCCTGCTCAAGGACATCCGCCAGGCCGCGGCACCGCTGGGCCTGGTGATCGTCAGCGAACGCTGGGACGACACCAGCGACAGCCGTCCCCTGCAGAACCTGCTGGGCCAGAGCGACGTGCTGCTGGGCCTCGATGACCCCGATTTGTACAACCCCAAGACCGTGAAGAACCTGTTGCTCAGCAGCTATGCCCGGCAACGTGCGCTGATCGGGCCCAGCGCGGCATTCGTCAAGGCCGGCAGCCTGGCCAGCACCTACAGCGACCAGCAAGACTGGCTGGCGATTCTCGACGACCTGCTCGACCGCCCCGCCACGACCTGGCCGCGCACGCTGTATCCGGACCGTTTCAAAGTCCTGGGCAACCGGCAGGTCTCCCGCTCGCTGGGGATCGAACCGATTGACGCCGAATCCGTCGCGGCAACGTTGGCCGAAGGAGAACACCGCCCATGACCTTGCGTCGTCGTTGGGACATCAATACCCGCACCCAGCTCATCGCCCTCGGTCCGGCGCTGCTGCTGACCGTGCTGCTGATCAGCTTCTTTACCTTCGTGCGGATCCAGGACTTGCGCCAGGAGCTCAATCACACCGGGCAACTGATCGCCAACCAACTGGCCCCCGCCACGGAGTACGGGGTCATTTCCGGCAACAACGAAGTGCTGGAAAGCCTGCTCACCGCGACTCTGGCGACCCCTCACGTGCGCTTCCTGGAGGTCCAGGACAGCACCGACAAGGTCCTGGTGTACGTCGAACAACCCGAGCAAGTCCACAGCCGTGCCCAACAGATAGAAGTCTTCCAGGCCCCGGTGCGCCTGCAGCGCATTGCCCTGAACAATGATTTCCTGCAGGGCAACAGCACCGCCGTCGAGGCGTCCGGCGAAGATTACCTGGGCCGCGTGATCGTCGGCATGTCCAGTGACGCCTTCAGCCAGCGGCAGCAGGAAATCCTGCTCAAGGCTGCGATCCTGGCACTGTTCGCCCTGCTGTTCACCTTCCTGGTGGCGCGCCGGCTGGCGACCAACCTGTCTCGACCGATCCGCGACATCGGCAACGCGGTCAAGGCCATCCAGCAAGGCGACTACAGCACCCCGCTGCCCGTCGTCGATGATGCCGAACTGGGGGCCTTGTCGCGGCACATCAACAACCTGGCCGACGGTCTGGAACAAGCCAGCCGCGAACAGCACCAGGCCATGGCGCAGTTGATCAAGACCCGCGAGGAAGCGGAAAAAGCCAACAGCGCCAAGTCCGAGTTCCTGGCGATGATGAGCCATGAACTGCGCACGCCCATGAACGGCGTACTGGGCATGCTGCAGCTGTTGGAAACCACTCGCATGACCGACGAACAGCACGAGTACACGGCGCTGGCGTCTGAATCCACCGAGCACCTGCTGAAGGTGATCAACGACATCCTCGACTTCTCGCGTATCGAACGCTCGGCCTTGGAATTGGAGCACATCCCGTTCAACCTGGCCGAACTGGTGGGCAGTTGCGCGCAGTCGTTCCAGCACAGCGCCGCGCAGCGCAAGCTGGGCCTGGACCTGCTGGTCCCGGACGACATGCAGGCCTTGCAGGTGCAGGGAGATCCGACGCGGATACGGCAGATCCTGGTGAACCTGATCGGCAACGCGCTGAAATTCACCGAGCAAGGCCGTGTCACCGTGCAATGCCAGTGGCAGGCCCTGGACCACGAACTGCTGTGGTTCACCTGCACGGTACGCGACAGTGGCATTGGTATCCCCGCCGAAAGCCTGGAGCGCATGTTCGACGCCTTCCAGCAGGCCGACAATTCGATTTCCCGGCGCTACGGCGGCACCGGTCTGGGCCTGCCGATCGCCCGCACCCTGGCCGAACGCATGGGCGGGACGCTGCGGGCCCAGAGCGAAGAAGGCCAGGGCTCGGTGTTCACCCTCGAGATCCCGCTGGCCCTGTCGCGCCAGATGCCACCGCCCCTGGCACCGCGCCTGCCCACCGGCAGCGGCGATGGCGAAGGCCGCAACGTGTTGCTGGTGGAAGACAATCCGGTCAACCAGACGGTGATCGAAGCCATGCTGCGCAGCCTGGGTTTCACCGTCAGCGTCGCCACCGATGGCGCCCAGGCCGTACGCAGCGCCGAAAGCCTGATTTTCGAAGCGATCCTCATGGATTGCCGCTTGCCCATCATCGATGGCTACGAAGCCACCCGGCAGATCCGTCAGTTGCCGGGCTGCGGCGAGGTGCCGATTATCGCCCTGACGGCCAACGCCTTGCAGGGCGATCGCGAAGCCTGCCTCGCGGCGGGCATGAACGATTACCTGGCCAAGCCGTTCAAAAGGAACGACCTGCAGCAGATTCTGCAGCGCTGGGTGAACTAGAACCGCTCACCGGACCATCTGTGACTGGCGTGAAAGGCGAAAGTGCGGCAGTCTTAGGCACCCGAACAAGCCTCGATTGGGGCTTGAATAAAAATTTCAGTGCACAGGTGTACATTCATTTCCCGTGTGCTGTGACTTTCACTACAACGCAATAGTCTATGAGTAGGCTGTCGATTCGAGGCATGAACGCTTCGATCGGCCGGGAAGATTTGCCCCACCCTGCCGCATGGGACTATTGAGGAGCTCGCATGACCAAACAAAACGCCTTTACCCGGGAAGACCTGCTGCGCTGCAGTCGCGGTGAGCTGTTCGGCCCAGGTAACGCGCAACTGCCCGCCCCGAACATGCTGATGGTGGATCGCATCACCCATATCAGCGAAGAGGGTGGCAAGTACGGCAAAGGTGAATTGGTCGCCGAGCTGGATATCACTCCGGACCTGTGGTTCTTCGCCTGCCACTTCGAAGGTGACCCGGTGATGCCGGGCTGCCTGGGCCTGGACGCCATGTGGCAACTGGTCGGTTTCTTCCTCGGCTGGCAAGGCCTGCCGGGTCGCGGTCGCGCCCTGGGTTCGGGCGAAGTGAAGTTCTTTGGTCAGGTCCTGCCGACCGCCAAGAAAATCACCTATAACATTCATATCAAACGCGTCCTCAAGGGCAAGCTGAACATGGCCATTGCCGATGGTTCGGTTGCCGTGGACGGTCGCGAGATCTACACCGCCGAAGGCCTCCGGGTCGGCGTTTTCACCTCCACTGACAACTTCTAAGGGTTATCCGCATGCGCCGCGTCGTTATCACTGGTCTGGGCATCGTATCGTGCCTGGGCAATGACAAAGAGACCGTCTCCGCTAACCTGCGTGCAAGTCGCCCTGGCATCCGGTTCAACCCGGAATATGCTGAAATGGGTCTGCGTAGCCAGGTTTCCGGCTCCATTGACCTCAATCTCGAAGAACTGATCGATCGCAAGATCTACCGTTTCGTCGGCCATGCGGCGGCCTACGCCTACCTGGCCATGAAGGACGCCATCGCTGACTCCGGCCTGACCGAAGAGCAGGTTTCCAACCCGCGCACCGGCCTGATTGCCGGCTCCGGCGGTGCCTCCACCTTGAACCAGATGGAAGCGCTGGACATCCTGCGCGAAAAAGGCGTCAAGCGCGTTGGCCCCTACCGCGTCACGCGGACCATGAGCAGCACCGTTTCCGCCTGCCTGGCCACGCCGTTCAAGATCAAGGGCCTGAACTACTCTATCGCTTCTGCCTGCGCCACCAGTGCCCATTGCATCGGTACCGCCATGGAACAGATCCAGATGGGCAAGCAGGACATCGTGTTCGCCGGTGGCGGTGAAGAAGAACATTGGAGCCAGTCGTTCCTGTTCGACGCCATGGGCGCCCTGTCCAGCAAGCGCAACGACACACCGGAAAAAGCTTCCCGTGCCTACGACGCCGACCGTGACGGCTTCGTCATCGCCGGCGGTGGTGGCATGGTGGTGGTCGAGGAGCTGGAACACGCCCTGGCCCGTGGCGCGAAGATCTATGCGGAAATCGTCGGCTACGGCGCCACTTCCGACGGCTACGACATGGTCGCGCCAAGCGGTGAAGGTGCCGTGCGTTGCATGCAGATGGCCATGTCCACCGTCGATGCACCGATCGACTACCTGAACACCCACGGCACCTCGACCCCGGTCGGCGACGTCGCGGAAATGAAGGGTGTACGCGAAGTGTTCGGCGACAAGGCCCCGGCCATCAGCTCCACCAAAAGCCTGTCGGGTCACTCCCTGGGCGCCGCCGGCGTTCACGAAGCGATCTACTGCATGCTGATGATGGAAGGCAACTTCATGGCCGGTTCCGCCAACATCGACGAACTGGACCCGGAAGTGGCCGACCTGCCTATCCTGACCAAGACTCGCGAAGACGCCACCATCAATACCGTGATGAGCAACAGCTTCGGCTTCGGCGGCACCAACGCCACCCTGGTGATGAAGCGCTGGCAGGGCGCGTAGGAGCTGCCGCAGGCTGCGATCTTTTAAGCGAAAAGATCGCAGCCTTTGCCAGCACCTAGCAAATCAATAAAAAACGCCCCGACTGGTTCGGGGCGTTTTTTTTGCCTGCCAATCCACTACAGGGTTCCGTGGGAGCGGGCTTGCTCGCGAATGCGGTGTGTCAGCAGACGAATATACCGCCTGACACTGCGCATTCGCGGGCAAGCCCGCTCCCACATGAGATCTACAGTGGGATGAGACTCAGCGCACCACAAACCGCTGCTGCGTCAACAGCCGATCCCCCTGAAACACCATGAACCGCCACTCCCCCGGCACCACTTCGTGGCTTTCGGTGAATTCATAGGCCATGACGTCCTGAGGCGCGCCGGGTACCAGTTTCTGGATGACTTCGAACTTGTCGTGGCGCACACCATCGGGGGTGCGGATGCCAGGGGTGAAGTACAACAGGGTCAACGGTTGATCATCAGCGACCTTGCCCGCCAACTGATAACGCATGCCGAACTTGGTGCCCAGCTTCGCCGGCACGCTTTCGGTCTGGCGGATCTGCTCGTTGCTGCGCCGCAGGACCCGCTCCCCCGATTGCAGCTCGGCTTGCGGCCCTTCGAAGACGCCGTATTCCACCGGGCCTTCGACACGGACTTCGGCCTGTGCCAGGCCGCAGGTCAACAACAGCGCGACCAGTGCGCTTGAACGGGTGAGGTGCATAGTGCGCTCCTTGATTGAGATGAGCGCGAGGGTATGACGCCGCAGTGACAGGCTGATGACAGAGCGATGTTGGTCTGTGGGAGCAGAGCTTGCTCGCGATGCAGGCACCTCGTTTCCCCGGAAACCGGCGTCGTCTTCATCGCGGGCAAGCCTTGCTCCCACACAACACCGCCAGGAAATTATCCCGCGCCACCTTCCTGGCCACATCTTCCGGCAAGGCATCGAGGAGTGGATCGAAGCTGTGCAACTCCTTACCCAATTTGTTGAAACGCCCGACCACATCCGAGCCCACCATGAAGCGCTCCGGAAAGCGCTCCACCAGCTTTACCCACTCGTCCTGGGGCTTGCCCGCCTCGTCCAGCAAGTACGGCGTGAGCAGGCTCCAGGACAGGTCGATGTACAGATTGGGATAGGCCTCAAGCATGCGGGTCAGGGTCGGCAACAGAAAATCCAAGCGGGTCTGGTGGCGATGGATTTCCATGCTGGTGCCGGCATGGGCCCAGATGAAACGCGTATGGGGGTGGTTGCGCAACGGCTCCTCGATTTCCGCCAGGTACAGGGGATTTCTTTCACGCTTGGAGGTGATGTTGGAATGCAGCATCACCGGCAGGTCGTTCTCGGCCGCCAAGTGATAGATCCGGGTCATGGCTTCGTTGTTGGCCCGCGGGGTATCGCCCGAGGTCAGCGCCGTCAGATCGTCATGGCGGGTGAAGACTTCGCCGATGCCTTGCCACAACCCCGGGTAGAGATCGAGCATGCGTTGGATGTGGGCAGCGGAGTTCTTGTCGTTGGGGTTGAAGCCCGATAGGAAAGGATGGAAGTGCTGGCGTTGCTCCTCGGTCAGCTTGCTCACTGCCGCCGCAACAATCACATCGGTGGCGCTGTACCAATAGGCGTCTGCATCGTCACCGGCGTAATAACGCGGGCGCTTGGGCTCATCCTCATGCCACTTCTTGGCCACCGGCACGCCGGAAATCATCACATGTTCGATGCGATTGTCCGCCATCGCCTGGAGCAGCTTGGGCATGCCGGCGGTTTCCTGAAAGAAATCGACGTAATGCAGGTGCGCATCGCTGTAGGCATATTCGCGAGCCGCGGCGCCGCTGCTCGAAACAACCAGCAGCCAGGCAAAGATCAGACGGGTCAAAGGCACGGGCAGTCTCCAGAAGCCATGAGCAACATAGACCCTCACCGTCCCGCTGGGGTTCAAGGCGCATCTGCCGCGTCTGCCGGCGACGGGTTATGCTTCGCGCAACCGTTGTTCAACCTGGAAGACAACATGACCACCCCCCTGACCGTTCGCCCCCGCGCCGAAGACGTCGAAGGCCAGCCGATTCTCCGCCCACTGCCGTCCGCCAAGTGCCGCAGCGTCGGGCCTTTCGTGTTTTTCGATCACATGCTGAAAACCACCTATCCGGCCGGTAAAGGCATGAACATCCGGCAACATCCCCACATCGGGCTGTCCACCCTCACCTACCTGTTCGAAGGCAAACTCCAGCACAAGGACAGCCTGGGTTCCGACCAGGTGGTGGACGCCGGGGATGTCAGTTGGATGACCGCCGGCAGCGCCATCGCCCACGTCGAACGCACCCCCGAGTCACTGCTGGGCAGCCCTTTCATCATGCACGGGTTGCAAGTCTGGCTGGCCTCACCCAAAGCCCACGAACAAGGCCCGGGACACTACAGCCATCATCCGGCACAGAGCCTGCCGGTCAGTGAGAACCTGGGAGTCAGCATCCGCATGATCGCCGGGTCAGGCTTTTGCCTGGAATCGCCGGTGCCGGTGCTCTCGCCCACGCTGTATGCCGAACTGCACCTGCAGACCGCGACGACGCTGCTGATTCCCACCGAGCATGAAGAGCGGGCCCTGTATGTGTTGAGCGGCGAGGCGTTGCTGGATGGCGAGCCGGTAGAAGCCCATTCCCTGGCGATATTGCCCACAGGGGAAGAGATGACGCTGTTTGCCGACAGCGATTGCCATGCCGTGCTGTTCGGTGGCGCGCCACTGGATGGACCGCGACGGATGAACTGGAACTTCGTCTCCAGCGACCCGGCCCGGATCGATGAAGCCCGCCGGCGCTGGGCAGCCGGAGACTGGCCGACCGTGCCTGGGGAAAGCGAGCGGATCGAGTTGCCCTGATTTCAGGATTGCTTGTCAGGCCGCCATCGCGAGCAAGCTCGCTTCCACACCGGATTTGAGTGATCACGGAATTTGCGTTCACAGCGGATCATTGTGGGAGCGAGCTTGCTCGCGATGGCCTTATATCAGACAACAAGGGGATTCAAATCCAGAACCCGACTTCAGCCCTTGAACACCTCATCCAGCAAGTTATGCATCGAGCGGAACGCACGTCCGGCGACCTTGGCGTTGTACATCATCTTGCCCGGCACATTGGCCTGCGGATCGGTGAACGAATGCACCGCGCCGCCGTAGCTCAGCAATTGCCAATCCACCCCAGCCGCGTTCATTTCATCTTCGAAAGCCGGTAGCTGCTCTTTCGGCACCAGCGGGTCGGAGGCGCCATGCATCACCAACACCGCGCCCTTGATGTTCTGCGCATCGGCCGGGTTCGGTGTATCCAGGGTGCCGTGGAAGGAGATCGCCGCCTTGAGCGGTGCGCCACTGCGAGCCAGTTCCAGGGCGCAGCAACCTCCGAAGCAGAAGCCGAACGTGGCCAGTCTCGCCGTGTCGACCTGTGCATCACCCTGGCTCTGCAGTTGTTCGAACGCCGCCTGCATGCGCTTGCGCAACAAGGCCCGGTCGTTCTTGAGGGGCATCATCGCCGCGCCCGCTTCGTCGGCATTGCTCGGGCGCACCGTCTGCCCGTACAAGTCGGCGATCAACACCACATAACCGTTGGCCGCCACCGACTTGGCGATGTCCTCGGCACCTGCCCCTACGCCCATCCAGTTCGGCGCCATCAGCAAACCCGGGCGCGGGCCCTGCTGGTTGACGTCGAAGGTCAGGCGACCCTCATAACTTTGACCGTCGATCTGATAGACCAGCGAACGAACCGTAACCTGACTCATGACAGACTCCTCCTGATGAAACATTCAAGAAGCCCTTGTGGGAGCGAGCTTGCTCGCGATAACGGTAGACCAGTCAACGTATCTGTTGAATGTTGGACCGAAATCGCGAGCAAGCTCGCTCCCACAAGGGACTTTCCTGCGTCAGATTAAGCTGACAGTTCAACCAACAGCTTGTTCAGGCGACGCACATACGCCGCCGGATCCTTCAGGCTGTCGCCGGCCGCCAGGGCCGCCTGGTCGAACAGGATGTGCGACAGATCGCCGAAACGCTCTTCGCTCTGCTCGTTGTCGAGTTTCTCCACCAGCGGGTGGGCCGGGTTGAATTCGAAGATCGGCTTGGAATCCGGGACCTTCTGGCCGCTGGCTTCGAGGATCTGGCGCATCTGCAGACCGAGGTCCTGCTCGCCAATGGCCAGGATCGCCGGAGAGTCGGTCAGACGGTGCGAGACGCGCACTTCACTGACAGCATCGCCCAGGGCGGTCTTGATCCGCTCGACCAGGCCTTCCTTGCTCTTGGCGACTTCTTCGGCGGCTTTCTTGTCTTCTTCCGAATCCAGGTTGCCGAGGTCCAGGTCGCCACGGGCCACGTCGACGAAGCTCTTGCCGTCGAACTCGTTGAGGTAGCTCATCAGCCACTCGTCGATGCGGTCGGTCAGCAGCAGCACTTCGATGCCTTTCTTGCGGAAGACTTCCAGGTGCGGGCTGTTCTTGACCTGTGCATACGTTTCACCGGTCAGGTAGTAGATCTTGTCCTGGCCTTCCTTGGCACGGGCCAGGTAATCGGCCAGGCCAACGATCTGCTCGCCATCGTCACCCTGGGTCGACGCAAAGCGCAGCAGGCCGGCGATTTTCTCTTTGTTGGCGAAGTCCTCGGCCGGGCCTTCTTTCATGACCTGGCCGAAGTTTTTCCAGAAGCTCTTGTACTGCTCGGGCTCGTTCTTCGCCAGTTTTTCCAGCATGTCCAGCACGCGCTTGGTCAGTGCCGACTTCATGGAGTCGATGATCGGATCTTTCTGCAGGATTTCCCGCGAAACGTTCAGCGACAAATCGTTGGAATCCACCACGCCCTTGATGAAGCGCAGGTACAGCGGCAGGAACGACTCGGCCTGGTCCATCACGAACACACGCTGCACGTACAGCTTCAGGCCACGTGGCGCTTCGCGCTGGTACAGATCGAACGGCGCACGGGCC
Source organism: Pseudomonas sp. R151218B TE3479 (assembly GCF_053629195.1). Classification (NCBI taxonomy): domain Bacteria; kingdom Pseudomonadati; phylum Pseudomonadota; class Gammaproteobacteria; order Pseudomonadales; family Pseudomonadaceae; genus Pseudomonas; species Pseudomonas sp. R151218B TE3479. Next base: position 5,743,561 of record NZ_JBRJHV010000001.1, read on the forward strand.
GGCACGTACAGCAGCGAGTTGTATTCCAGCTTGCCTTCGACCTTGTTATGGCTCCAGCTCAGCGGGTTCTCGTAGTCGTGGGCGATGTGCTTGTAGAACTCCTGGTATTCCTCGTCTTTCACTTCGGTGCGCGGACGGGTCCACAGGGCACTGGCGCGGTTGACGGTTTCCCATTCCACTTCAGGCTTTTCTTCGCCTTCGGCAGCGGTGACTTCCTTCGGCAGCTCGATGGGCAGCGCGATATGGTCGGAGTACTTCTTGATGATGTTGCGCAGGCGCCAGCCATCGGCGAACTCGTCTTCGCCAGACTTGAGGTGCAGCACAATGCGGGTGCCGCGATCAGCCTTGTCGACGGTGGCGACTTCAAACTCGCCCTCGCCCTTGGACGACCAGTGCACGCCTTCGCTCGCAGCGAGGCCGGCACGGCGGCTGAACACTTCGACCTGGTCGGCCACGATGAACGCGGAATAGAAACCGACGCCGAACTGACCGATCAGGTGGGAATCTTTCTTCTGGTCGCCGGACAGGTTCTTCATGAAGTCGGCAGTGCCAGACTTGGCGATGGTGCCCAGGTGCGTGATCACCTCTTCGCGGCTCATGCCGATGCCGTTGTCTTCGAGGGTGACGGTTTTCGCGTCCTTGTCGAAGCTCACACGGATTTTCAGCTCAGCGCCGCCTTCCAGCAGTTCAGGCTTGGAAAGGGCTTCGAAACGTAATTTGTCGACAGCGTCAGAGGCGTTCGAAATCAGCTCGCGAAGGAAAATTTCCTTATTCGAATACAGCGAGTGAATCATCAGGTGCAGCAGTTGCTTCACCTCGGTCTGGAAGCCCAGGGTTTCCTTTTGAGTTTCCACGCTCATGGTCATCAAACTCCAAGTGGATGGTAGTGTCCGCCTCGCTGAGATTGGCGGCGGGATGTCCTCAAGGTGGGGGCAACGGTGATGATTTCAAGGGCGTTCCGGTTTTGAAGGCTCCTGGATCTTGAAATGCGCCCGGGCGGTGGCGATGGGTTCGGCCTCGACATCTTGCCAGGCGGTGATCGCGACATTGGCGACCCGCCGGCCCTGGCGCCAGACCTGGCATTTGGCATAGGTGTCGCGAAACTGCCCGGTGCGCAGGTAATCCAGGGAAAAGTCGATGATCTTTGGCACCCCCGGCGTGCCGGTGGCGATCAACAGATGAACGGCGGCCGCCAACTCCATGAAGCCGGCGATGACCCCGCCGTGGATGGCCGGCAGTAAAGGGTTACCAATGTTGTCCTTGTTGGCCGGCAGGCGAAACACCCAGTCATCGCCCTGGCGCGTGCATTCGACGCCGATGAGCTGGGCATAGGGGATCGCGGCGAGCAGCAGCGCGTAGTCGCCCTGCTCACAGGCGCGGCGCAGTTGTTCCTCGGTGGTATCGGTCATGGCTGGCCCACGGCAGTCATCGGACTGGCCCTCCCCATGCCCCTGGCATGCTGGCCCAGGCGCATGAACGTGCCCACCACATGGGCGATGGGTTGCTCGGGGTCGTCCTGATAGGCGAAACCCCGGGTGAAGATCACGTCCGGGGTCACCCGATAGCATTGAGCGAAGCCGTAGACGTCCTTGTGGGGCTCGGCGGCGTGCATGTAGTCGATGCGCAGGTCGAGGGTGGGACAGACTTCGAATTGCGGCAACACGCACAAGGTCGACATGCCGCACGCGCTGTCCATCAATGAGGTCAACGCACCACCGTGGATGATGCCCGTCAGGGGATTGCCGACGATTTGCGGGCTGAACGGCAGGATGAGCGTCAGCCCATCACGACTGGCGCTATGCAACTTCAAGCCCAACACCTGGCAATGCCGCAGGGCGGATAAAAAGCGTGTGGCACGCTCAAAAATGGGATCTTCAGCCATGTCCATCAATGCCCTTGTTTGTTTAGAGGCCTGGCAACGGGCGTGTTCGCTAAAGTTCCGCGACCGTGCAAAGTTATATATCTGTAGCAAAAGAGGAACTTAACCTGAGGGGTGTCGCTCAAAAGGCCAGTAGTTATTTCCATAAGGAGAAACACCCCATGCGTAAGACTTTTGCTATTGCCTTGATGTTGGCCGCCTCCCTCGGTCTCGCTGCCTGCGATAAAAAATCCGAGGACAAAGCTCAAGATGCCGCACAACACGCTGAGCAAGCTCAGCAAGACATGAACAAAGCACAGGATAAAGTGAACGACGCGGCGAAAGAAAACGCCGAAGCCGCCAAAAAGCAGGCTGAATCGAACCAAGCTGCTCAGCAGGAACAAGCGCCTGCTACCGCGCCTAAAACCAACTGATACGGTTTTAGCTGTAAAAGAAAACCCGCCTGGTGCGGGTTTTCTTTTGTCTGCGATTCGGGAAAGCGGTCAGGCCGTTTCCTTGCCAACCTCGGGCACTGGTGCTTCCGTGTGGGTATAGACCATCACGTCCAGCACATCGGAATGAAACTCGCGCTGGTACAGCACAAACACCACGCCAGCACTCATCAACATGAATAACCAGGGGCTGACGAACCACGCCAACATGGTCATGCCGAAATAATAGGAACGCAGGCCGAAGTTGAATTGGTTGGCCGCCATGGAAATGACTCGGGCCGCCCTTAGCGCAAAGGCCTTGCGCTCCTGCTCCGAGACATGCCGCTCACCGATCATTGGCGCCGAGCCTATCAGCACCGCCGCGAAGTTGTACTGGCGCATGCACCAACTGAAGGTGAAGAACGCATACACGAACACCAGTGCCAGGCACAGCAACTTGACCTCCGCCATGCCCTGGGAAGCCTGTTGCACCATGGGGATGTCCGCCAGCAACGACACCGCCCGATCCGACGCCCCGAGCACCGTCAGGATGCCGGCCAGGATGATCAGCGTGCTGGAGGCGAAGAATGAGGCGTTGCGCTCCAGGTTGCCGATCACGCTGGCATCGGCGATGCGGTTCTCGCGCAGCAGCATGCGACGCATCCAGTCTTCGCGGTACAGGTGCATGACACTGGCCAGGCAGGCCGTATCGCGGGCCTTCCAGGAGGCGTAACGGGTGTAGCCCGCCCAGCAGATGATGAACCAGGCGGCGGCAAGCAGATGGATCAGGTTGGCTTGGATGAATGACATTCGATTTCCTGTGTGACGAAAACAAAAGCTGGAGCAATAGTCGCGGTGAACCCTGTGGGAGCGGGCTTGCTCGCGATTGCGACCCATCAGACACATCGATGCTGGCTGATCCGACGCTATCGCGAGCAAGCTCGCTCCCACAAGGTTGTGTGCAAGCCTTTCGAGACACTGCTTCGACGTTAGCCCACGAAAAAAGACACGGCACTCAAAAAAAATGCCCCGTATCGATTGATACGGGGCATTTCGGTTGTGGCCGATGAATCTGCCTGAAGCTGTTTAAGCCAAGGCTTCGCTGCGCTTGCCCAGCAGACGATCACACACCACCGCGACCGCCAAAGTCATCACCGAAGGCACCAGCCAGGCCAGGCCTTGTTCGCTCAGTGGCAGGTGGGCCAGTTGCGTCGGCATCCAGTCCGCCAGCCCGGCGCCCTTGAGCGCATCGATCAGGCCAAACAGGAACGACACCAGCATCACCGGCCCAACGATGCGCCCCTGCTCATGCCAGAAGTCCTTGCAGAAGCTCAACGCCACCAGGGCGATGCACGGCGGGTAAATCGCGGTGAGGACCGGAATCGAGAATGCGATCAGCTTGGTCAGGCCCAGGTTGGACACCAGCAGCGAAAAGGCCGCCAGGATCACCACCAGGGTCTTGTAGGACAGCGGCAGGACGCGGCTGAAGTACTCGGCGCAGGCGCAGGTCAGGCCGACCGCGGTCACCAGGCACGCCAGGGAGATCAGCACCGCCAGGAAACCGCTGCCCAGGCTGCCGAAGGTGTGTTGCACATAGGCGTGCAGCACGGCGGCACCGTTGGTCGCGCCCATGGCCACTTCATGGCTGCCCGAACCGAGGCGGAACAGGCTGACGTAGACCAGCGCCAGGCCCAGCCCGGCAATCAGCCCGGCGATGATCGCGTAGCGGGTGATCAAGGCCGGCGACTCGACGCCCCGGGAACGGATCGCGTTGACGATGACGATGCCGAACACCAATGCGCCCAGGGTATCCATGGTCAGGTAACCATTGATGAAGCCCTGGGAGAACGGCGCCGCCACGTATTCGGGGGTCGCCACGCCGATATCGCCGGCCGGCAAGGCAAACGCGGCGATGCCTAGCACGGCCAGGGCGATGATCTTCAGGGGAGCGAGGAAACGTCCGACGGTGTCCAGCAGCCGGCCCGGGTAGAGCGAGATGAAGAACACCAGCAGGAAATACGCGGCGCTATACAGGAACAACGCCAGCGGGCTTTCGCCAGTCAATGGCGCCAGACCGACTTCGAACGAAACGGTAGCGGTACGCGGCGTGGCGAACAACGGGCCGACGGCCAGGTAGCACACCGCCGCCAGCAACCCGCCGGCGACCTTGCCGATGGGGCTGCTCAAGGCGTCCATCGCGCCACCGACCTTGGCCAATGCAACCACCGTGATGACCGGCAGCCCGACCGCCGTGATCAAAAAGCCCAGCGCCGCCATCCAGACATGAGGCCCGGACTGCAAACCGACGATAGGCGGGAAGATGATGTTGCCGGCCCCGACGAACAGGGCAAATGTCATGAAACCAAGCGCCAGGATGTCCTGGCCTTTCAACACTTTCATTAAGGAAACCACACTACTGAATCGGAATTTAGAGAGGGATTTCCCCGTGGGTAGAGGGAAATGCTGCCGATCCGTATGGGACCGACCCGTTTAGCGCGGCGCTTCCTTGTGGGCAGCGGTCGCAAAAATGGCTGCTAGCCTAACGAATTTGGCAATAAAACGCACTGTAAAGGGGCAAACTATCCGATGCACGACGTCCCCGTGTCGCGTTTTTGCATGTAAATGGGTTGGCGACTGTCATTCCGTCATCGCGAGCAAGCTCCCTCCCACAATGAACTGCGCTCGACTGTGGGAGCGAGCTTGCTCGCGATGAGGCCCCTGACGTCATAGAGACCCAGAAACGACAAAGGCCACCCGAAGGTGGCCTTTGTTGCTGGAACGAAAAGGTCAGCCGAAGCTTACTTCTTCATTTCCCAGCCAGTCAGCTCGGCCAGGGCCTTGCCGATGTCTGCCAGCGAACGCACGGTTTTCACGCCTGCGTCTTGCAGTGCAGCGAATTTCTCGTCTGCAGTGCCTTTGCCGCCAGAGATGATTGCGCCAGCATGGCCCATGCGCTTGCCCGGAGGAGCAGTCACACCTGCAATGTAGGAAACAACCGGCTTGGTCACGTTGGCCTTGATGTAGGCAGCCGCTTCTTCTTCAGCCGAACCGCCGATCTCACCGATCATGACGATCGCTTCGGTCTTCGGGTCTTCCTGGAACAGCTTCAGGATGTCGATGAAGTTCGAACCCGGGATCGGGTCACCGCCGATGCCGACGCAAGTGGACTGACCGAAACCGGCGTCAGTGGTCTGCTTCACAGCTTCGTAGGTCAGGGTGCCGGAACGGGAAACGATACCGACCTTGCCTGGCAAGTGAATGTGACCTGGCATGATGCCGATCTTGCATTCGCCTGGGGTGATCACACCTGGGCAGTTAGGGCCGATCAGGGTGATACCCAGCTCGTCGCACTTGACCTTGGCTTCCAGCATGTCGATGGTCGGGATGCCTTCGGTGATGCAGACGATCAGCTTGATGCCGCCGAACGCTGCCTCAAGGATGGAGTCCTTGCAGAAAGGAGCCGGAACGTAGATCACGCTGGCGGTTGCGCCAGTGGCAGCTACAGCGTCTTTCACGGTGTTGAACACGGGCAGGCCCAGGTGCTCGGTGCCGCCTTTGCCTGGCGTTACGCCGCCAACCATCTTGGTGCCGTATTCGATGGCTTGCTGAGTGTGGAAACTACCTTGCGAACCGGTAATACCCTGGCAGATAACCTTGGTGTCTTTATTGATCAGGACGCTCATTATTTGCCCTCCGCAGCTTTGACGACTTGTTGAGCAGCGTCGGTCAGGCTGGTAGCAGCGATGATGTTCAAACCGCTTTCTGCCAGTACTTTAGCGCCCAGCTCAGCGTTGTTGCCTTCAAGGCGAACAACAACCGGGATTTTCACGCCGACTTCTTTCACGGCGCCGATGATGCCTTCGGCAATCATGTCGCAGCGAACGATGCCGCCGAAGATGTTGACCAGTACTGCGGCGACGTTGGTGTCGGACAGGATGATCTTGAACGCTTCGGTAACGCGTTCCTTGGTAGCACCGCCGCCCACGTCGAGGAAGTTGGCTGGCTTGCCGCCATGCAGGTTGACGATGTCCATGGTACCCATGGCCAGGCCAGCACCGTTGACCATGCAGCCGATGTTGCCTTCCAGGGCTACGTAGTTCAGTTCGAACTTGGCAGCGTGCGCTTCGCGCGGATCGTCTTGCGACGGATCGTGGAAAGTCTTCAGCTTAGGCTGACGGTACATGGCGTTGGCGTCGATGTTGATCTTGGCATCGAGGCAGTGCAGGTCGCCGTCGGCCTTGATCACCAGCGGGTTCACTTCCAGCAGTGCCAGGTCGTGGTCCTGGAACAGCTTGGCCAGACCTACGAAGATCTTGGCGAATTGAGTGACCTGCTTGCCTTCCAGGCCCAGCTGGAATGCCAGCTCGCGGCCCTGGAATGGCTGTGCGCCAACCAGTGGATCGATGGTGGCCTTGAGGATTTTCTCAGGGGTATCGTGAGCGATTTTCTCGATGTCCACGCCACCTTCGGTGGAAGCCATGAACACGATACGGCGGCTCGAACGGTCAACGACCGCGCCCAGGTACAGCTCTTTAGCGATATCAGTGCACGATTCAACCAGGATCTTGGTGACTGGCTGACCGTTGGCGTCAGTCTGGTAAGTCACCAGACGCTTGCCCAGCCACTGCTGTGCGAAGGCTTTGGCGTCTTCTTTGCTGCGAACCAGCTTGACGCCGCCCGCTTTACCGCGACCACCGGCGTGAACCTGGGCTTTGACAACCCATTCGCTGCCGCCGATTTTGTCGCAAGCTTCTGCTGCCGCTTCCGGGGTGTCTACTGCGTAGCCGGTGGATACTGGCAGGCCGTATTCAGCGAACAGCTGCTTACCCTGATACTCGTGAAGATTCATGCTTATTACCGTCTTCGTTAGGTACTGCGCATTCGGTGCTGCACCGTTCTGGTGCCGCACCACCTGTGACTGCTGCTTGCGCAGCGTTCCGGTGAACCGGTGCCGCTACGCAAGGCTGCGTCCAGCGGATATTCCGCGGTGAGTCTTGCTCGCAAGGCTCACGACGGGCCATACCGCCGTGGTTTCTTATTGTCTATTAACGCTTCTTGCGGTTAGCCACGTGGATGGCGCCGCCATTTACGGCCAGGGCCGCTTCGTGCAAGGCTTCGGACAGGGTCGGATGGGAGAAGACCATCATGCCCAGGTCTTCAGCGCTGGTGCCGAATTCCATACCGATCGCACCTTGCTGTACCAGCTCGGCAGCGCTTGGGCCAATCACGTGAACGCCCAATACGCGATCCGTCTTGGCATCGGCGATGACTTTCACGAAACCACCGGTGTCGTTGGCTGCCATGGCACGGCCACTGGCGGCGAACGGGAAGGTGCCGACGTTAACTTCAACGCCTTCGGCTTTCAAGGCCTGCTCGGTCTTGCCAACCCATGCGATTTCCGGGTGGGTGTAGATAACCGATGGGATCAGGTCATAGTTCATCTGGGCTTTGTGGCCCTTGATGCGCTCGACGACCATGATGCCTTCCTCGGATGCCTTGTGCGCCAGCATCATGCCGCGGACCACGTCACCGATGGCGAAGACGCCCGGTACGGCGGTTGCGCAATGATCATCGACCGCAATGAAACCGCGCTCGTCGATTTCCACGCCGCTATCGGCCGCCAGCAGGTCGGTGGTCACCGGACGACGGCCGACCGCAACGATCAGCTTGTCGAAAGTGATGGTCTGTTCGCCGTTGGCGTCGGTGTAGGTCACCACGACTTCTTCGCCGTTGACCTTGGAACCGGTCACGCGAGCGCCCAGCTTGATGTCCAGGCCCTGTTTGGTCAGGGTTTTCAGCGCTTCCTTGGAAACCGCGGCATCGGCGGCCATCAGGAAGGTGTCGAGGGCTTCCAGGACGGTCACTTGCGCGCCCAGGCGCGACCATACCGAACCCAGCTCCAGGCCGATCACGCCGGCGCCGATCACGCCCAGGCGTTTTGGTACGCTCTGGAATTCCAGGGCACCGGTGGAATCGACGATCACGTTCTGGTCGACCGGAGCCGGCGGAATGTCGATCGGACGCGAGCCTGGCGCCAGGATGACGTTTTCGGCTTCGATCACTTCAACCGAGCCGTCTGGCTTGGTCACTTCGACTTTCTTGCCCATCAGCAGCTTGCCGTGGCCCTGGATCGAGGTCACGCCGTTGGCCTTGAACAGGGTGGCAACACCGCTGGTCAGGTTCTTGACGATGCCAGCCTTGCGGCCAACCATCGCGGCGACGTCCATCTTAACTTCACCGGTAGAGATACCGTGAACGTTGAAGCTTTCTTTCGCTTCCTTGTATTTCCAGGAGCTGTCCAGCAGCGCCTTGGAAGGAATGCAACCGACGTTCAGGCAGGTACCGCCGAGGGCCTGTTTGCCCTCGCCATCGGTGTATTTCTCGATGCAGGCAGTGGTAAGGCCCAGTTGCGCAGCCTTGATGGCCGCTACGTAGCCGCCAGGGCCCGCACCAATCACTACCACGTCGAATTTCTGAGTCATGAGTCATTCCTTTTCGAATCAAACCGGACGATCACTTGTGATGACCGTCGAGGGACGAAACCGGTTGTTTCAGCAAGAGGCCGGTCGACAGACCGGCCCTCGCGGCGAAAATCAGATATCCAGCAGCAGACGAGCCGGATCTTCAAGCAGGTTCTTGATGGTGACCAGGAACGTCACGGCTTCTTTGCCGTCGATCAGGCGGTGATCGTAGGACAGTGCCAGGTACATCATCGGACGAATCACGACTTGACCGTTGATCGCCATCGGACGCTGCAGGATGTTGTGCATGCCCAGGATGGCCGCCTGTGGCGGGTTGACGATCGGGGTCGACATCATCGAACCGAATGTACCACCGTTGGTGATGGTGAACGTACCGCCGGTCATCTCTTCGATGGACAGCTTGCCGTCACGGGCCTTCTTGCCGAAGGTGGCGATGCCGCCTTCGATTTCGGCCAGGCTCATCAGTTCGGCGTTGCGCAGGACCGGAACCACCAGGCCACGGTCGCTGGAAACCGCGACACCGATATCGGCGTAGCCGTGGTAGACGATGTCGGAACCGTCGATCGACGCGTTGACCGCCGGGAAGCGTTTCAGCGCTTCGGTGGCAGCCTTGACGAAGAACGACATGAAGCCCAGGCGTACGCCGTTGTGGGACTTCTCGAACAGATCCTTGTACTTCGAACGCAGGGCCATGACTTCGGTCATGTCGACTTCGTTGAAGGTGGTCAGCATCGCCATGTTCGACTGTGCTTCAACCAGACGCTCGGCAACCTTGGCACGCAGGCGGGTCATCGGAACGCGTTTTTCAACGCGATCACCGGCAGCGAACACCGGAGCGGCGGCGGCAGGTGCGGCTGGCTTGGCCGGTGCGGCGGCTGGCGCGGCTTTCTTGGCGGCAACGGCTGCCACCACGTCTTCCTTGGTCACACGACCGCCCTTGCCGGTGCCGGCAACGGAAGCGATGTTGATGCCGTTCTCTTCAGCGATCTTGCGCGCGGCCGGGGCTGCGACTGGATCGTCTTCGCCATCGGCAGCAGGCGCTGCGGCCTGGGCAGCGGCAGGAGCCGCAGCGGCGGCCGGAGCAGGGGCAGCGGCACCGCCCTCTTCGATCGAGCCCAGTACCTGGTTGGACAGGACGGTAGCGCCCTCTTCGGCAACGATTGCGCCGAGTACGCCGTCAGCTTCGGCCAACACTTCCAGAACGACTTTGTCAGTCTCGATGTCGACGATCAGGTCGTCACGCTTTACAGCGTCGCCTGGTTTCTTGTGCCAGGTGGCAACGGTGCCATCGGCAACCGATTCCGGGAATGACGGGGCTTTGATTTCGATAGCCATTATCTGTGGGTCCTTAAAATTCGGTTTCAGTCAGCACGAAGGCTTAAACAGTGAAAGCATCTTGCAGCAGTTTTTCCTGCTGCTCGGCGTGCATCGACGCATAACCACACGCAGGTGCAGCGGAAGCATCACGGCCGGCATATTCCAGGCCCAAGGCCTTGTTATGGTTGCCGATGCTGCGACGCAGGTGATGCTGGCTGCTGTACCAGGCGCCCTGGTTCATCGGTTCTTCCTGACACCACACCACATGGGTGAGGTTGGTGTAAGGCGCGATGGCCTCCATCAGGTCTTCTTCCGGGAACGGATAGAGCTGCTCGATACGCACGATGGCGATGTCTTCGCGGCCTTCGGCACGACGTTTTTCCAGCAGATCGTAGTAGACCTTGCCGCTGCACAGGATCAGGCGAGTCACCTTCGCCGCGTCCAGGTTATCGATTTCCGAAATAACGGTCTGGAACGAGCCTTCGGCCAGATCCTCGAGCGTGGAGATCGCCAGCTTGTGACGCAGCAGCGACTTCGGTGTCAGCACGATCAGCGGCTTGCGCAGCGGACGGATGACCTGACGACGCAGCAGGTGGTAGATCTGCGCCGGAGTCGTCGGTACGCAAACCTGGACGTTGTGCTCGGCGCACAGTTGCAGGTAGCGCTCCAGACGTGCCGAAGAGTGCTCCGGCCCCTGCCCTTCATAACCGTGTGGCAACAGCATGGTCAGACCGCAGAGACGGCCCCACTTGTGCTCACCGCTGGTGATGAACTGGTCGACAACCACCTGGGCACCGTTGGCGAAGTCGCCGAACTGGGCCTCCCAGATCACCAGCGCATTGGGCTCGGTGGTGGAGTAGCCATATTCGAACGCCAGGACGGCTTCTTCGGACAGCAGCGAATCATACAGGTCGAAACGTGGCTGCCCCTTGTACAGGTGTTGCAGCGGGATGTAGGTGCTGGCGTCTTTCTGGTTGTGCAGCGCCGCGTGGCGGTGCGAGAAAGTGCCGCGGCCTACGTCCTGGCCGGTGATGCGAATCGGGTGGCCTTCGAACGCCAGGGTCGCGTACGCCATGGTTTCGGCGTAACCCCAGTTGATCGGCAGGCCGCCGGCTTGCATCTTCTGCCGGTCTTCGTAGATCTTCGCGACCTGGCGCTGAACCACGAAGCCTTCCGGGATTTCCAGCAGCTTGGCGGACAGTTCCTGCAAGGTCTTGAGGTCGAAACGCGTGTCGTGACGCGCGGTCCAGGCGTGGCCCAGATACGGACGCCAGTCCACGAACAGCTCTTTGTTCGGTTCCTTGACCAGGCTTTTTACCACGTGCAGGCCGTTGTCCAGGGCATTGCGGTATTCATCGACTTTTTCCTGGACGCGCTCGGCATCCAGAACACCGCCCTGAGTCAGGCGCTCGGCATACAGCTCACGGGTGGTGCGCTGCTTGGCGATCTGCTGGTACATCAGGGGCTGGGTGCCGCTTGGCTCGTCGGCCTCGTTGTGGCCGCGACGACGGTAGCAGACCAGGTCGATCACCACGTCGCGCTTGTACTGCATGCGGTAGTCGATGGCCAGCTGGGTCACGAACAGCACGGCTTCCGGATCATCGCCATTCACATGGAGGATCGGCGCCTGGATCATTTTCGCGACGTCGGTCGCGTACTCGGTGGAACGCGAGTCCAGCGGGTTGCTGATGGTGAAGCCAACCTGGTTGTTGATCACGATGTGCACGGTGCCGCCGGTCTTGAAACCGCGGGTCTGCGACATCTGGAAGGTTTCCATGACCACGCCCTGACCGGCGAATGCCGCGTCACCGTGGATGGAAATCGGCAGCACCTTCTCGCCGGTCGGATCGTTGCGACGATCCTGGCGGGCACGGACCGAACCCTCGACCACCGGGGAAACGATTTCCAGGTGAGACGGGTTGAACGCCATGGCCAGGTGGACTTCGCCGCCTGTGGTCATCACGTTGGACGAGAAGCCCTGGTGGTATTTCACGTCACCGGAACCCAACTCGACCTTCTTCTTGCCTTCGAACTCGTCGAACAGCTCGCGCGGGTTCTTGCCGAAGGTGTTGACCAGTACGTTCAGGCGGCCACGGTGGGCCATGCCGATGACGACTTCCTTGGTGCCGTAGGAACCGGAACGCTGGATCAGCTCGTCGAGCATCGGAATCAGGCTTTCGCCGCCTTCCAGGCCGAAACGCTTGGTGCCCGGGTACTTGGTGCCCAGGTATTTCTCCAGGCCTTCACCGGCGGTGACGCGCTCGAGCAAGTGGCTCTTGATGTCGGCGGAGTACGTCGGACGGCCACGAACGCTTTCCAGACGCTGCTGGAACCACTGGCGCTGCTCGGAATCGGTGATGTGCGTAAATTCAGCACCGATGGTGCGGCAATATGTCTGCTGCAACGCTTCGTGAATTTCGCGTAGGCTCGCTTCCTCTTTGCCGATGAACAGGTCGCCGGCACGGAAGGTCGTATCAAGGTCGGCATTGGTCAAGCCGTAGTGAGTGATCGACAGGTCTGCAGGTGCAGGACGCTGCCACAGCCCCAGCGGGTCAAGCTGGGCTGCCTGGTGGCCACGCATCCGGTAGGCCTGGATCAGTCGCAATACTTCAACTTGCTTCTTCTCGTGCTCGGAGCTCACGCTGCCGGCAGACACCGGTTGAGCGCGGCGCTGGTTCTTTGCCAGCAACACGAAATGATCGCGAATCGTCGAGTGCGAAACATCAGTGGCAGAGTTACCGTCGGCCGGTAGCTTCTGAAAGTAGGTGCGCCATTCTTCTGGCACAGCGTTAGGGTCGTGCAGGTAGAGCTCGTAGAGCTCTTCCACATAGGCAGCGTTACCACCGGAGAGGTGGGCACTGTTCCACATGCGCTGCATCACGCTTTCTTGCATGCTTGGTCACCCTCGATTAGGGGAACACCACCGGCGAAAACACCGAGCAAACTTGCAGAAGTCCGAGTGCAGCGACTAAAACAAGCCACTTAGGATCACGCTGATAGTCCGGGTACCAGCCCGGATGCCCCTGCTTGTCTCATTTCTTCAAAATAAGAACCGCCGCTTTGTGAGCGGCTGTTCTGGTTATAGCCAAGACGCGGGTTGAAGCCCGCGCCCTGGCCTTTACGGGTACAACGGTCCTACGGGTACAGCAGCTGAATCACACGCCGCTTTGCAGAAGCATGTTACGAATGTGACCGATGGCCTTAGTCGGGTTCAGGCCTTTCGGGCAGACGTTGACGCAGTTCATGATCCCGCGGCAGCGGAATACGCTGAACGGGTCATCCAGCGAAGCCAGACGCTCGGACGTCTTGGTGTCACGGCTGTCTGCCAGGAAGCGGTACGCTTGCAGCAGGGCGGCCGGGCCCAGGAACTTGTCCGGGTTCCACCAGAAGGATGGGCACGAGGTCGAGCAGCAAGCGCACAGGATGCACTCGTACAGACCGTCGAGCTTTTCACGCTCTTCCGGAGACTGCAGACGCTCGATGGCCGGAGCCGGCGTGTCGTTCTGCAGGAATGGCTTCACCTTCTCGTATTGCTTGTAGAAGATGCTCATATCGACGACCAGGTCACGGATAACCGGCAAACCTGGCAACGGACGAACCACCAGCTTGTTGCCCTTGACCACGGCCGACAGCGGCGTGATGCAGGCCAGGCCGTTCTTGCCGTTGATGTTCATGCCGTCGGAGCCGCAAACGCCCTCGCGGCAAGAGCGACGATAGGAAAAACCCTCGTCCTGCTCTTTGATCAGGGCCAGCACGTCCAGCACCATCAGGTCTTTACCACCGGTATCGACCTGGAAGTCCTGCATGAACGGCGCGGCGTCCTGATCAGGGTTGTAGCGATAAACACTGACTTGCAACATAGCGGTCACCCTTAATAAGTCCGGACTTTTGGTTCGAAAGTCGGAACAGTCTTCGGCGAGAAGTTCACGGCACGCTTGGCGACGCGTTTTTCACCCGGGAAGTACAAGGTGTGGCACAGCCAGTTTTCGTCGTCACGGTCTTCGAAGTCTTCGCGGGCGTGGGCACCACGGGACTCTTTACGCACTTCTGCGGCGATGGCGGTGGCTTCGGCCACTTCCAGCAGGTTCTGCAATTCCAGCGCTTCGATACGGGCAGTGTTGAACGCCTGCGACTTATCGTTGATCTTCACGTTGGCGATTCGTTCACGCAATTGCGCCAGCTGGGCGATACCCTTCTGCATGTATTCGCCGGTACGGAACACACCGAAGTAGTTCTGCATGCAGTTCTGCAGCTCGCGACGCAGGGTTGCCACGTCCTCGCCTTCGGTACGCTCGTTCAGGGCGGACAGACGTGCCAGAGCCGCTTCGATATTGGCGTCGGTGGCATCGTCATACTCGATACCGTCGGACAGCGCTTTCTCCAGGTGCAGGCCGGCAGCGCGACCGAAGACCACCAGGTCGAGCAGCGAGTTGCCGCCCAGGCGGTTGGCACCGTGGACCGATACGCACGCCACTTCACCCACTGCGAACAGGCCAGGGATGATTTCGTCCACGCCTTCGGCGTTCTGGGTGATCGCCTGGCCGTGAATGTTGGTGGCAACGCCGCCCATCATATAGTGGCAGGTTGGAACCACTGGAACCGGCGCGACGACCGGGTCGACGTGGGCGAACGTCTTGGACAGCTCGCAGATACCTGGCAGGCGGCTGTGCAGCACTTCCTCGCCCAGGTGATCGAGCTTGAGCATCACGTGGTCGCCATTCGGGCCACAGCCGTTGCCGGCGATGATCTCTTTAACCATCGAACGAGCCACAACGTCACGACCTGCAAGGTCCTTGGCGTTCGGCGCATAACGTTCCATGAAACGCTCGCCGTGCTTGTTGATCAGGTAACCACCTTCACCACGGCAACCTTCGGTCACCAGTACACCGGCGCCGGCGATGCCGGTCGGGTGGAACTGCCACATTTCGATGTCTTGTACCGGCACGCCAGCACGCAGGGCCATGCCGACGCCGTCACCGGTGTTGATCAGGGCATTGGTGGTGGATGCATAGATGCGGCCTGCACCGCCGGTCGCCAGTACGGTGGCCTTGGCACGGATGTAGGTGGTTTCGCCGGTTTCGATGCAGATCGCGATCACACCGACGAAGGCGCCGTCCTGGTTCTTCACCAGGTCGACAGCGTAGTACTCGTTCAGGAACGTGGTACCGGCTTTCAGGTTGCCCTGGTACAGGGTATGCAGCAGTGCGTGACCGGTACGGTCGGACGCCGCGCAAGTGCGCGCGGCCTGGCCGCCCTTGCCGTAGTCCTTGGACTGGCCACCGAACGGACGCTGGTAGATACGACCTTGCTCGGTACGCGAGAAGGGCATGCCCATGTGGTCCAGCTCGAACACCGCGGCCGGGCCTTCCTGACACATGTATTCGATAGCGTCCTGGTCACCGATGTAGTCGGAACCCTTGACGGTATCGTACATGTGCCAGCGCCAGTCATCGTTCGGGTCGGCCGAAGCGATGGCGCAGGTGATGCCACCCTGGGCGGAAACAGTGTGCGAACGCGTCGGGAAAACCTTGGTGATCACGGCAGTCTTGTGACCGCCCTGCGCCAGTTGCAGCGCTGCGCGCATGCCGGCACCGCCACCACCAATGATGATGGCGTCGAAAGAAATCGTTGGAATGTTAGCCATGGATCAGATACCCCAGAGAATCTGCACACCCCAGACGAAGTAAGCGAACATCGCAACGCCGCATACTGCCTGGAAAAGGAAACGTACGGCAGTCGCCGACTTGCCGAACGCCATGGGCGTCAGGTAGTCGGTCGCGATGGTCCACATGCCGACCCAGGCGTGAGCGCCCAGTGCGACAAGTGCCAGCAGACTGAAGATACGCATCCAGTTGTTTGCGAACAGTTCATGCCATTGGGCATAGCCCAGGCCAGGGTTTGCCACGACATATCCGATCAGGAAAATGAAGTAAGCCGCGAGAACGACCGCAGACACACGCTGGGCCATCCAGTCGTAGAGGCCCGAACGCGAAAGGTTCGTGACGTTGGTTACCATATCCAGACTCCTGCCAGAACGATCAGCACCGCAGACACGGCGATAATGATTTTCGAGCCCAGCTTGCCGCCTTCCAGCGTCTCACCGATGCCCATGTCCATGATCAAGTGGCGCACACCGGCGACCAAGTGATACAGCAAGGCGGACAGGATGCCCCAAATCACTAGCTTGGCTAGCGGACTGGTCAGACACGCTTTCACCTGACCGAAGCCTTCTTCCGAATCGAGCGACTTGTCCAATGCATAAAGCATGATGGCCAGGCTGACGAAGAGGATGACACCGGAAATACGGTGAAGAATGGACGTGTAAGCAGTGACTGGGAGTTTGATGGTCCTTAGGTCTAGGTTTACAGGTCGTTGGCTTTTCACGGCTTTTTTTTCACACTGAAGAGCCCCTAACAATCAGGGCAAAGTTGTTGGGGCGCGCACTGGTCAGGTACTCACCACCCAGGGAGTGACGACCCCCAAGAAAGCAGGCCCAAAAGCCCCTGGCGGTCGGTGGCCGAGTATAGACAGTTAGGCTACTAATGACAACGCGTTCACCTTCCCCTAATAGCGCATTGCACATATGGCGCAAAAGGCGTAAACGGCAGGCAATTTCGCGGAAAAAGTGCGGTTAAAGCCTTCTGGAGCAAGACTTTAGGCAAATTGACATTCGGATTTATCTCACTATAGTGGTGCGGGCCCTGCGTGGGGGGTCTGTCTGATGATTCCAAGCATTAATAGGAGGCCACATGGCTGACAAAAAAGCGCAGTTGATCATCGAGGGCGCAGCCCCCGTCGAGCTGCCCATTTTAACCGGCACCGTTGGTCCCGATGTAATCGACGTACGGGGCCTGACGGCCACGGGCCGTTTCACCTTTGACCCAGGTTTCATGTCGACCGCCTCGTGCGAGTCGAAAATCACCTACATCGACGGCGACAACGGCATCCTGCTGCACCGCGGCTACCCGATCGAGCAACTGGCTGAAAAATCGGACTACCTGGAAACCTGCTACCTGCTGCTCAACGGCGAGCTGCCAACCGCAGAGCAAAAGGCCCAGTTCGTCAGCACCGTGAAGAACCACACCATGGTTCACGAACAGTTGAAGACCTTCTTCAACGGCTTCCGTCGCGATGCCCACCCGATGGCCGTCATGTGCGGTGTTGTCGGCGCTCTCTCGGCCTTCTACCACGACTCCCTGGACATCAATAACCCCCAGCATCGCGAAATCTCCGCGATCCGCCTGGTGGCGAAGATGCCGACCCTGGCAGCCATGGTCTACAAGTACTCCATGGGCCAGCCCATGATGTACCCGCGCAACGACCTGACCTATGCAGAAAACTTCCTGCATATGATGTTCAACACCCCGTGCGAGATCAAACCGATCAGCCCGGTACTCGCCAAGGCCATGGACCGGATCTTCATCCTCCATGCCGACCACGAGCAGAACGCCTCCACGTCCACCGTGCGCCTGGCCGGCTCCTCGGGTGCCAACCCGTTCGCCTGTATCGCCGCCGGTATCGCCGCACTCTGGGGCCCTGCCCACGGCGGCGCCAACGAAGCGGTACTGACCATGCTCGATGAAATCGGCGATGTCTCGAACATCGACAAGTTCATCGCCAAGGCCAAGGACAAGAACGATCCGTTCAAGCTGATGGGCTTCGGTCACCGGGTCTACAAGAACCGCGACCCGCGCGCCACCGTGATGAAGCAGACCTGCGACGAAGTGCTCAAGGAACTGGGGATCAAGAACGATCCGCAACTCGAACTGGCCATGCGCCTGGAAGAGATCGCCCTGACCGACCCGTACTTCATCGAGCGCTCGCTGTACCCGAACGTCGACTTCTACTCGGGGATCATCCTCAAGGCGATCGGCATTCCAACCAGCATGTTCACCGTGATCTTCGCCCTGGCGCGAACCGTCGGCTGGATCTCCCACTGGAAGGAAATGCTCTCCAGCCCTTACAAGATCGGCCGCCCGCGCCAGCTGTACACCGGCTACGAGTCGCGTGACATCACTCAGTTGGAAGACCGCAAGTAAGGCCTGCCTTGTAACAAGGTCTCAAGCCGCACCGAAACAGCCCCCGCCTCTTATATAGGAGCGGGGGCTGTTTTGTTTGTGCCTCTTTTCATCTGATCCAGAAGCGGCATTGACAGACCCGACGCCATCGCGAGCAAGCTCGCTCCCACAGTTGACCTGTTGTGAATACAAAGCCCGTGCTCACTGGAGATCCCCTGTGGGAGCGAGCTTGCTCGCGATGACGGCAGACCTGCCAACCTTGAAACCGGCACAAAAAAATACCCCAGCCTCTCGACCAGGGTATTTCTTCAAGCACTTATCGCTACATCAATGGTTAACCGCCCCACTCGCCCCCAGGCCAGTCTGCGAACGCACGAACTGCGGGAAGAACAGCGCCCGTTCGTTTGCGCCTTCAGCCGACTTGTCGGTGATGGAGAAGAACCAGATGCCGACGAACGCAATGATCATCGAGAACAGTGCCGGGTACTCGTACGGGAAGATCGCCTTCTCGTGACCCATGATCTGCACCCAGATGGTCGGACCAAGCACCATCAGGCCCACGGCACTGACCAGCCCCAGCCAGCCGCCGACCATGGCGCCACGGGTGGTCAGCTTCTTCCAGTACATCGAAAGCAGCAGTACCGGGAAGTTGCAGCTCGCCGCGATGGAGAACGCCAGGCCCACCATGAACGCGATGTTCTGCTTCTCGAACAGGATGCCCAGGCCGATCGCCAGCACCGCAAGGGCGATGGTGGTGATTTTCGAGACGCGAATCTCGTCCTTCTCGTTGGCCTTGCCCTTCTTGATCACGCTGGCATACAGGTCATGGGACACCGCCGAGGCACCGGCCAGGGTCAGGCCCGCTACCACCGCCAGGATGGTCGCGAACGCCACCGCCGAGATAAAGCCCAGGAAGATGCTACCGCCCACAGCGTTGGACAGGTGCACCGCCGCCATGTTGTTACCGCCCAGCAAGGCACCCGCCGCGTCCTTGAAGGCCGGGTTGGTGCTGACCAGCAGGATCGCGCCGAAGCCGATGATGAAGGTCAGGATGTAGAAGTAACCGATGAAGCCGGTGGCATACAGCACGCTCTTGCGCGCTTCCTTGGCGTCGCTCACGGTGAAGAAGCGCATCAGGATGTGTGGCAGGCCAGCGGTACCGAACATCAGCGCCAGGCCCAGGGAGAAGGCCGAGATCGGATCCTTCACCAAGCCACCGGGGCTCATGATCGCCTCGCCTTTAGGGTGAACCTTCACCGCTTCGGCAAACAGCATGTTGAAGTCGAAGTTGACGTGTTTCATGACCATCAAAGCCATGAACGAAGCACCCGACAGCAGCAAGACCGCCTTGATGATCTGCACCCAAGTGGTGGCCAGCATGCCGCCGAACAGCACGTAGAGGCACATCAGGATACCCACCAGGATCACCGCGACATGGTAGTCCAGGCCGAACAGCAGCTGGATCAGCTTGCCGGCACCGACCATTTGCGCGATCAGGTAGAACGCCACCACCACCAGCGAGCCGCAGGCGGACAGACTGCGGATCTGGGTCTGCCCGAGGCGATAGGACGCCACGTCGGCAAAGGTGTATTTACCCAGGTTACGCAGGCGTTCGGCGATCAGGAACAGAATGATCGGCCAGCCCACCAGGAAGCCGATGGAGTAGATCAGGCCGTCATAACCGGAGGTGAACACCAGCGCGGAAATGCCCAGGAAGGACGCCGCCGACATGTAGTCGCCCGCGATTGCCAGGCCGTTCTGGAAGCCGGTGATCTTGCCGCCGGCTGCATAATAGTCGGCCGCCGAGTTGTTTTTCTTGGACGCCCAGTAGGTGATATATAAAGTCGCACCGACGAAGGCCACGAACATCAGGATAGCCGCGACGTTGAGGGGTTGTTTCTGCACGGCACCGGTCAGGGCGTCAGCCGCCCAGGCGCCCGGTGCGAACGCCGCGATGCTCAAAAGAGCCAGTAGACGCCGGATCATTGCTGAGCCTCCTTGAGAATCGCATTGTTCAGGTCGTCGAACTCGCCGTTGGCACGTCGCACGTAGATACCGGTCAGGACGAAGGCCGAGAGAATCAGGCCGACACCGATGGGAATACCCCAGGTGATGGTGGACTCAGGCGTGATCTTGGCCCCGAGAATGTGTGGCCCGTAGGCGATCAGAAGAATGAAGCCGGAATACAGACCAAGCATGATCGCCGAGAGAATCCAGGCGAACTTTTCCCTTTTTCTCACCAGCTCCTTGAAGCGCGGGCTGTTTTGAATCGAGAGGTAAATGCTGTCGTTCATTGTTTTTATCCTCGCAGCACAGATTTAATTGGAACAACCCTACTCTATGCGGCTCAAGGCCAGGTTCCAGACGACCTTAGTATTAGAACGACATGACGGTTTTGCCAGTTCTTAGCCAATTTTCGCAATTGCCTTGTGGGAGCGGGCTTGCTCGCGAATGCGGTGAGTCAGTCAACACATAGCCAATAGACAGATCGCATTCGCGAGCAAGCCCGCTCCCACAGGGGTATGTGCAACATTGGAAGCTTGCAGGCACAAAAAAACCGCATGACACAACGTCATGCGGTTTCGGAACAGTCAAACCAGGCCGATTACTTGCCAGTCCACTCCTTCACACGGTCCGGGTGCTTGGCGACCCAGTCCTTGGCAGCGGCGTCCGGCTTGGCGCCTTCCTGGATCGCCAGCATGACTTCGCCGATCTCGTCTTTCGACGCCCACTGGAATTTCTTCAGGAACTCGGCCACTTCCGGGGCCTTGGTGCCCAGTTCCTTGCTGCCGATGCTATTTACAGTCTCAGCCGCGCCGTAGACGCCTTTCGGGTCTTCCAGGAAGCGCAGTTTCCACTTGGCGAACATCCAGTGCGGCACCCAACCGGTGACTGCGATGGATTCGTTTTTCTTCTCGGCACGGGTCAGCTCGGCAATCATGCCGGCGCCGGAACTGGCCTTGAGTTGATAACCGGTCAGGTCATAATCCTTGATCGCCTGTTCGGTCTTGAGCATCACGCCTGAACCGGCGTCGATGCCGACGATGCGCTTCTTGAAGGAGTCGTCGGTCTTGAGATCCTCGAGCGACTTGGCCTTGACGTACTCCGGCACGATCAAGCCGATTTTTGCGTCCTTGAAGTTGGGACCGTAATCGACCACCTGGTCCTTGTTCTTGGTCCAATAGTCGCCGTGGGTCACTGGCAGCCAGGCCGACAACATTGCGTCGAGTTTGCCAGTGGCCACACCTTGCCACATGATCCCGGTCGCGACCGCTTGCAGCTTCACGTCATAACCGAGTTTTTGCTTGATCACTTCGGCGGCCACGTGGGTGGTCGCGACGCTGTCGGACCAGCCGTCAACGTAACCGATGCTCAGGGTTTTGGTTTCGGCGCTGGCCAAGGTGGAACTGATGGCCAGTACCAGTGCGGCACCTGCGCCCAAGAGTCGTCGCATCTTCATCGTTACTTCCCCGAAAGTGCTGCGCCCGACGGATGCCGGACGGCGTCAACGTATAGTTATGATGCTCAGCGCCCCCATCACGCTCGCCCTCAAACCGGTCTGAACGCCAGTGGAGTACTGACAGGATCGATCATCAACCTGTGCCGCTCCTGAACCTGCTCTGTCTGCGACGTCGAAGCAACGAGAAACGACATCAGAACGCCAGCTACTGTTTCCAGGCAATTGGCGCCTCCTCACACGTGAGATTTGCTGTCCAAATCCGGCAAATACCAGATAACTAGCCGCCACTGCGCATGACCGTGTATCGTCCCGCTACTATCGCACCCCGTCCGTGCCTGTTTTGTGCCCATCATGGCACTTGGCTCCGCTTCGGTGGTCATAGGCTGCGAACTTCATTCGGCACCTTCCTCTAAGGGATCCAGTCATGCTCCGTTCCTTGCGCTTCGCTGCCCTCCTCGGCGGCCTTATCCTGAGTGCGTCCGCGCTGGCGGCAGATATTGACGCCGCCAGCTATGGCTACCCCTTGACCAACCCGTTCGAGGCGACCATCGCCACCACGCCGCCGGACCTGCGTCCGGAGCTACCGCTGATCGAAGACATCAATCAGGCGGACCATAGCCTGACCCTACGCCCGGAACGCGAGTTCATCCTGCCGGACAACTTCTGGCCGGTAAAAAGCCTCACCTACCGCATGGCCACCCAGGACAAGCCCGCGCCGCTGATCTTCCTGATCGCCGGCACCGGTGCGCGCTACGACAGTACCCTCAACGAATACCTCAAGCGCCTCTACTACAAGGCCGGCTACCACGTGGTGCAGCTGTCCTCGCCCACCAGTTTCGACTTCATGAGTGCCGCTTCGCGCTTTGCCACGCCGGGCATTTCCAAGGAAGACGCCGAGGACATGTACCGGGTGATGCAGGCCGTGCGCGCGCAGAACCCCAAGCTGCCGGTGACCGAGTACTACCTGACCGGCTACAGCCTCGGCGCCCTGGATGCGGCCTTTGTCGCCCACCTGGACGAAACCCGGCGCAGCTTCAATTTCAAGAAAGTGCTGCTGCTGAACCCGCCGGTGAACCTCTACACCTCGATCACTAACCTGGACAAACTGGTCCAGACCGAAGTCAAGGGCATCAACAGCACCACGACCTTCTATGAACTGGTGCTGAACAAGCTGACCCGTTACTTCCAGCAAAAAGGCTACATCGACCTCAACGATGCCCTGCTCTACGACTTCCAACAGTCCAAGCAGCACTTGAGCAATGAACAGATGGCCATGTTGATCGGCACCTCGTTCCGTTTCTCGGCGGCAGACATCGCGTTCACCTCGGACCTGATCAACCGTCGCGGCCTGATCATCCCACCCAAGTTCCCGATCACCGAAAGCACCAGCCTGACGCCGTTCCTCAAGCGTGCGCTGCAATGCGATTTCGACTGTTACCTCACCGAGCAGGTGATCCCGATGTGGCGCGCGCGCACCGACGGCGGCAGCCTGCTGCAACTGGTCGACCAGGTCAGCCTGTACGCGCTGAAGGATTACCTGCACGACAGCCCGAAGATTGCCGTCATGCACAATGCCGACGACGTCATTCTCGGCCCGGGCGACCTGGGCTTCCTGCGCAAGACCTTTGGCGATCGCCTGACGGTTTATCCGTTGGGCGGCCACTGCGGCAACCTTAACTACCGCGTCAACAGCGACGCCATGCTGGAGTTTTTCCGTGGCTAAATATCTGCTGCTTATCGCTGCGTTAATGAGTGCGGGCATGGTCCACGCCGACAACAGCAAAGCCAATGCGCCTGTGGTGGTGGATTCGGACGGTTTCAAGGAACCGCTGACCAAGCTCAAGTTCAACCCGGGGCTGGACCAGCGCGAGTTCGAGCGCTCGACCCTCAACGCGTTGAACGTCTATGACCCGCTGGAATCCTGGAACCGCCGGGTCTATCACTTCAACTACCGCTTCGACCAATGGGTCTTCCTGCCCGTCGTCGATGGCTATCGCTACATTACCCCTGGTTTCGTGCGCACCGGGGTCAGCAATTTCTTCAACAACCTGGGGGACGTGCCGAACCTGATGAACAGCCTGCTGCAACTCAAGGGCAAGCGTTCAATGGAAACCACGGCGCGACTGCTGCTCAACACCACCGTGGGCATCGCCGGCCTGTGGGACCCAGCCACCGCCATGGGCCTGCCGCGCCAGAGCGAAGATTTCGGCCAGACCCTCGGCTTCTATGGCGTGCCGGGCGGCGCGTATTTCGTGCTGCCGATCTTCGGCCCGTCGAACCTGCGCGACACCTCGGGCCTGCTGGTGGACTACACGGCCGAATCGGCGATCAACTTCCTGAACGTCTCCGAAGTCAGCTCCAACCACCCGGAGTTGCTACTCCTGCGCGGCGTCGACAAGCGCTACCAGACCAGTTTCCGCTACGGGCAACTGAACACCCCCTTCGAGTATGAGAAGGTGCGTTACGTGTACACCGAGTCGCGCAAGTTGCAGATCGCCGAGTAACCCAACGCCTGATGCAAATCCCCCTGTGGGAGCGGGCTTGCTCGCGAATGCGATGTACCAGTTGACGAATATGCCACCTGATACATCGCATTCGCGAGCAAGCCCGCTCCCACAGTTGTCTTGTATTTCCAGTCTTAGCCTTTCAGCGCTTTCCAGACCTTGCCGACCACCATCACCCCCGCCAACACCGCCGCCCCTGCAACGATCCCGGCCACGGCATTGAGCAACGTCGGCACGATAAACCCGGCACCTCCGGCACTGGCCGCCACGCTTTCGATCCAGTGATGCACCACTGGCACGCCATGGGTCAGGATGCCACCGCCCACCAGGAACATCGCCGCAGTGCCGATCACCGACAGGCTTTTCATCATGTAGGGTGCCGCACTCAGGATCGCACCGCCGATGCTTTTGGCGGCCTGGCCTGGCTTGTGCGTCAGCCAGAGTCCCAGGTCATCGAGCTTGACGATCCCGGCCACCAGGCCATAGACGCCAATGGTCATGACGATGGCGATGCCCGACAGGACAATCACCTGCTGGGTCAGTGCTGCGTCAGCGACGGTGCCGAGGGTGATGGCGATGATTTCGGCCGAGAGGATGAAGTCGGTACGTACCGCGCCCTTGATCTTGTCCTTTTCAAAGGCCACCAGATCGACCGCCGGATCCGCCACCGCCTCGACCAGTTGCGCATGTTCGGCCTGATCCTCGGCCTTGCTGTGAAGGAACTTGTGGGCGAGTTTTTCGAATCCTTCGAAACACAAATAAGCGCCACCCACCATCAGCAACGGCGTCACCAACCAAGGGACGAAAGCGCTGATCGCCAGCGCCGACGGCACCAGGATCAATTTGTTGATGAACGACCCCTTGGCCACCGCCCACACCACTGGCAGCTCCCGCTCGGCACGCACACCCGACACTTGCTGGGCATTGAGTGCCAGGTCATCGCCAAGCACGCCGGCGGTTTTCTTGGCGGCCATCTTGGTCATCAGCGCGACATCGTCGAGCACGGTGGCGATATCGTCGATCAGTACCAGCAAACTGCTTCCAGCCATGGAGAGGGCTCCTTGAATAATAATGCCGCGCAGCATACCGCGAGCCGCGGCGCCTTGGGCATTCTTGAGCGCCGCGCGAAGCCGGTGCTACCATGCGCCACCGCCAGAACAGGCAAGGAACCCCTGGGTTTATGAGCACAATCCGCGAGCGCAACAAAGAATTGATCCTGCGTGCCGCCAGCGAAGAATTTGCCGACAAGGGCTTCGCCGCGACCAAGACCAGCGACATCGCGGCCAAGGCAGGCCTGCCCAAACCCAACGTCTACTACTACTTCAAATCCAAGGAAAACCTCTACCGCGAGGTGCTGGAAAGCATCATCGAGCCGATTCTCCAGGCCTCGACACCGTTCAATGCCGACGGCGTGCCCGGCGAGGTGCTGAGCCACTACATCCGTTCCAAGATCCGCATCTCCCGCGACCTGCCCTTCGCCTCGAAAGTCTTCGCCAGCGAAATCATGCACGGCGCCCCCCACCTGAGCCCCGACCTGGTGGAACAACTCAACGCCCAGGCCCGGCACAACATCGACTGCATCCAGACCTGGATCGACCGCGGCCAGATCGCCCCCATCGACCCCAACCACCTGATGTTCAGCATCTGGGCCGCCACCCAGACCTATGCCGATTTCGACTGGCAGATCAGCGCCGTGACCGGCAAGGCGAAGCTGGATGAAGCGGATTACGAAGCGGCGGCGCAGACGATCATTCGGTTGGTGTTGAAGGGGTGTGAGCCAGACTGAAGACCGAGTTGCCTTCAAATCGCGAGCAAGCTCGCTCCCACCTAGATGCGTGAACACCGCAAATCCCTGTGGGAGCGGGCTTGCTCGCGAAGGCGGCAACTCGATTTCAAGTCAAATCCAGATAGCATCCCACAGGGGATACTCGCCAAGTCGCTTCACTAAACGTGCTCGCAGTGGGTTGGCGACAACGTAGCGAGCGAGCTTGATCAAATTGTCTTCCCTGCGCAAAGCTCGGTCATGGTAGCCCTGCTGCCATAGGCTACCAACCCTGTTATCCGCCTCATTGACTGCCTTGGCACTTATCGATTTCATCTGACACATCAACTGCCCCAAAGACCCCTGATGCAGTTGAATCAACCAATGAAAATGATCAGGCATAACGACAAAGGCCAGGGAGTCTGCAACGCCTTGCTCTTGTATCTGCCTGAACTGACGGATAACTATCCTACCCAAGCCATAATCTTTGAAGACAGGCTCGCGCTTCAGTGTGTTGGCTGTCAGTAGGTAGATGCGGTTTTGCTCCGCATAGCGACCGATACGCAGACGGTGCGAAGCTGAGTATGCTGGCATTCCATAGCCTCCTTTCTTAGTGAAGTCCTGAAAGGCTAGCGGCGGGAGGCAAAAATCATGATCAGACTTTTAGCTGGATGTGTCTGGACGATTGCTTTCGCGAGCAAGCCCGCTCCCACAGGGCTTTGCAGTGTTCGAACATTATGTGTCCAGCATCAAACCCTGTGGGAGCGAGCTTGCTCGCGATGGCGCCGGTCCATTCACCGCAAAATCAAGCGACCACCCCCGCATCCGCCCTCAACTGCAGCGCCTCCACCGCCCTGACCGCCACCTGCTCATCCACATCCGAAACATCACCACTGACACCGATCGCCCCCAGCACCCTCCCGTCCTGATCCCTGATCAATACCCCACCCGGGGCCGGTACGACGTTGCCCTGTCCCAACCCATTCAAAGCGGCAAAGAACGCCGGGCGTTGTTGGGCGTCCTGGGCGAGCAGGCGCGAGCCTTTGCCCAGGGCGATGGCGCCCCAGGCCTTGCCGATGGCGATCTGCGGTCGAAGCAGGCTGGCGCCGTCTTCGCGCTGCAAGGCAATCAGGTGTCCGCCACTGTCCAGCACCGCGACGGTCAAGGGCGCAGCGCTGATTTCACGACCGGCGGCAAGGGCTTGCCCGGCCAGGTTTACGGCGATTTTCAAGGTTAGAACGCTCATGGGTGCTGTCCTTCTTTTGTTATGGAAAAGCCTCGCGGGCTTCACTTAAGCAAAACCGAACCCTACTAATAGAACACAACAATTCATATTTTTGTATACAATAATCTTCACCGATTACCATAACCGATGAAATACCGCAGCAAAACGGCCTTCCGACAAATGAAACAGGTGCTTGAGGAAATGGATTGACCTGCGTCGTTCGCCATGAATACACTCTGCACAAAGCCACTTGTATACAATTACAAAACGTAAGAGGCACAAAATCATGAGCAAAATGAGAGCAATCGAAGCCGCCGTTCTGGTGATGCGCCGTGAAGGCGTGGACACGGCCTTCGGCATCCCGGGTGCCGCGATCAACCCGCTGTACTCCGCCCTGCAGAAGGTGGGTGGCATCGATCACGTCCTCGCTCGCCACGTTGAAGGCGCCTCGCACATGGCCGAGGGTTACACCCGGACCAAGGCCGGCAATATCGGTGTATGCATCGGCACTTCGGGCCCGGCCGGCACCGATATGGTGACCGGGCTCTACAGCGCTTCGGCCGACTCCATTCCGATTCTGTGCATCACCGGGCAAGCCCCCCGCGCCCGTATGCACAAGGAAGACTTTCAGGCTGTGGATATCACCAGCATCGTCAAACCCGTGACCAAGTGGGCAACCACCGTGCTGGAGCCGGGCCAGGTGCCGTATGCGTTCCAGAAGGCGTTCTTCGAGATGCGCTCCGGCCGCCCGGGCCCGGTACTGATCGACCTGCCCTTCGACGTGCAGATGGCCGAGATCGAGTTCGACATCGACGCCTATCAACCGCTTCCGCTGGCCAAACCCGCGGCCAACCGTGTGCAGATCGAGAAAGCCCTGGCCATGCTCAATCAGGCTGAACGTCCATTGCTGGTGGCCGGCGGTGGCATCATCAACGCCGACGCCAGCGATCTGCTGGTGGAGTTCGCCGAGCTGACCGGTATCCCGGTCATCCCCACCTTGATGGGCTGGGGCACCATTCCCGACGATCATCCGCAGATGGTTGGCATGGTCGGCCTGCAAACGTCCCACCGCTACGGCAATGCGACCTTGCTCAAGTCGGACGTGGTGCTGGGCGTCGGTAACCGCTGGGCCAACCGTCACACCGGTTCGGTGGACGTCTACACCGAAGGCCGCACGTTCATTCATGTGGACATCGAGCCGACGCAGATCGGCCGCGTCTTCACCCCCGACCTGGGCATCGTTTCCGACGCCGCCTCGGCCCTGACGGTGTTCATTGAAGTGGCCCGCGAATGGCAAGCCGCCGGCAAGCTGAAAAACCGCAGCGCCTGGCTGCAGGACTGCCAGCAACGCAAGGCCAGCCTGCAGCGCAAGACCCACTTCGACAACGTGCCGGTCAAGCCACAGCGGGTGTACGAAGAAATGAACCAGGTGTTCGGCAAGGACACCTGCTACGTCAGCACCATCGGTCTGTCGCAGATCGCCGGAGCGCAATTCCTCCACGTCTACAAGCCACGCCACTGGATCAACTGCGGCCAGGCCGGACCCTTGGGCTGGACCATTCCGGCGGCGCTGGGGGTGGTCAAGGCCGATCCGAGCCGCAAGGTCGTGGCGCTGTCGGGCGACTATGATTTCCAGTTCATGATCGAAGAACTGGCGGTGGGTGCGCAGTTCAAGCTGCCCTACATCCATGTGGTGGTGAACAACTCCTACCTGGGCCTGATTCGCCAGGCCCAGCGCGGGTTCGACATGGACTACTGCGTGCAGCTCTCCTTTGACAACCTCAACGCCCCGGAACTCAACGGCTATGGCGTGGACCACGTTGCCGTGGCCGAGGGCCTGGGGTGCAAGGCGCTGCGGGTGTTCGAACCGGCGGGTATCCAACCGGCACTGCGCCAGGCCCAAGCGATGATCGAGGAGTTCAAGGTGCCGGTGATCGTCGAGATCATCCTGGAGCGGGTGACCAACATCTCTATGGGCACCGAGATCAATGCCGTCAATGAGTTTGAAGACTTGGCGCTTGTGGGCAACGATGCACCGACCGCCATTTCGTTGCTCGATTGACCCCCGGTGTGGGAGCGGGCTTGCTCGCGAAGACGGTTTCAGTTCCAACAAAGATGTCGGCTGACACACCGTTTTCGCGAGCAAGCCCGCTCCCACAGGGGGCCTGATAAATATTTACAGGAGACCACCATGCCGCGTTTCGCCGCCAACCTGTCCATGCTGTTCACCGAGCAGGATTTCCTCGCCCGTTTCGAAGCCGCCGCCAAGGCTGGCTTCAGTGGGGTCGAATACCTGTTCCCCTATGACTACAGCTCCGCCGAACTCAAGGCCTTGCTCGACACCCACGGCCTGACCCAAGTGCTGTTCAACCTGCCGGCCGGCGACTGGGCCAAGGGCGAGCGCGGCATTGCCTGCCTGCCGGACCGGGTCGAGGAATTCCGCGCCGGTGTCGACCTGGCCATCGCCTACGCCCAAGTGCTGGGCAACACGCAGGTCAACTGCCTGTCGGGGATTCGTCCACAGAACTGCAGTGAAACCCTGGTGGAGAAAACCTTCGTCGCCAACCTGAAATACGCCGCCGAGAAGTTGCAGGCCAAAGGCATCAAGCTGGTGATGGAAGCCATCAATACCCGCGACATTCCTGGCTTCTACCTGAACAACACCGCCCAGGCTTTGTCGATCCGTGAGCAGGTGGGCAGCGCCAACCTGTTCCTGCAATACGACATCTACCACATGCAGATCATGGAAGGTGACCTGGCCCGGACCCTGTCGGCGCACCTGAGTGAGATCAACCATGTGCAACTGGCGGACAACCCGGGCCGCAACGAGCCGGGTACGGGGGAAATCAACTACCGCTTCCTGTTCGAACACCTGGACCGCATCGGCTACCAGGGTTGGGTCGGCTGTGAATACAAGCCGCTGACCACCACCGAAGCCGGCCTGGGCTGGCTGAAAACCCATAACGCGATCTGATCCGGATCTTTCCTTGTGGGAGCGGGCTTGCTCGCGAAAGCGGTGGGCCAGACAACACATCTGTGACTGATACACCGCTTTCGCGAGCAAGCCCGCTCCCACAGAAAAGCAGTTCTCCATTTGCCTGAAGTAGCAAAAAAACAAGAGGATTTTCCCATGGCTAAAATCGGATTCATCGGCACCGGCATCATGGGCCACCCCATGGCACTGAACCTGCAAAAGGCCGGTCACAGCCTGTTCCTGTCCCAGCACCACGACGCGGCTCCGACCGACCTGCTGGCCGGTGGCGCGGTGGCGTTGGCCAACCCAAAGGAAGTGGCCCAGGAAGCCGAGTTCATCATCGTCATGGTCCCCGACACCCCGCAGGTCGACGACGTGCTGTTCCGCGCCGACGGCGTGGCGGCGGGCGTGGGCGCGGGCAAGGTGGTGATCGACATGAGTTCGATCTCCCCCACCGCCACCAAGGCGTTCGCGGCGAAGATCAATGAAAAAGGCGCGCAATACCTCGATGCCCCGGTCTCCGGTGGTGAAGTCGGTGCCAAGGCTGCGACCCTGAGCATCATGGTCGGTGGCGACAACGCCGCCTTCGAGCGCGCCCTGCCGCTGTTCCAGGCCATGGGCAAGAACATTACCCTGGTGGGCGGTAACGGCGATGGCCAGACCGCCAAAGTGGCGAACCAGATCATCGTCGCCCTGAACATCCAGGCGGTGGCCGAAGCGTTGTTGTTCGCCGCGAAAAACGGTGCCGACCCGGCCAAGGTCCGTGAAGCACTGATGGGCGGTTTCGCGTCGTCGAAGATCCTCGAAGTGCACGGCGAACGCATGATCAAGGGCACCTTCGACCCGGGCTTCCGCATCAGCCTGCACCAGAAGGACCTGAACCTGGCCCTGCAAGGCGCCAAGGAACTGAACATCAACCTGCCCAACACCGCCAACGCCCAACAAGTGTTCAGCACCTGCGCGGCCATCGGCGGCAGCAACTGGGATCACTCGGCGCTGATCAAGGGGTTGGAGCATATGGCCAATTTCTCGATTCGCGACAACTGAACCACCATAAAACCCTGTGGGAGCGGGCTTGCTCGCGAAAGCAATCGACCTGTCACTGAAGTATTGACTGACACACCGCTTTCGCGAGCAAGCCCGCTCCCACAAGTGATCGAGTCGCCTCGTCTAACAACAAAAATTCCGGGAGCCCGCCATGTCGGTCGATCCGCAACAACTGCTGCGCGAGCTGTTTGCCACAGCCATCGATGCGGCCCATCCGCACCACGTCCTTGAACACTACCTGCCCAGCAACCGCAGCGGCCGGGTGATCGTCATTGGCGCCGGCAAGGCCGCGGCGGCCATGGCGCAAGTGGTCGAGCGCTGCTGGCAGGGTGAAGTGTCCGGCCTGGTGGTGACCCGCTACGGCCATGGCGCGCCCTGCCAGAAAATCGAAGTGGTGGAAGCCGCCCACCCGGTGCCCGACGCCGCAGGCCTGGCCGTGGCCCAGCGAGTACTGGGGCTGGTGAGCAATCTCAGCGAAGACGACCGGGTGATCTTTCTCTTGTCCGGCGGCGGCTCCGCCCTGCTCGCCTTGCCAGCCGAAGGCATCACCCTGGCCGACAAGCAATCGATCAACAAAGCCTTGCTCAAGTCCGGCGCGACCATCGGCGAGATGAATTGCGTACGCAAGCACCTCTCGGCGATCAAGGGCGGGCGCCTGGGCAAGGCCTGCTGGCCGGCGACGGTATACACCTACGCGATTTCCGATGTGCCGGGTGACCTGGCCACGGTCATCGCATCCGGCCCCACGGTGGCCGACCCCAGCACATCGGCCGAAGCCCTGGCGATTCTCCAGCGCTACCACATCGACGTGCCGGCGTCGGTGCGCGACTGGCTGCACAGTCCAGCGTCGGAAACCGTCAAGCCCGGCGACCCGAGCCTGGCGCGCAGCCACTTTCAATTGATCGCCCGTCCCCAGCAATCCCTGGAAGCCGCAGCGGTGAAGGCTCGCCAAGCCGGTTTCAGCC
This sequence comes from Pseudomonas sp. R151218B TE3479, assembly GCF_053629195.1. Lineage (NCBI taxonomy): Bacteria > Pseudomonadati > Pseudomonadota > Gammaproteobacteria > Pseudomonadales > Pseudomonadaceae > Pseudomonas > Pseudomonas sp. R151218B TE3479. The sequence goes on from NZ_JBRJHV010000001.1 coordinate 5,775,604, forward strand.
CGTTGATCCTCGGCGACCTGGAAGGCGAATCCCGGGAGGTGGCGAAAGTCCATGCCGGCATCGCCCGGCAAATCGCCTTGCATGGCCAGCCACTGGCGGCGCCGTGCGTGATTCTCTCCGGCGGCGAAACCACCGTCACCGTGCGCGGCGATGGCCGTGGCGGGCGCAATGCCGAATTCCTGCTGAGCCTGACCGACAGCCTCAAGGGCTATCCCGGCATCTACGCGTTGGCTGGCGACACGGACGGCATCGACGGTTCCGAAGACAACGCCGGCGCCCTCATGACCCCGGACAGCTATCGCCGCGCCGCCGAACTGGGCCTGTGCGCCAGCGACGAGTTGGATAACAACAATGGCTACGGCTACTTCGCCGCCCTGGATGCGCTGATCGTCACCGAACCGACCCGCACCAACGTCAACGACTTTCGCGCCATCCTGATCCTCGAGACCCCCAAACATGACGCCTGATAAAAAGGTCAAGATCCTCGCGACCCTCGGCCCCGCCACCCGAGGCATCGATGACATCCGCGAGTTGGTACAGGCCGGCGTGAACATCTTCCGCCTGAACTTCAGCCACGGCGACCATGCCGACCACGCCCAGCGCTACCAGTGGATTCGTGAGGTCGAGCAGCAGCTCAATGACCCCCTGGGCATCCTGATGGACCTGCAAGGTCCGAAGCTGCGGGTTGGCCAATTCGTCGACGGCAAGGTCCTGCTGCAACGGGGCCAGGCCCTGCGCCTGGACCTGGACCCGACGCCGGGTGACCAGCGCCGCATCAACCTGCCCCACCCGGAAATCATCGCGGCTCTCGAGCCGGGCATGGACCTGTTGCTGGACGACGGCAAGTTGCGCCTGCGCGTGACCGCCAGGCACCGCGACGCCATCGACACCGAAGTGCTCAACGGCGGCGAGCTGTCGGACCGCAAAGGCGTGAACGTGCCCCAGGCCCTGCTCGACCTGAGCCCGTTGACCGCCAAGGACCGGCGCGACCTGAGTTTCGGCCTGGAGCTGGGCGTGGACTGGGTGGCGTTGTCGTTCGTGCAGCGGCCCGAGGACATCCGCGAGGCTCGCGCGCTGATCGGCAACAAGGCGTTCCTGATGGCGAAGATCGAGAAGCCGTCGGCGGTGACCCAACTGCGGGAAATCGCCGAATTGAGCGACGCGATCATGGTCGCCCGCGGCGACCTGGGGGTCGAAGTCCCGGCCGAAAGCGTGCCGCAGATTCAGAAAAACATCATTGGCACCTGCCGTGCCCTGGGCAAACCGGTGGTGGTGGCCACCCAGATGCTCGAATCGATGCGCTTTTCCCCGGCGCCCACCCGCGCCGAAGTCACTGACGTTGCCAACGCCGTGGCCGAGGGGGCCGATGCGGTGATGCTCTCGGCGGAAACCGCTTCAGGGGATTACCCCCTCGAAGCCGTGCAGATGATGAGCAAGATCATCCGCCAAGTGGAAAACGGTCCCGACTACCAGGCGCAGCTGGACGTCAGCCGACCGAAAGCCGAGGCCACGGTGTCGGACGCCATCAGCTGCGCGATCCGGCGCATCAGCAGCATCCTGCCGGTGGCGGTACTGGTGAACTACAGCGAATCAGGCAGCTCCAGCCTGCGCGCGGCGCGGGAACGGCCGACGGTGCCGATCCTCAACCTCACGCCGAACCTGCAGGCCGCCCGCCGCCTGACGGTGGCCTGGGGTGTGCACTCGGTGGTCAATGACCGGTTGAAGCAGGTGGACGAGGTCTGTTCCACCGCCCTGGAAATCGCCCAGGCCCAAGGCATGGCCCAGCGTGGCGATACCTTGCTGATTACCGCGGGCGTGCCGTTCGGGCAGCCGGGGTCGACCAATTCGCTGCGCATCGAGACGTTGATCTAGCGTCTGTACTGGCCTCATCGCGAGCAAGCTCGCTCCCACAGGGGCTGCGGTGCCCTTGTGGGAGCGAGCTTGCTCGCGATGAAGTCGACTCGGTCCCTCTGACACACACCTACCATGCCCAACACCCACTGCCCCGACTGGGCCACCGCCCTGCTCAACGGCTTTAGCCAAGTCTTTCTCCAGCGCCATCCGCTGTGCGGCCTGCTGTGCCTGTTGGCGATTCTGCTCACGGCGCCCGCCCTGTTCGGCGGCGCGTTGCTCGGCGGGGTGGCCGGGTTGCTGACGGCCCAGCGACGCGGTTACCCCAAGGCCGACCGGCAAGCCGGGCTGTTCAGCTACAACGGCATTCTGCTGGGCTTGCTGCTGAGCCTGGCGTTGCCCTGGTCCGTCCTGTTGCCACCGTTGATCATCGCCGCGGGTGGCCTCAGCGCAATGCTGATCCAGCAATGGCTCAAGCGCACCCGAGGCCCTCGCTGCCTGCCAGCCTACACCGCGCCCTTTGTCGGGTTGGCTTGGCTGCTGATGGGGTTCACCCCGCCGCCGCCTCTCGCCACTTCGATTGAAATAACCCTGCCCAACCTGCTGGCCGCTCAGTTGAGCGGACTGGGCCAAGTCATGTTTCTCGGCCACCCAATGGCCGGTGCGCTGATCGCGGCCGGTCTGCTGCTGGCCAACCGGCGCGCCGGCGCTTGGGCATTGTTCGCTTCCGCCGTCGGCCTGGCCTTCGCCTTGTTTCAACATGAAAACGCAACCGCTCTGTCGGGGCTGGGCGGCTACAACCCGGTGCTGGTGGCGCTGGCCATCAGCCAACAGCGCCGCCCATGGCTGCCGCTGACGGGCATCGTCCTGGCGATCATGCTCACGCCGGGCTTTACTGCCCTCGGCCTGCCTCCCCTGACAGCGCCGTTCATCCTCGCCTGCTGGCTGATCCAGGCCACCGGCCGGGCGTGGCGTCAGGCCAGCCTCGACATCGCGCCTTGCGCTGTACGGGGCAATCACCCTAGGCTTCGCTGATTCCGGTTCAGGCGAAGATTATGCAAAGCAGCGACAACTGGCGTGAACGCCTCTACGTGATCATTTTCCAGACCGATACCGTGGCCGGCCGGCGCTTCGACAGCACTCTGCTGTTGATCATTCTCGCCAGCCTGGTGATCGTGATGCTCGACAGCATCGACAGCGTGCACAAAAACTATGCGGCCCTGCTGGCGGCTATCGAGTGGGGCTTCACGTTCATCTTCATCGTCGAGTACGGCCTGCGCCTGTACTGCTCGCCCAAGCCGCTGCGCTATGCCTTCAGTTTCTACGGCTTGGTGGATTTGCTGGCGATCGTGCCGGGGATTCTGGCGCTGTACTACAGCGATGCCCAATACCTGCTGATCGTTCGGATCATCCGCATGCTGCGGATTTTCCGAGTACTCAAGCTCAGCCCTTACCTCAAGCAAGCCAACTACCTGATGGCGGCACTGCGCGGGAGCAAGCAGAAAATCATCGTGTTCCTGGTCAGCGTCTCGACCCTGGTCACCGTCTTCGGCACGCTGATGTACGTCATCGAAGGCCCCGAGCACGGTTTCACCAGCATCCCCAAGGGCATCTATTGGGCTATCGTGACACTGACCACCGTGGGCTTCGGCGACATCGTGCCCAAGACGCCCTTGGGCCAAGTGGTGTCGTCCCTGGTGATGATCACCGGTTACTCGATCATCGCCGTGCCAACGGGTATTTTCACGGCTGAACTGGCCACGGCCATGCGCGGTGACCAGCTCAAGCACGATTGCCCGGTGTGCAGCAAAAACAACCACGACCACGGCGCCGCTTTCTGCTCCCGTTGTGGCAATGCACTGTTTAAGAAATTGGAATAAGCAAAGCACTTTTTGATGCTTGAAGGTCTATAGGCTTGCAGCTAGTGTGCTGGCTAATTGCCCGGAACCCCCGTTCAAATAAAAAGGAATTCGTAAGTGAAGAACTTCTTTGGCGCCTCCCTTCTCGCCGCCGGCCTGACCTTCGGCAGTCTGGCCCACGCCGCCCCGACCCTGCTTAACGTTTCCTACGACGTAATGCGCGATTTCTACAAGGACTACAACGCAGCCTTCCAGAAGCACTGGCAGGCCGAGCACAACGAAAACATCACCGTACAAATGTCGTTCGGCGGCTCCAGCAAGCAGGCGCGCTCGGTGATCGACGGGCTGCCGGCGGATGTCATCACCATGAACATGGCCACCGACATCAACGCCCTGGCGGACAATGGCAAACTGGTGCCCGAGAACTGGGTCACCCGCCTGCCAAACAACAGCGCACCGTTCACCTCGGCGACGGTATTCATCGTGCGCAAAGGCAACCCCAAAGCACTGAAAGACTGGCCCGACCTGCTCAAGGACGGTGTGCAGGTGATCGTGCCCAACCCGAAAACCTCCGGCAACGGTCGCTACACCTACCTGTCGGCCTGGGGTTACGTGCTGAAAAATGGCGGTGACGAGAACAAGGCCAAGACCTTCGTCGGCAAACTGTTCAAGCAGGCGCCGGTCCTGGACACTGGCGGTCGCGCCGCGACAACCACCTTCATGACCAACCAGATCGGCGACGTGCTGGTGACCTTTGAAAACGAGGCGGAAATGATCGCCCGCGAGTTCGGCCGCGACCAGTTCGAAGTGATCTACCCAAGCGTTTCCGCCGAAGCCGAGCCACCGGTCAGCGTGGTCGACAAAGTCGTCGAGAAGAAAGGCTCCCGCGAAGCCGCCGAGGCCTACCTCAAGTACCTGTGGTCGCCCGAAGGCCAGGAAATCGCCGCCGCCAACTACCTGCGCCCACGGGACCCGGCAGTACTGGCCAAATACACCGACCGCTTCCCGAAAGTGGACTTCCTGTCCGTGGAAAAAACCTTCGGCGACTGGCGCACGGTGCAGAAGACCCACTTCAATGATGGCGGGATTTTCGACCAGATCTATAGCGGGCAGTAAGAAAACAAATGAGTCATGCGCGGTCCTGTGGCGAGGGGATTTATCCCCGCTGGGCTGCGCAGCAGTCCTAAAATCGGACACTGCTGTGTTTCAGACAAATCGCGTCGGCTGCATTTGGGGGCTGCTTCGCAGCCCAACGGGGATAAATCCCCTCGCCACAAAGACAGCGCCAGCGCGCTCCCGATGCGTTCATCATCAACCGCAAGCATGTCTGATATCAGCCGCAAAGCCTGTTCCTGAGCCCTGCAAGTCTTTAGCCTCACGCCATCCTTTCAATTGATCGATGAGATTGCCATGAGTGCTCATTCACCCACCTCGCCCGGCAGCCCTCTGACCCGCGGCATGGTCCTGCTTTTCGCCTTCTGCTGCGGCGCCATTGTCGCCAACATCTACTACGCCCAACCCATCATCGAACTGATCGCACCCGATGTCGGCCTGAGCAGCACCATGGCCAGCCTGATCGTCTCGCTGACCCAGATCGGTTATGCCCTGGGCCTGTTTTTCCTGGTGCCGTTGGGTGACTTGCTGGAGAACCGTCGACTGATGATTCTCACCACGCTGGTGGCGATTGCCAGCCTGCTGGGGGCAGCGTTCACTGACCAGCCGAATGTGTTTCTGCTGGTCTCGCTGCTGGTGGGGTTCAGTTCGGTGTCGGTGCAAGTCCTGATTCCGCTGGCCGCGCACCTGGCGCCGGAGGAATCCCGGGGGCGGGTCGTCGGTGGGATCATGGGCGGCCTGCTGCTCGGGATCCTGCTGGCGCGGCCGGTCTCCAGCGTCGTGGCCGATCACTTCGGCTGGCGGGCCATGTTCATCATCGCCGCCGCATTGATGGCCGCGATCAGCATCGTCCTGGCGCTGACCGTGCCCAGGCGCCAGCCCGACCATAGCGCCTCTTATGGCCAACTGCTGGGCTCGCTCGGCACCCTGCTGCGCCAACAACCGCAGCTGCGTCAACGGGCGTTTTACCAGGCCTGTATGTTCGCCACGTTCAGCCTGTTCTGGACTGCCGTGCCGCTGGAACTGTCACGCAACCATGGCCTGTCCCAGACTGAAATCGCCCTGTTCGCCCTGGTGGGCGCCATCGGTGCCATCGCCGCGCCCATCGCCGGTCGCCTGGCGGATGCCGGCCATACCCGCAACGCCTCGCTGCTGGCGATGCTGTTCGCCAGCCTGAGTTTCCTGCCGGCGTTCATCCATCCGCTCTACAGCGTGATCGGCCTGGCGGTGACCGGCGTGGTCCTGGACTTCTGCGTGCAGATGAACATGGTCCTGGGCCAGCGCACCATCTACGCCCTCGATGCCAAGAGTCGCAGCCGGCTGAACGCGCTGTACATGACCAGCATCTTCGTCGGCGGCGCCTTCGGTTCATCGATTGCCAGTGCGGTGTACGAGCACGGCGGCTGGTTGTGGGTGGTGATCGTCGGCAGCGCCTTCCCGCTGTTGGCCTTGCTGCGCTTCCTGAGTGCCTCGCGCAAGCCGTCCCTGGCCACGGCCTGAAACCCCACGCATAAAAAATGCCCGGTCGCTCAAGGCGACCGGGCATTTTCATGGAGCGGTCAAATCCGCACGTTGCCACGCGGCCCGGCAATCGCCCAGATGATCAGGCCCAGGACCGGTAGCAGCAGGATCAGCAGCACCCAGAGAATTTTCATCCCGGTTTCCGCGCCACTCTTGAGTACATTGATGATCGCCCAGATATCGAGCGCCAGGATAATCAGGCCGACCAGGCCGTTGAAGGTGGAACCCATGGTGTCGCTCCCAAATGGTGATAGGCACCCTTAGGATAGCGGTCCCCAGGCAAGGGTTCCGTTTTATTGCGTCAGACGTGGACAGCGACCTTGAGAGCCTCCAAGGCCGGCGCGGCGGCGATGTCGACTTCGGCGCACAGCTCCAGCACCCGCGGCACGTCGTTGCCGTATACCAGCACCATTTGCAATTCATCGTCGAGCAACTGGCTGAAGTTCATCAGCACATAACCGCCGTTTTCCTTGTTCAGGCTACTCATCTGGATCTGGATACGATTGAGCGCGGTCAGGGCTTCGGTTTTCGCCAGCTGCTTGGGCTTGAGATTGAACGCCACGCCAGGGCCGAACGAGGCGACGATCTGTTCGAACAGGTCCACGTAGGTGTCGGCCTGGAACAGCACGGTGTCCGGCAGACTGCCCACCACCACCCACTCCCCCAACGGGATCGGGAACGTATCGTCGTAGTTGATATCGGGGTTGGCGGTCAGGAAAGCCGTCGGATCGGCGTAGGCCTGGGCCGCTTCGTCAGCGATTTTCACGATATCCGCCTCGCCGAGGCAGCCGGAGCTGATTTTACCGATGAGTTCGATGAGGGCGGCTTTCATGGGGGTGAATCCTGTGGCAAAGGGTGTTTTGAGGGCGGGCAGGATAGCGCATCACATCGGTCGAGTCAGGAACCTGTGGCCCCGGAGCTTTTGTGGCGAGGGGATTTATCCCCGCTGGGCTGCGAAGCAGCCCTAAAGACAGCTTGCCACAGCGAGTTGTCAGGTTTTAGGGCCGCTTCGCGCCCCAGCGGGGATAAATCCCCTCGCCACAAGAGCAATGTCACTCCAGGATCACGGCCCCGGAGGAAGATCAGCCCAACATCTTTTCCAACTGCGCCGTGGTGTCCACCGCGCCCATGGTCCTGGCGGCATCGAGGGCCGAGACGCCGTTGGCGTCCTTGGCTTTCGGGTCGGCGCCTTTGCCGATCAGGTAGTCGACGATTTCCACCCGGTTGAACATCGCCGCCATCATCAAGGCGGTACGGCCATCGAAGGAGGCGCCTTCCACTTGCGCGCCGCCGTCCACCAACGCCGAGACCACTGCCAGGTCGCCCTTGAACGCCGCACCGGCAATCGGGCTCTGGCCGTTGTCGTTGCGAATTTCCGGATCGGCCTTGTGCTCCAGCAGCACTTTCACCGTTTCCACATGCCCGTGGTAAGCGGCCAGCATCAACAGGGTATCGCCCTTGTGATTACGCAGGTTGGGCGGCAGGCCCTTGCTCAGGAGCGCGGCCATCATGGCCGCGTCGCCCTGGCGTGCGACGTTGAACACCTGCTCGGCAAACTCGGCAGCCTCTTCCGGGGTCATCTGGCGGCTTGTATCGGACATGGGAAACTCCACTCGGTTCTTCGCAAAGCGGCTAGTTTCCCGAGGGACCCGGGCGCTGTCATCCCTTTTTTCACTGTGCCCGCCATAGCCAGAATCAATAACGCAGTTGTCCGTCCTGGATCCGCACCGCGAGTTGCCGGTCCACCCGCACGTACGTATCGGTCCCCGGCAGCCAGGCATAGACCGGCTCATCCCCAGTGATGCACGGGTCGAACCCTTCAGCCTTGAGGCGCGTCTTGCGGTACTTGAAGGTGCCGGTGGTGTCCATCTTCACCTTGATGCGCAGGAACAGCGGCACGGCGTAAGCGGGCAACTTGCATTGCAAGAATTGCAGCAGCTCGCTGAAGTCCAGGGTCGCCAGGGATTCGGACGGGGTAATCGCCGCCATGCCGGCACGGCCATTGGTGCCATTGATCTCCACGCCATAAGCCACCGCCTCGGCCACCTGCGGGTGTTGCAGCAAGACGTTCTCGACCTCCGTGGTGGAGACGTTTTCGCCTTTCCAGCGATAGGTGTCGCCGAGACGATCGACGAACTGCCCATGCCCGAAGCCGATGTTGCGCAGCAGGTCTCCGGTGTTGAAGTAACGGTCCCCCGGCATGAAGACATCCCGGCAGATGGCTTTTTCGGTCAAGGCATGCTCGGTGTAACCGTCCAGTGGCGCCTTCTCGTCGATCCGCGCCAGCAGCAGGCCCGGTTGGCCCTTGGGGACTTTTTGCATGCGACCTTGCAGGTTGCGCAACGGCAGACCACTGGCATGGTCGTACTGCACCAATTCCCACCCCATCAGGGAGAACCCGACGGTGTTGTCGAAATTCAGGATATTGGTGAAACCGATATTGCCATCGCTGGCCGCATACAGCTCGCAGATATGATCGATGCCGAAACGCGTCTTGAAGGCCGCCCAGGCCCCGGGCCGCAGGCCGTTGCCGATCATTTTCTTCACACCGTGGTGGCGGTCATCGGCAGCGACGGGTTGGTCGATCAGGTAGCGGCACAACTCACCGACATAACCCAGTGTGGTCGCCCGATAACGGCGTACGTCGCTCCAGAACTGGCTGGCGCTGAACTTGCGTCGAATCGCAAACCCCGATGCGCCACAGATCGCCGCCCCCCAACACACGCACAGACCAGTGGCGTGGTACAGCGGCAAGGTGCAATAGACGACATCGTCGGGCTGCATGTCCAGGGCGATCAGGCCGAAGCTGGTGGAGGTGCGCATCCAGCGACCGTGGCGAAACACCCCGGCCTTGGGCAGTCCGGTGGTGCCCGAGGTGTAGAGGTAAAAACACGGATCGTTGCAGAAAACCTCCCGGCTGCACGCCGGGTTATCGCCCGGGTAACCCTCGCAACCGGCCATCAGGTCGACGAAACCGGACGGGACCTCGACGCCGTCCTGATCCGCCAGCCACCAGGTGCTGTTGAACGGCAGTGCGGTACGCGCTCGCACATCGTTGAAAGCCGCGACCCGCTCATCCCCGACCACCACCGCGACCGGGTTGACCAGGGCCAGGCTGTGCACCAGCGCATCGCCGGTTTGCGAGGTGTTGAGCATGGCACTGACCGCGCCAACCTTGGCCATCGCCAGCACGCTGATCAACAACTGCGGCCGGTTCTCGACGAATACCGCCACACAGTCGCCCTTGCCGATGCCTTGGGCCAACAAGTAATGGGCGATGCGGTTGGCCTGCGCGTTGACCTGTGCATAACTCAACACCGTATCGCCACACAGCAGTGCCGGCCCCTCGGGATTGCGTCGGGTGGCCTGTTCGAAACACCAGCCCAGGCCACAAGGTTGGGTCGGGTCCTGGACATTGGCCAGCTTCCTGCCTTTGAAGATTCGGGGAACGGCTCTGGCGATGGCCGGCAGCTTGCGCAACATCATGCCCCAGGTGATGGCGTCGCTGGGTGTACGACTCATGGTGATCTTCCCCGTTCGACCTCGTGGGTCTCGGTTCTTGTTATCGGGCTGGCGGTGATTTTGGCTCGAAAGTACGCCGGCGGTCGCGGCGCTGTACATGCGGTTTTTGCAATGTTTTGTATCTGCTGCCCGAGGCAGGCGAAGCGTGAGCGCCGGAAAACGATTTGGTTCCAAAAATCGTTGCCCGACCACGCAAAATGCAGGATGCACGATGGCCGTTCATGCAAGATGCACGAAATCGAAAATAGAACAAAAATATAACGCCTTGTTTTTAAAGCACTTTTTACAATGCCAAAGGCTGGCACAGACAGTGCAACTACCCCTCCACGGTTTGCCACACCATGGAGCAGTCAACTATGAACATGATTCAAGAAAAGTTTGCATCCCTGTTTTCCAACTACGAAGTGACCACCCAGCCCCGCCCGGATGGCGGCATTCTGCTGACCTTGCGTAATAGCGACGGCAAGCTGTTCAAACGCACGATTTCGTATGCTCAATTGCACGCGGGCGATCAGTTGTCCTGGGCGATCAGCGCGATCCGTCGCGACTTGGCTGAACAAGCCAGCGAGTTGCCCCAGATCACCCTGCTGCAGAGTCAGCATCGGTTTGCGCTGCCCACATACCATAGCGCTTGAGTCTGCTGGGAACTCGCGTTGCTGTTCACTTGGAAAACGGCGCTTCTTTCAGAAATGGGAAGCGCCGTTTTTTTGCGCCTTGGAAAAGCCCGCCGTGTTCCGGGCGATTGGCGGCATCTTCATTCGGCGGTAACAGCCGCTGGCGGTTGCGCTCTTACAGCGGCTCACTTTTGAACGCAGATCAGTCTTCCAAGCGAGGAAACCGGCGAGCAATATCATCACCCGTGAACTCAGCGACCACCCCCTGGGAATCGCCAGACAAACGGATCGAAACAAAATGCGGCCGCTCCCCCCCATCAAACCAATGGGGCGTACCGGCAGGCACCGTTATCAAGTCGCTCCTTTCACACAGCACCGCATAGACATAATCGCCAATGTGCAGGTTAAACAACCCTCGACCGCTGACGAAAAATCGTACCTCGTCCTGGCTATGGCGATATTCATCAAGCCACTCAGCCTGCGGCTCGACCTGTTCCGTGTGATCGCTCCTAACGCTGACCACATCGACCGCAACGTAACCCCGCTCAGTCATCAACGTATCGATCTGAGCCTGGTAAGCCGCAATGATGTCCTCCTCACCGGCCCCAGGCTGAATTTTCGCCGCCGCTTCCCAGCGATCAAAGCGAACACCTTGTTCAGCCAGGGTCGCGGCAATGTCCTCAAAATGAGTCAACACCTTGTTCGGAAGGTCAGGACTCGAAACGTGATAAACGGACAGGCTGCTCATGACAATGGCTCCAGCAAATTAATGGTTCGAAGGCTCATGGCCGGTCCTCTTGCATGCGTGTCGCAATGATAACGGCTGCCGCGAAGGCGGCGAGGCTGGCGAGGCTGAACGTCCAACTGGCGCCCAGGGCGTTCCAGCTGTAGCCGGAGTACAACGCGCCCAAGGCCCCGCCCGTACCGGCCAGCGCGGCATACAGCGCCTGCCCCTGGCCTTGCTGGCGAGGACCGAAGCTGCGTTGTACAAAATGGATGGCCGCGGCGTGAAAGCTGCCGAAGGTCGCCGCATGCAGCACTTGGGCGAACAACAACACCCAGAGAAACTCGGCCAGCGAGCCCAGCAACAGCCAGCGCAACGCCGCCAACAGGAAACTCGCCAGCAGTACCCGGCGCACGGAAAACCGCGCCAGGATCCGACTCATCAGCAGGAAGACCAAAACTTCCGCCACCACACCGACCGCCCAGAGCAACCCGATCAAGCCGCGGCTGTAGCCCAGGCGTTCGAGGTGCAGCGTCAGGAAGGTGTAATACGGCCCGTGGCTCACCTGCATCAGGCCCACACAGGTGTAGAACGCCAGCACGCCAGGGTTGCGCAGTTGCCGCAGGAAGCCCTCCCCCACGACTCGCGGCCCCTGCAATGGCTGGGCGTTGGGCACCCAGAAGCTGGCAAGGACGATGCCGGCCATGATCAACACCAGCGCCACCGGGTAGATGTCCAGGCTCAGCCATTCGAACAAGCGGCCGAGTAGGACCACGGTGATGATGAAACCGATGGACCCCCATAGGCGGACCTGACTGTAGCGCGAGGCCTGCCCGCTCAAGTGGGCCAGGGTGATGACTTCGAACTGCGGCAACACCGCGTGCCAGAAAAACGCATGCAAGGCCATGACCATCGCCAGCCAGGCATAGCTCTTATCGATGAAGATCAGCGAGAAAGTCAGCAGCGTGCAGATCGCGCCAAACCGCACGATCGCCAGGCGTCGGCCGGTGTAATCCCCCAGCCAGCCCCAGATGTTCGGCGCCACGCAGCGCATCAACATCGGGATCGCCACCAGCTCACCGATGCGCGCCGCGTTGAAGCCCAGGTGATCGAAATACAGCGCCAGGAACGGCGCCGTCGAACCGAGCAGAGCGAAATAGAACAGATAGAAACTGGAGAGCCGCCAGTACGGCAGTGCCGCCATGGTCGTCAGGCCACGGCGGCTGGCAGGCCGGCCATCAAAGTTGCCCCAGCACCGGCGTGCTGACGCGGACGTCGGCGTTCTGGCCGCGATGACGCAGCAGGTGATCCATTAGCACGATGGCCATCATCGCCTCAGCGATGGGCGTGGCACGAATGCCGACGCACGGGTCGTGACGGCCCTTGGTGATCACATCGACAGGGTTGCCATGGATGTCGATGGAGCGTCCCGGCGTGGTGATGCTGGACGTCGGTTTCAAGGCCAAGTGCGCCACGATCGGCTGGCCCGAGGAAATGCCACCGAGGATACCGCCGGCATTGTTGCTGAGGAAACCGTCCGGAGTCAGTTCGTCACGGTGCTCGGTACCACGCTGGGCGACACAGGCGAAACCGGCGCCGATCTCCACGCCTTTCACCGCGTTGATGCTCATCAGCGCGTGGGCCAGCTCGGCGTCGAGGCGGTCGAAGATCGGCTCGCCCAGGCCCGGCATCACGCCTTCGGCCACCACGGTGATCTTCGCACCGACCGAATCCTGATCCCGGCGCAGTTGGTCCATATAGGTTTCGAGTTCCGGCACCTTGTCCGGATCGGGGCAGAAGAAAGCGTTCTGCTCTACCGAATCCCAGGTCTTGAACGGGATTTCGATGGGCCCCAACTGGCTCATGTAGCCACGGATGACGATGCCCTGGCTGGCCAGGTACTTCTTGGCGATCGCCCCGGCCGCCACGCGCATGGCGGTTTCCCGGGCCGAGCTGCGGCCGCCGCCACGGTAGTCGCGCTCGCCGTATTTGTGGTGGTAGGTGTAGTCGGCGTGGGCCGGGCGGAACAGGTCCTTGATGGCCGAGTAGTCCTTGGACTTCTGGTCGGTGTTGCGGATCAGCAGGCCGATGGCGCAGCCAGTGGTGCGCCCTTCGAACACGCCGGAAAGGATTTCGACTTCATCGGCTTCCTGGCGCTGGGTGGTGTGGCGGCTGGTGCCGGGCTTGCGGCGGTCCAGGTCACGCTGCAGGTCGTCCAGGGAAATCTCCAGGCCTGGCGGACAGCCGTCGACAATGGCGACCAACGCCGGGCCATGGCTTTCGCCCGCGGTGGTGACAGTGAACAGCTTGCCGTAGGTATTGCCGGACATGCAGGGTGCTCCGTGAAAAACGCTGAGAGACTCAACCTTGGATTCGTAGTGGGCGCCAGTATACGCAGGCTCCCCGCGTAGTTCATCCTCGAACCTTATCGGTGGCCACCAGTCCAACCGGCACCTTCGCAACCAATGGCGTGATGATGTTAAAGCTGCTTGCCCTAAGCCTTACCTTGTTTACCGGCGTGTTTTCCTGCCTGGCCCAGGCCACGGTGCTGCAACGCCCCATCAGCCTCGACACCGGCAGCGGTGAGCTTTTCGGCTCGTTGTTGCTGCCCAAGTCCGACACGCCGGTGCCGGTTGTCCTGATCATTTCCGGGTCCGGTCCTACGGATCGCGACGGCAACAACCCCGAGGGAGGGCGCAACGACAGCCTCAAGCGCCTGGCCTGGGTGCTGGCCAGGCACAACATCGCCAGCGTGCGCTATGACAAACGTGGTGTGGCCGCCAGCCTCGCGGCGACCCCGGACGAACGCAACCTGAGCGTCGAGGCCTATGTGGCCGATGCCGTGGCCTGGAGCCACAAGCTCGCCGCCGATCCACGCCTGGGCCCGTTGATTCTGCTGGGCCACAGTGAAGGCGCGTTGATCGCCAGCCTCGCCGCGCCCCAGGCCAACGCGGCAGCGGTGATTTCGCTGTCCGGCAGTGCCCGGCCGATCGACCAGGTATTGCGCCAACAACTGAGCAACCGCCTGCCGCCGCCGTTGATGCTGCGCAGCAATGAGCTGCTCGACAGTCTCAAGGCCGGTCGGCTTGACAGCAACGTGCCGGCGCAACTGCAGGTCATCTTCCGCCCCAGCGTACAGCCCTACCTGATCTCGCTGTTCCGCCAGGACCCGGCCCGGGCCTTCGCCGCGTTGCAGATGCCAGCCTTGATCATTCAGGGCAGCAACGACATCCAGGTCAGCGCCGATGATGCCCGGCAGTTGAAAGCCGCCAAGCCCGACGCTGAACTGGCGCTGATCGAAGGCATGAACCACGTGATGCGCATCGTACCCAACGACGTGAAACGGCAACTGGCCTCCTACAAGGACCCCAACCTGCCCTTGGCGGCCGAACTGGGCACGCGGATTCTGCGTTTTATTGACTCGTTAGCCGCGCGTTAGGCGGTTTTAGTCGATTTAGCTTCAGTACTGGCAAAAACAGCCGATAACCCGGTGTCGGATAGCGCAATGGCTACCGACCCGCCGGCCTGGACAGGATTTTGCCGTTATGACTGAAACTCAAGCTTCCCCCGACACCGCTGTCGAAGCCCCCGCCTCGTCTGCGGTGGAGCTGCCGTGGGCCGATGTGCATACCGAGCATCACAAAATGCTCCGCCTGGCGCCGCTCAAGACCGACCGCGCCACCGGGGTGCGGCCGCTGCGGTTTGTCGAGTTCAGCTATGTCGAGCGCCACAGCAAGGAACGCAGCCTGCTGCGCATGAGCATCCAGCTGCCGAACCAGCGGGTGCGCAAGGAACAGAATCACCTGGATGTCTGGGCCGATCACGTCGAAAAACGCCTGTTCTTTTCGCCGGAAAACCTGCAAATCGAGCCGTTGAATCGTGGCATCGGCCGTTTCCTCGCGGCCCAAGGCATTACCTGGGCCAAGAAACGCTGGTCGGCCTATCAGGTCGAGGGCTCCGACCTGGATAACAAGGACGCCCTGAACGAAGACACTCGCCTGCGCCGCGACCGCTTTCTCAAGGCCCAGGGTTTCGAGGTGGCCTACGCCGACGCCCAGCACCTCAAGGGCAGCATCAAGCCGGCCCAGGTTGGCAATTTGGTCGGGGACTGGAACACCGAGAAGCTGCAGTTCGTGACCATTCTTGAAGCCGCGCAGATGCTGCAACAAGCCGAGCAGAACCTGGCGGAACAGGAAGTCAAACTCAAGCAGCAGGAAGAAAAGGTCACCAAGTTCAAGCGCGAAGACGCCGGCCTGCGCTTCACCATCACCTGCCTGGTGGCCTTTGCCATGTTCCAGGCGGGATTGCTGATCTGGATTGCGACGCGGCATTGATTGTCAGCGGCTCGGCTCACTTCACAACCCTGTGGCGAGGGGATTTATCCCCGCTGGGGTGCGAAGCGCCCCCCAAACCTGCCCACGCGGTGTATCAGGAACGTTGCGGGGGCTGCTGCGCAGCCCAACGGGGATAAATCCCCTCGCCACAAAAGCGGCTCACCGTCGACCTGATCAAACCCGCGAAGCGAACAACCCCTGGTGCTGCCGGCACTGCTCGGCGCTGAGCATGAACACGCCATGACCGCCGCGCTCGAAGTCGAGCCAGGCGAAATCGACTTCCGGATACAGCGCCTCGACGTGCACCTGGCTGTTACCAACCTCGACAATCAACAATCCCTTCTCGGTCAGATGATCGGCCGCCTCGGCCAGCATCCGGCGAACCAGGTTCAAGCCATCATCGCCACAGGCCAGGCCCAGCTCCGGTTCGTGCTGGTATTCCGGCGGCATGTCGGCGAAGTCTTCTGCATCGACGTAGGGTGGGTTCGACACGATCAGGTCGAAACGCTGCCCCGGCAAACCGTCGAAACCATCGCCCTGGACGGTGAACACGCGCTCATCGACGCCATGGCGCTCGATGTTCTGGTTGGCCACTTCCAGTGCTTCGAACGACAGGTCGGCCAACACCACCTCGGCCTCCGGGAATGCATCGGCACAGGCAATGCCGATGCAGCCGGAACCGGTGCACAGATCGAGAATCCGTGCCGGCGCCTGGCCCAGCCAAGGCTCAAAACGCTTTTCGATCAGCTCACCGATGGGCGAGCGCGGAATGAGCACGCGTTCATCGACGATGAACGACATTCCGCAGAACCAGGCCTCACCCAATAGGTAAGCCGCCGGGATGCGCTCGGCAATACGCCGACGCAGCAGACGCTGCACATGGACCAACTCTTCGTCTTCAAGACGGCAGTCCAGGTAGCTATCGGCAATTTCCCACGGCAGGTGCAACGCGCCCAACACCAGTTGCCGGGCTTCGTCCCACGCATTGTCGGTGCCATGGCCGAAAAACAGATCCTCCCCATGGAAACGGCTGACGGCCCAACGGATATGGTCGCGCAGGGTACGGAGACGGGAAGTGATCACGGCGGCAAACTCCAGAAAAATCGACGGGCGAGTCTACCAGCCAAACGCGGCCCCACCCAAACGCGCCATGATGACGAACGAAAAGGGCCGGACCAATCGTAGGATTTATCCGTTTTTTGCACCATCTATTGAACAGGACGAGCATCTTGACAAGGCTGTAGGCCAGCAACGGCGGCCCTTGCGATGGAAGCGATTCACAGAACCGCTCAGCCAGAGGACAATGTCGCAAAAGCCCCACTCGAAG
This sequence comes from Pseudomonas sp. R151218B TE3479, assembly GCF_053629195.1. Lineage (NCBI taxonomy): Bacteria > Pseudomonadati > Pseudomonadota > Gammaproteobacteria > Pseudomonadales > Pseudomonadaceae > Pseudomonas > Pseudomonas sp. R151218B TE3479. The sequence goes on from NZ_JBRJHV010000001.1 coordinate 5,792,469, forward strand.
GAGCCCCAGAATGTCCGTTCCAAAAACGATGTTTCAACTCAGCGGCCGTGGTTATGCAGCGGCCAACCTGAGTCAAGCGACCTTGATCATCATCGATGCCCAGAAGGAATACCTCGCAGGGCCCCTGGCCCTGAGCGGCATGGATGCAGCCGTCGCGAACATCAAGCAACTGCTCGGCGCGGCCCGTGCAGCCGGTCGCCCGATCGTGCATGTGCGCCACCTGGGCACCCATGGCGGGCTGTTCGATCCACAAGGCGAACGCGGAGAATTCATTCCCGGCCTCGAACCCCAGGGCGACGAAACCGTGGTCGAAAAGTTGCTACCCAGCGCCTTCCACGGCACCGAATTGAAAAAGCGCCTGGAAGATTTCGGCCCCCTGGACCTGATCGTGTGTGGGTTCATGAGCCATTCCAGTGTCAGCACCACCGTGCGCGCCGCCAAGAACCTGGGCTTTCGCTGCACCCTGGTGGAAGACGCCTGCGCCACCCGCGACCTGCCTTACAAGGGCGGCGTCCTCAGCGCCGAACACGTGCAGCAGACCGAAATGGCGATCATGGCCGACAACTTCGCCACCCTGGCCTTGACCCGCGACTTCACCTGATGCGTCTTGATGAGCGGCCCGTCCTGCCGCTCATCCGCAAAAGCCTCTCATTTGCCGCAATTGCCCTACCTTCAGGAACAACCCGAATATCTTCCGGTCGAAGGGCCGATACCCATTGAGGAAGGTCGGAATGAAGTTATCCGATGGTTTTGACGCCCGTCGCTTGCGGCCCAAGGGCCCGAGCAACTGGCGTTTTCGTTTTGGCGCGGCGATCGCTGCGCTCCTGGCAACACTCGGTGTACTGCTGGCCATGGCCGGTGCGGCCAGCCTGCTGGGCCGTCCACCCGCACTGGGCGAGTTGAATGCCACCCCGCTGGGTTCGGCGATCATCCTGGCAGCCGGTCTTGTCGTATTGCTATTGGGCGTCTGGCTCTGGCGCCGCTGCCGCCGTCGCGCCCGCCAATCCCTGGAGCTGGCCATGGCTCCACACCTGATGAAAAAGCACGACTGATCCGCCACCCGACGTTTTGTCGCGCCTGATCCCGCCAGAGTTGGGTAAACTGGTCGGCTTCGCGGAGGCTGACATGCAAGACGACGACTTTTCCCTGTTCAAAAGTGCGATCCAGGGCGTAAAACCGATCAAACACGACCGTGCCGAGACCGGCAAGCCCAAGGCCGATCGCGCGCAAATCGCCAAACTGCGCCAAGCCGCCACCGTGCGCACCGACGCCACGACCGTGGACGGACTGTCCGATCAGTTCGTGATCGACGTCGGGCCGGAAGACGAGTTGATGTGGGCCCGCGATGGTGTCCAGGAAAGCCAGATGCGCAAGCTGAAGGTCGGCCAGATCCCCTTCGAAGGCAGTCTCGACCTGCACGGCATGAGCGTCGAAAAGGCCCGGGAAACCCTTTGGGCGTTCCTGGCCGAAGCCACCAAATTCGAAATCCGCTGCGTGCGCGTCACCCATGGCAAAGCCGTGCGCCTGGACGGCAAGCGACCGATGATCAAGAGCCACGTCAACACCTGGTTGCGCCAGCACCCGCAAGTGCTGGGGTTCACCTCCTGCCAGGCGAAACACGGCGGCGCCGGGGCGGTCTACGTGATGCTCAAGCGCACCATGATGGAAGGCCGCGACGAATAGCCCTCGCTTGCCGAGCTTGCAGCGCCGTGTCCGCCACCGTACCCTTGCCCTTTGCGAAAAATCCCACAGGTAGCTTCATGTCTCTGGAACAGAATTACACCGCTATGTGGGGTGGGTTCTGCTTGGTGGGAAGAGGTAATGAAATCGGGGGGGTTGAGCGTAGGGTTACCTGAATATTCTCGCTCAAACGCAATGACTGGTACAGAAATTGGTACGAGATCCGCCCCATTCCAAAAGCCCCATGTCGGCTGCAACAAGCGGGGCTTTTTGTTAGCGGAGCGTAATCCCTCTGCGCGCATTCAGCGTGAGTTTCCGGCCGGTGCAGCCCTTCGCGTCAGCCAGCAATCGGCCAATAGCATCCTCTGGAGAAAATGGCCGGTGCCTCACCACCAGGTTTGGCAACCGCCCTGGAGAATTGAGGTCAGAGCATGTTTTCAATAATGGTGGTCTGCCCCCTATTTCCTCATTGGATAGTAGTAATTCCGAAGACCTGACGGTCGGCACAAAAAATATGAGAATGGGCTTGATACGCGGCAAGCACGTTAAATCTCTCAAGTAGCTTCATATCATTATGATGATGCTGTGCCGAGAATTTCATATTGAATGAGTCTACTTGCCCCTTCATCCGCGATGGGATCTCTACAAGGGTCTGCTTTGACAAGTCCACGACATTGAATGAAGCAAATGCACTTCGGTTCAAATTAAAAAGAAACATATTGTGATTGGGATCCTCAGTTCCTTGAAGATAACCTGTGTCAGGTATAGCGACTCGGCATCCCGCAACGTCGTCAAAAGTTGCCACTATTACATGGCCCATTTGACCCTTTGACTCAACAATCTGCTCGACGGTAGATTCCAAAATACTTTTTGTGCCGCCAGGTGGAATCATTAACGCCAGAAAAAGAATCTCCAGCCACTGGAAGTACTGATCACTCGTCACCCCAAACTCCGCGCAGACAGCAGCCAAGTGAGGCTTGACTCCCGTGCGAATTTCACAGAAGTTAGCTAGCAAGATAGGGTCAGTTGGATACAATCCTGCCGCCCCCTTAAACATATCAATTGTTCGAGCAATAGAATATGGGTTTCTTATCCATCCCATGAACTTTGCTTTGAACACTTTTTCGGCGGCACCCTTCAAAACATTGCCTCCAGAATTGGCCTTTGACTCGGAAATGAGAATGTTAGCGGCGGGAGCCAGATCAGCTTCAAATTTATGAAAGAAATCTTCTAGATTTTTTCTTAGAGACGAGCTTTTCACATCAAAACTAAAAAGATCATCAAAAGAGAGATTCTTCTTGATTTTGACACCATCAAAATTGGTCAGGCGAACAATGCTATTTTCTCGATCTGCAATTTCAAATCTGTAGATTCGCTGCTTATCCTTTGGTCTGCTCTCGTCTATGCAATTACTTCGTTGCTCGGACTGAGAGATAAAATGTTGATTCCTAGTTAAATTCTCCATACCTTCTCCTTATGCCGATGATCTGCCGGACGCGCAACCAATAGCCCTTAACCCACTATAACGCCATTTTTTGTCGAAAAAATCCAAAAAAAGGGAAAGCATTTATTTGTAGACTGAACGTCCGCTTTGGCCGTTTGCTGCGCTCCACCAAGGGCTGCTATGAGACGAAAGCAACCCTACCTGCTACCAATGATGGATTGGATGGATTTATCGCCGAACCCTCTGTCCCGCCTGCTTAGCTCCGCTGTCTTCATCGTTCCCGTAGCAAATATCTAGCAACCGCTACTGCAAGGCTGGGCGAGAATTACACCCACCACCTAGCGAGCAGCTAGAGATGAGTGAGTGGTTCCGCCGCCAATGCCAATGGGCCCTCTACGCAGGCGAAATCACTCCGGCGAGGCTGAGGCAGAAATACCCGAGCAAAAGGCAAGCTGCGATCATGCCGCTCACCACAGTCGGAACTAAGAACACGAGCCAGACCTTTTGCGAGCGTGCGCTGAAGTCTTGAAAAGCTTTCTCGAATTCGGAAATAACGCTGGCGTGTGGCCGTTTCGCCAGAATGGCCTGGGTCGCTCGCATATGTTTGGCGCTCCAAAACATTTTTACGATTTCCCAAGTGATGAACAGGGTGAGGGAGAGCGTGATGGAAAGGCCGCAAGCGTTGAAAAGCCAGGCGGGTATTTTTCCAGACAAGGTCGACCAAAAGGCGAAGTAGCCAGCGTAGCCCGCCACCATGATCAGATTAGTATACGCATTGGCGTTGTTCATCAGTTTCTCATTGAGTTGGATGAACGCGCTGATCTGCTTCTCAACGATATGCTCTTGCTTCATCTCCTCAACCTCTTTGACTAGGCCATCCACCACTCGGTGTATATCACGGCACCACCGCTCCCACTCGTTGTTCATTCTGAGCTCCCGATCTTCGGCCTTCGCTAAAAATGCCCCTGCATCTACAATGCAAACTTCCCAGATAATTCTCCTACAGCTGACTCTATAATACGCCAGGAAGTAATAAGCTCATCATTATAAATAAATGCATGCAAAGTCACCGCCGCAACGGATGGAATCCAAACAAGGCACCTCAGCGCTAAAAGAGATCGACCCAACGCTGTCTCATTGTTTTTTAGGCCCCGAATGGCTGAGCGCAAATATTTCTGAAGGTCTTCAGGATATATTTCTATCTTTTTCTCATGCGCAGAAAACAGCAGCATTCTAGAGTGGGATATCCGATTAAACTGCATTTTTTGCGCTGAAATTGTTTCAGCCATAATAAACGAAGTAAGCGTAACCCCTAAAACAAGCACAGCACTCTCAAAGCTACTACCTGCCTTAACAATGGCGATCAAAGCTAACAGCGATATAGGAATACTCAAAACCTTCCCACTAACATCACTTATAAGTTTCGACAATTGATCGGCGATACTCAACTCAGCCGAACCAACTTCCTGCTTTGCCTTATGAAACGAAAAACCGCTTAAATACGTATCCAAGTTATTATTGTACAGCTTTAAAAATACACTCCAATTTAATACCAACATTCTGAACCGCTCTCTGGGATCAACTTGCCCCTTAGCAAATTCAATGAGCGAAGCGCGAAAGATAGACCGCTCCTTTACAATATGCGGATTCTTATCAAAGTTCTGCTCCAGGAGAGCCTCAAGCAAATGGCATGATACATTATACCCCAGAAGCTCTTTGTCAATTCCAGGCTGTAAGATTATTGTTCTAGCACCTTTAGCCCCATCATCCTCAACAAAAACCAATCTGTATTCTTCACCTTTCAATTTCTCGTCATGATAATGAGCCAGGTCAGCTAGACATATGATTAACTTGCAAAGCGACTTAAGATTTTCCAGCCCAATATCAGCCAGCTCATCATCCTCAGAGCAAAGATCCTCGTCAATTAGATATAATTCCTTTGGTAATTCGCCACGCACAATGGCTTTACATTCTGTCAGCATCCCATCAAAATTTTTATAGACATCAGCTTCGCCAGCGCTACTTATCTTGTAAGTGAACTCTAACACCGACCAATCATCTATAAATCCAAGTCGTGCAATATCAATCTCTCGATGATCTACTAGAACCTCATCAAAACGACCTGCCTGAGACTCATTAAGCTCGAACAGAGCTGAGCGAACCTCCGCACTATACTTCTCTGCTCGAAAACAGAATGTACTTTTGGTTTGCAGTTTCGGCCTACCCAATGTTCGGTAGGCCTTTGCAAACTTTACGGAGGAGGCCATATTAATCCTTTACTCCTTCATCTTTTTTTTCAGCTATTGCGGTACGTATAACCGCGATAGCATCATCCGTTAAATTGTTTAGAATCAGTTTGCGATCTGCTTCCACAAAAAGAATTTCCGAGTTAACATCCTCTCCCAAAGCGTCGCGATCAAACTTCAACTGCCAATTATCTGCCTTAAAAGAAACATGAGTGTATTTTTGCAGAGTGCCTTTGCTGAGCGGGAATTCAACCGGAACCCCAACGGCTTCGCTATTGAGATGAGTAACAAATTCGCTCGCCAAATCATCGGCTTGCCCTTCATATGTAGCAGGGAAAAATTGTCTTGCGATTGCTTCTACCTCGCTCAACTTAACAGATTCACCTGAATCTCTCTTTTTTTCCAAGTAATGCAGGACTTCGTCTTTCATCGCCAATCTATGCGGATATAAGTCTGGTCTTTCTCTGAAGAACTGCGTGCTTTCTAAAATTAAATTTTTAGTCGCTTGAGCGGAAGCACTTCCAACCATGCATCCCAGCGAACTAACAAAGTATCCGGCGGCTGACCGCCCCGAGGTTTGACTAAGAAAACTAAGGTAATTCAATTCAAGGCGTTCGTCTTCATTTGCTGCCTGATACTTAGCATAGCGCTCGAAATTTATTCTTGCAGCCTGATAAAGACTATTCAAATCAAGTTCAATCAACTCCTCCGGCTCTAGCCTTTCATTTAACCTCAGGCCATCACGCTTTTTGAGCATGGCTATAAGAAAGAAACGACCATAAATATTCTCGTAATCTACAAACAGAATATAACCACCAGAGGCTGCTGGTAATGGTTTCGCGGTGGCGTGCAGCTCTCCCATTGCAGACTGAGTTAACTCTATGAATGACTTCTCTTCCAAATTAGGACGCAGGAAGTATGCATGGAAATCCTTCGGAAAATCACTCACGGTTTTCTTCGCAAAAGTACCGTAGTGAGCATTGTTATTTTTCTTTCCGTAGATATTTACCGCCCCCTCAACCAACTTAGAAACCGCCGAGACAGTTAAGTCAAAGGCGACATCTCTGATGTTAGAATTTTGAATATCCTTATATTGCTCCTTTACCAACTCATGTACGATGGCAAAATTTACTTTCGTTTCCATACGTGCTCCTTGCTAACAGGAAAGCCACGCCAATTGGTTCCACGTGACATCAAAGAGACATCATCATACGAGCGATAATAATTTCTGCATAGCCGAGGGACTTCAGACGACGTTCACGGCTCTGCACATCCGGATTCAGCCTAGCTGAGGATACTAGACACCTACGTCCGCTTGGCGTTTTACTGTATGCATAAACAGCCTATATCGCAAGCTGCCGCGAAGCTTGCTTCTGTATTCATTCGCAATGCACCTTCCATAACTGCTCAATTTTTGTCGTGTAGCTTTGGCTCATCAAATCTCGGCGCATCCCCCAGTCCGGATTAACAGGCACACTGGCGGCACGGAGCGTCCCTCTGCCCCATCGTCCGTTGATCCGGTCCAACACAGCCATTAGTTTCATGGCGTCGGTAGGCTGAGAGGTGGCAAACAGGTCGTCGGTGTATTCCCCTTGCTGACAGAGGTTCATCAACAGCACCTCAGCCTTGCTGTATTTGAAGCCCGGTCGGTAAATCCGTTCGAGCGCGCCTACCGCTGCCTTGGTTAGCAACCGCACATCATCGGTGGGGTACGGCAGGTCAATCAACACGCCGCTGGCATACTTCGCCTCCTCCGGGTTGAACATGCCGGTGCGGATGCTGATGCGGACCTTTTTGCACAGCGACCTCTGCGCCCTCAGCTTTTCCGAGGCACGCATCATGTAGGTAGCCACCGCTTCCTTGATCGGTGCCAGTTCCGTGAGCCGCTTACCGAACATACGACTACAGCAGATCTCCTGCTTCGGCGGGTCTGGCTCGTCCAGCTCCAAGCATGGCGTGCCGTCTAACTCGCGGGCGGTCTTTTCGATCACCACGCTGAACTTCTTGCGCAGCGTCCAAGGATCGGCCTTAGCCAGATCCATGGCGGTCTTGATATCCATTGAGTCCAGATGAAGTTTCATCTTGCGACCGACGCCCCAGACTTCGGATACGTCGGTGTTGCGGAGCACCCAGTCACGCTTGAACGGATCGCAGATATCGACCACTCCACCCGTTTGCACCTGCAGTCGCTTGGCCGTGTGGTTCGCCAGCTTTGCCAAGGTTTTGGTGTGAGCGATCCCCACCCCAACCGGAATACCGGTGCAGCGCAGCACGTGGCTGCGGATCCTGCGGCCAAGGGCATCCCGGCCGTCGATGCCGGTGAGATCCGCGAAGGCTTCGTCGATGCTGTAGACCTCGACGGCCGGCACCATCGATTCAATGAGCGTCATTACGCGCTCGCTCATGTCGCCATAGAGCGCGTAATTCGATGAGAACGGGACAATGCCATGTTCCTCCAGCTTGTGCTTGATCTGGAAATACGGCTCGCCCATCTTCACGTAGGGCTTGGCGTCATAGCTGCGTGCGATCACGCACCCGTCGTTGTTGCTCAGCACCACGATGGGCACGCGGGCCAAGTCTGGGCGGAACACTCTTTCGCAACTGGCGTAGAAGCTATTGCAATCGATTAGAGCGAAAACAGGTGGGGCTTTAGACATGGCTGCGCACGCTGCAGGTGATGACGCCCCAGATGACTAGTTCATCGCCCTCGAGCACGTACCTCGATGGGTACTTAGGGTTCTCTGACAGGAGAATCACCTCCTTCCCACGGATGCACAGGCGTTTGCACACGGGTTCGTTGTTCAGCAGCGCCACGACGATGTGACCATGCGCAGGCTCCATCGCACGATCCACGACGGCCAGATCCCCTTCAAAGATCCCAGCGCCCTGCATGCTCTCCCCAGCAATGGACACCAGGTAGACATGCGGGGCGCGAATGTTCAGAACCTCATCCAATGAGATGTGCGCTTCGATGTGGTCCGCCGCCGGAGACGGAAAGCCGGCGGGCACTCGAAACGAACACAAGGGCAGCTTCAAGCCACCCTCAGCAATAGGGCCTAGAATTGAAAAGCTCATCACGCGCCACTTCCAAAAACTGTACAAACATACAGTAACCTTGTACAAGTTTTGCGGTCAATTTGCATAGGAATCTTCAGACCAGCGGCTGACTAGGCCCATATGCCAAGAGCCTCGGCTCATGCTGCTTACCTAAAGCGATCTCCACATCCCGTGGCACGCTCTCGCTCAACGCCAACGGCCTCGATTACAGAGGCCGGACCGGATAAAGGCACGTCGGACGAGCATCCTGTAATCAGTGGTCTATTCTTTACTGGCCTGGACTGCCCCAGGCCGAAAAGAAGGAAATTAGGATGGCTGATGATCTGCACAACCGTGGCCCGCAAGACAGAGCTCGAGTGAACACATCTGAGGCTTGGGAGTTGAAATACTGGGCAAAAGAATTTGGGGTCACCGAGGATCAGCTCAAAGCTGCCGTAAAAGCAGTCGGTCCGATGGTGACGGACGTTCGAAAGAAGCTCGGAAAGTAAGAAGCAGCAGCCCTGCGACGATTGTGGGGCCTGCTTACCCCCTTGGATTCTTTTACAATGCTCCCCCCTCCCGGCGTCCTGCCGAGCAAAAATCCCTCCCCAACTGCTACGCTGATTTCTACGACGTAGGAGTGCCCATGCAAAATCTCGATCTGCTGCCATCTCTGCTTTCCAAGATCAACGAAAACCAGCTCGCCTTGGAAGCTGCCATCATGGAGTTGACCAACTGGATAGAGCTAAACGGATCAACTGTAGTCGCTACAAACGTCAGGGGCGCCCTGGCTACGCTCGATCAGAACGAGGAGTTTATCAAGATGGCCCTGGCTGTTCTGATGGCTCCGGACTGACGTCTTGTTCAACTGAACCGGCTGTCCTAGGGATCCAATATGCACCTCTGATGTCATCAAGAACCCTCCGTGGTTCGCCTCCGAATCGTAGCTACTCCATCTGTTCGCTACCCCTCTCGTCGGCCACGCTACGGCTCGTCGGCTTCCTCTAGCCGACATTCTTCAGGCTCAATTACTGTACATCCAAACAGTAATCTGTAAGCGATCCAGAATATGAACTTTGATCAGGCCAAAGCGTTGAGGCTACAGCTTTGGCGAACAACCCTCGACGATCACGAATTCCGAATGGAGAGTCCTGAAGCCCACAGATCCAGCCTGCTTGAGGCCAGCGCCCGGCTCACCGAGGAAGGGTTGATTGATCGTATGGAGCAGCTAGAAATGGATGAAATGGCAAACGCCGCTTACTGGCACGCTGTGGAGGAGCTGCAGTCGAATCCAATCATGTATCGCGGCGCATTTGGATATGACGTGGTACCCCGGGACGGCGGCCCAAGGATCGCGACGATATTTCATTCAATCCTTCGACTGGAAGAAAGCTGTGTCGACAAGTTGCGTCCCTACGATGGGAAAGTGTACCGGGATAAATCGGGGCTGATCCTCAACTACAGCTTCGGAACAACTACCGGACGCATAGAAGGCCTCAGGTTGACGATGGATGACGGTCGACAGTTCGACCTGGTTGAGACGAAGCGAATGGTCTCGGGCAAGGTATACGAAGCGATTGATGACCCAGATGCCTATCGATGGATGGTCGATGTTGTCCAGATCGCGACCGAGAATCGTGATGTTGAAATCCTGCAGAGGCTCAGGCCTTTGCTGGAGCTGGCAAGGTTTGTCCAATGCTCGAAGTGCCTGGATCAGTTCGGCGTGCGCGAGGACTGCGAGCCTTGTAACGGCTTGGGCTTCGTCGAAAAGCCTCGATGCTCAAGCAAACTTCCTGTGAATGGCCAGGGTCCACTGAGAAATGCAGAATCAGGGGATCGTAATGTGCGGCGGAGTTGAGGCGGCGGACAAAAACAGAGCGTATGAGCGGGTGAAGGTGTACTTCCCGAACCCCAAGGCTGCGTTTCCCGTGGTGCTTGAAGACGGGACCGACCTCGGGTGGGTTCGATGGGGGCGGCGCCGTGAGGAGAAAGGCACCGGCCCATCAGGAGGGTGGGCAAAGCTGGAGACGGTGGAGCGAGGTGGATGGGAGAAGTATCACCCGCACCGCGCCCTGGGGCTCGTGCAGCGCTACATGGAGAAGGATGGGGAGCGGGTGTCGCACTGGTTCGACATGAACGAAGGCTTCGGGCTGGAATGCCTGGTGCTAGGCGAGGACGAGAACCGACGGGTCTACGTCGTCACTACCTCCCCGCCCGCTGAGTACGCCTGGATTCACGACCGGTGGCCGATGATAGGACGGCTTCCCCGGGAAGTGGATTAACAATCCCATAGGGAGACGATAATGCTCATCGCCGGACCTTACTCAGCGTCGGCGGAGCACTCCCTAGGGAAGGTGCAGGGGACAGCCTTCGGACCCGATGAGTTTTCAAGCCCCGACGCGCCATGTTGATGTCTTCTACGATAAATCGGGCTAGCTTATTTAAGCCGGCTTCGCCTCGGAATTCGCTTCTAATCAAACCGACAACTGCGAAGCTTTCTCCGTCCGGCCCCCCGACTAAGAGCGAAGCGGTTCCGTCTGCGCTTGTGGTGCACTCAATGGTGCAACCAGGCAGCAGATCGCGCAGGGCTTTCTCTATGTCGACCTTCGTCAACCTATCCATGTCGCCGCCCCGCCGATATTAGGCGTCAAGAATATTCCAGCTTTTACTTGTGTAAATAGTGGCTCAATGCCCCTAAAACAAAGCTATCTCGCTAACCGTGTAAGCTTAGAAATAAAAGTGTCGGGACGTCTCATATTTGATACATCGCTGCGTTTGTTTTCGCTTCAACGCTGCAAACTAAGAGAGATGCAGCTAAATCGAATAGTTGTTCGTAAATACAGGTCGACCGGCCTGACGGTGGCGTCCACTCCGGTCGTTCCCTTTCACTTCGATGTAGAAACTCCTCTAGCGTAGGCCTGACAGGCTGCCAGGGCTATCAGCCCCCGGTCACCGACATTGGTGATGCCGATAATTCGTTGAGCATGCGCTGGGTCAAGTCGGGCGCGTATGGCTCCATGAACCACGCGGCCGGCGCCGGTGGTGGCTGGCACTGCACAGCCGTTGGCGGTATCGGTGGCGTCGAGTAGGACTGACAGCCGGACATCAGCAGTAGCGAGGCGATCACGCAGGCGATCTTGATCACGTTGGGCATCAGTTAGGGCTCGATAGTGGGTTTGGTCATTGACGGCCAGCCGCTGTTCCAGGGCCAAGCGCTTGTCCTGCTCGGTACGCTGCAGCGCGGCCGAGGCCAGGGTGATTTGGTTGAGGGTTTCGGTGTGGAGCCGAGCTTGCCTTTCTAGCTGCTGACCGTATCGCCAGCACTGGACCGTCCAGGTGATGGCCGCCGAAACGGCGACCAAAGCGCACAGTAGGAGCCCGGCGACCAGCACGCGGTATTGCAGCGGGATCAGGTCGACGAGACGCATAGCAGCGCCCTCGCCCGCTCCCATAGCTGCAGACGATCTGCCAAGCCGTTGAGCCCGCCGTTGATTTTTCGGGTGATCATTTCGAATTCATCACGATCAGCCAACACGTTCAGCTCCCTGACCCACCAGAACCATGCAGCCGACTCGGCCGCCCATTGGGGCAATTCGAGTAGTTCAGGCGTGCGCAACAGGCGCTCGTCACCGAACAGCGCCAAGCTGCAGCGCAGGTAGTTGTTGCGCCCCGTCACCTGGATCAAGCCGCGACCGCGATAGCGCTGGCCATCTCCGTCGGGCTCGGGGGTGTTGCCGAGCTTCGAAGCCAGCGAACCGGTGTCGTATTTGCTGAGGTACTGATCGCCGCCCAGCTCCCGCACGTACTGCAGTTGGCCGGACTCATGCCCAACCTGGGCCAGGAATGCCGCCTGCCGCTTGGGCGTATCGATCTGTCGGTGGGCCATGGCGGCGTTCAGCGCCGATACAAAAACGCCCGCTTGGCGGCGGGCGTTGGGCATGATCCGTTGTAGTTGCTGCTCGGTGATAGACATGGGGGGCTCCAAAAAAAGCCCGCTCGATGGCGGGTTGCGGTTGTTGATGGTATTGCTGAGTGTGTCTACAGCTGGACAACCTTGACTGGCTTGGCTTCCTTCTTCTTTTTCTTGCCCTTGGCATTGGCCTTGCCCTCCTTGCCGCCGTTGCATTCGACGACAGTGGTCCAGCCACTGGGGGTAAACAGCTGTTCAACGGCATCAGCTAGATATTCACCGTCGAGCCCGGGCTTGATGCCATGAACGATGATTGTTCGCTCGGCAAACACATCAGCTCGGCCGTCCATTTCCAGCCGAACGCTGGCCGTACTGCGATTGAACGCGGCCAACCGTGCCTTAGCGGCCTGTTCGGCGGCGGATTTGTTCGGGTAGATATGACGGTCGGTATGCACGGCAGGCAGCCCGTCGGGCAGATCCTCGTTGTCCAGCTCCACCACCTTAAGCGCGCCGCTTTTCTTGTCTTGATGCTTGGTGCGCACGGCCTTCTGCGCGTTGCGATCACCGAGGCTAAATTGGTACCGACTCAGGTCCGAACGCTGGAGCACCACCGGGCTCAGGTTTATGCCGCTCGCGGTTTGTCCGCCTTGGCGGGGCATCACTAGCAGCTTGCCGTCGGCCAGTTTGGCCGTGCAGTCGTACTGCTTGGCCAGGCGAGTGATGAAGTTGTAATCGGACTCGTTGAGCTGATCGACACGGGGCACCTTCGTCAGCACAGGGCACACTGGCTGCCAGCCATTGCGCGCAGACACGTCGCGCACTATCTGTTGCAACGACACGTTTTCCCACGAGCCACTACGCACGGTTTTACCGCTACCGCGCATGTCACTGGCCTTGCCCTGAATGCTCATGGTATCGGGTGGCCCGGACACCACGATCTTGTCGACCGTGTATTTTCCCAAACGCGTCAGCGCCTGCCCGACATACCCCAGGTAAACCTCAATGCGCGCACCGCGTGTAGGCAACGCGACCGCTTGATCTCGATCATCAATGCGCAACTCAAACTCGTCCGACTCCACGCCCTGCTTGTCGGATATGCGCAGATCCAACAGCCTGTCGTTAATCAGTGCGGTGATGTCCTTGCCGTCCGCGACAATGCGAAAGGTCGGCTTCATGGGTTTACTCCAGAAAAAGGAAACCCCGCACGGGGCGGGGTTTGTAAGGTGCGACGGTGCGGGTTAATCCCACAGTTGGATATCCTCCAGCGTCTGTGCCGGCAGATCCGGCAGCAGAATAATCACACCAGCACGAAACGGTTGAGGCTCATCGGCCAGGCCTTGATTGGCGGCAAGCACGGCCTCCACCGTGCCATTCAAATGGCCGTAGTAGTGTTGACAGACGGTGTCCAACAAATCCCCGTCAGACGTTCTGCAGGTCGTCGCCATAGCTCACAAACTCCAGTGAAAAGGATTGCTTGCGCGGAATGCCACCCGCGAGCAGGTTGCTTTGTTCTTCCTCGATGTTGAGCAGGCACCAAGTGCCGAGCACTTCGCCGTAGCCGGTGGTCAGATTCACCGGCTGCAGACGGCGCCCGATGGTGCGCAATGTGTCCAGCTGTTTGAGCCCGCCTTTGAAGCCTGGAAAAATCACACCCTTGAGGCTGATCTTGTCCTCTCCCTGGCCGACCGCCTGCTGTGCGATGCTGCGTGTCAGACGTTCCTGACCTGCCCAACGAAAAGACGTCTGCCGACGTAACTCCTCGAATGCCGCCGTATCCAGGTTGAAGTAATACGGCTGCACGTTCGGCTCCAGCGGCTGCATGATCAGCAGGTGCGGAAACGGCTTCACTGCCTCGGCCGCTGGTGTCAGCTGGGGAGCAAATGAACCCGTGGGCATGATGTTGCTCAACGATGGGCTTACCTGGCCGGCGATGCGATTGATCGCTGCTCCCGCTTTGCCCGCCTGTTCCTTGAGCGAACCCAGCCGGTCCTGAATTTGGCCAGCTGCGGTGACGGCTTGGTTGTACTTGGCCGCCACCTGGCCCACCGTGGACTGTGCCGCGTTGATTGCCCGCATGGTCCGCTGCACCTTGACACCGATGGCTGGCCCGATGAAGGGCACTCCCTCCAGCTCCGAGGCGGCGCCGGTCATGTCGCTGATTGCACCATTGAGCGGGCCCAGCATGCCATCGAGACTGGTACGGCCAGCCTCCCCCGCTGCAAGCAGTGATTTGAGCACCGATTGCAGTTGCTCCATGTAGGCCATGGCACCTCCTTAAACGTGAGGGGAATCGAACAGTTGATTCGATGCTTGGCGGGCGGCCACGTCCCGGGAGAAGGACTCCATCAACTGACGCAGATGCGGCTCCAGCTCCCGGACCAACTGTGCCGGGTCTTTCACATCGCCTTGCACGGTGATGGAAAGGTGCGGCGCAAAGCTGAAAGCCTGCTCAACTTTTGGCGGCACTGGCGGCGTCGGCTCTACCACCTTCGCGACTTCGGGCAGCTTGGTCGGCGCTTCAGTAGATGCCGCAGGCTTGTCGGCCTTTGCGTCCTCGGCCTTGTCATCACGGCCAAACCAGGACTTACCCAAGAAGCCGCCGATACTCTCGCCACCCAAACCGCCCAAAGCGGCACCGATTGCTCCCCCTATGGCGGTACCGATGATCGGCACCACCGAACCAATAGCGGCACCGGCAGCACCTCCAGCGAGCGCGCCCGCAAGTCCGCCAGCGGCCCCGCCGTATCCTTCGGCTTTCTCGTCCTGAGTCGTGGCATTGAGTGCGGTATCCAAGGTCCCCACTCCCGCATCGAGCACCGAACCACCCGGGATGCGCTTGGAGAGACGCGTCACCCCTCTTATCGACTTCACCGCCTGACCAAGTGAACCGCCAGGAACGGCCTCTGCCACGGCAGCCATTGGGAGTGCGGCCACCGCTGCTGCCTTGGGTAAGGCGGACACTGCAGACGCTTTGGGCAAGGATGGCATTGCCGGTGCAGCCACTGCCGGGGCACTCGGCGCCCGAGCGGTTATCCGCCTGCGCGACATGGTCCCCACGCCTGAACGACGACCACGGCGGCCACGTTGACGCCTACGTGTAGCGCCACCAGGGTCCGTGCCCGGGCCACTGGAACTGGCCCTGCCGATAGCATCCGCATTGACGACAAAGACCCGCTGCGGCTCGCTGCCGGCACCTGTACCAGCGTCCAGGCTGCCTCCCATGAGTTTGCCGAGCACACCCAGGCCCTTGTCCACCGTTTTGATACCGGTTTTTGGAGCCTTGGCAGCGGCATTACCGAGGGCGCCCACGCCTCGCTCCATCGCCCGGCCACGCGATATGTTGTACAGCCCCTTGCCAATCTTCACCGCGCTGGCCGCCGTCTTGAGGGCCAATAGGCCGGCGGTGATGGCAGCAATGCCAAGCACCACCGGTTGCGAGCCATCCGAAAGTTTGGTCAGCCCACGCACAATTGAAGTCAGGCCCTGGGCGACCGCGTCGGTCGCCGGGCGGATGGCGTCACCCACACTGCGCATGCCATCACTCACCGCCTGACCCAGCTCGTCCCACATCTGTTTCGACGTTTCGCGCCGCTCGGCCAGGTTCTTGTCGAGGATCCCGCCGGAAGACTGCGAATCCTTTTTCAGTTGCTCATACAGCGACTTGTTTTGCGAGTAGGCCGTGAGGGCTGCCTTGACCTGCATGTCAGCGAACAGGTCACCGGTACGCAGGGATTTCTCCAGTGCATCGAGCGCTGCCTTGGCCTTCTCCGGATCCGTTTCCTTGCTGATCTTGGCCTGGGCTTCGGCCATCTTCGCGGCTTTTGCCGGGTCGGTCGCCTGAATGTATTTCATCGCCAGGGCGAAGCTGGATTCCAGGGTTGACATACCCTTCTGGATACCGGTATTCAGCGAGGCCTGATAATCGATGCCGGCGTCCTTGTACGCCTTGACCACATCGCCCGAACCGATTTTCTCCATCCAGTTCTTGAGGTTGTTCGCCGCTTCGTCCGAGCCGCCAGCTGTTTTCATCTGGACTTGAAGCATCGCGCCCAGGGAGCTGACAGCGTCCATGCCGGTGCTGCCATTCTTCTCCATGGTGGCTAGCAGTTGAGGAAACCACCGGGCCATGTCGCTGGCTTCGAAGCTCCCCGCCTGCCCTTGAAACGCGATGGCTTCCAGGGCCTGTTGCATCATCTTGGGATCGGTGATTTTGGCGTTCTGCTGCAGCGCCATGATCATGCTGGCCGTGTCGACGCCGGACGCGCCTTGACCGACGGAAAACTTCGCCGCCAATGGTGCGTAGGCCATCGCGGGCTTAAGGTCCATGCCGGCACCGACCAACTGGTTGATCAGGTCCGCCACGTCGTTACGGGCCATGCCCGTATCACGATGGGTCTGAATCACCGTCTGACTAAGTTGTGTTTCTTGTGGCTTGTTGGCCACGTCCGCCTTGATCGCAATGTCGCGGATGATCGCCTGATAATCAGCGCTTACCTTGGCGGGAATCGCCGCAAAGCCTGTGGCGACAACACCTTGACCAATGCTCGACGTGAGCCCTTTCTTGCCGGCATCGAGCTGCTGGTGACCCTTGAGTTGCAGATCAGCGGCTTTGGCTGCGCGGCCGAGGCGCTGGTACTCCTGCCCCAGCCTGCCCACTTCCACGCCCTGCTTGCGCAGGGCATCAAGGTTGCCGTTGAGCTTGCGCAACAGACCATCCGCCGAAGCGGTGCCGCTGTCGTGCGCCCGCTTCCATTCATCGCGCAGGCGGATGGTTTCGCCAATGGTGCTCTTAAGCACCTTGGCTTTGTTGCCTTTGTCCTCCAACTTTTTGATGTGGCCTTCAACCGTACGGAAGGCAGACGCCATCGTCGAACTGACGGCACCACCAATCACCAGCGATAACGCCAGTTTGCTTGCCATCGTCTACCTCTTATTCAGTCTGAGAGCCACCAGACCATGTCGGAGAACGGCATGGACAGGATTTCATCGGCAGAGAAATGCAACTCGACGGCTAGGCGCTTAGCCAGCTTCTTTTGCACTTGCTGGTCAAAGCTCATCATTCTGCACCAGGCGAAAATACCCGGCCTGTAAGCGATTGAAGTCCTTCACAAGCAAGGCGTCCAAGTCCTTCGCTCCGATTTCAGCGAGCGAGGTGTACAGGTACTCATCTTGTTTTTCTTCGTCGGAGGGGAACGCCTCTCGAGCGTTGCGAAGGTCGCGCACAGTCGGGGCTCGCAAGCTCAATGTATCGACGCGCACCCCGTTAGCTTCGCTTGGTACGCTCAGCTTCACAGTCACGCGGTCAGCCGTTAGGGTCATCCAGCTTGGAATTTTGGTGTCGCTCATAGTGTTATGTCCTTAGAAATAGACAGGAGGCCGCCGCCCAGGCGAGACGCTGGGCAGACGGACAAATGAAAATCAGAGGCCCAAAGCGGAACGTTGGGCGGCGAGTTGATCAACACCGTTAATCACTCGGCGCATGCCGAGGGGGTCGATCTCGTAGACGGTTCGGCCGTCCACTTCGAGCTTGTAGTAGGTCAGTCCTACGGCATGCTTGATTTCGGCCTTGTCGCCCGCTTTCCAGTCGCCCATGTCGACCTCTTTCAATGTGCCGCGCAGGGTGACGATGACCGGCGTGATTTTGCCTTTGAGCCCTTTGTAGGCCCCTCGGAACGTACCGTTAAACGCCGTACCGTCGGCCAAGCCGAAGAACTTCAACGACTCACGGCGCACGCCCGTGGTGGTGAAGTTCGCCTCTTGTTTTTCCATGCCCATATCCAGCTCGACGGGCGCGTCCATGCCGCCGCCACGATGCTCTTCCATCTTGAGCGTGAGCTTGGGCAGCGTCAGGCTCGGCACGTCGCCCTGGAAGCTGACGCCGTCGACGAACAAGTTCAAGTTCGCCAGGGTTTCGGGAATCATTGCCATTGAGGTCGCTCCTTAAGCGGCGGTGTCGAGAACTTCGGTCAGCCATTGATTGGTGACCTCTACACGGAAGTGGGGGTTTTCTGCCGGCGGAACGTCGGTGAAGCGGATGTTCCAATACACCTTGCCCTGCTCCAGCTGGCTGGCCGTGTTCAGCTCCGGGTCGGCAAACACTTCAAAGTTGATGATTGCGCCTTGGGCTTTCAGGTCGCGCATGAACGCTTGCAAACCTTCGGTCACGTCCTTGATGTAAGTCGCGGTGATCGAGCGGTCGACCGCCCATTTGTGGCCGTAGAGGATCGCGTCCATGACGATGTCCATCGTCCGTACGCGAGTGACGAACGCCCACTTCGGATCGCTCGACAGCGTGCGGTTACCCCAAAGGCGGAACCCGTCGTCACGGATGATCGTGGTGATGTTGGCGTTGTTGAGCAGGTTGGCCCGGCAGGTCTCGTCACCGTCCAGAAACTCAATCGGACGGGAGGTGCCGGTGATACCGACGAATTCTTTGTTCGAAGGCGAAGCCCAGAAGCCGTATTCACTGTCGGTCCAGGCAAACAACCCCGCCACCCAGGCAGAGCCCGGCGCGTCGACCGTGGCGTCCGCCGTGGTGTCCCAATACTGCACACCTGGGTCAACCAGAAACGCCCGCTTGGCGCCGAAGTTCTCGGCGTACGTCATGACGGCCTCGTCGGTGGTGTTCGGGCCGTCGAGGATGGCCAGCCCCCGCAGTTTGTCCGCCAGCGCAACCAGGGCCGTACCGACCGCCAATGTCGAGCTGTGCTTGGGAGTCACCAGCAGCCGCGGCTGTGCGTTGAACCGACTCTTACCGTCCAGCAGCGCTTGCAGGCCGGTGCGCTTACCGTTGGCCTGCACGCCACCGATGATGGCCGAGGTCTGTTCAGCAGGATCCGCGATCTTGGCCACGCCGCACGCGACGATCACCGCCTTGGCTCGGGTGTAGATGGCCTGGCAGGCTTTGGTCATTGCCGAGTCGGGCCCGAAGGCGGCCACTGCTTCGCGTTCGTTGGTAATCATCACCAGGTCATTCGGTTGCGCGCTGTAGGCCGGCGCCGGCACGAAGGTGTCAACCAGTCCGATGATCGAGGATGACGGCAACGCAATGACACGAGCACCGGTATCAACGTTCGTGACGGTCACGCCATGAAAGAAGCTCATAGATTCTCCATATACGAAAAAGCCCCGCAGTGCAGGGCCTTGTTTGTGGTGAAGCGGAAAAGAAAACGCCCCATCAGTGCAGGGCGTTATTAGATGTGTCCAGCCAGCCAAAGAGGCGTCGGTGGGCGGTGATCAGTAAGCGGGAACTCCCCCGCTTCCGGCCAGTTGCGAAGGGCACGACGGTACGCCTGAAGCTCGGCGTATTGCGCTGGATTCAATGTCGGCTCCTGGCCTTCTTCCTGCTCGTCACGATGACGCGTCACTACACCATCCGTTTCAGATAGCCGCTGATCCCGCCAAACCCGCTCGATAGCAGCCAACTCTTCATCACTGGGCGGAGGTGGATCAACCAACAATGGGAAGCCATCATCGCCCCAGGCAATAACCTTGCCTTCTGACTGCCCCGCCAGCAGCTCAGCGTGCAGCCCTTCAGGGAGCTCCACTGCGTCTTCCGGCATAGAGGTATGGATTGCTGCGTCATAGAAGCCGCGAGTTGCTTTTGAAGCGAACATAATTCCTCCTCAGTACCCAACACACTCAAATGTGTACCCAACAACCCCAGAAGGAATTGCAACTGCTCCTGCACTTATTGTCCGAGCCAGAACGTCAATGCCAGAAGGCGACGCCGACTGTCCCGTTACCCAATGAGCCGCAGCCGAGGTTCCGAAGCTATACGCAATCAAGTTGCCAGGAAATGTAATAGGGAGAGTGATGCGGACAGAGCCAGCCCCTGCCGGGATTGAACCATTGCACCACTGACGAATCAGCCCACTTGGAAGCTTCTCATACCCGTTGGTAGCGAGAGATGCAGCAAACATTCCTGAGTATTTATTAAGTACAGTTCCAGAAATCACCCTCCACCCTGTAGGGTTGGAAACCAATATGATGCTTTCATAGATTTCGATTGGAATTATTGAAAGAACAGATAATCCGATTGATATACCGGGATCACCAGCAAAGGTTTTCAAGTTAAACGCACCACCGCCGGCCGAGATACTAATGGACTGCCCCGATACTGTCGTCGACAGCTGGGGCAATGTGATATCCAAGCCCGCCAGCGCGCCTGATCCAATACAAAGAAGTCCTGCATCAGCCGCTGTCAGGGTAGTCGCAGAAGCTAAAATCCTAACACCTGAATAGTTGCCAATTAATGATCTAATTGCTGTGGACTGAGCATCCCGCACAGACCCGTCCTCGGCGTACCAAACATTGCTCCCGGCACACGACAAGGTGATGGTATCCCGCTGCTTTAGTACAATGCTCCCCCCAGCCCCCACCCCATCAATGCCGGTCATGTAGTCAGCGCCCTGCAAGGCTAGCGTTACTGGCGCCGTTAACACATTGGTAAATTTTACAACCCCCCCGTTAGGCGAAGTACTTGCCAACGGCAGCGTGACGGTGAAAGGGGTTGCGGAGTTGAGCATGTATGACATGCCAAACGTGTTGGCACTGGTCAAAGTTGTATTCGCGCTCAAACCACCAATGGCCGCATGGTTTCCGGAGTTTTTCTTAACAAACTCCGTCGTAGCAACTCTCAAAGTGTTGTCGAACAGCGCTGGAGTGTTTGCAGTTGGATTGATCAGCGCTGGCGAGTTGAGCGGTGCAAATCCTTGGGTGATGTTCTGAAAAGTCAGCGCCGTGGCGCCCAGAATAATCGTCCCATCCGTAACCAATTGCCAGCGTGTATCCCCCTGCGTGGTACCTTGCTCGACTGACAAAATCAGTGCAGAGGTCACTTCGGCACTGCTGTCGGCATCTGGCGCACGCTGCCAGGCAGAAGCTGCAGCGGTGTAAATGCCGTTATCCTTAGCGGCCGTCTGGTTCTTCACCAACACCCGGTCGCCCGCGAGCAGGCTAACGCCGTCGATTGTCTGAAGCCCACTCAACGCGATATTGGCCGTAGTCGCTGCTCGCACTGACTGCTTGCTGTCGAGCTTGTACAGCTCTTCCTGAATCTTCGTATCGACATATTCGCGGGTGGCCAGCACCACGGATGGATCAATCTTCAATTGAATGTTCGAAGTGCCGTTGGTGATGATGTGCATCCGCACTACCTGGTTACGGCCAGAGTTCTGCTCAAGCAGCGGCTTGTAACTAGGCGCCACGTTGGAGACGGCAGAGAAAACCCCGTCCTTGTCTTCCAGGGCCAGCTCACGAATCCACCATCCCCCCACGTCCGGCGGTAGCACTAACTCCGCGATCAAAATATTCGCGTCCTTTTCCGACACCCGCAATTGATTGAGCTGGGCGCGGTAGACCTGATTAATCAGCTGGGTCTGCGACGGGTTGGGCACCGGATCGGTGCCGTTCGCATCCCCGATCAGCATGTACTTAGGCTCCCAGGGAATGCCCAGGGCGTCACAGTTGGTTTTTTTGTTGGCACCCAATGTGGTCAGCATGCCGCCAAAAATAGTGTTCTTATCAACCATACGGGTAGGTATCCAATTCATCGATTATGTAATGGCTGACGCCGCTGTATCCCTGCACCTCTACGTCGATGTCGGGATTGCTCCAGGGATAAACATCGATCTCATCGCCGTCATAAACGGCGAACCCGACAAAGGCGTCGAGGTGTGCTTCCAGCACGATGTCCAAACCAGATAAATGGCGGCTGACCGGCCGGGCGTCATCAATCAGCCATGTCAGTTCCTTGTAGGTTTCTTCGCTGATGCCTTCATCGGAAACACCGATCTTCAAGGCGAATGTCCCCGGCACACCCTTCGGCTCGGCCTGGAACCACTCGACTACCTCTATCAGATAGCCGAACGGTTCCACCACCCGGCGCAGAGCCCCGATGGTTCCTTTATGGGCGTGGACGTAGAACGAAGAGCGGATCACCGAGCGCTTGACCTCTTCGGGCCACGCCTCGTCCCAGCGGTCCACGGACCAGGCCCAAGCCAATTGGTAAAGCAGGTGCGCCGGGCAGGTGTCCGGGTCGTACAAAGTACGAAGCGGTATCTCCGTTGTTTCGTCGATAGCCGCCTCAATGGCCCGCTCAAGCTGGGTGCTGTTGAGGGGAAGCAGGCTTTTCATTTGCCACCCCGCGTTATGGTGAAACCCGTGCACCACGCCGCTTGGGCCTTGGTTGGGCGTATGTCCACCCACCCAGGAATCTCGACCCGGGCCACGCCGCTGACGTGGACCTGTGCATCAATCGCCGAACGTGCAACCTCAACACCTAAGCGGCGCCGGGGGTTGATCCACGCCTGCAGTCGCGCATTACACTCGGCAAGCGCTGCCTCGTTTTCAGGGCCTGTGCCGGCCATGTACACCACAGCATCGATTCGGTAGGGCAGGATCTCGGCGCCCTGCACCGTCAACCGATCAGCAACAGGCCGCCGATCTTCATCGTTGAGGTAAGCGTCCACTTCGGCCAACAGCTCGGGGCTGGCCGTACCATCGCCTTCCAGGGACAGTACCGTCACGACCACCTCGGCCGGCGCCGGGCTTTCAGCCGTGGCATCTGCCACCAAACCCGAGGCGTTACGGGCATGCAGGATGTAACTGTTCCGAGGCCCGGCAGTGGTCAGCCCTTCGTACCTCAGCTGGATACGCTCGCGCAGTGCGTCGTAGCTTTCCAGCACCGCGGCTACTGGCGGCACGGCGGTCAAGTCCTCGGCCTGAATGACCAGGCGCTCAAGGTTCACGTTGGCGGCCAGCTGCGCCAGGTCGGCACCCGTGGCATGAGCCAGCAACAGGGCCTTGGCCGCGTCATTGACCCTCGCCCGATTCTGCATGCGTCGATAAGCACCCAACTCCAACAGTTTGGTTACCGGATCGCTTTCAAGGAAAGCGGTCCAGTTATCGCCCATGTACTCGCGGAACGTTGCCAGCTCGCCCTGATACAACTCCTCAAAATCCAAACTCTCCAGCACCTGCGGGGCCGGCAACGCCGAAAGGTCGATAGTGCTCATGCGTTCACCTCCAGCACCACGCCATCGCCAATGTATGAGCCCGTCAGTTGCAAAGTGATTTGTCCATCAACCACCGCAATGACCCGGACACGCTCAAGCTTCAAACGGGGCTCCCAACGCCCCAGGGCACGAGCGACCTCGGCCTGAACTGCGCTCTTCCAGCCCTCGTTGACTGGCAGGTCGACATAGCGACGCATTTGGCTGCCGTACTCTGGCCGCATGCGGCGGCTGCCGACGGGCGTGCTCAGAATGTCCTCAATGGACTGCCGCAAATGCGCCTGGCCGGACAGCGGCTGCCCCGTGCGACGGTCCACTCCGATCATGGAATTACTCCGTCAGCTGTTGCATATCCGGGTGCGCCTTGAGAAAGGCATATTGATCATCACCGCAGGCTGTGACCTGACCAGCGATGACCGGCACGGTACGGCCGTCTGGCATGATCAACGTGCGAGAGGTGTACTGGGTGTCGCGAAACACCCGCGCCGGCCCGATGGGTTCGGGCGACCCGGTCGGTGTGGGCTGAAGCGGGTTCACATCGGTAACGGCCCGGTCCGTCCCTGTTCGTTGTTTGCTCATAAGGTTCGCTCCAGAAACGCAAAAGCCCGCACGCGGCGGGCTGTGGATAAATGTCGGAATCAGTGTTTGTGGTTCGGCGTGTTGCCGGTGGTGTCGACGATGCTTCCGCCGCCGTGGATATCACCCGTTACCCGTAGCGGGCCGTTGATCTGCACATTGCCGGTCAGGGTGATATCGCCTGCAGTGGCGTTGACCGCACTGTCGGTAACGACCACTTCGGTTCCACCGACTTTGACGTTCACGGTACCGCTTGGCACGGTGATAGTGTAGGTGCTGGCCTGCCAGTCGTAGACCAGCGAGCCACCATCATCGAAACGCCATACCTCGACATGGTCACGGTTG
Source organism: Pseudomonas sp. R151218B TE3479 (assembly GCF_053629195.1). Taxonomy (NCBI): domain Bacteria; kingdom Pseudomonadati; phylum Pseudomonadota; class Gammaproteobacteria; order Pseudomonadales; family Pseudomonadaceae; genus Pseudomonas; species Pseudomonas sp. R151218B TE3479. The sequence goes on from NZ_JBRJHV010000001.1 coordinate 5,816,721, forward strand.
TCCGGCGGTGCCCCGGCATTGCCATACAGACCGGGGATAAATGTACCCTGCGCCACTTCCCCGCTAGCACTGACCAGGGTTCCTTGCTCGCCCATGCTGGGCGCTCGCCAATGGCGGGCTTTGCCGGCTGCGATACTGTGCCAACGCACCCAGGCACTGACCCAGTCCCCGTCCGACACCCGGCATACGGGCGGCGAAGCGGTCAGATCCAGCGCCACCACATAACAATCCTTGACCAGGCCGGCCAGCATGCGGTCATGCTGCGCGCTGGGGTAGCTCATGCCATTTCCTCCGGTGGCTGATAGCTCCCTTCGCTGCCAGGTCCCGTGTCAGGGCTGAAGCCCCAGAGCAAGGTACCGGGCGGTTGATTCGGCCATGGCCACTCTTCCTTGCCTAAGTAAATACCCTGGGTCCACTCGACGACCCACACCGCATAGCTGTCGAGCTCTGGCCGGGTCCAGTCCTGTGATGCCTGGATGAACTCCGCCGGTTCGACCGCCAGTCCCCATGTCTGCATGCGCAGCAAAATAATCAGCTGAGCCGCGATGAAAGCCGCTACCTGTTGGCAGTGCTCGTGGTCACTGCCAACGATGATGCGCGCTTCGAAACGAGCCTCGACTCCGACTTCGCCAGTGCCGGGGTCCCGGCCAGGCTCCAGCTCGACCAGCTCAAGCACAACAGCGGGGATGGGTATGTGCTGCAACATGTCGGGCATGGTGCAGATGTATGCCAAGCCGGGGATGGCCTGGGCGATCTGTTCTTCAATGGCAGAGTAAAGCTGGTCGAGAGGAATAATGGGCTCAGACATGGGCTGATTTCCTCAAGTATTTTTGCAGCTCGAAATTCATTTCCTGCTCCAGAATTTCCAGCAGCCGTTGATGCGCACGACGCGACCAGTCTTCAAAGTGAGGCCGGACGTCGTCGAGCGATATCTTGGCTTTGGCCAGTGGATAGCGGTCACCGTTCTCGGCAATCCAGCCCGAACTTGGCCCACCGCCGCCAGACACGTCACTGTCGGGATAGTCGCTAGCTCTGAAATGCTTACTGGCGGTACGAATCCAGATATCTGGTTCGCTGCCATAAACGGTCTTGTAGAAAGCCCCCTGATACTTGCGACCCGCGACAGAGACACCAGAGCGACCCTGTCGTACCCGCCCAGCGCGACTGGCCTCAATGGGATTAATGCCGAACCACAACTTCGCTTGTTCGTTGGAGTTAACCGGGTAGGCCTTTAATCGCTGACGGACAGCGGCGATAGCAATTCGTGCCTGTCGGCCAACCGCTCGCGCAATGTGGGTACGCAACCAACGAAGCGTTTTATTCAGGGCGCGCCGTTGAGCTGCACGGGCGGCCTGCGGAACAAGCGCAGCAAAGTCGGAGAACGCATCCTTGTCGGCTTGCGCAAGGTGCAGTGTGAACAGACCGGAGCTGGCCGAGGATTTAACATGGCTGCCGACGCTCATCGCACCTCCCGAAGAATCAAGTTGACCCAGCCAGTGCCATCCGGCTCACGCCTGACGACGACATAGCGTCCGCCGCCGTCTTCCGGCGTCAGCTGTACGGTGATGAGCTGGCCATCCGAAATGAGATGAGCGTCGACAACACGAACGGCGAACACTGGCTCGCGTACGCCAGTGTTGATCCTGCCTACTTTTGGTTGCAGCCAGGGCGCCGAGAAGAATCCCGGCACCGGCAAGTCTCGCCCCTCCACCAGAGCCTCGTCGCCCAGGACATCCAGCAACTGCGCATCCATCGCTGCCACCTGGTCACGGAAGGCCATCAGCTATCTCCGTCATCCGAGGCGCCGGATCCGGGCTCCAGTTTGCCGCGCTTGGCAATGACGCCTTCTTCGAGCAACAGATCCCGGATCTCAGTGCTGGGCGGAACGTACACTTCGCCTTTTCGCACCACCTTGGCACCGTCCTGCACGCTGCCGTTGACTACGTAGTACTCAACTTTCGCGGCCATCTCACACCACCTTTGCAAAAACGAAAGCGTTGGGCTCCAACATCCCGGCCAGGGCAGCGCTCTGCAGCTTCAACCACCGAGCGCTCGGATCCTGGGTGACCCAGCTTTTAGGGAAACGGGCCGCTTCGACCAGGCCACTTTCAATGGCTTCGATGTCCTTGATCGCGCCATACAGCATCGCGTTTCGAGTCGAGGTCGAGCCCAGCATCAAGCCGCCGCTTGGCACCATCTGCTGTTCATCACCATCATCGTCCAGGTACCACTCGTCATAGACGTACAGGTCGATGCCGGGATCGTTCAAATAGCCGAGATAGGTCACACCATCCGGCAACTCTTCGGGCTTGATCACGCCCATGTCCACCCGGCGGGAGTTGAGCTGCTTCAATACTGTCTCATTGCGCTGGAAAGCGTCCTGGGCTTCGCCACTGAGCACAGCGACGTTGCCGGTACGCCCGGAGTCCTTAGCAATCTGGCGCTTCCACTGCCGAAAATTGGCAATGGGATCAGAGTCCGCCATGTTCCAACGCCCGGCCCCCAACACGATCTTGTGGCTGTCCTCCATCAGAAAATCGATGGTGTCATCGACGCCATCGCCCAGCACCCGAACGCGCCCAGTGCTCAGCGCCTGAGCGCACATCCACTCTTCACGGCGAGTGATCTCGTCGTCCAGGTCGATCAGGTCGCGCCCCAGCTGCTCGCCCGCTCGCTCCAGGGGAGTCCGCGAGGAGAATGGATTATCGCCGGCAGCACGCTTGAGGATTTGTTCTGCTCGCGTCTCGCGCTTGGGCTGGATGTAGGGTGGCTTGTAGGTTTCAGAGCTGAAGCCGTTGCGCAGCGAAACACTGCCGGGCAGCGATGGGTGGACGAAAGGCGCCATCTTGCGCTGGCCTTTGATGATGTCGATGGTTACCGCCTCGGTCCCGAAAGTAACAGGGTTACCGCCGTTGAAGAAAGTGTTCATCAGGAAGCGACGAGGCGTGTTCATCTGCTCGACGGCTTCGAGCATGGTCAGGGTGTCAAAAATGTCGGTCATCAGGTGCTCCGGTCAGCGGATGAAAATGCAGAGAGGTCGAAGGGCGGCTTTGGCCGCTGCCAAGGTCAGGCCTTCACCGAGGTGGAGCTGGGTGCTCAGCACTTGGCCTGTCAAACGAATGGGCGCGCTCTTGGCCCCGTCCGTGGTATCCACGTCCTCATCGAGGATGGCCGCAGGCGCCTGGGAACCGTCTTCAGCGGCCGCTTTGCACAGCACAAACTCTTTTGAACTGGTGATTTGCCCCAAGACAGAACCCCTCAACAGGGCCTGGCCTGCGGCGATCACACCGGTGTCCATTGCAATGGGAAAGTCACCGGCAGACAGATAGCTTGGCCGGTAGGTTTTACGCTCTGGGTTGCTCATGAGTGTCTCCTGTTCAGCGGCGCGAAGCGCCTGCAACGATTGCACTGACGGCGGCTTGGCGTTCGCCCTGTTTGCCATCACCGCTTGGGGTTGTAGCCGTCACGCCCTGCGCATCACTCTTGATCGCAGACAGGTAGATCCCGCGATCCTGGGCGGCCTTGAACAATTGCAAGGCAGTGGCCTCGACCGTGGTTCCTGCATCAATTGCCGCTTCGATTTCCTTCTCGAAACCTTTGCTGGCCAGCGCGTTGATGCCCTTGATGCGCTCGCGCTCGGCAGTGGCGCCCTCGGCCCGAACGGCGCCGAGGTCAGGCTGTTGTGCCTGGGCGATTTCAATGGTGTTTGGATCAGTGCCGGCGGCCAGTGCAGTACGCAGCTCCGCCGTGGTGTGTACGGTGGTCATGGTGGTTTTCCTAGGGACAGTGATGGCCGGTTTGGCCAGTTCGGTGATGAGGGATTCAAGCGAGCCCAACCGATGGGCCAGCCCCGATTCAACAGCGGCGGCTCCTACGCGTAATCCGCCGAAGTCACCCATTGCAGGTACCTTGGCGGCTTCGGTGCCCAGGTTTCGCGCCACTTTGCCGACGAAGACTTCACCGAGGGCATTCACGGTTTCGCCGATCTTGGCGCGTCCTTCTTCGGTTGCGAGATCGGGCCGCTTGTTCGGCGCGTTGCTGCTGACGATCTGATAGCGTTTGCGACCATTGGCGGCGTCACTTTCAACGACGGCCTCAACGACAACGCCGATGCTTCCGGCCAGACTGGCTTCGTCGATGACGATCTCGTGCGCTGCCGAGGCGATCCAGTACGCAGCGCTCGCCCCAATGCCGCCGATGTACGCCACGATCCGCTTGCGCTCTCGACCAGCGAATATCATCTCGGCCAGTTCATTGATGCCGGAGGCGACACCGCCAGGGCTGTCGATGTTGAGCACAATCGAACGGACTTTAGGATCGTCCAGTGCTCGCTGAATGTCCGTGCCCAAAACCTGCGTGCTGGTAGCCCCGCTGATTTCAGTGAAGATGTTTGCATAGCGAAAGATCGGCCCAGTTACAGGAATCACTGCCACGCCGTTTCGCACAGTGACCGTGCGGGTATCTTCCAGCCGCTCGCCGCGCCGGGTCGCCAAGGCCACCGGATCGCCCATGCGGTCGGCGATGGTCAGCAAGTTTTCCAGGGCGTCAGGCAGCATTAGCCAAGGCTGCGACGCAGCCAGGTCAAGTGCTCGAGGCATATTCAGTCCTCTTCGGATTTGGGGTCAGGCGGGTTTTCCAGCCCGCCCTTGGGCAGGGCCTGCAGGTTTTTAGCGCGGCGTTGCTCCACTTCCCGTACACGCTGACGGAACACCTGCTGCCAGGGCTCCCCGGTCATGGCCGCTGTTTCGAGGGTCTCGTTGCTCACGCCGATTTCGATGCGCTTACCGGCCGCGTTGGCTTCCTTCAGCTCATCTATCGCCCCACGGGCCGGACCGATCCAAATGGCCTGACAGTAGGCCTTGCGCTTGGCTGGGTCGCCGTAGCCCGGTAGGTCGATCAGCCCCCTGGCCACAGCTTCGTCGATGATCAGCTCACGGCTTGGCTGGCAGAAATCACAGGCGAGCCACCAACGACGCAGACTGTAGAAACGCCAAGCCTGAAGCATGGCGGCGCGGGCAGCGCTGTAGCTGCTGCTGTAATGGAGCAAGAGCTCTTCAAGTGGCAACTCCAGGGCAGCGCCGATCTCCTTCACGACGGCGGTGAAGAAGGGATCGAACTGGGCGTTAGGTCGGCCAGGGTTAGCCACGACTGGCTCTTCACCAACGCCAAGGTCAATCACGGCCCCCTCGCCTAGTGCCAGCTCGCCATCGGTGGTGTCATCGCCTTCAGGACGCTCGTCCGCCAGCGCAGTCATCGGCAGGTTGCCGGTTGGGAAATCAGAGCTCTTTTTGATGAACACCGTGAACATTGCAGAAATCACAGCGGCCATCAGCTCAGCACTGCTGTAGCGCTCCAGCTTCTGCAACGGCTCCAGCACAGGCGCCAGGTACGGAGCTCCACGCTTCTGACCTGGACGTTCCTTATCCGCCAGAACGTGTAACACCCGCCGTCGGCCGGTCTCCTCACCGAACGCGGTAAGTCGCTCCCAGCTCAGTGGCTTGCCGGCCAGATGCTCGCCGGGGTAGCCGGTACAGACGTGGTAGGCCACAGGCGCGCCCAGCGAATCGAACTCAACGCCGTCAACCAGATTGACCCGGTCCATACCGCCGTTCGGATTGCTGACCCGATCCGACTCGATCAACTGCAGTCGCGTGCTGAAGACACAGCCCGGGCGTTCCTGGTCCGGGCTGGCAACCAACACATCACCGGCCACCAGCGACGACACCAAGACCAGGGCTTGCAGCTGGTAATGATTGAGGGTCGCTTCGGCATCACACTCCCTTGGATCATCGGCATACAAAGACCAAAGCCGGTCCAGCCGACCATTCAGTTCGTCGGCCTGCGCTTCGGTGAGGCCCAACGCCTCATGATCAACCTGAGCGCGGCAGACCAGTCCTGTGCCCACGACATTGGTGCGCAACCGGGTGATGGCAGCGCGGGCTATCAGGTGGTTACGCATGGCGTCCCTGGACCTGGCCACCAGCATTCGCCGCTCGCTCTGATTGAAGTCTCGTCGCGGACTACCGAGGCCAGGGATCCAGCTGGCCATGCTGCGCAGCATGCGCGAAGCACCTCGCCAGCGAGTTTCGACGCCGCCGCCACCGCCCTGAGCCACAATCTGCTGGCCGTCCACCGAAGCCCTGGCCACCTTAATGGCCTCGCGCATCAGTAGATCAGCCGGGCCTTCACGCTTTCTGAATGGCCACATGATCAAATCCCCAGGTAAGAGACACGATTTCGGCCTCGACCACGCAGCGCCGCCTGTTCGTTGGCGACTTGCTCGGCATATTGTTTTTCCAGCAGGCGCAAGCTGTTGAGCTCCGCCAGCTGGACCTCGCGATCAGCCCGGCGCAGGCGCTGACCTTTTTTCAGGACGTCAGAAATTGCCGCCCTAACTTCAGCTAGGCGCAGTTGTGCGTCAGTCATGGTTGATTTCCTTAATAGCCCGCTCGACTGCGGGTGCCCCGCCCACGAGCGACTACTCGGCGCGGTACCGGTGCGACCGGTTGTTCGGTGTTGAACAGCGTTGGCTGCATCAGTTGCTGTTCCAACTGGTCCCACTCGTGGTCACGTAGCAGATGCGTTTTCAGGCTACGTGCGGCGTGCAAGGCATACACCTCGCAGTCCAGGGCTTCGTTACGGCGCCCGGCTTTTTTCTGCCAGACCATCTTGCTGGGGTTACGCGCATGCGGTGCCAGCACTTCGTTGGTGAGCTGTTCGTAGTAATCCGAACGGATCTCGCTGTACCAGTGCATGCGCCCCGGCCCAACCCCCTTCAAGCGCAGACGGCCATCGATCAGCGTCTTGGCCTTGTGCGTCCCAACAATGTGCACACGCAGACCATATTTCGCCGCTTTGGTGTTGTCCTGGGAGGTGTCCACAGACTGCGGCGGCTTGGTGAAGATTTCCTTGTCGCGGCTGTCAATCGACGCACCTTTGATCGCCATGATGTTGAAGCGCTGCCGATCACGGACGTAGCTGTAAACCGCATCGCTGGTGTTACCGTCCGAGCTGTCGATGCTGACTGCCGACACCGCCAAATGCGCGCCGCCCTCGGTGGGGATTGGCTGAGCGATGACCCGGTCCAGCTCCTGCCAGACGCTATCGTGTGGGTCGATTGGGTTGCCGTGTAGCTCGCCCCAATATAGCCGCCAGGACTCTTCGCCGCGCCCCCATCCGGTGATGATCAGCGCCAGACGATCACCTTGCACGTCCACACCCACGGTGACCAACAACACGCCCCTCGGCGCTGTCAGTTCGGCATACGGCTCGGCACGCTTCTCCAGTTCATCAGTCTTCGGCGCATCGCTCTGGTACTCGTAGCTTTCGCCCTTCGAGCTGTTCACAAAGGCAATCATCGGACCGATGTTGCCTTGCGCCGCAGCGTGTTCGGCCTGGAGTTTTTTCTCCATCAACGCCTGGAAGCGTGACCCCCAAAAGGTGGCATACAGCTCGTTGAGGATGTAACCGGCGATGCCGCGAAACTCAGCCGTGGCCTGCCAGCGCCCGTGCTTGAGGTTGGCGTTCTTCTGGTTGTCGTCCCAAATCGCGCCGCAATGTGGGCACGAATAGAACGCCTTCTCCGGCCGTTTGTTGCCGTAGACCTCGTGGTGATATTCAGGGTCTTCATCGCAATGAAGGTTGTCGAAGCTCAGCGCATGTTCCTGGCCGCATTCGTGGCACGTCACCAAGCCGATGCGCTTGTCCGACAGCTCCAGCTCCGCATCAATGGCTGACAAACCTTTGATCGTCGGCGTACCGCCGATGATGATCTTGGAGCGGCGAAAGGTTTTCAGACGCTCCTTGGCCAGCTTGATGCTATCGCCCTGCCCGCGCAGGTTGAGGTTGCAGTCGTCGGGCTCCTCGATGGCTACACGCGGTACCGGTGTGGATTTCACGCTGGCCGGGCTGTTGGAGCCCACCATCTTGAGGAACCCGCCGGGGAAGCGCTTGAAGTCCTGGCGCTGCTGCAACTTGCGGCTGCGCAAATCGACCTTCTTGCGAAGTCGCGGCGTCGCCTCGATCATCGGCTCCAGCTTCTCACCCACGTACTGCTTAGCGGCTTCGGCCTTGGGAAACAGCACCAGGATTGGCGACGGATCAATGTCGATCCACTTGCCCAGGGCGTTACCGAGAACGCCCGATGTCCAGGCAACCTGGGCCGACTTGCGGCCTACGATCTCGGTGACCGCCGGATCGTCCAGCGCCTCCAGAGGGCCGCCGGGCCAGGTCAGGTGAGGCGTGACGTTGAAGCGATATTTGCCGGGGCGTGCTGCCTCTTCTGGCGCCAGCCAGCGGTATTTTTCCGCCCATTCGATAATGCTCATGCGCGGCGGCGGTGCCCACTTACGGCAAGCGCCGCGCAGCGCGTTAATCGCCGTTTTCTTCAGGGCCCTCCGGATCGTCCGGTTCGTCAGAATCTCCATCTGACTGGGCATCATCCTTGTCATAGTCTGACAGCCTCCTCAGGATGGTTTCGATGGGGTCAGCGATCAGGCGCTCGTCAACTTCAACGCCGTAGCGCGCCGACAGTTGTTCGGCCAGCTCATCCGGAAAGGAATTGAGCAACTCGACTTTGGCTGCCGTGATCATGGCCTCAAAGCGTCCGACCAGGTCTGCCGCGATAACGACCTCGCCCAAATCCTTGGCCAGCGCCAGCTCTTCACGATTGGCCCTGACCCGGTCGAGCCGGTCACGAGAGGATTCTTTTTTGCCGTTGAGGGCGGCCTGTTGCATCAGCCACTGGATCACCGCCTCGGTGTCGTACTGGTTTTCGTTACCCCGGCCCAGGCCGAACTCGATTACGGGCATCCCGTCGTTCTGCCATCGGGTCAGCGTGCGTTCATCACGACCGACGATCTCACTCAGTTCAGCTTTGCTGACTCTCCTACCCATCGCTAACCCCTTGAAAAGACGGACATCCCTGCAAAAAACTCAGCTGCAGGGAAACCGCGAGTTCGGTAACCCGTGTAGGGGGCGGGCCAAGGGGAGGACCCAAAAAATCCTCTACCCTCCCCCTACCCCCCATTGCCTGTTGCTTCGGTGACACCCAGTCGCTTGGCCACCCAGCGTTCGTAAAGGCCGATGGCTACATCGGCACCGGCCATCGCCGTGATGCTGCCCAGGCTCCCTGCCGTCCAGAGCGACATGCCGGCGGCGATCATCAGCATCATCGCCGACACCCCGCAGACAACGCAGGCACCGGACCGCAGCGCCAGGCGTCTCAACAACACCCAACCCCGCGCCCCGTCCTTGTCCGCCCGCCACATCTCCCCCGATACGCCACCGACCAAGGCCAGGAGAATCACTAACCAAATCGGCATCTCTGCCAGTGCTTGCTGCTCGTTCGTCATTACCCCGCCCCTTAAACGCAAAAACCCGGCTCAAGGGCCGGGTTTGGTGTGTGGTGCCTGCCGCTTTATGCGGTCGCACCTATCGAAGATGAGTACTTTTTACAGGTCGATTCCGGTGGCAGCAAGCCTGTTTTAATGCCACCCGGTGAATGTCTGGTGAACGCCTAGGCAATGTCGGCGAATATCTTTATTTCGGCTTCCAGCGCCTGCGGCGCTGTCCTGCCTGTCCCGCTACCTTAGATCGAAGTGGGACAGCTACAGGCGCCTAGATTCGGGGCCTGCCCCGCTGTCCTACCTTATTTCCTCTTCTCTCACGTAAAGAGAAAAAGCTAAGAGCACGCGTGCGCGCCATGGGCGCGTATACGTTCCCGCTACGCTCACACATGGGCGGGACGTGCGGGAAGGTTGGACAGTAGGACAGCTCAACAACAACGCGGCCCGCGCTTGTCCAACTGCATCAAACAGCAGTGGGACAAGGCGAGCCGGTAGGACAGCGACGGACGCAGGTAGGATCAAGCAGCGATCCCCATCAGCAGCCAATAGATGCACAGGTGTGCGTCATGCAGACGCTGATAGTAGGTATCGCGCCCACAGCCGCAATGGGCGTACTTCAAGCGCATGTCGGAGTCCTGGTTGCAGTAGTGCTCTCGCACGATTTGCTCATGCGCTGGTTCCAGATGCTTGGTCACGATCAGCTCGATATCCAGCGAACCTTCCAACGGCGCACGGAACGCACGTCGGCCTCGAATCAATTGCCCATTACTCTCCATCATCATGGCGACCATGTTCCCACCGGCGAGCCCGCCGGCACTCAGGCCGCAATGCAGATCCTCTGCCCATTTACGCAGCCGCGCATCGATCTCCTTAATCATCGAAACATGGCTCCTCGACCCGCTGCTGTTCCAGGTTCGTTCCCCTGCCCCAGTTCTCCGGCTTCTTGTAAGCCCAAGGCCTGATACCGCTTTTTCGCAGAGCTGGCTGCCGGACCTTGCGCCAACCCAACCGGTGCATGATCGCCCCAACCCGCATCTGTTCCGGTTTGCCCCAGTGACCGAAGTCCAGTTTCAAAGCCCCCAGCAGAATGTCGGTGCCGGTCGCGGTCTCGCCAATTTGAGACTCCTCGAGCCAATCCAGAATCGGGCCTTCCCACTCATCCACCACAAAGCGCTCTTCCTGGGCCTCGGCGAACAACGGTGCCTCCTCCCGGTTGACCCACCAGATATCGCCGGACTGATAGCAAAACATCGCCTCGGCCCACAGCTGATCGCGGATCTCGCGCAGCTTGTCCAGCTCCACCTTGGTACACGCGACCGGCCAATAACGCCGGTTGCCCGTGGCGTCCTTCAGGTACTCATCCTGGTTCGTCGTACCCACGAAAACACACTGGCGTGGCACGTCCATCGTTCTGCGGCCATAGCTCTCGCGGTAGGTGTCTGTCGAGGCCGAGAAGAACTGCTTTGCTTTGGTGGACTCGGCCTTGTTAAAGCTGTCCAGTTCCCCCAGCTCAACGATCCACTTGCCGCGAATGGCCTGGAACCCATCCTTGTCGCCCAGGGCGAAAGGTGTGTCCATAAACCAGTCACCACCCAGCACCGACATGGCCGTGGACTTACCGGCGCCCTGCGCGCCCTCGAGGATCATCACCGAGTCAGCCTTGCAGCCCGGTTGCATCACCCGGCCGACCGCCGAGACCATCCAGCGCTTACCGACCTTCGAGCTGTAGTCCGAAGGGGCAACGCCCATGATGTCGGTTAACCAGGTATCAAGCCGGGGCACTCGGTCCCATTCCAGGCCGTTGAGGTAATTGCGCACGGGGTGAAAAGCGTTGTCATGTGCAACCACACTGACCGCCTCGATCACGCTGCTGGCCTTGACCCGCAAGTTGTACTGCTGGGCGAGCCACTTCATCACCAGCATGTCATCGATGTCAGCCCAATCACCGACGCCACCGCCATACGGGGCAGCACGCAGCTTGACGATCTTGGAGCTGAAAGCGCTGAAGCCGATCACACCGGCCCAGCGTTCGTCGTTGCTCAGGATCAGCTCTACGTTCTGCATGTGGGCAATCAACATGCCGTTTTCTGTACGGGCCAATCGGTCTTTCCAACCACCTGCTGCAGGAGGTTTGACCACCGCCAGGACCTGGCGGCGCACAGCTTCCAAACCCTCCGCGCAGTGTAGGTCGTTGAAGTCGGTCCACTTATCCTCTCGCTCAACCGAAAAGATCGGGCCGACTACCTGACCACCCACAACCGTAGCCGCGTTGTTGGCCTTCTCTTCACCTGGGTTCCAGGGCTCGCCATTCGGGCGCTTGGTCTTCCAGTCATCGTCACGACAGATGATGATCGGGCGCCCAGGAAAACGCTCACGCATGATCTTGGCGACAGCCAGCAAATTGCCCGCATCAAAGGCAACCGCAACTGTGAGTGAGGTCGCCATATGCAGGCTAATGCCGGTGGCGTACCCCTCACATTCGAGTATCGGCTCACCCGGTTCCGGATGAGGACCGATCAGAAGAAAAGCCCCCTCTTTCGACATGCCGTAGGGCCAATAAGACTTGTCCCGGCCGGTTTCCTCTTGCTTATCGGGGAATATCACTTGCAGCCCGACGATCTGGTCCCGAGCGTTTTGCATGGGCACCAAAACCGCGCCGGAGCGCGGGGCATAACGAACGCCTAGGCCCACGATCTGCTTTCGATCCAGATAGGCGCTACGGCCTTTCTCGGGCATGCGTTTAAACAACCCAGCAGCGCGGTTAGCCGCTCGACGGGCAGCGTTGGCAGCCTTCTCGGCGGCCTTGCGCTTGGCTTCCTCCTGACGAGCGCGCATGACTTCACGCTCCTCAGGTGTCATCCGCCCGGGCTTTACCTTGATCTTTTGCGTTTCACCTGTCCGCCAGTCGCCGAACGCACCGAAGATCAGGTCCTCTCCCTTCTCCGTGCGATGCTCATGTAGAACGTACCAGCCGTTTTTCTCTTTGCCTTTATCCAGGGCGGTCTTGCATCGAGTCAGCTTGCCGTAAACGAGCGGCTGCGCGGGCTCCAGACCAAAGTCCTCAAATTGATTCAGCACGTCATCGAGCATACCGAGCCTCCCGCAGCTCATTGAATGACTGGCACGTCACACAATGAGTGCAGCCCTGCAGAGCCAGACGGCGCGCTTCGGGGATAACGCCGCCACAGCCTTCACAGAACAACAACGAATGGCTGGACATCGCCGGCTTGAATGCAGCGCGTGCAGCAAGGGCCTGATCAATGCGCTCTTGCACCAGGTCATTAGCGAAATCAGCAATGTCAGCCACGGCCGTCACCCCGCGTTGTCTGGTTGACGTACGTGGCGCGGTTGAACAACCCCAGCAGCCCTTGAATACCTCGAAACACCTGCAGGCGAATCGCGGCCAACTCATGATCACTGACCACCCCATCGCCAATGCTCTTGGCCCAGGTATCAGCCAGATCGGCCACCTGCCGGAAATACTCAGCGAGGCCAACGGTCAGGGTTTCCGGCATGTCAGTGGTGTACACCTCAGACAGTTCGTGCCAGATCGTATCGCCGACCAAGGCATGTACCGCATCCAGGATGCGCCTGTCCTTGGTCAGTTCGAGGATCTCGGCAAACTCTTGGATATTCACCGAGTGGCTGGGGTGCGTGGGGGACAGCTTGTGCTGCAGCGTGGTGGAGTTTCGGCCGGTGGTGGCGGCGATTGCAGCGGCGCCGCCTGGGTAATCCCGTGCGGCGTGGTAGAGCGCCAGATCGAGCGGCAGGACTTCCCGCTGTGCTCGTTCGACGCAACTCAGAGCGATTCGGCTCATGGCATTAATCCTTAAAAGTTGCCAGTGCCGCGCGACATGCAGTGGTGATACATTTGCCGCGTGGCTTGAAAGGGCCCAAACGCCGGCTAGATCTTCGGGATCGACACCGGCACCGTGCCGGGGCGAACAATCCATTGCTCACCCCTGGCGCAATAGCTGCCTAATCTGTGGTGGAAAAGGCAGCAACACCAAGGCGTCCGAGCCTTGGAAAGCGCGGTAAAGGGAGGCGGTTTAGCATGTGGTGTGCCCGCCTACGTTTATCGCGACCCGACAGCGCTGTGGTGGTGCGTGCCGGGAGGAACTGGGCGACCTTGGGGTCGCCTTTTTTCTGAACTAGGCAGCCGTTTTATGAGGAGCGGCCACATCAAGCAACCATGCTGCCTCGAATGAATTGCCCTGTTTCTTTGCCGCCTTAGCCAAAAGCTGAGCGTATTTGGTCTCTCCGGTGTAGTCAGTGCGAGGCAAACTTGCCGCCAAGCGCCACTTGTTCAGCGCTTGACAGCTTCTATCGCAAACCTTAGCCGCAGCTCCAATACCGCCCACAGCCTCAAAGGCGAACGCTATCGCGTTTGGGAAATTGTCAGGGTTCAACATGGGATCTCCAATAATCAACTATCAGTTGATATTAAACATCAACTGACTATTGTGCAACCTTTCTGGCACCCTCAACCTATGGTTGATAAAAATGTTCAACGCGCAGCCTTTAGCTCGCGCCTTCATGAAGCTCTAGATGACGCTGGCGTACGAGGTCGGGGCCGCGGTGTGGACATCCATAAGCGGCTCAAAGCAATGGGTGTCGAGAAAACTACACAAGCGGTTAGTAAATGGCTCAATGGCGAAGCAATGGCTGAGGCTGACAGTATGGCTGCGTTGTGCTCTTGGCTCGAGGTACGAAGGGAGTGGCTTGAGTACGGGGTAATGCCGAAGAAATTGGAGACAAGCGGCGATGTGCATATAGAACCTTCAAACAAAGAAAGCAACGTCAGCCCAGTGCTTGAGCGGTACGGCAAAGTTCCACTTATCTCGTGGGTACAAGCCGGAGCTTGGTGTGAAGAGATTGCGAACTACGAGCCCTACCATGCAGACACTTGGCTTTCTTGTCCCGTCGCAATCAGCAGCAACGGGTATGCCCTGAAGGTGCGTGGCGATTCTATGACAAATCCTGGACCAGGAAGAACATATCCGGACGGATGTATTATATTCGTTGATCCAGAATTGAAAGCGAATACTGGTGATCGAGTTATAGCCCGTGTACCGCGCACCAACGAAGCCACGTTCAAGGTTTTAGTAGAAGATGCCGGACGTATTTTTTTAAGACCTATCAACCCTCAATACCCAATAATAGACATAACAGAAGAAACCCACATCTGCGGAAAAGTGGTAGGTTCTTTTATTCCTGAGTAGCTTCTTCTATTAATGCTTGCCAATTGCACTGCCACCTGCAATAAGAACCTGCCGCGCCACATATTGAATGAGCTCAATATCGAACCTTAGCTGCTCAGCTTCTTTAGAGTAAGGTAATAATATCTTTACCTCAACATCCCTAGAATCCGATTTAGTATGTACAATCTTACAACGTATCTCATATATACGCCTTGCGACATCAGCCTTTATGTCATCTTCTGACATAATATTTATTTTATGATAAATAGATTTAGTTTTTACCGCAAAAAACTCCATTCGTTTTTCATCTGCCGTTATGAATTTTTTTAGCTCATCATTGAACAGACACTCGTCAATTACAGCTCGCAATTGAGATCTCTCGTCCCCAAATGCGCCACTCTTGCTTACGTGAATTGCATCCAGCAGCTGAGCCACATCAGAGTCCCGATCGGATCTAAACGCAGGATTTTTAAGTAATCTTTTTAGTTTCCTATGAGCCTCGGATTGTGAGTATCGTGGAAAATAAAACTCAATTACTTGATAAAAGGCGAGGTACTGGAGCAAAGGCATACCTACGGCTCCCCTACCGTACCAATAGAGAGAGAGAGGCGCTGAATCAAATTCTACTTTGGGATATGTTAGTACCGCTTCTTTATCCAATCTCGATTGACGCTGGTGAATAGACCCAACTCTTTTCAAAACCAAAGGAATATCAGACATTAAGTCCAGCTGAAACAGTAGCGAATTCGCTACTGTTGTAATGTAGTTCAGCGCCTCATCGTGCTGCTTAACTTTCAAATTGAAAATTTTTAGCGTGATAGTATTGGCACCACCGACTAGAATACTGAAAGCATCAGTCGGAAAGCCAAACTCTATGATTGGATCACCGTCCTCTACAGAAACATTCAACTTAAGGTTCTGCTTTCTAGCATCTCTAAGCGAAACCCCGAACAATCTTTGAGTTATAGCGTGGACAGATCGATTAGGACCCGCCAATTCAACCATCGCCTCAATAGTTCCTTTATCATAGTTACAAATTGCCTGCAAACCGGCTAAAAATACATATTGTTCAAAATCCACTTGCTCAAATAATAAAAGATCGTTCTCGTCCCAAATATTAACCGAACGAGTGTCGCGCCCAGACTTTAAGTAAAAGCAGTATTCCCCATTTCCTTCCTCGTCACGTTCTACTTGTAAATCAATCTTTGCGGCTTTGCATCGAGATTCCAATGCAGTTAAAACTCTTTCGAGGTCACCAGGAGGAAGCCGCCAAAAACGTTCCGGATCATCATCCACTTCCACTTCCACATCGCTCACTTAAAAAATCCTTCTCTCGCGGTTTCGGCATCAACCGATGGTAGCGCAACGTACGCGGCAGCGGAACATCAACCAAGCTTGACACAAATCAACTGTTGGTTGATATTCAACTCACTCTTCCACCACAGAGCGAGGCAAAACCATGCACACCACAGCATCCCTGCACGTCCATCCGGCCGTTGCCGACCTATCCCGCATCTTCGAAGTAAGGCGCCTAGCCCGCATCTACGGCTGCACCTTCATCCCATCTAAACCTAAGCAACATGCCCGTACCGCACCGACTTCCTTCGATCCAAACGACGGAGGCCGGGCAGCATGAGCAAATTCCTGATCGACAACCGCACACTGACATTGCTCAGCGCCCAGGTGAAGCTGAGCGGGACTTTCAATCACACCCTACGGTCAACGCCTCGACGCGATGTACTGGCATTTCGGTTGAAGGTTGAACGCAACAAGACGGACAGCACCTTCACCGTTGAGCTGGGCTCAGAGCGCCACACGCTGACTCTGCCCAACACCAAGAAAACTCACTTGAAACTGGCCGACTTCATTGAGGAGATCGTCAACGGCCCTTTTGACCTGTCTGGCAAACCCCACCTGCAACGACATGCCGAACGCGAGTACGGCGCTTTCAGCACCCAGCAGCGCGAACAAGTTTTCAGGTTGGTTTGTACGGGTGGGTTCATCGACCTGGACCTAGGTTTTGAACTGCCGATCCGGCTCGCTGTGCACCGGACTCGTACACGCTCGGGCATCACCGTAGTCATGAGCATCGGCGTCAAAAGCCCACGTACCAAGTGCTTCACCGTGTACGGCACCGACGCCGAGATGTACGAGCAGGTTTGCGAATCCATCAACCACCTGGCTGCGCTGGCGACACCCGCCGCGCACGCAGCTTAGGAGGTATGCCATGGAGCGCAACCTCGAAAAGACCGCCAAGCACTTCGGCCTGACCCGCCCCGCCCTGATCAAACTCATGCGTGAGAAGGGCCTGCTTACCGACCGCAACCTGCCGGCGTTCCCCGTTCGTGACCGTGAGTACCTGCGGGTCAAAGATAGCAATTGGTACCACGACACGCTGGGCATGCAGTACAGCCAATCGACACGCGTTCGGCAGGCCGGCATCCCATGGCTAGCGGAGCAACTGGGCCTCGACCTTCCTGCCATCCCGGCAGACAACCGTGACGTGGCCTAGGGAATACGCCCGCCAGATCATCGCCCTACGCACCCGAGAGGAGCGCAACGCCGCGCTCCTTGAGGTGCCGGAGCATCTGCGCGAGCTGACCAAACGCCATTGCCTGAATGCCTGGAACCACCCGGCCCGACACAAACGCATGGAGAGCCAAAAGCCTCATGAGTAACCAGCCTCAAAACCCGCTGCGCCTGATGCCAGCACCAGAAACGGCTACCGTCGAGCTGCTGTATCGCACCTTCGGCGACGTGCTTATCCCCCTCGAAAAGCTGCGCGTGCAGTACTTCCGCAACCTCAACGAGCAGTCGTTTGCAGCCGAAATCACCAGCGGCCGCATTCAACTGCCCGTGACCACGCTGGACAGCAGCCGCAAGGCACCGAAGTACGCGCATATCCGCCACGTCGCGGCACTGATCGACATCCAGGCCTACAGGGCCGATGAAGTCCACGCGAAGGCCCAGGCCGACGCAACCGAAGAAGCCTAACCGTAACGGCTGCCACCACCAGCCACCCACTAGGAGCACACCACATGACTGCAATTCAAATCTGCGCATTGATCGGCCTGATAGTCGGCGCGGCCCTCATCTACTGGACCGGCTACCGAGGAGGGCTAATTGACGGCCGCGTCGAAGGTATCGAAGAGGGCACGAACGACGAACGAGCCGCCAACGCCAAGACCATCCGCGAACTGGAGGCATCCCTCCAATTCATCCGTGCAGATCACAAGCACCTCGCAGCCCATGCGAAGCGGCTGAGAGAAAACCAAGCCTTCGGCCCTCAAGAGCGCCAAACGCTTATGCAGATCGCCGAAAAACTGAGGCTGGCCTCTGACACCTTCCGCGCCATGAGTTCGAAAGCACAGGCACAGCAGGCGCTCGACCTGCGCGAGAAAGCACTGGGCATGGCCGCTCTGCTGGATCAGGTCAAAGTGGAGGACGCAGCATGAGCCGTCATAGCCCGATGCTACGCCTCTCGCCTCAAGACGCCGGCGTGCTGTACCAGCAACACGCCAAAGCCACCGCCGAACTGCGCGAAGTGACTCGATTCCGCAAAGAGTTTGACCGGCAGCTGTCGCTGCTGATCGGCTACGACGCCCTGCGCAAGTTGCACAAGGACACCCAGAACGCCCTGCTGCTCGCCGACCTGGTCAAGGAGGCAGCATGAACTGGATCCTCACACAAACCGGCAAACGCTTTGACCTGTTCGAGCCCGACGCCGACATGATCGACCCACGGGACATTGCTCACTCGCTGGCTCACCTGTGCCGCTTCAACGGCCACACCCGCGAGTTCTACAGCGTGGCCCAGCATAGTTGCTTGGTTGCGGATCTGGTGCCGACCGAACACAAGCTCGCCGCCCTCCTCCACGACGCTACCGAAGCCTACATCGGCGACATGGTGCGGCCGCTCAAGCAATGGATGTGTGCCTACCGGGACGTTGAGGCCTGGATCTGGGACCGCATTTGCACCCGTTTCCGCCTCGATCAGGACCTGCCGGCATCCGTAACCCAGGCCGACCTGATCGCCCTGGCCACCGAACGCCGCGACCTGATGCCACCCGACCCGGCCACCTGGGATTGCCTTCTCGGCATCGAACCCGCGCCCGAACGCATCCGGCCGTGGTCACCCACCGAAGCCCGGCTCACCTACCACCAGCGCCTGATGGACCAACTCGCTATTGAACACCGGAGGAAAGCGGCATGAAGCAGGAACAGAACGCCCCTCAAACCCAGTCCGCTTTGCTCCGCAGCGCCAGTTGGGTCAATGCGCCTGTAAATAACAGCCTCTGCTGCGCAGCAGCAGGCATTACTGCTTCTTTCCAAGCCACTGCCGGGGCACTTATACCCCACGAAAGGCTGCGCCGGGCAGAAGCATCTGAAGCCACGCTGATAGCTCAGAACCGCCAGCCCGCTCAGCCTGCCTTGGGGTATACGCACTTCGACACCGCAGCGGATCCGCCACCGCTGCAGTACCAAGTGGACAAGATTCCCGAGGACAAAATGGCCGAGTTGGTCGGTACGACCCGCCGAGCATTGCAGGGCAAACGCGCCAGAGGGGTCATCCCTAAAGGCGTCTGGAACACCATCGACAACCGCATCTATTACAGCATCAGGAGATATGAGGCATGGCTCGAAAGCCAATGGGATTGCCCACCGGAGTTGAATTTGTCGGCCAGTCCGTCAGGATTCGCTTCACCTGGAACGGGCAACGCCGTTGCGAAACCCTCCCCTATCCCCAGACACCGAAAGGCATTAAAGCGGCATCCGATCTACGCGCTAACGTAACCAGTCTGATCAAGCATGGCGTTCTCGACGACCAACGCTATGCCGAGCTGTTTCCCAACTCCACTTATGCTACCTACTCGGCTACTCCCCGCTTCGGGGAGTATGCCCAGGAGTGGTTAAACAGTCGGGAGGTGGTAGCAGGCACACGCAAGAACTATCGAGCGTCCCTCAATTTGTACTGGATGCCCCACTTGGCTCTGTTGCCCATGGACGGCATCACCTCAGTGCTATTGCGTAAAATTGTAGCCAACACTGAATGGAAATCGCCGGGCGTTAAACGCTCGGCAATCCAGCGGCTGACGACAGTGTTCAGCACCGCCGTCAAAGACGGCCTGATCAATCGCAACCCGGTCGAGTCCATCGAGCTTCCCGTGAAAACGAAAAAGCCCATCGACCCCTTCACGGTGGCGGAGGCCAACGCCATCATCGAACACCTATATAAGACGCTGAACCATTCGATGCGGATCTATGCGGCTTACTTCGAGTTCGCCTTCTATACCGGCATGCGCCCTAGCGAGATAGCAGCCCTCCGGTGGGACGAGGTAGACAAACAGAAACGCTTAGCCACCGTGTGTCGGATCGTCGCGGACTATAAGATTGAGGAGCGCACCAAAACCCGCAATGAACGGCAGGTGATGCTCAATAGCCGCGCCATGCACGCCATTGAGGTTGCAGAGCAAATCGCCGAGCAACGTGCGAAACAGAGCCGTAGGAAGCAGCAGAAGTCGCCCTATGTGTTCCCACCCACGAAAAATTTCGAGTTCATCCAGCAGTCCAGCGTCACTGACAAACACTTCCAGGCGGCACTGACCGAATTGGAGATTCGCGCCCGTCGGCAATACAACTGCCGACACACATACGCTACCATGTGCCTCATGGCGGGTATGAACCCTGCATTTATTGCCACTCAGCTGGGTCACAGCGTTCAGATGTTGCTCTCGACCTATGCCCGATGGATCAATTCCAGCACCGACTGGGGCGAACTCGGGAAACTCGAAAACAGCTTGATTGGTACAAAATTGGTACAGACAGAACAAGTACCCTCCTGAAACCCTTATGGAATCAGCCTCTGTGACACTGGAACAGAACTACACCGCGATTCTCGGCCAACTGGGCGAGGACGTTTCCCGCGAGGGCCTGCTCGATACGCCCAAGCGCGCTGCCAAGGCCATGCAGTACCTCTGCCGCGGTTATGAACAAACGCTGGAAGAAGTCACCAACGGTGCCTTGTTCAGCTCCGATAACAGCGAGATGGTGCTGGTCAAGGACATCGAGTTGTACTCGTTGTGCGAACACCACCTGCTGCCTTTCATCGGCAAGGCCCACGTGGCCTACATCCCGAGCGGCAAGGTGCTGGGGTTGTCGAAAGTCGCGCGCATTGTCGACATGTATGCGCGGCGCCTGCAGATCCAGGAAAACCTCAGCCGCCAGATCGCCGACGCGGTCCAGCAAGTGACCGGCGCCCTGGGTGTGGCGGTGGTGATCGAGGCCAAGCACATGTGCATGATGATGCGCGGTGTGGAAAAGCAGAATTCCTCGATGATCACTTCGGTGATGCTCGGCGAGTTCCGGGAAAACGCCGCCACTCGCAGCGAATTCCTCAGCCTCATCAAGTAACCCGTCGCGTGAAGAAAACCGGCATTGATCGCCGGTTTTTTTTCGCCGGTGAAAAATCAGGTAAGCTGCGCGCCCTCCTCTTCCCCGCCGCGAGGCTGAATACCGTGATCGTCAAAGCGCTTCGAGTTGGCCTGGGCCAGCTCATCATCCTCATCGACTTCATCACTCGCCCAAGCAGGAAACAGCGCCCGGCCGAGGCCCAGGCGCAGGTCGACCAGGCCGCCCGCAGCCTGACGCTCTATCAGTTCCACGCCTGCCCGTTCTGCGTGAAGACCCGCCGCACCTTGCGCCGCCTCAACGTACCGGTGGCGCTGCGCGATGCGAAAAACAACGCCCAGGATCGCCAGACGCTGCTGGAACAAGGCGGCAAGATCAAAGTGCCGTGCCTGCGTATTGAAGAAAATGGCGAGACCACCTGGATGTATGACTCCAAGGTGATCATTGAGTATCTGGATAAGCGGTTCTCTGCAGCCTGACCATTTTCTACTGTGACTACTGGCCTCATCGCGAGCAAGCTCGCTCCCACAGGGGCCGGTGTTGATTGAAAATCTGCAATCATCCACAAATCCCCTGTGGGAGCGAGCTTGCTCGCGATGGGGCCCGGACAGCCACCACAAAGCCCCCTGATATCAAGCCGCTTTTGCAGCCAACGCCTCCCGCACCACCCCCGCCAACCGCTTGAGCCCTTCATCCAGCCGCGCCGGGTCGATGTGGCTGAAGTTCAAGCGCAAGTGCCCCGGATGCAGGTCCGGCTCGGGGAAGAACGGCTCCCCCGGCATGAACGCAACGTCGGCCGCCAGCGCGGCGGCGAGCAAGGTGCGGGTGTCCAGCGGTTGCCTGAGGGTCAGCCAGAAAAACAACCCGCCCTGGGGCACGTTCCAGTCCGCGATATCAGAGAAATGCTTTTGCAACGCTGCCTGGAACCGGTCGCGACGGTCCCGGTAGAAATCCCTCAATTCGCTCAAATGGCTGCGGTACTGTTCGGTACCAATCCATTGCAGCGCCTGCCACTGACCGATGCGGTTGGTGTGCAGGTCCGCCGACTGCTTGAGCCGCAGCAGGTGCGGGAACAAATCCGGGCTGGCGATCAGGTAGCCCACCCGTAGCCCCGGCAACAGGGTTTTCGACACGGTACCGGTGTAGATCCAACTGGCCTTCTTCAAGCGACTGACGATCGGCGTGGCACTGCCGCCATCGAACGTCAGCTCGCGGTAGGGTTCGTCCTCGATCAGGGTGACGCCAAACTCATCCAGCAGCGCCGCCACGGCATCGCGCTTGGCTTCGCTGTAGCGCACCGCCGAGGGGTTCTGGAACGTCGGAATCAGGTAGATGAACGCTGGCCGATGCTGCTCCAGGCGGGCCCGCAACTGGTGCAGGTCTGGGCCGTCGGCCTCAAGGGGCACGGTGATGCAGTCGGCGCCGAACAGTTGGAAAATCTGCAACGCCGCCAGGTAGGTCGGCGCTTCGAGCATCACTTCAGTGCCCACGTCGATGTGCAGCTTGGCCGCCAGGTCGAGGGTTTGCTGGGAGCCGCTGACCACCAACACCTGACTCGCCTCACAGGCCACACCCAGCCCCCGCGCCTGGGCCGCCAGGGCTTCGCGCAGGGCCGGTTCGCCTTCGCTCATGCCGTACTGGCCCATGGACAACGGCATGGCCGTCCATTCCACCTTCGGCAGCATGGCTTCGGCCGGCAGGCCGCCGGCGAACGACATCACTTCAGGGCGCTGCGCCGCCGCGAGGATTTCTCGAATCAAAGAACTTTTGAGGCGCGAGACACGTTCGGAAAAAGCCATGGGGTCACCTGTAGCGGGTCGCTGGAAGAATGAGTCAAACTGATTGACCGAAATTACTCCGACCTCTCTGGATACGTCAACATGATTGACCTTAAAAACCCGACTTCCCAACAAATGGCCATGGAAGCGTTTTTCTTCGGTTACCAGGCGTTCACTGCCAAGGCCGATGAAATGCTCGAGCGTCGTGGATTGAGTCGGGTCCACCAGCGCATCGTTTTTTTCATCGCCCGCTACCCGTCCTTGAGCGTGAAGGAATTGCTGGCCCTGCTCGGGGTGAGCAAGCAGGCGCTGAACATGCCGTTGCGGCAGTTGATGGAAATGCATCTGGTGAACAGCGTCGCGTCCGAGACTGACAAGCGTAAGCGGCTGTTGGAGCTGACGGCCGAGGGCGAGCGGTTCGAGCAGGCGTTGCGGCGTGAGCAGGTGAAATTGCTGGAGCGGGTGTTTGCCGAGGCTGGGGAGGCTGCGGTGAATGGATGGTTGGCGGTGAACCTGGCACTGGGCAAGTCTGGCGACTGAAGGCGCCTGATCCGACGCTATCGCGAGCAAGCTCGCTCCCACAGGGGACGTCGCCAGACACAAATCTTGCATTCACCAAAGCCCATTGTGGGAGCGAGCTCCCTCGCGATAGCGCCCGCAAGGTCGATATATCCCTATCACCCGACATTTCGTCGACAACACAGAAAACATTATTTGCATTATTTGTATACAAAAGCATAATTCGCTTCGTGCGAGTTCCTGACCAAAAGGTCAACATACTTCGCCAGCCTTACCTGCCTCAGCGCATCGCAGCCACCCCAAGGCGTTTGCGGTGCTGGAAATAACAATAAGACTCTTGAGGAGTACTCGCTGTGGAAAGCCGCAAACCCGAAGCCCGGACGCTGGACCTCTCGCCGCCACTACGCAGTGGCTGGCTGGAACGCCTCTTCAAACTCAGCTTGCATGGCACCACGGTGAAGACCGAGCTGATTGCCGGCCTGACAACCTTCATCACCATGGCCTACATCATCTTCGTCAACCCCAACATCATGGCCGACGCCGGCATCGATCACGGTGCCGCCTTCGTCGCCACCTGCATCGCCGCCGCCCTGGGCTGCCTGTTGATGGGCCTGTACGCCAACTGGCCGGTGGGCCTGGCACCGGGCATGGGCCTGAACGCGTTCTTCACCTACACCGTGGTCGGGACCATGGGCTACAACTGGGAAACCGCGTTGGGCGCAGTGTTCATTTCCGGTGTGCTGTTCATGATCCTGACCCTGTCACGGGTGCGCGAGTGGCTGCTCAACAGCATTCCGGTGAGCCTGCGGTTCGCCATGGGTGCGGGGGTCGGGTTGTTCCTCGGGCTGATCGGCCTGAAAACCGCCGGGATCATCGTCGACAGCCCCGCCACCCTGATCAAGCTCGGTTCGTTGCGTGAGCCCGGTCCGTTGTTGGCTGCGGTGTGCTTCCTGATGATCGCCGTGCTCAGTTACCACCGCGTGTTCGGGGCGATCCTGATCAGCATCATCGCCGTGACCCTGGCCGGTTGGGGCCTGGGGTTGGTGCAGTACAACGGCGTCATGTCGACCCCACCCAGCCTGGCCCCGACCTGGATGGCGATGGACGTGGCCGGTGTGTTCAACGTCAGCATGATCAGCGTGGTGCTGGCCTTCCTGTTCGTGCACATGTTCGACACCGCCGGCACCTTGATGGGCGTTGCCCAGCGCGCCGGCCTGGTGAAAGCCGATGGCAAGATCGAGAACCTGTCCCGCGCCTTGAAAGCCGACAGCGCCTCCAGCGTATTCGGCGCCATGGTCGGTGTGCCGCCGGTGACCAGCTACGTGGAAAGCGCCGCCGGTGTGGCCGCCGGTGGCCGCACGGGGCTTACCGCCGTGACCGTCGGTGTGCTATTTATTGCCGCCATGTTCTTCGCGCCGCTGGCCGGGATGATCCCGGCCTACGCCACGGCCGGCGCGTTGATCTACGTGGCCATGCTGATGATGGGTGGTATGGCCCACATCGAATGGGACGAACCGACCGACAGCATTCCGGCCATCGTCACGGCCATCATGATGCCCCTGACGTTCTCGGTCGCCGACGGTATCGCCCTGGGGTTCATCACCTACGTGGTTCTCAAGGCCGGTACCGGTAAACACAAGGAAATCTCCGTCAGCCTGTGGGTGCTCTGCGCGATCTTCATCGCCAAGTTCATCTTCTTGTAAGCGATACCGTATCCACCCGCCTCACCCTTGGGTGAGGCTTTTGTCCATCAGGAGCAAAGCAATGAATCTGGAAACCTGGCTGTTGTTCAGTGGCGCCGCCTTGGTGGTGATCCTCATCCCCGGCCCGCTGTCGCTGTTGATGATCGGCAACAGCCTGAACTATGGCCTGCGTCGCTCGTATCCGGCATTCCTCGGCGGGGTGATCGCGTCGATCTGCCTGCTGAGCGCTTCGGCGCTGGGGCTCGGTGCGTTGCTGCTGGCGTCGGAACAATTGTTCAGCGCCCTGAAAATCGTCGGTGCCCTGTATCTGTTCTACCTCGCCTGGCAGAGCTGGCAGCAATCGCGGCAACCTGCCCAAGGCGCCGAAGTGCCCCAGGCCGCCGCGGTGCCGCGTTTCCGCGCGTTGTTCGGCCGGGCCTTCGTGCTAGGCGCCAGCAATCCGAAGGACATCCTGTTCTTTGCCGCGTTCCTGCCGCAGTTCTTGAGCGCCGAACAACCCTTCCTGCCGCAACTGCTGATCATGATCGCCACCTGGACCGTACTCGACCTGCTCTGCAAGCTGGCCTACGGCCTCGGCGCCCACGGCGCGGCGCGCTATCTGCGTACCGGCAAAGGCCAGAGCTGGTTCAATCGCATCAGCGCGGGCCTGTTTGGCGGCGCGGGTGCAGCCTCCTTAATGTCCGCCCACTGAGCCCTCGGCTTTGCGAATGCCTTTGTGTGCGGCATTCGCAAAACATCGCAACAACCCATCGATATACAGCACTCGGGAAAACACCTTACATAGAGGGCCAATTCAAACATCGTTGAACAAGGAAGTTCACAATGGCCCAACTTATAGCGCCCTCTTCCGCTACTGACGACCGGGGTGTCGTCATTAGCGATATTGTCTTTCAGGCCAATGAGCATACGATCGAGACGCTCGACTTCAAAGTCGCCGATCAATCGCAACTCAATCCGGAACACAAGCACCGGCAAGCCCAACTCGAAGTCGTCGACAAACTTTACGGTCCGCTCCAGATCGGCTCCGTAGCCGTGACCCGCTCCGCCCTGAATGCACTGGGTGCAACCACTGACGGTCAGGTATTGAACGGTGAAAACAGTTTCTTTCGCATCGCCAGTCGTTTTTTCCTGGACTCACTGCAGTTCAATGCAGCGGATGTCGAAACTCATATAAAACTGACCGCCGATGCAAACGACTACCGCCTGCCGACATTGCTTTTTGAAATAGCCAGCCAACGCTCACGCTCTGCGCGCCCATTATTAAGAGCCAACCTTGCAGTACAGACTGAAGCGGGCAGTTATCACAATATCCTGGAAAAACTCCTGAAGTCTGCACAGGGCCTCGACCCTCATCAGTTTGCCCAGACTTCACTGAACTGGGTAAACAAGACCAAGAGCCAGATCCTCATCCCCACCGGCCTGGGACTCCAGGCCTTCGGAATCTACAGCGGCCTGCGCGGCCTGCAAGACGCCATCCGCAACAAGGACGACTACCAGACCCTGTTCAACGGCGCCAGCGTGGCCGCCGAAGTGGCTTCCTTGGGCGTCGAAGCGCTGGTGACCCGACAAGCCACGCAAATGATCCGGGCCGGTCAGCGCTCCCTGGGGGATTTCGCGAAAACCACCTTCGCGACTCGACTGGCCCGGGGGAGTGGGCTGATTGCCAGCGTGTTGACCCTGCCTTTCGATATCGTCTCTGCAGTTGACGCTTTCAAGGCCGCCGCCAACGCGAGTGGCAAAGCGGCCACCGATCATTACGTCAGCGCCGCCTTGAGCGTCACCAGCGCCGCCATGACCCTGACCATCGGCTTGGCCGCACTGGCGGGCTTCAGTTCAGCCGGTCCGGTGGGCCTTGCCGCCGGGCTTATCCTGGTGGTCGGGTCACAGGTCTGGGGGGCGATTCGCCAGGTCGATGAGATCGACGACTACATAACCCTCAGTGCCCACGAGCGCCTGCGAACGGGTTGGTTCGCCTTCTGGACAATCAGCCCTGACGACGATATCCAGGAGCGCTACACCCTCGCCAAGGCGACCGCCGAACACACCAGGCAACTGCGTGCCAACGCCTTGAACTTGCTCAAGGGGCCGTTGAAAGACAGCACCGAGGCGATCGTGAACGGTCGATTCACCGTGGAACTCGAGCGAGTGACCTACAACACCTGGAACTGGTGGACCGGCGAAAAGTATCAGGCAACGAACACGCGCCCGAAAATCAAGGACAGCGATGACTGGATTGATGCCCGCCAAGGCGTCACGCTCGAAACGCCTGGCGCAGTCATCGAAGCGGCGGCGGAGCACAAAGGCATCCGTTGGTATATCGGCGGCGGCAATGACACGGTTTTCGGGGTTGAAAACAAGCCGAACGTTTTCCACTACGGGTCAGGCGTCAAGCGGCTGAGGGGCGGCGCGAAAGACGATGTATTCGTTTTCGAAGGCTCGACATCCATTGCCCCAGGTGACGAAGTACCTGCGCCGAACCGGCTGGTCGGTGACTCGGGTAACGACACGTTGATACTGGCCGGCAATCCCGGCCATGGCCAGGTGCCGCGACTGGGTTATCACATCGACCTGGAGGCAGGGCAGGCGTCCATCATCACTCAGGAAGCTCCCAAGACCGAAAGCGGACAGTATCGACACGCGCTTCTTGAAGGCATCGAACATGTGGAAATCCTTGAGGGCGGCACCCATGTCATCAAGGGCAGCGCCGGCGCGAACATCATCAAGTCCCGGGGCAACGATCTCATCGAGGCCGGCGCGGGAGACGACCGGATATTCATTCTCGGCGGCAACAACCGCAACGCCGACGGCGGGCCCGGGGACGATGCCTACGTCATCGCCCATAAACCCGGCCACGTATCGATCACCGAGGACGGCATGGGCAGCAGCGTCATTTCCCTGGACTGGCGCGCTGACCTGATTGAAAGCTGGGTGATCGAGCAGGGCAATCTGGTGATCACGTCGTGCTTCGATGGCAATGACTGGGAATCACGCAAAGTCACCCTCAACAATGTCTATGCCGATACGGACTATCCAAGAGCATTACAGAACACCCGCCTGACCTTCACGACAAAGGACGGCTTCCACTGGGTGCCAGACATGCCGGAGACGCTGGAGCACGACAGCCCCCTCGTCATTGAAGCGATCATGGTGCAACACGGCATCCCCCGGAACCCGGCCATCCTCAATGACCGAAGCGAGCGCTGGGTGGCCCACGATAAGGACACGAGCTACTACGTTTCCCGGTTGATTGAATTCACCACGCTCAAGGTGAGACAGAAAAGTGAGTATTGCACCACGCTTCACCTGGACTATGCCCATAGCGAACTGACCCGGGTCGAAGCTCACTACAACGCCTATGTCATCCAGGAAGACGGAGGGGACACGGTGAAATATGGTGAGTGCGGTCTCACCCTGGATTTTGGCAGTCGCCGTGTCGTCCTGAACAACCTGGCCCGTTCCGATGAGCGCTACAGCGCGCGGACAAAGACCACCGGGCGACGTGCGTTTTCCGCATTGGATTCGCAGCACACGTTTATCCTGATCATGCGCGACGGCGCCTCCTACCGCCTGGCCATCCCCACCCCCGACCCCGCGCGGTTGCTGGATAAGGGATTCATCGACAAGGATCCGGTGCAATGGAAGACACAAGCCCCCCTTTCACTCACGCCGACCAGAAAGCACTACGCGTTTCTCCAGCCCCTGGATAAGAAGCCCCATCCCATGGGCAGCCAGGCCACTTGCGCGATGCTCACGCCAGCCGTTGAGCAGACCGGTATCGAAGTGCTGACAGGCCAAGGCTCCACGTACCTTGTCCACCTGAGCCCGGGCATGACACTACGGCTGACCACGCCAGGCGCGCTGGCCGGCGCCAATCCCCGACTGCCCCAGGCATCCACTTGGGAACTCGACGCCACCCGCCTCGGGGAGGTCGAGATCAAACTGGCCAATAACCTGCTGCAGATAGGCACGACGATCCTTCATCTACCCGCCTATGCAGAGGACGACCTCGTCGACCAGATACGCGTCATCACGGCCCAGGGGGTCGTCCATGCAGTCGACAGCCTGTTCGAGCGCGTCTATGTAACGGCACTGGACGGCCGGTATTTTTCGCCCCCGGTCGATCCCGAAGCCGCCCTGCCCCCGGAATTGTCACGGTTAGCATCGGCACAACTGAGGGTATCCAACATGGCGCTCAAAGATGGCTCGCCTGGCTCACTGAGTTATCACCTCAAGGCGCGCCGGTGGACCCTCGATACCGATGAATCCCGGGCCATCGCCGCAACGAGGCTAAGAAAAACCAACTTGTGCGATCACCATCTCAGCCTTTATCAGGACCTGGCTCGCGAAGGGCTCAGCCAGAACCCACCCCTGGATGACGAGACGCTGCGCTTGTTGCGCGAACAGTGCGTGAAATGGGCCGAAGGCACGACGTTGAACAAGTCACTGATGCTTGCGCAGGCCATCGCGCTGAGCCCGACTTTTGGCCTGGAACTTCCTCATTGGCGCTGGCTGCTCTCCCCAGGCGAGATCGTCTCCAGACAGAGCTAGCCCTGACGAGCGGCTGCGAACGTCTCTTGCAGACGCAATACATATGTACTGCACCCGCCCGTTGATTTTCCAAGAACATCTTCCAGCGCGTTGCCCGTCAATCCACACGACGGGCGACGACGTATTCATTGTCCATACTTTTCAAATTCAAGAGCGCAAACGTCAATGAGCCCCAGAAAAAACACCCGCCCCAACGTTCCAACTTCGCCTCCCGATACGCCCCACGGCAGTCGCGATACCACACCCGAAAGCTTGCCCAGGAGCCCCATCAGGGTCGATGGCAGCGATTCGTCGTCCGGCTCGTTGCCTGGGCGACAAACCGAAGCCGCTGACGCCCAGCCCACGGTGGTCCAGGTAGCGGAACTCACCTCCCAGGCCGCCATCGCCCATGTGCCCGCCTCGCTATCGCTGGACAACTATTACCTTTCCCCCGAGCTGATCCCCATGCTGTCGGCCCCGGACCCGACCTCCGGGATCCAGACATTCAGGACCCGGACTTACGTCAAACTTGCCGAAGGTGGGACGGTGCTATTGGGGCGCGATGCCGACCAAAACTACCGGGCGCGCTCAAGCGCTGAGCTCGTTGCGTCCGGCCCCCGCCTGGAACAAGTCGAAGGCAGCCTGCTGTGGCGGCAGGTTTCCCACGGCAGCGACGCCACGCTCACCATTACCCGCTACAACGTGCCGGACGATGATCCTCTGGAAGGGCCCGCGCCCAAGCGCCAGCGCACGGCGCCACCCTCCAGCGAAGTCGCAGTGGAAACCACCCCGGTTTTTCGCAAGGAATGGGGGGTCGAGCCAAAGCTCACCCTGCCGGCCTTCATCACCATCGGCGACGTTCACTATAAGCGGGTGACACGTGTCGACGCACGGGACTACCCCATTGCCTACATCCAGCAACCTGGCCATCCCGCCTATGATTTTGACCTGCTGGAGGCCATCCTCAGGCATACCCCGGACGAGCAGCCCCGAAGCGTAATCCGCGTGCCGCCGGACAACCATTGGGAGATCGATGCCAGGCTTCCCTTCGAGAAACCGCTGACGGCTTATGTCAGGGAAGTGTTTCCCGAGGTCACCACAGTCACCCTGGAAAATATCGCCAGAAGGCAGTTCGAACTCGCGAACAGCTCCTCGATCGCCGACGCTGCGGGCCTGACCGCACTGAGGCAGATTTTCCATAGCTGGAAAAACGCCGTTCCCTCGCCCCATCCGCAATGGACCGACCCCTTGCTGATGCTGCCCGTGCTCCCGACCTCTTCAGGGATCACGAGCGCTTCGCGTTCGATAGACCTGCCCATTTCCACCTCGACGGGGAGGCTGGATCGGCTGGATTTCGACCCCCTACGGTTCCCGCGAGAGTGGAATTTCTTCATGTCGACCTACTCGCCGATGGACCTCAAGCGCTTCATGGCCGGCATCCTGACGCGTAATGGCTACACGGTCATGGAGCCCAACAGTTTCAATAGCTTTCCGGCGCTGGTGTTTCGGCGCACCGGGCATGAGTATGTATTTTTCATGAGCCTGCATCGCACTCGCATGCCGAAACTCTCCCTGCCCACCCACATGAATCCCAACACCACCGGCATCAACCTGGAGACCCAGGTCGGCGACGCTGCCGCACAAGCGGTCAAGGACGCCCATCAGGCCGGCAAAATCATCTGGCTAAAGGGCGGTTCACAGATCCGGCCTGGTTACGCGGACACTGTCTTTATCATTCGGGATGACAACGCCAGGCTGTAGGCTGGCGGCAAAAAAAAGCCCGCAGTGTGAGCGGGCGAAAAACCAAAGAAGCGCCATGCGCAGTCGCTTCCAGGAGAGGCAGCTGCTTGGGGGATCAGCTGCCTCGATAGGTGGAATAGGCGTAAGGCGAAATCAGCAGGGGCACGTGATAATGCTCCTGCTCGGCCGAAATACCGAAGCGCAGCACCACCACATCCAGGAACGCCGGATCGGGCAGTTGGACGCCACGGGCGCGGTAGTAATCGCCAGCGTGAAATTGCAACTGATAGACGCCCGAACGGTAGTCGTCCCCTTGCAGCAACGGTGCATCGCAGCGGCCATCGCTGTTGGTCTGCGCGCTGGCGACCAGCTGCAATTGCGAGCCCTCCACCCGGTACAACTCGATCTTGATCGCGCTGCCCGGGCAGCCATGTGCAGCATCCAAAACGTGAGTAGTCAAACGTCCCATTGCTTGTGCGCGCCTCGCTGCGGGGCAGCCCGGCACGACGCCTCCTGATCAGTTGAAAGACAGGCCGCACCGTTTCGGAGCACGAAACGCCACGGCGATGAGAGAATTAAGACACTTTAAAAGAAAATTGTACACAATAAAAAATAAACATTCCGTTCATGGACTGCGCGACGGCGCGCCGGCCTCAGCCTCAAGCAAACCAAATGAAAACAAGATCCTCCTGACCATTCATTGACCAAGTGGGCAGGTTTCTTGCAGTGTAGACTAGCCAGGGGCCGCGGTGAAAAATGCAGAAAATCAGGCTTACAAATCGCACATAAAGTTGTATACAATCATTCCATCGTCGTGACGCCAGCCTATATTTTCATCATCAGGGCGCCACCCACATGGTTCGAACAAGAAGGAAGACTGCAGTGAGCGCTGACTACCCACGCGACCTGATCGGTTACGGCAATAACCCTCCCCATCCCCAGTGGCCGGGCAACGCCCGCATCGCCCTGTCCTTCGTGCTCAACTACGAAGAAGGTGGCGAGCGTAACGTCCTGCATGGCGACAAGGAATCCGAAGCGTTCCTCTCGGAGATGGTCGCCGCGCAACCGCTGCAGGGCGAGCGCAACATGAGCATGGAATCGCTGTACGAGTATGGCAGCCGTGCCGGTGTCTGGCGGGTGCTCAAGCTGTTCAAGGAATTCGATATCCCACTGACCATTTTCGCCGTCGCCATGGCCGCCCAGCGTCATCCGGACGTGATTCGCGCCATGGTCGCCGCCGGTCATGAAATCTGCAGCCACGGCTATCGCTGGATCGATTACCAATACATGGATGAGGCCCAGGAGCGCGAGCACATGCTCGAAGCGATCCGCATCCTCACCGAAATCACTGGCGAGCGTCCGCTGGGCTGGTACACCGGCCGCACCGGCCCGAACACCCGCCGGTTGGTGATGGAGGAAGGCGGTTTCCTCTATGACAGCGACACCTACGACGACGACCTGCCCTACTGGGAACCGAACACCCCGAACGGCAAGCCGCACCTGGTGATCCCCTACACCCTCGACACCAACGACATGCGTTTCACCCAGGTGCAGGGTTTCAACAAGGGCGACGACTTTTTCCAATACCTCAAGGACGCTTTCGACGTGCTGTATGCCGAAGGTGCCGAGGCGCCGAAGATGCTCTCCATCGGGCTGCATTGCCGGCTGATCGGCCGCCCTGCACGTCTGGCATCCCTCAAGCGCTTCCTCGAATACGTCAAAGGCCATGAACACGTCTGGTTCAGCCGTCGTGTCGACATCGCCCGCCACTGGCAGCAGGCCCACCCGTACCAAGGGGCTTCGAATCCAGGAGCCTCGAAATGACCGCCTTCCAGACCCTCAAACCTTCCACCTTGAGCCGTGAAGCCTTCGTCCGGGCTTTTGCCGATATCTACGAACACTCGCCCTGGGTCGCCGAAAAGGCGTTTGACCTGGGCCAGGATCCCTCGATCGACGAGATCGAGACCCTGCACCAGCGCATGAGCGACATCCTGTTGAGCGCCGATCACGCCAGCCAACTGGCGCTGATCAACGCTCACCCGGACCTGGCCGGCAAAGCCGCCGTCCAGGGCCAACTGACCGAAGCCAGCACGAACGAACAGGCCGGCGCCGGTATTCACCAATGCACGGCCGAAGAGTTTCAACGCTTCACCGAGCTGAACGACGCCTACAAGGCCAAGTTCAAGTTTCCCTTCATCATGGCGGTAAAAGGAAGCAACCGGCACCAGATCCTCGCGGCGTTCGAAACGCGCATCCATCATTCGGCAGACGCCGAATTCAAATGCGCGCTGGCAGAGATCAACAAGATCGCGTTGTTCCGATTACTGACCCTTTAGCGAGCAGTCCTGAACCCTGGAACCTGCAAGCATCCCCAGCCAACTTATTTAAAGGCAGACAAGAAGAATGAAAGCTTACGCCGTACCTTTCGAGAAGTTCGTCAACCTGGCCGACGCCCGCCTGGGCACCAAGATCATCTCGGTCACCGATGACTGGTTCGCCGACGCCAACCGCCTGTTCCAGCCGACCCCGGCCGTGTGGAAGGAGGGCGTGTTCGATGATAACGGCAAGTGGATGGACGGCTGGGAATCGCGGCGCAAGCGCTTCGAAGGCTACGACAGCGCGGTGATCCGCCTGGGTGTGGCGGGCTCGATCAAGGGCGTGGACATCGACACCTCATTCTTCACCGGCAACTACCCACCGTCGGCCTCCTTGGAAGCCTGCTTCCTGACCGAAGGCGAGCCGGACGAAAACACCCAGTGGACTGAAGTGCTGTCGGCCGTCGAGCTGCAAGGCAACAGCCACCACTACCACCAAATCAGCAACGACCAGGCCTTCAGCCACCTGCGCTTCAACATCTATCCCGATGGCGGCGTGGCCCGGTTGCGGGTCTACGGCATTCCGTACCGCGACTGGTCGGCCGTGGGCGACAACGAACAGATCGACCTGGCCGCCGCCCTCAATGGTGGCCGCGCCCTGGCCTGCTCCGACGAGCACTTCGGCCGCATGAGCAATATCCTCAACCCGGGTCGTGGCGTGAACATGGGCGATGGCTGGGAAACCGCCCGTCGTCGCACCCCGGGCAATGACTGGGTCATCGTCGCCCTGGGCCATGCCGGCGAGGTCGAGAAAGTCATCGTCGACACCCTGCACTTCAAGGGCAACTACCCCGACAGCTGCTCGATCCAGGGCGCGTTCGTCAAGGGTGGCACCGACAGCCAGATCGAAACCCAATCGCTGTTCTGGCGCGAACTGCTGCCGAGCCAGAAGCTGGAGATGCACGCCGAACACACCTTCGCCGAGCAGATCAAGGCCCTGGGGCCGATCACCCACATCCGCCTCAATGTGTTCCCCGATGGTGGCGTGAGTCGCCTGCGGGTGTTGGGCAAGGTATCGAAATAAGGGTGAACCCAAATCGCGAGCAAGCTCGCTCCCACATTTGAAATGCATTCCCCTGTGGGAGCGAGCTTGCTCGCGATGGCGGCACAACAAACAACACAGAATTCAAGGTAAGAAGACCAGCATGCGCACACTCAAGATCGAACCGTTGACCAAAGAAGCCTTCGCCCCGTTCGGTGACGTGATCGAAACCGACGGCAGCGATCACTTCATGATCAACAACGGTTCGACCATGCGCTTCCATCGCCTGGCGACGGTGCAAACCGCCTCGCCGGACGATCAGGCGATCATCAGCATCTTCCGCGCCGACGCGCTGGACATGCCGTTGACCGTACGCATGCTGGAGCGCCATCCGCTGGGCAGCCAGGCCTTCATTCCGCTGCTCGGCAACCCCTTTCTGATCGTGGTCGCGCCACTTGGCGATGCACCTGTATCAGGCTTGGTCCGCGCCTTCGTCACCAACGGCAGGCAGGGCATTAATTACCATCGCGGCGTCTGGCACCACCCGGTGCTGACGATCGAAAAGCGGGATGACTTCCTGGTGGTTGATCGCAGTGGCACAGGCAATAACTGCGATGAGCATTTTTTCAAAGAGGATGAGTGTTTGATCCTCGCCCCCCACCAATAAGAGAAGGTCCGATCACGCGCAGACAAGCGTGACGGGCGAGAGGTAAAGACTGTGGAAGCACATATGCTGGAATGGCTGAACCTGAGCGTGCGCTGGGTTCACATGATCACTGGCGTGGCCTGGATCGGCGCGTCGTTCTACTTCGTCTGGCTGGAAAACAACCTCAATCGCGTCAACCCCAGGAGCGGCCTGGCCGGTGACCTGTGGGCGATCCACGGTGGCGGCATCTACCACCTGGAAAAATACAAACTCGCGCCACCGTCCATGCCGGACAACCTGCACTGGTTCAAATGGGAAGCCTACTTCACCTGGATGTCGGGCATCGCCTTGCTGTGCGTGGTGTTCTATTGGAACCCGACCGTCTACTTGCTGGCCCCCGGCAGCGGCCTGAGCGGCCCCGAAGGCGTCGCCTTGGGTATCGGCTCGTTGTTCGTCGGCTGGTTCGTCTATTCCTTTCTCTGCGACTCGGCCCTGGGCAAGCGCCCTGCCTTGCTCGGCCTGATCCTGTTCGTGCTGTTGATCGCCGCGGCCTACGGGTTCAGCAAGGTGTTCAGCGGTCGCGGTGCCTACCTGCATGTCGGAGCGGTCATCGGGACGATCATGGTGGGCAACGTGTTCCGCATCATCATGCCGGCCCAGCGCGCGCTGGTGGCGGCGATCGCCGAGAACCGCACGCCCGATCCTGCGTTGCCGGCCAAAGGCCTGCTGCGCTCGCGTCACAACAACTACTTCACCCTGCCGGTGCTGTTCATCATGATCAGCAACCACTTCCCGAGCACTTACGGCAGCCAATACAACTGGTTGATACTGGCCGGTATCGCCGTGGCGGCGGTGTTGGTGCGGCATTACTTCAACACGCGCCATGACAGCAACCGGTTTGCCTGGACGCTGCCGGTCGGCGCCCTGGCGATGATCTGCCTGGCTTATGTCACGGGTCCCAAACCGATGCCCAGCGCACCGGACGTGGCCAAGGCGCCCCGCGTGATCGAGTACCAACCGTTGCCGGAAACGGCAGTGGGTGGCGGCGCGAAACCGGCGACCGCCCCGGCCGCACCGGCACCCACTCAGGCCGCCAACGCCCAGGGCCCCTCGTTCGAGAAGGTCCACAGCGTGATCCAGGAACGCTGCTCGGTCTGCCACTCGGCCAAGCCCACCAGCCCGCTGTTCAGCGCCGCGCCGGGCGGGGTGATGTTCGACACGCCGCAGCAGATCCAGCAACAGGCCGCGCGCATCCAGGCCCAAGCCGTGACCAGCCAGATCATGCCGTTGGGCAACATCACGCAGATGACCCAGCAGGAACGCGACCTGATCGGCGCGTGGATCAACCAGGGCGCGCGCACCAACTGAGCCACGCGCGCCAACACCGTTAATCGTCATACCGCTGACAGGTCGACCGGCACACCACCGGTCCCCCGTCAGCGACTGCCTGCGCCTCAACAATAAAAACAAGAGGAAAGCACCCGATGACCAACCCCCGCCATCACGCCCCAAATTCGCCGCCCATGCGCTGTTGCAGGGCACTTGAGCCCTTCAAGGCAAGCCCGTATCCTGCGCGGCCGTTTGAGGCAGGCCTACAACAAAATCCCTTCCGATCCTGACCAGACCGCCAACTTGTTGCGGCGTTGGCGGACATGACGCGCCCCTGAAAACAGCTTTTCCGACTGATCAAAAAACCGCAGGGCACGCCATTTCCGGTTTTTCCCGGACTTGGCTCAGCGCTTGCTATCAGCATTCGCCACGCTCAAAAAGCTGACCGAACGGATGTTTTTTTCATCCATGGGAAAAGGCGCCACACCAGAGCGCTGACCTTAAAAAAATTGCGGTACCACTTACCTTTGGGAGCAAACCGAATGAAACGTACGTGCACCAGCCTGATACTCGCAGGATCCTTGCTGGTCGCAGGCCAGGCGATGGCCGACGACCTGTTGCAATGGCAGAACAACAGCCTGACCTACCTGTATGGCAAGGATTTCCAGGTCAATCCGCGTATCCAGCAGACCGTGACCTTCGAACACGCCGATGCCTGGAAGTACGGGGACAACTTCTTCTTCCTCGACCGGATCTTCTACAACGGCCAAGACGACAGCCAGTCCGGCCCGAATACCTACTACGGCGAGTTCAGCCCGCGCCTGTCGTTCGGCAAGATCTTCGACCAGAAGCTGGAACTGGGCCCGATCAAGGATGTACTGCTGGCCATGACCTATGAGTTCGGTGAAGGCGACAACGAGTCCTACCTGATCGGTCCAGGCTTCGACCTGGCCATTCCCGGCTTCGACTACTTCCAGCTGAACTTCTACAACCGCCAGACCGAAGGCCCGCGCGCCGGCGACAACGTCTGGCAGATCACTCCGGCCTGGGCCTACACCGTACCGGTGGGCTCTTCCGACATCCTGATCGACGGTTTCATCGACTGGGTGGTGGACAACGACACCAACGACAAGGGCACTTACCACGCCAACCTGCACATCAACCCGCAGATCAAATATGACCTGGGCAAGGCCTTGAAGCTTGGCGCCAAGCAGCTGTATGTGGGCGTGGAGTATGACTACTGGAAGAACAAATACGGGATCGAAGACAGCGAAGGGTTCAAGACCAACCAGAGCAACACCAGCTTCTTGCTCAAGTACCATTTCTGATCTGACTCAGTCTCAGGCCCCCCCTGTGGGAGCGGGCTTGCTCGCGAAGGCGACTGAACATTCAATATCAGTGCAAGCTGATCCACCGCTTTCGCGAGCAAGCCCGCTCCCACAGGGGCTCGAGATGGACTCATCCCTGAGCCAACCCCAGGAACCGGCTCAACGCCTCGCGCTGCGCCAGTGCATCCTGGCGCCCCAACTCGATCAGCTCGCGGCAATACCCCGCCTCGAACAACAGGTAGCTCAACACCCCCGCGCCACTCGTCTTGGTCGCGCCCGGCCCACGCAAGAACACCCGCAACGCACGGGGCAGTTCCTGACGGTGGCGAGCGGCGATTTCATCGATGGGCTGGCTTGGCGAAATCACCAATACCTCCACTGGCGCCGCGCCCAGGGCATGGGCCGGTACATCGTCGGGCAGCAGGTGGCTGAAACCGTTCAAGCGTTGAAGCAACTCGATGTCACTTTCCAGGCTGTCGATGAAGGTGCTGTTGAGCATATGGCCGCCGATCTGCGCCAGGGTCGGTTGCAGGCCGGTGTAACTGCGCTCGGAAGGATCCTGCCCACCGGCGCCACGGGGGTTGCCACTGACGCCGATCACCAGCACGCGATTGGCCCCCAGGTGCAAGGCCGGGCTGATGGGCGCCGATTGCCGCACCGCGCCGTCGCCAAAGTATTGCGGACCGATCTTGACCGGCGCGAACAAGAGCGGAATCGCCGAGCTGGCCAGCAGATGCTCCACTGACAACTGCGTCGGCACACCGATGCGGCGGTGGCGCAGCCAGGCATCGATGGTGCCGCGCCCCTGGTAGAAAGTGACGGCCTGGCCGGATTCATAACCGAATGCCGTCACCGCCACCGCCCGCAGTTGCTGCTCGGCGATGGCCAGCTCGATACCCGAGGCATGGAACTGGGCCTGGAGCAGTTCCCGCAATGGCGAACTGTCGATCAGCGCCACGGGCAACTTGGCCCCCAGGCCCAACAAGCTGTGGGTGATGAAGCGCGTCGCCTGGGCCAGCACGCCGCGCCAGTCGCTGCGCATGACCTGATGGCTGCGCACCGCTTGCCAGAACGCCGTCAGCCGTTCGATGGCGGTCTTGAAATCCATCGCCCCGCTGGCCAGGCTGACCGCGTTGATCGCTCCGGCCGAGGTGCCGACGATCACCGGAAACGGGTTATCCGCGCCGTCGGGCAGCAATTCGGCAATCGCCGCCAATACCCCCACTTGATACGCCGCCCGAGCCCCACCGCCGGAAAGAATCAAACCTGTAACCGGTTCAGCTGGGGTCATCGCAATGCTCCGTGCTCAAGGTGATATCAAACAACTCAGCCGCGTTTGTCGTACAGCTTGGGCTCGCCCGGTGGACGGCTCTTGAAGCGTCGGTGGGCCCAGAGGTACTGCTCGGGACAATCGCGCACCGACTGCTCGACCCATTGATTGATGCGGATGCAATCGGCTTCCTCGGTCTCCCCCGGGAAGTCCGTCAGCGGAGCCTGGATCACCAGACGATAACCGCTGCCATCGGCCAGGCGCTCCTGGGTGAAAGGCACCACCAGCGCCTTGCCCAGGCGGGCGAACTTGGTGGTGGCGGTGACCGTCGCTGCCTGGATGCCGAACAGCGGCACGAACACGCTTTGCTTGGCGCCGTAGTCCTGGTCCGGCGCATACCAGATCGCCCGCCCGGCCCGCAGCAGCTTGAGCATGCCCCGCACGTCGTCACGCTCCACCGCCAGGGAATCGAGGTTGTGTCGCTCACGACCCCGGCGCTGAATGTAGTCGAACAACGGGTTCTTGTGCTCGCGGTACATGCCATCGATGGTGTGCTGCTGGCCGAGCAAGGCCGCGCCGATTTCCAGCGTGGTGAAATGCAGCGCCATCAGGATCACGCCCTTGCCCTCGCGCTGGGCCTGCTTGAGATGTTCCAGCCCTTCGACATGGGCCAGTTTCGCCAGCCGCGAACGCGACCACCACCAACTCATGGCCATTTCGAAAAAGGCGATGCCGGTGGAGGCAAAGTTTTCCTTGAGCAGCCGCTTGCGTTCGGCAGCGGTCTTTTGCGGGAAACACAGTTCCAGGTTGCGCCGGGCGATGCGCCGTCGGTCGCCGGCCACCCGGTACATCAGCGCCCCCAATGCACGACCGACCCGCAGCAATAACGGATAAGGCAATTGCACGATCAGCCACAACAGCCCCAGGCCACACCACAGCAGCCAGAAACGCGGATGAAAAAATGCAGCTCGAAAACGCGGGCGATCCATTACAACTTCCATTAAGACATGGGCCGCGCATTCTACATTGTTCGACCCGGGTTGCGGCTGGCGGACGATCTCGTTATAAGTCTCGGCACTTTTAGTGACAAGCCGTTGTACGCCGACCATGAGCCAAACCGAACCGCTAGACCAAGATCCCGTGTTCCAGCTGAAGGGCAGCATGCTCGCCATTACGGTGCTGGAACTGGCCCGCAACGACCTGGAGAGCCTTGACCGGCAACTGGCGGCGAAAGTCGCCCAGGCCCCGAACTTCTTCAGCAATGCCCCCCTGGTGCTGGCCCTGGACAAGCTGCCGGCCGGCGAAGGCTCAGTGGATCTGCCAGGCCTGATGCGCATTTGCCGCCAGCACGGTCTGCGCACCCTGGCGATCCGCGCCAGCCGCATCGAAGACATCGCCGCCGCCATCGCCGTGGACATTCCCGTGCTACCGCCGTCCGGCGCCCGGGAGCGCGTGCTGGAACTGAGCCCGGCCGAAGCGAAGAAAGCCCCGGAAAAACCACCGGAGCCCACCATCAAGCCAACGCGGGTCATCACCTCGCCGGTGCGCGGCGGGCAGCAGATTTATGCCCAAGGTGGCGATCTGGTCATCGTGTCGTCGGTCAGCCCGGGGGCGGAACTTCTGGCCGATGGCAACATCCATGTATACGGCCCGATGCGCGGTCGAGCGCTGGCCGGCGTCAAGGGTGATACCAAAGCCAGGATCTTCTGTCAGCAATTGAGCGCTGAGCTGGTTTCCATCGCCGGGCAGTACAAGGTCTCCGAGGATTTGCGTCGCGACCCGTTGTGGGGGGCCGGCGTTCAGATCAGCCTGTCGGGCGACGTGTTGAACATCATTCGGCTTTAACGGATACTGCCGCATTTTCCAAGCATCTCTAAAACGAGCGAAAACGGCTTAAACGACGTAGGAAAAAGGATCTGGCAGTGTTTACCGGAGGTAGACCCCGCCCGACAGCCGATTCCAGCCAAGCCTGTCCAATTGCAACGGTTTTCCAGAGATGTTTTTCAGGGGCTGACAAAGTCCCTTTTTCCTTAGGGGTGAAACACCTTGGCCAAGATTCTCGTGGTTACATCCGGCAAGGGTGGTGTGGGTAAGACCACCACCAGCGCCGCTATCGGTACCGGCCTCGCTCTGCGCGGCCACAAGACAGTCATCGTCGACTTCGACGTCGGTTTGCGTAACCTGGACCTGATCATGGGTTGCGAGCGTCGCGTGGTCTACGACTTCGTCAACGTGGTCAACGGCGAAGCGAACCTGCAACAGGCCCTGATCAAGGACAAGCGCCTTGAGAACCTCTACGTGCTGGCCGCCAGCCAGACCCGCGACAAAGACGCGCTGACCCAGGAAGGCGTGGAAAAAGTCCTGATGCAACTCAAGGAAGACTTCGAGTTCGTGGTCTGCGACTCCCCGGCCGGTATCGAGAAAGGTGCCCACCTGGCCATGTACTTCGCCGATGAGGCGATTGTCGTGACCAACCCGGAAGTGTCGTCGGTCCGTGACTCCGACCGCATGCTGGGCCTGCTGGCGAGCAAATCCCGCCGCGCCGAGAAGGGCGAAGAGCCGATCAAGGAACACCTGCTGCTGACCCGCTACAACCCGCAACGGGTCAGCGATGGCGAGATGCTGGGCGTCGAAGACGTCAAGGAAATCCTCGCGGTGACCCTGTTGGGTGTCATCCCGGAATCCCAAGCGGTACTCAAGGCTTCCAACTCCGGCGTGCCGGTGATTCTCGACGACCAGAGCGATGCCGGCCAGGCATACAGCGATGCCGTCGATCGCCTGCTGGGCAAGACCGTGGAGCATCGTTTCCTCGATGTAACGAAGAAAGGTTTCTTCGAGCGCCTGTTTGGAGGTAGGTAATGAACCTTTTTGACTTCTTTCGTGCCAACAAAAAGCCCAGTACCGCCTCGGTCGCGAAAGAGCGTCTACAGATCATCGTGGCGCACGAACGCGGCCAACGCAGCACCCCTGACTACCTGCCGGCCTTGCAGAAGGAACTGGTGGAAGTGATCCGCAAATACGTCAACATCGGTAGCGATGACGTGCATGTGGCGCTGGAAAGCCAGGGCAGCTGCTCGATCCTGGAACTCAATATCACCCTGCCGGATCGCTGATCGCCCCGGCGGGAGCCACGGCGGCTCGGGTCCTTCTCCTCCCACCCTTGGGTTTGAGAAGGGCCCGAGCCGCCGTTGGCGTTTGTAACGAGACTGTTTTCAATGCCCCTGTCCAACATCCGCATCATTCATCAGGACGCCGCTGTCCTGGTGGTCGACAAGCCGACCCTGTTGCTTTCCGTGCCCGGCCGGGCCGACGACAACAAAGATTGCCTGATCACCCGCCTGCAGGAAAACGGCTATCCGGAAGCGCGAATCGTGCACCGACTGGACTGGGAAACCTCCGGCATCATCCTCTTGGCCCGTGACCCGGACACCCATCGCGAACTGTCCCGGCAATTTCATGATCGCGAAACCGAAAAAGCCTACACGGCGTTGTGCTGGGGCCAACCGGAGCTGGACAGTGGCAGCATCGACCTGCCCTTGCGCTACGACCCGCCGACCAAACCCCGGCATGTGGTGGACCATGAACAGGGCAAACACGCCCTGACCTTCTGGCGCGTACTGGAACGTTGCGGCGACTGGTGCCGGGTCGAGCTGACGCCGATCACCGGGCGCTCGCACCAATTGCGCGTACACATGCTGTCCATCGGTCACCCGCTGCTGGGCGACGGGCTCTACGCCCATCCGCAGGCCCTCGCCGCCTGGCCACGCCTGTGCCTGCACGCCAGCATGCTGAGCTTCACCCATCCGCAAAGCGGCGAGCGCCTGCGCTTCGAGTGCCCGGCACCGTTCTAGATCCGTAGAAAAATGGCTTCATCCGATAAAGGCTTGGCATGCAGGTTATTGATTTGCAGGAAACACCCGTCAAAAAAGTCCGCCACCAATTGCTCTACCTGATCTACGGCGACAAGGACGCTTATCGCCACGAAGCCAAGTTCAGCATCCTCACCGCCCTGGCCCACGGCAATCCGGCGACCCTGCCCAGCATCAGGATCCTGACCGACCGACCTGAGGATTATCGCGGCTGGCCGGTCGAAACCCTCGCGCTGAGCCCGCAGTTGCTGGCCGAGTGGCAAGGCAACAACGGTTACATTCACCGGCGCAAGGCCTGTGCCATCGCGGCCGGCCTGACGTTGGCGGAGAAGACGCTGTTCGTCGACACCGACACGCTGTTCCTCGCCGATCCCGACCTGCTGTTCAAGCAAATCCAGCCAGGGCAGTACCTGATGGACAGCTTCGAATACCACTGGGACTACGTCTGCAAACGCGAGGATTACCTCAAGCTGGGCACGCGCCTGCGCGCCCACGGCATCACCCCGGACAACAGTTTCAAGCTCTACAACAGCGGGTTATGCGGTGTGACTGACAAAGACGGGGCGCTGCTGGCCCAGGCCGTCGGGCTGATCGATGAATGGACCGAAGGTGGCTTCGACATCCACACCATCGAACAGATCGCGATTTCATTCGCCTTGCGCAACCAGACCATTAACGAAACCAACAAGCACGTCTATCACTACTTCGCCGAGAAGCGCTTCTTCCACACCATGCAAGCGTACTTCTTTGCCCAGCACGGCGAGGCATTCAGTGCGCAGTTGGTGGAGCGTTGCCATGAGGTTCCGCGCACCCGGCCTTTCCCGTCGGCCTGGCGGCGGCTGAAAATCAAATGGAAGTTGCGCAATCACAGCGGCCCCTTGCACAGGATCGGTCGCGACCTGCTGTATGGCAGCGCGGCACCGGAGCATCCTTACTACAACCTCTGCCGGCACCATTGGTGGGATTCGGCATCGCGGGAAATCCTTCGCCTGGACCCGAAGCACAAGCAACAGCTGTTCGGCCAACTGGAGCATTGGCCGCAGCACCTGCCAGAACCGTCCAAGGCGCAAGACAAGCCCCTGATCATGGCGCACTTGCGCAAGCGGATCACGGCCTCGGGCTGATCGATGGCGGGACCGTGGAACAGTCCGCGACGGGGGATTGGGCCTGCAACGCAGGCTGTCGATGGGGTAAAC
The DNA here is from genome assembly GCF_053629195.1 of Pseudomonas sp. R151218B TE3479. Lineage (NCBI taxonomy): Bacteria > Pseudomonadati > Pseudomonadota > Gammaproteobacteria > Pseudomonadales > Pseudomonadaceae > Pseudomonas > Pseudomonas sp. R151218B TE3479. Next base: position 5,860,938 of record NZ_JBRJHV010000001.1, read on the forward strand.
TCCCGCCCATCGCTGTCTGGAGTGACTTATGCGCGCAGAGTTGAACCAAGGCCTGATCGACTTCCTCAAGGCCTCCCCTACCCCGTTCCATGCCACCGCCAGCCTGGCCAAGCGCCTGGAGGCGGCCGGCTATCAGCGTCTTGACGAACGCGAGACCTGGGCCACCGAGGCCAACGGTCGCTACTACGTCACGCGCAACGATTCCTCGATCATCGCCTTCAAGCTCGGCCGCAACTCACCGCTGCACGACGGCATTCGCCTGGTCGGCGCCCACACCGACAGCCCTTGCCTGCGAGTCAAGCCACAGCCGGAACTGCAACGCCACGGGTTCTGGCAACTGGGTGTGGAAGTCTACGGCGGCGCACTGCTGGCGCCGTGGTTCGACCGCGACCTGTCCCTGGCCGGGCGCGTGACCTTCCGCCGCGATGGCAAGGTCGAAAGCCAGTTGATCGATTTCAAGGCGCCGATCGCCACGATTCCGAACCTGGCCATCCACCTCAATCGCGAAGCCAACCAGGGCTGGGCCATCAACCCGCAGAACGAACTGCCGCCGATCCTCGCCCAGTTCGCCGGTGACGAGCGCGTCGACTTCCGTGCCGTGCTCACCGATCAACTGGCCCGCGAACACGGCCTGAATGCGGACGTGGTACTCGATTACGAGTTGAGTTTCTACGACACCCAAAGCGCCGCGGTCATTGGCCTGCACGGCGACTTCATTGCCGGCGCGCGCCTGGACAACCTGCTGTCGTGCTACGCCGGCCTGCAAGCCTTGCTGAACGCCGACACCGAAGAAACGTGCGTACTGGTGTGCAACGATCACGAAGAAGTTGGCTCGTGCTCGGCCTGTGGCGCCGACGGCCCGATGCTGGAACAAACCCTGCGTCGCCTGCTGCCTGAAGGTGAAGAGTTCGTCCGCACCATTCAGAAATCCCTGCTGGTGTCGGCGGACAACGCCCACGGCGTGCACCCTAACTATGCCGATAAGCACGACGCCAACCACGGCCCCAAGCTCAACGCCGGTCCGGTGATCAAGGTCAACAGCAATCAGCGCTACGCCACCAACAGCGAAACCGCCGGGTTCTTCCGTCACCTATGCATGGCCGAAGAAGTGCCGGTGCAGAGCTTCGTGGTGCGCAGCGACATGGGCTGCGGCTCGACCATCGGCCCGATCACCGCCAGCCAGCTGGGCGTGCGCACCGTGGACATCGGCCTGCCGACCTTCGCCATGCATTCGATCCGTGAACTGTGCGGCAGCCATGACCTGGCGCATCTGGTGAAGGTGCTGAGCGCGTTCTACGCCTCTCGCGAGTTGCCATAACCGCCCCGAAGGCATGATGAACCCTGTGGGAGCAAGGCTTGCCCGCGATGAAGGTGATGCGACTTTTCCAGAAATCGAGTCGCCTTCATCGCGAGCAAGCTTTGCTCCCACACAGTGTTCGCCTCAGGATCGCGGGTGATGTGACACACATCACCACAACCCGACAAAACCCCAACTAGACTTGCCTTATCCCCCTGACAAGGCCGTCTCCATGGTTTCCATGTCTGCGTTCAACACCATGCTGGTCCCCATCATCGCCGGCATGATCCTGCTGGCCATCGGCTTCAACTTCCGTGACAAGAACGTCGGGGTCTTCGCCATGTGGATCGGCATGTTGCTGATCCTCGCCACCGTGTTATTCAGGATCCTGGCCAAGCTCAACGAGTCAGCCTGAGTTCACCTCAAGCGGGCGGTTGCTCGGGCACATCCACCCCGACATGGATCGCGTCGTGTCGCCAGAACTCCAGGTCGCAGTCGATCAGCCGCTGGTGCTGGTCATAGTTGACCCGTGCGATGCGAAGCCCGGGGCTACCCGCCGAAACCCTCAACGCCGCTGCCGCTTCCGGTTGTAAAGAGGTGGGCACGATTTCGAACTTCACCCGGCCGTAGTGCAGGTCGTAATGGCGGGCGTACAGTTCGGTGATGGACTGGTTGAGATCGAACTCGAGGATGTCCGGAAAGTATTGCGGGTTCAGGTAATGCTCCACGTACAGCACCAAGCGCTCATCGATACGGCGCACGCGGCAGATCTGGATCACGCTGGACAGCGCCGGCAGTTGCAACCAGGCACACACGGCCGCCGACGCCGGTTGCAGGCGCGCCGAGATCACTTGGGTAGAAGGCACACGTCCCTGGGCCTCAACCATGGCGTGGAAATGGCTGCGCTGCATCAGGTTGTAGGCCAGGCGCGGCGGCGAGACGAACCAGCCCCGGCGCTCCTCCCGATAGATCTGCCCCTGGGCTTCGAGCTGCAACAGCGCCTCGCGCACAGTAATCCGCGTGGTCCCGAACAATTCACTGAGCTTGCGCTCGGCCGGCAACTTGCTGCCGGGCGCCAGCAACCCGTGGTCGAGTTGCTCTTGCAGGACCTGTCCGATGGCTGTCACCGCTTTGGTTGCATCGATGCGCATCAACGTTACCTATCTGGACTAGACCAGCACTGTTTCGGGGCAGGATCGAGGCTTCATCGATCCGCTTAGGGGTCCAGCAAGCCTAGGCACTGCACATGACTGGCAGATGACAGAGCCGCCGAACGGTCGTTGTGCCAGCGTGCAAATTAACGGCCAAGTCCTTTCAGATCAGCTGTTTAACCATGGTCTACGCTTAATTCGCAGCCAACCTCCACGAGCCGGGTATTTCCGGGAGCCCCCGACACCGACATCAAAATGTCACAGGGCTCGCCTACATTGGCTCAGGTATTGCTGACCTAGACCAACACAACCGCAATCGCAGCGTTGAAAACGCCCATAGGAGCTTCGGATGAAACAGCTTTTCCTGGCATCACTGTTAGGCTCGACCATTGCCATATGCACCGCCGCCATGGCCGCTGACACCGATCTGAAAACGTTGGAAGCCGCTGCGAAAGCGGAAGGTGCCGTCAACAGTGTCGGCATGCCCGATGACTGGGCAAACTGGAAAGGCACCTGGGATGACCTGGCCAAGATCTATGGCTTGAAGCACATCGACACCGACATGAGCTCGGCCCAGGAAATCGCCAAGTTCGCCGCCGAAAAAGACAACGCCAGCGCCGACATCGGCGACGTCGGGGCGGCGTTCGGCCCGATCGCGGTCAAGCAGGGTGTGGTCCAGCCCTACAAGCCAAGCACTTGGGAACAAGTGCCCGCCTGGGCCAAGGACAAGGACGGCAACTGGGCATTGGCCTACACCGGCACCATCGCCTTCATCGTCAACAAGAAGCTGCTGCACGGTTCCGAAGTGCCGACCAAATGGGCTGACCTGAAGACCGGCAAGTACAAAGTCTCCATCGGTGACGTGAGCACCGCGGCCCAGGCCGCCAACGGCGTGCTGGCGGCGGCCCTGGCCAACGGCGGCGATGAGAAAAACCTCCAGCCGGCGCTGTTGATGTTCGCCGAAATCGCCAAGCAAGGGCGCCTGTCCATGGCCAACCCGACCATCGCCACGATGGAAAAAGGTGAAGTCGAAGTCGGTGTGGTCTGGGACTTCAACGGCCTGAGCTACAAGGCCAAGATGGCCAACCCGGATGACTACGTCGTGCTGATTCCGTCCGACGGCTCGGTCATCTCCGGCTACACCACCATCATCAACAAATACGCCAAGCACCCGAACGCCGCCAAGCTGGCCCGCGAGTACATCTTCAGCGACGCCGGCCAGATCAACCTGGCCAAGGGCAACGCCCGTCCGATCCGCGCCGAGCACCTGAAACTGCCGGAAGAGGTCCAGGCCAAGCTGCTGCCGAACGAGCAATACAAAGGCGTGACCCCGATCAAGGATGCGGATGCGTGGGAGAAAACTTCCAAGGCACTGCCGCAGACGTGGAATGAACAAGTCATCGTCGAGATGAAGTGAGGCGCTAGCTCCCGCCCGGATATCCACTGGCAATCCAATGGTGGGGGCAGGCCCTGCGGGAGCGAGCTTGCTCGCGATGAACGATGACACGGTGTTGCTGTTGAACCGTGGCGCCTTCATCGCGAGCAAGCTCGCTCCCACAGAAGCTCGCTTCCACATTGGATCTGCGGTGAGTCCGAGCTTTCTGGTTTCCATCCGGAGTCCTGGTATCCATGAAGCACAACGTCATCCTGGTGGTGCTCGACGGTCTCAACCATGAGGTCGCCCGGCATGCCATGGGGCATTTGCAGGCTTATGTCGGCGCAGGACGCGCGGCCCTCTACAAACTGGAATGTGAGTTGCCCGCCCTGTCCCGCCCACTCTACGAATGCATCCTCACCGGCGTCGTGCCCATCGACAGCGGGATCGTGCACAACAATGTCACGCGCCTGTCGAACCAGCGCAGCATTTTCCACTACGCCACCCAGGCCGGCCTGAGCACAGCGGCTGCGGCGTACCACTGGGTCAGCGAGCTCTACAACGCTTCGCCCTTCGTGGCCGGTCGCGACCGTCACACCGACAACCCCGACCTGCCGATTCAATACGGGCATTTCTACTGGAATGACCACTACCCCGATTCCCATCTGTTCGCCGACGCCGAACACCTACGCCAGCGCTACTTGCCGAACTTCCTGCTGGTGCACCCGATGAACATCGACGACGCCGGCCACAAGCACGGCCTCGACACCCCGCAATACCGCAACAGCGCCCGCTCGGCCGACATCAACCTGGCGGTCTACCTGCAAGCCTGGCTAGACGCCGGTTACCAGGTGCTGGTGACCTCCGACCACGGCATGAACAACGACCGCTCCCACAACGGCCTGCTGGCCGAAGAACGGGAAGTGCCGCTGTTCGTCCTGGGTGACAGCTTCAGTTTCGATCCCGCTGCCACGCCAAGGCAGACCGAGCTGTGCGGCACCATTTGCCAATTGCTCGGCGTCGACCACGACAAACCCTATTGCCAGGAGTTACTCAAGTGAACGCCATGACGCGCGGCAAATGGCTGGCAGCGTTGTGCCTGGTGCCCTTCGCGATTTTCTTCATCGTGTTCCAGATCGCCCCGCTGCTCTGGGTGCTGGTCAACAGCCTGGAATCGGAAGAGTTCGGCTGGGGCTTGGCCAACTTCAGCAAGATTTTCAGTTCCAAGTTCTACCTGCAAGCTATCCAGCACAGCCTGGAGATCAGCTTCTGGTCCAGTGTGTTCGGCATCGTCATCGCCGTGCTCGGCAGCTACTCACTGCGCCGCGTGGATTCGCGGCTGCGCAACTTCGTCAATGCCTTCGCCAACATGACCAGCAACTTCGCCGGCGTGCCCCTGGCCTTCGCCTTCATCATTTTGCTGGGGTTCAACGGCAGCATCACGATCATGCTCAAGCAGGCGGGGATCATCGAGGATTTCAACCTGTATTCGAAAACCGGGCTGATCATTCTCTACACCTACTTCCAGATTCCCCTGGGCGTGCTGCTGCTCTACCCGGCCTTCGACGCCCTGCGCGAAGACTGGCGCGAATCCGCCGAGTTGCTCGGCGCCAGCGGCTGGCAGTTCTGGCGGCACATCGGCTTGCCAGTGCTGACCCCGGCGCTGCTGGGCACCTTCGTGATCCTGCTGGCCAACGCCCTCGGCGCCTACGCTACGGTCTACGCGTTGACCACCGGTAACTTCAACGTACTGCCGATTCGCATCGCCGCCATGGTCTCCGGCGACATTTCCCTCGACCCGAACCTGGCCAGTGCCCTGGCCGTGGTGCTGGTGGCGTTGATGACCGTGGTGACCATCGTCCATCAGTTGCTGCTCAAGAGGAGCTACCATGTCTCGCGCTGAACCGGGCTCCGTCGGGCTCTATCATCGGGCGGTGGTGTACCTGCTGTTCGCCATCCTGCTGCTGCCCCTGGCCGGCACGCTGGTCTACTCCATCGCCAGCAGTTGGTCGGCCACCGTGCTACCCAGCGGCTTCACCTTCAAATGGTATGTGCAGTTGTGGGGCGATCCGCGCTTTCTCCACGCCTTCGGTCAATCGTTGCTGGTCTGTGTCGGTGCGCTGGTGCTCTCGGTGGTGTTGATCCTGCCGCTACTGTTCGTGGTGCATTACCACTTCCCCAAACTCGACGCGCTGATGAACATTCTCATCCTGCTGCCGTTCGCAGTGCCGCCCGTGGTGTCGTCGGTAGGGTTGTTGCAACTCTATGGCTCCGGGCCGCTGGCGATGGTCGGTACGCCGTGGATTCTGATCGGCTGCTACTTCACCGTCGCCCTGCCGTTCATGTACCGGGCGATCACCAACAACCTGCAAGCCATCAACCTGCGCGACCTGATGGACGCCGCTCAACTGCTTGGCGCCAGCACTTTCCAGGCCGCGTTCCTGGTGGTGCTGCCGAACCTGCGCAAGGGCCTGATGGTGGCGCTGCTGCTGTCCTTCTCGTTCCTGTTCGGCGAATTCGTGTTTGCCAACATCCTCGTCGGCACCCGCTATGAAACCCTGCAGGTCTACCTGAACAACATGCGCAACAGCAGCGGCCACTTCACCAGTGCGCTGGTGATCTCCTATTTCTTCTTCGTACTGGTCCTGACCTGGGCGGCCAATATCTTGAACAAGGACAAAAGCCAATGAGCTACGTCAGCGTCCAACATCTGCAAAAAAGCTATGCCGGCACCCCGGTATTCAGCGACATCAACTGCGAGATTGCCAAGGGCGAATTCGTCACCCTGCTCGGCCCTTCCGGTTGCGGCAAATCCACGCTGTTGCGCTGCATTGCCGGCCTGACCGCGGTGGATGCCGGCCAGATCATCCTCGACGGACAGGACATCGTCCCGCTGAGTCCTCAGAAACGCGGCATCGGCATGGTCTTCCAGAGCTACGCCCTGTTCCCGAACATGACCGTGGAGCAAAACGTCGCCTTCGGCCTGCGCATGCAAAAGGTCGACGCCTCGGACAGTCGCCAGCGCGTGCTGGAGATCCTGCGCCTGGTGGAGCTGCACGATTTTGCCGCCCGCTATCCCCATCAACTCTCCGGCGGCCAATGCCAGCGTGTCGCCCTCGCCCGCTCCCTGGTCACGCGGCCGCGCCTGTTGTTGCTGGACGAGCCGCTGTCAGCCCTGGATGCGCGGATTCGCAAGCACTTGCGTGAACAGATCCGACAGATCCAGCGTGAGTTGGGCCTGACCACGATTTTCGTCACACATGACCAGGAAGAAGCCCTGACCATGTCTGACCGGATTTTCCTGATGAACCAGGGAAAGATCGTACAAAGCGGCGATGCCGAAACCCTTTACACTGCGCCAGTCGATGTCTTTGCCGCCGGCTTCATCGGCAACTACAACCTGCTGGACGCCGACAGCGCGAGCAAACTGCTGCAGCGGCCGGTGAACGGTCGCATCGCCATCCGCCCGGAGGCCATCGAGCTGAGCCGCAGCGGCCAGGCCGATGCGCTGATCCGCAGCCACAGCCTGCTGGGCAACGTCATCCGCTACCGGGTCGAAGCCCGTGGCGTGGAATTGGTGGTGGACGTGCTCAACCGCTCGGCCGCCGACCTGCATCCCGATGGCGCACGGTTGGCACTTTCCATCGATCCATCGGCGCTGTGTGAGGTAGCCTGATGGCTTTGTTGATTTTGAAGCTGATCTTGAAAAGGGAAACACGCTGATGGCCCTGGCAATTTTTGATCTGGACGAAACCCTGATCCACGGCGACTGCGCCACCCTCTGGAGTGAACAGATGGGTCGCCTGGGCTGGGTCGATCCCGAGTCGTTCATGCGGCGCAACAACGAGCTGATGGACGCCTACAGCCACGGCAAGCTAAGCATGGAAGAGTACATGGACTTCAGCCTGGAACCGATGATCGGCCGCACACCGGAGGAAATCGAGCACTTGGTGGCGCCGTGGGTGGAAGACTTCATCGAACCGATCATCTTCAGTGACGCCACCAAGACCATCGCTGAACACCGCAAGGCCGGCGACCGGATCCTGGTGATCTCGGCCTCGGGCACGCATCTGGTCAGGCCGATTGCCGAACGCCTGGGCATCGATGAGATCCTGGCGATCGAGCTTGAAGTGGCCCATGGCGTGTACAGCGGCAAGACCGTAGGCACCCTGACCTACCGTGAAGGCAAGATCGCGCGGCTGCTGGATTGGCTGGATGCCGAGGAGGAGAATCTGGAAGGCGCGAGTTTCTATTCCGACTCGCGCAACGACCTGCCGTTGTTGCTCAAGGTCGATCACCCGCACGTGGTGAACCCGGACCCGGTGTTGAAGGCCCATGCCGAAGCGGCCGGGTGGCCAGTCCATAGCTGGAAATAAGCAGTCCCGTGGGAGCGAGCTTGCTCGCGATGGCGGTCGCACACTCAACAACTTTGTTGACTGTCACACTGCTATCGCGAGCAAGCTCGCTCCCACAGGTCTGCGCAGAATCAGTTCAGGCTCTCATCAATCACCAACACCAACTTGCCCGACACCTGGTTGGTCGCCAGCTCCGCGAACGCTGCTTCGGCGTCCTTGATCGCGAAGGTCCGGGCCAACTGCGGGCTCAGGCACTTGTCGGCAAACAGCGGCCATACCTGTTGCCCCAGCTCACTGATCAAGTCGGCCTTGAACTGATCGTCACGGCTGCGCAGGGTCGAGCCGAGCAGGTGGATACGCTTGCCCAGCACCTGGGCCAGATCGAGCTCGGTCGAGCGCCCGCCCATCAGGCCAATCAACACCCAACGGCCGTCAACTGACAAAAGTTTCACGTTGAGTTTTGCGTAGCTGCCACCCACCGGATCGAGGATCACGTCGAAGGGGCCGAGGTCGTTCAAACCCTCCAGGCCATCGGTGCGTACCACCCCGCCCTGGGCGCCCAGGGCCTCGCAATAGGCGAGACGATCGGCGGAGCCGACACTGACCCAGCACGGGTTGCCAAACGCCTTGCACAGCTGGATCGCGGCCGAACCGACGCCGCTGGCCCCGGCATGCAGCAGCACCTTCTCCCCCGGTTTGAGCGCCGCCAGCTGGAACAGATTCAGCCACGCGGTGCTGTAGACCTCAGGCAGCGCGGCCGCTTCAGCCAAGGACAAGCCCTCTGGCACCGGCAGCACATGCCGGCCATCGACCACCACCTCCTCGGCCATCCCACCGCCGGCCAGCAACGCACAAACCCGGTCGCCCACCTGCCAGGACGAGCCCGGCCCGACCTCGCTGATCACCCCGGAACACTCCAACCCCAACACCTGGCTGGCGCCAGGTGGCGGCGGGTAAAGCCCGGCTTTTTGCAACAAATCGGCCCGATTCAGGCCGGCGGCCGCCACACGGATGCGAACTTGCCCCACATCACACGTCGGGCTCGGCTCATCTGCCCATACCACTTGGCCTTCAACGCCTTGCAATGCTTTCACGGTGCCTCCATAGTGAGTCTCGACTGGGCCCGCTGCTTCAACGCCGGGCTTTCTTGCATTATGCGCCCGGGCCACATGGAACCGGCGACTTCAAAGACGGCCTAATATGCGTTATCAATTGTCCCTGCGTCGAATCAGCATGAAGCACCTGTTCCCCAGCACCGCCCTCGCGCTCGTCATTGGCCTCGGCCTGTTACCGTTGTCGAACGATACGTTCGCGGCCAACAGCTGGGACAAGCTTCAGCCCGATCGCGACGAAGTGATTGCCAGCCTTAACGTCGTCGAATTGCTCAAGCGCCATCACTACAGCAAGCCGCCGCTCGATGACGCGCGCTCGGTCATCATCTATGACAGCTATTTGAAGCTGCTCGATCCATCGCGCAGTTATTTCCTGGCCAGCGACATCGCCGAATTCGACAAGTGGAAAACCCAGTTCGACGACTTCCTCAAGAGCGGCGACCTGAACGCCGGGTTCACCATCTACAAGCGCTACCTGGACCGCGTGAAGGCGCGTCTGGACTACGCCCTTGCCGAGCTGAACAAGGGCGTCGACAAAATCGATTTCAATACCAAGGAAACCTTGCAAGTCGACCGCAAGGACGCCCCTTGGCTCAAAAGCACAGCCGAACTCGATGACCTGTGGCGCAAGCGCGTCAAGGACGAAGTGCTGCGCATGAAGATCGCCGGCAAGGATCCCAAGCAGATCCAGGAAACCCTGACCAAGCGCTACAAGAACCAATTGGCGCGCCTGGACCAGACCCGCGCCGAGGACATTTTCCAGGCGTACATCAATACCTTTGCCATGTCCTACGACCCGCACACCAACTATCTGTCGCCGGATAACGCGGAAAACTTCGACATCAACATGAGCCTGTCCCTGGAAGGCATCGGTGCCGTGCTGCAGAGCGACAACGACCAGGTGAAGATCGTGCGCCTGGTCCCGGCGGGCCCGGCAGACAAAACCAAACAGGTCAGCCCGGCGGACAAGATCATCGGCGTCGCCCAAGGCAACAAGGAAATGGTCGACGTGGTCGGCTGGCGCCTCGACGAAGTGGTCAAGCTGATCCGCGGCCCGAAAGGCTCGGTGGTGCGCCTGGAGGTCATCCCGGCCAGCAACGCGCCGAACGACCAGACCAGCAAAATCGTGGCCATTACCCGTGAAGCGGTGAAACTGGAAGAACAGGCGGCGAAGAAGTCGGTTCTCAACCTCAAGCAGGACGGCAAGGACTACAAGCTCGGCATCATCGAGATCCCGGCCTTCTACCTGGACTTCAAGGCCTTCCGCGCCGGGGATCCGGACTACAAGAGCACCACTCGCGACGTCAAGAAGCTGCTGACCGAACTGCAGAAGGAAAAGGTCGACGGCGTGGTCATCGACTTGCGCAACAACGGCGGCGGTTCCCTGCAGGAAGCCACCGAGCTGACCAGCCTCTTCATCGACAAGGGCCCGACCGTGCTCGTGCGTAACGCCGATGGCCGAGTGGATGTGCTGGAAGACGAAAACCCGGGCGCGTTCTACAAGGGGCCGATGGCCTTGCTGGTCAACCGTTTGTCGGCATCGGCATCGGAGATTTTCGCCGGCGCCATGCAGGACTATCACCGCGCACTGATCATCGGCGGCCAGACCTTCGGCAAAGGCACCGTGCAGACCATCCAGCCGCTCAACCACGGCGAGCTGAAGCTGACCCTGGCGAAGTTCTACCGGGTGTCCGGCCAGAGCACCCAGCACCAGGGCGTACTGCCTGACATCGATTACCCGTCGATCATCGACACCAAGGAAATCGGTGAAAGCGCCCTGCCCGAAGCCATGCCGTGGGACACCATCCGGCCGGCGATCAAACCGGCCGTGGACCCGTTCAAGCCGTTCCTGGCCCAACTCAAGTCCGACCATGACGCGCGCTCGGCCCAGGATGCGGAGTTCGTGTTCATCCGCGACAAACTGGCCCTGGCGCAGAAGTTGATGATGGAGAAAACCGTCACTCTCAACGAAGCCGACCGTCGCGCGCAGCATGCCGACATCGAGGCCAAGCAACTGGCCATGGAAAACCTGCGTCGCAAGGCCAAGGGCGAAGAGCCGCTCAAAGAGCTGAAGAAAGAAGACGAAGACCTGATCACCGAGCCGGAGAAAACCAAGCCGGAAGACGATGCCTACCTGAGCGAGACCGGGCGGATCCTGCTGGATTACCTGAAACTCAACACGGCGATCGCCAAGCACTAAGATGATGGCCATTTAATGGTGATGCTCGTCGGAGTGTCATCAAACTGACATCAGTCTGTCGTGAAATACAGGACTGGGTGCCCCGCACCCGGTCCTTTTTTTATCGCCAGAGATTGCCATGACCACGACAGAACAGCTGAGTGCCTTGAGTTCGATCCTGGCTCAAAGCGGTTTGCACAGTCTGTTCCAACCGATCATCTGCCTTTCCGAACGGCGCATCGTGGGCTATGAAGCCTTGACCCGCGGCCCTTCCAACAGCCCGCTGCACTCGCCCATCGCGCTGCTCTGCGTGGCGCGCCAGGCCGGACGCCTCAGCGAGCTGGAGCTGGCCTGCCGCCGCAGCGCCTGCCAACGCTTCAACGAGCAAAAACTGCCGGGCAAGCTGTTTCTCAACGTCTCGCCCGAATCCCTGCTGGAATCCGCGCACCAGACCGGGCGCACGCTGCAATTGCTGCAAGACTTCGGCATCGCTCCCAGCCAGGTGGTGATCGAACTGACCGAACAGACCCCTATCGATGACTTCCAGCTCCTGCAAACTGCCCTGCATCACTACCGGGCCATGGGTTTCTCGATTGCCCTGGACGACCTCGGCGCCGGTTATTCGAGCCTGCGGCTGTGGTCCGAATTGCGACCCGACTATGTGAAGATCGACCGGCATTTCATCGATGGCATCCATCAGGACGCCCTCAAGCGCGAGTTCGTGGGCTCGATCCTGAAAATCGCCCGGGCTTCCCGCGCACAGGTGATTGCCGAGGGAATCGAACTGCCGGAAGAACTGGCGGTGCTGATCGAAATGGGCGTCGACCTGGTGCAGGGTTATCTGCTGGCCCGCCCCCAGGAACAACCGTCACGCGATGCCAGGGCGCTGATGCCCAGGCAGGACAGCGGCGTGGCGGCGCTGAGCGATGAGATCAACGACCTCAGTGCACTGCTCAACGAACAACCGGCGATGGCCCACAACACGCCGACCGCCACCGTGCTGGAAGCGTTTCGGCGCCAGGCCAACCTCAACTCCCTGGCGGTGCTGGACAATCAGAACCAGCCCTGCGGCATCGTCCATCGCCATTCACTCTCCGACGCCTTGCTCAAACCCTTCGCCACCGACCTGTTTGCCCGCAAGCCCATCAGCCGGCTGATGAGCGATGACTTTCTCGCGGTGGAGTTGAACCAATCGCTGCAACAAGTCAGCCGCCTGATCACCAGCCGCGCCCGACAACGCATCGAAGAAGACTTCATCATCACCCTCAACGGCGGCTACCTGGGCCTGGGCCGGGTGATCGACGTGCTCAAGCTCATCACCGAACTGAAAATCCAACAGGCCCGCTACGCCAACCCACTGACCCTGCTGCCGGGCAACGTCCCGATCCAGCAATGCCTCACCCGCCTGCTGCAACAGCGGCAGGAATCGGTGATCTGCTACGTGGACATCGACAGCTTCAAACCCTTCAACGACATCTACGGCTACGGCCGCGGCGACGAAGTCCTGCTGTGTCTGGCCCAATGCCTGAACGAACGCATCGACCCCAGCCGCGACTTCGTCGGCCACATCGGCGGCGACGACTTCCTGCTGGTCCTTGGCCCGGAAGATTGGCGCAAGCGCCTGGACCAATTGCTGAGCGAGTTCCAGACCCATTGTCGGCGCTTCTACCGGCCTGAGCATCTGGAGGCGGGATGCTTTACCGCACTGAATCGGCAAGGGATTCGCCAGGAGTTTGCGTTGTTGTCGCTGTCGATTGGGGTGGTGCATTTGCGCGCCGAGGCCTGTGAGGAATTGGACGCCAGTCAGTTGGCTGAGCTGGCTTCCCAGGCCAAGCATCATGCCAAGGAGATTTTGGGGGGGAGTGTGTATTTGGTGGAGGGTTTGGCGGAGCGGGAGACTGTGGTGGCGCTGGGGTTGTCGGTGTGAGCGGACTCCCCATTCACCACAGCCCAAACGCCTGGCGCTAACCCTGTGGCGAGGGAGCTTGCTCCCTCGCCACAAAAGCGGTTTGGTGGTGTGTGGATTAAGTTAATCATAGAGCGAAGGGACTCGTATATTTCAAACCACATTAGTGCTCATTAGAACCTGGACCATTGCCACTAAGAATCTCAACAATGTGATTCAACCACGCCGTACCAGACTCCCAGTCTAGCCAATAGCAATAGTTGCAAGGCATTTTGTCCATGATGAACTCTCTCAAATTTTCTTCGTCAAGATTCATTGAAAGCAACGTTGAGATTTCTTCTTTGATAGCTTCAATGTTTTGAGGCACAGAGTCCGCTATATAGATTCTGATGATGCCATCAGGGTCCGATGAGTCGCACATCCAGTCTTGGTGGAAATAGCAGCCAAGAAATTGAAAGAGTTTCGGGTATTTATTTCTCATTTTTTTCGACGAATCCTGTATGTAAGTTATATCCGACAGGCGATTTATTAGATTTTCTAAGAACGAGGGTCACAACCGAAAGGGATTCCAATTTTCCACTTTTACGTATAACGCCGACCCCAACAGGAGAAGGGAAAGATTGCTGTAGAAGAAGCGACTTCTCTAACTCGTCACTCAAAAAAAAATCTATTTCTTTTTTCTTCGTTTTTAAGACGCTGGAGGCCGCCGACTCCGCCGTTGCTCTATCAGGAAATGTCGATGCGGTAGGTACGTGTGGCTCTGAATCAAGGCGTTTTCTTAACTGAGCTTCAGAACGACCTATATGCTTTTTCATCAAATGTCCTCCTCGAGCCTCATGCGCAGCCAAACCTCCCCCCGGCACAATCTCGCTGAATGGCCCATCAGCCTCGATATCACCAGGGCACTTGCACACCAACCCCAACGGATCCACCCATCCCGTCGGGTTCACCGTGTAGCGATACCCATTGAGCCCACCCGCCAACTTGCTCGGATCAGGCGTCAGGTAGCGGCCGGTCTCGGGATTGTAGTAGCGGTGGCGGTTGTAGTGCAGGCCGCTTTCCGGGTCGAAGTATTGGCCCTGGAAGCGCAGCGGTTGTTCCAGCTGTTCGCCGCCGCCGTGGGTGAGTTCGGTGAGTTTGCCGTAGCCGTTGTAGCGCGCCGTCCAGACGATCTGGCCGGCGGGGTTGGTCAGTTCCTGGGGCGTGCCCAGGTGGTCGAGGTGGTAGTAGAACGGGCGGGCGTCGGGGCCTTCGCCGTCGAGCAGGGCCAGTGGGCGGAAGGTGCCCGGTTCGTAGACGTAGCTGCGGTGGTGGCGCGGGCTGTTTTCGGCGACGAGCTGGTCGCCCTGCCAGAAAAATTCCGTGGTCAGGCCGTCCACGGTCTTGCTGATGCGTCGGCCGAAGGCGTCGTAGCGGTAGGACGTTTCGCGGCCGTCGGCGCCGGTGACGCCGATCAGGCGGTGTTGGCTGTCGTAGCGGTAGGCGCTGACCAGGGCCTGGCCGCGGCGTTCGCGGATCAGGTTGCCGAAGGCGTCGTAGTCGTAGTGGCGGTCGCCCTCCCTCAGCAGGCGGTTGCCCTTGAGGGTGGTCGGGCCGGGGCGGTCCTGCATCAGCAAGTTGCCGGCCGGGTCGTGGCTGAAGTGTTCCGGCGGTTCGCTGTGGGAAAAGTCGATGCGGGTCAGGCGATCCAGCGGGTCGTACTGGTAGCTACGGCGGTTTCGCTGGTCGGAAAGGGTCTGGAGGTTGCCCCGGGGGCTGTAGGCATAGTCGCGCCAGAACAGTTGCTGCTGGGGGTTCTGCCACACGGTCTGGGCCTTGAGGCGGCCCTGTTCGTCGTACGTGTAATCGCTGCGCAAGCGACCCTGCTGGCGCTGCCGTTCGCGGCCGCCGTCAACGCGGTGTTCGGTCAGGCGCGCGCCGTTGAGGTCGATGGCGGTCAGCGCGCCACCGGGGGCGTGGTGGTAGTCGAGCTGGCTGTCGTCCGGCAGGCGCAGGTGGTTGAGGCGCCCGCCGGCATCGTAGCGATAGCGCAGGGTGCCCCAGCCCTGGTGTTCCGTGACCAGCCGATCCTGGGCGTCGTATTCAAAGGCCAGCGGATGATCGCTGCCGTCGTCGACGTGGACCAGCCGGCCCAGTTCGTCGTAGCGGTAGTCGATGGCCTGGCCGTCGGGCAAGGTCTTGATCCGCAATCGCCCGGCCGCGTCACGCTGGTAGCGGGTGACCCGTTGCGAACCGTCTTCGCCGTGCTCGGTTTTCTCCAGCAGGTGGCCGTTGAGGTCGTAGGCGTAGGCGGTGCGTTGGCCGTCGAAGCCGACTTGCTGTCGGATCAAGCCGTTGGGCGTGTAGTCCAGCTGATATTGTTCGCCGGATTCGTTTTCGATCTCGGTCAGCAACAGCCGCGCCGAGTCGTAGCGGTACTTCAGCTCGCTGCCGTCGGGGTTCAGGCGGCGGCTGACCAGGTGCAGGTCGTCGGCGTATTCGTAGCGGGTGGTTCGGCCCTGCTCGTCGCGCTCGGCGATGACCTTGCCGTAGGCGTTGTAGCTCCAGGCCCGGGTGGCACCGGTGGGCAGGGTGACTTGCAGCAGGCGGCCGACGGCGTCCCATTGGTAGTGCGTGAGGGCGCCGTGTTCGTCCCGACGACTGAGCAAACGCCCCAGGGCGTCGTAGGCAAAACACCGCCGACCGCCGTCGGGCAGGACCTCTTCGGTCAGTTGGCCCAGGCGACTCCAGGTGAAACGATGTTCGCCACCGTCCGGGTCATACCTGGCCAGCAATTGCCCATGGGCGTCGTAGGCATATTCCGTACGCTGGCCGTCGGGATCGATGCTCGCGATCACATCGCCCCGGGCATTGCGGCGATAGGTCCACACGGCCTTGCCGCGGGAGCGGGCGTGCAGGAAACCGTTGCGGTACTCGTAGGACGTCGGCGCTTCGTCCGGCGGAATCAGCGCCACCAGCCGTCCGACGTCGTCGTAGCGGTATTCGCTGACCGCCCCCAGCGGGTCCTGTTCGGCGATCAAGCGGCCCTGTTCGTCGTAGGCCTTGAGGTGCTCGCCGCCGTCGGGCTCGACCTTGCGCACCAGCCGCGCCCGGTCGTCGTGGACATACACTTCCTGGCTGCCGTCCAGGTGCCGGACCGTGACACGGCCGTCCTCGCCCCAGGTGTAGCGGCTGTCCATCTGCGCGAAGGAGGCCCAATGCCGCACGCAGCGGGACGCCGCCCCGACGCCTTGCCACTCCCAGTAAAAGCTCGCCCCGCCGGCCAGTTGCCGCTGGAGGATGACGTGCTGGTCGTCGTAGTCGTAGCGTTCGCTTTCACCGGCGGCATTGGTCGCTTCGATCAGTCGGAAACGTCCGTCGTAACGGTAGGAGACCAGCGTCTGCTCGGTCCGCCAGGCTTCGTCGAGGGTGAGGGCCGGGTGGAAGCTCTGGTAGTCGACGGCGACCAGGTGGCGCTGTTCGTAACGCAGGCGCAGGGAACGCCCGGCGCCGTTGTCCAGGCGGCTGATGTCGCCGTGGATGTTGCGCTGCACGGTCAGGCGGTTGTCGTAGCGGTCGCTGAGGGCGATCAGGTGGCCGTCGCGAAAGTGCAGGAACGGGGCGTTTTCCCCGGGCTGGGCGATGATCAGTTCGTCCGGCGCGGCCCCCAGGTAGATGGCCGCCCGGGCCAGGCTGTTGTGGATCGCCGGACGCTGGGCGTTGGGCAGTGGAAAGATCGTGCGGCGGTTTTCCTGGTCGACCCAGGTGACCTGCTCGCCTTTGAGCTCCAGGCGATGGGCCAGGGCATGGCTCCAGCCGCGTCCGAGGCCGACGTCCAGGGCGACGGCGCTGGTGCGGTACAGCCGGGTGAAGACGAACGGCAAGCGCCCGTCGAGGGTGCCGTCGTCCAAGGTCAGCAGTTCTTCGCCGGTGACCATCGACACCGGGCAGCCGCTGGTCTGGGTCTGGGCCGCGGTGTCGGCGCTGTCGCCGTTGGGGTTTTTCGATTGGGCCGGGGAGTCGTCGTGGGGTTCGTGTTTTTTCAGCGTGGTGTTGCGCTGTGCATCCCAGCGCAGTTGCAGCCGGCCTTTTTTTATTCCCGCCGCGACGCCGCGCGCCGCCACGGTTTTGTAGCGGTCCACGTAGGCCATGAAGCCGTTGACTACCGCGAAGATCGCCTTGACGAAACGCTGCACGGCGTTCAGCAGGGTTGCGCCGTGCCTGGCCAACCGCATCGACAGGTAGGCGATCCCGGCCCCCGCCCCGGCAAAGGTCAAGACCACGCCGATCAGCAAGTCGATCACGCACTGCACCACCACAGTCGAGAGTGCTTCGGCCGTTTCGCCGGCGACTTCGCTGGGCGGCAGCATCTCCAGCCAGAGGCTGGCGGTGCGCACCAACAGGCACAGCGCCGCTTCGTCGCTGGTCAGCAGTTGCAGCTTAGCCATCAGCTGCGGCGTTTTTTCGGCCAAGTCCTCCAACTGCTTGGCGCTTTCGCCCAATCGCCCTGCAAACCGACCAGGATCCTTGAGGATTTCCGACAGTAGGCTGATGCTGTCCCAAACACCCTCGAGCGCCGCCCAACTGCCGGTGAGCAACCCGTTTCCCACCGCAGCCGCCGAGGTCGCCAAGGACTGCTGGGCCCATCGCGGCTTGAAGCCTTGCCACTCACCCCGTAGCCAGTCCGTCAGATCCCGAGTCAAACCATCGTAGGAAGAAAACAACTTCTCGATCTGCCCGGGAGACACCTCGCCCTGGACATGGACCCGATAGGACTTGCCCGCCTCTCCCTCGAAAGTCCCGATTCCCTGGGCGTCCAGGGTCACCGGCGTGACCTCGCCGCTGCCCTCCGCCACCACATCCACCACGATGTCGCCCAGCGGGATGTCGTACACCGACTCGAACTTGCTCTCGATCGTC
This sequence comes from Pseudomonas sp. R151218B TE3479, assembly GCF_053629195.1. Classification (NCBI taxonomy): domain Bacteria; kingdom Pseudomonadati; phylum Pseudomonadota; class Gammaproteobacteria; order Pseudomonadales; family Pseudomonadaceae; genus Pseudomonas; species Pseudomonas sp. R151218B TE3479. The sequence goes on from NZ_JBRJHV010000001.1 coordinate 5,879,212, forward strand.
ATCACCCCACCCAGGGGGCACTGGACGACCGTGGAGAGGAAATCATCGTCACCGCTGCTGACGACGGTGGTGCTGTCGCCGAAGCGGATCAGCCGCTCCATGCCCATCAGCGAGGGCAAATCGGCCGCGTGGCTGGCCCGGTCCGCCGCCCGGCTGTACCAGCGCTCAAGTTGCTCGCGGTAGACCGCCAGGGTGTCCTGGAAGCTGTCGAGTTCCTGCTCGATACGGTTCACCTGCTCCATCAGGACAGGGCTCGCTCAAGGGCCGGCAGGAAAAAACGGTCGAACATGGGCAGCGTCTCGCAGCACTCAGGGAGCGCGAGACTGTGCCGGGGATGACGGAGGAATTAAGTCAGGGGAACGGGATAAAGGATGTAGGGCGATTCGCTAAATTCGCCCGATTGCATCACGAATAGCCTGTGGATAACGCTAGCGGTCGCGAGCTTCGAGTGCCTTGAGCTTGATCTCGGCCAACGGATGCCCGGCTTTCGCTGCCAGGGTCCACCAACGTGCCGCTTCGACCGGGTCCGGTGCCTTGCCGGTTGTACCGGCCAGGCTGATCACGCCGACCTGGTAGGCCGCCTTGCCATCACCGGCCAGAGCCGCCAGCCGCAGCAGGCGAACCCCTTCTTCACGGGCGCCCAGCCCTTGGCCGCGAAACGTGAGGATGTGCCCATAGAAACTTTGCGCACCGACGTCGCCCAGGTTCGCCATGCGTGAGAATTGGCCCTCGAGCCAGGCCCAACCACGCGCCTGGCGCACGAACCAGGACCAGTGAAACAACCGGCGCGCCAGCCAATAACCGACCCGCGCCTTGAGTCGCCAGAGCACTCAGGCCTCCGCCGACTCGGGGTATTCGTATTCAAACACCCGGACCACTTCCGAAGCGTGCCAGGAGGCGGCGGCCACCCCATCGGAAGGCCCGGAAAAACGCCCCAGGCGCTCAACGCATTCGAAGAAGCCCGTGCGCGGCAACCGGCTCGCGCCTTGGCTGATCACCAGGGAACTGCGCAGCGGCTGTTCTGCCCGGGCGTCCAGCGCCGCCAGGTGTTCAAGGGCCGCGGTCAAAGTCTGCATGGCCGGACTGGGTAGCTGCAGGCGCTCCAGCAAGGCGCGGTAAGTCAATAAATGGCGTTGGCGACGCGCCTGGTCCAATTCACCCAACAACCCATCCCAATGCTGCCGACTGATGCGTACGCTCACGATTCTTCCCTCCAACCCGGCACCGTCAACTCCCAGGCCAGACTGCGCCGAATCGCGGCATCGGGCTGTCGCTCGCCGCTCTCGATCAAGGCCAGATAAGACGGGCTGATACCTACCGTGCGGGCCAACGCCTCGATGGCGATGCCCTTCCCTTCGCGCAAACTGCGTAATTGGTCCAGGCCAGGGAGAACCTGGCCGGGTGCCGCCGCGTGACGGACTGTCGCTTCCCGCGGCGGAGCTTGATCGATGCCTGCTGCCTTCAACAACGCTTGGTACTGATCCCACGGCAAAACCGCGTACTCGGGCTCTCCGTCACGTGTGATTACTTGAATATCCATGTTTACCCCGTAGGACAACAACACTTAGCGAGTCAGCCTTTTTCCTTGGAAGTGTAATCCTAAATGCTGGCTAAGGTCGCGGGGTGATGAATTCTCAGGGGATCAGGGCTTTTTCTGGCCTTGGAGCTGGAGTTGTTCCGGGGTATCGGGAAGCCTTTCGACTTGAGCCAGTTTCTCGGGAGACTGCCGATAACGCCAGGCGCGGAACGCCTCGAGTTCAACGTCGAGGGTTTTCATGACCCAGGCCAGCACTGCGATATCGTCGAACATGCCAAACATCGGCAAGATATCTGGAATCGCGTCCAGGGGACTGAGGAAATACATGAGTCCCGCCACCACCGACAGCATCGACTTGGCACTGACCGCGCGGTATTCGCCCCGCCAGTAAGCCAGGCACAAGGCCTGCAACAGGCGCAGATCCTCCTTGAGCTTGCCCAGCCGTCCGCCCTCCCGGGCACCTTTGCTGGCAACGGCAAAGAGCAACGTCGGTAATCGACCGCGGGCCAGCAGGCGGCCTGCCAAGGGCAGAAATCGCGCAAAATTCCACGGGGCCTTCATTTTTTCTCCCACTGAAATGTTATCCACACAAATTGTGGATAACCTTGTGAACAGAGCTGCATTTCACCGCTGAAGCCCCCGTTTCATAAGGGCCCGGCTTAGATCGGGCGTTTTTTACTCACATAAAAAAACCCAATATTTCATTGACTTGACCGGCTGACTGCGTCTAGCACAGCGCCTGTATTGCCTATGACTGTAGCCTGTCACGTGCGTTCGGTTTTTTTGCCATTTGCCGTAGCCCAGATGCGACAACGCCCCGCATGAGCGAGGCGTTGTCGTTATAGCAGACGCGATTACTTGGCTGCGTCTTCTTTCGCCGGATCCTTGATCGCCAGCAGTTCCAGGTCGAACACCAGGACCGAGTTGGCCGGGATGGCCGGGCTCGGGCTCTGGGCGCCGTAGGCCAGGTCGCTCGGGATGTACAGCTTGTACTTCTCGCCGACGTGCATCAGTTGCAGGCCTTCGACCCAACCCGGGATCACGCCGCTGACCGGCAGGTCAATCGGGCTGCCACGCTCGACGGAGCTGTCGAACACGGTGCCGTTGGTCAGCTTGCCGGTGTAGTGAACAGTCACCACGTCGGTCGGCTTAGGCTGTGGGCCATCGGCTTTCTTGACTACTTCGTACTGCAGGCCGGAAGCGGTGGTGGTCACACCGGCTTTCTTGCCGTTTTCCTCGAGGAATTTCTTGCCAGCGGCTGCCGACTCTTCGCTCATCTTGGCCATGCGCTCTTCGGCTCGCTTTTGCAGCGCAGCAAAGGCTTCGACCAGTTCTTCGTCTTTCAGCTTCTGTTCTTTCTTGCCGACGGCATCTTCGATGCCCTGGGCGACCGCTTTGGAGTCCAGGTCATCCATGCCTTCCTGAGCCAGGCTCTTACCCATGTTCAGGCCAATACCGTAGGAAGCTTTCTGCGCCGGGGTTTTCAGCTCTACGCTGGTCTGCGAGTCGCAACCCGCGAGTACCAGGCCAACCAGGGCCACCGCCGCCGCCAACCGATGCTGTTTCATGCTATTTCCTTGTTCATGCGCCTAAAGGGCAATCGAATAAAGCCGCGAGCTTATCAGGCGGCCACGACCAATGGCTACCGGCATGTGAGCCACAAAGTGATGATAAGTTCAGGTCCGCAAACGCTTTTTAATCTTGGGCAAATGAAGCATCTGTCATCCATTACGTACAGGGACACATTGCCGCTCCCCCGCAGGCCAAGGGTAATGGCCACTTGCCCGCCGCGCAGCACTGAGGCATAAGGGTTTATCAAAAAAACAAGGACGTTACCGTGCGCCTTCTCTCTCGCATTTTGTTGCTACTCCTCGCGCTGCTGATCGTCGTCGTGGCCGTGGTGCTTTATTACGTCGCCAATCCTCGCTTGCCGTTCTATACGCCCGTCGAACAGGTGCACTACCTGGATCAATGGAGCGCCGCCGAGCGCCAGACGTATTACTTCACACCCCAGGGCACCCAGGTCAAAGGCCTGCGCTACGACTGGTTCACCGCCCTCGAATTGCCCTTTTCGCAACAACGCTTCGCTTCGCCGGAGTACCTGGCGCGCTTCGGCTTCCTGATCGACCCGGCGCAGAAAGCCTCGCCCGGCAATCCCGGCAACTTGCCGGTAGGTTTCGCCCGGCACCAGAACCCGGGCAGCACCGAGCAGTTCCTGGATATCACTTGCGCGGCGTGCCATACCGGCGAATTGCGCTTCAAGGGTCAGGCGATACGGATCGATGGTGGCTCGGCCCAGCACGTGCTGCCTTCTAGTGTTCCTACGCTACGTGGTGGCAGTTTCGGACAGGCATTGGTCGCCAGTCTGGCGTCTACCTACTACAACCCTTGGAAATTCGAACGCTTCGCCCGCCAAGTACTGGGCAAGGACTACGACGCCCGCCACGACGAGCTGCGCAAAGCGTTCAAGGCTTCCCTGGACACGTTCCTGCGAGTGGCCTGGAATGATACCCACCGCGGCCTCTACCCCACCGAAGAAGGCCCAGGGCGTACCGACGCCTTCGGTCGCATCGCCAATGCCAGCTTCGGCGACGCCATTTCGGCAGAGAACTACCGGGTGGCCAACGCGCCGGTGGATTACCCGCAATTGTGGGAAATGTGGACGTTCGACTGGGTGCAATGGAACGGCTCAGCCCAGCAACCGATGGCTCGCAACGTCGGGGAAGCGCTGGGGGTAGGCGCCACACTGAGTTTCTTCGATGCCCAGGGTAAACCGCTGCAGGGCGATGCTCGATATCCCTCCAGCGTACGCGTGCGCGACCTGAACAAGATCGAAGAGACCCTGCAACTGCTCAAGCCGCCCGTGTGGCCGGAAGCGTTACTGGGCGCGATCGATAAACCTCTGGCCGCCAAGGGCCGGGCCCTGTTCACCGAAAACTGCGCCGGTTGCCATGTGCCCAAAGTGGTCCAGGGGCCTGACAGGCCGGTGCAGCAATTGCACATGCTGCCCGTGCAGGTGATCGGCACCGACCCCGGCACCGCCAATAACATCGCCGACCATCGCTTCGACCTGACCAGCCTGCAATGGGATCCGGCCGAGCTGGCGAAGCTGGACGTGCAACTGCACCCGGCCCCGACGGAGCCGCTGGACCTGAGCCAGCTTTCGGTCGCCAAAGGCCTGGCCTACGTCACCGCCTTTGTCGAAAACCGCGCTTACCGCGACGCCGGTGTCACCCCCGTCGAACGCCCGGCCCTGGACGGTTTCGGCCTGCCCATCGGCGTGCGTGAACTGCGCGCCTACAAGGCCCGGCCACTGGCGGGTGTCTGGGCCACGCCACCGTTCCTGCACAACGGCTCGGTGCCAACGATCTACCAACTGTTGTCGCCCCAGGCCGAGCGGGCGAGCACATTCTATAAAGGCACCTTCGAATACGACCCTCGCCACCTGGGCTATCGCACCGAAGCCTTCACCAACGGTTTTCTCTTCGACACCCGGATTACCGGCAATCACAACAGCGGCCATGAATTCCGTGCGGGCGAACGCGGTAACGGTGTCATCGGCCGCTTGCTGCAACCGCAGGAACGCTGGGCCTTGCTGGAGTATTTAAAAGTGCTGGGCGGGCCACTGGAGTCGCAATTGTAATGATGAACCTCACCGGTAAAAGGATGTTGGCATGTTGATCACCCTCTGGCTGCGCCTCGGCGCCTTTCTGGGCAAGACGCTTCTGTGGCTGCTGGGTATCGGGTTACTCGTCTGGGCCCTGTCCACGGCCTGGTTTGCCTGGCAACACAAGGGACCGGTCCCGGACAAGGAACAGATCGCACCCGGCGAAGCCGCCATGACCCAGGACATCATCCAGACCGCGATCCGCATCGTCGATCAGCACCGCGAAGGCACGCGTTACCTTCGCGACGCCCATGCCAAGGCCCACGGTTGCGTCATGGCCGAGGTCCAGGTGCCGAGCGACCTGCCGGCACCGTTGCGCCAAGGTGTGTTTGCCGAACCGGGCAAGACTTGGCAGGCCACGATCCGCCTGTCCAACGGCAACGCTTATCCGCAATTCGACAGCCTGCGCGATGCACGGGGGATGGCGATCAAGCTGCTGAACGTGCCGGGCAAGCAACTGCTCGCTGATCGGCAATCACAGGGCGAGCAGGATTTCGTGATGTTCAATCATCCGAACTTCTTTGTCAGTGATGTCGCCGAGTACCGTCAGAATGTGGCCGCTCAGGCTGACGGGAAGAAGGCGATGGCGTTCTTTCCGAGCCTGGACCCGCGCACCTGGCAGATCCGTCATCTGTTCATTGCCTTGGCGACCCTGTCACCGCCTCCAGCCAGCCCGACCCAGACGACTTATTTCTCGGTATCGCCTTACAAATTCGGCGAAGCCAATGCCAAGTTTCGCGTCGCGCCGGACCCGGACAACTGCCCAAGTTATACCCTGCCTCCTCAGAACCAGGATCTGCCGAACTTCTTGCGCAGCGCATTGAATCAGCAGTTATCCACAGACCGGGTGCCGGCGTGTTTTGTCTTGCAGATCCAGCGGCAGGATCCGAGCAAGTACATGCCGATCGAAGACACCAGTATTGAATGGCAGGAAAGTGATGCGCCATTCGAGACCGTGGCGCGTATCAAGATGCCGGCCCAGGATTTCGACACGCCCAAGCTGAACCTGGCTTGCGACAACCAGTCGTTCAACCCGTGGTTCGGCATTGAGGCCCATCGCCCCATCGGCGGCATCAACCGTTTGCGCAAAGCAGTGTATGAGGCGGTCAGTGATTACCGCCACAGCCGCAATGCCGAGCAGTAGCACGGCCAAATGACAGGCAACAAAAAGCCCGCTCGATTGAGCGGGCTTTTCGTGGATGACCTGGCGTTCAGTGGGCCAGGAAACCGAATATGGCGCAGCGGACGGGACTCGAACCCGCGACCCCCGGCGTGACAGGCCGGTATTCTAACCGACTGAACTACCGCTGCGCGTAACATTGAAAGTTTGGTGGGTGATGACGGGATCGAACCGCCGACATTCTGCTTGTAAGGCAGACGCTCTCCCAGCTGAGCTAATCACCCTTCACTTTCGATGCGGGGCGCATTCTCTCACAGTTTTTCGTAAAGTGCTGATTTAATTGATAAATAAGCAAAAAAACATGAGCAACACACACCGCAGGAACTGCAAACAGCAAAAAGCCCGCGTTAGCGGGCTTTCCGTGGTGACCTGGCGTTCAGTGTTCCAGGTAACCGAATATGGCGCAGCGGACGGGACTCGAACCCGCGACCCCCGGCGTGACAGGCCGGTATTCTAACCGACTGAACTACCGCTGCGCGTAACACGTTGAACGAATGGTGGGTGATGACGGGATCGAACCGCCGACATTCTGCTTGTAAGGCAGACGCTCTCCCAGCTGAGCTAATCACCCTTCGCTTTCGGTGTGGCGCGCATTCTACGGAGCGCTCTTTAAGCTGGCAAGCACTTTTTAAATTAATTTTTTCAGGCCTTCCAAAGGCTTAGCGAAGGGTTGGCCTATGGCGCCGCGAAGAGAATAATGCCCCCCTTTGTATAAAGGAGAGACTCACCCCATGTGGTTCAAAAACCTGCTTATCTATCGCCTGACCCAAGATCTGCCTTTTGATGCCGAGGCGTTGGAAACTGCACTGGCCAGCAAACTGGCGCGTCCATGTGCAAGCCAGGAGTTGACCACTTACGGTTTCGTCGCGCCGTTTGGCAAAGGCGAAGACGCACCATTGGTGCACGTCAGCCAGGACTTCCTGTTGATCGCCGCGCGCAAGGAAGAACGCATCCTGCCGGGCAGCGTCGTGCGCGATGCCCTGAAGGAAAAGGTCGAAGAGATCGAAGCCGAGCAAATGCGCAAGGTCTATAAAAAGGAGCGGGACCAGCTCAAGGATGAAATCATCCAGGCGTTCCTGCCCCGTGCCTTCATCCGCCGCTCGTCCACCTTCGCCGCCATCGCGCCGAAACAGGGCCTGATCCTGGTGAACTCGGCCAGCCCGAAACGCGCCGAAGACCTGCTGTCCACCCTGCGCGAAGTCATCGGCTCGCTGCCGGTTCGCCCGCTGACGGTCAAGATGGCCCCGACCGCCACCATGACCGACTGGGTCAAGACCCAGAAGGCCGCGGACGATTTCTTCGTGCTGGATGAATGCGAGCTGCGCGACACCCACGAAGACGGCGGCATCGTGCGCTGCAAGCGCCAGGACCTGACCAGCGACGAAATCCAGCTGCACCTGAACACCGGCAAGGTGGTGACCCAACTGTCGCTGGCCTGGCAGGACAAACTGTCCTTCGTGCTTGACGACAAGATGGTGGTCAAACGCCTGAAATTCGAAGACCTGCTGCAGGACCAGGCGGAGCAGGACGGTGGCGACGAAGCCCTCGGCCAGCTGGACGCCAGCTTCACGCTGATGATGTTGACGTTCGGCGAGTTCCTGCCGGCGCTGGTCGAAGCGTTGGGTGGGGAAGAGATTCCGCAGGGGATCTAAAAAGCAACGGCTTACCCTTGTGGGAGCGAGCTTGCTCGCGATAGCGGTATGACAGCCACCGAGATGTTGACTGACACTCCGCCATCGCGAGCAAGCTCGCTCCCACATTAGTATTGGATGTTCTTAATAATAAGGATCAGGTCATGCGCGCACTGGCTGCATTGAGCCGCTTTGTCGGCAATACCTTCGCTTACTGGGTACTGATTTTCGCGGTGGTAGCATTTCTGCAACCCGCTTGGTTCATCGGCCTGAAAAGCGCCATCGTGCCGCTGCTGGGGCTGGTGATGTTCGGCATGGGCCTGACCCTGAAGCTCGAAGACTTCGCCGAAGTCGCACGCCATCCCTGGCGCGTGGCCCTGGGCGTGGTCGCCCATTTCGTGATCATGCCCGGTGTGGCGTGGTTGCTCTGCCAGGTTTTCCATCTGCCGCCGGAAATTGCCGTCGGCGTGATTCTGGTGGGCTGCTGCCCAAGCGGCACCTCGTCGAATGTCATGACCTGGCTGGCCCGCGGCGACCTGGCCCTGTCGGTGGCCATCGCCGCCGTCACTACCCTGCTCGCACCGCTGCTGACCCCGGCACTGATCTGGCTGCTGGCCTCGGCCTGGCTGCCGGTGTCATTCATGGAGCTGTTCTGGTCGATCCTGCAAGTGGTGCTGCTGCCGATCGTGCTGGGCGTGGTGGCACAGCGGTTGCTGGGGGACAAGGTGCGCCATGCCGTGGAGGTGTTGCCGTTGGTGTCGGTGGTGAGCATCGTCATCATCGTCACCGCCGTCGTTGCCGCCAGCCAGGCAAAAATTGCCGAATCGGGTCTGTTGATCATGGCCGTGGTGATGCTGCACAACAGCTTCGGTTTTTTGCTGGGTTACTTCACCGGGCATCTGTTCAAGCTGCCACTGGCCCAGCGCAAATCCCTGGCACTGGAAGTGGGCATGCAGAATTCCGGCCTCGGCGCGGCGTTGGCGAGCGCGCACTTTTCGCCGTTGGCGGCAGTACCCAGCGCGCTGTTCAGCGTCTGGCACAACATTTCCGGGGCTTTGCTCTCGACGTACTTCCGGCGCATGAGTGAAAAACAGGACCGTGAAACTCTAGCCGCCCGGCAAACCGCTGACTAAGGCAGACTTGATCGAGTGCCCGATCATGGGCACTCTATCCATCCTCCGCGGGGACGACCCCGCAACGCCTTAGCGTTCATTATCCGGGGACGACCCCATCCATCGATGAGGTGTTTGATGTCCTGGATCATTCTGTTTTTTGCCGGCCTGTTCGAAGTTGGCTGGGCTGTCGGCCTGAAGTACACCGACGGCTTCAGCCGCCCTCTCCCCACTGCTCTGACCATCGCCGCCATGGCAATCAGCCTCGGCCTGCTCGGCCTTGCCATGAAAGAACTGCCGCTGGGTACCGCCTATGCGATCTGGACCGGGGTCGGTGCCGTGGGCACGGTGATCGCCGGGATCATTCTGTTTGGTGAGTCAATGGCGCTGGTTCGCCTGGCCAGCGTGGCGTTGATCGTTGCGGGGTTGATCGGGCTCAAGGTCAGCGCCTGATAAACCTGTGGGAGCGAGCTTGCTCGCGATAGCGGTCTGCCTGTGACCTCAATGCCAGCAGGCAGATTGCAATCGCGAGCAAGCTCGCTCCCACAGTTTTTCGCCCTAGCGGACGGTGCCGCGCAAGTCTCCCACCAACACCTGCAAATTCGAAGGCGTTGCCGCCTCTACCGTGACCGCCGAACCCGCCACCAGCGTCACCCGCGACCAGAACCGGCGAAACAGCCCCTTGGCCGGGTCGCGGCTGAAGAAACTGCCCCACAAACCCTGCAGCGCCAGGGGAATCACCGGCACCGGGGTTTCCTGGAGGATGCGCGTCAATCCGCTCTTGAACTCATTGATCTCACCGTCAGCGGTCAATTTTCCTTCAGGAAAAATGCACACCAGCTCGCCGTCCTTCAGGTATTGGGCAATTCGCTTGAAGGCTTTTTCGTAGATCTGAATGTCTTCCTGGCGCCCGGCAATCGGGATGGTCCCAGCAGTGCGGAAGATGAAATTCAGCACCGGCAGGTTATAGATCTTGTAGTACATCACGAAGCGAATCGGCCGACGCACCGCGCCGCCAATCAACAAGGCATCGACGAAAGACACATGGTTGCAGACCAACAGCGCAGCCCCTTCATCCGGTATCGCCTCCAGGTTGCGATGCTCCACACGGTACATGGAATGGCTCAGCAGCCAGATCATGAAACGCATGCTGAACTCGGGGACGATCTTGAAGATGTACGCGTTGACGCCGATGTTGAGCAACGACACCACCAGGAACAACTGCGGGATCGACAGCTTGGCCAAGCTCAGCAAGACGATGGAGACAATGGCCGAGACCACCATGAACAACGCGTTGAGAATATTGTTGGCGGCAATCACCCGCGCCCGCTCGTTCTCCACCGTGCGCGACTGGATCAATGCGTACAGCGGCACGATGTAGAAGCCACCGAACACACCCAGGCCAAGGATGTCGATCAACACCAGCCAGGCGTGACCGAAGCCGAGCACTTCAAGCCAACCGTGCCCCTCGACGCTGTCGGGAATTCCACCGGAATGCCACCACAGCAACAGACCGAACACGGTGAGCCCGAACGAGCCGAACGGCACCAGGCCGATCTCGACTTTGCGTCCGGACAGCTTTTCACAGAGCATCGAACCCAACGCGATTCCCACCGAGAACACCGTCAGGATCAAGGTCACCACGGTTTCGTCGCCGTGCATCCACTCCTTGGCATAGGCCGGGATCTGCGTCAGGTAGATCGCTCCGACGAACCAGAACCAGGAGTTGCCGACAATCGAACGGGACACCGCCGGGGTTTGCCCCAGGCCCAGCTTCAGGGTGGCCCAGGATTGGCTGAAGATGTTCCAGTTCAGGCGCATTTGCGGCGAGGCCGCCGCCGCACGTGGAATGCCGCGACTGGCCAGGTAACCGAGCACGGCCACGCCGATGATCGCGGTGGATACCACCGGGGCGTAATGCGCCGAGGACATCATGATTCCAGCGCCAATAGTGCCGGCCAGGATCGCCAGGAACGTACCCATCTCCACCAGGCCGTTGCCACCGACCAACTCTTCCTCGCGCAAGGCCTGGGGCAGGATCGAATACTTCACCGGACCGAACAGCGCCGAATGCGTGCCCATGGCGAACAGCGCCACCAGCATCAGCGACAAGTGGTCGAACACAAAGCCCACCGCGCCTACCGCCATGATGACGATTTCGCCGAGCTTGATCAGACGGATCAACGCATCCTTGGCGAATTTTTCCCCAAACTGCCCCGCCAGGGCCGAAAACAGAAAGAATGGCAGGATAAACAGCAGCGCGCAGAGGTTGACCCAGATCGAGCGATCCCCCTCGATGGTCAATTTGTAAAGGATGGCGAGGATCAGCGACTGCTTGAAAATGTTGTCGTTGAACGCGCCAAGGGACTGCGTGATGAAGAACGGCAGGAAACGCCGCGTGCGAAGCAAGGTGAACTGCGAAGGGTGACTCATCTTCCATGTTCCTGAGTGGCGTGGACGCTTATTGGAATGAACGTTTTTCGATCCAGGCCACACATTACCTGTCTTTAGCGATTATTTCGCCAGCCCCGCAATGCAGGGCGACACAAACAACTCGCCGTGCCAGGCACCTAGCAACGTACGCCGTCCAACGATCAGCCACATCACCGCCAGCATCGCCACCAGCACACCACCGAACGCGCTGAAAAAATCCAGTTTCAGCAAGTCCGCCAACTTCAGCGTGGTCAGTGCAAACACGCCCAATGGGAAGGTAAAGCCCCACCAGCCAAGGTTGAACGGGATGCCGCCACGTAGATAGCGGGCGGTGATCAGCAACGCCATCAACATCCACCAGAACCCAAAGCCCCATAACGTGATACCGGCCACCAGCCCCAACCCGGCGGCGATCTCGCCCACGCCAGGCAGGCCATTGGCGGCAAAAATCAGGGGCGCATCACTGCCTAGCAACAACATGCCCAGGGCACCGGTGCCGATCGGGCCAAGGGCCAGCCAACTCGAGGCGGCCATGCTTTCGTGAGGCAACTTGTGCAGGGCCATGCGCAACAGCAGGATCGTCAGGATGCTGAACGCCACCGGTAGGGAAAATGCCCAGAGCACGTAGCTGGTGACCAGCATGATCATTTGCGAATGAACGTCCGCCAGATGCGGTGCCAACAACCCACCGCTGGCGGCGGCCACTTCGGCGGCCACCACCGGCAGCAACCATACCGCGGTCATCTGGTCGATCCGGTGCTCCTGGCGGGTGAACATCAGGAAGGGAATCAGCACGCCACAGGCCAGGGACATGGCCACGTCGATCCACCATAACACCTCGGCCACCGTTACCACGCCCTCGCCCCAGCGCGGCAGACCAAACAGCAAAAGGCCGTTGATGAGGGTCGCCAGCCCCATGGGAATGGTGCCGAAAAACATCGAGACCGTTGAATGGCCGAAAATCCGTCGTGCTTCGTCGAAGAACAACACCCAACGGGCCGTATACATCAAGGCGAACACCACGAACAACAGCGTGTTGAACACCCACAGCCCTTCGCCCAGAGCGTGCAGGCCCGGCATAGCTGCCGGCCATTGCGCCAAGGCCAGCGCCAGCACACCGGTACCCATGATCACGGCAAACCAGTTTGGCGTGAATTGACGAATGGCCTCCATCGGCCTGGGCAAATGGCTCAAGGGCCGAAAGCGGCTTTTTGCAGCACATGTCATGACGAACTCCTGTCCTCGGATGAGGTGGAGCCATGCTAGGGCCGGATCGAATATCTATATAACGGGTAATTTCTCTATCTGTTATCTACTTTACAGATAACAGTTAGACACTGCCCTCAGTCTCGATCACCAGAACTCTCGCCTCGCCCAACGGATTGGCTACATGCTCGGTGCCCACCGAGGCGTAGAAAATGTCTCCGGCGTCCAGCAAGGTCGCTTTTTCGACGCCCTCTTCCCGATAGCACATCTGCACTTGCCCATCGAGCACCACGAAGACTTCCTGGCCGTCATTGATGTGCCATTTATAAGGCTGATCGGTCCAGTGCAGGCGCGTGGTGATGCCATTCATGTTGGCGATATCCAGCGCCGCCCAGGCACGGTCACCGATGAAGGATTTACTGCGGATGATTTTCAAGGGATCCGTCCGGAAGAAGACTGAGGTGCCAAGACTAACCCACTGCCAGCGGCACCTGCATGCCTGGTTTCAAGGCCGAACGCCATCGCTGAGCGGTTTTATCGACTGCCGTAACCCCAACAGCGCTGCGACACACAGCACAATCAACACGGCGCCATACCCATCGGTCGTCGGGATCAAGCCGAACACCCGCGTCAGGTTCCCCGCCAGCAGCGACGGCAGGCTGAAGGCCAGGTAACTCAGGACATAGAACGCCGACATCAAGCCGGCCCGTTCGTGGGGCAACGCCAGCGGCATGAGGCTGCGCAGCGCCCCCAGGAACCCAGCGCCGAAACCGCCACCGGTGACCAGCGTGCCGACGAAGAACAACGGCAAGCTGGCGCCATGCACCGCCACCAGTACCAATGCCAGACCGATCACCAACAGGCTTGCGGACGGGCGCAACATTGTGTCGGCCTCCTGGTTGCGCAACAGGTAGATGGCTAACGCGCCGCTGAGGGTCAACACCGCCACCAGCGCGCCGCCGATCAGATTGGAGGTCGATCCGGTGGCCGCCCGCACCAACGACGGTGCCAGTGACAGGTAGAAACCGCCCACGGCCCAGGCCGCCAGATCCAGTGGCAGGACCCGCCACAAGGCTCGCCGCGCCTGGGGTGGAACGTGCAAAGTCGGACGCAAGGACTGCCAGGCACCCGCTTGCGGGCTGACGCTTTCTTTCAGGCGCCAGAGGTAAACGGCCTGGGCCAGGAACAACCCCAGCAGCAGCCAGTAGGTCAGTTGCAACGGCAACGGTGCGAACTCGGCCAGCAGGCCACAGCCCAGCGCCCCGCACGCCATGCCCAACAGCGGCGCAACGCTGGTGATCAATGGGCCTTGGCGACGGTCGAAGTCCAGCAAGGCAGCACCCAATACACTGGTGGCCATGCCGGTGGCGAACCCCTGGATCAACCGGGCACCGATCAACCAGGCGACGCTGTCGGCGCTGATAAACAGCAGCATCGCCAATATGTTGAGCAACAGCGCCACGAAAATCACCGGTTTGCGGCCCAGGTAATCCGACAGCGACCCCACCGTCAGCAAGGCCGCCAGCAGACTGAAGGCGTATACGCCGAAAATCAGCGTCAGAACGGCCGGGGAGAACTGTAATTGTTCCTGATAGAGGTGATACAACGGCGTCGGCGCGCTGGACGCGGCGAGAAAACCGAGCAAGGTAAGGGCCAGGAAGATCAGGCTGGCGCGGGTCGAAGCTGGACGGGACATGGGCACGCTCCACAAGAACATTCGCAAAAGCTAATTTTTTGCTTTTGAGGAGTGTGCTACCGGCGTGCGCTTAAAGCAAATTCTTTGTGTTAAGGTCTGACGCATGGCTATTAAAGAAGGTTTACGCCCCGGCGGCCGAAGCGCCCGGGTCCAGGAATCGATTCATTCGGCGGTCCGCGCCCTGCTGCGAGAGCAGGACCGCGCCACACTGACCGTGCCGCAAATCGCTGCGCGCGCCGGGGTCACGCCGTCCACTATCTACCGGCGCTGGGGCGATCTGCCGGCACTGCTGGCCGACGTCGCCATCGCCCGTATGCGCCCTGATGGCGAACCCGCCGACACCGGCAGCTTGCGCGGCGACCTGCGCGCCTGGGCCGAGCAGTACCTGGACGAAATGAGTTCCGAGCCCGGCCGTAACATGATGCGCGACATTCAGGCCTGCGCTACCCCCGGGTACTGCGTAGGGATCATCAGCCGTCAGTTGCAGATCATCCTGGACCGCTACCCCGGTGAACCCAACCCGGGCGTCGAGCGGCTGATCAATGTGGTGGTGGCCCCGACGGTGTTCCGCATTCTCTTTGCCACTGCGCCGTTGGAGGCTGAGGAGTTGTATCGGTTGGTGGATATTGCGTTGGGTCAGTAACACCGTCATCGCGAGCAAGCTCGCTCCCACACTGATCGAGTCGTGCACAAATGATGTGTCCGCTGAAGATCCAGTAGGTGGGAGCGAGCTTGCTCGCGATGAGGCCCGCCCAGACACCTCATTACCCATCTGCGACACCCCACCACGCCTCGACCTTGGTCGACACTGACGAACCCGAGCGGGCATGCGAGACTGTCCTGCCGGGCTCAAGTCCCGGTGTCTTTGTCCGGGAGTTTCCATGTCGTTGTCCAGCGGGCTGATCGCCGTTGTCGCCCTGGCCTATATGGCCATCATGTTCGCCATCGCCTTCTACGGCGACCGGCGCAGCACGCCGCTGCCGCCACGGGTGCGAGCCTGGGTCTATAGCCTGTCGCTGGCGGTGTACTGCACCAGCTGGACGTTCTTTGGCGCCGTGGGCCAGGCCGCCGAACAACTCTGGTCGTTCCTGCCGATCTACCTCGGGCCGATCCTGTTGCTGGTACTGGCGCCGTGGGTCCTGCAGAAAATGGTGATGATCAGCAAACAGGAGAACATCACCTCCATCGCCGACTTCATCGCCGCCCGCTACGGCAAGTCCCAATCCCTGGCGGTGGTGGTCGCACTGATCTGCCTGGTGGGCGTGCTGCCGTACATTGCCTTGCAGCTCAAGGGCATCGTGCTCGGCGTGAACCTGCTGATCGGCGCTGGTGCCGACGCCATGGGCACCCGCGCCCAGGACACCGCGCTGATCGTCTCGCTGATCCTGGCGCTGTTCACTATCGTGTTCGGTACCCGCAACCTGGACGCCACCGAACACCACCGTGGCATGGTGCTGGCGATTGCCTTCGAATCCCTGGTCAAGCTGTTCGCCTTCCTGGCGGTCGGAGCGTTCGTGACGTACGGCCTGTACGACGGTTTCGACGACCTGTTCAACCAGGCGATGCTCGCGCCACGGCTGGAGCAATACTGGAAAGAAACCATCAACTGGCCGTCCATGGTGGTGCAGACCGGGGTGGCGATGATGGCGATCATCTGCTTGCCGCGGCAGTTCCACGTGACCGTGGTGGAAAACATCGAGCCCCAGGACCTGCGCCTGGCCAAGTGGGTATTCCCCGCCTACCTGGCCCTGGCCGCGCTGTTCGTGGTGCCCATCGCCCTCGCCGGGCAAATGATGCTGCCCAGTTCCGTGCTGCCGGACTCGTTCGTCATCAGCCTGCCGCTGGCCCAGGCCCATCCGGCCCTGGCGGTACTGGCGTTCATCGGCGGCGCCTCGGCGGCCACTGGCATGGTGATCGTGGCCAGCGTGGCGCTGTCGACCATGGTCTCCAACGACATGCTGTTGCCCTGGCTGCTGCGCCGCAACAACGCCGAACGCCCCTTCGAGGTGTTCCGTCAGTGGATGCTCTCGGTGCGCCGGGTCAGCATCGTGGTCATCCTGTTGCTGGCCTATGTCAGCTATCGGCTGCTGGGCTCGACGGCGAGCCTGGCGACCATCGGCCAGATCGCCTTCGCCGCCGTGACCCAACTGGCCCCGGCCATGCTCGGCGCGCTGTACTGGAAACAGGCCAACCGGCGCGGCGTGTTCGCCGGCCTCGCCACGGGGATCTTCCTGTGGTTCTACACCCTGGTGTTGCCGATTGCCGCCCACAGCCTGGGCTGGTCGCTCAGCAGTTTCCCGGGGCTGGCCTGGTTGCACGGCAATCCCTTGAACCTGCCGATCACGCCGCTGACCCAAGGGGTGGTCCTGTCCCTGGCCGGCAACTTCACGCTGTTCGCCTGGGTGTCGGTGCTGTCGCGCACACGCGTCTCGGAACACTGGCAGGCCGGGCGCTTCATCGGCCAGGAAATCAGCGCCCGCCCCAACCCTCGCTCGATGCTGGCGGTGCACATCGAAGACCTGTTGCAACTGGCCGCACGGTTCGTCGGCGAAGAGCGGGCGCGGCAAAGTTTCATTCGCTTCGCCTACCGCCAGGGCAAAGGTTTCAACCCGAACCAGAACGCCGACAGCGAATGGATCGCCCACACCGAACGCCTGCTGGCCGGTGTACTCGGTGCCTCTTCGACACGCGCGGTCGTGAAAGCCGCCATCGAAGGTCGGGAGATGCAGCTCGAAGACGTGGTCCGGATCGCGGACGAAGCGTCGGAAGTGCTGCAGTTCAACCGCGCCCTGCTGCAAGGCGCCATCGAGAACATCAGCCAGGGCATCAGCGTGGTCGACCAGTCCCTCCGACTGGTGGCGTGGAACCGTCGCTACCTGGAGCTGTTCAAGTATCCGGACGGCTTGATCAGTGTCGGCCGGCCCATTGCCGACATCATCCGCTACAACGCCGAACGTGGCCTCTGCGGGCCGGGCGAGGCGGAAGTCCATGTCGCCAGGCGCCTGCACTGGATGCGCCAGGGCCGAGCCCATACCTCTGAACGGCTGTTCCCCAACGGCCGGGTCATCGAGCTGATCGGCAACCCGATGCCCGGTGGCGGTTTCGTCATGAGTTTCACCGACATCACCGCCTTCCGTGAGGCCGCACAGGCGCTGACCGAAGCCAACGAAGGGCTGGAGCAACGAGTGGCGGAACGCACCCGGGAACTGTCGCAGCTGAACCTGGCCCTGACCGAAGCCAAGAGCACCGCCGAAGCGGCCTATCAATCCAAGACCCGGTTCCTCGCGGCAGTCAGCCACGACCTGATGCAACCGCTCAATGCCGCGCGCCTGTTCTCCGCCGCGCTGTCCCACCAGCACGACGGTTTGCCGAGCGAGGCCCGGCAACTGGTACAACACTTGGACAGTTCACTGCGCTCGGCTGAAGACCTGATCACCGACTTGCTGGATATCTCTCGCCTGGAAAACGGCAAGATCAACCCCGACCGCAAGCCCTTCGCCCTCAACGAGCTGCTCGATACCCTCGGCGCGGAGTTCACGGCCCTGGCCCAGGAACAAGGCTTGAAGTTCCGGGTTCGCGGCTCGAAGTTGCGGGTGGACAGCGACATCAAGCTGCTGCGGCGCATTTTGCAGAACTTCCTGACCAACGCTTTCCGCTACGCCAAGGGCCCGGTGTTGCTAGGCGTACGCCGGCGCAACGGCGAATTGTGCCTGGAAGTCTGGGACCGCGGACCGGGCATCGCCGAGGACAAGCTGCAAGTCATTTTCGAAGAGTTCAAGCGCCTGGACAGCCACCAGACCCGCGCCGAAAAAGGCCTGGGCCTGGGCCTGGCCATCGCCGACGGCCTATGCCGCGTGCTGGGCCATACCTTGCGCGTACGCTCCTGGCCGGGGCGCGGCAGCGTGTTCAGCGTCAGCGTGCCCATAGCCGCTACACAGGCCGTCGCGCCGAGCTCCGTGGCCGAACCCAACGGTCACTTGCCAAGCGGCGCGCAGGTGCTGTGCGTCGATAACGAAGACAGCATCCTGATCGGCATGAACAGCCTGCTGACGCGCTGGGGTTGCCAGGTATGGACGGCGCGCAACCGCGAGGAATGCGAGCGTTGGCTGGCCCAGGGCGGCCGACCGCAACTGGCGTTGGTGGATTTTCATCTGGATGACGGCGAGACCGGTACCGAGCTGATGGCTTGGCTGCGCAGGCGCATGGGGGAACCGGTGCCAGGGGTGGTGATCAGCGCCGATGGCCGCCCCGAGACGGTGGCCCTGGTGCATGCGGCGGGCCTGGATTATCTGGCCAAGCCGGTGAAGCCGGCGGCGTTGCGGGCATTGTTGAGTCGGCATTTGCCGTTGTAGGGAACTCGGGGGATGTAAGGGGCCTCTGTGGCGAGGGAGCTTGCTCCCGCTTGAGTGCACAGCACTCACAAAAAGGGGCTGCTGCGCAGCCCAGCGGGAGCAAGCTCCCTCGCCACAGGGTTTTGCATCAAGCCCAAGGGTTTCATCAATCCTGGGTTTTTGCCGTCTCTTCAGGCAACTCAGGCAACCCATCCGCATCGCTCATCGCCCGTTCGAGCAATTCACTGGGCAAACTCTTGCTGGCCCGGGCGCCGAGCAGCTTGAGCTGTTCGCTGCGGCTGATCAGGTTGCCACGCCCTTCTGTCAGTTTATTGCGCGCCGCACTGTAGGCTTTGTCCAACTGCTGCAAGCGACTGCCGATCTCGTCCAGGTCCTGGATGAACAGGACGAACTTGTCATACAGCCACCCGGCCCGCTCGGCGATTTCCCGGGCGTTCTGGCTCTGGCGTTCCTGCTTCCACAAGCTGTCGATCACCCGTAGCGTCGCCAGCAGCGTGGTCGGGCTGACGATCACGATGTTGCGGTCGAAAGCTTCCTGGAACAGGTTCGGCTCGGCTTGCAGCGCGGCGGAAAACGCCGCTTCGATTGGCACGAACAGCAACACGAAATCCAGGCTGTGCAAACCGTCCAGGCGTTTGTAGTCCTTGCCGGCCAAGCCTTTGACGTGGGCACGCAACGACACCACATGTTGCTTGAGCGCGAGTTGGCCGATGGCGTCGTCTTCAGCGGCCACGTACTGCTGATAGGCCGTGAGGCTGACCTTGGAATCGACCACCACTTGCTTGTCGCCCGGAAGATAAATCAACACGTCCGGCTGGAAACGCTCGCCGTCCGGCCCCTTGAGGCTGACCTGGGTCTGATACTCGCGCCCCTTCTCCAGGCCGGCATGTTCAAGCACCCGCTCCAGGATCAGTTCGCCCCAGTTACCCTGGGTCTTCTGACCCTTGAGCGCCCGGGTGAGGTTGGTGGCTTCGTCGCTCAGGCGCAGGTTCAGTTGTTGCAAACGCTCCAGTTCCTTGCCCAGGGAGAAACGTTCCCGGGCCTCGGCCTGATAACTTTCTTCAACGCGTTTTTCGAAGGACTGGATACGTTCCTTCAGCGGATCGAGCAACTGGCCCAGGCGTTGCTGGCTGGTTTCGGCGAAACGCTGCTCACGTTCGTCGAAGATCTTCCCGGCAAGCTCGGCGAACTGCGCCCGCAGCTCGTCTCGCGAGCCTTGCAGGTCATCCAGGCGTTGCTGATGGCTTTCCTGCTGCTCACGCAGTTCGGCCTGCAGCGACGCCGCCTGGGCATCGAGCCGACGCAGCTCGGCTTCCTTGTTGGCACGTTCGAGGTTCCAGGCGTGTGCCGCATCCCGGGCATTGTCGCGCTCGATCTGCAGCAATTCGACTTCACGGCAGGCCGCGGCAAGCTCGGCTTGCTTGGCAGCGTTGGCCTGGCTCAGATCGCTGATTTCGTCGCGGCAGGCATCGAGTTGGGCGTTGAGGCCATCGTGGGCCATGTGGGCCGTGGCCAGGCGCTCCTCCAGCAGGGCCAGTTCGGTCTGCGCGGCGGCGGCTTGGCGTTGCAGGTGCCAGGCCAGTGCCAGCAACGGCACCGCAGCGCCTGCCAGGCCAAACAACAGGCTGGTCAAATCCATAGCCATGACAATTCCTGCCGATCAAATAAAGCCCGAAGGTTAACCAAGCGGCTGGGGGTTGCCCAGCGCAGTCTTCGTTTTCAGTCTTCGATTTCACCGAGGGCCCGGCGGGCACGATCATCGCCGGCCCGGGCGGCCTGGCGCAGCAGGTCGTGGCCGATGCGTCGATCCCGGGCGTTGCCGCATTCTCGGCACATCAACTGCCCGAGGCGACTTTGCGCGGCCACCACGCCTTCACGGGCCGGTTGCTTGAGCAAACGACCAGCGAGGTGCTTGACGCTGGGGCTGTCCCCCAGCCGCGGGCTGTCGAGCAGCCACTCAGCCACCCGCATCGACATACGTTTGGGTGGGGTAACACCAGAGGGTGTGGAGGTAACAGGATTTGATACTGAGCGAAACTTCATAAAACACTGTGGGACAGATCGGAAGGCGCGCCACTCTACTCCTTTTTTCGTACGGGTAAAGCCGAAAAAAACCGGCACGCCCGTGCTAGAGCAAGCGCTTGGGACAATCCACAGAAGCTGTGGATAACTCAGTGGACAACCCCCCCTGAACTCGCGCAAAGCCCTGTGGAACGGGGCCTGCGCTCAAACTGACGATTTTTTCACCAGTAAAAAAAAGCGATGTTTTTCATTGACTTAAATTTTGGATACAGGCACCTACCCCGGATTGTTTCGACATGACAGTTCGGTGACAAGCGGCGCCACGAGTGTGCACAAGTAACAGCTGAACGGGTTATAACACTGCGATTTTTTGGTACAACGGGCGGTAAAAGCTGGGGATAACCTCTGGCGTGCATTGCAGCAGCGGTGGCGTTGGCGCATTTGCAAGCGTCGGTTCCTGTGCTACGGCATGCCCTCCACAGCGATTGAGTGCCCACTTGAATATTTTTTAACCAACACCCTTCCCTTCACGGGTTCGATCCGTTAGTATCCGCAGCGTTAGTACCAAGCTGAAAGTCAATTCCGGGTCGAACACATCTCCACGGTCAACCATCCTCCAAAGGATGCTTCACCGAAAAAAGAGACCGACCCCCTCGATGGTTTCCAGGTAAATCTTGCGCCAACACAGCCTTTGATCGAATGCAAAGGGTGTTGCCAGGCTCATTACTCTGACCGAACCAGCCTGCAAAATTGATCAGGATCTTCACCCCGGGCCCAGAACCTTTGCCCTTGATGTGTTGCCTGCCCTCCTAAGTACCTACCTGCCAGCCCAAGCGCGCACTTGTATAGCGCTCAAACTGGCTGCTTTGTTCCAGTCGGGTTCTTCGTTCGACCAATGGTGGTCGACGTTACTGGAACGTTTTAACGTTGCACGGTTCTTAACCGTGTCATTTGCAGGAACACCCATAACATGTCTACTCAAATCCACGCACAGGATGCTATCCGCACCCTCACCAACGCTTTTGCACCGATGAACTGCCTGATCATGGCCGCTCGCAAAGGCTGTTTCAGCTTCACGCTGGTCAACGAACACGGCATCGCCCGTCACAGCGAACGCCTGTACCCCGACCAGTACTCCAGCGCCGAACCGCTGCAGGCCGTGATCGAGCGTACTCGCCAGGCACTGGTTGCCTGAGACGCCAGAAAGGCTGAAACCCCAAAGGCCCCGCCCAGAAAGCGGGGCTTTTTGTTGCCCGAAATTTCTCGATTAAGCGAAACAGCGTAAGCACCAAGGGATATAACAGTTATAACCATTCGCTGAAGATGTTTTAAAAACAGTCCTTTACAGCGGGAATATGACACTACACTTCAAGTCAAGCGGCATGATCCGCTTCCGGCGGAGCCTGGACCGATCCACCGCTGCCAAGCCCACACTCTTCAGGCTCCGCCCCTTTCACACTTCGAGGGTTTTATGGGTATCGCTGCCAGCGAACTGTGTCGATATGTGATCCGCCCGACGCTCCTCTACCTTGAGCGTCACAGCGCAACCGCGGAATCCTTGTTGCTGGGCATTGCCGCCAGCCAGTCCGCCCTGGGTTCAGCCCTGCATGATCGACGCGGGCATGGCCTGTATCGCATTACCGAGCCCCGCCACCAGGCCCTCTGGGATCATTACCTGGCACGAGATCCGGAACGGGCCAGCCTGGTGCGTGGCCTGGCCAGCCAGCATGCCTTTCTCAGCGGCCCGCACCTGGAATTGACCGTCAACTTGCGCTACGCCACCGCCATCGCCTGGCTGCTGGTGGAGGAACAGAATACCCCGCTTCCCGACGCCGACGACCTGCTGGGCATGGCCCGCATCTGGCGCCAGACCTTTCATCCCCAAGGGCGCCTGCGAGATTTCACCTGCGCCTGGCAAAGCTGTGTTTCGCCGCTGAATCAGGTCGCTTGCTGATGGGAGATTTGGAAACTTCCTACAACGGGTGCGAATCTGGTCGGATTGTCCTACAAAACCGCTCTAAATCAAGCCATACAGGCTATAGCGCTTGAACGAAAATGTTGGTAATTTTCGCCCCGGTGATCACCAGGAGTTCTAACAATGAAAAAAATGATGCTCAAAACCACCCTTGGCCTTGCCGTTACCTTGGCATCCACGCAACTTTTCGCCAGTGGCTTTGCCTTGAACGAACAAAGCATCAGTGGCATGGGCACTGGTTTCGCAGGTCGTTCCTCCTCTGCCGATGACGCCAGCACCGTGTTTGGCAACCCTGCCGGCATGTCGCGCCTCAAGCGTCAGCAAGTCACCGGTGGCTTCGCCGCCATCGATGCCTCCACCGATATCGACGATGCCAGCGGTACCCAGTCCGGCACCAACAAGGGCGACATGGTTCCGCTCACCGGCGTTCCGATGGGCTACTACGTCAAGCCGATCGATGATCAGTGGGCTTTCGGCCTGGGTGTCTACGCGCCGTTTGGCTTGATCACCGATTACGAAAATGGCTTCCAGGGCCGCAACTTCGGCAGCAAGAGCGAAGTGAAAGTCGTCACTTTCCAGCCAACCGTCAGCTATGCCTTCAACGACAAGGTATCGATCGGTTTCGGCCCGACCATCAACCGTATTTCCGGCTCCCTGGAATCGGATCTGACCTCGCCGCTGTCACCGAATGATGGCAGCGTGAAGATCAAGGGCGACGACATTGGCTACGGCTACAACATCGGCCTGCTGGTCCAGGCGACCGACACCACCCGTGTCGGCCTGACCTATCACTCCAAGGTCAAGTACAAGCTCGAAGGCCACACCGAAATCAGTCCTGGGGCTGGCACACCTCCCAGCCTGCTGAACGGCGCGCGCTACGATGCTTCGCTGGATATCACCACGCCTGAATCGGTGGACTTTTCGGTCACCCAGCAAATCAATGATGCCTGGACCGTCTACGCGGGCAGCACCTGGACGCGTTGGAGCCGCCTGAAAGAAATCACCGTGAACAACGACGGTGTAACGCCCGCAACGGGCGGAGCTTTCGCGCCTGGCTTCTTCAGTTCCATTACTGAAGAACAAAACTGGCACGACACCTGGGCCTACGCCATCGGTACCTCCTACCAGCTGAACAAGCAGTGGGTACTGCGTACCGGCCTGACCTTCGACCAGGCACCGACCAACAACCAGGACCGTTCGCCACGCATCCCGACCGGCGACCGGACCATCTTCAGCCTGGGCGCCGGCTGGAGCCCGACCGACGACCTGACCATCGACGTGGCTTATTCCTACCTCAAGGAAGAAAAAGTCAACGTCAGCGGCAGCAATGCCCTCGGCCAGTCCTACAACGCCAAATACGAAAACAGCGCCAACGGTTTCGGTGTCGGTGCAACCTACCGCTTCTGATGTTTCACGGCGAACCTGAACCCCTCGCCAACTGAAGCGAAAAAAAGCCCCGCACTCTGCAAAGAGGCGGGGCTTTTTCGTGGTAGGCGTCAGGGTTTGGAGGCGATGGCCGCTTCTACCGCCTGGATGAAATCGGGATCGTCAGGCTTGATCCGGCTGGAAAAACTGCCAACCACCTTTCCCTGGCGGTCCACCACGTACTTGTAGAAATTCCATTTCGGCGCGCCGGATTGTTCAGCCAAATGCTTGAACAGCGGTATCGCATCCGCACCCCGCACCGGCTGCGGTTCAGTCATGGTGAAGGTCACACCGTAATTGACGTAGCAGACCTTGGCGGTTTCGGCCCCGTCCTTGGATTCCTGCTTGAAGTCATTGGACGGTACGCCCAACACTTGCAACCCTTGGTCCTTGTAGCGCTGGTTGAGCGCCTCGAGGCCCTTGAATTGCGGGGCGAACCCACAGAAGCTGGCGGTGTTCACCACCACCAGAGGCTTGCCGGCAAAGCGCTGGCACAAATCAATGGTTTCCTTGGCCCGCAGCTTGGGCAACGAACCCTCCAGCAACGGCGGGCAATCGGCGGCCCAGACTTGCCCGGTCATAGCCAGCAACAGGGCGGGAACAGCAAACCAGCGCATCAACATGTCGGTACTTCCTTAAAGCATGTCAGACCACGACGTTACTCTGCCATGCCCGCCGCCGTCCATTGTTCAACACGTCCCCATGCCCAACTGCATCAAGGCCAACCCGCCCTGGTGCCAGCCCCACCAGGCGAGCGCCAGCAACAGGCCGGCGCCGGCAGCGATCAACCACGGGCCGATGCGACTCATGCCGCACCGACCTGGACTTGCAGGCGCGCCACCGGTCGTTCACGCACCGGCCAGTTCAACGCCGCCGCCAACAGGCTGAGCAGGATCGACACCTGCCAGATCAAGTCATAGCTGCCGGTGCGGTCGTACACCACCCCGCCCAACCAACCACCGAGGAACGAGCCCAACTGGTGGAACAGGAACACGATCCCACCCAACATCGACAGATTTCGTACACCAAACAGGGTCGCTACCGTGCCGTTGGTCAACGGCACGGTCGACAACCACAGCACGCCCATTGCCATGCCAAACAGGTACGCCGTGGTGGTCGTCACCGGCAGCCACAGGAACAAACCAATCACCACGGCCCGCAACAGGTACAACCCGGTCAACAGGCGTGGCTTGGACATGCGCCCGCCCAACCAGCCGGCGGTGTAGGTGCCGAAGATGTTAAACAACCCGACCAGGGCCAGCACGGTGGTGCCGACGCTGGCTGGCAGATGTTGGTCCACCAGGTACGCCGGCAAATGCACGCCAATGAACACCACCTGGAAGCCGCAGACAAAAAAACCAATCGCCAGCAGCCAGAACCCGGAATGGCTGCAGGCCTCGCGCAAGGCTTCGGCCAGGGTCTGTTCATGTCCGGCCACCGGCAACGGCGCGTCCTTGAGCATGCTCACCAGCGGCACGATCAGCGCCACCAGCAGCCCCAGCGTCAACAACGCCGCCGACCAACCGAGCCAGCCGATCAACCCCAGCGTGCCGGGCAACATGGCGAACTGGCCGAAGGAACCGGCGGCACTGGCGATGCCCATGCCCATGCTGCGTTTTTCCGGCGGCACGGCCCGTCCGACCACACCGAGAATCACCGAGAACGACGTGCCCGACAGACCGATACCAATCAACAGCCCCGCACTCAACGACAGCGACCAAGGAGAATCCGAAAGCCCCATGAATACCAGGCCGACGGCATACAGGACCCCGCCGATCAGCACCACTTTCGCCGCGCCGAAGCGGTCGGCCAGCGCGCCAGTGAAGGGCTGCGCCAAGCCCCAGATAAGGTTCTGCAAGGCGATGGCAAAGGCGAACACCCCACGGCCCCAGCCGAACTCGGCGCTCATGGGCGACAGGAACAGGCCGAAGCCATGCCGCACGCCCAGGGACAGCGCCAGGATCAGCGCGCTGCCCACCAGGACCCAACCACAGGTACGCCACATCGATGTCATTCTTGTTCTCCGCTCGCGGGTATATACCCGCTTGTAGTCGAACGAACCGGCACTACGCCAATTCGTCCAGCAAGGCCAGCAATGCCGTGCGCTTCTCGGCGCCCAGCTTATCGATCAATCGTTGTTGCGCCGCTTCCCAGGCCGGCAGCGCCGCCGCCAGCCGAGCGTGCCCGGTTTCGGTCAGCTCGACGATGCGGTTACGCAGGTCTTCGCCCTCGGCCAGCCTCACCAACCCCTCGCCTTCCAGCACTCGCAGGTTGCGCCCCAAGGTGCTGCGGTCCAGGCCCATGGCCTCGGCCAGGGAGGAAATACTCGGTTGGTCCAGGCGCGCCAGGTTGCTCAGCAAAGAATACTGGGCAACGTTGATCCCGAAGCCATCGAGGGCGCCGTCGTAATACCTGCTGACGCCACGAGCGGCACGACGCAGGTTGATGCACAGACATTGGGAAGGAAGCATAGTGCGTGTATATACCCGGGTTTGGTGGAATGCAAATTTAAATCAAGGAATCCGCCCTCACAAATCTTGTGGCGAGGGGGATTTAGCGAAACGTCGCACCGCCAAGCGCCCCTGAAATCAGGCACCTCGGTGTGTCAGAGCTGACTGCATGGGGCTGCTGCTCAGCCCAACGGGGATAAATCCCCTTGCCACAGATGGAACGAGCAAATCGTGAAAATTCCCACAATATCAAGTGCCTTGCCTGACATCCTTTTCGACGACTCGTCATTAAAGTCCACCCACCTGTAATGTCTGACAGGTTTCAGGTGGCCTGAATCAAGCTATAACGAAGCCGTGCCTCGAGCCCCAAGGGCTGAAGAAGGGCCGTGCGAACCATACCATCAAGTAGTAGGAAGATTCCGCCGCCGCCACGCCATCACTGATGATGAATGGGAGATTTCGTTCATGTATCACTCCACCGCTGTTTCCGGATACTCAACGTCCTATCAGGACCGCTTCCATACTACCGATAGCAAGCAACCACCGAAAATCCGACTGACCAACCGAGAAAAAGAGTTCCTGCAATGGAGCGAGGCCGGCAAATCTTCCTGGGAAATCGCCGTGATCGTTCATTGCAGCGAGGCCAACGTCAATTATCACTTCAACAACATCCGACGAAAATTCGGCGTCAGTTCGCGTCATCTCGCGGGAAAAATCGCGCGCGAACGAGGCTTGATCTGAGCGCTCCGATGGCTTGTCAGCAGCGGTCGGGATGTACTTGGCCCCTGTAGAGGCAGCAATGAATCTGAACCACACGCCCGAATGCCGCGACATTTTCGGCCTCAGCACCTGTGACGATACGCGAGTGTCGCACAGGCCTCCTTCGGACAACCCTATACGCATCATCCTTGCCGATGATCACCCCGTCGTGCTGACGGGTATCGAAATGGTCCTGGCGGGGGCTGGGTTTTCAGTGGTTGCCAAGGCTCGCAACGCCGATGAACTGCTCCAGCACTTGGAGCGCACCCCTTGCGACCTGGTCATCAGCGACTATTCGATGCCCGATGGGCAGTTCCCGGACGGCCTAGCCCTGATGGGCTATTTGAAACGCCACTACCGCGCCTGCCCCCTGATCGTGATCACCATGCTACGCAATCCGTCCGTGTTGCAGGCCTTGCTCAATACCGGTGTGAACGGCTTGTTCGATAAACGCAGTCCTTTGATGGAACTGAAACAGGCCATCCTCGGTGTCACCCAGGGGCGGCAGTATGCATGCCCGGCTTTTCTTGAGCTTCTGCGAGGGCAATCCTTGGCCGCCACGCGCTCGGACGCCAACCGGGTGAGCCTTTCCGAACGGGAGTTGGAGGTGGTGAGGCTGTTCGTGCACGGGATGTCGGGCAGACAGATTGCAGCCCAGCTCAATCGCAGTGAAAAAACTATCAGCCGACAAAAACGCACCGCCATGGACAAGTTGGGGCTTGGGCATGACGGTGGATTGATGGAGTTTGCTCGGGTGAGTGGGTTAAAGGGTTGACCCCTCAAATCCCGAAACGGCCCACCATCGCGTTCCCGTCAACTCAGACCCACCCCAACCCCACCAACACCGCTATTTCAAGCAACTCCAGCAACGCCCCGGCTGTATCCCCGGTGCAGCCCCCGAGCCTGCGCAGCATCATCCGCCGCAAGCCAACGAACACCGCGAAGGCAACGGCCAATGCCCAAACGCCGGGCCACCCCGCCACCAGCACACAGCCCAACGCACACACCAACAACACCCATCCACCCGCGCGCCGGGGCAGATGTTCGGCAAGCGCTTGGCCCAACCCGCCGGCGCGCACGTAAGGTGTGCTGAGAAACAAGCCAAGCAACGCCGCACGCCCCAGCACCGGCACGATGATCAAGGCCAACGCTTGCCCCTGTTCGATCAACGCCAGCAGCGCGGCGAACTTGAGCAGCAGCACCAACACCAAGGTGATCACCGCAATGGGTCCGCTGCGCGGATCCTTCATGATCAGCAGCGTGCGTTCGCGGTCACCAAAACCGCCCAGCCAGGCGTCGGCGCTGTCGGCCAGGCCGTCGAGGTGCAGGCCTCCGCTGAGCAACACCCAGGCCGTCAGCAACAGCGCGGCGTGGAGTAGCGACGGCGCACCCAGCAGCAGTGCATTGAGCAGCCACAGCAAAGCACCGAACACCAGCCCCACCAATGGATAGAACAGCAGCGAACGCCCCAGTTGTTCGGGCTCGGGCATGCCAGGCAGGCGCACCGGCAGGCTGCTGAGAAATTGCAGGGCGATCCAGAAAGGCAACATGGTCAATCCGCCTCTTCGAGCACTGAACCTGCCGACACGGTCAGGGAGAACAGTGCGCCATGGCCGACTTCGACATTGAGCAACTGCTCCCGTGGCAGGCCGCGGGCCTGGGCCAGCAACAAGCGCATCACGCCGCCGTGGCTGACCAGCAAGATACGCTGGCCAGCATAGGCCGCGTGCAAACGTCCCACCGCCGCCAGAACCCGTCTGGAAAATTCCAGCACTGGCTCGCCGTCGGGCGGTGTGAAGCTGTAAGGGTCGGCCCAGAACCGACCCAGCGCCTCGGCGTCGGTCTCCATCAAGGCCGCTGCGCTGCGACCTTCCCAGGCGCCGAAGTGCAGCTCTTGCAGGTCTTTGTCCAAATGCACCGGCAGGTCGAGCCGGGCGCCGAGTTGCTCGGCGAAACGGGCGCAACGTTGCAACGGTGAACTCACCAGCCGATCCCAAGGCCCGCCCTCTATGACAGCCCCGTGCATCTGCTCCCAGCCCCTGGCCGTCAAGGCATCGTCGAGGCTGCCGCGCAAGCCGCCACCCAGTTCGGTTTCGCCGTGACGCAGCAGGTCCAGGCGCAAGGTCATGCCGGGCGGTCCGCCACGGCCGCTTCGGCAAACGTCGCCATCTGCCCGTGCAGATCACACGCCAGGCGCAACAGCGGCACCGCCAACGCCGCGCCACTGCCCTCGCCCAGGCGCAGGCCGAGATCCAGCAACGGTTCGGCACCGAGGGTTTCCAGCACGTGACGATGGCCCGGTTCGGCGCCGCGATGGGCGAACAGCAACCACGGCCGGCACGTCGGATTGAGGCGCACCGCCACCAGGGCCGCGACGCTGCAGATGAAGCCATCCACCAGCACGGCGATGCCTTGCTGGGCACAGGCCAGGTATGCACCGACCAACGCGGCGATTTCAAAACCGCCGAGGTTGAACAGGGTCTGCAACGGGTCGTTACCCTGGGCAGCGTGCAACGCCAGGGCCCGTTCGATCACTTGGGCCTTGCGGCTGACACCCGCGGCGTCCAACCCCGTGCCCGGCCCGACCAGATGCGCCACCGGGCAATCGAGCAAAGCACAGGCCAGGGCGCTGGCGGCGGTGGTGTTGCCGATGCCCATCTCGCCGCCGATGAACAATTGCGTCCCGGCCGCGATGGCGCGGGCGACGCTGTCGCGCCCGGCTTGCAGGGCTTGCTCGCCCTGTTTCACGGTCATTGCCGGGCCCTGGGCGAAATTCGCCGTGCCCGGCCCGAGGTTCAGGTGCCGCACACCGGGCAGGTCCAGCGCAGGCGTGACGGTGCCCAGGTCGACCACTTCCAGGGAGGCGCCCAGTTGTCGCGCCAGGACGCTGATGGCCGCGCCGCCGCTGACGAAATTGAGCAGCATTTGCCCGGTGACCTCCTGGGGATAAGCCGATACGCCTTCTGCGACCACGCCATGGTCGCCGGCGAAAATCGCGATCCACAACCGGTCCAGGCCCGGTTTGAGCTGCCCTTGCAGACCCGCCAGTTGCACCGCCACCGACTCCAGCCGCCCCAGGGAACCGGCCGGCTTGGTCAGTTGTTGCTGACGGGCCGCGGCCAGTTCCAGCGCTTGGTTATCGACGGGCTTGCACGGGTCCAGCCACCAGCGATGATTCATAACGCAGTACCTTTGAGAGTCAGGGGCAGGCCCGCGACGGTCAGCACGACGCGCTGACAACGTTCGGCCAAGGCTTGATGCAGCCAACCGGCTTCATCGACGTAACGGCGAGTCAACTCACCCAGCGGCACGACACCCATGCCAGTCTCGTTGCTGACAAAAATGATCTCCCCGGGCAGCGCGGCCAGACTGTCCAGCAGCGCTTGGCGCTCGGCGTTCAGCTGCTCGGGAGCGTCGAGCATCAGAAGGTTGGTCAGCCACAGGGTCAGGCAATCCACCAGCAAGCATTGCCCGGGGGCAGCGTTTTCCCGCAGCACCCGGGCCAGGGCCAAGGGCTCCTCCACCAGCGCCCATTCGGCCGGCCGCCGGGCGCGGTGCTGGGCGACACGATCGTTCATTTCACCGTCCAGGGGTTGGCTGGTGGCGATGTAGGTCACTGGCAAGCCGGTGTCCGCCGCGAGTTTTTCAGCCAGGCGACTCTTGCCGGAGCGGGCGCCGCCGAGGATCAGTTGCAGCATGGGTCATTAACCTTTATTTGGCGGTGTGGCGACTGGCGCCATCGCGAGCAAGCTCGCTCCCACAATTGATCTGGGGTGTACATAAATTCTGTGGTCATCACAAATCCAATGTGGGAGCGAGCTTGCTCGCGATGAGGCCAGCCCAGCCACCTCAAATCCCACAAAGCTCACGCAACAATCCAGTATCCAGATGCCGCTCCACCAGATCCGCCAACCGCTCGATGTCCCGCTCGCGCAAGCCGTGGTAATCCACCGTTTGCACATCCGCCAACCCAGCCCAACGCAACAACGCGCTGCTGGCCTGGGGCGACTCGAACAGCCCGTGCAGGTAGGTGGCGAAAATTTGCCCATCGCGGCTCTGGGCACCGTCGCAACGGCCATCCTCCAGACGCACCGCAGCCTGTTCCAGGGCCGGGCCAGTGGTCACGCCCGCGTGGATCTCATAGCCGCTGACCTCGGCCGCTTCCAAGGCCAGTCGCCCGCGCACATTGCGCAGTTGCTTCTCGTGTTCCAGGGTCGTTTCGAAGTCCAGCAACCCCAGTCCGGCACTGGAGCCCGCCGCACCTTCCAGCCCCAGCGGGTCGTGGACCTGCTGGCCAAGCATCTGCAAACCGCCGCAGATGCCCAGCACTTTTCCGCCGTAACGCAGGTGACGATCGATCGCCGTTGCCCAGCCGTTGGCGCGCAGGTAGGCCAGGTCGCTGCGCACGCTTTTCGAGCCGGGCAGGATGATCAGGTCGGCCGGCGGGATGGGCTGGCCGGGGCCGACGAATTGCAGGTCGACCTGTGGGTGCAGGCGCAACGGATCGAAATCGGTGTGGTTGCTGATGCGCGGCAAGACCGGCACCACCACTTTCAGCACTTGCTCGGCCTTGTCGATCTGACGCTGATCAAGGCCATCCTCGGCTTCCAGGTGCAGATCCATGACGTACGGCAACACGCCGATCACCGGTTTGCCAGTGCGCGCTTCCAGCCAGTCCAGGCCCGGTTGCAGCAAGGCGATGTCGCCACGAAAACGGTTGATGATGAAGCCCTTCACTCGCGCCTGCTCGCTGGGGGAAAGCAACTCCAGCGTGCCGACCAGATGGGCGAACACCCCGCCGCGATTGATATCGGCGATCAGCAGCACCGGGCAGTCCACCGCCTCGGCAAAGCCCATGTTGGCGATGTCACCGGCGCGCAGGTTGATCTCCGCCGGCGAGCCGGCGCCCTCCACCATCACCACCGGATAGGCCGCGCTCAAGCGCGCGTGAGAGGCCAGCACCGCTTGCATCGCGATCGCTTTGTAATCGTGATAAGCCACGGCGTTCATGGTGGTGACGGCGCGACCGTGGATGATCACCTGGGCGCCGGTGTCGCTGTTGGGCTTGAGCAGCACCGGGTTCATGTCGGTGTGCGGTTCGAGCCCCGCCGCCTGGGCTTGCACCGCCTGGGCCCGACCGATTTCGCCGCCGTCGGCCGTCACGGCACTGTTGAGGGCCATGTTCTGCGGCTTGAAAGGCACCACACCCACGCCCTGGCGCTTGACCCAGCGGCACAAGGCCGTGACCAGGGTACTTTTGCCGGCATCGGAGGTGGTGCCCTGCACCATCACTGTGGTCATGGGTTGTCCTTGGCGTAGGCCTCGAAGGCTTGTTCGAGGCGCAGGAATTCGCTGTCGTCAGCCGGTAGCCCGAAACGCAGGCTGCTGGTGTTCACGAACAGGCGCAGGAGAATGCCGCGATGGGCCATGAAATCGTGAAGCCCCTGGGCACGTTCGGTGACCAGCCATTGGAACAATCCGCAGCCGCCCTGCGGCTTGAAGCCGTGGCGTTCGAGCAACAACGCCAGGCGTTGGCTGGTGGCTTCGCAGCGTTGACGCTGGTCTGCGTGGGCAGCGCTGTCCAGCAGGCACGCCTGGCCCAGCACCCGGGTCGGCCCGCTGACGGCCCACGGCCCGACCTGTTCGGCGAGCAACTTGAGCAAGCGGCGTTCGGCCAATACAAAGCCCAGGCGAACCCCGGCCAAGCCAAAGAACTTGCCGAACGAACGCAGGACAATCAGCCCGACCAGATGGGTGTACGCCGCCAGGCTCAGCGCCGGTGTGACGTCCATGAACGCTTCATCCACCACCAACCAGCCACCGCGCTGGGCCAGGCGGGCATGCCAATCCAGCAAACGCTCGGGCGCCAGGCTCAGGCCCGTGGGGTTGTTCGGATTGACCACCACCAGCACGTCGAGGCTGTCGAGGAAGAAATCCACTTCCGCCTCCAGCACTTCGCGCACGATATAGCCGCTGCGGCGCCAGGCTTCGGCGTGCTCGGCGTAACACGGCGACAAGACGCCGACCTTGCCGCTGCGACGCAGGCGCGGCAACAGCTGGATGGCCATCTGCGAACCGGCCACCGGCAGCACATTCAACGCACCGTAGTAATCGCAGGCGGCCTGCTCCAAGCCATCATCGGTTTCCGGCAGGCGCGCCCAAGCCCGCAGGGGAATCGCCGGAACGTCGAACGGCCAAGGCGCGAGGCCGCTGGACAAGTCGAGCCAATCGGCTTCGGCAATGCCGTATTGCCGGGCTGCGTTGCGCAAGCGCCCGCCGTGCTCAAGCATAGAACTCAGCTCCCAGGCAGAGAATCAGCAACCACAACCATACCCCGCGCTGGACCAATTGCCAGCCGCGATCAATGGAGTCGGCACTCGCCGGCACGCCTTCGCCCAAGGGCGGACGTTGGTGCAGTTCGCCGTGGTAAACCGCCGCCCCGCCCAGCTCGACACCCAGCGCTCCGGCCCCGGCGGCCATCACCGGCCCGGCGTTGGGGCTGTCCCAGGTCGGGCCCTGGGTGCGCCAGCACTTGAGTGCCAGGCGGGTTTTGCCGAGCAGCGCGTAGGTCAACGCCACCAGGCGCGCCGGAAGGTAGTTGAGCACATCGTCGATCTTGGCCGCCGCCCAGCCGAAGCGCTCGAAGCGTTCGTTGCGATAGCCCCACATGGCGTCGAGGGTATTGCTCAGGCGGTACAGCACCACACCTGGCGCGCCAGCCACGGCGAACCAGAACAGCGCGGCGAACACCGCGTCGCTGCCGTTCTCCAGCACAGACTCGGTGGCGGCGCGGGCCACGGCGGTTTCATCCAGTTCAGCCGTCTCGCGACTGACCAGGTAGCCGACGCGCTGGCGCGCCTGCTCCAGATCACCGCTGCGCAATGCCCGCGCCACCGGCTCGACATGCTCGCCGAGGCTGCGCAGACCGAGGGCACAGTACAACGCCAGGATCTCCACCAACCAGCCCACCATCGGCGCCCAGGACAGCGCCGTGGCGAGCAAGGTCAATGGCACCACGGCGATCACCCAAGCCGTCACCCCGTGGCTGCGCCAGCCACGTCCGCCTGAGTTGAAACGTTGTTCGATGCGATCGGCAAAGCCACCGAACGCCACCAACGGATGCCAGCGCCGGGGCTCGCCCAACAGCGCATCCAGCGCCACCGCGGCAGCACTGAGCAACGCCACGCTCATGGACTCACTCCCCAACGGTTTTCATACAGCAGTTCATTGAGCGGACGCGGTTGCGCCCAACCTTCCAGGGCGAGCATCGGCGCCGGGTAAAACCCCTCCACCGGGCCCAGGCAAAGGATCGCCAGCGGCTTGGCCCCGGCGGGCAGGCCCAGCAGGTCGGCCAGGGCCTGAGGTTCGAACAATGACACCCAGCCCATCCCCAGCCCCTCGGCGCGGGAGGCCAGCCACAGGTTCTGGATGGCGCAGGACAGCGAGGCCAGGTCCATTTCCGGCAAGGTCCGACGACCGAAGATATGCCGCTCGCGATCCTCCATCAATGCCGCCACCAGCACTTCGGCACAATCGTCGATGCCTTCGACCTTGAGCGTCATGAACTCATCGCTGCGCTCGCCCAGGGCCTGCGCGGTGCGAATGCGTTCCTGCTCCACCAGTTGGCGGATCTGCCCACGCAAGGCGCGGTCGCTGATGCGGATGAATCGCCACGGCTGCATCAGGCCGACGCTCGGGGCCTGGTGCGCGGCTTCCAGCAGACGGCGCAGCAACGCCGGTTCGACCGTGCCGCCGCTGAAGTGGCGCATGTCACGGCGTTCAGCGATGGCGCGGTAGATGGCGTCGCGTTCGGTCTGGGAGAAAGCGTTGTCGGTCATGGCCTCTTCGCGAGCAAGCCCGCTCCCACAGGGTTCAGGTGATCAAATGTGGAAGCGGGCTTGCTCGCGAAGGCGGCCTCAAGGTCAGGCGCAAACAACGCGGCGATCGCCGGCGGATTCGACGGGAAATAAAAGTGTACATAGGAAGCCGTCATCCGCCCCTGCCGGAAAACCGCCTCCGCCCCTCGCCCACCATTGGGGCTATGGCCACGGGCAATCGGTTCAACCTCGGTGCTGGTCAGGGAATGATGGTAGGTGTGCCCACGCAGGTTGCCTTCCGGCAAATCCACCGACTGCAGCGCCAGGGCCGCCAGGCGCTTTTGCATCTGCGCATCGCCGGCCAGCAAACCCAGCAGTTCGGCGCGCACGCCGTCGACATCGGTCAATGAATCGAGCAGGTACAACATGCCGCCGCATTCGGCGAGTAACGGTTTGCCGGCTGCGTGGTGGGCACGGATCGCGGCCAGCATCGACGTATTCCGGGCCAGCGCAACGTGGTGCAGCTCCGGATAACCGCCAGGCAGATAAAGACTGTCCGCCTCGGGCAGTTCGGTGTCATGGATCGGTGAAAAAAAGCTCAACTGCGCACCCATGGCCCGCAGCAGATCAAGGCTTGCGCCATAGGTGAAGGCGAACGCTTCGTCACGGGCCACGGCGATGCGCACACCGTCGAGCCACGGCGGCGGATTGATCACCTCGGGTGCGGCGAATTCGACCGCTGGCGGCAGCGCCACTTCGCAACTACCGGCCAAGGCATCGGCCGCCGCGTCGAGGCGCAGGTCGAGATCGTTCAATTCACTGGCCTGGACCAACCCGAGATGACGGCTTGGCAATTCGATGCCGGTTTCCCGGGACAGCGCGCCGTACCAACGCAGGCCTTCGGTCAGGCTGCCTTCGAGCAATTGCGCGTGACGCAAGGTGCCGACCCGGTTCGCCAAGACCCCGGCGAATGGCAGGTCCGGTTGATAACGGGCCAGGCCCAGGGCCAAGGCGCCGAAGGTCTGGGCCATGGCCGTGCCGTCGATCACCGCCAGCACCGGTACGCCAAAATGCCTCGCCAGATCGGCGCTGGACGGGGTGCCGTCGAACAGCCCCATCACCCCTTCGATCAGGATCAGGTCCGCTTCGGCGGCGGCTTCCCACAACAGCCGGCGACTTTCCTGCTCGCCGACCATCCACATGTCCAATTGATAAACCGGCGCACCACTGGCCCGCTCGAGGATCATCGGGTCCAAAAAGTCCGGGCCGCACTTGAAGACGCGCACCTTGCGCCCCTGGTTGCGATGCAAGCGGGCCAGCGCCGCGGTGACGGTGGTCTTGCCTTGCCCCGAGGCCGGCGCTGCGATCAATACTGCCGGACAATGGCGGGGCACGGCCACATCGCTCACAGTTCGACGCCTTTCTGCGCCTTGATACCCGCCTGGAACGCGTGCTTGATCATGCCCATTTCCGTCACGGTGTCGGCCAGCTCGATCATCTCCGGCTTGGCGCCGCGACCGGTCACCACCACATGCTGCATCGGTGGACGCGCCTGCAGATCGCTGAGCACCTGATCGAGGTCGAGGTAACCGTGCTTGAGGGCGATATTCAATTCGTCGAGCACCACCAGGCCGATGGATGGATCGCTGAGCAACTGACGCGATACGGCCCAGGCGGCTTCGGCGGCGGCGATGTCGCGCTGGCGGTCCTGGGTTTCCCAGGTGAAACCTTCGCCCATGACATGAAAACGCACCTGCTCCGGGAAGCGGCGGAAAAACAGCTCTTCACCGGTGCTGTTGCGCCCCTTGATGAACTGCACCACACCGCATTGCAGGCCATGGCCCATGGACCGTGCCAGCATGCCGAACGCCGAGCTGCTCTTGCCCTTGCCGTTACCGGTCAGCACCAACAGCAAGCCGCATTCATTCGGCGAGTTGGCGATGCGCTCGTCGATCACGGCTTTCTTGCGCTGCATGCGCGCCAGGTGGCGTTCGTCGCGATCAGGGGTGTCGGTCATGGGGAGCTCTCCGTTGGGATTGGATAACGGCGGGCGGGGCACAAAAAAAGACGGCAACAAGCCTGGCATCGCCCACCGTGATGCCGTTGGATGAATCAGGCCGGTCTCCGGGCTCATGAGCGGCGTGACGCCTGGCTGCGCGCCTTCCCATGTCATGCGACACAGTGGCTTAGGCACAGCGTTGACTCATTTACCGTTGCGGGGGCAGCGCCGGGCTCGTATGCACTCACCGGCTTCCCTGTTTCACTCTGTCGGCCAAGCGGCCACAGAGCACCTGAAACAAGCGGCGAAGGTTAGAGGGTTGGGGGTGGAGCGTCAATTAAAGCCGCCTGTCGAGGCGCTCATTGGCGCCGATCAATTAAATGACGCCAATCTTGTGTGATTCTGCGACAAGTGATATCAAAGCGACATTACGACCCGATATCACAAGAACAAGAGGGCAAAACATGCAAGGCATGCTCATCAGCAATCCAAAACTGGAGTTCCTGCGCCCGGTGCTGGAACGTTGGTTTGATTGTATCGACCGCTACAACGCGGTTCGCGGCGATAACGACACCCCCTATTGGTTCGATGAACGAGCCAATCTCAGCTTGCTGTCGGCCGCCGCCTGGATGGCCGAGATGGTCACGCTGCAGAACGCGCCGACCCGCAAGCAGAATGAGGAAGGCGAACGCAACGTCAGCGCCGATCTGTTCATCGCCAGCACCGAGGAGCGTGCCTTCATCCAGGCCACCCAACGCTGGCCCAAGGTCAACAACCTGAACCTGACCCAACCACTGTCGGAAGCCACCAGCGATGCCAAGCGCATCAGCTACGCCAGCGACCTGAAACTGGGCTGCCTGTTCGTCTCGCCGCAAAAAGCCCAGCAAAGCGCCACGCCCGAAGAGCTGCAGGACATGATCGACGACTTGCAGAAGGAAAACACCTGCGCCGTGGCCTGGTACTTCCCATACGCCTATCGCAAGTTGCGCAACGAGGCCGGCCAATACCATCCAGGCATTGCCGTGCTGTTCAAACAGGCCCATGGCTGACTCATTACTGTGGGAGCGAGCTTGCTCGCGATAGCGGCGCACCTGGCAACATCAGTCTTGACTGTCATGCCGCCATCGCGAGCAAGCTCGCTCCCACAAGGTTTTGCGCGCAGTTTGAACCATCCGTGCGTCTGCGCTTCTCTATGAATAACCTCATGCATTCATAGGGAAGTCAGCATGCTCAAGCCACCTCATCTCCTGATCGTCGCCCTCGCCGCCGGACTTGCCGCCTGTGGCGAGTCGTCCACCCTGCAGGTTTCCGATGGCACCGGTCCCGCGCCGAAACTGCCTGAACCGAACAAGACGCTGGTCCCCACCGTTAACATCGCCGAAGCCATTGGCTGGCCACAAGGTGCCAAGCCGACCCCGGCCCAGGGGTTGCAAGTGGCCGCGTTCGCCGAAGGACTGGATCATCCGCGCTGGCTTTACGTGCTACCCAATGGCGATGTGCTGGTGGCCGAAACCAACGCCCCACCCAAACCGGACGATTCCAAGGGCATCCGTGGCTGGGTGATGAAAAAGGTCATGGGCCGCGCCGGTGCCGGCGTGCCCAGCCCCAACCGCATCACGCTATTACGCGATGCCAACCACGATGGCATTGCCGAAACTCGTACGGTGTTCCTGGAAAACCTCAATTCGCCGTTCGGCATGACCCTGGTGGGCAATGACCTGTACGTGGCCGACACCGACCGACTGATCCGCTTCCCGTACAAGGAC
The DNA here is from genome assembly GCF_053629195.1 of Pseudomonas sp. R151218B TE3479. NCBI lineage: Bacteria > Pseudomonadati > Pseudomonadota > Gammaproteobacteria > Pseudomonadales > Pseudomonadaceae > Pseudomonas > Pseudomonas sp. R151218B TE3479. The sequence goes on from NZ_JBRJHV010000001.1 coordinate 5,918,239, forward strand.
GGTGACACACAGATCAAGGCGCAGCCGACCAAGGTCATCGACCTGCCGGGCGGCACCCTCAACCATCACTGGACAAAGAACGTGATCGCCAGCCGTGACGGCAGCAAGCTGTACGTCACCACCGGTTCGAACAGCAACGTCGCGGAAAATGGCATGGAGGCCGAAGAAGGTCGCGCCGCCATCTGGGAAGTGGACCGTGCCAGCGGCAATCACCGGATCTTCGCCTCAGGCCTGCGCAACCCCAACGGCCTGGCCTGGGAACCCCGTAGCGGGGCCCTGTGGACGGCGGTGAACGAACGAGACGAGATCGGTAGCGACCTGGTGCCGGACTACATCACCTCGGTCAAGGACGGCGCGTTCTATGGCTGGCCCTACAGCTACTACGGGCAGCACGTCGATGCCCGGGTCCAACCACAGAACCCGGCCCTGGTGGCCAAGGCCATCGCCCCCGACTACGCCGTCGGCCCCCACACCGCCTCACTGGGTCTGACCTTCGCCGAAGGCAGCACCTTGCCTGCACCGTTTACCGAAGGGGCTTTCGTCGGTCAGCACGGCTCCTGGAACCGTAAGCCCCACAGTGGCTATAAAGTGATTTTCGTACCGTTCAACGGCGGCAAACCCGTGGGGCAACCGGTGGATGTACTGACCGGCTTCCTGAATGCCGACGAAAAAGCCCAGGGCCGCCCAGTAGGCGTGGTGATCGACAAGCAGGGTGGTTTGTTGGTGGCTGATGATGTGGGGAACAAGATTTGGCGGGTGTCGGGTCAATAGTACCGGTCACACCGTTATCCTTGTGGCGAGGGGATTTATCCCCGTTGGGCTGCGAAGCAGCCCTAAAGCCTGAAATCTCGAATTTTCAGGCCGATCGCATCCAAGCCGCTATCTTTGGGGCTGCTTCGCACCCCAGCGGGGATAAATCCCCTCGCCACAGATTTGCGCTGGTCTGAATCTCCGGGTCAGGGATTACGCGCCAAATGCTCCGGCTGCAACACACGCTTGGCGCCCAGGTAAGCCTTCTGCCAATAGGCCTTGGACAGGCTGTCGAGCTTGACCGTGCCGCCCGTGGCCGGCGCGTGGACGAAGCGCCCTTCGCCGACATAGATCCCGGCATGGCTGACCTGAGAGCCGCCGTTGGTGGCGAAGAAAATCAAATCGCCGGTCTGCAAGGCATTCTTGCCGACATCCGGGGCGCGCATGCCGATCATCTCGCGCGTGGAGCGCGGCAGGGAAATACCGGCGGCGTCGCGGTACACATAACCGATCAAGCCACTGCAATCGAAGCCCGAATCGGGCGTGTTGCCGCCCCAGCGGTACGGCGTCCCCACCAGGCCCAGCGCCCGGAACAGGACGTCTTCGGCGGCCGGCGAAAAAGATTGCGAGGGAGCAAAGACCACCGGGGCCCGCACAACAGGTGCTGGCGGCGGGGTACGGCTGGCGCACGCACTGAGCAGTGCGGCGAGGAAAATGAGCGCAAGGCGGGCCGACGTCGACATATGCAGAACAATCCTGATCTGGATGCGGCTTTTCTGCCGTGGGCATGAAAACAAATCCGCCTGCGTAGTGCGCAGGCGGATTGCCATCAATCAATGATCAAGGATTCTAGCGGCTATGTGGCAAACTTCAAGTAAGACTTTAAGTTTGCCTTACAAACTGTGTGCTTACTTGCGAGCAGTGACCACAGTTGGTGCCATGGCGAGGGCGCGCTTGGCTTCGATGAAGGTCTTGCTCCAGTAGCTGTCGCCCAGGCTGTCGATCCGCACGCCACCGCTGCGGCGGCTGCTGGAATGGATGAACTGGTTGTCGCCCAGGTAGATACCGGCATGGCTGACACGACCGCGACGACCGTTGGTGCTGAAGAACAGCAGGTCACCGGGCTCCAGCTGATTGCGCGCGACCAGTGGGGCGTTCACGTTGATCATTTCGCGGGTGGAGCGCGGCAGGTTCATGCCAGCCTCTTCGCGGAACAGGTAACCGATGAAACCGCTGCAATCGAAGCCGGCTTCAGAAGTACCGCCAAAACGGTAGCGGGTACCGATCAACGACATGCCACGTTCCAGGATGCTGTCGGCCAGTACTGGAAGCTGGTAAGGCTTGCTGCCGGCGAAGGCTGCGAGCTCTTTGTCGGAGGCCATTTCTTCCTGGAACGCAACGGAGGAAGACTGGGCGGTAACGGAATTCTGGACCTGTGGTTGTGGCGCTTGCTGGGACACTGGAGAGTGGGCAGCGCAACCGAACAACAGGGTAACGAGTGCGAGAGGCACGAGGGGTGCGAAGCGATTTAGCATGGGCACGACCGTGGCTGAAGTAGTAAAGATGGCGAGACTATGCCTTCTATCAACCTCATTTGCAAATTCAATCGATGCAAATGTGACTTCTCGGTTTTACGTTTACATCTAAGCGCTTAAGCCCGTTTTGAACGTCACGCAGCCTGCAACCCAGCAGGACCGCGGGTTTCGCCGCGCCCAGAACAGGCCATGAGCCACTACTTACAACGGTTCTACCAGCCCAAAGTTTCTTTCAAAAAAGGAATAGTCAGCTTGCGCTGGGCCTGGAGCGAGGCTTGGTCGAGGCGCTCGAGCAGCTCGAACAATGCGCTCATGCTGCGGGTGCCACGGGTGAGGATGAAATGCCCGACTTCGTCGGTCAGGTGCAGGCCACGTCGGGAAGCGCGCAGTTGCAAGGCACGGAGTTTGTCTTCGTCGGACAACGGGCGCATCTGGAAAATCAGCGCCAGGGTGAGACGGGATTTGAGATCCGCCAGTTTCACCGGCAGCTCCCGAGGCGACGTCGAGGCGGCTATCAGCAAACGCCGCCCGCTGTCGCGCAGCCGATTGAACAGATGAAACAGCGCTTCTTCCCAGTCAGCCTTGCCGGCCACGGCCTGGAGATCGTCCAGGCAGACCAGTTCGTACTGTTCAAGGTTGTCGAGGATTTCAACACCGCGATCGAGCAACTCGGCCAACGGCAGGTAAACAGCAGGTTCACCCAACTGCTCGAACCGAAGGCACGCGGCCTGCAACAGGTGCGTGCGCCCTACCCCGTCCTTGCCCCACAGATAGATCAGGCTTTCGGTCCAGCCGGCGTCGGCTTCGCAAAGCCGCTCGACATAGCCGAGTGCAGCGGCATTGGCGCCTGGGTAGTAGTTGATAAAGGTGGCGTCATCACGCAGACGCACACCTAGGGGCAGCTGAATCGGTTTCATGCTGACTGAACAGTTCCCAAGGAACCGTTAGTGGCCTCTGTGTAAAGTGCGCAAAGTTTATACCCGTGGCGCGGACCGCACAATGCGCCGGACCACGAGCAAAATCAAAGGTTTGCAGCGACAAGAGCGCTGGGTGTCAGTTTCCCTGACACCTGGCCGGTCATTCGCCCTACAGATCGGGGTCTTCAGCGCCGCTATAAATGTCCGAATCCTTGTACAGATCGTGCATATGCCGCACCAGCACCATGATCACCGCCGCCACTGGCAGCGCCAGCAGGATGCCGGTGAAACCGAACAATTCGCCACCGGCCAGAATCGCAAAGATCACCGCCACGGGATGCAGGCCAATGCGGTCGCCCACCAACAGCGGCGTCAGCACCATGCCCTCCAGGGCCTGCCCGACCATGAACACCGCCACGATGCCGACCATCGGGTACAAGTCACCGCCGAACTGGAACAACCCGGCGATCAACGCCGCACCGATACCAATCACAAAGCCCATGTACGGCACGATGGCCGCCAGCCCGGCGATCAAGCCGATCAACAGCCCCAGCTCCAGCCCCACCAGCATCAAGCCGGCCGCGTAGATGAAACCCAGGGCCACCATCACCAGCAACTGCCCGCGCACGAACGCCCCCAACACTTCATGGCATTCGCCGGTCAGGGTCATGATGCGTTCTTCGCGCTGACGCGGCAGCAGGCTGCGGATCTTGGCCATCATCAGGTCCCAGTCCCGCAGCAGATAGAAAGCCACCACCGGAATCAGCACCAAGTTCGCCAGCCAACCTATCAACGCCAGGCCCGAGGCCGTGGCCTGGCTCAACACCACGCCAACGATGTCGGTCGTCTGGCCCATGTGCTCGCTGATGGCGGCCTTGACCTTGTCGAACTTCCAGAAACCGTCGGCCAAGCCCAATTTCGACTGCACCCACGGCATCGCGCTGTGCTGCAACCAATCGAGCATCTGCGGCGCCAATTCATACAGGCGCACCAGTTGCTTGGCGAGCATCGGTATCAGCACCAGTAACAGGGCGCTCACAATCAGTGTGAATAGCGCAAACACCGCCACCACGCCCCAGGTACGCGCCAGGCCGAGTTTTTCCAGGCGATCCACCACCGGATCGAACAGATAGGCCAACAGCAGCGCGACCAGGAACGGTGTGAGGATCGGATGCAGCAAATAGATAAGGGCGAACAGCAGGGCAACCCCACCCAACCAGAACCAACGCCGCGTATCGCCCATGAACCACTCCTAGCTATATAAAGAAAGACAACCTACCAGCGGAACCGCAAATTGGCGGCCGGTGCTGGCGCAGGCGCTGCCACCGGGGCCGAGCCATCGGCGGCGGGCGGCGCGACCGGCACGGGCGCGATGGCCTCACCGGCTGGCACCTCCTGCAGTTTTGCCAGGGCCAACTGAGCCTTCAATTGTTCGGCGCTGCCGTTGACCCGATAGACGATCCGGTCCCCTTCGACCCGCTGCAACTGCCCAGCGAACGGTTCGAGCAAACGCCCCAGCGCCGCGTAACGCTCCAGGTTCATGCCCTGCACTTCCAGCAGTTGTTCTGTGGCCACACCCGGCTTGGCGACGAAGCGCGGCGCCAGGCGTTGACTCACCGCGAGCATGACCGCATCGGCCAGGGTCGCAGGATCGGCGCCCTGGGCAGAGCCCTGCTCACGCTGGTCCCCCAACCACAGGCGCCAGGTACCGTGCCACTGCCCGCCCTCTTCCTTGGCATGGACCGCCAGCAAGGCGTCCGTCGCGTAGCGCTCCGAGGCATCGCGCAAAGGCGCCGGATCGCTGCCTTCCAGGTTCGGCGCGGTGGCGACGATCTGCTCGCTCAAATCCGCCAGCGGCAGGTGCAAAGCCAGGCCTCGATGCTGCGCGGCACGCCGCAGCGGCGTGGCGCTGGCTTGGCCATCGCCCACCAGGCTGGAGCCCTCGGCCGAATCGTTCAGCCACCAGCCCAGGATCGATGGCCGGTTCGCGCTCCACAGTGACAAGCCTGCCGAGCGCAATGCCCGGTCGGTGCTCGCCGGGTCGAAATCCACCTTGAGGCTTTCCGGCGGGCCGGCGTCGTAGCCATATTGAAGAATGATCTGTTGCGGATCCTGGCGGATGGCCGCCAACCCGGGATTCTGGGCCGCCTTGGCATCGCCGGTCAGGCGCAGCACCAGCGTATCCAGGGCGCGCAACGTCGCCTGGTTACGCTCCTCCGGCGTCTGGCTGGTGACCGGTTCGAGCACTTGATAGAGGCCATTGACGGTTTCGGCATGGCTCGCCAGGCTGATCAGCGACAAGCAGCCCACGGACAAGAATTTGAACAAACGCATGGAAGATTCCCGGACATAACGGCTGGAACAGGCCGTGTGAAGAAGATTGAGCATGGCTGAGACCACAGCACCCGGCAAAACATTCACATGCCCGGTGGAAGTTTCGCACGGTCATCACCATAACCGGTTACCGCTACACCTTATACAGAGGCGTTGCGCAGTACCAATATAAGAAATATCGGTTTTTTTCCGCGGATATGTCCCTGCCCGTCGGCGCGAGGATGGCCGCTGCCCCTCAAGCCTGATAAAATCGCGCGCCTTCGCAGACCGGCAATGGCTGGGCTCCCGGAATAATTCGTACAACGGTTATTCAATGGCCCTGGCGGTCGGTCGTTACCCAGAAATCCCCCCTAAAGGCCTGGATCATGAGCAAGCAACCCTCCCTGAGCTACAAGGACGCCGGTGTAGACATCGACGCCGGTGAAGCATTGGTCGAACGCATCAAGAGCGTCGCCAAGCGCACTGCGCGCCCGGAAGTCATGGGCGGCCTGGGCGGTTTCGGCGCCCTCTGCGAGATCCCGGCCGGCTACAAGCAACCGGTTCTGGTCTCGGGCACCGACGGCGTCGGCACCAAGCTGCGCCTGGCCTTGAACCTGAACAAGCACGACAGCATCGGCATCGACCTGGTGGCCATGTGCGTGAACGACCTGGTGGTGTGCGGTGCCGAGCCGCTGTTCTTCCTTGACTACTACGCCACCGGCAAACTGAACGTCGACACCGCCGCCCAGGTCGTGACCGGCATTGGCGCCGGCTGCGAACTGTCCGGCTGCTCCCTGGTCGGCGGCGAAACCGCTGAAATGCCAGGCATGTACGAAGGCGAAGACTACGACCTGGCCGGCTTCTGCGTCGGCGTCGTGGAGAAAGCCGAAATCATCGACGGCTCGAAAGTCGCCGCTGGCGATGCCCTGCTCGCCCTGCCGTCCTCCGGCCCGCACTCCAACGGCTACTCGCTGATCCGCAAGATCATCGAAGTCTCGGGTGCCGACATCGAAAACACCCAGCTCGACGGCAAGCCACTGGCCGACCTGCTGATGGCCCCGACCCGCATCTACGTCAAGCCGCTGCTCAAGCTGATCAAGGACACCGGTGCCGTCAAGGCCATGGCCCACATCACCGGTGGTGGTCTGCTGGACAACATCCCGCGCGTGCTGCCAAAAGGCGCCCAGGCCGTGGTCGACGTGGCGAGCTGGACCCGTCCGGCGGTATTCGACTGGCTGCAAGAGAAAGGCAATGTCGATGAAACCGAAATGCACCGCGTGCTGAACTGCGGCGTGGGCATGGTCATCTGCGTGGCCCAGGAGCACGTCGAGACGGCCCTGAACGTCCTGCGTGAAGCCGGCGAACAGCCTTGGGTCATCGGCCAGATCGCCACCGCGGCCGAAGGCGCCGCACAGGTCGAGCTGAAAAACCTTAAGGCACACTGATGTCCGCAACCTGTGACGTGGTGGTGCTGCTGTCCGGCACCGGCAGTAACTTGCAGGCCTTGATCGATAGCACGCGGACCGGCGACAGCCCGGTCCGTATCCGCGCGGTGATTTCCAACCGCGCCGATGCCTACGGCCTGCAACGTGCCAGGGACGCGGGCATCGACACCCGCGTCCTGGATCACAAGGCGTTCGAGGGCCGCGAGGCCTTCGACGCCGCGCTGATCGAACAGATCGACACCTTCAATCCGCAACTGGTCGTGCTCGCTGGCTTCATGCGCATCCTCAGCGCTGGCTTCGTGCGTCACTACCAAGGCCGCCTGTTCAATATCCATCCCTCGCTGCTGCCCAAATACAAAGGGTTACATACTCACCAGCGCGCGCTGGAGGCCGGAGACACGGAGCACGGCTGCTCCGTGCACTTCGTCACCGAGGAACTCGATGGCGGACCACTGGTCGTACAGGCAGTAATACCGGTAGAGTTGCACGACACGCCGCAAAGCCTGGCGCAACGGGTTCACGCCCGCGAGCACCAGATCTACCCGATGGCCGTGCGTTGGTTTGCCGAAGGAAGGCTGACCCTCGACGATCGCGGTGCCTCACTGGACGGCCAGTTACTCGCCGCCAGCGGCCATTTGATTCGATACTAGGAGATTTTATGCGTCGCGCCCTGCTCTTCGCTTGCGCTCTGCTTGCCTTGCCCCTGGCACAGGCCGCAGAACTTCAACCGTTCTCCGCCAGCTACACCGCCGACTGGAAACAGTTGCCCATGAGCGGCACCGCCGAGCGCAACCTGACCAAGGAGGCCAACGGCACCTGGAAGCTGAGCTTCAAGGCTTCGATGATGATCGCCAGCCTGACCGAAGAAAGCACCCTGACCCTGGACAAGGACACCCTGCTGCCACAGTCCTACCACTTCGAACGGGGTGGCCTGGGCAAGGCCAAGAAGGCCGACCTGGACTTCGACTGGAACACCAAGATGGTCACCGGCACCGATCGCGGTGACGCGGTCAAGCTGCCGCTCAACCGTGGCATGGTCGATAAATCCACGTACCAGTTGGCCCTGCAGCATGACGTGGCGGCTGGCAAGAAAAGCATGAGCTATCAGGTCGTGGATGATGGCGAAGTCGATACCTACGACTTCCGTGTCCTGGGCTCGGAGAAGGTCGACACCAAGGCCGGACAGATCGATGCGATCAAGGTCGAGCGCGTACGCGACCCAACACAAAGCAAGCGCATCACCGTGCTCTGGTTCGCCAAGGACTGGGACTACCTGCTGGTGCGCCTGCAACAGGTCGAGACTGACGGCAAGGAGTACAACATCATGCTCCAGGACGGTACGGTCAACGGCAAGGCTGTAAAAGGCAGCTGATCGAAGTGAACACCGAGAAGCCCCGCAAATGCGGGGCTTTTTAATGCCCGGATTTCAAGCCCACCACATACCCTCTGTGGGAGCGAGCTTGCTCGCGATAGCGGTGTGTCAGTCAGCATTTTTATCGCGGATAAACCGCCATCGCGAGCAAGCTCGCTCCCACAGGTTTTGTGTTCATGGAGAATTACCCCTGCAACATGAAATCTTCTTCATGAACAACACCTGCGACCGAATGCCGCGCAACGCCTGACCTGCAGGATTGTTGCGCTTTCCATGAAAACTTCTTAACGAACCGGGCCATTTACTTAGCACGCTATCCAAATCTATAACAAAGTCCTGCACACGCCTTGCTGCAGATAACAGAGATTGGAGCTTGCAAGATGACTGTGAAAGTAAATGAACGTGATGATGCCCACATGTCCCACGAAGCCATTGCTGCCGGGATCCGGATCTGGGATGTGCGTCAGCAGGATCTGCTGGTGGGGATGTTCCACTCCGAAACGGACGCCCATAGCTACAAGGCTGAGCTGGAGCGTGAGGAACGACTGCGCTCGCGTGAAATGGCAGAATCCTGAACGATAAAAAAACCTGTGGGAGCGAGCTTGCTCGCGATAGCGGTATATCAGTGAAAGAGACATTGACTGATATGACGCCATCGCGAGCAAGCTCGCTCCCACATGTTTTGTGTTTCAGCTCAACGACATTGAGCCGCTCTTACCACATCAAATCATCAGGAATCTGATACGCCGCGTACGGATCATCGGCATCCACTTCTTCGGTCTGGGTGTTGAGCTGGACGATGCGCTTGGGGTCGCGTTCCTGGATCTTCAGGGCTGCCTCGCGCGGGATCACTTCGTAGCCGCCGGCATGGTGGACGATCGCCAGGGAGCCACTGCTCAATTTGTTGCGCATCAGCGTATTGACCGAGATGCGCTTGACCTTCTTGTCGTCGACGAAGTTGTAATAATCCTCAGTGGTCAGCTTCGGCAGGCGCGAGACCTCGATCAATTGCTTGATCTGCGCGGCCCGGGCCTTCTGCTCGACCTTTTCCTGCTGCTGCCGGTTGAGTTCCTGGTCGCGCTTGACCTTTTCGGCCATGGCTTCCTGGGCGGCACGCTGCTGGGAATCATCCAGTTCGATCTGGCCTTTGTGGGCCAGGCGCTGCTGCTTCTGTTTCTCTTTGCCGACCTGCTTGGCCTGCTTTTGGTTGACCAGCCCTGCTTTGAGCAACTGGTCGCGAAGGGAAAGGCTCATGGTGCTTACTCACTTAGGCAACGGCCTCAGCCACAGCTGGGCAAATTCTTTTCCTGACGTTTGGCTTCGCCCCACAAGGCGTCCAACTCTTCGAGGGTGCAATCTTCCATGGGACGGTGGGTGTCGCGCAATGCCTGTTCGATAAATCGGAACCGCCGCTCGAATTTCCCGTTGGCCCCCCGCAGGGCGCTTTCCGGGTCGACTTTCAGATGGCGAGCCAGGTTCACCACACTGAACAGCAGGTCGCCAATCTCGTCGCTGATGGCGACCGGATCATCGTCGGCCATGGCTTCGAGCACTTCGTCCAGTTCCTCCCGGACCTTGTCGAGCACCGGCAAAGGACCTGGCCAGTCGAAACCGACCTGGCCGGCACGCTTTTGCAATTTCGCCGAACGGGACAACGCCGGCAGCGCACCCGGCACATCGTCGAGCAACGACAACTGTTCGGGCGCCGAGGCTTTCTCGGCTCGTTCCTCTGCCTTGATCTCTTCCCAGCGATGCTTGACCTGTTCTTCACTCAGGCGAGGAATGTCCACCGGGGCATAAAGGTCACCGGTAGGAAACACATGGGGATGACGACGGATCAGCTTGCGGGTGATGCTGTCGACCACGCCGGCGAATTCGAAGCGGTTTTCTTCCCGGGCCAACTGGCTGTAATACACCACCTGGAACAACAGGTCGCCCAACTCGCCCTGCAAGTGATCGAAATCGCCGCGCTCGATTGCATCGGCCACCTCGTAAGCTTCTTCAAGCGTATGAGGAACGATGGTGGCGTAGGTTTGCTTGATGTCCCACGGGCAGCCGTACTGCGGGTCCCGCAGGCGGTTCATCATGTGGAGCAGGTCTTCAAGGCTATACATCAATCCATCCCGTCACAAAAAAGCCCTGTGGGAGCGAGCTTGCTCGCGATGACGGAACACCAGTCAACATCTCTGTCACTGATAGACCGCTATCGCGAGCAAGCTCGCTCCCACATGTTTGGACTGCGCTTAACCTGGCGTCCGGTTACGCCGGGTCTCGATGATGTTCGGCAACTGGGAGATCCGCCCCAGCAACCGCCCCAGCGCATCCAGCCCCGGAATCTCGATGGTCAGGGACATCAGCGCGGTGTTGTCTTCCTTGTTCGAACGGGTATTGACCGCCAGCACGTTGATCCGCTCGTTCAGCAACACCTGGGACACGTCACGCAGCAGGCCGGATCGGTCGTAGGCGCGGATGACGATGTCCACCGGGTAGGTGAGCACCGGCACCGGGCCCCAACTGACCTGGATGATCCGCTCCGGCTCGCGACCGGCCAGTTGCAGCACCGAGGCACAGTCCTGGCGGTGAATGCTCACGCCGCGGCCCTGGGTGATGTAGCCGACGATCGCATCCCCCGGCAATGGCTGGCAGCAGCCGGCCATCTGGGTCATCAGGTTGCCCACGCCCTGGATCTGGATATCGCCGCGCTTGCCCGGTTTGTAGCCGGTGGCCTTGCGCGGGATCAGCTCCAGTTGCTCGTTGCCACGCTCCGGTTCCACCAGTTGCTGGGCCAGGTTGACCAACTGTGCAAGGCGCAGATCGCCGGCACCGAGGGCGGCAAACATGTCCTCGGCGGTTTTCATGTTGGCTTTTTCGGCCAGCTTGTCGAAGTCCACCTGCGGCAGGCCCAGACGCCCGAGTTCACGCTCGAGCAAGGTCTTGCCGGCAGCGACGTTCTGATCGCGGGCCTGCAGCTTGAACCAATGGACGATTTTCGCCCGCGCCCGGGATGTGGTGATGTAGCCCAGGTTCGGGTTCAGCCAGTCGCGGCTCGGCGTACCGTGCTTGCTGGTGATGATCTCGACCTGCTCGCCGGTCTGCAGGCTGTAGTTGAGCGGCACGATCCGCCCGTTGATCTTGGCGCCACGGCAGTTGTGGCCGATCTCGGTGTGGACCCGGTAGGCGAAGTCCAGCGGTGTCGCGCCCTTGGGCAAGTCGATCGCGTGGCCGTCGGGGGTGAATATATAGACCCGGTCCGGTTCGATGTCCACGCGCAGCTGTTCGGCCAGGCCGCCGATGTCACCCAGTTCCTCATGCCACTCGAGCACCTGGCGCAGCCAGGAGATTTTCTCTTCGTAGTGGTTGGACCCGGACTTGACGTCGGTGCCCTTGTATTTCCAGTGGGCACAAACGCCCAGCTCGGCTTCCTCGTGCATGGCATGGGTGCGGATCTGCACTTCCAGCACCTTGCCCTCGGGGCCGATCACCGCCGTGTGCAACGAGCGATAGCCGTTTTCCTTGGGGTTGGCGATGTAGTCGTCGAACTCCTTCGGAATGTGCCGCCACAAGGTGTGGACGATCCCCAGCGCGGTATAGCAGTCGCGCATTTCCGGGACCAGCACACGAACGGCGCGAACGTCGTAGATCTGGCTGAATTCCAGGCCCTTGCGCTGCATTTTTCGCCAGATCGAGTAGATGTGCTTGGCCCGGCCACTGATGTCGGCTTCCACGCCGGTGGCCTGCAACTCCTCGCGCAACTGGGTCATCACATCGGTGATAAAGCGCTCGCGATCCAGGCGCCGCTCATGCAACAGCTTGGCGATCTGCTTGTATTGGTCGGGCTCCAGGTAGCGGAAGGACAGGTCCTCCAGCTCCCACTTGATGTGACCGATGCCCAGACGATGGGCCAGGGGGGCGTAGATGTCGAACACCTCCCGGGCGACGCGATTGCGCTTTTCGTCATCGGCGGACTTCACGGCGCGGATCGCGCAGGTGCGCTCGGCCAGCTTGATCAGCGCGACGCGCACGTCGTCGACCATCGCCACCAGCATCTTGCGCAGGTTTTCCACCTGGCCCTGGGTGCCCAACACCATGGACTGGCGCGGGCTGAGGCTGGCGCTGATAGCGGCCATGCGCAGCACGCCGTCGATCAGCTTGGCCACCACGGTGCCGAAACGCTGGCTGACCACCGGTAGCTGGATCTGTCCTTCGCGCACGCCGCGGTACAGCACCGCCGCCACCAGGGAATCCTGGTCGAGCTTGAGGTCAGCGAGAATTTCGGCGATCTCCAGGCCCGTCTGGAAACTCGAGGTGCCTTCGGACCACAGGTTCTTCGCCGCGTTGTGTTGCTGCTCCGCCTCGCGAGCGAACTCGCAGGCGGCCTTCAAGGCTTCGCGATCCAGTGCCATGTCGACGCTGACCGCATGATCGAGCCAAGCCTCGAGATTGATACTGCCGTCGGTGTTGATCGGCTGGTGTGCTCTCACCTGTACCATCTTTACTTACCTTCCCTACGACGCAGATTCAATGCGTCAACTTCGCTGACCTTCGCTGCCCGTGTTTCCGCCCAGGGCTGTGGCGGGTTGGCACGAACGGGTCAGTCGGACAAGCCATCCTGGCTCGCTTCAAATAACGCCATGGCCTCGACATGCGCCGTTTGAGGAAACATATCGAGAATCCCGGCACGTTTTAACCGGTAGCCCTGCTTGATCAGTTCGACCGTATCCCGGGCCAAAGTTGCCGGGTTGCACGATACATAAACCAACCGTTTGGCCCCCAGGGACGACAGCTTGCGCACCACCTCGAAAGCACCGTCACGGGGTGGGTCCAAGAGTACCGCAGAAAAGCCTTCGCCGATCCATTCGGCATCCGCCAGAGGCTGGGATAAATCGGCCTGAAAAAAGGCAGTGTTATTCAAATTGTTGCTGACGGCATTGGCCGCCGCACGGTCCACCATGGTTTGCACGCCTTCCACAGCCACCACTTGGCGCACGCTTTTGGCCAGCGGCAAGGCAAAATTGCCCAGGCCGCAGAACAGGTCCAGCACCCGCTCCTCGGAGCGCGGCGCCAGCCATTGCAGGGCCTGGGCGATCATCGCCTCGTTGACCCCGGCGTTCACCTGGATGAAATCCCCGGGCCGGTACGCCAGCTCAAGATCCCAGGCATCCAGGCGAAAGCCCAGGGCCTGTCCGGGCTCGACCGGTTGCGGTTCACCTGCACCGTGCAACCACAACTGGGCATCGTGAAACGCGCAGAAATCCTTGAGGATCGCCAGGTCGGCCTCCGACAGCGGCGCCATGTGGCGCAGCAATACCGCAAGGGACGAACCGGCGAACAATTCCACATGCCCCAGCGCCTGGGGTTTACTCAGGCGTCGAAGCATCTCTGGCAGGCGACTCATGATCGGCTGCAAGGGCTGTACCAGCACCGGGCAATCACCAATGGCGACGATGTCCTGGCTGCCGACAGCACGGAAACCCACTTCGAGTTTTTTCGCCTTCTGATCCCAGCGCACCGCCACGCGGGCGCGACGCCGATAACCGAACTCAGGCCCGCTCAATGGTGCCGCCCATTCCTGCGGCTCCACTGCGGCCACCCGCGACAGTTGCTCGGCGAGCATGCGCTGTTTCAGGGCGAGTTGTTCGTCATGGGGCAAATGTTGGACGCTGCAACCGCCGCAACGACCGGCATGGATGCACGGCGCCGCACGACGCAGATCACTGGACAGGAACACCCGCTCGGTACGCGCCTCGACTACTTTGCCGTGAGCACCGAGCACCCGCGCCTCGACCTCTTCGCCGGCCAGGGCACCGATGACAAACCAGGTCCGGCCATCGACAAACGCAATGCCCCGGCCATCGTTGGCCAGGCGTTCAATGGTCAGGCGCTGCTTTTTACCGGTGGGCACTTGCGGGGCCCGGCTCCCGCCGCTGGGCTGGAAGCGCAGGCCTCTCTCTTGCTTGGCCATCAGTTGGGCGCGTCGAAAATGCCGGTCGACAGGTAACGGTCGCCACGGTCGCAGATGATCGCGACGATCACCGCGTTTTCAACTTCCTTGGAAAGGCGCAACATCCCCGCCACGGCACCGCCCGAAGACACGCCGCAGAAGATGCCCTCTTCACGCGCCAGGCGACGGGTCACGTCCTCGGCCTCGCTCTGGGCCATGTCGATGATGCGGTCCACGCGCTCGGCCTGGTAGATCTTCGGCAGATACTCCTCGGGCCAGCGGCGGATGCCGGGGATGGCCGAGCCTTCCATCGGTTGCAGGCCGATGATCTGCACGTTCGGGTTCTGTTCTTTCAGGTAGCGCGAGGTACCCATGATGGTACCGGTGGTGCCCATCGAGCTGACGAAATGGGTGATGGTGCCGCCGGTCTGGCGCCAGATCTCAGGGCCGGTGGTGGTGTAGTGGGCCTCGGGATTGTCGCCGTTGGCGAACTGATCCAACACCTTGCCACGCCCCTCGGCCTGCATGCGCTCGGCCAGGTCCCGGGCACCTTCCATGCCCTGCTCCTGGGTCACCAGGAGCAACTCGGCGCCATAGGCCGTCATCGCCGCCTTGCGCTCGGCACTGGAGTTGTCGGGCATGATCAGGATCATCTTGTAGCCCTTGATCGCCGCCGCCATGGCCAAGGCAATACCCGTGTTGCCGGAGGTCGCCTCGATCAGCGTATCGCCAGGCTGGATCTGCCCGCGCAACTCGCCACGGGTGATCATCGACAGCGCCGGCCGGTCCTTGACCGAACCCGCCGGGTTATTCCCTTCGAGCTTGAGCAAAAGCGTATTAGTGGTCTCGCCGGGCAAGCGCTGCAAGCGGACCAGCGGGGTGTTGCCGACGCAATCGGCGATGGTGGGGTACTGCAAAGTCATGGCGTATTCGCAATCCGGGCTGCGGGGGCGCCTATCATACCGGCAAACCTGGCGCGGCCATATCACGCAAAGTGTGGTGGTTATGGCTTATGGGAATAAGCCGAGCGCAATGCTACCGGTCATCGCAAAATTGACTCCAGACGCCACCACCGTTTATCGCCGTGGGCAATTGCCCAGCGCTACGAATGCACGGCAGACACGAATTTACGAAGATCGCCCGCCCGCAAATCGCTACACTGCGCAGGTGGTGCGTGCCGGATGCGCGCACAGCTCAATCAGACCGCTGGATGCAGGAGACAAGTGTGCTCAAGAAACTGGGAATCAAAGGCCGCGTGCTGTTGCTGACCCTGTTGCCGACCAGCCTGATGGCGCTGGTCCTGGGCGGTTATTTCACCTGGATGCAGCAATCGGACCTGCACGCCCAGTTGCTGCAACGTGGCGAGATGATCGCCGAGCAACTGGCCCCGTTGGTCGCCCCGGCCATGAGCCGCCAGGACACCGATCTGCTGGAGCGCATCGCCACCCAGTCCCTCGAGCAAGCGGACGTACGCGCCGTGACTTTCCTCGCCCCCGACCGCGCGCCGCTGGCCCACGCCGGCCCGACCATGCTCAACCGGGCACCGGAAGGCAACAGTGCACAGCTGCTGCAACGCACCGGCAACGACGCCACGCGCTACCTGCTGCCGGTATTCGGCAAACACCGCAACCTGGCGGGCGAACTGATTCCCGAAGAAGCCGACCGCCTGCTGGGCTGGGTCGAGCTGGAGCTGTCCCACAGCGGTATGTTGCTGCGCGGCTATCGCAGCCTGTTCGCCAGCCTGCTGCTGATCGCCGCCGGCCTGTGCCTGACAGCGCTGCTGGCCCTGCGCATGGGCCGCACGATCAACCGCCCGCTGAGCCAGATCAAGCAAGCCGTGGCGCAACTCAAGGACGGTCATCTGGAAACCCGCCTGCCACCGTTGGGCAGCCAGGAGCTGGATGAACTGGCCTCGGGCATCAATCGCATGGCCAGTACCTTGCAGAACGCCCAGGAAGAATTGCAGCACAGCATCGACCAGGCCACCGAAGACGTGCGCCAGAACCTGGAAACCATCGAGATCCAGAACATCGAGTTGGACCTGGCCCGCAAGGAAGCCCTGGAAGCGAGCCGGATCAAGTCCGAGTTCCTGGCGAACATGAGCCATGAAATCCGCACACCGCTCAACGGCATTCTCGGCTTTACCCACCTGTTGCAAAAAAGCGAGCTGACCCCGCGCCAGCTCGATTACCTGGGCACCATCGAGAAATCCGCCGACAGCCTGCTGGGGATCATCAACGAGATCCTCGACTTTTCGAAGATCGAGGCCGGCAAACTGGTGCTCGACAGCATTCCGTTCAACCTGCGGGACCTGCTGCAAGACACCCTGACCATCCTCGCCCCGGCCGCCCACGCCAAGCAGCTGGAACTGGTGAGTCTGGTCTACCGGGACACGCCGCTGTCGCTGGTGGGCGATCCGCTGCGCCTCAAGCAGATCCTCACCAACCTGGTGAGCAACGCCATCAAGTTCACCCGCGAGGGCACCATCGTCGCCCGGGCCATGCTCGAAGACGAGCACGAAGACAGCGTGCAGTTGCGCATCAGCATCCAGGACACCGGTATCGGCCTGTCCAACCAGGACGTGCGGGCGCTGTTCCAGGCATTCAGCCAGGCCGACAACTCGCTGTCCCGACAACCGGGTGGCACCGGCTTGGGCCTGGTGATCTCCAAGCGCCTGGTGGAACAGATGGGCGGCGAGATCGGCGTCGACAGCACACCGGGCGAAGGCTCCGAGTTCTGGATCAGCCTGCGCTTGCCCAAGACCCGCGACGATGCCGAAGACCTGCCGGGCCCGCCGTTGCTGGGCCGGCGCGTAGCGGTGCTGGAGAACCATGAACTGGCCCGCCAGGCCTTGCAGCACCAGCTCGAAGACTGCGGCCTGCAAGTGACGCCGTTCAACACCCTGGAGAGCCTGACCAACGGCATCACCGTCGCCCACCAGACCGACCAGGCGATCGATCTGGCCGTGCTGGGCATCACCAGCAACGACATGCCGCCGGAGCGCCTCAACCAGCACATCTGGGACCTTGAGCACTTGGGCTGCAAAGTGCTCGTGCTGTGCCCCACCACGGAACAGACTCTGTACCACCTCTCGGTGCCCAACCCCCACAGTCAGTTGCAGGCCAAGCCGGCCTGCACCCGCAAGTTGCGCCGCGCGCTGTCCGACCTGGTCAACCCGCGCCCGCCCCGCAGCGAACCCAGTGAGCCGGTTTCCAGCCGTGCCCCGAAAGTGCTGTGCGTGGACGACAACCCGGCCAACCTGCTGCTGGTGCAAACCCTGCTCGAAGACATGGGCGCCAAGGTACTGGCGGTGGAAAGCGGTTACGCGGCGGTCAAGGCCGTGCAGAAGGAAACCTTCGACCTGGTGTTGATGGACGTGCAGATGCCCGGCATGGACGGTCGCCAGAGCACCGAGGCGATCCGCCAGTGGGAAAGCGAGCGGCACTGCACGCCGCTGCCCATCGTCGCCCTCACCGCCCACGCCATGGCCAACGAAAAACGCGCCCTGCTGCAAAGCGGCATGGACGACTACCTGACCAAGCCCATCAGCGAACGGCAACTGGCCCAGGTGGTGCTCAAATGGACCGGCCTGGCCCTGCGAAACCAGTCGCCGGAGCGCAACAGCGATGCCCAGGGTGGCAGCGAACTGCTGGTGCTCGATCATGAAGAAGGCTTGCGCCTGGCCGCTGGCAAGGCCGATCTGGCAGCGGATATGCTGGCGATGCTGCTCGCATCCCTGGAAGCCGACCGCGAAGCGATCCGCCAGGCCAGCGAGGCCAACGATCACAACGCCCTGATCGAACGGGTCCACCGCCTGCACGGCGCCACCCGCTACTGCGGCGTACCGCAATTGCGGGCGGCCTGCCAGCGCAGCGAAACCCTGCTCAAGCAACAGGACCCCAAGGCTGCCGTCGCCCTGGAAGAACTGGAGCGCGCTATCAACCGCCTGGCCAGCGAGGCGCGTATCAGCGCCTGATCCAGGGCAATACCCTGGAAATCGGAATCGCTGAAAATCCATGCTCCGACCCCGACTGTATTTTTTTGCCAGGAGGCCCCATGCGCGCGATTCTTTTCAGCAGCCAGACCTACGACCGTGACAGTTTCATCAAAGCCCCGGCGCCCGCCGGCCTCGAGTTGCAGTTCCAGCCCGCCCGCCTGAACCTGGACACCGTGGCCCTGGCCGAACGGCATGAAGTGGTCTGTGCCTTCATCAACGATGACCTGAGCGCCCCGGTGCTGGAACGGCTGGCCGCGGGCGGCACGCGGCTGATCGCCCTGCGCTCGGCCGGCTACAACCACGTCGACCTGCCCGCCGCCAAGCGTCTGGGCTTGAGCATCGTCCGCGTACCGGCCTACTCACCCCATGCCGTGGCCGAACATGCCGTGGCGCTGATCATGGCCCTCAATCGCTGCCTACACCGCGCCTACAACCGCACCCGGGATGGCAATTTCAGCCTCCATGGGTTGACGGGGTTCGACCTGGTGGGCAAGACCGTCGGCGTGATCGGTACCGGGCAGATCGGCGCGACGTTCGCGCGGATCATGGCCGGTTTCGGCTGTCAGCTACTGGCTTACGACCCGTACCCCAATCCTCAGGTGCAAGCCTTGGGTGCGCGCTATCTGGCTCTGGATGAACTGCTGGCGCAGGCGCAGATCATCAGCCTGCACTGCCCGCTGAACGAACAGAGCCGCCACCTGATCAACGCCCGCTCCCTGGCGTCGATGCAACGCGGCGCCATGTTGATCAACACCGGACGCGGCGGCCTGGTGGATACACCGGCCCTGATCGAGGCGCTGAAGAGCGGCCAATTGGGCTATTTGGGGTTGGATGTCTATGAAGAAGAGGCCGAACTGTTCTTCAAGGACCGCTCCGACCAGCCCTTGCAAGACGATGTGCTGGCACGCCTGCTGACCTTCCCCAACGTGGTGATCACCGCCCACCAGGCCTTCCTCACCCATGAAGCCCTGGCGGCGATTGCCATGACCACCCTGGACAACATCGCGGCCTGGGCGGCCGGCACGCCGCAGAACCTGGTTGACCACTAAACCTGAACCAACATTCCCCCTTGTAGGAGCGAGCCTGCTCGCGATAGCGGTCTGTCAGTCGACATCCAGGCTGACTGATCCGTCGCCATCGCGAGCAAGCTCGCTCCCACAGGAGGTGGAGTTTCGTCGGCAAGATTCGTGGTTGACCATCCCAAGCCATGCCCCGTGCTAGCATGTCGCGCCTATTTGGAGGACCCATGGCCGAACACGATTTTCGCTACACCCTGATGAACCCGCAGCACACCCTGACCGAAGTCCGCGCCCTGGCGCCGGGCCGCTACCAGGTCACTGGCAATGGCGGTTCGATCCAGGCCAACGATGTACTGCTCGTCACGCTCAAGGGCAGCAAGGATTTGTCCATGCGTCTGACGGTGGACACCGTGCGACACCTGCTCAAACCCATGGGCCAATGGACGGCCATGACCACCGGCCCGGTGTTCGGCGAACTGGCGATCCATACCTGGCAGGTCAACTGCGACGCTTGCGCCAAGGCACTGAGCTTCGAGTTCGCCGTCGATGCCAAACTCGGCGTCAAGGCCGAGAAACCGGCCGCCAGCGCACGGATCGCCGAACTGGGCTGGACCACCGTGGGTGAAAAACACCTGTGCCCGACATGCCAGGAAGCCGCCTGATGAAACGTTTGGCCCTGTCCGCGTCGATCGGCATGAGCCTGATGGGGTGTGCCGCGGAACCTGTGCAGTTGCAACACAACCGCAGCTATATCCTGGAATGGATCGGCGAGCGGCCATTGATGGACTACAGCCACCTGACCATCACCCTTGGGGATGACGGCCGGGCCTACGGCAACGGCGGCTGCAACCACTGGTTCGCGCCCTACACCCTGGAAGGCCATCGCTTGAGCTTCGGCAAGATCGGCAGCACCCGCAAGCTCTGCGCCCCGGCGCTGATGGAACAGGAGACACGCTTCTTGCAGGCCTTGGAGAAGGTCGAACGCTGGGACATCTCGCCCATCGAGCAGATGCGCTTCTGGCCGGCCCAGGGCAAGCCGCTGCGGTGGTGGCTGGAAGAGGGCTGAGGCCTCCGGGGAAAGATCCTGAATCCGGCATGGATCCCCTGTGGCGAGGGGATTTATCCCCGCTGGGCTGCGAAGCGGCCCCAGATCTATTTGCCGCTACAGTTTGTCAGACGGGACGCAGGGGGCTGCTGCGCAGCCCAACGGGGATAAATCCCCTCGCCACAAGGGATCCCACCTGTCAAAACAGGGATTATTTGAACGCCTGCAACGCCTCAAGCTTGGCCATTACCCCCGCCGCCGTCTGCTCCCCCAGCAACTGTTCGCGCACCTTGCCCCGGTTATCGATGATGTAAGTCACCGGCAAGCCTTCACTGCGAGGCAGGTCGAAGATCTCGGCCGGATCCCGGGCCAGCACCGTGAAGCGAATCCCCATCTTGTCGCTGGCACTCTTGAGTTCTTCGCCCTGCACCTGGTCGAAATTGACCCCGAATACACCGACGTTGCGCCCCTTGAGCTGTTCGGCCAAGGCATTGAATTCCGGGATTTCGGTGCGGCACGGCGCACACCATTCCGCCCAGTAGTTGAGCACCAGCCATTGTTTGTCCAGCCGCTGCGAGTCGATGGCCTGGCCGTTCTGGTCCACTCCGTAGTCGTTTCCGCAACCAGCAAGCAACAGGATGCCCATGAATGTCAGTGCCGCCATCAATCGCCTTGTCATGTACCAATCCTTGTCTGAATGTGAACGCTGCTGCGACCCGTCGCCTCTCTAAGGTGCTAGGGACTTCGCGGCACAGTAGAATAGCCGCCACCTTACGCAAGATGCGACCCGCTCATGACCGATCTGACTCTTTATCACAACCCGCGCTGCTCGAAATCCCGCGGTGCGCTGGAACTGTTGGAGGCCCGCGGCCTGACGCCCACCGTGGTCCGCTACCTGGAAACCCCGCTCGACGCCGCGCAACTGGAACGCCTGCTGGGCAAGCTCGGCATCACCGCCCGGCAATTGCTGCGCACCGGCGAGGATGAATACAAAGACCTGAACCTGGCCGACGAAAGCCTGAGCCAGGCCCAGTTGATCGCGGCCATCGCCGCCCACCCGAAACTCATGGAACGGCCGATTCTGGAAGCCGGTGAAAAGGCCGTGATCGGCCGGCCGCCGGAGAAGATTCTGGAGATCCTGCCGTGACCACGCCGTACATCCTGGTGCTGTATTACAGCCGCAGCGGCTCCACCAACGAAATGGCCCGGCAGATCGCCCGTGGTGTCGAACAGGCCGGGCTGGAAGCCAGGCTGCGTACGGTACCGGCGATTTCCGCCGAGTGCGAAGCGGTTTCCCCGGACATCCCTGAGCAAGGCCCGCTCTACGCCAGCCTCGATGACCTGAAAAACTGCGCCGGCCTGGCCTTGGGCAGCCCGACGCGGTTCGGCAACATGGCTGCGCCGCTCAAGTACTTTCTCGACGGCACCAGCAACCTGTGGCTGACCGGCGCACTGGTAGGCAAACCGGCCGGGGTGTTCACCTCCACCGCGAGCCTGCACGGCGGCCAGGAAACCACCCTGCTGTCGATGATGCTGCCGCTGTTGCACCACGGCATGCTGATCACCGGCCTGCCCTACAGCGAATCGGCCCTGATCGACACCCAGGGCGGCGGCACGCCCTACGGTCCGAGCCATCATGCCGGGGCCGACGGTAAAAGTGGCTTGAACGAACATGAAGTCGCCCTGTGCCGCGCCTTGGGTTTGCGCCTGGCGAAAACCGCCCTGCTGCTGGAGAACGGCCGTGGCTAAGAAGCCGAAGATCCTGCCTTCCGCCCAATGGCTCGAACCGCGCGTACGCCTGGCCCGCGTCCTCAGCCTGCTGTGCTTTTTCGGCCTGGTGGGGTTGCTCAGCGCCTACTACCTGCTGATCGCCGACCTGCACGGCGCGCGGCCCTGGGTGATTCTGCTGATCGAACTGGTGCCGCTGTTGATACTCGCGCCCGGCATGCTCAGCGGCAGCGCCCGTGGACACTCATGGATGTGCTTCGTGGTGAACCTGTACTTCATCAAAGGCGCACTGGCGGCCTATGACCCGAACCGTCAGCTGTTCGGCGTGCTGGAAATGGCGGCGAGCGTGGCGGTGTTCTGCTCGGCCCTGCTGTATGTGCGCTGGCGGTTCCAGTTGAACCGGCGGTTGGCGGGGGAAGGCGAGATTTCCGTCGCCTGATATACCGCTATCGCGAGCAAGCTCGCTCCCACAGTGGCTCGATGGCACCCTGTGGGAGCGGGCTTGCTCGCGATGGCCGCAACGCGGTCTCAATGATTCACGGTGTACGCCAGCATCATCGATATCTGGCTCATGGGCCTTCCTCCGCTCTCTTCATGCCACTGGTTGAAGGCACTCTGCACCGTCGCCAGGTCCCGCTGGCTGGTGGGGACTTTGTCGATGATGTCCTGGGCATTGAGGGCAGCCACCACGTCATAACTGGGCACGAAGGTGTCCTTGCCCATCATCCGCAAGAAGCGCGGCGCCGACAGGCCGCCCAGTTGATGGCCGTGCTTTTTCAGGTAGGTCCACAGGCCAACGATGTCGGTCACCGGCCAGTCGGCCACCAGTGCGCCAAAGCTGCCCTTTTCATGGGCCACGTCCAATATCAGTTGCGCGTTGCGCGGCACGCTCTTGAGCTTGCCCAGGTGGCGGATGATCCGCGCGTCCTGCATCAACCGCTCCAGGTGCTCGGCGCTCATCAGTACGACTTTCTCCGGATCGAACTTGAAGAACACCTCTTCGAACGCCGGCCACTTGGCGTCCACCAGGCTGTGCTTGAGCCCGGCGCGGAACACTCGCAGCGCCATGGTCGAAAGGTAGCGGTCGTCGCCGATCTTGCGCAGTTGCGCCGGGGTCTTGGGAACCGGCAGGTGGGCTTCCAGTTCAGCCGCCGAACCGAAGCGGTTCAGACAATACTCGTGCAGCCACTTGTAATCGCGCATGCCCTCTCCTGGGGTCGGAAATGAAAACGGCGCCAGTGGCCCTTATAGCCACTGGCGCCGTGAATAGAGCGGTTGGCGCCGTCAGAGGTTCACCACGTTGACGAACCGCGGCGTGGCGTTTTCGTCGATGCGCAGGTTGGTGAAGTCGAACAGGTTGCGGTCCGCCAGTTGCGACGGAATGACGTTCTGCAAACCACGGAAAATGCTCTCGGTACGGCCCGGGGTCTTGCGTTCCCACTCCTGGAGCATCTCCTTGACCACCTGGCGTTGCAGGTTTTCCTGGGAGCCGCACAGGTTGCAGGGGATGATCGGGAACTGTTTGAAATCCGAATAGGCCTGGATGTCTTTCTCGCTGCAATAGGCCAGCGGGCGGATCACCACGTTGCGCCCGTCATCGGCCCGCAGCTTGGGCGGCATGGCCTTGAGCGAACCGTTGTAGAACATGTTCAGGAAGAAGGTCTCGACGATGTCGTCGCGATGGTGACCCAGGGCCATCTTGGTCGCACCGATCTCGTCGGCAAAGGTGTAGAGCGTTCCGCGCCGCAGGCGCGAGCATAGCGAACAGGTGGTCTTGCCTTCGGGAATCAGTTCCTTGACCACCGAATAGGTGTCTTTTTCGACGATGTGATATTCCACGCCCAGCGACTCGAGATAGGCCGGCAGCACATGCTCGGGGAACCCGGGCTGCTTCTGGTCCATGTTCACCGCGACGATGTCGAACTTGATCGGCGCAACCTTCTGCAAATGCATCAGCACATCGAGCAAGGTATAGCTGTCCTTGCCGCCGGACAGGCAGACCATGACCTTGTCGCCGTCCTCGATCATGTTGAAATCGGCGACCGCCTCACCGGCCTGGCGGCGCAGGCGCTTTTGCAGTTTGTTCTGGTTGACCGTAAGAGTGCCCATGACGCGAAATCCGTGAGGTGTGACGAAAGGCCGGCATTTTACGCAAAAAATCCATTTTCGGCGAAGGCTCATGACGGGCTCTATTGTGGCGAGGGGATTTATCCCCGTTGGGCTGCGCAGCAGCCCCCTCATTAACGACTGAGTTACTGGGGAGCCAATGGATTGGGGGCGCTTCGCACCCCAGCGGGGATAAATCCCCTCGCCACAGCCGAATTTTTCCAGCCGGAGCGGTGCACAGACTCATCGGCGATTAACGCTCCTTTCTACAGCGCGATTTGCTCTAAGCCTCCCATCCCCCTCGGAGTAACTCCTTTCTATACTGCGACATAAGGTCGCACACATATTTCAGACCTTTACTTACTTGGCCACCTTGGCCCGTGTAGGCGCTCCGTTGGGGGGCGATGGCAATAACAAAGGAGTGACTGACTATGATCCATCATGTCGTGGGGCTCTTTACCCACCCTGATCAAGAATGGAAAGAAATCCGTGGCGATCAGGAGGAAAGCATCAGCCACATGTACCTCACCCACACGCTGATCCTGGCGGCCATTCCCGCGGTTTCGGCGTTCATCGGCACCACGCAGGTGGGATGGGTCATCGGCAATCGTCCACCGGTCATGCTCACGCAGGAAAGCGCGCTGTGGATGACCATCATGTCGTACCTGGCCATGTTGGGCGGTGTGGCGGTAATGGGTGCCTTCATCCACTGGATGGCCCGCACCTACGATGCCAATCCGAGCCTGGCCCGTTGCGTCGCGTTCGCCACCTACACCGCGACACCTCTGTTCATCGGCGGCCTGGCGGCGCTCTACCCGCACATGTGGCTGGGGATGATCGTCGGCACGGCGGCAATCTGCTACACCGTCTATCTGTTGTATGTAGGCCTGCCAACGTTCATGAACATTCCCCAGGACGAAGGTTTTCTGTTTTCCAGTTCGGTGCTCGCGGTCGGCCTGGTGGTGCTGGTGGCCATCATGGCGTTCACTGTGATCGTCTGGGGGCTGGGCGTCGGCCCGGTCTATACCAATTGAAGTAATGCCCTCCAATAAAAAAGCAGGATCTGCCAACACAGGCCGCCGCAAGGCGGCCTTCCTGTGTTTGAAACGACCACTGGGCGCCTGGGCGATTCGCAACGGTCGACGCTTGCGGCATACTCGGGCTTCTGGAGACCCGTAAAGCATGCTCGAGCAACTCAATACCCGCGTCGAAGAGTGTTACCAACAAGCCGAATCCTTTTTCAAACGTCCTTTCAAACGCCCGGTGGTCAGCTTCAAATTGCGTGGCCAGAAGGCCGGTGTCGCGCACCTGCATGAAAACCTGCTGCGCTTCAACCCACAGTTGTACCGGGAAAACGCCGAAGACTTCCTCAAGCAGACCGTCGCCCACGAAGTCGCGCACCTGATCGCCCACCAACTGTTTGGCGAACGCATCCAGCCCCATGGCGAAGAATGGCAACTGATCATGCGCGGCGTGTACGAACTGCCACCCAACCGTTGCCACACCTACGAAATCAAACGCCGCAGTGTGACCCGCTACATCTATAAGTGCCCTTGCGATGGCAGCGACTTCCCGTTCTCGGCCCAGCGCCACAGCCTGGTACGCCAGGGCCGGCGGTATTTGTGCCGTAGCTGTCGCAATACCTTGGTGTTCAGCGGGGAAACGCGGGTGGAGTGATGCTCTTGTAGTGGCTGGGCTGGCCTCATCGCGAGCAAGCTCGCTCCCACAGGATCCATGAACGCCAGAGATTCAGTGTGGGAGCGAGCTTGCTCGCGATGGCAGCCTTGCGGCCCTATAAGACCACCCCGCTCCTGCGCAATTCGGCAATCCGCTGCGCACTGAACCCCAACGCCTCCAACACCTGATCCGTATGCGCCCCCAGGCCCACGCCAATATGGCGAGGTTCGGGCAGCCCCTCTGAAAACCGCAACGGACAGGCCATCTGCGCCTGGCTCGAACCATCCCCTCGGGGCACCTGCTTCACCAGCTCCCGAGCCTGTAACTGCGGATGCCGGACAGCTTCCTCCAGGCTCAGCACTGGCTCGACGCAGGCATCGATCCCGGCAAACAGTTGGCAAAGCTCGGCAAAATCATGCTTTTCGAACTCGGTTTGCAGCGCCTGCTTCAGGGCGTGTTGCTGTTCAGGCTTGGGCGACAGCCCCTGGGCCGCCAGTTCCGGGCGCCCCAAAGCCTCGCACAGCGCCTGCATGAAGGCCGGTTCCAGGCTGCCTACCGACATCCAGCGACCATCGCGGGTACGGTAATAGTCGTAGAAGCTGCCGCCGTTGAGCATCTGGTTCTCCCAACCCGGCTCCACACCGCAGGCCAGGTAACCGGCACCGGCCATGGCGTTGAGGCTGAACACGCAGTCGGTCATACTCACGTCCAGGTGCTGGCCCTGACCGGTCTGCTGACGGGCGATGACCGCCGCCAACAGTCCGATCACCCCGTGCAATGAACCACCGGCGATATCCGCCGCTTGAATGCCCAGCGGCAACGGCCCGCTGTCGGCACGGCCGGTGTGGCTGGCCAGCCCCGCCAGGGCCAGGTAATTGATGTCGTGGCCGGCGCGATCCTTATATGGGCCGGTCTGACCGTAGCCGGTGATCGACACGTAGATCAGCCGCGGATTGATGGCTTTCAAGGCTTCGTATCCCAGGCCCAGCCGCTCCATCACGCCGGGGCGGAACTGTTCCAGCAGGATGTCGTAGCCCCCCAGCAACTGCGTGATCACCTCCAACGCTTCCGGCTGCTTGAGGTCCAGGGCCAGGCTGCGCTTGTTGCGGTTGAGGTAGGCGTGGCTGGCCGATACGCCCTGGTCATGGGGCGGCAGTACCCGCAGCAAGTCCTGACGGGTCGGCGACTCGATGCGCAACACCTCGGCCCCCATGTCTGCCAGCAACAGCGAGGCGAACGGGCCAGGCAACAGGGTCGAGAAATCCAGAACCTTGAGCGATGCCAGTGGGCCTTGCATGAGTGATCTCCGAAGTGGGGAATGGTTAGAGACTAGGCAGGGACTGGCGGTGGGGCAATTACCGCAGGTGCCAGTCTGGATGACCATTGCGCTCAGCGTGAGCGCTCTTATGGTGAGGGCGCTTGCACCCTCACCACAGAAGCCTCCTCGACTGAAGAGTTCTTCCAATAAAAAAACCCGCCGAAGCGGGTTTTTTCATTGCAGCCTGAAGATTACTTCACAGTGCCTGGAGCAGAGGTCTCAGCCGCTGCAATCTGCGCCGCCGCGATCTGCTCGTCATCTTCACGAACGTCGGAGATACCGCGACCACCGGAAGCCAGCTCGGTCTGCAGCTGGTCTTCGTCCAGCTCCTTGACCCACTTGGCAACCACGATGGTGGCAACGGCGTTGCCCACCAGGTTGGTCAGGGCGCGTGCTTCGGACATGAAGCGGTCGATACCCAGGATCAGCGCCAGGCCGGCCACCGGCAGGTGACCTACGGCCGACAGGGTGGCCGCCAGTACGATGAAGCCGCTACCGGTCACGCCAGCAGCACCTTTGGACGACAGCAACAGCACCAGCAGCAGGGTGATCTGGTGAGTCAGGTCCATCTGGGTGTCGGTGGCCTGGGCAATGAACACCGCCGCCATGGTCAGGTAGATCGAAGTACCGTCGAGGTTGAACGAGTAGCCAGTCGGGATCACCAGGCCTACGACAGATTTCTTGGCACCCAGGCGCTCCATCTTGATCAGCATGCGCGGCAGGGCCGATTCCGAGGAGGAAGTACCCAGCACGATCAGCAGTTCTTCACGGATGTAACGGATCAGCTTGATGACGCTGAAGCCGTGGGCGCGGCAGATGGCGCCCAGCACGACCAGCACGAACACCACGCAAGTGATGTAGAAGCAGATCATCAACTGGCCCAGTTGCACCAGCGAACCGACACCGTAGGCACCGATGGTGAAGGCCATGGCACCGAATGCACCCAGTGGAGCCAGCTTCATGATCATGTTGATGATGATGAACATCACGTGGGCGAAGCGATCGATGAAGTCCAGCACCGGCTTGCCGTAGGCACCCAGGCGATGCAGGGCGAAGCCGAAGAGCACCGAGAACATCAGCACTTGCAGGATGTCGCCGTTGGCGAACGCGCCGACGATGGTGTTCGGGATCACGTTGAGGATGAAGGCGACGATGCTCTGGTCTTTACTGGCCGAGATGAAACCGGCGATCTTGCTGGTGTCCAGGGTCGATACGTCAATGTGCATGCCGGCGCCCGGTTGCACGACGTTGACCACGACCAGACCGATCAGCAGGGCAATGGTGGAAACGATTTCGAAGTACAGCAGCGCGTAGCCGCCGGTCTTGCCCACCGATTTCATGTTCTGCATGCCGCCGATACCACTGACGACGGTACAGAAGATGATGGGGGCGATGACCATTTTGATCAGTTTGATGAACCCGTCGCCGAATGGCTTGAGGGCAACACCGGTCTGCGGGTAGAAGTGGCCGAGCAAAATGCCGATGGCAATGGCTACGATCACCTGGAAATACAGGGATTTGTACAGTGGCTGACGAGTCGTCATGGCAAACCTTCCTCAAGAGTCCCGTATGACGACTTCCACCTGTCGTCCACGGCACCTCAATTGCGAACCCTCCTGCACTGGAGGGATTTGTTTTTTTCGGCTGCACGGGGCAGACCTACCCAACGCATCGCAAAGCGCGTGCCATTTTTGCGAAATGCCCTACACCCGGTATAGCAGACGGGCTTGCGGTTTCCACACGCGACTAAACGCAGTGTATAAGTGGCGGATTTCCGCCTACAGACCATCCCGCGTTCCGGGATTTGGCGGATATCCGCCTTGCCCAGCCTCAAGCCCCTGTTACCATTCGCCCGCTTAACGGACGGATTTCTGCCATGCGCCAACGCACGATCGCCAGCCACTTCGCCAGCGCAGCCCTGGGCGGCGCACGTCGGCAAGGCTTCGATTATTTGCCTTTGCTGCAACAGCTGGGCATCAGCCCCGAGCTTTTGGATGAGCCGCGTGCACGAATTGCGCCGGAGCAGTTCGCCCGCCTGTTACAAGCGTTGTGGCTGGCAATGGAGGACGAATACCTGGGATTCGGCCGGGCGGCGAGTAAACCCGGGACGTTTGCCATGATGTGCCACGCGTTGATCCACTGTCGGACCCTGGGCAAGGCCCTTCAGCGCGGCTTGTTGTTCTACAGCTTGTTCCCCGACGCCCCACGCCTGACGCTGGAAACCGAAGGCGAACGGGTGCGGCTGGTGCTGGACGACTCGACGTTGTGGGATCCCGATCACTTCCTGACTGAAAGCCTGCTGGTGGTCTGGCATCGCCTCGCCAGTTGGCTGATCGGCCAGCGGATAGGCCTGGAGCAGGTGACTTTCGGCTATGCCAAGCCCGCCCACGGGGCCGAATACGACTTATTGTTCCCCTACCCTCTGGTGTTCGACGCGCCCGCCAGCAGCCTGCTGTTCCACAGCCGCTACCTGGACATGCCGCTGTTGCAGGACGAACGTACCCTCAAGCATTTCCTCGAACACTCCCCCGCCGACCTGCTGTCACGCCCGGACGATGGCCACAGCCTGAGCACCCAACTGCGCCGCCTGCTCAGCCGCGACACGGCACACTGGCCCGACCTGGACACCGTCGCCGCTCACTTGCACGTCAGCCCGCAAACCTTGCGCCGGCATCTGCGGGAGGAGGGCACCAGCTTCCAGGAACTCAAGGATCAGCTGCGGCGGGATATCGCCATCTACCACTTGGGGCGTGCGGATTTGTCGTTGCAGCAGATTGCCGAACAGTTGGGTTTCTCCGAACCGTCGGCGTTTCACCGGGCGTTCAAGAAGTGGACGGGGCTGACGCCGGGGGCCTACAGGGAGTTGGAGAACTGATTTCCTGATTGTTTTTTGTGGCGTGCTGACGGGCCTCATCGCGAGCAAGCTCGCTCCCACAGCGGATTTGTGAGCGCCGAAAATCCAATGTGGGAGCGAGCTTGCTCGCGATGAGGCCCGCAAACACACCGAAAACACCCCAGTCAAACCACCGGAAAATGAATCCGGAACGCCGCCCCGCCCAGCTCTGAATCCCCGAGGGTCAACCGGGCGCCGTAACTTTCGATGATGTCCTTGACCACCGCCAGGCCAATGCCCTGCCCCGGATGCTGACGGTCCAGCCGTTCGCCCCGTTGGAGGATCCGCGCACGTTGATCCGGCGGCACGCCCGGCCCGTCGTCCTCGACGCTCAACTCCGTGCCGCCGAGGGTCTGGTGCACGCTGACGCGCACCTCGCCCAGGCATAGTCGATAGGCGTTCTCCAGCAGGTTGCCGAGCATCTCCAGCAAGGCGCCCTGTTCGATCGGCACCTGGCAGTGCTCCGGCAGATCGAAACTCACGTTGACCCGCTTGTCGCGATAGACCTTGTCCAACGTGTCGCACAGACTTTGCAGCACCGGGTGCAAGCGCACCTGATGGCGCACCAACCCGCTTTTGCGCAAGCTGGCGCGCTGCAATTGGTAGCCGATCTGCTGGCTCATGCGTTCGATCTGGGTTTGCAGCACCCAGGCCTGGCCACGCTCCTCGGGGCGCCGGGCCATGTCCTCGCTGACGCCTTGCAACACCGCCAGCGGGGTCTTCAGGCTATGGGCCAGGTCATCGAGGGAGTCGCGATAACGGCTGCGCTGCTCCCGCTCGCTGTGGAGCAAGCGATTGAGGGAACCGGTCAGGCGCAACAGTTCCCGAGGGTGCTCGGTACTGAGGCTTTCCCGGGCGCCGCTTTCGATTTCGTCCAGCTCCTGGCTCAGCCGCCGCAGTGCCCGCAGGCCCCAGGTCAGGCCGATCCACAACAGCGCCAGCAACACCGCCAGGGCCGCGCCAAAACCCAGGTAGAGATTGTCCCGCAGGCCCTGCAGGGTCACCTCGTAGTCACGAACCGGCTGCAGGGTGACGATACTGAACGCCGCATTCTGACCACCGAGCAGCTTGATCTCGACGTCATAGACAAAGAACTCCTGGCCGTCGTTTTCGCGAATGCGGGCGAACTGGTTGCCCTGGCCGTCATAGCGCGGCGTGTAATTGATGTTTTCTTCCTGGGTGGCCTTGGACCGCCAGACCAACCGGCCCTCTCGATCATAGATGTAGCCCAGCAGGCGGGCATCGGCGAGGTTGAAGCGCTCATCGGGCAACTGCGTCGGCATCTTCAAGCGGTTGTTTTCCACCCGGGCGGCGGAAATCAGCGTGGTCACGTCCGAGGCCAGGCGTTGCTCGATGGATTCCTGCAGCGCCAGGCTGAATGCGCCTTGCATGGCCGGCAACAAGGCCAGCATGAACAGCACCGCCAGGGTCATGGCGGCCAGCATCAGCCGCAGCCGAAGCGAACGAATCACTGGCAGCGCTCGTTGAACAGGTAACCCAGGCCGCGCACGGTATCGATCGGCTTGAAGCCGGCGGGGGCTTCCAGTTTGCGGCGCAGGCGCCCTACCAGCACTTCGATGACATTGGGATCGCGCTCGTCGTCATCGGGATAGAGCTGCTCCATCAAGCGGTCCTTGGCCACCACCTGCTGGTGATGGCGCATCAGGTACTCGAGGATGCGGTATTCGTAGGCGGTCAGCGCCAGCGGCTCGTCATCGAGGACGGCCTGCTTGCGATTGAGGTCCAGCACCAATGGACCAGCGACGATGGTCGACTGGGTGAAGCCACTGGAGCGGCGCAACAGGGCGTTCAAGCGCGCCTCCAGCTCTTCGAACTGAAACGGCTTGACCACATAGTCGTCGGCACCGGCGGCCAGGCCTTCGACCTTGTCCTGCCAGTTGCCGCGGGCGGTCAGGATCAGGATCGGAAACGTCTTGTCCTGCGAGCGCAGCCGGCGGATCAGTTCCAGCCCGCTGATGCCCGGCAAGCCCAGGTCGATCACCGCCAGGTCATGGTTGAATTCGCGAACCTGATACAAGGCTTCTTCGGCATTGGCCACGGCCTGCACCACATGGCCGCTGTCAGTGAGACGGGTTTGCAGGTGATGACGCAACAGCGCTTCGTCTTCGACGACCAGTAATTTCATGGAGCCTCTCCCCAGGCAAATCAAACAATCGCGCGCGGCGCACCTCAACGAAAGGCGCCGGATCGTCTTTGACCGATCCGGCTGGATACACTCACCCTCGCCCGCTTAGAACGTGTAGTTGGCGGACAGGTAGGTCTGGGCGCTGCTGGTCAGGTCCAGCGAACCGACCTTGTCACCACCGTGCGGGCTCATCTCGGTGCTGGCGTTGCTGCGCAGGTAACGGTAACCCAGTTCAACCGAGGTGTTTTGCGAAATTTGTTGCAGCACACCGCCCTGCAGGCCTACCGCGTAGCCGATGTCGCTGTCGCGGCTGAAACCGGGAGAATCCTGGGTCAGCTTGGTCAGTCCCGCCGTGCCGCCACCGAACAGTTTGGTCGTGCTGGTGACTGGGAGGAACACATCGTAGCTGCCCAACAGATTCTCCTGGCGCAATTTGATGCCGTTGTGGGTGCCCGAGACGTTGTCGTAGGTGGCGTAGTAGCGGCCCTGGTCGTTCTGCTTGCCCAGGCGCAGGCCATACGTGGTGTCCTTGCCGATGATGCCGTCGGCGTTCGGGTGGTTCAGGTTGGCATCCAGGGCGTCGGATTTCTTGACCTTGTCGCTGGTCTGGCCGAGGGTCAGGCTGGCGAAGTTGTCATCGGCGTGGGCCAAGGCGCTGGCGCCCAGCACGGTGAAAGCCAGCAACAGTTTTTTCATCTGAGTCATGGTCGAGCTCCTTTGAAGCATGGGTGGTGTGTGAAGTCGCTGTCACGTTAACCAGCGATCCCTGAACACCCCTTGAACGTTCTCTGAACCTGCGCTGAATGAATCGGCTAATCTGTGCGGACCACTTTTATAAGGAGATCCGTCATGCGCAGGCTGCTTGCTGTTGTACTTCTGGCCATGAGCGGTGTGAGCCACGCCGCCATCCAGACCCAGGAGCTCCCCTACACCAGCGCCGATGGCACCAAGCTGATCGGTTACTACGCTTATGACGACGCCGTCAAAGGCCCGCGCCCGGGCGTGGTGGTGGTTCACGAATGGTGGGGGCTGAACGATTATGCCAAGCGTCGCGCCCGTGACCTCGCGGGCCTGGGCTACAGCGCCCTGGCCATCGACATGTACGGCGACGGCAAGAACACCGAGCACCCCAAGGACGCCCTGGCCTTCATGCAGGCGGCACTCAAGGACGGCAAAGCCGCCAGCGCACGCTTCCAGGCAGGGTTGGACCTGCTGAAAAAACAACCCCAGACCGATCCGGACAAACTGGCCGCCATCGGCTACTGCTTCGGCGGCAAGGTGGTGCTGGATGCGGCGCGCCAGGGTGTACCGCTGGCCGGCGTGGTGAGCTTCCACGGCGCGCTGGTGACCAATACCCCGGCCACCCCGGGCAGGGTCAAGGCCAAGGTACTGGTCGAGCACGGTGCGCTGGACAGCATGGTCACCCAGGACAACGTCACCGCGTTCAAGAGCGAGATGGACAAGGCCGGCGCCGACTATAAATTCGTCAGCCTCGAAGGCGCCAAACACGGCTTCAGCAACCCAGACGCCGACCGTTTGAGCCACGGCGAACATGGCGGGCCGGACATTGGTTATAACAAGGAAGCCGACGAGAAGTCGTGGGCGGACATGCAGAAGTTCTTCAAGAAAATCTTTGGCTGACGCCTTGTAAGAGATTTCTTGTGCACACCTGTAGGAGCTGACGAGTGCAACGAGGCTGCGATCTTTCCCTTGCCAATTGAGTCAAGAGCGAAAGATCAAGATCAAAAGATCGCAGCCTTCGGCAGCTCCTACAGGTCGGCCCCGGCAGGGAAAATCCCATCGCCACTACCCAGCCCCAAGCCAACCCGGCAAAATGCCGGGCATGAACGCACTCCCCGCCCTGCCCGCCTGCTGTACGCCTCTGGATGATCAATGGCTGTTGCCCGAAGCCCTGTCCGATACAGTGCTATTGAGCACCTGCTTTGATCCACTGCTGCTGACCGGCAATGATTTTGCCGACAGCGCCATCGACCCACCGGCGAGCATCCAGCGTTCGGTGGCCAAGCGCCAGGCAGAATTCCTGGCCGGGCGGATCTGCGCCCGGGCGGCGTTGCAGCGGCTCGACGGCCAGGCCTGCGTGCCGGCCATCGGCGAAGACCGCGCTCCGGTGTGGCCGGCTCATATCAGCGGCTCAATCACCCACAGCACGGGCCGGGCAGCAGCCATCGTCGCGAAAAAAGACCACTGGCAAGGCTTGGGCATGGACGTGGAAAACCTGCTCGACCCCGAGCGCGCCGAGCGCCTGGCCGGTGAAATCCTCACCTCGCCAGAATTGCAGCGCATGACCCGGCTCACGCGCGATGACCAGGCCTTGCTGGTGACCCTGACCTTTTCAGTGAAGGAAAGCTTGTTCAAGGCGCTGTACCCCATCGTCAGGCAGCGTTTTTATTTCGAGCATGCCGAGGTGCTGGACTGGACACACGACGGGCAGGTGCGGCTGCGCTTGCTGACGGACCTGTCGGCCCAATGGCGCCATGGCAGCGAGCTGCAGGCGCAGTTTGGGGTGAAGGATGGGCATTTGTTGAGCCTGGTGGGGATCAGGGCCTGAGGTTTTTAGTGTCTGGGAGGGCCTCATCGCGAGCAAGCTCGCTCCCACATGGGAATGCGTTCAACCTGTGGGAGCGAGCTTGCTCGCGATGAGGCCGGCACAGGCACCGCCTCTCTCAAGACCTGTCCTGATGCCTCGGCCAACTCAGGCTGAAACAGGCGCCCCCCAGGCTTTTACTCTTGCCGATCAACGCCCGGCCATCGTGCCAGTGGATGATCCGCCGCACAATCGACAGCCCCAGCCCATGACCGCCCGACGCGCGGGCGCGGCTGTCGTCCAGGCGCAGGAAGGGTTTGAAAATCCGCTCCCACGCCGCTTCTGGCACGCCGGGCCCGTCATCTTCCACGTCCACCCGGCAGCGCAGCTGGCCCACCTGGTAGCTGACCGTGACCTTGGAGTGGGCGTGGCGCATGGCATTGCCCACCAGATTCTGCAAGGCACGATGCAGAAAGCGTGGCTCGGCCTCGACCCAGGCGCCGTCGCAATCGGCGGCCGACAGGCATAGACCACGCTCGACCGTGATCCCGGCCCGCAACGGCCCCAGCTCATCGATCACCTGATTAACCAGCGCATCCAGATCCACCCGCTGAAAATTCAACGCCGGCGAACCCTGTTCCAGCCGTGCGTAGGTGAGCATTTCGTCCACTAGCCGATCCAGGTCTTCGATGTCGTGGTCCATGCCCGCCAGGTATTTGTCCCGGGCCTGGGGCGTGGTGGCGCTGCCGAGCATTTCCAGGCCAAAACGCAGGCGCGCCACCGGGGTGCGCAATTCGTGGGACACCGCCCGCACCAGTTCGCGCTGGATCGCCAGCAGTTGCTGCAAGTGCTCAGCCATGCCATTGAACGCCGCCGCCAATCGCCCGACCGAGTCGGCGCCTCGGGCCGGCACCCGGGTTTCCAGGCTGCCCTGGGCGATCTGGGTGGCGGCCGACTCCAGACCGCGCAAGCGACGCTCCAACTGACGCACCAATAGGTAGACGATCAACCCGATCAGGCTCAACCCCAGCGCCGCGATCAGCACCAGCCATTGCGGCGGATAAGGGTTCATCTGGTACAACGGGCCGATCTCCAGGACCCACGGGGTGCCGACCATGCCGGCGAAGACCCGGATGGAATCGCCGCCCTTGCCCAGCGCCATCACCGTATCGCCCTCGGACACGCGACGACGCTGATCTTCATCCATGTCGGCCTGCTCGGCGGTCATGAGTCGCAGGTCGAAGCCAAACCCTTTTTCCTGCTCCAGTTGCGCCAGCCGCTTGGGCTGCTCGGCCACGGGGTAACGCACCAGTTCGTCGGCCAACAGATAAATGGTCGCGCGGGCCAGTTGCTCGCTGATCTGCTGGACTTCCCCGACCAACATCAATTGTTCGGTTTCATTGACCAGCCGATAGACTTTTGCCGCATGGGGCCCGGTCTGCTCGACCAACGCCTGGCCGCGCAGTACGCGGGTACGCTGGCCGAGATCGAGGTCGGTCTGGGAGAAGGTCTGCACCGCCAGAGGAATACCCAGCAGGCGCTCCCACACCAGCAGCGCCCGGCGGCGCTCGGTGTCGTTCATGGGCCGCAGGTTGTCGGCCATCAACGAAAACGTGCCGTGGGCCAGGCGCTCGCGGTATTGCTCGCCGCGAGTCTGGTTGAGCAGGTGCAGGGCCAGCACACCGAGGACCGCCACCAGCACCAGCGCCGCGCACATGCCGCCATAAATACGCAGGAAGATCGAATTCACGGCGCCAAGTCTGCGCAAGCTTCGGGGACGAACAGGTAGCCTTTGCTGCGGATGGTCTTGATCAGCCGTGGATGATCCGGGTCGTCGCCGATCTTGGGCCGGATGCGCGAAATACGCACGTCGATGGAGCGGTCCTGGCCGTCATAGCCGATGCCGCGCAGGGCGGTGAAGATTTCTTCCCGGGACAGGATGCGCCCGGCATTGGACACCAGCAGCCACAGCAGGTCGAATTCGGCGCTGGTCAGCTCGATACCGTTGCCCTGCAACCAGGCTTCGCGCAGGGCGTCGTCAACCACCAGCGGGCCGAATTGCAGGCGCCGCGGCTTCTGCGCCACGCTCGGCTCCGGCTCGCTGCGTCGCAGCAGGGCCTGGATCCGCGCCAATAGCAAGCGCGGGCGAACCGGTTTGCAGACGTAATCATCGGCGCCCAGGTCCAGGCCCTGGATCTGGTCGGTGTCGTCGGTGCGGGCGGTGAGCATCAGGATCGGCCCGTCGTAGTGCTCGCGCACCTTGCGGCAGATGCTCAGGCCGTCTTCGCCGGGCAGCATCAGGTCGAGGACCACCAGGTCCGGCTGCTCGGCAATGATCCGCGCCGCCGCCACCGCACCGTCGCCTTCGATGGCGACACACAACCCGTTGCTTTCGAGGTATTCCCGGGTCAGCTCGGCCAGACGCTGGTCATCCTCGACGATCAATACCTGCCAGGCTTCTTGTTCCACTGGGGGACCTTTTGGCTGATTAGCTAAATAAGGAGAGGCGTGTTGCCACTATCACTGAAAAAGCACGAACCCTGTGGGAGCGAGCTTGCTCGCGATGGTGGTGTGTCTGTCAGCCTCCATGCTGCTGCTCCGACGCTATCGCGAGCAAGCTCGCTCCCACAGGTTGGGTCCTGCGCCTTCCCGTCTTTTTGTCATGTTAAAGGGGGATAAACACACCCAGGCACGGGCCGATTGTATAAACGTCGCCTGCACAGAAAACAAGCGGACAAATGCGTTTCGGTCGGGTGGGTTTTATGTGGTAAGGTCCGCGCCCGCAAAAAACCTTCAGGCTGTTTTCGGATCGTCGAAACCGGTGAAAAAAGGTCCACTCCAGCTAGGTCGCGGCCTACAGAGCAGTTCCACGTTTCGCACACAAATTACGCACAGGCTTATCCACAGGTAGTACGTTGCATACCCCCCAAAAACGCATTATCTTGTAGCCCGCCGCGTAAAAAACCCTACATGTAGGGTTTCAGGCTAAAAACCAAACACAAGTCGGGCAGAGAATTCAAGCGCTTTTCTTGCTTCTGTCCAACTGAAACATCGCATTTCCCCAAGCCCAGACCGCCCCTGCGGATGGCAGCTGTTTCAAGGTCGAAAACGACCGAAACGGTACGGGTGTTGCAGTCAATTGCTGCCACCCCGGCAATCCGGTTTCGAGCCTCGCTCGCAACCTGAGAACTTCGGATGGAAGCGGCATTAAACGCCTGCTTCCTACTGTCCCGAAGTTGTTATGCCCGGCGCCAGTCGGTTGTAGTGCTTCAGGACGGAACGGTGGGCACCGTGATGGTGCCCAAACAAACATAAAGAACGTGGAGACACCCATGCACACCGACACAACTCGCGAGAACCCGCAGGGCACCGCGCCGCTGGCCGCCGATTCGAGCCCGGATCTGTCCGCCACCGCGCCGGGCCAACTGCGTGTGATCAAGCGTAACGGCACTGTCGTTCCTTACACCGATGACAAGATCACCGTCGCCATCACCAAAGCGTTTCTCGCAGTTGAAGGCGGCACCGCTGCCGCTTCGTCGCGAATCCACGACACCGTGGCCCGCCTGACCGAACAGGTCACCGCGACCTTCAAGCGTCGCATGCCCTCGGGCGGCACCATCCACATCGAAGAAATCCAGGACCAGGTCGAACTGGCCCTGATGCGTGCCGGCGAGCAGAAAGTGGCCCGCGACTACGTGATCTACCGTGACTCCCGCGCCAAGGAACGTGCCACCCGCTCCCCGGCCGACGCACCGGTCCAGGCCCACCCTTCGATCCGCATCGCACGCGCCGACGGCAGCCTGGCGCCGCTGGACATGGGCCGCCTGAACACCATCGTCACCGAGGCCTGCGAAGGCCTGGAAGAAGTCGATGGCGACCTGATCCAGCGCGAAACCCTGAAGAACCTCTATGACGGCGTCGCCCTCAAGGACGTCAACACCGCGTTGGTGATGACCGCCCGGACCCTGGTGGAGCGCGAGCCAAACTACTCCTTCGTGACCGCCCGCCTGCTGATGGACACCTTGCGTGCCGAAGGCCTGAGCTTCCTGGAAGTCGCCGAGAGCGCGACCCACCACGAAATGGTCGACCTGTACGCCAAGGCGTTGCCCGCTTATGTCGCCAAGGGTATCGAGTTCGAATTGCTGAACCCGGTCCTGGCCGAATTCGACCTGGAAAAACTCGGCAAGGCGATCAACCACGAGCGTGACCAGCAGTTCACCTACCTGGGCCTGCAAACCCTGTACGACCGTTACTTCATCCACAAGGACGGTATCCGTTTCGAACTGCCGCAGATCTTCTTCATGCGCGTGGCCATGGGCCTGGCCATCGAAGAGAAGCAGCGCGAAGACCGTGCGATCGAGTTCTACAACCTGTTGTCGTCCTTCGACTACATGGCATCGACCCCGACCCTGTTCAACGCCGGCACCCTGCGTCCACAGCTGTCGAGTTGCTACCTGACCACCGTTCCGGACGACCTCTCGGGCATCTACGGCGCCATCCACGACAACGCCATGCTGTCGAAATTCGCCGGCGGCCTGGGCAACGACTGGACCCCGGTTCGCGCATTGGGCTCGTACATCAAGGGCACCAACGGCAAATCCCAGGGCGTCGTGCCGTTCCTCAAAGTGGTCAACGACACCGCCGTTGCGGTCAACCAGGGCGGCAAGCGCAAGGGCGCGGTCTGTGCCTACCTGGAAACCTGGCACATGGACATCGAAGAGTTCATCGAGCTGCGCAAGAACACCGGTGATGACCGTCGCCGTACCCACGACATGAACACCGCCAACTGGATCCCCGACCTGTTCATGAAGCGCGTCTTCGACGACGGCAAGTGGACCCTGTTCTCGCCATCCGAAGTGCCGGACCTGCACGACCTGACCGGCAAGGCTTTCGAAGAGCGCTACGAGTACTACGAAGCCCTGACCGAGTACAACAAGATCAAGCTGTTCAAAGTCGTTCAGGCCAAAGACCTGTGGCGCAAGATGCTCTCGATGCTGTTCGAAACCGGCCACCCATGGCTGACCTTCAAGGACCCGTGCAACCTGCGCAGCCCGCAGCAGCACGTGGGCGTGGTCCACAGCTCGAACCTGTGCACCGAGATCACCCTGAACACCAACAAGGACGAGATCGCGGTCTGCAACCTGGGCTCGATCAACCTGCCGAACCACATCGTCGACGGCAAGCTGGACACCGCCAAGCTGCAACGCACCGTGAACACCGCCGTGCGCATGCTCGACAACGTGATCGACATCAACTACTACTCGGTGCCGCAAGCGAAGAACTCCAACTTCAAGCACCGTCCGGTCGGCCTGGGCATCATGGGCTTCCAGGACGCACTGTACCTGCAGCACATTCCATACGGTTCCGATGCCGCGGTCGAGTTCGCCGACAAGTCCATGGAAGCGGTCAGCTACTACGCGATCCAGGCCTCCTGCGACCTGGCCGACGAGCGTGGCGCCTATGAGACGTTCCAGGGTTCGCTGTGGTCCCAGGGCATCCTGCCGCTGGACTCGCAACAGATCCTGATCGCCCAGCGCGGCCAGAAGTACATCGACGTCGACCTGAACGAATCCCTGGACTGGGCACCGGTTCGCGCCCGTGTACAGAAAGGCATCCGTAACTCCAACATCATGGCCATCGCACCGACCGCCACCATCGCCAACATCACTGGCGTGTCGCAGTCGATCGAACCGACCTACCAGAACCTGTATGTGAAATCGAACCTGTCGGGCGAATTCACCGTGATCAACCCGTACCTGGTTCGCGACCTCAAGGCTCGCGGCCTGTGGGACTCGGTCATGATCAACGACCTGAAGTACTACGACGGTTCGGTGCAACAGATCGAACGCATCCCGCAAGAGCTCAAAGCGCTCTACGCCACCGCGTTCGAAGTGGACACCAAGTGGATCGTCGACGCCGCCAGCCGTCGCCAGAAGTGGATCGACCAGGCTCAGTCGCTGAACCTGTACATCGCCGGCGCTTCGGGCAAGAAGCTGGACGTGACCTACCGCATGGCTTGGTACCGTGGCCTGAAAACCACTTACTACCTCCGCGCCCTGGCCGCCACCAGCACCGAGAAGTCGACCATCAACACCGGCAAGCTGAACGCGGTTTCCAGCGGCGGCAACCACGGTGACGATTCGGTCCTGGCTGCTCCAGCAGGACCTGCGCCAGTGCCAAAGGCCTGTGCGATCGATGAGCCGGATTGCGAAGCTTGCCAATAAGCTGAGCCGGTAGGCGCGTAAAGGCGCCTGCTGAAAGAAGCCCTCGATAGACCGCTGGTTTATCGGGGGTTTTCTTTTGCCTGGCGAAAAGCGGCGCCTGGGCTGGCCTCATCTGGAACTCTGTGGGAGCCGAGCTTGCTCGCGATGGCGGCAGCACATTCAACATCACTGCATCTGACAAACCGCTATCGCGAGCAAGCTCGGCTCCCACAGATTTTTTGCGCCAGCCATAAAGTCTGCTTACACCGCTGCCTCCCTGCTCGCGATGAGGGCCGGAACAGGCAACACAAAATACTCACCCAAAAGAAAGCCCCGCTTGCGAGGGGCTCCTTGTACAGCCGTCAAGCAACCCTCGACATCAGGCCATCTGAATGATGGTCTGCATGATGGTGCTCTGGGTGGAGATGGTCTTGGCGTTCGCC
Organism: Pseudomonas sp. R151218B TE3479; assembly: GCF_053629195.1. Taxonomy (NCBI): domain Bacteria; kingdom Pseudomonadati; phylum Pseudomonadota; class Gammaproteobacteria; order Pseudomonadales; family Pseudomonadaceae; genus Pseudomonas; species Pseudomonas sp. R151218B TE3479. The sequence continues at coordinate 5,959,632 of NZ_JBRJHV010000001.1, forward strand.
TGGTAGTTGCTCTGGGCCTTGATCAGCTCGACCAGTTCGTTGGTCAGGTTGACGTTGGACTCTTCCAGGGAGTTGGAGACGATCGAACCCAGGGTGCCCGTTTGTGGCGCGTCGTAGCCCGGAATGCCCGAGGCGAAGGTTTCCTTCCAGCTGGTGCCGCCTACCGGCTGCAGGCCTTGCTCGTTGGTGAAGCTGGCGAGTGCGAGCTGGCCGATCGGCTTGGTCTGGTTGTTGCTGAAGTTGGCCAACAGTACACCGCTGCCGTCGATGGTCAGGTTGGTGATCTGGCCCGTGGCGTAACCGTTCTGGGTCGGGATCGACCGTGCGGTGTCGGCATTGAACTGGGTGGTGTTGCCCATGGAGATCGTGATGGTCGGCGCGCTGGCGGCGCCGTTGGCGGTCCATACACCGTTGGTCACGGTGCCGGGGACCCAACCGGTCAGTACCAGATCACTATTGACCGTCGCTGGCGGAGTGGTGACCGTGGTCAACTTGCCGCTCGAATCGAAGTTCATGGTCGAAGGGATCGGCGCAGTCGCACCGGTCGTGGTCGGCAAGGTGCCGTTTAGGTTACGACCATCGATCAAGGTATAGACATTCCAGGTGTTACCGGAAGTCTTGACCATGTACTGGTCCATGGAATGCTGGTTGCCCTGGGTGTCGTAGACCGGGGTGGTGAATTGCTTGGTGAACGTGGCCGTGTCGGCCGGATTGAACGCGGCGGTGATCGGCGTGGCCGTCGAGTTCAGGTTGATCGTCGAGGACACCAGGCTGGTGGCAGTCGGCGGCAGGTTCGAGGTGTCGATGCGCAGGTCGGTCAGGATGCCGTTCTGGATCTTGCCGTTGGCATCCACGCCATAGCCCTGCAGACGCGCAGTACCATCGCTGTTGGTGATGAAACCTTCCTTGTCGGTCTTGAACGTACCGGCACGGGTGTAGCTCAGGGAGCCGTCATTGCTCAAGACAAAGAAGCCCTGGCCCTGGATGCCCATGTCCAGCACGTTGCCGGTGTTGTTGACGTCACCCTGGCCGAACTGCTGGGAAACGTTGGCCAGGCGCACGCCGTTGCCGACGGTCTTGCTGCCCGAACCCAGCTTGGTGGCCGAGTAGACGTCTTCGAATTCCGCGCGGGACGATTTGAAACCGGTGGTCGCCACGTTGGCGATGTTATTGCCGGTCACGTCCAGCTGTTTGTTGGCTGCATAGAGACCGCTAAGGCCGATGTTAAAAGACATGTTGACTCCTTTTGCCGGTTAGTCGGCTCTACATACCAATAGTTTGTACTTTGGACAGGGCAATGCTGCCCAGCCCGGCCAGGTTGAGCATCAGCTCGCCGCCTGTCTGGCTGATGGTCACGCTGCTGACCGTGGCCGGCAGGTTGGTGATCAGCGACGTGGCCTTGCCGTCGATGGTGGTCGAGGCCGCGAAGGTGTAAGTGCCCGATTCAACAACCGTGCCCGCGTCGTTCTTGCCATCCCAGATGAAGGCCGAGTTGCCGGCGTTCTGGCTACCGAGGTCAATGGTGCGAACAGTCTTGCCGTCCTTGTCCACGATCTTGACCGCGACAGAGGACACCGATGCAGGTACCACCACCGTGCCGTTGAGGCTCTTGGAGGTATCGACCACAGCCTTGTCACCCGGGGCAATGACCGAGCGCCCGACCAGCGACGAGGCTTGCAAGGCCTGGGACGAGTTGTAGTTGCCGGCGATACCTTTCACGGTATCGTTGAGAGTGGTGATGCCTTCCAGGCTGCTGAACTGCGCCAACTGGGCAACGAACTCACCGTTGTCCTGGGGCTCCAGCGGGTTCTGGTTTTTCAGCTGGGTAACGAGCAGTTGCAGGAACGCATCCTTGCCCAGCTCCTTCTTGCCGGTCGCCGCACCTGTCATTGCCCCGAGGGTATCGGAGGTGTTGTTGGTCTTGACCGAGGAGTTGGCCAGAATCTCGTTGAGGCTCAAACCGCTTGTGGTGTTGGTAACGCTCATGTGACTCGCCCCTTATCACTGACCGAGGGTCAGGACCTTCTGCATCATGGCTTTGGCGGTGTTCATCATTTCGGCGTTGGTCTGGAACGAACGACTGGCGGAAATCATGTCGGCCATTTCTTCGACGACGTTGACGTTCGGGTAATAGACATAACCCTTGGCGTCCGCAGCCGGATGGTTTGGCTCATAACGTGCTTCGAGGTTGCTCTGGTCTTCGACCACGCCAAGCACCTGTACGCCCTGCCCGGCCGCTTCCTGGTCCTGGAACAGCGAGTCGCTGCCGCCGGACTGGCCACCCTGGAACATGGTGGCGAATACCGGGTGACGGGCGCGGTAGGTCTGGTCGATGCTCGACGAAACGGTCTCGGCGTTGGCGATGTTACTGGCGACGGTGTTCAGGCGAGTGGTCTGGGCACTCATGGCACTGCCGGCAATGTTGAATACGCTAGCAATCGACATGGCTTACTCTCCGCGCAGGGCCGATACCAGCCCTTTGAACTTACTGTTGAGCAGGGTGAAGCTGGCCTGGAAGTTCACGGAGTTTTCCGCGTAGTTGGACTGTTCCAGTTGAGCGTCCACGGTGTTCTGGTCGATCGACGGCTGCATCGGCGTGCGATACATCAGCGACTCGTCGCCATTACCCAGGCCTTCGGCTTCGATATGACGGCTGTTGGTCATGTTCAAGGCGAAGTGGCCGTTCTTGGCCTTATCGTTCTGCTCGGCGAGCACCTTGGAAAAGTCCAGGTCCCGCGCCTTGTAGTTCGGGGTGTCGGCGTTGGCGATGTTGTTGGCCAGGACTTCGGCACGCTGGGCGCGGAAGCTCAGGGCCTGTTCGTGGATACCGAGCGCTTTATCGAAGCTGATGCTCATGTCGGAAACCTTTGGGTGACCAGAATGTACGTACAACGGCTAAAGCAAGCGCCGTGCCATTTCCAAAAACCCCATAAACCGGGGCTTTGCGGGCACCGGCAAAGCGGCAATGCCAGAAAAGCGGCAACGGGTTTCCGCTTTTCTGCCGCTTTTCTGCCGCTTTCATCAGGCGACGCGAGTCAAAATGTGGGAGCGAGCTTGCTCGCGATAGCGGTCTGTCAGGGACATGGATTTTGGATGTGCCGCCGCTATCGCGAGCAAGCTCGCTCCCACAGGAGATGGTCCTGGCTGGCAGGCAAAAAAAAGGAGCCCCTTGGGACTCCGCTTTTTTTTGACAATCCAGGCCAATCACTTCGCCTGGTAGATGATCCCCGGGCTGCACTGGACCATCTGGTAATGGTCCGGCAAACCGTTCAACGCCTCGGAGGCGCCAAGGAACAGGTAGCCGCCCGGCTTGAGCGTGCCGTGGATGCGCAGCAGGATGTCTTTCTTCACTTCGGCGGAGAAGTAGATCAGCACGTTGCGGCAAAACACGATGTCGAACTTGCCCAGGCTGGCGTAGCTGTCCAGCAGGTTGAACGAGCGGAACTCCACCCGGCTCTTGATCGGTGCCTTGACCACCCACTTGCCCGGCCCTTTCGGGTCGAAGTAGCGTTGCAGCCGGTCCGGCGACAAACCACGGCCGATGGCCAGGCTGTCGTACTCGCCGGTCTTGCAGTTATTGAGCATGGTCCCGGACAGGTCCGTGGCAACGATCTGCACGCCGCCTTTCAACTGGCCCAGGTTGGAGCGTTCGAACTCATCGATGGACATCGACAGCGAATAGGGTTCCTGCCCCGACGAACAGGCCGCCGACCAGATCCGCAGGCGCTGACCAGGGCTGGCCTTGATGGCGGCCGGCAGCACTTTGTTCTTCAGCACCTCGAACGGATAGGTGTCCCGAAACCACAGGGTTTCGTTGGTGGTCATGGCGTCCACCACCATCTCGCGCAAGCCGCTGCGCGGTTGGGTCTGGATACGCTGCACAAGCTCGCCCAATGACTTGAGGCCCTGTTGCTCCATCAATTTATTGAGACGGCTCGACACCAGGTATTGCTTGTTTTCACCAAGCAAGATGCCACAGGCTTTTTCCAGGAAGACCCGGAACTGTTCGAAATCCAAATTACCCGTAGACAAGATACCGCCTCTTTCATCGTGTTGACTTGCCGGGCGCACAACGCACCCGACCTTTACTTTATTCTGCTGCCTTGATCCGATCGACCACCCGGGACGCCAGGTCATCGGGACGGAATTTCGCCAGGAAATCGTCGGCACCGACCTTCTTGACCATCGCCTGGTTGAAAACCCCGGACAACGAAGTATGCAAGATGATGTGCAGCTTTTGCATGCGCGGATCACTGCGGATTTCCGAGGTCAGGGTGTACCCGTCCATCTCCGGCATCTCGATGTCGGAGATCATCATCAGGAACTCCTCTTCGGGCTTCTTGCCCTCGTCGACCAGCGCACGCAGGTAATCCAGCGCCTGCCGCCCATCGTTCAACGCCACCACTTCCACACCGACCGTTTGCAGGCAACGGGTCACCTGCTTACGTGCCACCGACGAATCATCGACAGTCAGCACCCGCAGCGAAATCGCCTTGTGCTGGGTCTCGGCGTCCACCACCCCCGCAGAAATCGCCTCCGGCGTGGGCGCCACTTCGGCGAGGATCTTCTCCACGTCGATGATTTCCACCAACTGGTTGTCGACCCGCGTCACTGCCGTCAGGTAATGGTCGCGGCCGGTGCCCTTGGGCGGTGGATGGATCTCCTCCCAGTTCATGTTGACGATGCGCTCCACCGAGCGCACCAGGAACCCCTGGGTCTTGGTGTTGTACTCGGTGATGATCACGAACGGATTGCTCTGGTCCAGCAACCGACCGGAACCGGTCGCCATCGCCAGGTCGAGAATCGGGATGGTCGCACCCCGGATATTGGCCACACCGCACACGACGGGGCTGGATTTGGGCATCAGGGTCAGCTTGGGGCATTGCAGCACCTCGCGGACCTTGAATACGTTGATCCCGTACATTTGTTGGCCGTCGAGACGGAACAACAACAGCTCCAGGCGATTCTGACCGACCAGCTGAGTGCGCTGGTTCACCGAATCCATTACTCCCGCCATGCCCTGACTCCTACCTAACGCTAAAGTGTCCGACGCGCATTCATCACTAAACGGCACGGGGCTTGCTATTGAACCGGCATGAACGCACAAACGACATTTTCTCGACGCCTGACCACTCACTGCCGCCACTGGCTCGGTGCACTGCTGGCTGCCTGCCTGTTCACTTCGGGCGGTCCTGCCCTTGCGGCGGCTCCGGTTACCTTGCCTGATCTCCTTATCGGCGTCACTCAGGGCTTTCTTGAATTCACCGTAGAAGACTACCTGGCAACCAGTCAAACCGAAGGTCGTTACGAAATCGAAGTCAACCAGCTCGACCCGCGCTTGCGCATGCCCATGTGTGACAAGGAATTGACTGCTTCGCTGGAGAGCCCGGCCCGGCCCCTGGGCCGCGTCACGGTGAAGGTTCGTTGCGACAGCGCCGCGCCCTGGACGGTGTTCGTGCCCGCTCAAGTGCGCCTGTTCCGGGAAATTGTCACCACCACGCGTCCGCTCAAGCGGGCCGGGATCGTCGAGCCCCAGGACGTGATGTTGCGCGAACGGGACATCAGCCAGATCACCCAAGGCTTCCTGACCTCTGTCGATCAGGCCATCGGGCAGAAACTTGTCCGACCAATGGTCGCCGACCAGGTCGTGACGCTGGTGCACCTGGAACAGGCCGAGGTGGTCCGCAAGGGCGACCAGGTGGTCATCACCGCCCGCAGCGGCTCACTGGCCGTGCGGATGCCCGGCGAGGCCCTGTCCAACGGCGGCATGCGTGAACAGATACGGGTAAAAAACCTCAATTCCCAGCGCGTCATCAAAGCGCAAGTGATGGCCCCAGGCCAAGTGGAAGTGGCGATGTAATGACCCGGTAAAGGAGGTAGAAAGCTGGCGCTTGATCCCTGTGTTCCCTAGACTGTGCCTTACGCAAAGGCAAGCGCAGACGTGCGCACGTTCATTGAATAAATGAGCCTAAAGTTTTTTTGGGAATGGCCGAAAACATGGCAAGCGTCCAAATACCCAGAGGTTTTTTACCATGGTCATCGATTTCAATCGTTTAAACAGCTCTTCACCGCTGACAGGCACTACGCGTACCAGCGCCACCAAGGAAACCGTCGAAACCGACAAATCCGCACCGGTGTCCACGCCAGCCGAAAAGGTCAGCAACGGGGAGTCGGTACACCTCAGCAATGAGGCTCAGCAGTTGCAGAAGCTCACTGACAAGCTGCGCGATCAACCTGTCGTCGACAACGCCCGCGTGGCCGAGTTGAAAGCAGCCATCGCCGATGGCAGCTACAAAGTCGACAGCAACCGCGTAGCCAGCAAACTGCTCAACTTCGAAGCCCAGCGCTAGGCCGCCGCCTGCGCCAGGCTTTTGGACGCTAAGACCCAAGGCCAGCCATGCACGACACTCATTTATTGCAACTGATCATTGACGACTTCGTTCCAGCGCAACAACTGCTGGAGCTATTGCAGGCCGAATCCGTGGCACTGCACGGTCGTGACATGCCTTTGCTGGAAACTATCCTGGCACAGAAACAGGCACTGATCATCTTGCTCGACCAGCATGGCCGCAAGCGCAGCGAGATCCTCGCCAGCCTCAACCTGCCCGCCAGTCATGACGGCCTTGAGCAGTTGGCCGCCCAGTCGACCATCGGCGATCAGCTGCGGTCCCAGAGCAAAGTACTCAACGACCTGCTCGCCCAATGCCAGGCGACCAACGCCCGCAACGGCCAGTCGATCCAGATGCAGCAGGCCGCCACCGCCAACCAGTTGCGTATTCTCAACGGCGGCGAGATCCCGACGCTGTATGACGCCAGCGGTTCGACGGCCCGAATGGTCAAGCACCGTCCGCTCAGCCAGGCATGAAACGAACAATGCCTTCGCTCTATCAACGCGCGATACATGCTGGCAAAATGCCGGCCATTCGTAGTCGTATTTTGCCTGGAGATTGACCCACCGTGTTCAATGCCTCAAACGCGGATGACGCTCCGCAGCCCCCCAAGGTCCTCACCACGCCCCTGGAAATTTCTGGCAACCTGCGGATGCTGCAAGATAGCCACGACCCGCTGATCATTACCTTCCATGAACGTACCCAGCGCTTCCAGAGCTATCTGGTCAATGTCGACCGCGAGACCAACTCCATCGCCCTGGATGAAATGATTCCCCGGGACGGCGAGCGTTTCCTGCTGGCCGGCGAGCCGTTTCGCGTCGAAGGTTTCCATGACGGCGTGCGCATCGCCTGGGATGGCAAGGGCCCACTGACCATCGATGAATCCAGCGACGGTCGCTGCTATCGCGGCGCCCTACCCGACGAAGTGGTCTACCACCAGCGTCGCAACGCCTTCCGCGCCGCCCTGAAACTGGCCCAACTGGTGAGCGTTGAACTGGGTGGCGACAAGCTCAAGTCTCCCGTGGAGGGCAAGCTGCTGGATATTTCCGCTACCGGTTGCAAGCTGCGTTTCGACGGCGACATCACCCAACGCCTGCAATTGGGCCAGGTGTACGAGCGCTTCATCGCGGCCCTGCCGTTTGGCAACATGATCGCCCCGGTCGAGCTGCGTTACCTGCATTTCGAAGAAAGATTCAACACCACGTTCGCCGGCGTACGCTTCCACAACATCAGCGGCCTGGTGCAACGACAGGTCGAGCGGTTCGTCTACCAGCTCCAGCGCGAAGCCCGGCGCTTCGATAAAGACGACCTCTGATGGTCGAGCCATGAAAAAACGGGCAGTCCCTTGCGGTGACTGCCCGTTTTTTTATGTCCGCTTCAAGGCCTGGCCTGGGTAAAGCTGGGGGGCTCAGGCGCCTCGGCGTCATCTTCAGCCACGGTCTCAGGGGTGGGCTCGGGCTCCACCTCCGGGCTGGCCGGTGCCTGCATCTGCTCCTGCACCACTTGTTCATCCACCCGCGGATCGAGGCACGCCACCAGAGGCGAACTCGACATGCTGTCCGGCATCGCCACGTGATGCAGCGGTGCGTCATCGACCTGATGCAGGTTGGTCACCGCTTTCGGCCGGATCCGCCACACCAGCACCAGGGCGAAGAAGGCGAAAAAGCCGTAGAGCATCTGGCTTCCGAACATCTTCATCAGCACACCCGCCACCAACGGCCCGATACTGGCGCCAACGCCATAGGTCACCAATAGCATCGCGGTCAGGGACACCCTTCGATCCGCTTCGACGTGGTCGTTGGAAAACGCCACCGCCAGCGGATACAGACAGAACTGCACCAGCGAACAGAAGAACCCGGCGACGAACAGCACCTCCAGCGGCACCGCCGGCAGGATCGCCAACGGCAGCGCACAAATCGCCAGGACCAGCGCAAAGCAGCGAATCAGCAGCGCCCGGTCGTAGCGGTCAGACAGCCAGCCCAGCGGCCACTGCACCAACAGTCCGGCAAAGATGCAGCTCCCCATGAACAGACCGACCTGCTCGGTCGAGAGGCCCTGCTGGGAGGCGTACAGCGGTGCCAAACCATAGAACGAGCCGACGATCAGCCCGGAACCCAACACCGTGCTCAACGACTGCGGCACACGCTTGATAAAGAAACGCGGCTCCATGGGCGCCGGATGCAGCGCCGCCGGGTGAATTCTCCGGGTCAGCGTTACCGGCACCAGACATAGGGCGAAGCACAGCGCCACCAGCATCAGCAGCTCCAAGCCCAGGGCCGGGTGCATGACCAGGATCAGTTGCCCCAGCACCAGCCCCAGGTACGAGGCGATCATATAGCCGCTGAACACCACCCCACGTTGCTTGGCATCGGCCTGCTCATTGAGCCAGCTCTCGATGACCATGTACTGGCACATCATGCCCAGGCCAACAATCATCCGCAGCACGATCCACGCCGGCAGCCAGTCCACCAGGCCATGGCCCAGCACCGCCGCCCCTACGATCCCGGCGCAGGCTGAATAGGCGCGGATGTGCCCGACGCGGGCGATCAGCCGGTGGCCGATCTTGCCCCCCAGCACCAGGCCGAAATAGTTGGCGGCCATCAGCGCACCGACCCAGAGGCTGTCCACATGGTCGGCGGCCAGGCGCAAGGCCAGGTAAGTACTCAAGAGGCCCGAGCCGATCAACATCATCAGCGAGGCGAAATAAAGCGCTCGAAAAGGTTTCCAGATTTGGCGCATCGGCGTTCCGAGCGGCTCCTTGAGGTGAGTAGTGGCTATCCGTTGAAGATAGCCCGAATGCGGCGGTTCTTTATGCCTGGGCCGCCAGGACACGTCGCTCCCAGGGGGTGATTTCATCGAAGAAGCTGGTCAGCTCCAGGGTCTTGGAAGCGATGTAGCCTTCGATGAACTCCGTGCCAAACAGTTCCTTCGCCAGATGACTACGCTTCAGACGTTCCAGGGCGGCATGCAAGGTACATGGCAGCGACAGATTATCCGGCACTTCGAATTCACCCTGGATCGCCGCGCTCGGCTCCAGGCGCTGTTCGATCCCATACAAACCGGCAGCCAGGCTGGCGGCAATCGCCAGGTAGGGGTTGGCATCGGCTCCGGGCAAGCGGTTCTCGACCCGACGAGCCACTGGTGAACTGGCGGGAATCCGCAGCCCGGCCGAACGATTGTCATGGGACCAACAGGCATTGTTCGGTGAGGCGAACGGATGGCACAACCGCTGGTAGGAATTCACGTTCGGCGCGAACAACGCGGTGAAGTCCGCCAGGCAAGCCTGTTGCCCCCCGATGAAATGCCGGAACGCGGCCGTCGGTTCGCCCGCTTCGTCGCTGAAGACGTTGCGGCCGCTGTCCGCCTCGACGACGCTCTGGTGGATATGCATCGAACTGCCCGGCGTATGGGCCAGGGGCTTGGCCATGCAGACCACGGTCAGGCCATGCTTGAGGGCCACTTCCTTGAGCAGGTGCTTGAACAGGAAAGTCTGGTCGGCCAGCAACAGCGGGTCGCCGTGCAGCAGATTGATCTCGAACTGGCTCACGCCCATTTCATGCATGAAGGTGTCGCGCGGCAAGCCCAGCGCCGCCATGCAGGCATAGACCTCGCTGAAGAACGGGCGCAGGCCATTGTTGGAACTGACGCTGAACGCCGAGTGGCCGTCTTCGCGACGTCCATCCAGGCCCATCGGCGGCTGGAACGGCTGGGTCGGGTCCGAGTTGGGGGCGAATACGAAAAATTCCAGCTCGGTCGCCACCACCGGCGCCAGGCCAAGGGCGGCATAGCGTGCGACCACGGCCTTGAGCTGGCCGCGCGTCGAGAGCCGGGAGCTTTCACCGGTCAGTTCGTCGGCGTCGCAGATGGCCAGGGCCCGCGGCTGTTGGCTCCAGGGCAGGCGGTGGATCTGTTTCGGGTCGGCCACCAGCGCCAGGTCGCCATCATCACTGCCGTAGAAACGCGACGGCGGATAACCGCCCATGATGCATTGCAGCAGCACACCCCGCGCCAACTGCAACCGCCGCCCTTCGAGGAAACCTTCGGCGGTCATCACCTTGCCCCGCGGCACGCCATTCAAATCCGGCGTGACACATTCAATCTCATCAATGCCCGTCAGTCGCTGCGCGAGTGAACGCTGGCCATCGGTCGTCATGACGCAATCCTTGTTATGTGCGAGCCGCGAACGGCAACCCGTACAAAATAGGCTCCGGCTGTTCGGAATATCAAGCGCCCGGAGGCAATTAAAATCTTATGCAATATGACTGTGGGAGCGAGCTTGCTCGCGATAGCGCCGGCCCAGCCAATATTGAGTTGACTGATGCACCGCTATCGCGAGCAAGCTCGCTCCCACAGGGGATTTGTGGTGGCAGAGGATTTATGGAGGGGATGTTCAGGGCAAGTAAAGCCGGAACACCCCGCCGCCCAACACACCGCCATTGGCAATCTCGGTCCGCCCGCTCACGCCGCCACGCTGGTGCAGCCCGGCGATTCGCCCGGCGAAGTACAGACCCAGCCCGGTGCTGCCGCTGCTGTGGTTGATGCCCTGCACATACTCGGCCTGACGCTCGATCATCTCTGGCGGGTAACCTTCGCCGTCGTCATTGATGGTCAGCACCAGTTGCCCGGCTTCGTCACTCACACTGATCAGCAGCGCCTGGCGCGCATGGCGAATGGCGTTGTTGATGCAGTTGTCGAGCACCGAGGCCACCAGCTCGCGGTCGAAAAAGCCCAAGGGGCTGAGGGGATCGACATCGTAGGTGGCCATGATTCCGCGGCTGCGGAACACATCCTGGTGCCCGGCCAGTTGCGCCTCGATGAAATCGTCCAGCTCGTGGTAGGCCGGGTGCAGCGGCAACTGGTTGACGCCGAGCTTGTACAGCCCCAGCAACTGCACCATGAGGCCATTGAGGTGGGCGAACTCGAACTCGATGACGCCCTGCTCCGAGGTCTGCCGCTCGGACTCGGGCAGGCGTTCGAGCCATTGCCCATGCGCCTGCATGAGCAAGGTCAGGGAGTTTTTCATGTCGTGCACGGTCGACGCGATCACCGTGGAAAAATCGAGGGCCTGTTCGCTGTCATTCATCGCCAAATGCCTTGCTTCGCAGTTTTTGATAACGCGCAAAACGCGCATCGGAGTCGGGCATCATGCCCACCAGTTTCAGGCAGGCGCGGCACTCCTGCAGCAGTTCCGACTCCACGCTGGTGTCGGTGCCATGCAGCAGCGATTGCGCCATGTTCAGGGCAATACTGATGTTCTTCGGTTGCATCTTCAGCGCGCGGCGGAACAGCTCCCGCGCCTCCGGCAATGCGCCGGTCTTGTAGACCCGCACGCCTTCGCGGTTCAACTCGGCGGCGGCGTTGCCCTGATTGAGGATGTTCGGGTCGTCGGTGAGCTTGGCAATGCCTTGCATCACCACCGGGTCATCACCGTAGATTTCCGCGCAGTTCTTGAGCATCGACTCCCCGGCGCTGGTCTGGCCAAGCATTTGCAACTGCTTGGCCACCAGCAACGCGGCCTCGGCGCTCATGAACTGCTCCATGCCATCGAGGCGCTGCAAGGCCTGTTCGGTGAGCTTCTCGGCGGTTTCGGCATCGTTGAGCAACAGGCTGGTGGCCTTCATCAGCCGCGCCCGGACCTGCAACCCCGGGTCGTTGAGGTTCTCCTTCGCCACGGCGCTGAGGGTGGTGTTGATCTCCAGCCGGGTGCGGGTATCGAGGCCTTTTTCGCTGCCCTTGCTGATCAGCGCGTGGGCCAGGCCGAGGTTGCTTTCCGGGTCCTTGAAGCGCGACTGCGCGCCCTGCCCGACCGCCTGGCGATAAGCCCGGGAAGCCGTGTCGTAGTCTTCGTTGGTCATCGCCAACTTGCCCAGCAACGACTGGCGACGCACCGCCAGCGGCGACAGGCGCACCGCCTCTTCCAGCACGTGTTGCGCCTGCTTGGTGTCACCTTCGGCCATCAACACTTCGGCCATGCCGTCGTACAACGCCGGCATCATCGGAAAGACTTTCAGGGCTTTTTCATAAACGGTCTTGGCCTGCCCCACCTGGCCGCGCTTGAACATCAACTTGCCCAGCCCCGCGTAGGCCCACGGCAACGGGCGATCCGCGATGATGGAGTTGTACAGCCGCTCAAGGGCCTCGTTCTGATTCAGGTCGCGCAACGCATCGGCCCGATAACGCAGGCACAACGGCCCGTAGCGCGGGTCCTGCTTGCACAGGGCGATGCAGGCATTGAGCACTTCCATCGGCTTGCCGCGATCGAGGGCTTGCAGGATCGGCTTGAGCAGGGTCTTGCGCTGCTCAAGCCGCTCCAGCCGCTGGGCCAAGCCGGAGCGGTTGAACGGCTTGGTCAGGTAGGCATCCGGCTCATGCTCCAGGGCACTGAGCACCATCGCCTGGCTGGTCTCGGCGGTCACCATGAGAAACACACTTTCATGGCTGATCAGCTTCTCGACCATCAGGTCTTCCAGCACCTGCTGGCCATTCTTGCGCCCATCGCCCAGGTGATAGTCCTGCAAGATGAAGTCATAACGCTTCTGCGAGCACATGCGCAGCGCCACTTCACCAGTGTCGGCGGTGTCCACGTCCTTGACGCCCAGCTCACGCAGCATGGACCGGATCGAACTGCGGAAATCCGAGAAATCATCGACGATCAGAAAACTTTTTTGGTGGTACGCCAGCATCGAGGATGTCCAGGCAAGTAAGAAAATAACCCAATGGCATAACAACGAAACGCCGTGTCACAACCCCGAGGCGCGCAGATGATAGCCACCAGCCAGCAACGTTCAAGGGATTTCAGTAATCGCTTGGTTTGGCTGTGTCGTGACGCACATTGCGAGCCAAAACGCAGGAGACAACCGGCTCATCGGGTTATCGGCAGCAGATGGCGTTCCGTTAAGGGGAAGATGTGGGAGAAACCGAGCGCAGACCATCAGACCGTGGCGAGGGAGCTTGCTCCCGCTGGGCCGCGCAGCGGACCTGTTTTTTGGGCGGCTGCTGCGCAACCGAGCGGGAGCAAGCTCCCTCGCCACAAAGGATGATGTCAGGCTTCATCCCTCAAACAATCAGCAAATAACTTCACCCTCACCATTCACCCCCTCCAATAGCATGCCTCTGAGACCCACACGCTCCAGCCGAAGCTTCACGTCCTCGCTAACGATCAATGCCCCCAAGTGTTTCTTGATACGAAAAATATGTTTTCCCTGGACCTTGGCAGGATCAATGACGAGATTCAGAAAAACGCTGTATTCGCCAGCTCGATCAGGTCGTACGGGATCATTGACCTCATATTTTTTGTAAGCGGAGCGTGATTCGTCTACGCAATCCAATTGGGTCTCGACAATCATCACATAGTAACGATCATGAGCTTGCTCGCCTGCAACCGCCACAGGCTCGAGCACGACATTCATATACGGTTCATCAACGTCGGGAACGCCCAACAATGCATCCCTGGCTTTTTCACTCAAGACCGGCACAGAGGCATAGCCAGCCAAGGAAAAATCCAGACTCACACCTTCCTCACGAACCTCAAGGGCGTAAGTACATGGCTCCATGTACTCAGAAGGGGGGTCGATGAAGAGCCAGTTGTTGCAGTGCTTTATATCTCCCAAATACCAGCGTTCAGGAAACCGCACATCTTCCCGCAACAAGTAATACTTCATTTCAGCTCACCGCGTGTCGTTGCTTCACTGAAAAAAGAGTCGCGCCTACGTTTAAAGCCCGAAGAAACGCTCGTAGGCCGTCTCCACCCGGACAGCAAGCTGATCAGAAATGATAACCAGGTGTTCTAGCGCAGCCGTCTCTGCGGACAATAAAGGGCTCGACACCGCTGGAGCAGTTAAACCTAGCTGCTGTCGGACCTGGAAAATCGCGTGGACCTCCACAGGCAACAAATCGAAAGGCGCATATTTGAATTCAGGGTCCCACGCCCCACCGCGGTCTTCCGCGTGGGTGAGGTGATATTGACATAGCTCTTCCAGAGCATGAGCCAGCCCTTGTTCATCTGTCCATTCGTCTATCACGTTTTGATAAATCCCCAGATCCATCGACTTGATCTCTGGAAGCGTCTCTCCTTGCGAATAGACTGAATAAAGCCAGAGCATGAAAGGCTCGAATCGACGCTGTTCAAGATAGCTGGAATCCACGGCGCCATTGATAGTCAGCATTCCGGCCAGCACATCGGCTACGGACGTGGCCAGATCTCGACGATCAGCCACTATCAACCCGGCCAGCAAGCATCCAGCAATGCTCAATTGGTTAGTCAAATTGGGGACGGTTTTGATGCCTTGAAGAAAACTCGTTTTTGAGAAAGTCTTGGCTTTGAGCATCAGCGCCCAATAACGGTACATTATCGAGCTTGAGACGTCTTCCCAACCAGAAGCCTCTCCATCACTGACCGCGACTTCGCCCCGAATGCCGTAATATGTCGCCAGCATCCCCAACGAGTCAGCCACATTGTTCAATCCGCTTAATGAGTCGCTGGCAAGATCCTCATCGATATAGCCAAGCTCTTGAGCCGTCAGGCCTACCGACTGGGAAAGCCAACGACGGTGCCGATCAAGCCGGACGTTGATTTCATCCATTTCGATACACTCCTTTTACACCAGTACGACGTCCTTCCGCTCACCGTGCTCACTCAGGACCGCATCTGTCGAAGGATCGTTAAGTGAACCTCTAAATTGCACTTAACCAACTGATCCAGCGAAGCCGTCCCTCCAAAAAACAATGCAGGCTCAAAGCCATAGACCTCACGCTCGCCAAGTGCACCCAACTTCTTCAGCGCCCGTTCAAATAGAAACTCACCTTGATTATCCTCCAGATCATAACGCTCCTTATCAGACATAGCGAAAAATGTCTGAAGGGCGAGATCCGGATCTTTATTAGGCGTTTTCAGCTTATTCATAAACGCGACGATAGACCCCGTCGGACATGAAACTACAATTTTCTGATTGTATTTCTCCCCCCAAGCATAAAGAGTCCCAAACGCGCTCCTTGCAATAACGTGGTAATTATCTATTTGTGGAAACTCAGTACCCGCGAGCCACATATCGAGCAGATGTTTATAATCATCCGGGTTCACTGTCCAGAAAAGGCCATTGGCATATCCACACCAACCCTCCTCCTGCCAATAGTCAAGCAGCGCGTCAGGGAGCACTTTACGGTACTTCGCAATTTGGGAGTCAGACACCTGTCGATGAGATGTGGCCTCCCCCATCACGCTGATGAAATACTGGAAATCTTCATCCCTCAACTTGTCGGCGCTCCTCTGAGTAGCACTGAAAAGAAAGGGACAGATCTATCAAAGAGCAATTGGATAATACCTACCCCCTTTCCTATCAATGCAATATTCTCGGTCCCTATCTCCACAAAAAACCTAATCATCATAATTGTAGTCAATACTAATTTTCATCATCTCTACATCCAACGTAACTGCACACGAAGACCAAGCCTTTCCATTTTGGCACAATCCATTTTCAACATAATAGCGCCGAAGCTCAACCAACAACTCTGTCAAATCTCCCACAGCCCTGCTGTCTGGATCAAACCAGCTTGAGCGGTTTGTCTTATCGAAATAATCAAACTCATAACTTCCTCCATCGCCCTCTGCAAAAAGTCTAGCTCTAACAACTATTTTCTGAGCCTCCGAGGGACCAGCATCCAATAAAAGCTGGCCAACTTTTTGATACAGCCCCTGCTCACTCATCAGTTCCCATCTTTAGGTGAATTTATAAAATCAACAATCACAGGACGTCCACCATCAATCGAGTATCTAACAGTTGAATCTATCCGGCCTGAGGCCAGGCATCTGCCCCCGGCCTCCTTCCGCATGTCATTGCTTAACTGAAAAAAGGGGCCTGTAAACCTGCTCGAAACCGCTAACGACGCCCCAACAACTTCGACCAAAAACCAACCTTATTCTCAACAACCACCGCAGTAGACGCTTCAACGTCCTGCCTGAGCGGGTGTGTACTCGGGCCGTCGGGCCTCAATAAATCCCCTGGATAATGTTCAAGCCCCAGGCACTGTGAATCATCCAACCCAAAAGCCTTCACCGCCGCCACGGCTTCCACGCACCAGCGACCGAAATACGCGCCGCCTTCAAAGTTCACGTCACCGTAGGTGTACCAGTAGGGATGCTTGTAACTGACCGCCTGGGGATCGGAACCGGACTTCGCCCCGGTGCGTATTTCCTGATACCAGTGACTGACAAAAGCCTCCAGCTTTGAAGCTTGCGTATCCACCGGCGCATCCACTGCCGCCAGCAATCGGCCATAGGGTTTGGGGTAAAGAAGAGCGGCCCCCACTTTACGCTCGGGACTGCGACTCGCGATGATCCGGTCGAGCAGCACGTCCTCGCCTTCGTTGCCGATAAGGACTAGCAGCCTTCGCCATTGATCATCTGGAATGTCCAATGCCAACCCCAGGCCGACCAGCCAGAAGCAGACGATGTAATGATCGTAGTTGACGCGCCAGCTGTGACGGGTGAACTGCTGCTCCGGGGTCCAGACCGGCGCGCCCAGGCGTTCTGCCTCTTCCCAGGCATCCAGTAGCCCAGGGAAATAACGCGGCAGTTCAGCGACAGGGCATCCGGCAGAGTAGCGACTTAGCATCTGGTGCCAGTGGTCCTGGGCGATGGTGTAGACATACTGTGGCGCGTAGTCGGGATCGCCCGCAGGGGAACGCGCGGTCTCCAACGTTTTGGCAATACGTTCGTCACCATACGCAACCCATTCCGACCAATAGCGGGAATCTCCCAGTGGCGCTCGAATCATTTAATCCCTCCCAACAGTTTGGATGCAGCAACCGGATCGGCCGTGAACTTCCCACCTTTATCCAGAACACCTACAGTAACGTTTCCGAAGGGGTCCGTATGAACCAGCCACTTTTCAACCCGGCCGGTCTGTAATGCATCCCTAATGCTGTCAGCCATTTTCCGGTTGCCACTGACCGACTCCAAAATACGATCATAATTTGTGGCAGTCCCCTGTAACCAGCTATCACTCATCTGCAAACCATCCTTGGTCGGTTTCAACGTAGACGAGCCAAACTTGTATTCCACGACAAGGTAATCAACACCCGGCTTGTCGACCTTGTACAAATCATCAATACCGGTTTGACCAATATCCGGCGCCCGACCAATTTTCTCGGCGCCCGGCACCAGTGACTTGATCCGCTCGCCGCCCATGACATCGCCCACGATGCTCTTTTGTGCGTTGGTAAGAGCCCGGAAATCCATCAGAGGGGTACCGTTAGGGTTGAACTGCCCGCCACGGGCCACCAGCTTATCGAACTTGGCCAGGCCGGCCATCGCCTCAAGCCCTTCCGCCCCCACCTTGATTCCGGCTTTCGCCAGCGCCACGCCACCTTTCGCCGCCCCGCCAACCCCCGTAGCAATACTGCCAACCTGCCAGACGAGCTCGCCAATATCCTGGCCCAGTTGCACGGCGCGATCATCACCACCGTTTTCCAGTGCGTCTTTCACACGGTCGAGTTTGGCGTTGAGTTCGTTGACCACGCCATCGCCGAACTGCTTGCGGGCCTCGGGGTCGTTGATCAGGGCTTTGAGGCCGTTGATTCCGTCAACCGGATGGAGGAGGAATTGCGCCAGCCCCTCGACGTCGCTCCAGCCCGCCTGCACCAGGCCCTTGCCCACGCCGAAGCGGGTCAGTACGTCTTGCTTCTGGTTGATGTACCCCCATTTGGCGATCACTTGCGCCTTCGCCAGCAGCCCATCGGCCTCGCTGTATTCCTTCTCGGCCTGGACCAATTGCTGGGTCGCCAGCCAGTTGTTGTCCACCGCGGCGCCGGCCGCGCTGGTGGCAGTGGCCGGGTCCAGCGAGGAGCTGGTAGCCGCCAGCCCAGTGACAATGCTGACAATCAGGTTGCGCTTGGCTTCACGCTGGGATTCGCTTTCATCGGGGCTGGCTTCGGAGAACAGGCCGGTGAGCAGGCTCGATGCCGCCGCGCCCGCGGCGCCGCTGCCACAGCTCTGGCTGCTGGCGGCGGCACCCGCGCAGGCGACGATGCCGTGCAGGGCGGCGTGCAGCGGCGAGCCTTCGGTGAGCTTGCCGTCCGCCACCAGGTCGCCGATGTAGCCGGCGCCCTGCTGTTGCACGTAATTGACCACCAGTCCTTGGACGAACGCGCTGTTGCCGCCACTGATGTTGCCGCTGGCCGCGCCCACCAAGGCGGTGGTGATCTGCCGGTAGGTACCGCCCGCGCCCCACTTGTCGGCGATACCGCTGGCTTCGGCATTGAGGCGCTGAGCGTTGCCGAGCAGCGCCAGGCGTTCGGTGTCGGTGAGTTGGGCGTTGGGGTCCAGGGCCGCTGCCTGAGCCGCCTCGGCCTGTTTGCGCTTGAGGTCGACTTCCTTGGCCTTGTTGGCGAGCAAGGTGCTGGCCTCGTTGGCGAACGCTCCGACGATCTCGAAACCGGCACGGATTTCGTCTTCGTCGAAGATCGGCTTGAGCGTGTTGGTGGTGTCGCGGTCGCTGGAGACATCGCGGTTGAGGCTGGCGACGGTTTGCTCGCCATTCTTGCCGGTGCGCTTCTGTTGCTCGGCGTCGTTGCTGATGACGATGGTGCCGCCACTGATGCCGCTGCGGGTGACGCTGCTGGCGTCGTCGCTGGCACTGATGGCAATCGGCATGGTGGCGCTGAGGTCGTTATCGTTCTTCGGCAAGTCGGTGCCAGGGGTTTTCGTGCCGCCGCTGGTGGCGTTGCCCTGCTGGTCCTTGCCGACTTCGCGATAGCCGCCACCGACGCTGACGGTGCTGGCGTCGTACTCGGCCTTGTTCTTGATGTCGCGGCTGGTGAGGCTGGCGGTGACCAAGCGGTTCTTGCCGTCCTGCACCGCCTTGTCGCTGCTGGCGATGACGCCACCAACCAGATCGGTGTTGCCACCTACGCGAATGTCGAAGCCGTCATCCCCGGCCTTGATGCCCGATTGCTCGGTCACGCTGGCGTAGTTGGAATCAATATCCGTGGCACCGAAGCTGCCACTGGCACCGCTGACCGAACTCATGCCGTAGCAGAACGGCGGAATGCACAGGCTGATGCCAACGCCCAGGCTCTTCTCATCGACCACATAGGTGTTGGTGTCTTGCAGGCTTTCGATGTTCAGGTCGCCGCCGATGTCGGCCAAGACCTGTTTGCCGCTGGCCACCGCGCCTTTGAGGTTGGTGTCGCCGCCGGAGGCCAGCAGCAACTGGTTGCCGGCCTGGACGTGGGTATTGGTGTGGGTGAGTCCATCGCCATCCGCCTGGCCGCGACTGCCGGATGCCCCCAGGTCCAGGGTGAAACCGTTGCGGGTGCCACCCAGGGAAAAGCCGATGCCGATGCTCGCGCTGCTGCCTTTGCTGTCGGTTTCCTGCTTGTCGGTATTGCGCGCGGCGAGCAGGTTGATGTCACCGTCCGCCAGCAGGCTGGCGTTGCGTCCGGCCTTGATCTCGCTGCCTTGCACGGTGATGTTGCTGGCGGCCCCGGCGCCCGTGGCGCGCAGGCGGATGTCATTGCCGGCGGTCATGGTCGAGCCGGCCGCGCTGTCGCTGGTGTAAGTGGTCGTGCTTTCGTTCTTCTTGGTGCCCAGCGACAGGCTGATGTTGATCCCGCCGGCCGACCCCGGGTCCATCGCCACGGCGGTCGCTGCGTTGTTGGCGGCCAGCACGGCGGTGGCGGCGGCCAGGGCCTTCATGCGCCCGTCGTCGGTTTTTTCCGAGGCCTGTTTCATTTGCTGGGACGTCTGGATCGCGCTGATCACCGGGTTGGTCACGGTGAGGGTGAACCCGGTCTGCTTGAACAGGGTTTCACGCTCGCGTTCGCGGGTGTTGCGCGCCTCGACGACGTCGATGGTCTGCGCCGTGACGTCGATGTTGCCTTGTGGCGCCGACACCTGGCTGCCCACCTGGCGATAGCCCTTGCCGGCTTCGATCAACACATCGCCGGCGGTCGAGCCGACGGTGCTGGCCGCAGCCGTGTGCTCGGTGGTGAGGTCCTTGACGCTCTGTTGCTGGGTCCCCAGGGTGACGGCGATGCCACCGCCGCTGAACAGGCCGCTTTTCTTCACGGACTTGTCGTGGCGCTCGCTGCTGCTGGCGGTGTCGGCTTCGATGTTGACGTTGTTGTCCGCCACCAGAACCGTCTGGGTCGTGGACACCACGTTGCTGCCCTTGAGGTTGATGTCGCGACCGGCCTGGACATAGGTCTGCTCGCCGCTCAGGGTGGAACCTTCGACGGAGGTCTGGCTGATCGTGTCACGGGTGGTGGTGGTCTTGCTGGAGAACATCCCGTTGCTGCCTTTGACCTTGTGCGCTTCATCGGCGAACTGGTAGTTCTGGCCGGCGGTCAGGTTGACGTCGCGCTTGGCCTCGGCGAATACCGCGCCTTGCTCGCTGGTGACACGGGCGGCGCGGGCGTTGAGGTCCTGGCCCGCGCTCAAGCGCACGTCGCCCTGCCCTTGGACCAGGGAACCGACTTCGGTCCGGCTGGCGTCCTTGCGCCAGTTGCTGCTGTTCCAGGTCAGCCCTTGCTCGTGCGCTTCGCCCACGGTGGCCATGTTGATGTTCTTGCCTGCCTCCAGCAACGTGCTGCCGCCCTTGCCGGCATTGACCACCTGGGCCCCGGTGAGGTTGAGGTCGTTGCCGGCGCTCACGCCCATCGTGCCCTGGGCGCCGCTGACGAACAGCCCGGCGACCCGCGACAGGTTGGTGCGGGTGCCTTGGGCACTGCTGCTGTCCCGACTGCTGGAGATGACGTTGATATCCTGCCCGGCCTTGACCGACAGGCTGTCCACGGCACCGATCAGGCCGCCGAGGTTGTTGAGGTTTTCCCGCGCGGTGAGCGATGCCTTGTCGGCCTGGATACGCCCACCAAGGTTCTCGATGTTCTGCGCGGTGATCGCCATGACGCTGCGCCCGGCGAGGCTGCCACTGTTGACCAGGTCGCCGGCGATGTTCAGGTTCAACTGCTGCCCGGCAATCAGGGCGCCGGAGCCGTTGAGGTCGCCCTCCTGGACCCGTACGTACACTTGCGGCACCAGCACGTTTCGGGTGTCACCGTTGGCCAGGGTCACCTGCTTCTGCACCAGCCAGACAATGTCGCTGGTCAACTGGGCCATCTGCGCGGAGGTCAGGGCCACGCCGGGCACCAGTTGCCACTGGCTGGCGACGGTCACGGCGTTGTCGATCAGGGCACGGTATTGCGCTTCGTCATTGGCGTAGCCGTCGAGGAAACGCCGGCCGGTGAGTTGCGCCACTTGCTCGCGAATCAGCTTCTGCTCATAGAAGCCGTCGCCCAGACGTTGTTGCGTCAATGCCGGGTCCACTTGCAGGCGCTGCAACATGTAGTCCGACGACAGCCAGGTGCGATAGCTGGCAAAACGCGGGTCGGTTTCGACCAGGTAGCGGCTGGTGCTCTGGGGGTTGGTATTGAACAGGCTGTTGTTCGGCAATGCCAGGGATGGCCCGCCGCTGCGGATCTGCTCGGCCACGCCCTTGCCGTTCAGGGTGGTTTGGGCCGCGACCTGAACGATGGGCGCCACTTGATAGGTCCTGTCGACCGGAGCGCTGACCGTGCCTGTGGCGGCGATCTGCTCGCTGACGCCCTGTGTGGCGCGGGCACTGATCTGGGTGCCGGTCCCGTTGCCAGCGGCGTTCTGGGCGAACACGGTCGGTTGCAGGGTGATGTCCTGGATCAAGGGGGCAGGCGTGTAGGCCGTGACGGCTGTTCCTTGACGGTCCCGGCCCTTGCGCTGGATGCGATAGAAATTCGTAGCGGTGCCACTGTCGGTGGTGGTGCGCTGGCCGGTCAATTCGGTGTTGGTCAGGCTGGCAATGTTGGCCTGCAACAACCCACCGGCGATGATGCGGCTCTTGTCGTTGAGCACATCGCCTGCGTTGATCTGCATCGTCCCGCCAGAGAGGATCTGCGCCGGAGCCGAGGTGGCTATCTGTGTTTCCTGGACCACGCGGGTGTAGTCGTAGCGGTTCCAGTTGTCTTTGCGCCCCTCAGGCGTGTAGAGGTAAAGGACCTCATCGTTGCGCAGGGAAATCTGGTCGCCCTGGTAGCGGTTCGGCGAACCGCTGAGCTGGAACTCCTGCAAGGCCGTGCGGCTGACTTCCACCTGTTGGGTGCTGAAGTGTTCGTTGGTGTTGCGCACGCTTTGCACATCGAGCGACAGGTTGCCGAGGGCCTCGATGGTCGCGCTGGCATTGGTCAGCAGTTGGGCCCGGTCCTGGGCCTTGTCAGTGGCGCTCAGCGCACCGCCGATGGCGAGGTCCCCGGCACTGAAGATCAGCGCCCGTTCGCGGTTGTCCAGGGTGCCGGTGCCAATGTCCAGTGACTCGCGGGCGGCGATGGTCGCGGCGACACCGTTTTCATCGCGGTTGCTCAGTGCCGAGGTGGCGATCGCCAATCGATCGCCGTACAGGCGCCCGGTGCCCAGGTTGTTGAGCGACAGCGCTTGCACACGCACTTGCTGGCCGTCGATCAGACCACGGTTGGTCAGGCTGTCGTTGATGTTCAGGCGAACCTGGCCGGCGCTGATCTCGCCGTTGGCGGCGTTGTCCAGCGTTTGCGAGTGCACCAGCAGGAGATTGCCTGCCAGCAGTTTTCCGCTGTTGTTGAAAGCTCCATCGGTGCTCAGGTCAACCTTGTTATTGGCCTGGATCTGTCCACTCAGGTCCAGGCCACTTTGCAGGCTGAACGTCAGGTCGCCCAGGCTCAGGGCCCGACCGGTGCCCGCGTAATAGGCGGCGTTGAGGGACAACAGGCTGCCGGCGAGCAAGGTCCCGTCGAGGTTGTTAACCGACTGGCGACGTTGCGCCGGATCGCGATCGGTGATGGTCAGGCCGGCCCCCGAGGAAATCAGGCCGCCCTGGTTATCCAACGCTTGGCTGACGCCGATGGACAACCCTTGGTCGGCGCGCACGGCACCGGCCTGGTTGCCGAAGGTGTTGAGCGCCAGGCTCATGGCGCGACCTTCGAGCCCCTGGTTGGCACCTTGGGTGGCGCTGTTGTCGAGCACGTCGGCAGTCACGCCCAGGGTGCCCGCGCTGCGCACCAGCCCGCCCTGGTTGTTGAGCGTCTCACCCAGCGACAACTGAACATCGCCGAGGCCCTGCAACTGACCGCCGCGGTTATCCACCCGGGCGCCTTCGACTTGAACGCTCTTCTGGCCAATGATCTGGCCGCCGCTGCCGTTGGTCAGGTCGGTGGCCTTGAGCACCAGCGCGCCCTTGGCGCCGAGGAAACCGGCGCTGTTGTTGAAATGGGCACTGTGGATTTCCACCGCGTCCTGGCCGCTGATGCCTTGGGTGGTGCCGGACTGAAGGTTGTTCAGCGCCTGGCTGCCGGTGTCGATGAACAGCTTGCCCTTGGCCTGGATCAGGCCCGCCGCGTTGCGTAACTCACCGCTGCGCAGGTCGAGGGTCGCACCAGCATTCAACGTGCCCTGGCTGTTGTCCATCAGCAGGCCGTGGCTGTTCAGGTCCAAGGCCTGGCCGCTGATCACCCCGCTCTGGTTATTCAAACCTTGGGCCGACAGTGTGATATCGCCCAGCGCTTCAAGGCGCCCGCCGCTGTTGTTCAGCGCATCCGCCGAGACGCTGACCAGCAACCCGGACTTCACCGAGCCCAGCACGCCGTTGGTGTTGTTCAATTGCCCGGCGATGATCTGCATGCGCTGGGTCGCGGCCAGCGTGCCACCGATGTTGTTCAAGCGATCGAACGTCGCGTCCAGCTCACCGCCGGCACTCACCGTGCCTTGGGTGTTATCCAGCGCCTCGCCGCTGATCTTTGTCGTACCGCTGCCGGCCAGCGTCCCGCCGCCGTTATTGATCTCTTTGTCGGCCGTGACGGTCAACGCACCGTTATCGGTGGCGAGGACTTTGCCGCCCTGGTTGTTCAACGTGCCGACTTTCAAGACCACCGCTGCGGGACCGCTGACTTGCCCGGCCTGATTGTCGAAGCGTTCACGGGCGGTGACCTGCAACGGTTGTGCGCCGGTCTGGAGAATGCGTCCACGTTGGTTGGACAGGGTCGTGGTGTCGAGCGTGATCTGTTGGCCTTGGGTCAGGCCGTCATCGACCACCACCTCACTGGCCTTGACGCTCAACTTGCCGTTGCTCGCCAGGGTGCCTTTGCTACCGGCCAACTGGTTGGCCTGGATGTCCAGGGTGCCTTTGCCTGCGTGCTCGACCTTGCCGTTGCCGTTGTCGAGGCGATTGGCGCCAAGCTTCAGGTTGCTGGCGTTGGAGGCAATACGGCCTCCGTTGTTGTCGAGCGTGGCGGCGGCGGTGATCGACGTGTCGGCGGTGCCGGTCTGCACCAGTTCACCGCCGGCATTGGACACATCCCGCGCACTCAATTGCAGGTTGCCAGCGCTGACTTTGGCCCCATCGGTGCGCAGGGTCTTGGCCGCTTTGGCGGTCAGCACCTGGGTCGCATCGACTTGGCTGCCACTGAGGTTGGCATCGCCGGAACTGGCCGTCAGAGTGACGTTGCGGCCCAGGGTCTGGCTGCCACTCAGGTCCAGGTCAGCGGCCCCGACGCCGACATCGCCGCCAGCAAGGTTCTGGCCTTGAGCATTGATCGTGGTGGCCCGCAGCGCGAGGTTGCCGCTTTTGCCCAGCTTGCCGTCCGCACCAACGCCCGCCGCCAGGCTCGAGGCCTTGGTGCTGCGAATGGTCTTGGCGGTGAGCGTGGTGTGGTTCTGGCTGGCAACGGTGCCGCTGTTGTCGATGTCACCGACGCTGTCGAGCCTCAGGTCGCCCTTGGCGTAGAGCGTGCCGCTGTTGTCAACGCTGGCGGCAGTGATTTGCGTCGCCGTTGCGCTGCTGATCGCGCCCTGGTTTTGCAATTTGCCGTCGGCGCTGATCACCACCTCGCCAGCCATGGCGCCGATCTGCCCGGCGTTGCGCACACCCACGCCAGACTCCGTGCCCACCAGCATGATCTTCCCGGCATACATGCCGCCGAGCTTGGCAACGTCGATGGCAACGGTGGGTTTTTCTCCCTCGGCGCCTGGCAGCGGCGTGGCCTGGGTGTTGTCGGCATTGACCTGATTACGTCCGGCGGTGACCTTCAAGTCGTTGGCCCACACCCCGGCGTTGACCTGCACCGAACGGGCAATCAGGTCCGTGTAGTCGGCCTCGCGGGCATCCAGGCCTTTGCCTTCGATATTAATCGCGCCGCCCTGCACGGTGTAGCCCGTGATGCGACCGTTCTCCAACTGCGCCCGGCCGGTGCTGAGGGTGGCCCGGTCGGCGTTGATGAAGCCGCAACCGTTGCAAGTGATGCCGGATGGGTTGGCGATGACCACTTCGGCGCGCTGGCCGGCGACCTCGACGTAACCACGCAATTGGCTGGGGTTGCTGGAGTTGACTTCGTTGAGGATGACCCGCGCGCTGCCATTGCCCAACATCGGGTTGCCTTCGATCCAACCGCCCAGTTTCGTCTGGCTGTTGCCCGTGCCGTTGTTGAGGATCACCCCCCGGCTGTCGACATCGAACTGGTTGTAGGTGTTGCGCGAGACACCGCCGGCGCTGGGCGCGCGGATATTCACCTGCGGCGTGCCATTGGCGCTTTGTATCACCGTCGGTCGTTGACCGGCCGGGGCGCCTGGGTCAGCGACGATGGTGCCGGCCCAAGTCGGTGCCACGCTCAAGGACACCAGGCCAATCGCTGTCATCACGGCAAAGCGCAACGCCCCCAGTGTCGCCGTGCAAGCCGCTGCGCCCGTCGTCGGCCCGGAGCGGGTCCCCGGCGCCTTGACCTGGCTGGTGACGTTCTCGGCCACGACCATCAACAGCCCGCGGGCCTTGTTGAAAACGATTCGGTACAGATGCTTGTTCATAGCAATTCCATTTGCGGAGCCTGCCCGCACGACCAGTGGTTGGAGTTACGCTTCGACTGCCAGCGGGTGGGCGGCAAACCAGGCCTGGGCCTGTTCGGGGATGACCCCGATCCCTTGGAATGTCTTGACCCGCAGGCCACGCTCGTCGCCTCGGTGATAGAGGGCACGGGCGCAGCGATCAATGAAAAGGTGACGTTGCAACAAGCGGCTCAATACCGCCGTGTGGCCAAAGGGGGCGACCCAATCGTTGAGCCAGAGACGTTCGCCGCTGTTCCAGTCCTCTTGGCTCAGCGCCAGCGGCGATTGGCGCAGATAACGTTGCTCTGCCGCCTCGTCGAGGTTGAGCCAAGACAGGTAGAACACCGGCTTGCCGTGTTCGGAGCCGAGCACGAACTGGCGATGCTTGAGCGCCGGCAACAACAACGTCGGCAAGGTGTGCAACGGCGCATCGCGATGGGCCTTGGAATGCATCCACAACCAAGTGGCGGAGCCGAACACCGCGGCTTCGCTCCAGGGTTCGTCGATCAGGCCAGGAGCGATAATGTCTAGCGTCTCGAACTGCATGGGATCACCTCAGAATGACCAGATGACGGTGAACGCGCTGGTCACGTTGGCCGTCTCGAAACCATCGGGTTTCTTCAACGGCGAACCCACCGACCAGTCATAGGACAGGCCCTTGTAACCGCCGCGTATACCCACCACGGCCCCCGCCAGGCGCTGGCCGATCAGGAACTCACTGGACTGGCCGCTGACTTCGCCATAGTCGATGCCGGTGTAGAGCTCCTGGCCGGTCTGCCCCAGGGACAGGCCGATTTCGTTGCGCAGGGTCCAGCCACGGTCGGCGGAAAGAATGTTTTCACCATCGAAGCCGCGCACGCTGTAGCGCCCGCCGATGGAGAAACGATCCTGGGGCACCAACGGCGTACGGTTCCATTGCGCGCGCCAGCCACCGATGTAGCGCAGGCGCTGATCGCCGACCTGGAACGGCACCTGCAATTGAGCATCGGCGGTGATGATTTGCGAGCGTGACGTACCAGCGTCAAAATCTTCCTCAGGTGCCCTGAGCGCGTCGTGGGCACCGGTGCCGCGACGATAGGCAACGCCCAGGTCAAGAATCGAAGCGCCAATGAACTCCCGATGGTCCAACCCCAACTGCCAGCCGGCCATGCGGCGTTTCTGGTTGCCGATTTCGGTGTCGTCGATGAAGTTCTCCGACGAGCGCGTCCACAGGCTGCCCCAAGCGGTAGTCTTGCGGACGGCGTCGCGGTACAGCAGGCGTGACAGACGCAACTCATTGTTACGACTCTCGCCTCGGTACTGATAGGTCTGGTTAGCGCCGGCAACAGACTGTTCGTAGTTGTATTCGCTGGTGGTGAACCCCAACTGCCAGTAGCCGAACGGCAGCGAATAATGCAGCGTGCTGCCATCGGAACCGCGGTGCCCGGACTCGCCGCCGCCCAAGTCATGGTTGACGCTGGCGTAGAACAAATCGTTGAGCGACAGCAGGTTGTCCAAGGACAGCGATACGTTGCCCTGGTATTTGCCCGTGCTCTTGCTGCCCGAGTTGTCCACCGACAGGCTCACCCGGGCGGGGAACCGCTGGCTCCAGGCGATCACCACGTCGCTCTCACCGGGTCTGGCGTCGGCGGCACGGGCTGGCGCGATCTTGATGTCGGCCTCAGCGGTCGGCACGCGCTTGAAGTTCTCCAGCGCCTGCTCGATGTCGCGCAAGTTGAGCAGATCGCCAGGATTGGCCGGCATCGCGTTCCAGGCATTGGCGCGGGCGCTGGTACCCTCCTCGAAACGAATCTCGCGAATGCGCCCTGGCACCAGGGTCAACACCAGCACCCCACTGTTCAAGTCCTGGGCTTCGGCGAGTACGCGGGTGGTGACGTAGCCGGCCTCGATGATCGCATTCTGCATACGTTTCATCGTCAGGTTGATCCCGCCGCCGCCGAGGCAACGACCGATGGCGGGATCATCCTTGGGATTGGCGGCGCGCAACGCCCACTGGAATTTTTCCGACGCCTCGCCGATCAGGCGGATGTCATTGATGGCAAAGCAAGGCGTCTCCTTGGCAGGCAAGCGCTCGATACCTTCATCCACGGGTGCCGCCTGCAGGCGCACGTCCGGCCGCGATTCCAGTTGCTCCCTCAACCCCCGCTCGCGTTCTTGCTGGCGCAATAGTTCGTCTTCAGGCCCGGCCGCTTGCGCAGCGCTCCACGCGCACGTCATCCCCGCCGCCACCAACCACAGCGCGAGACGCTTGGCGTTTTGTGCAGATGAACGGGAGGCGTCACCACAACGGCGAGGGCTGCTCGGTTTACGCGTTCGGCAGGGTGCGGCTGGCTGCATGTCACATCCTTGTGGCCTGAATCGAAGACACGGTGAGTCAGGCTAGCCGGAAGCGGCATTGGCACTGACACAGATAAATAATGAGGTACGTAATCCATCGGAAACGAAGGAAAAGTCCTACAACGTACCGAGACGGTCTGATAGCAGAGTGGGGAGAAAGTTTCCCGTGACCGAAATATGTTCGATACCAATGGGTAAAAATGGGCAGTTGGTCACAGCTTGGGGGAATGAGGCGCTGTGCGAGGCATGAACGACGCGCTCGAACCGGGGCCGTTCACTTGGAGAGGGCAATGCAACCAGGAAAAGTCAGCGGCACGTGCGCTAACCCACTGTTTATAATGGTGTCCCAGGGCAGGTTCGAACTGCCAACCTTCCCCTTAGGAGGGGGATGCTCTATCCAATTGAGCTACTGAGACACAAGTCGACCACAAGAACCGTGGTGCGCGGGACGGCATGTTAACGACCTACCCTGGTTTTGTCATGTCGTCGCTGTTTTTTAAGTGTAGGCAAATGGTACTGCTTGGAAGGCTGACAACGCCCAGCGGCTGGCCCCGTGCCGCCATTCATCTGTCCCTGGCGTGTTTATCCTAGTAAATCGGCCATTTGCCACTATCCTGTACAAGACAGGGACGGCAAGTGTGTTTGGTCCATTTCCGTTATCCGCCAGACGGTATGGCACATCGACACGATCCGATGGTCACAAAATGCGAACCTGTTGTTTTTTTCCAACCAGTCCGCATTTTTTGATGAAAGGTGCTGGCATAACGCCTTTACCCGGATCAGAATTTGTCACAGAATTGGCGCCAATGATCTGGCAATTTTGAGGCATGATGCGGGCCTCTTAACAATTCAGGTTGAACATTTGGCAGTGGAGCTTGTCCTATCGACATCCTGCGGCCAATCCCGAGAACCGCTCCCCTGAACTAACCGGTTAAATAAATATGCGCCCAATGACAAAGGCAATTTATTCCAGCCGTACGGCTGACAAGTTCGTCGTGCGTCTGCCAGACGGAATGCGGGAACGCATTGCCGAGGTGGCTCGTAATCATCATCGCAGCATGAACTCTGAAATCATTGCGCGCCTGGAGCAAAGCCTGATTCAGGAAGGCGCACTGGGTGAAGAGCTGAGCATGCGCCTGGACAGCCCCGAGCTGTCTTTGCATGAGCGCGAGCTGCTTCAACGCTTCCGACAACTCTCCCATCGTCAGCAGAACGCTCTCGTTTCGCTGATCGCCCATGACGTAGAGATGGCCGCAGAAGCGACCTGATCACAGCCAAAACACTCAAGCCAGCCTCGTGCTGGCTTTTTTTTGCCTGGCGTTTGGCTCAGCTGAAATGCACGACAGCACACATATCGTGGACACCCACGACCCATGTGGGAGCGGGCTTGCTCGCGAAAGCGGTGGTGCCGCTGCATAGCGGCTGGACCTGCTACCTGCCTTGCTTTGGACGCTTGATCTCGGCGCCCCATCAATCGAAAGAAACTCAAAAAAACGGCGCTTCCCATTTTCTGAAAGAAGCGCCGTTTTTTCTAAGTGGACATTTTTTACGCCAAACAGGCGGGTTTCTCGATGAGCGATCAGAGCAGGAAAATCGTCGCCAATCCCAGGAAAATGAAGAACCCGCCGCTATCGGTCACAGCGGTAATCATGACGCTGGCACCCATGGCAGGATCGCGCCCCATGCGGGCCAGGGTCATGGGGATCAAGACCCCCATCAATGCCGCCAGCAGCAGGTTGAGCGTCATTGCCGCCGTCATGACCACCCCCAGCGACCAGCTGCCATAAAGCAGGTAAGCCACGACACCAATCACCCCACCCCAAATCACGCCGTTGATCAAGGAGACAGCCAGTTCCTTGCGCATCAATCGTGATGTATTGCCGGTGCTGACCTGGTCCAGCGCCATGGCACGGACGATCATGGTGATGGTCTGGTTACCGGAGTTGCCGCCAATACCGGCGACGATGGGCATCAGCGCCGCCAGCGCCACCAGCTTCTCGATGGAGCCTTCGAACAGGCCGATGACCCGGGAAGCGACAAACGCCGTGATCAGGTTGATCGCCAGCCAGGCCCAACGGTTACGCAGGGACTTCCAGACCGAGGCGAAGATGTCTTCTTCTTCGCGCAGACCGGCCATGTTGAGGACTTCGCTTTCGCTTTCCTCACGAATCAAGTCGACCATTTCATCGATGGTCAGACGGCCGATCAGCTTGCCGTTCTTGTCGACCACCGGTGCAGAAATCAAGTCATAACGTTCGAATGCCTGGGCCGCATCGTAGGCGTCTTCGTCCGGGTGGAAGCTTACCGGATCGCTGGCCATGACCTCGGCCACCTGCTTTTCCGGGTCGTTGACGAGCAAACGCTTGATGGGCAGCACGCCCTTGAGCACGCCGTCGTAGTCGACCACGAAAAGCTTGTCGGTATGACCAGGCAGTTCCTTGAGGCGACGCAGGTAGCGCAAGACCACTTCAAGGCTGACATCCTCGCGGATCGTCACCATCTCGAAGTCCATCAACGCACCGACCTGCTCCTCGTCATAGGACAACGCCGAGCGCACACGCTCACGTTGCTGGCCGTCGAGGGCTTCCATCAGTTCGTGGACGACGTCTCGTGGCAGCTCGGGCGCAAGGTCGGCGAGTTCGTCGGCGTCCATTTCCTTGGCCGCCGCCAGCAACTCGTGATCATCCATGTCGGCGATCAGGGTTTCCCGAACCGAGTCCGACACTTCGAGCAGGATGTCACCGTCTCGATCAGCCTTGACCAACTGCCAGACCGTCAGACGCTCTTCCAGGGGCAAGGCTTCAAGAATATAGGCGACGTCGGCGGAGTGCAGATCATCGAGCTTGCGTTGCAGCTCGACGAGATTCTGCCGATGGACCAGGTTCTCGACCCGGTCATGATTCGGGCCTTCCTGGCGATGCGTCAGCTCTTCGACAACCCGCTGGCGCTGCAGCAGCTCAACGACTTGAGCGAGACGATCCTGAAGGCTTTCCTGCGTTTTTTTTACTTCTACTTGGGTCATAGGCGAACTCCACTCCCAGCAGTGGAGCACGCCGGAAGGATCAATCAGTTAATTCATGATTGGCAAAACTAAATATTGAGTAACTACTGGGTAAGTCCATGGAGATATTCCAAAGCCCCGGCGGGGCTGACGGGCGCAATCATACACCGCTTGACGCTTTAAAACGCTAAAAAATCATGGCAAGAACAAGCGCTTGCGAGACAAACCTGAACGCAGGCTGAACCTTGCGCTTTACGACGACTTATCCGGAAAAGAAAACACACGCCTCGACAGAAATGCGGCGACTACCCTGTTCTCCTGCACCGTCAAGGAGGACGACCGGATGCCCATCAACCACTACCTGTTCCTGCTCGCCAGCCTGCCCTGCCTGCCTTTGTGGGCCGCCGAGCAAACCGTGCATCGCTGCGAAAGCATCGCGGGGCACGTGACATTCACCACCTTGAGTTGCAGCCCGGGTGAAGCCCTGTCACTGCAGCAGATCCATCCCTACAGCCCAGGTTCGATCGAGCCGACGACCGAGGCGATGATGCCCGAAGCGGAGCGCTGGCAAACATCCGGCAACAAAACCACACGCAAGGAGCCGACCGTGGTCGGCCAGTTCCAGGACCGCTGCGGGAACCTCATCGATGCCAGGCAACGCCGCGATGCCATTCTGGAACGACGAATCGTCGTCGGCATGAGCCAACAGGACGTCGAGAGCGCCCTGGGCAAGCCAGACTCAATCAAGATTCGAAATTCGAGCACACGGTATACCTACAAGGCGAAGAAAGGTCGCAGCGCAGAGGTCGTGTTCGATGAAAGAGGGTGCGTGAAAGGCAAATCGTAGACAGCAAAAAGCCCGCGTTAAACGCGGGCTTTTTGGTGTTTGGTGCACTCGACAGGATTCGAACCTGTGACCGCTCGGTTCGTAGCCGAGTACTCTATCCAGCTGAGCTACGAGTGCAAGTTGTGGTTTTATACCAGATCACAACTGGTTGAAGCCAAGTTATTTGCATTGCTGCAAACAACTCTTAAATGGTGCACTCGACAGGATTCGAACCTGTGACCGCTCGGTTCGTAGCCGAGTACTCTATCCAGCTGAGCTACGAGTGCATTTGTTGCCGCGCATTATAGGTCGTCAAATTCTTTTGTAAAGCGCTTTTTTTCAGTAATTTCAATCACTTACTGATCAAGCCAGGTTTTGACGCACTAAACGAATAATGGCGGAGAACGGGGGATTCGAACCCCCGACACCCTTTTGAGGTGTACTCCCTTAGCAGGGGAGCGCCTTCGGCCACTCGGCCAGCTCTCCGCAACACGGGGCGTATATTAACCACCTTCATCCCCGTTTGCAAACATAAAAATCGATAAAAATTAATGGCTTGGTTCGTCGTCCTTCTCTTTCTTGATACGCAGGTAGATTTCCTCCCGGTGTACAGCAACCTCTTTCGGGGCGTTGACGCCGATACGCACTTGGTTTCCTTTGACGCCGAGCACGGTCACGGTGATTTCGCCATCGCCAATAATCAGGCTTTCTGCACACCGACGAGTCAGAATCAGCATACCTTTCTCCTCACGCAATTCACTTAAGGGACAACAGTCTGCAAAAAAAAGGCATTGGACCTACAACCGAAACGGTCGAAGCCTACAGGCCTAGTATTGACCAGCGCGGGCAAAAGAACAGTTTTGGGACGCGCCATTCAGAAAAACAGAGGGCGCGGTCCAGCCGCGCCCTCTGGATAACGCTTTACTCGCCCTGCTGGGCAGCAGCGTCGAGCTCGAAAGCCGTGTGCAGGGCGCGCACGGCCAGTTCCAGGTACTTCTCTTCGATCACCACGGAAACCTTGATTTCCGAAGTAGAGATCATCTGGATGTTGATGCTTTCCTTGGCCAGGGATTCGAACATGCGGCTGGCCACGCCTGCGTGGGAACGCATGCCGACACCGACGATCGAGACCTTGGCGATCTTGGTATCGCCCACCACTTCCCGGGCACCGATCTCGCCAGCGGTCTTTTTCAGAATCGCTTCGGCAGACTGGTAGTCGTTGCGGTGCACGGTGAAGGTGAAGTCAGTGGTGTTATCGTGCGAGACGTTCTGCACGATCATGTCGACTTCGATGTTCGCGGCACTGATCGGGCCGAGAATCTTGAACGCCACGCCGGGGGTGTCTGGCACGCCACGGATGGTCAGCTTGGCCTCATCGCGGTTGAAAGCGATGCCGGAAATGATCGGCTGTTCCATGGATTCCTCTTCATCAATAGTAATGAGGGTGCCCGGACCCTCTTTGAAGCTGTGCAGAACGCGCAGCGGAACGTTGTACTTGCCAGCGAATTCGACCGCCCGGATCTGCAACACCTTCGAGCCGAGACTGGCCATTTCCAGCATTTCTTCGAACGTGATCTTGTCCAGGCGCTGGGCCACAGGCACCACCCGTGGGTCGGTGGTGTAGACACCGTCCACATCGGTGTAGATCTGGCATTCGTCAGCCTTGAGAGCCGCCGCCAGTGCTACGCCCGTGGTGTCGGAGCCGCCACGGCCGAGGGTGGTGATATTGCCCTGCTCGTCCACGCCCTGGAAACCGGCGACAACCACGACACGGCCAGCCTTCAGGTCGCCGCGAATCTTCTGGTCGTCGATCTGCAGAATACGCGCTTTGTTGTGCGCGCTGTCCGTCAGGATACGCACCTGGTTGCCGGTGTAGGACACCGCCGGCACGCCACGCTTGATCAGCGCCATGGCCAGCAAGGCGATGGTCACCTGCTCGCCAGTGGAAACGATCACGTCCAGCTCACGGGGAACCGGTTGCTGGTCGCCGCTGATTTGCTTGGCCAGATCGATCAGACGGTTGGTCTCGCCGCTCATTGCCGACAGCACAACCACCAGGTCATCGCCCGCTTCACGGAATTTCTTAACCTTGTCGGCGACTTGTTCGATTCTCTCGACAGTGCCGACCGAGGTGCCTCCAAATTTCTGTACGATCAAAGCCATTTCAAAGCCGCCTCTGCCCATGAAGGGCGCCCAATAAATCACTCAAACAGCGGCCAGGCTCGTCACTAGACCACGAGCCCGGCGACGCTGCCTTAAATACCCTGCTCTACGAATGCAACGGTCTGGGCCAGTGCCGCGTCCAGGGCGCCGACGTCGGTACCGCCGCCTTGCGCCATGTCCGGACGACCACCGCCCTTGCCGCCCACTGCCGCAGCGGCCTGCTTCATCAAATCACCGGCCTTGAGTTGGCCAGTCAGGTCTTTGGTCACGCCTGCGACGAGAACGACCTTTTCCTCATGGACACTGCCGAGCAGGATCACTGCGCGGCCGAGTTTGTTTTTCAGTTGATCGACCAGCGCCAGCAGCGCCTTGCCATCCTGGCCGTCCAGACGCACGGCCAGCACCTTCACGCCCTTGACGTCCACCGCCTGGGCCGACAGATCGTCGCCCGCGGCGCTGGCGGCCTTGGCCTGCAACTGCTCGAGTTGCTTCTCCAGCAGGCGGTTGCGCTCCAGCACAGCCGACAGCTTGTCGATCAGGTTGTCGCGACTGCCCTTGATCAGGGTTGCCGCTTCCTTGAGTTGTTCTTCGGCCGCGTTGAGGTACGCCAGGGCCGCGGCGCCGGTGACCGCTTCGATCCGGCGCACACCGGATGCCACGCCACCTTCACTGATGATTTTCATCAGGCCGATGTCGCCGGTCCGGCTGGCGTGGATGCCACCGCACAGTTCAACAGAGAAGTCGCCCATGCTCAGCACACGCACGCTGTCGCCGTACTTCTCGCCGAACAGCGCCATCGCGCCCTTGCGCTTGGCGGTCTCGATGTCGGTCTCTTCGGTTTCCACCGGGGAGTTCTTGCGAATCTCGGCGTTGACGATCTCTTCCAGCGCCTTGAGTTGCTCAGGCTTGATGGCTTCGAAATGGCTGAAGTCAAAGCGCAGGCGCTGACTGTCCACCAACGAGCCCTTCTGCTGGACATGCTCGCCCAGCACCTGGCGCAACGCCGCGTGCAGCAAATGGGTGGCGGAGTGGTTCAGCGAGGTGGCATGGCGCACCTCGGCGTCGACATGGGCGGCCACCGGGGCGGCGATCATCAGGCTGCCCGACGCCAGCACGCCGTGGTGCAGGAACGCGCCGCCGGTCTTGGTGGTGTCACGCACGTCGAAACGCGAGTTGCCCGCCTGCAGGTAACCGCTGTCGCCGATCTGGCCGCCGGACTCGGCGTAGAACGGGGTCTTGTCCAGCACGATCACGCCTTCCTGACCTTCGCTCAGGATGTCGACCGATTGCCCGTCCTTATAGATGGCAACGATCTTGGCCGAGCCGGTAGTACCGGCATAACCGGTGAACTCGGTGGCCACGTCTACCTTGACCAGACTGTTGTAGTCCATGCCAAAGGAGCTGGCGGAACGCGCACGCACCCGCTGGGCTTCCATCTCGCGCTCGAAACCTTCCTCATCGAGGGTCAGGTTGCGTTCGCGGGCGATGTCGCCGGTCAGGTCCATCGGGAAGCCATAGGTGTCGTACAGCTTGAACACCACGTCGCCCGGAACCACGTTGCCCTTGAGCTCGGCCAGGTCCTGCTCGAGGATCTTCAGGCCTTGTTCCAGGGTCTTGGCGAATTGCTCTTCTTCAGCCTTGAGCACGCGTTCGATATGCGCCTGCTGGGACCTGAGCTCCGGGAAGGCGTCGCCCATCTCGGCCGCCAATGCCGCGACGATCTGATAGAAGAAGCTGCCCTTGGCGCCCAGCTTGTTACCGTGACGGCAGGCACGACGGATGATCCGGCGCAGCACATAACCACGGCCTTCGTTGGAAGGCAGCACACCGTCGGCAATCAGGAAACCGCAGGAACGGATGTGGTCGGCGACCACTTTCAGCGAGGCCTGGTTGTCGTTGGTGCAACCGATCGCCTTGGCCGACGCGCTCAGCAGGCTCTGGAACAGGTCGATTTCGTAGTTGGAGTGAACATGCTGCAGCACCGCACTGATCCGCTCCAGGCCCATGCCGGTGTCCACCGACGGCGCTGGCAGCGGATGCAACACGCCATCGGCGGTGCGGTTGAACTGCATGAACACGTTGTTCCAGATCTCGATGTAGCGGTCGCCGTCCTCTTCCGGCGAGCCGGGTGGGCCGCCCCAGATGTCGGCGCCGTGATCGTAGAAGATCTCGGTGCAAGGGCCACATGGGCCGGTGTCGCCCATGGTCCAGAAGTTATCGGAGGCGTATGGCGCGCCTTTGTTGTCGCCAATGCGCACCATGCGCTCTGCCGGGACACCGACCTCTTTGGTCCAGATGTCATAGGCTTCGTCGTCGGTGGCGTAGACCGTTACCCAAAGCTTTTCCTTGGGCAGGTTCAGCCACTTGTCGGACGTCAGGAAGGTCCAGGCGAAGGTGATGGCGTCACGCTTGAAATAGTCACCGAAGCTGAAGTTACCCAGCATTTCGAAGAACGTGTGGTGACGTGCGGTATAGCCGACGTTTTCCAGGTCGTTGTGCTTGCCACCGGCACGCACGCACTTCTGGCTACTTACCGCACGGGTGTAGGCACGTTTTTCCTGGCCCAGGAAGCAGTCCTTGAACTGGTTCATCCCCGCGTTGGTGAACAGCAGGGTCGGGTCGTTGCCCGGAATCAAAGAGCTGGAGGCTACTCGGGTGTGGCCTTGCTCTTCGAAGAAGCGAAGGAAGGCTTCACGGATTTCTGCGCTTTTCATTAGGTTCTTCCACGGAGGCTGCGGCCAAAGGCCTGTGCAAAACGTCAACAGACGAAGCAACGGCAAAGGGCCGCATTATATCGGCCCTGCGCGTGGGGTACAGCGTGTTTATACGATAGAAACTGTCAATTGCCCCGGTTAGCGGGTCATTGGCGAGAAAATTCGACGAAAGTGGCGATCACCTGATCGATTTGCGCCGCGCTCACGTCCATGTGCGTCACCATTCGCAGGCGTGGCGCCGCGCTGAGCTTGACGCCCCGCTCATCGGCAAACGCCTTGATCGCCTCGGCCCGCTCGCCCATTTGCACGTAGACCATGTTGGTTTGCACCGGCTCGACCTCGTACCCCGCACCACGCAAACCCTCGGCAAGCCGCTGAGCATTGGCGTGGTCATCGGCCAGGCGCTGGACCTGATGTTCCAAGGCATACAGCCCTGCCGCCGCGAGGATCCCGGCCTGGCGCATGCCGCCACCGACCATCTTGCGCAGCCGGCGGGCCTTGCCGATCAACTCGACGCTGCCGCACAGGACCGAGCCCACCGGAGCGCCAAGACCTTTGGACAGGCACACCGATACCGAATCGAAATGTTGCGTGATTTGCCGGGCATCGACATTCAACTTGACCGCGGCGTTGTACAGTCGCGCCCCGTCCAGGTGCAGGGCCAGGCCATGCTCCTGAGTGAAACGCCGGGCCCGGGCCAGGTATTCCAAAGGCAGCACCTTGCCCTGCATGGTGTTTTCCAGGGCCAGCAGACGGGTGCGGGCAAAGTGAAAGTCATCGGGCTTGATCGCCGCGGCGACATGCGCCAGGTCCAGGGAACCGTCCGCCTGCACCTCGAGGGGCTGAGGCTGGATCGAACCGAGTACCGCCGCACCGCCGCCCTCGTATTTGTAGGTGTGGGCCTGCTGTCCGACGATGTACTCATCGCCGCGCTCGCAGTGGGCCATCAACCCCAGCAGGTTACTCATGGTGCCCGACGGCACGAACAGTGCCGCGGCAAAGCCCAGGCGCCCGGCCAGTTCGGCTTCGAGGCGATTGACGGTCGGGTCTTCGCCATACACATCATCGCCGGTTGGCGCGCTGGCCATGGCATCCAGCATGCCGGCGGTAGGTTGGGTGACCGTGTCGCTGCGAAGATCGATAACACTCATGAATCTGGCCTCGGGTTCTGGTGGGGGAATTCCCTTTCGAAGGGCAATTACTGCGGGCATGGGCAGGAATAATCAAGCCTGGTCGACGGAAAGCCTGAAGATTAACCGGAACTCCTGTGGGAGCGAGCTTGCTCGCGATAGCGGTGGTTCAGCTTGCCTTGATGCTGGCTGCAATGGCGCTATCGCGAGCAAGCTCGCTCCCACAGTAGGTTATGTGTTAAAAATCCTCCGCTGCCAAAAACCATGGCGGCAAAAACGTTCTCAGGGCGGGGTGTAATTCCCCACCGGCGGTAATTGCACGCAACGTGCATAGCCCGCGAGCGCTTGGTGGTACACCGCTTTTTGCGGTGTGGCGGCAAGGTCAGCAGACCCGGTGTGATCCCGGGGCCGACGGTCATAGTCCGGATGAAGAGAGAACGGGATTGGCACCCAAGGGCCGACTGCGACTGTCTTGTACGCGGCGTACCCTCGAATCCCCTTCGATTCATGACGCCCTGTTTTTCACACAAACAGGAACCAGAACATGCAACCCACTGCAATCGACAGCAAAAGCAAAAGTCATCCGGGCGAGCGCGTCGCGTTCATCCAGGCCTGCTGGCACAAGGAAATCGTCGACCAGAGCCGTAAAGGCTTCGTCGCCGAAATGATCATCCAGGGTTACCAGGAAAGCGACATCGACTTCTTCGAAGTCGGCGGCGCCTTCGAGATTCCGCTGCACGCCAAGCTGCTGGCCAAGTCAGGCCGCTACGCCGGCATCGTCGCCGCCGGCCTGGTGGTGGACGGGGGCATCTACCGTCACGAGTTCGTCGCCCAATCGGTCATCAGCGGCCTGATGCAGGTGCAGCTGGAAACCGAAGTGCCGGTGTTCTCGGTGGTGCTCACGCCGCATCATTTCCATGCGGGGGAAGAACATCAGAAATTCTTCTTCGAGCATTTCGTGCACAAGGGCCAGGAAGCGGCGAAGACTTGCGCCGATACCTTGCACAAGACCCGGGCGTTGCGTCGCAGTGAACAGCGGGCGGTAGCGGTCTAAAACCACTAAAAAACCTGTGGGAGCGAGCTTGCTCGCGATAGCGGTGTTCCAGTCACCTGCAACATTGACTGGAACACCGCTATCGCGAGCAAGCTCGCTCCCACAATGGTTCGGTGTAGGTTTTAGGCCAGGTTTTCGTCAGTCGCCGGTACGATCAGGATCCCGGCCCGTAAGCCATTCTTGACTTTGGGGTTCGGGAAGATGATCCGGGCGCCCTCCTCTTCGATCACCCAGCGGGTCTGGGCGATGTCCTCGGCCAGCACATAACCTTTTTCAAGCTCGGAGAAGTTCTCGATATCCGCCGGCAGGTTCAGGCGGAAGCTGTCGCTGTGCTTGATGATTTCCCGCGCCACGCTGAACAGTTGGAGGCCGTCGAGCCCTTCGTCCAGCTCAGGCTCGTTGCCTTCGATGATCTGTTGCAGGCGGGTTTCCAGCAGGCTGACGTTGACCCCGTCGTTCTGCCCGAATGGCCGGGCCTTGCCCAGCTCCAGGGTGAAGGACTCGGCGCCGAGCTGATCGTAGGTGTAGGCACTGAAGACGATGGACGGCTTGTTCTGCAGCAACACCGCCTCCATGCCCGCGGCACGCAAGCGTGCCAGCTCACGGCGTGAATGCGCGCGGCCTTCCTTCCATGGGTAAAGGGCGAACTGCTCGATCTTCGAGCCGCGGATAGCGGTGTGCAGGTCGTAATGCAGGCGGCTGCGCTCAGGCCGACTGAAGAAACTGGCGGCCAGCCGCTCCAACTCGCAGGCCCGCAGCGCTTCAGCACCGCCACTCAGCTCATGGCGACCGTTGAACAGCCGGTTGACGTCCTGTTCGACGAAACGCTCACCGCGCCGGATGGCCTCGGGGTTGCCGAACAGGAACAGAATGCGTGCCCGCGGTTTCAGGTCGCCACGGGCAATGTCGTGAAGCAGGCGGTCGAGCAATTCGATGGGGGCGGTTTCGTTGCCGTGGATACCGGCCGAGAGCAGCAGGTCCAGGCCGTTATCCCGGGCTTCGGGCGGCTTGACCTCCAGCGCCCCCTCGCTCAACCAGCGCATCCGTACGCCTTCGACAGTCAGTTGAGTCTTCTCCGCCGGTTCACGGCCGGCGAGGGTCAGTTCAAGCAGTTTGCCGAGGGCGAGCATGGCGCGGTTTCCTTAGTGGTCGTGGCCGCAATCCGGGCCATGGACATGGTCATCGTCGCCGACGTCCGCCGGTTCCATTTCCAGTTGCAGGCTGACCAGGTTGGTCGCCAATGGACGCAACAACAGGTTGGCGTATTCCTCGTCCCCTTCCTCGACGTCCACGCCGATCAGCAACTGACCGCGGCCATCCTGCTGGATCCACAACTCCTTGCCTTGCCACATCACCGCGACACGGGTGCAGGAGGTTTCCAGTTGGGTGCCGTCGGTGTCTTCAAGGATCAGCTGCAGGGTATCGCTCATGTCTTTACGTTCTCGTCTGGGGATAAGGCAACGCGCCCTGCTTTGACTGTAGTCAGGTCGCGCGCGCTTTCAATTGATCTGGAAAGGATAAACCGCGCCAAGTTTAAGGATTTGTGTCAGTTCATCCAGTGCCGCACGGCATTCGAGCAGCAATTGCGGGTCAGCCAGATCGTTTTCGGTCATACGGTCGCGGTAGTGCCGCTCGACCCATTGGGTCAGCGAATCGTACAACGGCGCGGTCATGATAACCCCTGGGTTGACGGCCGCCAGCTCGGTTTCATTGAGGGCCACGCGCAATCTCAGGCACGCCGGGCCGCCACCGTTCTGCATGCTTTGCTTGAGGTCGAAGACCTTCACTTCGCGAATGACCCCGCCAGCGCCCGTCAGGCCTTGCAGGTATTGCCAGACGCGTTCGTTGCTGCGGCATTCTTCCGGCACGATCAAGAGCATCGAGCCGTCTGGGCGCGACAGCAACTGGCTATTGAACAGGTAGGAGCGCACTGCATCATCCACCGTCACCGCCGAACGCGGCACACACACCGACTGAAATTTCCCACCGACCTTGGCGAGTTTGCTGCTCAACTCGGCCAACATCCTGTCGGTCTCGAGAAACGCATCCTCGTGGTAGAACAGCACTTCACCGTTGCCCACCGCGATCACGTCGTTGTGGAACACCCCCTGGTCAATCACCGACGGATTCTGCTGGGCGTACACCACGCCCTCCTCCCTCAGCCCATGCAGGCGGGCAACGGCCTGGGACGCTTCCAGGGTCTGGCGCGCCGGGTATTTCTGCGGTGCGGGATAACGGGTGTCGAAGGCGCTGCGACCGAAGACGAAGAACTCCACGCCGGCCTCGCCGTAGGCGCG
Organism: Pseudomonas sp. R151218B TE3479; assembly: GCF_053629195.1. Lineage (NCBI taxonomy): Bacteria > Pseudomonadati > Pseudomonadota > Gammaproteobacteria > Pseudomonadales > Pseudomonadaceae > Pseudomonas > Pseudomonas sp. R151218B TE3479. The sequence continues at coordinate 6,001,413 of NZ_JBRJHV010000001.1, forward strand.
GCAGAAACGGGTGTGGTTGGCCGCGCCTTCATCGCCGAACTGCGCCACCGCCGGCAAGGCGGCGTGATGGGCGAAGTGCTGCGAGTTGGCGAACATCGCCCCCAGCACGCGACTGGTGGTTGGATGCTCGATGCTGCGGTGGTACTTGCAGTTCAGGTTGGCTGCAGTGAAATGCACGCGACCATCGGCCGTGTCGGCGCTCGGGCTGACCGTGGCGGCGTTGGCCACCCACATGCTGGAGGCCGAGCAACTGGCGACCAGCAACGGCATCGCCTCTTTCGCGGCCTGCTGGATGACTTGGGCATCACTGCCGGCAAAACCCAACCGGCGCAGGGCCGCCACGTCCGGACGCTCCTGCGGTGCCAGCACGCCTTGCTGGAAACCCATGTCCATCAGCGCTTTCATTTTCGCCAGACCCTGCAACGCCGCTTCCTTGGGGTTGGAGGACTGCTGGCTGTTGCTTTGGGACGCGACGTTGCCGTACGAGAGCCCGCCGTAGTTATGAGTCGGCCCCACTAGACCGTCAAAGTTGACTTCATAGGATTTCATCAGCGAGGCTCCACGAGAATCTGTTTTTTATAGGCATCAAATAACAACCGCATCGCGGCCTTCGCGAGCAAGCTCGCTCCCACATGGATTGCGCAAGACCCTGTGGGAGCGAGCTTGCTCGCGATCGGGGTTCACACCATTCTCACGCCGGGGGTCAGGGCAGTCGGCATGACAAGGCTCGGGGTCTCCAGGGAAGCCACCGGGTACGCGCAATAATCGGCCGCGTAATAAGCACTGGCGCGATGGTTGCCCGAGGCACCGACACCGCCGAACGGGGCGCTGCTGGCGGCACCGGTCAGCTGTTTGTTCCAGTTGACGATACCGGCACGGCTCTGCAGCCAGAATTGCTGGTAACGCTCCTGGGAATCGGACAGCAACCCGGCGGCCAGGCCATATTGCGTATTGTTGGCCTCGGTGATGGCCGCGGCGAAGTCCGGGTAGCGGATCACTTGCAGCAACGGCCCGAACAGCTCTTCATCAGGACGCTCGGCCACGGCCGTCACATCCAGGATACCCGGCGTCAGCAAGGCCGCCTGGGGCTGCGGCTGGGTCATGGTCAACAACGGCACGGCGCCTTTGCCCAGCAAATGGTTTTGTGCATCCATCAGCGCCTTCGCCGCGCCCAGGGAAATCACCGAGCCCATGAACGGTGCCGGTTGCTGGTCGAAGGCACCGACTTCAAGGGTCGAGCTGACCGCCACCAGGCGCGCCAGCAAGGCATCGCCCCAGGCACCTTCCGGCACCAGCAGGCGGCGCGCACAGGTGCAACGCTGCCCGGCGGAAATGAAGGCGGACTGGATGATGGTGTAGACCGCCGCATCGACGTCCGCCACCTCATCCACCACCAGTGGGTTGTTACCGCCCATTTCCAGCGCGAGGATCTTGTCCGGGCGCCCGGAAAATTGTTGATGCAGCAGATTGCCGGTGCGGCTGGAGCCGGTGAAAAACAACCCGTCGATACCTGGGTTCGCCGCCAGGGCGATACCGGTTTCCCGCGCGCCTTGCAGCAGGTTCAGCACACCCGCCGGCAGACCGGCCTCGACCCAGCATTTGACCGTCAGCTCGGCGACTTTCGGCGTCAGCTCGCTCGGCTTGAACAACACGCTGTTGCCGGCCAGCAGCGCGGGCACGATATGACCGTTGGGCAAGTGACCGGGGAAGTTGTAGGGGCCGAAGACCGCCACCACGCCGTGGGGCTTGTGGCGCAGCACGGCGGTGGCGTCGCCCAGGGGGCCGCTCTTCTCGCCGGTCCGCTCGCGGTAGCTCTGCACCGAAATGGCGACTTTGTTGACCATGCTGGTCACTTCGGTCGCCGCTTCCCACAACGGCTTGCCGGTTTCTTCACCGATGCACTGGGCCAGTTCGTCAGCGTGGTTTTTCAGGGCCGCGGCAAAAGCTTCCAGCACCTGGATGCGTTCGTCCAGCGAGCGCCGCGCCCAATCCGGGAACGCCTGGCGCGCGGCCTGCACCGCCGATTCCACTTGCGCCGCCGTGGCGCCGTTGCCCGACCACAACACCTGCTGGGTCACGGGGTTCAACGACTCAAAAAGGTCGCCCTGGCCTTCCAGCCAGCTACCTGCGATGTACAACGACTTCATCATTTCGACTCCCGGGCAGCGGACAACGCAACGGCACGCACCTGATCGCCGGCATTGAGTTGAAGACGTTTGGCGGTCAGCGGATCGACCACCAGGGTGCCTGCGGCAAAACGCGCCGGTGCAGCGGTGATGCGGCAGTCTTCGCACTTGCGGTTATGGATGAGGAACGGCGTGGCGTCATCGCCCGGCGTGCCGATGGCCAGCACCAGCGCCTGGCTGTCGCGAATCGCGCGGATCTTGCCGGTTTCGCACTCCACCGCCGGGCCGGCGTCGAAGATGTCGACGTAACCCTGATAGCTGAAACCTTCGCTCTTGAGCATCGACAAGGCCGGCTCAGTATCCGGATGAACCTGGCCAATCACGGCCCGAGCATCTTCAGACAAGAAACAGGTGTACAGCGGGAACTTGGGCATCAGTTCAGCGATGAACGCCTTGTTGCCCACGCCGGTGAGGTAGTCGGCCTGACTGAACTCCATTTTGAAGAAATGCCGGCCCAGGCTTTCCCAGAACGGCGAACGTCCGTTGTCGTCGGACATGCCGCGCATCTCGGCAATGATCTTGTTGCCGAACAACTGCGGGAACTCGGCGATGAACAACAGCCGCGCCTTGGCCAGCATCCGGCCATTGAGGCCACTGCGGTAGTCGGCGTGGAGGAACAGCGAGCACAACTCGGAATTACCGGTCAGGTCGTTGGCCAGGAACAGGGTCGGGATTTCCCGATAGATGTTCAATTCCTGGGAGGCGCTGACCGTCAGGCCGACCCGAAAGTTGTACCAGGGCTCACGCAGCCCCACGGCACCGGCGATGGCGGAAATGCCCACCACGCGACCGTCATCGTCTTCGAGCACGAACAGGTAGTCCGCATCGCCGCGCCCGGCTTCGCCGCGAAAAGTCTTCTCGGCCCAACCGACCCGATGGGCCAGGCGCTCTTCATTGGCCGGCAAGGTGGTCAGGCCGGTGCCCGTGCTGCGGGCCAGGGCGATCAGAGCGGGTAAATCGCTGCTGCGTACGGGACGAACGATCATGCTATCTCCTCAAACGGGCCGCTCACGCCACCCGCGAAACTCAGCTGTAAGGCGTTAAACCGCAACCAGGCGCACGCTGGCACCTTCGCCAACGCCCAAGGCTTCGGCCGCTTCCATATCCAGGGTCACCGGCTTGCCCGGCGCGTAGTCGAGTTCGAGCAGCACGGCGCGGTAATCCTGCAACTGGGCATTGGCCACCAGGTATTGGCGGCCGGCGCCCTTGACCGGTTCGCCGATCTTGACCGGCACCACGCGGCTCTGGGCGATCGAGCGGATGCCCGAGACGCGGGCATGCAGGGTCGGGCCACCGTCGAAGATGTCGATGTAGTGATCGGTCTCGAAACCCTCGCGCATCAGGATGTCGAAGGTGATCTGCGCCCGCGGATGCACCTGGCCCATGGCTTCCTGGGCGGCATCCGGCAACAGCGGCACATAGATCGGGTAATGGGGCATCAGCTCGGCGAGGAAGGTACGGCTCTTCAGCCCGCACAGACGCTCGGCGGCGGCGTAGTTGAGGTCGAAGAAGTTGCGACCGATGGCGTCCCAGAACGGCGAGTCGCCATTCTCATCGCTGTAGCCGACGATCTCGGTCACCACCGAATCGGCAAACCGCTCCGGATGGCTGGCGACGAACAGCAGCCGCCCCCGTGAGTTGAGTTCCGACCATGGCGAACCCACCAGTTCCGGCACCACGTAGAAACTGGTCAGCAGGCTGTTGCCGGTCAGGTCGTGGCATTGGGAGAGCACGTGGATCTTGTTGTGGATCTTCAGCTCACGGGAGGCGTGAACGAAGGTCTCGTTGCGAAAGCTGTAGAACGGTTCGGAATAACCGGCCGACGCGACGATGGCCGAACAGCCCGCCAGCTTGCCGGTCGCGGTGTCTTCGAGGACGAAGAAATAGCTCTCTTCGCCGTTGAAGCTGACTTCCGCGGCAAACGAGGCTTCGCTTGCGGCGATCTTGTCGCTCAGGCGTTCCACGTCATCCGGCAAGGAAGTGACACCGATCGGACTGTCCGCAGCCAGACGCTGTACCTCGCCCAGATCAGCCATTTGCGCGGGGCGCATCACCAGCATGGTGTCACTCCTTAACTTGAAATAAACGGTTCGACCATGGGGTCGATACACAGAAAAAAACTAAACGAACACGCGGGTCTGCATTGCATCTGCGGCGGTCTGCGATTTTTCAGCCGCTGCAAGACTCCTGTGGGAGCGAGCTTGCTCGCGATAGCGGTGTGTCAGACAACATGGATGCTGGCTCGTCCGACGCCATCGCGAGCAAGCTCGCTCCCACAAGGGGTCCGGCTTCAGCCTCAGGCTTGCGTCAGCTTCGCCGCGGCGCGCTCGAAGCGGTCCAGGCCGGCGTCGATGTCAGCGTCTTCCACTACCAGGCTCGGGGCGAAGCGAATCACGTCCGGGCCGGCTTGCAGGATCATCAGGCCTTCCTGTTCGGCGGCGTTGAAGATGTCCTTGGCCTTGCCTTTCCAGGCATCGTTCAGCACACAACCGATCAGCAGGCCCAGGCCACGCACCTGGGTGAACAGGCCGTATTTCTCGCCGATCTGCTCCAGACGCGCCTTGAACTTGGCGTGTTTGGTTTTGACACCACCGAGCACCTCAGGCGTATTGACCACATCGATCACCGCTTCGGCCACTGCGCAGGCCAGCGGGTTGCCGCCGTAGGTGGTGCCGTGGGTGCCGACGACCAGGTGCTTGGCCAGGGCTTCGGTGGTGAGCATCGCCGCAATCGGGAAGCCACCGCCCAGGCTCTTGGCGCTGGTGAGGATGTCCGGGACCACGCCGTAATGCATGTAGGCGAACAGATGACCGCTGCGGCCCATGCCGGTCTGCACTTCGTCGAACACCAACAGCGCGTCGTGGGCATCGCACAGGTCGCGGGCGCCTTGCAGGTAGGCCTGCTCGGCCGGTAGCACGCCGCCCTCCCCCTGGATCGGCTCCAGCACCACGGCGCAGGTCTTGTCCGAGACAGCGGCCTTCAATGCGGCCAGGTCGTTGTAAGGAACGTGGGTGATGCCAGTAATTTTAGGCCCGAAACCGTCGGAGTACTTCGACTGCCCGCCGACGTTGACGGTGAACAGGGTGCGACCGTGGAAGCTATTGAGCGCGGCGATGATTTCGTACTTTTCGCTGCCGAAACGATCGAACGCAACGCGACGGGCCAGCTTGAAGGCGGCCTCGTTGGCTTCGGCGCCGGAGTTGCAGAAAAACGCGCGCTCGGCAAACGTCGCATTGACCAGCTTGTGGGCCAGGCGCAGGGCCGGCTCATTGGTAAAAACGTTGGAGACATGCCACAGCTTGTTGGCCTGTTCGGTCAGTGCGCCGACCAGCGCCGGGTGGGCGTGGCCCAGTACGTTGACTGCAATACCGCCAGCAAAGTCGATCAACTCACGACCGGATTGGTCCCATACGCGGGAACCGGCACCACGCACAGGTATGAAGGCAGCAGGTGCATAGTTGGGAACCATAACCTGGTCGAAATCGGCGCGTTGTACCGCGGCTTGCTCAACGGACATCGGAGTCTCCTGATGAGGAACACCCGCCTGGAACTGGCGGGCTTGGTAAGGATTGTAAGGACAGTTTTCAGCCCGGCCTTGCCGCCAAGCGACAACTTCTTATAGCGCCAACCCACGTTTTGCGCGGGTTTACGGCAATGCGACAAATAGCGTCGCAAAGGCGCAGTTTAAACGTTGCCAAGGGATTTGAGGCGCCTGCGTCCACATTTCCGCTGCCAGACACAAAACACCTGTGGGAGCGAGCTTGCTCGCGATAGCGTCGGCTCAGCGGGCATTAGCGTCGACTGATAACCCGCCATCGCGAGCAAGCTCGCTCCCACAATTTTTTATGTCGACCGCCCTATCCGCAGCCTTGCCGCTTAGCCCCGTTCGGACGGCACCGACGACAATTCGAACGGGCTGCTGCTGCGTCGCTGGTTACGGTCTTCCCGCGGCGTGGCGCCGAAGAAATTGCGATAGGCACTGGAGAAGTGTGGCCCCGAGGAAAAACCGCAGGACAGGCCGATCTGGATGATGGATTTGCTGGTCTGCATCAACATCTGCCGGGCCTTGTTCAGGCGCAGCTCCAGGTAGTACTGGCTGGGCACGCGGTTGAGGTATTGCTTGAAGATCCGCTCCAGTTGCCGGCGGGACACGCACACATGCTGGGCGATTTCGTCGGTGGTCAGCGGCTCTTCGATATTGGCCTCCATCAGCAGCACTGCCTGGGTGAGCTTTGGATGGCTGGAACCGAGACGGTTCTGCAAGGGGATGCGCTGGCGCTCGCCACCTTCACGAATGCGCTCGACCACCAACTCTTCCGACACCGCGCCAGCCAGTTCCGCACCGTGATCCCGGGCCAGGACCGCCAGCAACAGGTCCAGCACCGACATGCCGCCGCAAGCGCTCAGGCGATCGCGATCCCAGTCAAACAGATGGCTGGTGGCGATGACCTTGGGGAAACGTTCGGAGAAGTCATCCTGCCAACGCCAATGCACAGCGGCACGGTAACCGTCGAGCAAACCCAGCTGGGCCAAGGGATAGACACCCGCCGACAAACCACCGATCACGCAACCGGCACGCACCAGTTGCTTGAGGGCGCTGCTCAGGGGCGAGGCCAGGGCGGTCGGCGGCTCATCGGCCAGCAGGAACAGTTTCTGGAACCCCTCGAGCTTGCCGGCCCAAGGCTCGCCCGGCAATTGCCAGGCGCCGGCGGCCGGCGGCTCGGCCTGCAAGAACGACAGCTCGTAGACCACATCCGGATGCACCCGCTGAGCGACACGCAAGGCCTCCTCGGCCAGCGCCAGCGTCAAGGCTTTAGTGCTGGGCCAAATCAGGAAACCTATTCGATGGGCAGTCATGGCGGGCGATCCGAAGCGAAAACAGTGTTAAAGCCAAAAGCGGCTGCAACCAAATTAGACCATCTGGCGCGCGGTGCGCAGCATGCCCCAAATCAGGTGCGTAACGGGAGCGTTACTTGAGGCTGCCCGAAAGAAATTGTTGCAGGCGCTCCGATTGCGGATTGACCAGCACTTCACGCGGGTTGCCGCTTTCTTCGACGATGCCTTTGTGCAGGAAAACCAGTTGGTTCGACACTTCACGGGCAAAGCCCATTTCGTGAGTCACCACCACCATGGTCCGACCTTCCAGGGCCAGGGCCTGCATCACCTTGAGCACGTCACCCACCAGCTCCGGGTCCAGCGCCGAGGTCGGTTCGTCGAACAGCATCACCTCAGGCTCCATCGCCAGCGCACGGGCAATCGCCACGCGCTGCTGCTCGCCGCCGGACATGTGGCCCGGGTAGGCATCCTTGCGATGGGCCACGCCGACCTTGTTCAGATAGTGTTCGGCCTTTTCCCGCGCTTCAGCCTTGGCCACGCCCAGTACGTGAACAGGCGCCTCCATGATGTTTTCCAGCGCGGTCATGTGGGACCACAGGTTGAAATGCTGGAACACCATCGACAGCCGCGAACGCATGCGCTGCAGTTGCTTGGGGTCCGCGGCCTTCATGGCGCCATCCTTGCCGGCGACCAGTTTCAGCTCTTCGTTGTTGAGCAGAATCTTGCCGGCATGGGGTTGCTCGAGCAGGTTGATGCAACGCAGGAAGGTACTCTTGCCGGAGCCACTGGAGCCGATGATGCTGATCACATCGCCAGCGGCGGCCTTCAGGGACACGCCCTTGAGCACTTCGTGACTGCCATAGCGTTTATGCAGGTCTTGGACTTCAAGCTTGTACATGCGGTCGGTTCTCACAAAACGTCAGTCGTTGAGCAGTCGATCGGATCGATGCGTTATCAGTGCTTGCGCGGGGCCAGGTAACCCAGCCAGCGGCGCTCGGCCAGCTTGAACAGGCGCACCAAGATGAAGGTCAGGCACAGGTAGAAAGCGCCGGCCGTGATGTAGGCCTCGAACGGCAAGTAATACTGCGCATTCACCGTGCGCGCCGCGCCGGTGATGTCGATCAGGGTCACGATGGAGGCCAGGCTGGTGGTCTGCAACATCATGATCACTTCGTTGCTGTATTGCGGCAGCGCCCGACGCAAGGCCGACGGTAGCAGGATCCGGCGATACAGCTTGTAGCGCGACATGCCCATGGCCTTGGCCGCTTCGATCTCACCATTGGGCGTGGCCCGCAGGCTGCCGGCGATGATTTCGGCGGTGTAGGCGCTGGTGTTGATGGCAAACGCCAGGCACGCACAGAACGTCGCGCTGGACAGCCACGGCCAGAGGAAGCTTTCGCGCACGATCGCGAACTGCGCCAGCCCGTAGTAGATCAGGAACAGCTGCACCAGCATCGGTGTACCGCGGATCACGTAGGTGTAGAGCCAGGCCGTCATGTTGACGATCGGCTGCTTGGACACCCGCATCAATCCCAGGGGCAACGCCGCCAGCAGGCCGAAGAACAGCGACAGGGCCAACAATTTGAGGGTGGTCAGCAAGCCACTGAAATACAGCGGCAAGGCTTCATAGATGACGTTGTAGTCGAAGATCATAGATCAGCCGCCCTTACGCCTACCGAGTAGCGCTTCTCAAGGTGACGCAACGCCAGCAACGAGACACTGGTGATCACCAGGTACATCGCCGCCACTGCGAGGAAGAAGGTGAAAGGCTCGCGAGTGGCATCCGCCGCCTGCTTGGCCTTGAACATCATGTCTTGCAGGCCCACCACGGAAATCAGCGCAGTGGCCTTGGTCAATACCAGCCAGTTGTTGGTGAAACCCGGAATCGCCAGGCGAATCATCTGCGGCACCAGCACCCGGAAGAACACCTGGAAGCCGCTCATGCCATACGCCATGCCCGCCTCGGCCTGGCCCTTGGGAATCGCCATGAATGCACCGCGAAAGGTCTCCGACAGGTACGCACCGAAGATGAAACCCAGGGTGCCGATACCGGCCGCCAGCGGGTTCAGGTCGATGTAGTCGTCATAGCCGAGCATCGGCGCAACGCGATTGAGCAAGTCCTGGCCGCCGTAGAAAATCAGCAGGATCAGCACCAGGTCGGGGATGCCGCGAATGACCGTGGAATACAGGTCGCCCAGCCACGCCAGCCAGCGCACCGGAGAAAGGCGCAACGCAACGCCGATCAGACCCAGGACGATGGCCAGGGCCATGGACGACAAGGCGAGCTCAAGCGTCAACCATGCGCCATCGAGGATGACAGCCCCGTAGCCTTTCAACATGATTCAGGTCCTCGAAAGTGGGATGAAAAAATGGCGCAAACCGCAGAGATCCTGTTGCTTGCGCCATTTCGCACGAGTGGCGGGGCTTCGTTACTTGCCGTAGATGTCGAAGGCGAAGTATTTGTCCTGGATTTGCTTGTATTTGCCATTCTCGCGGATGGCGGTGATCGCGCCATTGATCTTGTCTTTCAGCGCATCGCCCTTGCGAACCGCGATACCGATGCCGTCGCCGAAGTATTTCTCATCGGTGAAGGCTGGACCTACAAATGCGAAGCCCTTGCCGGCATCGGTCTTGAGGAAGCCGTCATCCAACAGGGTAGCGTCTGCCACGGTGCCGTCGAGGCGGCCGGCGGCGACGTCCAGGTAGATTTCGTTCTGCGAACCGTACGGCTTGATCTCGGCACCCAGCGGGGCCAGGACTTCACGGGCGAAACGCTCGTGGATCGAACCGCGCTGCACGCCGATGTTCTTGCCCTTGAGCTCGGCCAGGTTATCGCTGACCTGGGTACCGGCCTTCATCACCAGACGGGCCGGGGTGTTGTAGTACTTGTTGGTGAAGTCAACGGACTTCTTGCGATCTTCAGTGATGGACATGGACGACAGGATCGCGTCGATCTTGCGGACCTTGAGCGCCGGGATCAGGCCGTCGAATTCCTGCTCGACCCACACGCACTTGACCTTCATCTCTTCGCACAGCGCATTGCCGATGTCGTAGTCGAAACCGACGATGCTGCCATCCGGGGCTTTCGAGGCGAACGGAGGGTAAGCCGCTTCGATACCAATCTTCAGGGGTTTCTCATCAGCGAAGGTCGGCAGGGACAGCACGGACAGTGCCAGGGCGCCAAGCAGCACTAGTTTCTTCATCTTGGGACTCCATCGGTAAAGGGCAAAAACGGCAGAGTGAGCAACAGCCCAATATGCGAATGGGTGGAACGAACGTGGGTGCTGCGTCCTGGGAAGCTTACGGTTTATTCAACGCAAGCCACGACGAGCGAGTGATCGGCATTCTAACGACAGGCCCGAAGCCGATATTTCTTCAATGCGACAACAAATTACAGAAGCACCGAGAAAGCGGTTCGAGCACATTGACAGCCTCGCAAATTCATGCAAGAGCAAAAGAAGGGAAACCGATCTATGCTGCAAATAGCGGGCCCATTATTCGCAAACCCTTCTAATCCGGCAAGCACAGCGTGTCGGCTTATTTTCCGAGACGCCCGCAGCCGCCCTATAACGGCGCTTCGCGTTTCACATCGCCCCGTTGTGGCGCCTTTGGTTACACATTTCGAAACACCGGTAACGTTCGGACACTTCCTACTTCAAACGCCGATATTTATTCATCCGCCGAACCTGTGGCGAGGGAGCTTGCTCCCGCCGGGCTGTGAAGCAGCCCCAAAGCCAGGCACCGCGGTCGTTCGAACACCCAACCTGTGGCGAGGGGATTTATCCCCGTTGGGCTGCGAAGCGGCCCCAAGATCCCCAACTGATTCCTCCTGATACACCGAGTTGCCTGGTTTTAGGGCTGCTTCGCAGCCCAGCGGGGATAAATCCCCTCGCCACAAAGGTCATATGACGCGCAAAAAAAGCCCCGCCAGGCAAATGCCAGGCGGGGCTTCTTGAGGTCACAAACCGCCGTCAGGCAACGTTCATGGTCTTGTGCGTCTCGATCAAGTGCGCCACCACACCCGGGTCGGCCAGGGTGGAGATATCACCCAACCCGTCGTATTCCGCCGTGGCGATCTTGCGCAGGATGCGGCGCATGATCTTGCCGGAACGGGTCTTCGGCAGCCCTGGTGCCCACTGGATCACATCCGGCGAGGCAATCGGACCGATCTCCTTGCGCACCCAGTTCTTCAGTTCCAGGCGCAGGGCCTCGCTGGTTTCCTCGCCAGCATTGAGGGTGACGTAGACATAGATGCCCTGCCCCTTGATGTCGTGCGGCACACCCACCACCGCCGCTTCGGCGACTTTCGGGTGGGCGACCATGGCGCTCTCGATCTCGGCCGTGCCCATGCGGTGGCCGGACACGTTGAGCACGTCATCCACTCGACCGGTGATCCAGTAATAACCGTCCTCGTCGCGACGGGCGCCGTCACCGGTGAAGTACATGCCGCTGAAGGTCTTGAAGTAGGTGTCGACGAAACGATCATGATCGCCGTACAGCGTACGCGCCTGGCCTGGCCACGAATCGAGGATCACCAGGTTGCCTTCGGCGGCCCCTTCGATCAGGTTGCCGAGGTTGTCCACCAGCGCCGGCACCACACCAAAGAACGGGCGAGTGGCCGAACCTGGCTTCAACGCCGTGGCGCCTGGCAATGGGCTGATCAGCACGCCACCGGTCTCGGTCTGCCACCAGGTGTCGACGATCGGGCAACGTTCCTTGCCGACATTCTTGTAGTACCAATCCCAGGCTTCCGGGTTGATCGGCTCGCCCACCGAACCCAACAGGCGCAGGCTGCTGCCATCGGCGCCTTCGACGGCAGCGGTGCCCGAGGCCATCATCGCGCGGATAGCGGTCGGTGCGGTGTAGAGGATGCTGACCTTGTGCTTGTCGATAACCTTGGCCACCCGGGTGATGTCCGGGTAGTTCGGCACGCCTTCGAACAGCAGCGTGGTCGCACCGTTGGCCAGCGGGCCGTAGACGATATAGCTGTGGCCGGTGACCCAACCCACATCGGCGGTGCACCAGTAGACCTCGCCTGGCTTGTAGTCGAACACGCGCTCATGGGTCAGCGCTGCATACAGCAGGTAGCCGGCCGTGGTGTGCTGCACGCCCTTGGGCTTGCCGGTAGAGCCAGAGGTGTAGAGGATGAACAGCGCTTCTTCGGCGCCCATTTCCTTCGGTGCGCAAACGGTGCCGGCCACTTTCATCAGGTCTTCGTACCAGATGTCGCGGTGCTGGTTCCACTTGATGCCACCACCGGTGCGCTTGCACACGATGACTTTCTGGATGCTGCTGGTTTCCGGGTTGGTCAGCGCGTCATCGACGTTGGCCTTGAGCGGGATTTTCTTGCCGGCGCGAACGCCTTCGTCGGCGGTGATCACCACTTTGGATTTGCAATCGATGATCCGTCCCGCCAGTGCTTCGGGGGAGAAACCGCCGAACACCACCGAGTGAATCGCACCGATCCGGGTACAGGCCAGCATCGCGACCACAGCCTCAGGGATCATCGGCATGTAGATGGTCACCACGTCGCCGCGATGCACGTCCTGGCCACGCAGGGCGTTGGCGAACTTGCAGACTTCTTCGTGCAGTTCGCGATAGGTGATGTTGCGGCTCTCGGACGGGTCATCGCCCTCCCAGATAATCGCAATTTGATCGCCGCGCTCGGCCAGGTGACGGTCGAGGCAGTTGTAGGACACGTTCAAGGTGCCGTCGGCGAACCACTTGATGTCGACATGGTGATCGTCGAAGGAGGTCTGCTTCACCGTGGTGAACGGTTTGATCCAGTCGAGGCGCTTGGCCTGCTCGCGCCAGAAGCCATCCGGGTTGACGACCGACTGCTGATACATCGCCTTGTAGGTCGCCTCGTCAGTCAACGTACTGGCCGCAACCTCGGGGCGAACGGGATACAGAGAAGCCGCACTCATCTTTCTTACCTCGGAGACATAGTTGTTTTTGTATGGTCCCGTTGTAGCCCGGGGCGGGCCTATAGAACCATTCGACGATGGTAGTAACAAGTCCCTACAAAATGTCGGTACTAACCTGAAACCCCCTCCCGCCAGGCTTTTCCCTGTGTGGGAGCAAGCCCCCCTCCCACAGTTTGTCCTACACCACAGATCCAATGTGGGAGCGAGCTTGCTCGCGATGACGGCAGCACCTCCAACATAGATGCCACAGACAACCCCACCACCTGTAGCGATTATTACCAGATCAACCAACAGTGTTTATCAAAACCCGGTCTTTTTGCGATTAACCCCACCCTCTAAAATCCACCTCGCCAACCGGCAAACACGATTAACGCAACACAGCCCCCACGAAGGCCGTTAATCCAACTTCCAATACTTGCTCCACACGCAACCCCAAAAAGGTTGCGTGGCCCCACTCGACCTCAAAAAAGGTGAATCAAATGAAAGCTTTATGGGTTCTGGTCCTCGGCAGCCTGTGCGCCACCGCGATGGCGGATGAGGCCCCGACCGATGCTGCACAGCAAAAACCGGCCATTGAGGAGTACACCTATTCCACCCACCTGGACATCGCCAAGGTCATCTCCATGAGCAACATCCCCAATGTCTGCGAAGTGGTTCCAGCCAAGATGGAATACGACGACTCCAAGGGCCAGCGCCACATCCTGCGCTACAGCGTCATGGGGACCGGTTGCTCCAACGGCTGATCACAACTGGCAATTTCCACGGCCCGATTTCGCTCGGGCCTGGTTGTGTCTGGAGGCACCAAAAACGCCCCACAAACACAACATGTAGTGCAAAACCGCAAAAAACGCTGATTTTTTGATCAAAAAAATCCGCGATCCGCTTCGTGCAAAAAAAATCTTAAGCGGCCAAAGCCTTGTAAACCCTCGCTCCCACGCGGATATGCCACCCGCCGCCCCTTCTGTGAGCTATTTCGCCGCACCACGTAGGCAAAAAAGTCCTTATAATGCCGCCTTAAACGGGCCTGCAATATTCCCTTACAGGGGATCACGCTTACTTGGAGCCTACGCAGAGGCCAATCGCCTCCTCGCGTTCACCGCCGCTCCGGAATGACCCGTACATTTTTCTGTTTATTGCCTGCGTTAGCTGCTGCAACAAACGATTTTTCCAAGATCCACCGCGGCCAGTAGGCCTTCATCGGGCATCTGGCCCTCACGCAGGAGACGACACGTCATGCTGAGCTGGGACGAATTCGACAAAGAAGACGGCGAAGTTGCTGTAAAAGGCGCCAACGCCGGCCATGCTTCTGAAGCCAACATGGACCGCCTCGACAGCGCCGGCGGTGCCGCCGCCCTCGAAGCCCGGGCCGTGACGGCCAGCGACTCGGCCGCGATCATTCGCGCCAAGGCCGCCCTCGACAAACTCGACGTCGCCGAAGGCCTCGCCGAACTCGAAGGCGCCTCCGCCCGTGTCGCCGTCGATGAAAAGCGCATGATCAACTGCCGCGCCGACCTCAACCAGCTCGTCCCCTTCAAGTACGACTGGGCCTGGCAGAAGTACCTGGACGGCTGCGCAAACCACTGGATGCCGCAAGAAGTCAACATGACCGCCGACATCGCCCTCTGGAAAAACCCGGAAGGCCTGACCGACGACGAGCGCCGCATCGTCATGCGCAACCTGGGCTTCTTCTCCACCGCTGACTCCCTGGTTGCCAACAACCTGGTCCTGGCCGTGTACCGCCTGATCACCAACCCGGAATGCCGCCAGTACATCCTGCGCCAGGCGTTCGAAGAGGCGATCCACACCCACGCCTACCAGTACTGCATCGAATCGCTGGCCATGGACGAAGGTGAAATCTTCAACATGTACCACGAGATCCCATCGGTCGCGAAAAAAGCCGCCTGGGGCCTGAAATACACCCGTTCGATCTCCGATCCGAAGTTCGAAACCGGCACCCCGGACACCGACAAAGAGCTGCTGCGCAACCTGATCGCCTACTACTGCGTCCTGGAAGGCATCTTCTTCTACTGCGGCTTCACCCAGATCCTCTCCATGGGCCGCCGCAACAAAATGACCGGTGTCGCCGAGCAGTTCCAATACATCCTGCGCGACGAATCCATGCACCTGAACTTCGGCATCGACGTGATCAACCAGATCAAGATCGAAAACCCGCACCTGTGGGATGCCGAGATGAAGGAAGAAGCGACCCAGATGATCCTGCAGGGTACGCAGCTGGAGATCGAATACGCCCGCGACACCATGCCTCGCGGCGTGTTGGGCATGAACGCGGCGATGATGGAGGACTACCTCAAGTTCATCGCTAACCGTCGCCTGTCGCAGATTGGTCTGAAAGAAGAGTATCCAGGCACGACTAACCCGTTCCCTTGGATGAGCGAGATCATGGACTTGAAGAAAGAGAAGAACTTCTTTGAGACGCGAGTGATTGAGTATCAGACGGGTGGGGCTTTGAGCTGGGATTGATTTCAAAAAGAAACATCCTGAGCTAAACCGCCAGCGACTTAACAAAAAAACCCGTGAAAACGGGTTTTTTGTATTCTACAGAACCAAAACCGCGCTTAACTCCAGACAGGCGCGCTACCTTTACCCTACGAAAGCTCAGCATCATTGCGTATTAACGGCATCGCCTCAATTGCCCCTCCCCCTGGCCCTCCCGAAACCTCGGTTCACCTAAAGGCAACGGCGACCGCCCTCCTCCCCACCACGCTTCCCCCATTTATGGGAAACCGCCTTGCGCTCTTCGCTATAACCTTAGAAGCAACTGCGAATTAGACTTGCCGGAGTTAAGTCCGCGTTGTGATTAAGGAAGACAACATGCAAGAAATTTTCAGCATCAATTGGTTGCTTTGGCTATCGACCATGGTTCCGCTGACCCTGAGTGCGGGCCCCGGCAACTTGATGGTGGCGACGTCGGGTGCGCAAAGCGGTGTACGTCGTTCGGTGCGGTTTATCGTTGGGCTCGACATTACTTACTTCCTGATCGCCGTGCTGGTCGGCTTAGGCCTTTATCACACGCTGATGAACAATCCGACACTGGTATGGGCGCTGCAAGTGGTGGGCAGTCTCTACATCTTGTGGCTGGGTATACGCATGTTGCGTCGTCCACTGAAAGCGCCCACCGACAAGGCCATGCACCTGCAATTTCGGGACGGCATTGTTATACAACTGGGCAACGTGCAAGGGATCGTGATGTTGCTGGTGATGTTTTCCACATTCATGCCTTCCGGCGAGACCAGCAGCACTGTCGTGTTGATCCTCAGTGCGGCACTGATTTCACTGAATTTCTTCTCCCATGTCATCTGGGTGTCGATGGGTTCGACCGTGCAGAAACTGATCCAGTCCCGCCCCAAATTGCTGATGTTTCAGAACGCTGCGTTCGGCCTGATGCTGATAGCGGTTGCTGTATGGATTTTCCTGCGCATCGGCCCGCTTTAAGGAGGCTCACATGACCCAGACCCACGGAATTGTCTTCGCCGCCCCCGGGGCACCCAACGTCATGGAATTGCACGAATACCCGCTGCGTACCACCGGCCCTGAAGAAATCACTGTGGCCATCGAAGCCGCCGGCGTGAACTTCATCGACCTGCACCGGCGCTCCGGCGCGCTGGACGAGGGTTCAGCCTTCCCCCGGGGCTTGGGCATGGAAGGTGCTGGGCGTGTCGTCGAATGTGGATCGCAGGTGAAAAGCCTGGCCGTCGGTGATCGAGTGGCCTTCGTCGACAGCTCGACCGGCAGTTACGCCGGTCACGCGGTCGTTCGCGCCTCGCGGGCGATACGCCTGCCCGATGGCGTGCCGAGCGAAGTCGCGGCGGGCATCATGTTCAAAGGGCTGACGGCCGAATACCTGACGCATCGCTGCGTGCCGCTGGCGCCTGGTGACTTTGTGGTATGGCACGCGGCGGCGGGCGGCGTGGGCAGCATTGCCACAAGCTGGCTGGTCGCTCGCGGTGTACACGTGATAGGTCTCGCTTCGACCGAAGCCAAACGCCGTCAGGTTCTGGATGTGGGGTGCATCGCGGCCCTCAATGCCGAAGCGCCAGACACACTGGAGTCGATCCGTGAATTGACCGATGGCAAAGGCGCCCATGTCGTGTTCGACTCTATCGGCAAAGATACCGTAGAGCTGTCACTGGCGAGTTTGCGTCCGCGCGGCCACCTCGTGCTGTTTGGCAATGCTTCGGGCGACGTGACGGATTTCAACCTGTCCCGGCTCGGGCAAATGGGCTCGCTGCATGTGACGCGGCCGTCGTTGAAGCACTACATCGGCGGCGACGCTGAATTGACCCACGCGGCCGAACGGGTGCTGCAAGCAGTGGCCAGTGGCGCGATTCGTTTGCCGGCAATAGCCCGCTTTCCCCTCGCGCTGGCTGCCCAGGCCCACTGCGTCATGCAATACCGCCAAACCCAGGGTTCATTGATTCTGGTGCCATGACCTCGCGGTAAGACGGTCGTCAGTGCATGCCGACCGCTTTGCCGTGAAACAGCTCCGTCAGATATTCCACCACTCGATCAACGCGGCTCACACCCTGGGTAGCCTGATTGCGCAACAACCAGATTTCCGAGCGGCGAGCAGGGTGATTGGCCAACACCTGGCACAGAGCGGACTGATGTCCGACATAGACGGGTAGCGCGGCAATCCCCAGATCGGCTTCGACTGCCTTGAGCTGCGCATTCAGGTTTGAAACGCGCATCCACAGCTTCTGCTCTCCGGTCATTTCGCTCAACCATTGGGCGAGCGGCATATACGACATTTCTTCGGTCCAGCCGATCAGGCTGTGGTGCTTGAGGTCGGCGGGTTCGGCCGGCAGACCGTTGGCATCGGCATAAGCCCGGGAGCAGAAAAGTCCCTGCATCAGGGTCCCGACCCGGCGCATGGTGAAGTTACCGTTCTCCGGTCTGCGCAAGCGGATAATGATGTCGCTGTGGCTCTGCGTGAGTTTCGACGACACCGCCGAGTTAATGAAGTCAAAGCTGATTTCGGGGTGCTGAGCATGGAGTGCCGCGAGTTGCGGAATGATCAAGTGCGTGCCCATTAGTTCCGGACAATCAATGCGCACCTGTCCCGCCATCCGATCACCCGGCTGCGACATTTGCCGCTCGATCAGTTTGAAACGCTCTTCCGTTTCCAGTGCCAATGGCAGCAACGCTCTTCCCGCTTCAGTCAGGAAGTAACCGTTGGTCTTCTTCGAAAACAATACCGTACCGAGCGATTCCTCGAGCGCCGCGATCTTGCGCGACACCGTCGAGGCCGAAACCTTGAGCGAGATTCCGGCCTCGGTCACGTTGTTCGATTTAGCCACGAAGATAAAAACCTTCAGATCATCCCAATCCATGTCGATGACATACCCAAAAATGGAAAATCGATCCCCACCTATTTCTATTCGAAATATCCAGAGGCCACGTTACAGTTTTTGCATGGAGCAAAACCCTAGAGGAAACATGGATGATACGTAACTCAATGCGCGCCCTTCCAGGGTTCATGCAGCCGTTTCTGAGTTGGCTGACAGCCAAGCCTCTGCCCGAAGATCTCGATAAAGTCCGACCTCTGAAGCCGTTCCACCATATCGTTGTGTCGGCGGGATTGATAGCCGGCGGCGCGCTGTTGGCCGGTATCGGTTATTCGCAGGCCAGCATTGCCCTGTGGCTGCTGGGCTTTGTCCTGGCCACCGGTGGCATCAAGCAGATGCAAGTGATGATCTGCCACAACTGCGCCCATGACATGGTCTTCGAATCGCGCGAGACCAATATGACCGTCGGCCGAATCATTTCCGGCATCCTGATGCTCAAACCCTTCGATACCTACAAGAGCGAACACGCGCTGCATCACAGTTCGAAAACGCTGCTGACCGACGATGACGACACCCTCTCCTACCTGCAAAGTGTGGTGGGGTTGAAACCGTCCGACAGCATCGCCAGCATGTGGACCAAACTGGTCTCGACCGCGCTGTCGCCACTGGCCGTGCTGCGTTCGTGCTGGGGCCGATTGAAAGGGACCGCCACGGCTGAAAACCGCCGCGTCGCAGCATTGACGTTGGTCTTCTGGGCGGGCCTTGCACTGCTGTCGGCAGCCTTGGGCCATTTCGATCTGTTCATCGTGGCGTGGGTGATTCCGATCTTCGCCGGCTACCACATCAGCACCACATTTCGCCTGGCAGCCGAGCACACCTGGCCCAGCGTGGACGTACTGGAACGGCGCGGCATCGACTTCATTTGCGAGAGCACCACCGGCGTATTCATCGGCGAAGAACTGCGCATCCCCGAAGGTGCGGGAACTGTTCGACGCTTCGCCCATATCAGCGTTTGGCTGATCAAGATGCTGGCGTTCCACTTGTTTGTCCGGGTGTTTGTGATGGTCGGCGATACACCGTGTCACGACTTTCATCACCGGCGCCCACGATCCAAAGACTGGCCGAACTACATCACTGCCCGCGAACGGGACAGGATCGAAGGTTCCAAACCCTTTCCCACCAACTACGCCGAGACCTGGGGCTACATCAACTCGGTGACCACCAACTTTCGCAACTTTCAGCGGGCGCTCCCGTACTACGCAACCAGGACAGCAACTTAAAAGGGACTTTAACGATGACTTTCAGCAAAACCGCTCTGCTCACAACCGTGCCTTCGGACTCCCATAGCTGGAATCTGGTGTTCATGGAGTTCCTACTCACGGACATGGGCTACAACGTCGAGAATCTGGGACCGAACACGCCCATGGATGAAGTGATCGCGCGGCTCAACCGCCACGCCAGCGCCATGGTTGTCGTCAGCACGGTCAATGGCCATGGCTACATCGAAGGCGCTGAACTCGCGCGGCGTATTCGTAGCGAAACCAAACACACCGACGGGGTGTATATCGGCGGCAAGATCTGCACCGAAAACGATCCTCGGACCATTGCCCGACATAGCGACACACTGCGCGCCGCAGGTTTCGATGAGGTGTTCGACGACAGCGTGGCCAACAGCTTCGATGCCTTTCAGGAGTTGGTGTCTGCCCAGTTGTATCCAGAGCATTACCTGGAGAAACGGATCGCTCGCTGACCCGTTGCACCCTTACCGATTCGCAGAAAAAGGCAGATCAGGATGATCGATTTCAACACCCATGTTCTTGAACGCTTCAACGCTCATGGCCCGGTGCTCCAGCCGCGAATGGGCTTCAGTGACCCGGCCCGGATGCAAACCGGCCTGGAAGCCACAGCAGCGAGCCGGGCGAACACTGTGTGCACCATCACCCTTGATGCGTTCACCCGGGTAAACAATCTTGAAGCAGCGCAACGGGCCATCGACAGCGAATCGATGCTCAACGGTTATCCGATCGTCAACCATCCGCCAGCGCAGACCCGTGCCATGATCGACCAGATCGATGCGCGCTACCGCCTGCCAGTGCAGGTTCGTCATGGTTCGCCCGACCCGTTGCACATTTTCGAGCGCATGGTCGAAGTCGGTCTGCCCACCACCGAGGGCGGGCCGATTTCCTATTGCCTGCCGTACAGTCGCACGCCGTTGCGCGAGGCATTCGGGCACTGGGAGAAAGCCTGTCAGGTGCTGTCCAACGGCGTCGACAACAGTCACATCGAAAGCTTCGCCGGTTGCATGATGGGACAGATGTGCGACCCAGTGATTCTGGTGGCGCTGAATATTCTTGAAGGGTTGTTCTTGCGCTCCCATGGCATCAAGACGCTGTCGTTCTCCTACGCTCAAGGCACCTCGCCGGTGCAGGATCGTGCGGCGGTGACAGCCCTCCAACAACTCGCGGCCGAATATTTTGCGCCGGGCAGCTATCACTTTGTCGGTTATGTGTTCATGGGGTTCTTCCCGCGCTCGCTTGGCGGTTTTTGCCGAATCACTGGCGATGCGCTGGCGATGATCCGCGCCACGGGTGTGCAGCGCGTGATCATCAAGACACCGGTGGAATCAAGGCGCATTCCCCGGGTAGAGGAAAATATCGCGGCGCTGGAGTACTGCGACTATTGCCTGAACACCGACGGCGTTTTACCGCAGATTCCGTTCGATTCCCAGGAGCACGGACGCGTCCTGCGCAGCGCGAAACGCCTGATCGAAGGCACCCTGGCCCACGACAGCAACTTGTCCGAAGCCCTGCTCAGTGCCTTCGACAGTGGTTTTCTGTCGATCCCCTACTGCCTGCACCCCGACAACAAACGCGGCGCCGGCACTGTGCTGACACCGGAAAACTATTACCACGAGTTCCAGGGCGAGCGGGTGGAAAACGCCTTCTCGTTTCTGGCGGCGCTGAGACAGAACATCCGCACTTATGACTGTGTGCTTTGACGCTGGAACGACCCGCTCGCTGCCTTAATTGGGGGCTGCTGCGCAGCCCAGCGGGAGCAAGCTCCCTCGCCACAGGGTTGGTGTCGAGCTGGGGATATCAATAAAGTCTCGGGTGCTGTCCATGGCCGGGGTATTGCTGCAGATTTTGCACTGAGTTGAAAACAATCAGTGCAACCCACCCCGCCTCCCGCTATTAATATCCTTTCCCCCTCAAGGACCCGAGTCCGCAATGAAATTCGACCTCGCTTACTGCCGCAGCCTCGACGACAAGCTGTCGATCTATGACGTGCGCGATCTGAATTTCGACGAGACGGTGGCGTTCGATTCCGCGAAAGAACAGTTCCAGTGCCCCAATGATGCCTGTCGGGCGGCGTTTGATGAGGAGAATCGGCTGACGACGTTCAATGCCAAGAACGTCAATTACATTCGCACGCCACATTTCAAGAACCAACCAACGACCCAGCATATCGAGGGCTGCCCTTATGTCAGTCCGAAAACACCAGGGTTGGGTGCTCAGAGTGACGAGGCGGAAACGGATGACGACCGCGAAGAGCATTTTCCGTCGGAGCTGTTGCTGACTCGGCGTCAGTACGTGCGTCAACCGTCCGATCTGCCGAAGGATGTTGAAGCGACTCGCCCTACGCCCCTCTCTGTATCGTCCCACGGTGATGACACTCATTCCGCCCAGGACTCGACACCGGACAAGACCAGTGTCTTCGCCCACCCGGTGGAATGTTTCGTCTCGAATTTCGATAACAAGGATCTGCTCAAGCGCATGCCGCTGAAGATTGGCGAGCACACGGCGCCCTATGGATCGTTCTTCAAGAAGATCGACTACCTGCAGGACAACAAGGGTTTGATTTACTGGGGCAAGATCAAGGAGATCAAGGATTACACGCTGAGCTTTCGCATCGATTTCGAAGCAAAGGCCTGGTTCAAGCAAGCGGACGAGGCGAAGAAGAAACCTTACTCAGTCAACGTTTACCTAAGCAAGAAGCTGATCGACAACTACCGCAAGCGCAAAGCATTCCTGAAGGAAATCAAGCACGCCATCGGCAGTGACGCGCCGTTGTATTGCTTCTTTTATGGCGTGACGCCGGAGTTCAAGCAGGTGCCAAGCAAGAAAAAACCCGACCAGACGTTTGGGGTGTTCAGTGCCAATATCGAGAACCTGGACCACTTTATTATTCGGGAGGCGCCCGGGTTGGCGGATCAATAACCCCCTACCCGAGCAACATCCCCCCCATGACCAGCATCAACAACCCCACATACACCCGCGCATGCAGCCGATCCGGTATCCGCCCGATCCACGGCGTTGCCAGACGGATGCCCAATAGCACGCCGAGCGTGAGTACAGCGAAGGCCAGCAAGTCGACATAACCGACGAACCACGGCCCCAAGTCTGTTCCGGTGAAAGCGGCCAAGGCCATGTAGGTCACGGTGCCGGCCAGAGCGACAGGCAGGCTCAGCGGATTGGCCATGGACGTAGCCTGGGACATGTTCAAACCACATCGGCGCAGCAGCGGCACGGTCATGACACTTCCGCCGACACCCAGGAACGTGGCAATGATTCCGACAGCCGTACCACCCAACGTCGTCTCCATCGTCGACAGAGGTCGTGGGTCGGCATCCCTGGCGCGTGTCAGAAAACCTCGGCGCAGCAGGCAGTCCACAATGGTCAGGCCCAAGTAGGCAATGAAGGCGTAGCGGATAATCTCGCCGCTTATCCAGGTGGCAGCCGTTGCGCCGAGGGTCGCGCCCAGGGCGATGAAGCCGCCGAACGGCCACAAGTAATGAGGAAGCAGCTGACCGGCGCGGTGATGTTTTCCAGTGGCAACCAGGGCGTTGACGATCATGACGCAGGTGGAAGTGGCCACGGCGATGTGCATCGCCGACTCACCGATAACGTCACCTGCGTGGCGAGCCATCAGCAGGCGGTAGATCAACGGCACCACGACAAAACCACCGCCGAACCCAAACAGCACGGCGGTCACGCCACTCAAGCAGCCGAAACAGGCGAGCAATACGTAGAACATCCAGGGAAGTCCTTGGAATGGGGAGGCGTCCACGATAGGTAAGCGAAGGTTGGCCCGCTGTAGCAAACCGGCCAATAATGTTCGCGTTTACGCCAATCGCGAGTCACCCTTCGATGCGCAACACTTCGATCGATTTATTGGATGCCACACCCAGAGCCGTCGTCGCCATTGGCACCGATTACCCCCACGGGCATTTGCTGCCGTTGCACCATCATCGCCGGGCCCAGTTGCTCTACGGTGCCACCGGGGTGATGCAGGTCGGCACGGCGGACGGCAACTGGGTGGTGCCGCCGCAACGAGCAGTCTGGATTCCGCCGGGGGTCGACCATGAAGTACTGATGCTGGGCGTGAGCACCCGCAGCCTGTACATCGAACCGGCGGCGGTAACGGCCATGGACACGCGGTGCCAGGTCATCAGCGTGTCGCCCTTGATGCGCCAGTTGCTGATGGAGGCCGTGGAGCTTGCGCCGGACTACGACGAGGCTGGACGCGATGGCGCGCTGATCGATCTGCTGCTGCACGAACTGCTGCGCAGCGCCCATCTGCCGCTGCACCTTCCACTGCCCCAAGACCCGCGCCTGCTCGGCCTGTGCCAGACGTTCCTGAAACACCCCGACACCCATGCCTCGCCCGTGCAATGGGCGGCGCAACTGCATATCAGCCTGCGCTCATTCAATCGCCTGTTCAGCCGGCAGACCGCGCTGAGTTTCAGCCAGTGGCGGCAACAGGCGTGTGTCATGGCGGCGTTGGCCCGTTTGGCCGAAGGGGATTCGGTGACGCGCATAGCCCTGGACCTGGGCTACGAAAGCCCCGCTGCGTTTTCCACCATGTTCCGTCGCGTACTGGGTCACGCTCCGAGCGCCTGGCTGGAGAAGACCACCGGTCATTGATCAAAAAATGAGATTGATCAGGATTCAAAACAACTGTACAAAAACACAGTATTTTTTGAATCCCACAGCTTTGGAGCACCCCATGGCCTCTCTCGCAATCAAAACCACCCTGGAACGCATCGCTGTCTATCAATTCACCCCTGCTCACAGTGCGCAGGCCCGAGCCATGCTGGGCTGGAGTGTCGAGGAGCTGTCCCGGCAATCCGGCGTCTCGGTCCAAGCCATCCGCCGCTTCGAAGCCGGTGGCGAGTTGCTCGATGTCACCCGCTTGGCCCTGGCATTTCGCCTGGAGGCCGAGGGCCTGGTGTTCTTCCCCGGCTTCGCACCGGGGCGCGGCATGAACATCAAGGGCGCGACGCCGGACCCGATGGGGCGCTCCGATTACGCGATGATCGAATAACACCGACTGCGCAGGTGCTAGGCAATACCGGCCCGGTCCGGGTACGCCGAGGTTTCTACGTCCAGCCACCAGGCGCGGCCACGTTGCGGCTGCGCCAAGGTGAATGCTTCGCCCATTTGCGGAGTGGTGATGCACACGTTGCGTTCCCAGGCCAGGGCCAGGATGCGATCGAAAGGTTCATACCAGGCATGCATCGCCAGGTCGAACGTGCCGTTGTGGATCGGCAGCAGCCAGCGGCCCTTCAGGTCGATATGAGCCTGCAGGGTCTGCTCCGGCTGCATGTGGACATGGGGCCAATCGACGTTATAGGCGCCGGTTTCCATCAGCGTCAGGTCGAAGGGGCCGTATTGTTCGCCGATGCGTTTGAAACCCTCGAAGTAGCCGGTGTCGCCGCTGAAGAAAATCCGCGTGGCGCCATCGATCATCACCCACGAGGCCCACAAGGTACTGTTGCTGTCGAACAGGCCGCGCCCGGAAAAATGCTGGGAGGGCGTGGCGATGAATTCGATGCCGTCTACCTCGGTGCCTTGCCACCAATCCAGCTGACGCACCTTGCTGGCGTCGACGCCCCATTTGATCAGGGTGTCACCCACGCCAAGGGGGGCCAGGAAGTGACGAGTCTTGGCTGCAAGCTTGAGGATGGCCTGATGATCGAGGTGGTCGTAATGATCATGGGAAAGGATCACCGCTTCAATCGGCGGCAGCTCTTCCAGGCTGATGGGCGGCTGATGAAAACGCTTGGGGCCGACCCATTGCACGGGTGAGGCACGTTCGGAGAACACCGGGTCGGTCAGCCAGAATTTGTCTCGCAGCTTGAGCAGCACGGTGGAGTGGCCGAGACGGAAGACGCTGTGATTGGGCGCGGCCAGCAACGCGGCGCGCGTCAGCGGTTGAACCTCGATGGCGCCCGCAGGCCGGGTAGCGCGCGGCTTGTGGAAGGTCATGTTCCAAATGATGCGCAGGGTCGTGCCGAACCCTTGCCGCGGAGTGAAGGCGTGATTGCGATACTTGCCCTGTTCGTGCCGGGATAAATGTTGGGCAGACGGGCTATCGGTCGAAAAAGAGGGGATGGTCATGGTGCGATAACTCCAAGGACGTCGTCGCAATTGCGCTTCGCCGTTGTGGGACGCTGGATGGCCGTTGCATGCACGCTCAGCCGTTCGACACAGAAACTACACCACTCGGTGTAGTTTCTAGATTGCATGAATGCTGGGAGCAAGTAAACTGCTGAGTGTAAGTTCTCTCCTCTCAACCGACGAATGCCCATGACCGTACCGCAGCGCCTTACCGAGCGAAAACGCGAAGCCATTCTCCAGGCCGCGATCGCTGAATTCCGCAGCAGCGGTTTCGAGATCACCAGCATGGACAAGATCGCGGCGACTGCCGGCGTATCGAAGCGCACGGTGTATAACCATTTCCCGAGCAAGGAAGAACTGTTTGCCGAAATTCTGAATCGGTTATGGAACAGCATTACCGCAGAACAGGACATGCCCTACAGCTCGCAAACGCCGTTGCGGGAGCAGCTTCAAACGTTGCTGCAAGCCAAGCTGCACCTGCTGGCGGACGAGAATTTCCTCGACCTGGCGCGCATCGCCATCGCCGCAACGATTCACTCCCCGGAGCGGGCCCAGGACATGGTGTCGCGCATGGGCCAGCGTGAAGAAGGCCTGACGGTCTGGATTCGCCAGGCCCAGGCCGATGGTCGGTTGAAGCCCGTGGAGCCGGCATTTGCCGCCCAGCAAATGCATGGGCTGCTCAAGACGTTCGCCTTCTGGCCGCAGGTTTCGATGGGGCAACCGAGCCTGACCCAGGAGGAACAGACCCGGGTGATCGAATCGGCCCTCGACATGTTCCTGAGTCGTTACCAGGCCTGATTGGCTGGCGCATCCCGCTGGATGTGGGCTACTGCATCGATGGCTTGTGTACAACCTTCTGGTGCATTTCGGTAGTCAAGCTGTCGATACGCTCGGTCAACGCCTTGGTCATTTCCGTCAGGCGGGTGTTCTGCTCCAACAATTGGAGCAACTGCGTCGTGTTCTGCGCGGCCTGGGCCTGTCGCTCGCTGTTGGCGACGGCCAAGGCTTCGCGATGTTGCGCATCGGCTTCCGCCTGAGCCTTGTCCCGAGCGGCCTGACGGGTTTGCGCCAGCAAAATCAGCGGGGCGGCATAGGCCGACTGCAGGCTGAACGCCAGGTTCAGCAAGATGAACGGGTAAGCATCGAAGTGAAAGACCCCCATCAGGTTCAGGCTGACCCACAGCAGCACGATCAAAGTCTGCGCGCCCAGGAACATCGGCGTCCCGAAAAAACGCGCGAACGCCTCCGCCCTCAGTGCAAAGCGGTCATTGCCAAAAGTCGGCGCCAGATGGGCGTGAGGGCGATGAAAACGCAAGTGGTCAACGGCTGCGGAGGGTGTGGTTTGGGAAGACTTCGTCATCGTGATGTTCTCTGCCAGGGGCTGGTGCTCAAGGCACTATAACCGTTGGGGGACATCATCCCTTGAGTCATGCACAGCCTGCGCGTTAAAAGTCAGCGCCACCGCAGATTGCGCCCCAATTCATCGAACAAGGTCACCACCGAACGCAAGGCCCGGCAGTCCGGACGTGTCAGGAGCCAGAGAACCGTGTCATATCCCAGTAATGGTTCACCGAATGGCATCAGACCCTGGTTTTCGTCGATCAGAAAGTCTGGCAGCGCCGCCACCCCCAAACCAGCCCGCACCAGTTCGGTGACCGAGAGCATGCTGTTGCAGCGATAGGCGGGCACTACGCCGGGTAAATGCTGACGACGCCAGGCCACGGTGGGGTGATCGGGGAGAAAATCGTCCGGCGCGATCCAAGTCATGGCGGCCAGGTCATCCACATTCGCCGAGCGCAGGTACGTGGCACCGGCACATACCCGGAACGTCACATTGCCGAGGTTGCGACCAACCAAGTGCTCCGGCGGCGTACGGGTCAGTCGCAACGCAATGTCGGCATCGCGGCGGCTGAGATTGGCGAAGTCGTTCGAGGTACTCAACTCAAGATTCAACGCTGGATAGGCAGGCATGAAACGCGCCAGCGCCGGTAGCAACAACGCTTGCAGGACCGAATCGCTGCACGTCAGGCGCACCGTCCCGCTGATGACCTCACCGCCCTGCTCCACCCCCACCCGCGCCGCCTCCAAAGCCTGCTCGGCGCGCTCGGCTTGTTCGGCCAATGCCTGGGCCAGGCTCGTGGGCAAATACCCGGAACGACTTTTCTCGAACAAGGGCTGCCCCAGGGCTGCCTCCAGCCGACGTACCGAACGAAACACCGTGGACACGTCCACCTGCAGCAGCCGAGCGGCCCGGGCCAACGAGCCGCCACGGACCAGCGCCAGGATCAGGGACAGATCGGGATAGTCCAGACGATAGTGCGTTGTTGCATTGATCACTTGGGTAAACGCCAATATTGATTGCGTGAACGCCAATCTATAGTGGCCACCAGGAATCAACAAGCGGCGAGCCTCCCATGGAAAAACAGCACCCGTTAAACATCGCCCTGGTCGGCGACCACGACCCACACATCACCGCCCACCGGGCGATCCCCCTCGCACTTGAGCTGGCAGGCACACAAACCGGCCATGCCATTCGCCTGCAATGGCTGGCAACGCCGCTCATTACCGACAACGCTGTGCTGGAGGATTTCGACGGTGTCTGGTGCGTGCCCGGCAGCCCCTACCAAAACGAAGCCGGCGCCTTGCAGGCCATTCGTTTTGCCCGCGAACAGCGTCGCCCTTTCCTGGGCACCTGCGGTGGTTTTCAGCATGCCGTGCTGGAATATGCCCGTCACGTGATGGGCTGGGTCGACGCCGTCCATGGTGAAACCTCTCCCGAGGCTGAACGGGCGTTGTTGACGCCGCTGAGCTGTGCCTTGGTGGAAACCATCGACAGCCTTCAGCTCGAGGCGGGCTCGCTGACTGCCGAGGCCTATGGCCGACAGGCAGCGTTCGAGGGCTACCATTGCCGCTTCGGGGTCAATCCGGCTTTTGAAAAAGACTTGCTGAGCCAGCGCCTGCACGCCGTCGCCCGGGATTCGGCCGGCGACCTGCGAGCGGTGGAGCTGCAGGACCATCCGTTCTTTGTCGCCACGCTGTTCCAGCCTGAACGAGCTGCGCTGGAGGGCCGGGTACCGCCGCTGGTCCGCGCGTTTGTCGAAGCCTGCGCAAGGAAAATGTCATGAGCGCCCACTCTTACGCAGTGATTTTCACCTCCCTGCGCACCGAGGGGGACCAAGGCTACGCTGAAGCCGCCGAGCGCATGCTGGCCCTTGTCCGGGAGCAGCCCGGATTTTTAGGTGTCGAATCGGCCCGTGGCGACGATGGTTTGGGGATTACTGTGTCGTATTGGAGCGATGAAGCCGCGATCCTGGCCTGGAAGCAGCATCCCGAACACCGCGCGATCCGTGAGCGAGGCCGTTCCACCTGGTATACCCATTGTCATACGAGGGTGTGCAAGGTCGAACGGGACTATGCCTTCCAACGTCAAACCTGATGCCAGGACACAAATCCTTGTGGGAGCGAGCTTGCTCGCGATGCGGTATGCCAGTCACGTTGATGTTGGCTGATCCACAGATATCGCGAGCAAGCTCGCTCCCACAGGTTTCTGTTCAACTCAGGATCAAGCTCAGCCTTCCACCAACTGCCGCACCGCCACGATTTCCGGTAGATCGCTACGGGCCATGTACACCCGTAACGGTTCGGTGAGGTTGATGCGATCGTCGATGTTCTGGTCCAGCAACAGCTGGATCCGCTCACGCTTGAGGGCCATGGTGCCATCTGCTGCGGGAGCCCAGACAAATTCGCTGGTGGGAATGATGCCGTCGTCGGCCACGTCCATGCCGAAGGCGTCTTCGCTGAAGCGTACGATGTACTGGCCGGTCTTGCGGTTCAGGCCGACAAAACCCTTGAGCTGGTCGGCGGCCTGGCAGATGAATGTCGAAGTGGTGCGCATGGTAAACCTCATGGATGCGTCCCTCGGGACGTCTGATCGATGGTTTACACGCAGGGCAAGCGAATGCTGGAGTTAAGGTTTCCCTCTGCGGGGAAACTGATGCGGTCAAGATTACCGTAGACCGGGCTGAAAAAGCACCGCAACAGAGGTATTCGTCGCCTCCTGGATTAAATGAGCTTGATGAGCCGGGCACTTTCCGGCTCATCGAATCAGTACCTCGTCACGGTCTGAATGTTGGATGAACCCGTTTCAAGGACGCTTGCTCATAGGCATAGGCAAAACCCAACAACCTGGCGTCTTCCCACAGGGTACCGATAAACGATATGGACGTTGGCTCACCGTCCAGCTCCACACCGGAGGGTACGGTGATGATAGGGTAGCCTGCGATTGCCGCACTTGGCTGGGATACATTGTCATAATCGGCCACCATGGCATCCAGCGTATGATTGCGCAATTGGGTGTCGATCATGCTTTTGAAGCTGGCCTGTATCGGCAACCATAGAGCATCCACTTCTGCCTCACTTAATGTTTGCGCATTGATTAGCTCAAGCATCTGCTGGCCATAGTTTTCTTCCACCGGATTTTGCTCGTTGAACTCAATCAATTGCTCAAGAGACGCAACGGGTAAACCGCTACGCGTATTCAAGTAAGCCGGCAGTTCGAGCTTCATCCCCGCCAGCAATACCCGAACGTAGTTGCCCAAGCCTGGCATGTTCAAAGTCACTGGAACAAGGGTCGCTCCATTGTCCTGAAGAGTTTTTACCGCTGCGCAATAGTGAGGGCTGAGGTCGTGCACCATCCCGTGACCCAAATCACATTGCGAACGCTTCATGGTCTTCATGACGGGTAATAGCGCAGGAATATCGCGGCGTTCCTCACCTTCATCCAGGACCACGCCGATACGTTTTCCTTGCAACGCCTCGGTAGATAAAGCACTGGTGTAGTCGATGCCTTGCGGTGCATTGCCGGTAAGTGGGTCGGTTGGATCGGCGTCGGCCAAGTGGTTCAAGAGCAAAGCGACATCGTAAACCGTACGGGCCAGCGGCCCCGGGGTGTCCTGCCGCCGCGTAATTGGAACGATACCCGAGCGACTCACCAGCCCAAGGCTGGGTTTGAAGCCTACCACCCCATTGATAGCGGAAGGGCAGATGATCGAGCCATTGGTCTCGGTGCCCACCGAAAGGGGTGCAAAACCCGCAGCCACACCAGCTGCCGAGCCGGAGCTGGAGCCACAGGTACCTGCGCTTAACACATGGGGGTTGAGCCCTTGTCCACCTCGGCCGCTCCACCCCCGTGGCACGCTCGAGTCCCTCATTCCTGCCCATTCGCTCATGTTGGTTTTGCCCAGGATAATGGCGCCGGCGTCACGTAGTTGCTTGATGACGAATGCGTCCTGCGCGGCCGACATCCCTACCATCGCCAGTGAGCCGGCAGAAGTCTGCATCAGGTCCGCAGTGTCGATATTGTCCTTGATCAATACCGGTATACCGTGCAGCGGACCTCGAACGTTACCGCTTGCACGCTCACGGTCACGTAACGCTGCATCTGCCAGGGCCTGAGGATTCAGTTCGAGAACAGCCTTGAGGTGAGGACCCTCCTTATCCAAAGCCTGGATCCGGTTATTCAAATAGTTCACCAGCTCCACCGAAGTCAGCCGGTTGGCAGTCAATCTCTGATTGAGTTCCGTGACACTCAAATACTCGTAGGCCTGCGTGACATCTTCAGTTGTTTTTGTCTGGGCTTGGACAGTAATTGCAATGCACGATAAAAACCCGAGCTTAGCTATCCATAACGTTCTTTTATTATTCATGTCGATCCCTATGGCATGGAGAATACAAGCGAGCTGTTTCGCTCTGCCGCGCATAGTAAGAGTCGAAAAAAACAGAAGCACTGCTAGAACCGTTAGGCGATATTGCTCGATTTTTTTAGCCAAGCCAGACAAACCAGGGAACTACGCGGCACACGCAGTTTCAGCGAGTGAATCGACGAAGAGACAAGAATTTTCTTGTAAATATTCAGAATGATCGACACCGGACCACACCCTTTTTAATACACGAAATCGCTGAGCCAGATGGTCTGCATAGCAGCCCCAGGCGAGGAAAAAATTGCCTTGCGCAGGTTTAGGTCGGTTTGGCGATAGCGCCGAACGCGATCAATTGTTAAAAGAGAAGCCTTTGAAATCACGAAAGGATCTCGAGCATGCCTGTCACCTTCACCCATCGCGCCTTGCTGTTGAGCCTGCTGCTCGGTTTCGGCCCGGCACACGCCAACGACGCGCCAAGCCCAAAGGCCTTGGCAACCCAGCTGGGCATTCCTCATCCAGCGGTCATCGCCCATCGCGGTGCCTCGTTCGACGCGCCGGAATCCACCGCCGCCGCCTACAAGCTGGCCCGCGACCTGGGCGCCGACTACCTGGAACTGGACCTGCAACGCAGCAAGGACGGGGTATTGTTCGTCCTGCATGATGACAGCCTGCTGCGCACCACGGATGTCGCCACCAAGTTTCCAGAACGCAAGGACAGCACCGCCAACGCGTTCACCATGGCGGAACTCAAAACCCTCGATGCCGGCAGTTGGTTCAACACCGCCTACCCGGATCGCGCCCGCCCTTCGTTCGCCGGCCTGAAAATCCTCACCCTCGATGAAGTGATCGACATTGCCGAGGGCAACCCACAGCACAAACCGGGGTTGTATATCGAAACCAAGGAGCCGAAGTTGTTTCCCGGCATCGAACGTGACCTCAAGGACAAGTTGCAGGACCGTGGCTGGTTGAGCCCCTCCGGCTCCAAGCTCGCAAAAAGCGCCATAGGGGTCGGCCAGGGCAAGGGCAAAGTGGTCTTGCAGACCTTTGAAAAAAGCAGTCTCGAACTGCTGCACAAAGAGATGCCGAAGGTGCCGAAGATCCTGCTGCTGTGGGTGGGCGAAGGCAACATCGAACCCAAGTCCAAGGTGACCTTTGCCGAGTCCGGCGAAACGGACAAGGCCGTCTATTACGCCAAGCAGGAACCCAAGGACAAGGCCGAGTTCGAGCAGTGGGTCCGGTATGCCAAGGCTCACGGGGCCATCGGCACCGGTCCTTCGGCGGCGTTGACCCATGGCGGCAGCCAGAGTTACTCGGACTTGGTGCAGCCGTGGATGAACCAGTACACCCATGCCCAGGGTTTGCTGGTGCATGTCTACACCGTGGATGAGCCGGTGGACTTCAAGAAAGTGATGGATGCTGGCGTCGATGGCATTTTCACCAATCGGGCCAGTGAGTTGCTCAAGTACTTCAAGCGTCCCGATACAGGCAGCCTGGCGCAGTTGCTGGAGAAGAACGGTTTCTGATCCGAACATGCCCATGGAACAGCGGCGTTAGTCCCATGGGCTTTATCCCGTTTTTAAATTTTTTTTCGAATTAAGGGTGAATTAAGTTGCCAGAGATAATCTGAACCCACTTAAACGACTCACCCCTAATGACACCAAGGAAAGAACTTATGAAAACGTTGACTGCCCTGTTCACCGCTGCCGCCCTGACCCTCACCGCTGGCCTGGCCCAGGCTGACGTTCGAATCGACCAGGTTCCGCAACTGGTCAAGGAAGGCAAGATCAAATCCCTGGAATCGATGAACGCAGAAGCCCTGAAGTTGCACCCAGGTGCAACCATCACCGACACCGACTTGGATAACCACTTCAACGGTTACGAGTATGAAGTGGAACTGAAAACCGCCGATGGCAAAGAGTTTGACGTTGACTTCGACGCTACAACCGGCAAAGTCCTGAGCAACAAGCAAGACACTTGATCCAACGGCAAAAAAAGAGCCGCGCAACTTTCGAGTTGCGCGGCTTTTTGTTTGGCGTATGTGAAAACCCGCTACCCACCTGTCACAAAACCATCAAGAAAGCTTGCGATGATGTCACTCAAGTGAACCTGTAGCCGTAACAGGCACTTCCCGCCAGCGAGACTTCATGAACCACAGCATCGATCAAAGCCACCGCGACCCGGACCTGTTCGGCCTGCTCTACGGCTTTCGTTTCCGCCCCGGCGAACGTGGCCGGGAGATCGATTCGGCCCAGGCCCTGCGAAGCCTGCAACAACCGCAAGACCCGGATGAGTTTCTCTGGCTGCACCTGAACCTGGCTCACGCAGCGTGCGAGCGCTGGATGAAAAGTCACCTGGCCCTGCCCGAGGAATTCTTCGAAGCCTTGCACGAAGGTTCACGCTCGACCCGTATCGAACATGTGGACTCGGCATTGCTGGCCGTGGTCAACGACGTGGTGTTCAACCTCAGCAACCTGGTGTCCTCGGATGTCTCCACGTTGTGGGTTTGCGTGCACAGTCGGTTGATCATCAGCGCGCGCCTGCAACCTTTGCATTCGGTCGACAAGCTGCGCTCATCGGTCAAGGCCGGCGAATGCTTTCGCTCACCGCTGGAACTGCTCGTGCATCTGCTACGCGACCAAGGCGAAGTGCTGACCCAGATCGTGCGCAAGACTAGCCTCAGCGTCGACCAGATCGAAGACCAACTGCTCTCTTCGCGACTGTCCACCAACCGTTCCGAGTTGGGCGCCCAACGTCGCGTGCTGGTGCGTCTGCAACGCCTGCTGGCCCTGGAGCCAGGCTCGTTGCTGCGCTTGCTCAACCGTCCACCGCAATGGTTGCAGAAGGAGGACGTCAAGGAGCTGCGCAAGTCCACCGAGGAGTTTGCCCTGATCATCAACGACCTCACCGCCCTGGGCGAGCGGATCAAGCTGCTGCAGGAAGAGATCGCTGCCAACCTCAACGAACAAAGCAACCGTACGCTGTTCACCCTGACAGTGGTCACGGTTTTGGCGCTGCCCATCAACATCATTGCCGGTTTCTTCGGCATGAA
Organism: Pseudomonas sp. R151218B TE3479; assembly: GCF_053629195.1. Classification (NCBI taxonomy): domain Bacteria; kingdom Pseudomonadati; phylum Pseudomonadota; class Gammaproteobacteria; order Pseudomonadales; family Pseudomonadaceae; genus Pseudomonas; species Pseudomonas sp. R151218B TE3479. The sequence continues at coordinate 6,035,816 of NZ_JBRJHV010000001.1, forward strand.
CGTCGGCGGCGTGCCGCTGGCCGGTGATCCCGAGGGCTTCTGGATCCTGGTGGCGCTGGTAGCGACCTTTACCGTGATTGCAGGCCGATGGGCGTTTCGCAAGCGACGCGACTATTGAGCATGACCTGTCCAGACAACCCCTTTTGTCGGCACATCAGGATTTAAAAGTCTTTTTGTCATTTCTCCTGGGGTATCCTGCCCACGCTTTGTAAAAGCGCGGATCTACCAGATCTATCCACAGACTTTGCGAGGAGCGCGATATGCACGAGATCCCTAATCTCCCCTTCCCAAGCCTGCACGACACTGAGCAGACGACCACGCTACAAGCCGGGGGGCAACCTGATGTCCAGCAACCCGAGCCCAAGGAAGCCACTGAACGCCGCCAGGCCGACAGCGAAGACTGATTGACCCGCACCACCAGACCGTGTGGAAAGCGCTAAGATGCGTTTTCCACACTGCCTGAACCCGAGTGCCCCCATGACCGATGACACCCCTCCCTTCAGCGAAACCCAGGCCAGCGTCCTGATCGGCACCGCCGAGAGAATGGTCGAGATCTGGACCCGCCTTCCCGCCGAGAAACAAGCGGCCCTGCTGGCCCGTTTCGGCAGCGAAGAAAACGCCATCGCCGCGCTGGTCACCACGCGCCTGGTCAGCGGACAGCACGACAGCTGAACCACCACTGGGCAAATAGTTTTACTTTTCCCCGCCCGGACGCCACGCTCGCCGTTATCATAAGCAGCCTATCTATCCTGCTGCTCCGTGGACCTCTTTCCCATGTCAGATTCCCAGCGCCCCCTGGCGGTCACGCTGCAAGTCGTTTCCATTGTCCTGTTCACCTTCATCGGCTACCTGAATATCGGCATTCCCCTGGCCGTGCTGCCCGGTTTCGTCCATGGCGAACTGGGTTTCGGCGCGGTGATCGCCGGGCTGGTGATCAGCGTGCAGTACCTGGCCACCCTGCTCAGTCGCCCTTACGCCGGGCGAATCATCGATAACCTGGGGAGCAAGCGCGCGGTGATGTTCGGCCTCGCCGGCTGTGGGCTGAGCGGTGTGTTCATGCTCGTGTCGGCCTGGACGCCCCACCTGCCGACACTCAGTTTGATCAGCCTGTTGATCGGTCGCCTGGTGCTGGGCAGTGCCGAAAGCCTAGTGGGTTCGGGTTCGATTGGCTGGGGCATTGGCCGGGTCGGTGCGGCGAATACCGCCAAGGTGATTTCCTGGAACGGTATCGCCAGTTACGGCGCGCTGGCGATCGGTGCGCCGCTGGGGGTATGGCTGGTCAATGCGTTGGGGCTGTGGAGCATGGGCGTCAGCATCATCTTGCTGGGGTTGCTGGGGCTGGCATTGGCCTGGCGCAAAACCGCGGCGCCCATCGTCGCTGGCGAACGCCTGCCGTTCATGCATGTGTTGGGACGTGTGCTGCCACACGGCTGCGGCCTGGCCCTGGGCTCCATCGGATTTGGCACTATCGCGACCTTCATCACCCTGTACTACGCCACGCAGCACTGGGACAACGCCGTACTGTGCCTGAGCCTGTTCGGCGCCAGCTTCATCGGCGCGCGCCTGCTGTTCGGCAACCTGATCAACCGTCTGGGCGGCTTTCGCGTAGCGATTGCTTGTCTGTCGGTGGAAACCCTTGGCCTGTTGCTGTTGTGGCTCGCACCGGATGCCCACTGGGCCCTGGCGGGCGCGGCGTTGAGCGGTTTCGGCTTTTCGCTGGTGTTTCCGGCACTGGGCGTGGAGGCGGTCAACCTGGTGCCGGCCTCCAGCCGTGGGGCGGCGGTGGGCGCCTATTCGCTGTTCATTGATTTGTCGTTGGGGATCACCGGGCCACTGGCCGGTGCGATTGCCGCCGGCTTCGGCTTTGCTTCGATCTTTCTGTTCGCCGCCCTGGCGGCCCTGGGCGGGTTGGCACTGAGTGTCTACCTGTACCGGCAGGCGCCCCGGTACCGTGAAGCGCGGGAGAAGGACTAGAAATCCACTTTGCCGCGCCCGGCCTTGATCGAGCCGCGCTTGGTCTTGGATTCCAGGCGACGCTTTTTCGAACCCAGGGTCGGCTTGGTCGGGCGACGCTTCTTTTCGACCTTGGTGGCGCTGAGGATCAGTTCGGACAAGCGCTCCAGCGCGTCGGCACGGTTCTGTTCCTGGGTGCGGTATTGTTGGGCCTTGATGATCAGCACACCGTCGCTGGTGATGCGACTGTCGCGCAGGGCCAGCAACCGCTCCTTGTAGAACTCGGGCAGCGACGAGGCCGGAATGTCGAAGCGCAAATGCACGGCGCTGGAGACCTTGTTGACGTTCTGCCCCCCAGCCCCCTGGGCGCGGATGGCCGTCAGCTCGATCTCGGCGTCCGGGATGTGCACAGTGTTGGAAATCGCCAGCATGGGAAAAGGGTCCGCTATCAGGACCCACAGAATACCCCGAATCCCCCAGGGCGACGCCTAACTCCTGTGGGAGCGAACTTGCTCGCGATTGCAGTGTGTCAGTCACCCTTGATATTGCTGACCCATCGCCATCGCGAGCAAGCTCGCTCCCACAGGGTTTCGTGTTTACTTGGCAGCCGCCACGGCTAACTCCTGCCGCGCACTGCGCTTGTTCTTGATGAGATAGCACACCCACATGAACACCACCCACACCGGAATCGCATACACCGAGATCTGGATGCCGGGAATGAGCAACATCACGCCCAGGATGAACACCACGAACGCCAGGCAGATGTAGTTGCCGTACGGATACCATAGCGCCTTGAACAATGGCGTCTGGCGGGTCTGGTTCATGTGCTGGCGGAACTTGAAGTGCGAGTAGCTGATCATCGCCCAGTTGATCACCAGGGTCGCGACCACCAGCGACATCAGCAACTCCAACGCATGCTGCGGGACCAGGTAGTTCAACAGCACCGCCACCAGCGTGACCGCCGCCGACGCGAGGATCGAACGTACCGGCACGCCACGCTTGTCGATCTTGGACAAGGCCTTGGGCGCATCGCCCTGCTCGGCCATGCCCAGCAACATGCGGCTGTTGCAGTAGGTGCCGCTGTTGTACACCGACAACGCGGCGGTCAGCACCACGAAATTGAGGATATGGGCAGCGGTGTTGCTCCCCAGCATCGAGAACACCTGCACGAACGGGCTGCCGCTGTAGGCATCGCCGGAAGCGTTGAGGGTGGCCAGCAGGCTGTCCCAAGGCGTCAGGGATAACAGCACCACGAGCGCGCCGATGTAGAAAATCAGAATCCGGTAGATCACCTGGTTGATGGCCTTGGGGATCACGGTTTTCGGTTTATCGGCCTCAGCGGCGGTGAAACCGAGCATTTCCAGGCCACCGAAGGAGAACATGATGATCGCCATGGCCATCACCAGGCCGCTCACGCCGTTGGGGAAGAACCCACCATGGGACCACAGGTTGGTCACCGATGCCTGCGGGCCACCATGACCGCTGACCAGCAAATAGCTGCCCAAGGCAATCATGCCGACAATCGCCACGACCTTGATGATCGCGAACCAGAACTCGGCCTCGCCGAAGACTTTGACATTGGCCAGGTTGATCGCATTGATCAGGATGAAAAACGCCGCCGCCGACACCCAGGTAGGGATGTCCGGAGCCCAGTAATGGATGTACTTGCCGACCGCGGTCAGCTCGGACATGCCCACCAGGATGTAGAGAATCCAGCAGTTCCAACCCGACAGGAAGCCGGCGAAACCGCCCCAGTACTTGTGGGCGAAGTGGCTGAAGGACCCGGCGACGGGCTCTTCGACGATCATTTCGCCCAACTGGCGCATGATCATGAAGGCGATGAAGCCGCAGATGGCGTAGCCGAGGATCATCGACGGGCCGGCTGATTTCAGCACCCCCGCCGAGCCGAGGAACAGGCCGGTGCCGATCGCGCCACCGAGGGCGATCAGTTGAATGTGGCGATTTTTCAGGCCGCGTTTCAGCTCGCCCGAATGCGAGTTTTGTCCACTCATGAAAAGGGTCTCACGCAAGGTTTGATGATGTTCGTTAGACGTTGCCGCTCGAATCGGATCTCAAGCAGCGCCGATCAAACCCCAGCGCAGGCACCAGGACTTCAGCGTTTTTACAACGGTCATGCGTCACCTGTTTGTTTTTATCTGTGACGAAATCGAACCCGACACGCTTGTGGCGTGGCGGAGTGAACAAGGTGGATAACCTTGAAAGTGCGTGGGTACGCGAAGGGTCACAGTAAAACGCGGCGCATTGTACACCGCTGACCCCCTGCTGCCAGACACCACCGGATCAGCGTGTCGTTTGCCGGGATTGCATGGGGCCGCCTCGAATGTGCCGGGTGGCTGCAAAAAAGTGTCCAGGCCCTTGCGAGCCCCTGAAGGGTGTAGCGCGAAAAACGCCACGACGGGAGAAATGCACTTGAGCTGCGGCGTTCATTGCGCCTCCTTCTTGTTATTCACCTGCACGACAGGCATGGGGCGCATCTCACCCTGCCCATCGATTCGAAACAAGCGGGCCAGAGGCTTGGAAAACCCTGCAGGGCGGGGCTTACGGAAGTTTTCTCTTACGTTTGGGGGAAACGACGTTTCAGGCCCTCTGGGCCGGCCTTTTTCGTCAGCATTTCTTTACAACCCGTCACGCAACCTTTCCACGTAGGAAATTTCCGTAGGCTGACTGCAAATTGACGGTAGGTAGCTACCTATTTAAAAAAACATCCAGGCAGCTGTTTTTGAATGAGTAATGCTGCCGATGAAAATGGAACAAAAAGTTCAAACGAAAAAAAATAAATTATTTTTTTGCAATCCAAAAAACCCTCGACTAGGTTTTCAGCGACTTGCCAAGGCATCGTGCCGACAAGTTCTGCGGTGCCGTTGCCGGCCTGTTTCCACTCGCCGAATCGGTCCGCTGATTTCCGTAAAAGTCATCTAGGAGATTCACTATGCAAGCACTGGACAAAGACTTGGAAACCGAACTGCAACTGGACGAATGGTTTGAAGCCCCAACCCATGAAGCCGCCGTTGAAATGATGCAAGCCGACGCTGTCGTTCCGTTCGGCACGGCGATGTGGCCTCTGTAGGCACTGCCCGGCGGAGGCGATCCGGCCGGTCGACTCCGCCACTTTTTGCCGGTTGTCAGGGAAGTTAAATGAACTTGTCAGGGAAGAATAAGCATGGACACACAACGAGCCATCTCACATTTCCTTTACTACCTCGAACACCATCCCGCCCTGGCCGGCATTCAGCCCGCCAAGGTGTTGCTCGGTCATACCGCTGACTACGAAGCGCTGACCGGCGCCATTGCCGAACAGGCGGATAGCGGCTCGCCCTTCCGGTTCAGCGCCATGCGCCTGGACCTCGAATCCACGGAGCGCCTGTCCAAGGCCATTGCCGACAGCGATCTGTATATTTTTTTCTACGACTCTTCCACCCTGCCCAACCCACGTCCCGACGGCCCGGACTTTGTCCGTGCACTGCAAGGCGTGATGGCCGACAACTGGAAGAAATCGCTGCTGTTCAAGGACTACGGCGATTATTTCTACGACACCTTCAGCGTGATTCCCCAGCGTATAGCCGGGCTCAACAGTCACCTGATCCGGCGCATGTCCCAGGCGACGACCCTGAGTTTCCAGGATGACCACGGTTCATATTTCGACACAGCCCTGGGCGGCGTGAAGAAGTGGACCGACATCAACGGCCTCGGCAACTACGACCTGGCCCCAGGCGAAATCGCCACCCACAGCGACACCATCAATGGCCGGGTGAGTTTCGTCGGCACATTCCTGAGCACCATCCCGTTCGCACGTAAATACGGCGTGTTGCAATCGCCGCTGGAACTGTGGATCGAAGACTCCACCATCCAGAAAATCGCCACCGATGTGCCTGGCCTGGAGCACGACTTCAACAAATACCTGGACGCCAATCCGTCCAATCGCCGCATCGAAGAACTGGGGATCGGCACCAACGAAGGGGTCAAGAGCCTGTACGCCCGCAATGCCGGTTTCGAGGAGCGCCACTGCGGCTTGCACCTGGGTCTGGGTGGCGGGGCCAAGGGCAGCCATCACCTGGATCTGATTTTCGAGAAGGGTATGCTGGCGCTGGATAATGAGCCGATATTTGATGGGCGGTTTGTGCTTTAGGTTGGGATTTCTGCAAGGCTGATGCCGCCATCGCGAGCAAGCTCGCTCCCACAGGGGGCTTCAGCGAATGGAAGATTTGCATTCAACGCCGTCCCACTGTGGGAGCGAGCTTGCTCGCGATGGCGGACCCACCGGCACCGCACCAATTAAAGCCAGGCAAAAAAAAGCCAACTCGAAAGTTGGCTTTTTTCATGGGCGGCTGCCGATCACTCCGGCTTACGACGCCCGAACCCCGGACGCTGTCCCGAACCTGCCGGTGCACCACGGCGCTTGCCCGATGGCGCGTCGCGGTCGGCCAGGACGATACCCGGGCGCTTTTTCGGCGCCGGCTTGGCCGGACGCTTGGTGTCGGCCGGGCGATCGGCGACTGGCGTACCGCGACCCGCCGGAGCACCGCGACCTTCACCGCGCTCGGTCCGACCATTGGCCGGACGCGGCGTGCGTGGGCCACGCTCACCGTCCTGACGAGGCGCAGGCTTGCGGGCCGGGCGCTCACCTTCGATCTGCGGCTCGCGGGAAGGACGCGGACCGGTCGCCACACCTTCAGCAGCCGGACGCAGTGTACGCACGCGCTCGGTCTTGCCCATCGGGCGCGAGGATTTACGCTGCATCCGCTCCAGCTTGTCCTTGCTCTTGGCGGTCATCTGCGGCATTGCTACCGGCTTGAGACCCACTTCGGCGGCCAGGATGTCGACTTCGTACTGGCTCATTTCGCGCCAGCGGCCCATCGGCAGGTCGGAGTTGAGGAACACCGGGCCGAAACGCACGCGCTTGAGGCGGCTGACCACCAGCCCCTGGGATTCCCACAAACGCCGCACTTCACGGTTACGGCCTTCCATCACCACGCAGTGGTACCAATGGTTGAAGCCTTCGCCGCCGGGCGCCTGCTTGATGTCGGTGAAACGCGCCGGGCCGTCTTCCAGCACAACGCCGGCCTTGAGGCGCTCGATCATCTCGTCGTCGACTTCGCCACGCACACGCACGGCGTATTCGCGGTCCATCTCATAGGACGGGTGCATCAAACGGTTGGCCAGCTCGCCGTCGGTGGTGAACATCAGCAAACCAGTGGTGTTGATGTCCAGGCGACCGATGTTGATCCAGCGGCCTTCTTTCGGACGCGGCATTTTGTCGAACACGGTCGGACGGCCTTCCGGGTCGTCGCGGGTGCAGATCTCGCCGTCGGGTTTGTTGTACATGATCACGCGACGCACCGTTTCGGCGGCCTCTTCGCGCTTGATCACCTTGCCATCGATGGTGATGGCGTCGTGCATGTCGACACGCAGGCCCAAGGTGGCATCTTTGCCATTGACCTTGATCCGGCCCTGGGTGATCCAGGCTTCCACGTCACGGCGCGAACCGACGCCGATACGGGCGAGGACTTTTTGCAGCTTCTCGCCTGCTGGGCCGATTTCCTGGCTGTCGTTCTGGTCTTGGTCTTTCATTCTGGGCACCTCCCGGTGTGGTCGGGTCAGGCCTGGCCTGACGCTTTGAAAACGGGTCTTGGACGAAGGGATCGCCAAAGGGTCGCGAATCATACGCCTGATAAGGCGATTGCGCATCAGAGACTAGCTGATCAATCCAGGCTCAGCGCTTTTTCCGCCGACCGGTGGCGCAATGCAGAGATTCTTGGTGGAGTTCATGATGCACCGCATGCCCCCTGTGGGAGCGAGCTTGCTCGCGAAGAGGGAGTGTCAGGCCAATCAATGTTATTGACCCACCGCCTTCGCGGGCAAGCCCGCTCCCACAGGGGACGGTGGTGTGTCACTCAGGTCTGCGCACAAGTTGGATCAATCGTCGAACTGGCGCCGTTCGTTCTCGATCGCCTCGGCAAGGGCACGGGCTTCGGCTTCTTCGTCGCTCAATTCAGGCTCGGGTTCGCGCGGTTCGAGGGCGGCGACAGCGGCCAGCAGTTTTTCCCGGGCTTCGGCAACGCCGAGGATGTCTTCTTCGGGGTCAGGCTCGGCTTGAAGTTCAACGTCGTCGGGCTCCGGCTGATCATTCGTCTCGCCTTCAGGTCCTGGCCCCTCACGCAGCAGGTCGTCGAAATCGGTCTTGAGGCCTTCTTCCATGGTGTCCAGCTCCAGCAACAACGAGTGGAAACTGGTCTCTTCCTTCGGTTCCTCAGGCTCGGCGCTGGCATCCGCCAGTTCCTGCAAGCCCTGGGGCACCGGCACGTCGTCGAACTCCAGCACCGGTTCAGGTTCCAGCTCCCGCAGTTCGGCCAGGGGCGGCAGGTCATCCAGGTTCTTCAGGTTGAAATGATCGAGAAAGGCCTTGGTGGTGGCGAACATCGCGGGTTTGCCCGGCACATCGCGATAGCCGACGACGCGGATCCACTCGCGCTCCAGCAACGTCTTGACGATATGGCTGTTGACCGCCACGCCCCGTACATCCTCGATCTCGCCCCGGGTGATCGGTTGGCGATAGGCGATCAACGCCATGGTTTCGAGCATGGCGCGGGAGTAACGCTGCGGCCGCTCCTCCCACAGGCGCCCGACCCAGGGCGCGAACTTCTCGCGGATCTGCAGGCGATAACCGGACGCCACTTCCTTGAGTTCGAAAGCCCGTCCTTCGCAGGACTTGCCCAACAGCGTCAGGGCTTTCTTGAATACGGCCGGCTCGGGTCGCTCACCTTCTTCGAAGAGTTCGAACAGGCGCTCCATCGATTGGGGCTTTCCCGAGGCCAACAGGAAAGCTTCAAGCAAGGGGGCCAGCTCGCGGGGTTCAGTCAGATTCATTGATTTGCTCGTTATTCGGCTCGTGCCCGCACGTGGATCGCTGCGAACGGCTCATTCTGCACCAGCTCGACCAAGGATTCCTTGACCAATTCCAAGACCGCCATAAACGTCACCACCACCCCCAACCGCCCTTCCTCGGCGGTGAACAGCTCGACGAACGGCACGAAGCCGCCGCCCTTGAGCCGCTCCAGCACATCGCTCATGCGCTCGCGGGTGGACAGCGCTTCGCGGCTGACCTGATGACTTTCAAACATATCGCCTCGGCGCAGGACCTCGGCCATGGACATCAGCAGCTCTTCCAGGCTCACATCCGGCAGCAACTTGCGCGCCCGCGCTTCGGGCGCATCGAGCTTGGGCACCACCACATCGCGCCCCACCCGGTTCAAGCCATCGAGGCCTTCGGCGGCGACCTTGAAGCGTTCGTACTCCTGCAAGCGCCGGATCAACTCGGCCCGCGGGTCGTCCTCTTCCGCTTCGACTTCCGCCGAGCGCGGCAGCAGCATCCGCGACTTGATCTCGGCCAGCATGGCCGCCATCACCAGGTACTCGGCCGCCAGCTCCAAGCGTACCGACTGCATCAACTCGACGTAGCCCATGTACTGGCGGGTGATTTCCGCCACGGGGATGTCGAGGATATTGATGTTCTGTTTACGGATCAGGTACAGCAGCAGGTCAAGCGGGCCCTCGAAGGCTTCGAGAAACACTTCCAGCGCATCCGGCGGAATGTACAGGTCCAGGGGCATTTCCATGACCGCCTGGCCATAGACCATGGCGAACGGCAACTCCTGCTGCGCGCCGGCCTGGCTGTCGGTATTGTCCACGGCGGTTTCCACGGCGGACATTCAGGCCTCGACCATGAACGGCGTCGGATCGCCGCACCCGACGCGCACCACCTGGGGCTCGCCATCGGCCAGGTTGATCACCGTGGACGCCGACATGCCGCCGAAACCGCCGTCGATGATCAGGTCCACCTGATGCTCGAGGATCTGGCGCATCTCATAGGGATCGGTCAACGGCTCGGTCTCGCCGGGCATGATCAGCGTCACGCTCATCAGCGGCTCACCCAGTTCCGCCAGCAGCGCCAGGGCGATGGGATGGCTCGGCACCCGCAGGCCGATGGTGCGCTTTTTCGGGTGCAGCAACAGCCGCGGGACTTCCCGGGTGGCATTGAGAATGAACGTGTAGGGCCCCGGCAAATGCGCCTTGAGCAAGCGGAAGGTGCCGGTGTCGATCTTGGCGAACAGGCCCAACTGCGACAGGTCGCTGCAGATGAGGGCGAAATTGTGCTTGTCGTCCAGTTGACGCAGGCGTCTGACACGCTCCACGGCATTCTTGTCGCCGATCTGGCAACCGATGGCGTAGGACGAGTCGGTGGGATAGACCACCACGCCACCACCCCGAATGATTTCCACGGCCTGTTTGATCAGGCGCGCCTGCGGGTTTTCCGGATGAATCTGGAAAAATTGACTCACGTGTTCTACCTGTTCAGACGGCGGTGGTAACGGGATCATGTTTGAATCTACACCAGAGTGGTGGCAGATCTTCCGGCAACGGGCGGTATTCGCCGATCTCGGACCAGCCCCCAGGGCCATGGAAATCACTGCCGGCGGTGACCAGCAGGCCGAACTCACGGGCCAGGATCGCCAAGCTGCCCACTTGCTCGGCGGGCTGATGGCCGTTGACCACCTCAATGGCATGGCCCCCTGCTTGAATATAGTCGGCGACCAGGCGGCGGCGCTTGCTGCGGGTGAAATCATAGTGCCACGGATGCGCCAGGCTGACCCAGGCGCCAGCGGCCCGCAGGGTCTGGACGGTTTCTTCCAGGGTCGGCCAGTGCTGCTTGACGTCCCCCAGCTTGCCGGCCCCCAACCATTTGCGGAACGCTTCGGCGCGATCCTTGACGAACCCCTCGCGCACCATCCAGTCGGCAAAGTGTGGCCTAGCCGGTGCGTTGCCGCTGTCGCCCAGTTCCTGCTGGATCTGCCGGGCGCCGTCCAGCGCACCGGGCATGCCCTTGAGGGCCAGCTTGCGGCTGATCTCTTCGGACCGCAGCCAGCGGCCGTCGCGCAGTTGTGCAATGGCCTGGACCAGCGCCGGCGCGTTCACATCGAAACCATAGCCCAGCACATGGATGGTCGCCCCGCCCCAGGTACACGACAATTCGACCCCGTTGACCAGCTGCATGCCCAGCGCCGTGGCGGCGCTGCGGGCCTCGTCGAGGCCTTCGAGGGTGTCGTGATCGGTCAGGGCCAGGACTCGCACGCCGTGCTCGAACGCCCGCGCCACCAGAACCGCAGGCGCCAGGGCGCCATCGGAGGCCGTGCTATGGCAGTGCAAATCAACATTCACGAGAGTTTGTTACCTCAAATCAGCTGGCCCTATCGCGGCCAAGGATGTTTGTTATTATGCCGCCACATCCTGCTTCTGGCTGCCACTGTGAAACAATTCATCGACTTCATCCCGCTCCTGCTGTTTTTCATCGTCTACAAACTTGATCCCCGGGCCGTCGATTTCGCCGGTCACTCCTTGACTGTAGGCGGTATTTACAGCGCCACCGCAGTGCTGATCATCAGCTCCCTGGTGGTCTACGGCGCGCTGTTCGTGTCCCAGCGCAAGCTGGAGAAGAGCCAGTGGCTGACCCTGATCGCCTGCCTTGTCTTCGGCAGCCTGACCCTGGCGTTCCACAGCGAAACCTTCCTCAAATGGAAAGCCCCGGTGGTCAACTGGCTGTTCGCCCTCGCGTTCATCGGCAGCCACTTCATCGGCGACCGACTGCTGATCAAGCGCATCATGGGCCATGCCATCAACCTGCCGGAACTGATCTGGACCCGATTGAACATCGCCTGGATCGCGTTTTTCCTGTTCTGCGGTGCCGCCAACCTGTTCGTTGCGTTCACGTTCCAGGAGTACTGGGTCGACTTTAAGGTCTTCGGCAGCCTGGGAATGACGCTGCTGTTCCTGATTGGCCAGGGCATCTACCTGTCCCGTCACCTGCACGATGCCGACCCCACCACGCCTAAAACCGAGGACTGACATGCTCTACGCAATCATTGCCACCGACGTCGCCGACTCCCTGGAAAAACGCCTGGCCGTGCGCCCGGCACACCTGGAGCGCCTGCAACAGCTCAAGGCCGAAGGTCGCATCGTGCTGGCCGGCCCGCACCCGGCGGTGGATAGCAATGACCCAGGCGCCGCGGGCTTCACCGGCAGCCTGATCGTGGCCGAATTCGACTCATTGGCCGCCGCGCAAGCCTGGGCCAAGGCCGATCCGTTCGTGGCGGCCGGCGTCTATGCCGATGTCGTGGTCAAGCCGTTCAAGCAAGTCCTGCCGTAAATCCCCCCTGGCGCGGTGAGCCTTCAGGGCTCATCGCCCCCAGTTGCTCATCTTTCTCATTTGCCTGCCGACAACCTGTCCAATCTCGATTGGAATTCAGGAGTTGCAATGCGCAAAGGTCCGTTGTGCCTGTTGTTGGTCTCGTTGGCGCTCGGAGCGCCCGCCCATGGCGAGGAAAACACCGAGGGAAGTCATTCGGCGCCCTTGTCCCTGAGCGCCGGCAGTCAGATCGCCGAGCTGCAGCAACGCTTGAAAGACAGCGAACGCCAGCGTGAAGAGTTGGCCAAACAACTGCAAAATGCCGACAGCGCACGCGAGAGCGCCGTGCTGGGCCGGCTGCGTCAGGAAAACCAGCGCCTGAAGCTGCAACTCAAGGAAGCCCAGGCCAGCCCGCTGCCACGGCTGTTGACCGATCAACAGCAATGGTTCGTCATTGGTGCCGGGGTAGCGCTATTGGCCTTGCTCTGCGGTATCTTTGCCAGCGGTGGACGTAGACAACGTCGGCAATGGCTAAATTGAGTGAGTCATGAGCGAGCTGTTACTGATAGATGATGACCAGGAGCTGTGTGAGCTCCTCGTGAGTTGGCTGAGCCAGGAAGGGTTTCAGGTTCGCGCCTGTCACGATGGCCAAAGTGCCCGCAAGGCCTTGGCCGAAACTGCTCCGGCGGCGGTGGTTCTGGATGTGATGCTGCCCGACGGCAGCGGCCTGGAACTGCTCAAGCAACTGCGCAACGATCACCCGGAGCTGCCGGTGCTGATGCTGTCGGCCCGGGGTGAGCCGCTGGACCGTATCCTTGGCCTGGAACTGGGTGCCGATGACTACCTGGCCAAGCCCTGCGACCCACGGGAACTGACCGCCCGCCTGCGCGCCGTGCTGCGTCGCAGCCACCCGACGGCCGTGTCCAGCCAGATCGAACTGGGTGACCTGACCTTCAGCCCGGTGCGTGGTGTGGTCAGCATCGACGAACAGGAACAGACCCTCACCGTTTCCGAAAGCCGCCTGCTCGAAGCACTGCTCAAGCAACCGGGCGAACCGCTGGACAAGCAGGAACTGGCGCAGCTCGCCCTGGGCCGCAAGCTGACCCTGTACGACCGCAGCCTCGACATGCACGTGAGCAACCTGCGCAAGAAAATCGGCCCCCACCCCGACGGCCGCCCGCGCATCGTGGCCCTGCGTAGTCGGGGTTATTACTACAGCCTCTGAACACTGCAACGATTCCTTGCTTGCACCGGGTAAATGATCCCTTTGTGGCGAGGGGATTTATCCCCGCTGGGGTGCGAAGCGCCCCCAGATGTGTCTGCCACCGCGGTGCATCAGATAAAACCAAGAGGGCCGCTGCGCGGCCCAGCGGGGATAAATCCCCTCGCCACAAATAATCTCCTCGCCGGATTTTTTTGCGTCCACTGTTTTGTAAGCTCATCACCAAACCGTCTTTACCCAAGCTTTACGCCCCCCTGACCGCCGCTGACCTTGATCTCCGTAATCTGCACACATCCGGAACTGACCGGGAATGAGACAAGGAGACACACCATGCGCAAGACCCTTATCGCTTTGATGTTCGCTGCCGCCCTGCCGACCGTCGCCATGGCCATGCCCGAAGGCCCCGGCCCGATGGGTCCGATGGACGGCCCGCGTCACGGCGGCCAGATGCACGACAAAGGCCCCTACAGCCAACTGGACCTGAGCCACGAACAACGCCAGCAGATCCGCAAGATCATGGGCGAACAGCGCCACGAGCGCCGCGAATTGGTGGAGAAGTACCTGGCCAAATTGTCGCCAGCCGATCAGAAAGCCATGAAAGACGAAATGGAAGCCCGTCATGAGAAAGTCGATGCCCAGATCCGTGGCTTGTTGAAGCCTGAGCAGCAAAAAGAATTCGACGCGATCCAGAAGAAACAGGCCGAACGTCGCGCCGAGTGGGCTGAGTTCAAAGCCTGGAAAGCGCAACAACCGCAAAAAGCGCAATAATGCACTGAAGCGTCCCCGCCCAACGGCCAATCGCCGTTGGGCTTTCTTTGTTTTCGAGGATTTATCGTGCGTTCATTGTTCTGGCGCATCCTGGCCAGTTTCTGGTTGGCCATCGCCCTGGTCGCAGGACTTTCGATCCTGATGGGCCACATGCTGAACCAGGACGCCTGGATCCTCAGCCGCCATCCGGGCCTCAATACCTTGCCCGAAGAGTGGACGCAAACCTACGAAAGCCAGGGCGAAGACGCCGCCCAGGACATCTTGCAACAGCGCAAGCGCCAGTATCACATCGACGTCCAGGTGTTCAACGAAAGCGGCGACCCGGTAGTACGCGGCACCTTCCCCCATCGTGCCGCGGCCTTCGAAGCCCGACAGAAAAACGATGACCGACGCCTGCCCTGGCGGCGGCTGACCGATGAGTTCACCAGCGCCAAAAGTGGCGACACGTACCTGTTCATCTACCGCATCCCCCATCCCGAGCTGGATGCGTGGCACCGCGGCAGCCTGCTCTGGCCCCTCAGTGCATTGGGAATCGCGCTGGTGGTGCTGACCTTGTTCAGCCTGTTGGTGACGCTTTCCATCACCCGTCCGCTGAATCGACTGCGCGGCGCGGTGCATGACCTGGGCCAGGCCGCCTACCAGCAGAACAGCCTCGCCAAGCTGGCCAACCGACGAGACGAGTTCGGCGTGCTGGCCACCGACTTCAACCGCATGGGCGCGCGCCTGCAAAGCTTGATCGCCAGCCAGCGCCAACTGCTGCGCGACGTGTCCCACGAACTGCGCTCGCCCCTGGCCCGGCTGCGCATTGCCCTGGCATTGGCTGAACGGGCCAGCCCCGAGGAGCGTGAAAAACTCTGGCCACGCCTGACCCGCGAATGCGATCGCCTGGAAGCGTTGATCAGCGAAATCCTGGTCCTGGCCCGGGTCGACGCCGACAACGCCAGCGCCGAAGAGGTGGACCTCAATGGTTTGCTGTTCACCCTGCAAAAAGATGCACAACTGGCGTCTCCGGAGCAAACCGTGCAACTTGAAACCGAGGCAGACCTGAGCCTCAAGGGCTGGCCGACCATGATCGAGCGAGCGGTGGACAACCTGCTGCGTAACGCCCAGCGCTTCAATCCGACCGGGCACCCTATCGAGATGCGTGCGGCGCGCCAGGGCGAACGGATCCTGATCAGCGTGCGCGACCACGGGCCTGGCGTGGAGGCCGAACACTTGGGTCAATTGGGCGAGCCGTTCTACCGCGCCCCCGGCCAGACCGCCGCCGGTCATGGCCTGGGCCTGGCGATTGCGCGTCGTGCCGCCGAACGCCATGGTGGTGCGCTGGTGTTGGGCAATCATCCTGACGGTGGGTTCGTCGCGACCTTGGAACTGCCGCTGGTGCCGGGGGCTGTTGTCCAGCCTTAAGCTCCCGCTGAGTTCTGTAGGAGCTGCCGAAGGCTGCGATCTTTTGATCTTTCACTCCAGATTCAATTGTCTGGGACAAGATCGCAGCCTCGTTGCACTCGACAGCTCCTACGTAGCTCCAGAACCACGCAGGCTTCACAAACCAAACGATAATTCCTCTTATTCAAACTCCCCGGCCCTGTTAGACTTTGCGCCCTCTTTTCACCTCTCTCCCAGGTCGCCCGATGCCGTCGTTGCCTCTTCGTTTATGTGCACTGTTCATGGCCCTGGGCCTGAGTGCCTGCGATGACGCTCCGCGTTTTACCCAGGCCGAACCGGGTGAAGCCCGCTCCGGTGGTGCCGCGACGGTTCGCAAGAGCGATCAGAACGCCTTTTCCCTGCCCTCGGCCAACCTGCCGCCCTCGCGGCGCGTGGACTTCAGCGTCGGCAACAGTTTCTTCCGCAGCCCGTGGGTGATCGCCCCCTCGACCACCACCGCCCGGGACGGCCTCGGCCCGTTGTTCAACACCAACGCCTGCCAGAACTGCCACATCAAGGACGGTCGCGGTCATCCGCCAGCGCCGGATGCCGCCAGCGCGGTGTCGATGCTGGTGCGCCTGTCGATTCCCGATGCGCCGCCCTACGCCAAGGTCATCGAACAACTGGGGGTGGTGCCGGAGCCGGTTTACGGTGGGCAGTTGCAGGACATGTCCGTCCCCGGTGTCGCTCCCGAAGGCAAGGTCCGGGTCGATTACAGCCCCGTCCCGGTGCGCTTCAAGGACGGCACCGTCGTGGAGCTGCGCAAGCCAAACCTGCACATCACCCAATTGGCCTATGGGCCGATGCACCCGGACACGCGTTTTTCCGCCCGTGTCGCTCCGCCTATGATCGGCCTGGGGTTGCTGGAGGCGATCCCCGACGAAGCCATCCTGGCCAACGCCGAGACCCAGGTGCGTGAAAACAACGGCATTGCCGGTCGTCCCAACCAGGTCTGGGACGATGCCCAACAGAAAACCGTACTTGGACGGTTTGGCTGGAAAGCCGGGCAGCCCAACCTCAACCAACAGAACGTCCATGCGTTCTCCGGCGACATGGGCCTGACGACGAGCCTGCGGCCCTTCGACGATTGCACCGAGACCCAGGTCGATTGCAAGCGCGCCCCCAGCGGCAACGGCCCGGACGGCGAGCCGGAAGTCAGTGACAACATCCTGCGACTGGTGTTGTTCTACAGCCGCAACCTCGCCGTGCCGGCCCGTCGCGAGGTGAATTCTCCCCAGGTATTGGCGGGCAAGAATCTGTTTTTCCAGGCCGGTTGCCAGTCTTGCCACACACCGAAATACACCACGTCCGCCCACGCTGCCGAACCGGAGCTGGCGAACCAGGTCATCCGCCCCTACACCGACCTGCTGCTGCACGACATGGGCGAAGGCCTAGCCGACAACCGCAGCGAATTCAAGGCCAGCGGCCGTGACTGGCGCACCCCGCCGCTGTGGGGCATTGGCCTGACCGAAACCGTCAACGGCCACACTCAGTTCCTGCATGACGGTCGTGCCCGCGACCTGCTCGAAGCCGTGCTGTGGCATGGCGGCGAAGCACAAGCGGCGCAACGCCACGTTTTAGCGTTCAATGCCGAGCAACGCGCTGCGTTGCTGGCCTTTCTGAATTCCCTATAAATGCCTTTTCCAGAAATGGGAGCCTGACATGTTCCGTCCCAAGCTGTTGTTCACCAGCCTCGCCGCCCTCGCCCTCGGTGCCTGCTCGCCCCAGGACCCGCAAGCCGTCACCTCGGCCGCCATCGCCAAGCAAGTGATCCTGCCGACCTACAGCCGCTGGGTCGAGGCCGACCGGCAACTGGCGACCAGCGCGCTGGCGTTCTGCCAAGGCAAGGAAAACCTGGACATCGCCCGCGCCGACTTCCTCAAGGCGCAAAAAGCCTGGGCCGAGTTGCAACCCCTGTTGATCGGGCCGCTGGCCGAGGGCAACCGCGCCTGGCAGGTGCAGTTCTGGCCGGACAAGAAAAACCTGGTGGGCCGTCAGGTCGAGCAATTGGTCAACAGCCAGCCGCAGATCGACGCCGCCGGCCTGGCCAAGTCCAGCGTGGTCGTACAAGGGCTCTCGGCCTACGAATACCTGCTGTTCGACGCGAAAATCGACATGGCCGACAGCGCCCAGAAAGCCAAGTACTGCCCGCTGCTCACCGCCATCGGCGAACGCCAGAAACAACTGGCCGAAGAGATCCTGTCGGGCTGGAATGCCAACGACGGCATGCTCGCCCAGATGAGCAAGTTCCCCAACCAGCGCTACGCCGACTCCCATGAAGCCATCGCCGATCTGCTGCGCGTGCAGGTCACGGCCCTGGACACGCTGAAGAAAAAACTCGGCACGCCGATGGGCCGCCAGAGCAAGGGTGTACCTCAGCCATTCCAGGCCGATGCCTGGCGCAGCCAGTCGTCGTTGCAAGGGCTGGAAGCCAGCCTGAGCGCGGCCAGGACCGTCTGGGCCGGCGTGGACAACAAGGGCCTGCGCGGCCTGCTGCCAAGCGACCAGAAGCCGTTGGCGGACAAGATCGACGCCGCCTACGATGCCTCCTTGAAACTGTTCGCCAGCAGCCAGCGCCCGTTGACCGAAATGCTCAACGACGATGCCGGACGCCAGCAACTCAACGATTTGTACGACAGCCTCAACGTCGTCCATCGCCTGCACGAAGGCGAACTGGCCAAGGCGCTGGGCATCCAACTGGGCTTCAATGCCAACGACGGTGACTGATCATGTTTCGACGTCAGGTCCTGGCACTGGGCAGCTTGCTGCTCGGCGCCGTCACCCTGGGCGGCTGGACGCTGTTCAAGCAAAAGGACAAGCACCCACTCTTGCTTTCGGCACGGGACGATGGCGACGGCAAGCACTACGCCGTCGGCTATCGGCTGGACGGCACGCGGGTGTTCGCCACCCAGGTCGGCCAACGCTGCCATGACATCATCCATCACCCGACGCAATCGATTGCGCTGTTCGTCGCCCGTCGTCCAGGCACCGAAAGCTACTTGATCGACCTGCGCGACGGGGCGCTGCTGCAAACCATCGCCTCGCTGCCGAACCGGCATTTCTACGGCCACGCGGTCATCCATAACAGCGGCGAATGGCTGTACGCCACCGAGAACGACACCTCCGACCCGGGGCGCGGCCTGTTGGGTGTGTACCGTTTCGAAGGCGAGCGGCTGGTGCACAGCGGCGAGATACCCACCCATGGCGTCGGTCCTCACCAGGTGTCCTGGATGCCCGATGGTGAGACGCTGGTGGTGGCCAATGGCGGCATTCGCACCGAGGCCGAAAGCCGGGTCGAAATGAACCTCGACGCCATGGAGCCAAGCCTGGTGCTGATGCAACGCGATGGCACCCTGCTGAGCAAGGAGACCCTCGCCCAATCGATGAACAGCGTGCGCCACTTGGGCATCGCCAGTGATGGCACCATCGTCTCCGGCCAACAGTTCATGGGCGCCGCCCACGAATCGTCGGAACTGGTGGCGATCAAACGGCCGGGCCAACCGTTCCAGGCGTTCCCGGTGCCCGAAGAACAATTGCAAGCCATGGGGCACTACACCGCCAGCGTCGCTGTGCACAGCGACCTGCGCCTGGTGGCCCTGACCGCCCCGCGCGGCAATCGTTTCTTCATCTGGGACCTGGACAGTGGCCAGGTACGCCTGGATGCGCCCCTGCCGGACTGTGCCGGCGTGGGTGCGGTGGCCGACGGTTTTGTCGTGACGTCGGGCCAAGGACGATGCCGCTATTACGATTGCCGTCAGACACAACTGGTTGCAAAACCGCTGGATCTGCCGGCAGGGCTCTGGGACAACCATTTGCATCTGGCCTGAGCAAGGGAGCGAAGCCCATCGGCGCCGAGCTTCCTGATTTTTCGGAAAAGTCCCACGCCCCCCCGGCCCGCCAACATCTGGAATAGCCCGCACACTCGGAGTAATGTGCCCGCCTATCTGTATTTTCTCTCAGTTCTTTTCCAAGGAAGTGGAACATGCTGCGACGCCGCATGCTGATCATGTTGGGTGTTGTCCTGCTGGTAGTGCTGTTGCTCGCCGGCTACAAGGCCTTCTCCGTTTACCAGCAGATCCAGACGTTCTCTGCGCCAAAACCTCCGGTCAGCGTCGCCGTGGCCACGGCCGCCCAGCAACCCTGGCAGGCTCGCCTACCCACCGTTGGCAGTCTGAAGGCGCTGCAAGGGGTGGACCTGAGCCTTGAAATCGCCGGGACCGTGCAGAAGGTGCAGTTTCAGTCCGGGCAAAAGGTCAAGGTCGGTCAGCCGCTCCTGCAGCTGGACAGCGAAGTCGAAAGCGCCCTGCTGGAAACCGCCGAGGCCGACCTGGGCCTGTCGCAAGTGGATTTCGGTCGCGGACGACAGCTGGTGGGCAGCCAGGCGATCTCCAAAGGCGAATTCGACCGGCTCTCGGCGCAACTGAAGAAGAACCAGGCCACGGTCAACCAGCTCAAGGCCTCGCTGGCCAAGAAACACATCCTGGCGCCGTTCAGCGGCACCATCGGCATTCGCCAGGTGGATGTCGGCGACTACCTGGCCAGCGGCACGGTGATTGCCACCCTGCAAGACCTCAGCAGCCTGTATGTGGACTTCTACGTCCCTGAACAAAGCGTGCCCCGGCTTGCCGTTGCCCAGCCGGTCAACGTCAGCGTCTCGGCCTACCCCGGGCAGACCTTCGTCGGCATCATCAGCGCAATCAACCCCAAGGTCGAGGACAGCACCCGCAACGTGCTGGTGCGCGCCACCCTGGCCAACCCCGATGGCAAGCTGCTGCCCGGCATGTTCGCCAACCTGCAGGTGATCCTGCCGGAAGTGGCCGCCGGAATCGTCGTGCCGGAAAGCGCCGTGACCTACACCCTCTACGGCAATTCCATGTACGTGGTCACGCAGAAGAAAGCCGCCGATGGCACTGTCGAGAAAGACGACAAGGGCCAGCCGGTCCTGATCGCCGAACGGCGTTTCGTTGAAACCGGCGAGCGACGCGACGGGCAGGTGCTGGTTTCCAAAGGCGTGCAAAGCGGCGAACAAGTCGTGACCGCCGGCCAGATCAAGCTCGATAACGGTACGCCGATCGCCATCAGCGACGACAAGACCCTGACCGAACAGAACAGCCCGCCGCGCGCGGACTGATCAAGGAACCCCCATGGCTTTTACCGATCCGTTCATCCGCCGCCCGGTGCTCGCCACCGTGGTCAGCCTGTTGATCGTACTGCTGGGCTTCCAGGCCTGGAGCAAGCTGCCCCTGCGTCAGTATCCACAAATGGAAAACGCCCTGATCACGGTGACCACGGCCTACCCCGGGGCCAACGCCGAGACCATCCAGGGCTACATCACCCAACCGATGCAGCAGAGCCTGGCCAGTGCCGAGGGCATCGACTACATGACCTCGGTCAGTCGCCAGAATTTCTCGGTGATTTCTGTCTACGCCCGCATTGGTTCCAACAGCGACCGGCTCTTTACCGAACTGTTGGCCAAGGCCAACGAGGTCAAGAACCAACTGCCCCAGGACGCCGAAGACCCGGTCCTGAGCCGCGAGGCCGCCGATGCCTCGGCACTGATGTACATCAGCTTCTTCAGCAAGGAACTGAACAACCCGCAGATCACCGACTACCTGTCACGGGTGATCCAGCCCAAATTGGCGACACTGCCCGGCATGGCCGAGGCGGAAATCCTCGGCAACCAGGTCTTCGCCATGCGCCTGTGGCTGGACCCGGTCAAGCTCGCCGGCTTCGGCCTGACCGCCGCCGACGTGACCAATGCCGTGCGCCAGCACAACTTCCTCTCCGCCGCCGGTGAAGTGAAAGGCGAATACGTCGTCACCAGCATCAACGCCAACACCGAACTCAAGTCCGCCGAGGCCTTCGCGGCGATCCCGCTCAAGACCGACGGCGACAGCCGCGTGTTGCTGCGGGACGTGGCACGCGTGGAAATGGGCGCCGAGAACTACGACACCATCAGTTCCTTTGGTGGCACGCCTTCGGTGTACATCGGGATCAAGGCCACGCCGGGCGCGAACCCGCTGGATGTGATCAAGGAAGTGCGCAAGATCATGCCGGAGATGGAGGCGCAACTCCCGACCAACCTCAAGGCCGAGATCGCCTACGACGCCACCCTGTTCATCCAGGCTTCCCTCGACGAGGTGGTGAAAACCCTGTTCGAGGCGGTGCTGATCGTCATCGTCGTGGTGTTCCTGTTCCTCGGCGCCCTGCGTTCGGTGGTCATCCCGGTGGTGACCATCCCGCTGTCGATGATCGGCGTGATGTTCTTCATGCAGCTAATGGGCTACTCGATGAACTTGCTGACGCTGCTGGCCATGGTGCTCGCCATCGGCCTGGTGGTGGACGACGCCATCGTGGTGGTGGAGAACATTCACCGGCACATCGAGGAAGGCAAGACCCCGTTCGACGCCGCGATAGAAGGTGCCCGGGAAATCGCCATGCCGGTGGTCTCGATGACCATCACCCTGGCGGCGGTGTATGCACCCATCGGCCTGCTCGAGGGCCTGACGGGCGCCTTGTTCAAGGAGTTCGCCTTGACCCTGGCCGGGGCGGTGGTGATCTCCGGGATCGTCGCCTTGACCCTGTCGCCCATGATGTGCGCCCTGCTCCTGCGCCATGATGAGAACCCCTCGGGGCTGGCCCATCGGCTGGACATGCTCTTCGAACGCTTGAAGAGCCGTTACCAGCGCATGCTCCATGGCACGCTCAACACCCGGCCGGTGGTGCTGGTGTTCGCGGTGATCGTGCTGCTGCTGATCCCGGTGCTGGTCATGTTCAGCAAGTCCGAACTGGCCCCCGACGAGGACCAGGGCATCATCTTCATGATGGCCAACGCCCCGCAGCCCACCAACCTCGACTACCTGAACACCTATACCGATCACTTCATTACCATTTTCAAGGAGTTCCCGGAGTACTACTCCTCGTTCCAGATCAATGGCTATAACGGCGTGCAGTCGGGCATCGGCGGCTTCCTGCTCAAGCCCTGGAACGAACGCGACCGCACCCAGATGGAAATCCTGCCCGAGGTCCAGGCCAAGCTGGAAAGCGTGCCTGGCTTGCAGATCTTCGGCTTCAACCTGCCCTCGCTGCCGGGCACCGGCGAAGGCTTGCCGTTCGCGTTCGTGATCAACTCTCCGAAGGACTATGCAACGCTGCTGGAGGTTGCCGACCGGGTCAAAAAGCGCGCATTGGAATCCGGCAAGTTCGCCTTCATGGACATTGACCTTGCGTTCGACAAGCCAGAAGTCGTGGTGGATATCGATCGCGCCAAGGCCGCCCAGATGGGCGTTTCCATGCAGGACCTGGGCGGTACCCTGGCGACGCTGCTGGGCGAATCAGAGATCAATCGCTTCACCCTCGAAGGCCGCAGCTACAAGGTCATCGCCCAGGTCGAGCGGCCGTTCCGGGACAACCCGGACTGGCTGAACAACTACTACGTGAAAAATGCCAAGGGTGAATCGCTACCGCTATCGACCCTGATCAAGGTCAGCGACCGGGCGCGACCGCGACAACTGAACCAGTTCCAGCAGCTCAATGCGGTGACGATTTCAGGCTTTCCCATCGTGAGCATGGGCGAGGCCATCGAGACCGTCCGCCAGATCGCCCGGGAGGAAGCGCCAGTGGGGTTCGCCTTCGATTACGCCGGGGCTTCACGCCAATTCGTACAGGAGGGCAGCGCGCTGTGGGTGACCTTTGCCCTGGCCCTGGCGATTATCTTCCTGGTGTTGGCCGCGCAGTTCGAAAGCTTCCGGGACCCGCTGGTGATTCTGGTGACCGTGCCGTTGTCCATTTGCGGAGCCCTGATTCCGCTGTTCCTCGGCTGGTCGAGCATGAACATCTATACCCAGGTGGGCCTGGTGACGCTGATCGGTCTGATCAGCAAGCACGGGATCCTGATTGTCGAGTTTGCCAACCAGTTGCGTAGGGAACAGAACCTGTCGCCGCGCGAAGCCGTGGAACAAGCCGCATCGATTCGTCTGCGACCGGTGCTGATGACCACCGCGGCGATGGTGTTCGGCATGGTGCCGCTCATCTTCGCCACAGGCGCCGGGGCAGTGAGCCGCTTCGACATCGGCACGGTGATCGCCACGGGCATGTCGATTGGCACCTTGTTCACCCTGTTTGTGCTGCCCTGCGTCTACACACTGCTGGCCAGGCCCGATAAACCCTGAAGGCAGCCAAAAGGGAACTGGATGTTTTTTGTGGCGAGGGAGCTTGCTCCCGCTCGGCTGCGAAGCAGCCGTCAATGCGCCAAGGCTACCTGACCAATCGATTGGGACCGCTTCGCGGTCCAGCGGGAACAAGCTCCCTCACACAGGTTTTAGTGCTCGACTGGAGATTGCGGCAGGAAAAAAAAGGCCTCGCACAGGCGAGGCCTTTTGGGCTTCGTGATGTTCAACTCTGAGGCCTCATCCCTTGGGACAGGCTGAACATGAACAGCAGCAGATCATCGTCCGGTCGGATAGCCTCGCTCGCCTTTGCCACACGCGGCAGGGGACAATGCGCACCCGCACTGGACGCACTGAGGATCTGCGAGCGTGGCTGTTCCCATACAGCCACCGCCATCGACGCAACTGCCAGGGCTCCGACTAAAAACAAACCTCTAGCAATTTCTAGTTTCATGGCTATAAACCTTTGATAGCGCTGCCAAACGCCGCCTCATAAAAGTAGACGAGTTTTTTCCAATCAGCATCGCTGAACGACGAATGGCGCCGCAGTTGCTTCAGGTCATGGGATGCCGCACGCCGGGCAGTCAGGCGCTGGCGACACTTCTCCAGATCCAGCAGGGCCACTTCGGCCTTGGCCGCTTCGCCCTCCCCTGTCACCCGCACAAAAACATGCTTGATGTAGAGGCAGCCATGCTGCCAACGGCCCTTGTGCATGCGGGCCAGGTTCTCAGCCAGGGCCTGGAGGATTTGATCATGCACCGTTTCGCCATGGCGCTCACGTCCGCCTCCGGCATACCAATGCTCGATCTCCTCGAAACCATCCAGCGCATGGGTCACTAACAGCGCACGCCACTTGTGGACGGGGTCACGCTGGGCACCACAAAAGATCAACTCGGGCACACGGACATCCAACTGGGTCAACGCCAGCAGCGCGTCCTGCTCACGCAGCACGGTCGGTCGACCGAGCGGATGCAACCAACTGCGATAAATGTGCCCCGTTTGACGCTTGGCATACAACAGGTCGCCGTCGTTGCTGTTGATCCGCTGCACGCCGCTTTCACCGCCACGTCGCACGTTGGGTTCTTCCACCCACTCACCTTGCAGGTTCCAAAAATGTTCGAAGCTGTTGCGGGAAATGCCAGTTGTCTCTACTGCCTGCACAACCATGCTGTTACCTCTTGCGTAATACATAAACTCGCCACATGGCATAGAGCGGTAGGAAATCCAGCCGTTCCTGAATGCGAAACCCAGCCTGTCGAAACTCTTCTTCTACTGTATCCGTCGGTAACACAAATCGATTCTGGTAGTCTTTCTGCCCACGGGTGCGCTCCAGACGCTTGCGTTTCCAGGCCTTGAAATTGCCATCGACCCACAATGAAACGATCACACTGTCACGACTGACACGCTCGAATTCTTTCAGAATCGCCAGTCGATGCGCGGGTTCACCGATGTGATGCAACAAACGCATACAAAAAATACTGTCGACGGCGTTATCAGGCAAGGCGATGTCGAACGCAGAAGTGTGCAAGGGCCGTACCCGTTTCACCACATCGGTCGCTTGAGCCTCCAATGCCGTACTGAGCATGGCCTCGGAATTGTCCGCGCCGATGATGACTCGGTTGGGTTTTTCGGCCAACAATGACCAGAAGCGCCCGGCACCGCAGGGCAGGTCCAGGACCAGGCCGGGGTCTCCGACAAGTGCCAATGCACGCCGGGCCAGTTGCTGGTCTCGCTGGTTGGAAAGGCGGCGACTCAAGCCACGGCGATGCTTATGAAAATACTCCCTGGCGTGCTGTTCGTCGTATTTTTCAGAAAATTCCAGCTTGATGGGTTTGGACATAAGATGGGCCTCGATGACTGATCGGCCCACCTTATGAATCGGAATGTCATGCCTTTGTGAAAATAAAGTCAGGTAAACGCTCCAATGTTTACAAGACTTTTCGGCATAGAGGCTTAGCCCTTTGGATTCAACTCAACCTCGAAATGGCAACCATTGGGCTCCATCGTACTGAGGCTGACTGTCCAAGCCTGGTTCTCGCAAATGCGCTGCACCAGGGACAAACCCAATCCCAATCCCTCGCCGCGTTTTTCGTTTCCGCGCACGAACGGCTCGAACATCGCCTCGCGCTTCTCCTCTGGAATCCCCACGCCGCTGTCCTCGACCACAAATCCAGTGGTGGTCAGCGAAAGGCGGATGAACCCCTGGTCGGTGTAGTGCAGGGCGTTACGCAACAGATTGCCCATCACGGCCGTCAGGAACGTGGCGTTATACAAAGTGTCGACGGTTTGCCCAGGTTCGAAGATCAGCGTCAGGCCTTTGGATTCGATGGGTGCACGCCACACGCCAAGGAGGTTCTCGGCCACCTGCCCCAGGGTCAGCCGAGGCGACATGCCGTTGTCTTCACGCTCGGACCTGGCGAGCATCAGGAAGGTCTGCACCAGCTCGCGCATCTCTTCACTGGCCCGATTGATGCGCTCGACCTGGGTACGACCGCGCGGGTCCAGCGCCGGGTTTTCCAACAGCAACTCACAAGAGGTCGCCAGGACCATCAACGGTGTGCGCAACTCGTGGCTCACGTCGCTGGTAAACAACCGCTCACGGGTCAAGGCTTGGCGCAAACGCCCCAGTGTGGCGTCGAACGCCACCGCCAATTCACCCACCTCATCGGCGGCATAATCCGGGGCCAGCGGCGGCGCTAGCCCCAGCAACTGATCGCGATGACGCACTTGCCGGGCCAGGCGAACCACGGGCGCCATCACCCGGCGTGCCAGGACCCAACCCAGGAATACCGCCAGCGCCAGGCTGAGCACGAAGCCCACCAGCACCACGGCGAACAGCACCCGTTCGCGCTCTTCGAAGTCGCTCTGGTCTTGCAGCAATACGTAGTGGCGGCCGTCAACGATCTCGACCATGGCGTGATAGGACAACTGCTCGCGAAACACCTCGTGGAAACCGCGCTCCAGATGGCGCAGATCCTTGGGCAATTCGAAATCCCCCGGGCCGCCGCTGAAATAAAACAACTGGTCGGGTTCCGGCCGATGGTTCCAGTCCGAGACACTGTCCATCAGCAGCAGGCGTTGCAAATCACCGCCAAGCCCGGCGGAAATCAGTTTCTCTTCAACCAAATGGACCGTCGCCACGATGCCCATGGCGAACGCACCGGCCACCAATGCGCTCATCAGCGCAAACGCGATGATGATCCGTTGGGCAAGACTTTGCTTAAACTCCATCGCGGCCCTCGGCCAGTCGATAGCCGACGCCGTGCACGGTGTGCAACAACGGCTTTTCGAACGGTTTGTCGATCACCTGACGCAGTTGATGGACATGGCTGCGCAAGCTGTCACTGTCCGGGCAATCGTCGCCCCACAACGCTTCCTCGAGGATTTCGCGGCGCAGCACGTGGGGGCTTTTCTGCATCAGTACCGCCAGCAGCTTGAGGCCCACGGGGTTGAGCTTGAGCAGCTTGCCTTCGCGCGTCACTTCAAGGGTATCGAGGTCGTAGCTCAGGTCGCCGACCTGCAAGGCCCGCCGGCCACCGCCCTGGGCTCGACGCATGACGGCTTCGATCCGCGCCGCCAGTTCCGACAAGGCAAACGGTTTGATCAGGTAGTCATCGGCGCCGGACTTGAAGCCCTGCAAGCGATCGTCCAACTGATCCCGGGCGGTGAGCATGATCACCGGCGTATCGCGCCGGGCGTCTTCGCGCAGGCGCTTGCACAAGGTGTAGCCGTCGATGCCTGGCAGCATGATATCGAGCACGATCAGGTCGTAGTGTTCGGTCGCCGCCAGGTGCAACCCCGACAAACCGTCCTGGGCACAATCGACGGTGTAGCCCTTGAGCCCCAGGTAATCGGCCAGGTTGGCCAGGATGTCGCGGTTGTCTTCGACCAATAGAATTCGCATGGGCACCTCTGCGTACACAGTTAACGGCTGGCTTGGCCCGCGCAGCTTACGGCCAAGCGTGGCTCACGGCTAGGGTTGTATCCGCCGTAGCAGCGCAGGTCCCCTGTGGGAGCGAGCTTGCGAATGCGGTGCATCAGCCGCCATCCATGTTGAATGTGCCGACGTTTTCGCGAGCAAGCTCGCTCCCACAAAGGCCAAGTGCACCCAGGAACAGGATTGCACGGTCATTGACGAGTTTTTCACCCAGCATTCACGCCGCCCCAACGCAGCGCAGACCAGACTGCGCCACGCGTTGCTTAAGAAAACTCCCATCAAAGGTATTGCCATGGTCTCCACCGCCATCCGCCCCGCTCCCAGGCCGCTGAATTTCCGGGTTGCCTTGGGCCTGCCTGCCGTTGTCGCAGCCATTCTGGTGCTGCTGGAACTGACCACACTGGACATGGACGTGGCCAAGCTGTTTTACGACCCGATGGCGGGTGGTTTCATCGGTCGGCACAGTTTTTTTCTGGAGGACATCCTGCACGATCGAGCCAAGGAGGTGGTGATCGCGTTCTCCGTACTGGCGATCCTTGGGTTCATGGGTACGTTTTTCATCGCCCGGCTCAAACCATTCAAACGCGAACTGGGTTGCCTGGTCCTGTCCCTGGCACTGGCGACGTCCTTCGTCACCCCGATGAAAGCGGTGACGGCGGTGCAATGCCCCTGGAGCCTGAAGGAGTTCGGCGGCCAGGAAACCTACAGTGAACTGCTCAGCCCACGCCCGGCCACCGACAAGCCCGGCCGCTGCTGGCCCGGCGGTCACGCTGCCACCGGGTTCACATTGTTTGCGTTGTTCTTCGTCCTGCGCGACCGCCGTCCGCGCCTGGCCCGCCGGGCCTTGGTACTCGCCCTCACGTTGGGCACGGTGTTTTCCCTGGGACGGATGATGCAAGGGGCGCACTTCTTTTCCCATAACGTGTGGACGGCGGTGTTCTGTTGGCTGATTTGCCTGGGGTGTTACTACTACATCCTGTACCGACCGGCCGCCATTGCTGAGCGTGTCGCTGTAACCAGTCCCGCCAATGCCTGAACTGAACCACATCCCAATGTGGGAGCGAGCTTGCTCGCGATAGCGGTGGGCCAGTGCCGGATGTATGGGCTGACACACCGTAATCGCGAGCAAGCTCGCTCCCACAGGGGCGTTGGTACCGCGTCATGAATCCAAGGCAATAAAAAACCCCGCTTGCTTTCGCAGGCGGGGTTTTTCGCTACAGGGGTAAGGCTGGCTTACATCATGCCGCCCATGCCACCCATGCCGCCCATGTCTGGCATGCCGCCGCCAGCTGGAGCGTCTTCCTTGATTTCAGCGATCATCGCCTCGGTGGTGATCATCAGGCTGGCAATGGACGAAGCCGCTTGCAGAGCCGAACGGGTCACTTTGGCCGGGTCCAGGATACCCATTTCGATCATGTCGCCGTATTCGCCGGTAGCAGCGTTGTAACCGTAGTTACCCGAACCCTGCTTGACCTTGTCGACCACAACGCTTGGCTCGTCGCCGGAGTTGGCAACGATCTGGCGCAGCGGTGCTTCTACAGCGCGACGCAGCAACTGGATGCCCACGTTCTGGTCGTCGTTGTCGCCTTTGAGTTCGCTGATGGCTTGCAGAGCACGAACCAGTGCCACGCCACCGCCAGGTACCACGCCTTCTTCGACGGCTGCGCGGGTAGCGTGCAGGGCGTCTTCAACGCGGGCTTTCTTCTCTTTCATTTCAACTTCGGAACCGGCGCCAACCTTGATCACTGCAACGCCGCCGGACAGCTTGGCCAGACGCTCTTGCAGTTTTTCACGGTCGTAGTCGGACGAAGTCTCGGCCACTTGTGCGCGGATCTGGGTCACGCGAGCCTGGATGTCAGCCTCGACGCCGGCACCGTCGATCACGGTGGTGTTTTCCTTGGACAGGATCACGCGCTTGGCGTTACCCAGGTGCTCCAGGGTGGTGCTTTCCAGGCTCAGGCCGATCTCTTCGGAGATGACGGTACCGCCGGTCAGTACGGCGATGTCCTGCAGCATGGCCTTGCGACGGTCGCCAAAGCCTGGAGCCTTGACGGCTGCGACTTTAACGATGCCACGCATGTTGTTCACAACCAGAGTCGCCAGGGCTTCGCCTTCAACGTCTTCAGCCACGATCAGCAGTGGGCGGCCGGCTTTGGCAACAGCTTCCAGCACGGGCAGCATTTCGCGGATGTTGGAAATCTTCTTGTCCACCAGCAGGATCAGCGGGCCGTCGAGCTCGGCGGTCATGGTGTCCGGCTTGTTGACGAAGTACGGGGACAGGTAGCCACGGTCGAACTGCATGCCTTCAACAACCGACAGTTCGTTTTCCAGGCCCGAGCCTTCTTCAACGGTGATCACGCCTTCTTTACCGACTTTTTCCATGGCTTCGGCAATGATGTCGCCGATGGAGTTGTCGGAGTTGGCGGAGATGGTGCCGACCTGAGCGATCGCCTTGGTGTCAGCGCATGGCTTGGACAGGGCTTTGAGCTCTTTGACAATGGCGATGGTCGCCTTGTCGATGCCGCGCTTGAGGTCCATCGGATTCATGCCGGCAGCGACGGCTTTCAGGCCTTCGTTGACGATCGACTGAGCCAGTACGGTCGCGGTGGTGGTGCCGTCACCGGCGTCATCGTTGGCACGGGAGGCCACGTCTTTGACCAGCTGCGCGCCCATGTTTTCGAAGCGATCTTTCAGCTCGATTTCCTTGGCTACGGAAACGCCGTCCTTGGTGATGGTCGGAGCGCCGAAGCTCTTCTCGATGATCACGTTACGGCCTTTCGGGCCCAGGGTCGCTTTTACTGCGTCAGCCAGGACGTTGACACCGGCGAGCATTTTCTTGCGGGCGGAATCGCCGAATTTAACTTCTTTAGCAGCCATGATCGATATTCCTTAAATACTTTGTAGTCGCGGAAAAATGAGCGGGGAATCAGCCTTCGACAACAGCGAGAATTTCGCTCTCGCCGATAACCAGCAGGTCTTCGCCATCAACTTTCACAGTGTTGCTACCGGAGTAAGGGCCGAACACAACCTTGTCACCCACTTTCACGGACAGCGCACGTACTTCACCGTTTTCCAGTGCCTTGCCTGGGCCTACAGCGAGGACTTCACCCTGGTTTGGCTTTTCAGCAGCCGAACCTGGCAGGACGATACCGCCAGCGGTTTTCTTTTCTTCTTCGCTGCGACGGACGACGACGCGGTCATGCAGAGGACGAAGCTTCATTGTCGATCTCTCCTAATTGTGGTTTTCATCGGCCGGTGTAGTCCCGGCGGGTTTAACGAATCCGGCTGTGCCGGGTGCGGTTCGTCAAGCGAACCGCGGAAGTCTGTCCGGTGTTGCCACCGGAAACCTTGCGGTGACCCATACATAAGGGCGCACAAGGCGATTACAAGGGCAGGGTCTGAAATTTTTTACTTCTCGGAGCCAAAAACGAACACGGCACCCGAAGGTGCCGTGTCGCGGTTTTTTACTTGGGGTCGCGATGTTCGAATTCGCCTTCGATCACGTTGGGCTCACGGCCCAGGGGTTCTCGCGGAGCCGGCCCGCCACGGGGCTGCAGGTCATCGGCGAAGGCCCGCTGGCGCATCGCCTGCTCTTCGGCGCGCTGGCGCATTTTATTGGCCAGCAGCCGACGGGTGAATGGCAACAGCATGACCAGGCCCAGCATGTCGCTGATAAACCCTGGCAGGATCAACAGGCCGCCACCCAATGCCAGCATCAGGCCTTCGAGCATGGTCTGGGCAGGCAGCTCGCCACGGTTCAGGCTTTCCCGGGCACGCAATGCCGTGGCGAGGCCGGCGATGCGCAGCACGAACACGCCAAGCATCGAGCCGAGAATGACCAGCAACAGCGCCGGGAAAAACCCGATCGCACCGCTGACCTTGACGAATACGAACAGCTCCAACACCGGGAACAGCAGAAAGAGCAACAAAAAAGGGCGCATCAAATGGTTCCTCAACGCAAGAATGCCTTGCTATGAAACCCTAAATGACGTCGCCCTTTCGTGAATTCAAGCGTCGGCCTCGGCATTTTTTGGCCATTGCTCGGCGTGAGCCAAGTAAACCAAGGCTTCGCGCACTTGTGTCGGGGTGTTGCAAGGCGTGGCAAACGCCAGCCAGTGCAGGCCCTGGCCAATGCGCAGATGCATCCCCTCGCTGTCGATGCCCACCAGTTGCGCCGGTTCGCTTTTCGGCAAGCCGGCCAGCTCCACGTAATGGGCGATGGCTTTGGCGTGATCAGCGTTCATATGTTCGATCATGCTGGCTTCGGCTTTGCCGGCGAAGGGGTTGGCCAGGGTGAGTTGGTCGATCCAGTGAATGGCGCCAAAGCCGCCGATGTAGCGATGGCGCACCGGTTCGAGCACCCAGAAATCGAAATCATGGGCCTTGTGGTAGTTCTGCGAGTCAGGGAAATAGCGGTAATAACGCTCGGCGGCCGCTTCGATGGCGGCGCTGTCTTCGAGCTTCCGGGCTTCGGCCAGATAGGTCAGGCGCCCCACGGCCTGCACATCCTCGGCACCGCGTTCGCCCACCAGCATCGAACACTTGGGGTCTTTTTGCAGATTGTGAGTGTGCTGGGCAATGCGGCTGATCAGGATCAGCGGCCAGCCTTGTGCGTCCAGGCAATACGGTACGACGGAGCCGAACGGAAAGCCGGGCATCGATTTGGAATGAGTGGCGAGCATTGCGCGGTATTCCTTGAGTAGCAGTTCCCGGGCATGCTTGGCAGCTTCAACGCTCAATTTATGACTCCTTTTATAAAAACCGTCTAGAAAACGGTCAGGCGACTGGAGTAATGTTCCGATACACCTAGGGGACAGTTCTCGTGTGCAGTCGGGCTACACCGTCGCAAATCGAGAGGCCTCCCAACAGGTCCCCCTCCATCGCTGCGCCACCTGGACATGAGAATGCAACTCACTGACAAAGTAATCATTATCACTGGCGGTTGCCAGGGCCTGGGTCGTTCCATGGCCGAGTATTTCGCCGGTAAAGGCGCAAAGCTGGCGCTGGTGGACCTCAATCAGGAAAAACTCGACCAGGCGGTGGCCGCCTGCGCAGCCAAGGGCATCGAGGCCCGTGCCTACCTGTGCAATGTCGCCAATGAAGATCAGGTCATCGACATGGTTGCCCGGGTGGCCGAGGACTTCGGCGCGATCCACGGCTTGATCAACAACGCCGGGATCCTGCGCGACGGCCTGCTGCTCAAGGTCAAGGATGGCGAAATGACCAAGATGAGCCTGGCCCAGTGGCAGGCCGTGATCGATGTCAACCTCACCGGCGTGTTCCTGTGCACCCGTGAAGTGGCGGCGAAAATGGTCGAGCTGAAGAATAGCGGCGCCATCATCAATATCTCGTCGATTTCCCGCGCCGGCAATGTCGGCCAGACCAATTACTCGGCCGCCAAGGCCGGTGTGGCCGCCGCCACCGTGACCTGGGCGAAGGAACTGGCGCGCTACGGCATCCGTGTCGCCGGCATCGCACCGGGCTTCATCGAAACCGAGATGACCCTGGGCATGAAACCCGAAGCCCTGGAGAAAATGACCTCGGGGATTCCGCTCAAGCGCATGGGCAAGCCCGAGGAGATCGCCCATTCGGCGGCGTATATCTTCGAGAATGACTACTACACCGGTCGGATTCTGGAGATGGATGGCGGGTTGCGGATCTAAGGTCACGGCAAACCAAATGTGGGAGCGAGCTTGCTCGCGATAGCGTCAGTTCAGTCAGCCTTGAGGCGACTGATACGCCGCTATCGCGAGCAAGCTCGCTCCCACAGTGGATAGGGTTTCACTCTATCAATCGTCGCTGACGGTGATGTTCGGCATTGCCGGTGATGCGGCCTCCTGCAGCACGATCCGCGCGCCCACGTGGCGGGCCAGTTCCTGATAGACCATGGCGATCTGACTGTCCGGTTCGGCGATGACCGTCGGTTTACCGCCGTCGGCCTGTTCGCGGATCACCATCGACAGCGGCAGCGAAGCCAGCAATTCGACGCCGTACTGGGTCGCCAGTTTTTCCCCGCCACCTTCGCCGAACAGGTGCTCGGCATGTCCGCAGTTGGAGCAGATGTGCACGGCCATGTTTTCCACCACGCCCAACACAGGGATGTTCACCTTGCGGAACATCTCCACGCCCTTGCGCGCGTCCAGCAGGGCCAGGTCCTGGGGGGTAGTGACGATCACCGCACCGGCCACCGGGACTTTCTGCGCCAGGGTCAGCTGGATATCGCCGGTGCCCGGCGGCATGTCGATCACCAGGTAATCCAGGTCGCCCCACGCGGTTTGCGTGACCAGTTGCAGCAAGGCCCCGGAAACCATCGGTCCGCGCCAGACCATCGGCGTGTTGTCGTCGGTCAGGAAGGCCATGGACATGACTTCCACCCCATGGGATTGCAGCGGCACGAACCACTTCTGGTCCTTGATCTGGGGCCGGGTGCCCTCGGCGATCCCGAACATGATGCCCTGGCTCGGACCGTAGATGTCCGCATCGAGAATCCCGACCTTCGCCCCTTCACGGGCCAGGGCCAGGGCCAGGTTGGCGGCGGTGGTGGACTTGCCCACGCCGCCCTTGCCCGAGGCCACGGCGATCACGTTCTTGACGTTGGCCAGCCCCGGCACCTGCGCCTGGGCCTTATGCGCAGCGATCACGCTGGTGACCTGGACCGTCGCGGCTGTCACGCCGTCCAGGCCTTCGATCGCCATTTGCAGCATCTGCGCCCAGCCGCTCTTGAACAGGTCGGCGGCGTAGCCGATTTCCAGCTGGACACTGACGCGATCGCCCTGGATATCGATGGCGCGCACGCATCCGGCGCTGACCGGGTCCTGGTTCAGGTAGGGGTCGGTGTACTGGCGAAGGACGGTTTCCACCGCTGCGCGGTTGACGGCGCTCATGGGCAACTCCGATAGCAAGACTTGAAAAACAGGCCGCTATCCTACGCCGAGCGC
Source organism: Pseudomonas sp. R151218B TE3479 (assembly GCF_053629195.1). Lineage (NCBI taxonomy): Bacteria > Pseudomonadati > Pseudomonadota > Gammaproteobacteria > Pseudomonadales > Pseudomonadaceae > Pseudomonas > Pseudomonas sp. R151218B TE3479. Next base: position 6,070,425 of record NZ_JBRJHV010000001.1, read on the forward strand.
TCCCGCGTGGCGACCCGATTACAGCAGGGCGAACACCTTTGTGGCGAGGGGATTTATCCCCGCTGGGTTGCGAAGCAACCCCAAAACCTCGCGCCTCGGTGAGTCAGGTTGGTCTGGTTCGAATGTTTTGGGACTGCTGCGCAGTCCAGCGGGGATGAATCCCCTCGCCACAGATTGTGCCTGGCTCAGGCCTTTTGCCGTTCCCAACCGATGCATGCGGAAACAGGCCGGTGGGGTGAAATATATTTCCCGGCGCTTTATAGTGGCCGACCTCCGTTTCATCAAGTAGCCGAGCCCCATGTCCGAGCCACGCAAGATTCTCGTCACCAGCGCCCTGCCCTATGCCAATGGTTCGATTCACCTCGGCCATATGCTGGAATACATCCAGACCGATATGTGGACGCGCTTCCAGAAACATCGCGGCAACCAGTGCATTTATGTCTGCGCCGACGACGCCCACGGTTCGGCCATCATGCTGCGTGCGGAAAAGGAAGGCATCACCCCGGAACAACTGATCGCCAACGTCCAGGCCGAACACAGCGCCGACTTTGCCGAGTTCCTGGTGAACTTCGACAACTTCCATTCCACTCACTCCGAAGAAAACCGTGAGCTGTCGAGCCAGATCTACCTGAAGCTGCGTGACGCCGGGCACATCGCCACCCGTTCGGTCACCCAGTATTTCGACCCGGAAAAGAACATGTTCCTGGCCGACCGCTTCATCAAGGGCACCTGCCCGAAATGCGGCACCGAGGACCAGTACGGCGACAACTGCGAAAAATGCGGCGCCACCTACGCACCGACCGACCTGAAAGACCCGAAATCGGCGATTTCCGGCGCCACCCCGGTGCTCAGGGACTCCCAGCACTTCTTCTTCAAGCTGCCGGATTTCCAGGAGATGCTGCAAACCTGGACCCGCAGCGGCACGTTGCACGACGCGGTGGCCAACAAGCTCGCCGAATGGCTCGACGCCGGCCTGCAAGAGTGGGACATTTCCCGCGATGCGCCGTACTTCGGCTTCGAAATCCCCGGCGAGCCCGGCAAGTATTTCTATGTGTGGCTGGACGCGCCCATCGGCTACATGGCGAGCTTCAAGAACCTTTGCGACCGCACGCCTGAGCTGGACTTCGACGCGTTCTGGGGCAAGGACTCCACGGCCGAGGTGTATCACTTCATCGGCAAGGACATCGTCAACTTCCACGCACTGTTCTGGCCCGCCATGCTCGAAGGCGCCGGTTTCCGCAAGCCGACCGGCATCAACGTCCATGGCTACCTGACCGTCAATGGCCAGAAGATGTCCAAGTCCCGCGGCACCTTCATCAAGGCCCGGACCTACCTGGACCACCTGTCTCCGGAATACCTGCGCTACTACTACGCGGCCAAGCTCGGCCGCGGCGTCGACGACCTGGACCTGAACCTCGAAGACTTCGTGCAGAAGGTCAACTCCGACCTGGTGGGCAAGGTCGTCAACATTGCCAGCCGTTGCGCCGGGTTCATCCACAAGGGCAACGCCGGGGTCCTGGTCGCCGGCAACGCCGCGCCGGAACTGACCGGCGCTTTCCTGGCGGCGGCGCCCAGCATCGCCGATGCCTACGAGAGCCGCGACTTTGCCCGTGCCATGCGCGAAATCATGGCCCTGGCCGACCGCGCCAATGCCTGGATCGCCGACAAGGCCCCGTGGTCACTGGCCAAGCAGGAAGGCAAGCAGGACGAAGTCCAGGCCATCTGCGCCTTGGGCATCAACCTGTTCCGCCAGTTGGTGATCTTCCTCAAGCCGGTGCTGCCGTTGCTGGCCGCCGATGCGGAGGCGTTCCTGAACGTCGCGCCGCTGACCTGGAACGACCACCAGACACTGCTGAGCAACCATCAGTTGAACGCGTTCAAGCCGTTGATGACCCGTATCGATGCCACCAAGGTCCAAGCCATGATCGACGCCTCCAAGGAAGACCTGGCCGCCAGCCAGACCGATACCGGTGGCCCGACCGGCAACGGTGAGTTGACCAAGGATCCGTTGTCGCCGGAAATCGACTTCGACGCTTTCGCCGCCGTTGATCTGCGCGTGGCGCTGATCGTCAAGGCCGAGGCCGTTGAAGGGGCCGACAAGCTGTTGCGCCTGACCCTGGACATCGGCGATGAGCAACGCAATGTGTTCTCCGGTATCAAGAGTGCCTACCCGGACCCGGCCAAGCTCGAAGGTCGGTTGACGATGATGATCGCCAACCTCAAGCCGCGCAAAATGCGCTTCGGTATCTCCGAAGGCATGGTGATGGCGGCGGGCCCCGGTGGCGAGGAAATCTACCTGTTGAGCCCTGACAGCGGCGCCAAGCCGGGCCAGCGGATCAAGTAACGCGACCGCGTGCTGCACCGATCCCACAGTCGCCTTGCAGGTGCCTGTGGGATTTTCATATCTGGCCCGCACTCCTGACGTGCCGGATAATGCCTAATCTTGTAACAGGCCCTTTGTCGCCCACACGCCCATGACCGAAATCGTCCTCACGCTGTTCAGCGCTGCCCTGATCAACAACCTGGTGTTGCATTGGCCGCTGGGCGTCGATCCGCTGCTGGCGGCCAACGGCAGAAGGCAGGTGCATGCCCTGGGCCTGGCAACGGCATGCCTGATGCTGATCGTCGGCACCCTGGGCTATCTGCTCGATCATGGGGTGCTCGTGCCAACCGATCTGACATTCCTGCGCCTGTTGGTCTGGCTGTCCTTGAGCATCCTGCTGATCGGGCCCTTGCTGCGCCTGCTGACTCACTGGCTGCCAGCAATGCCGTTCGATGGGTTGTGGCCGCTATTGCTCGGCAACGCCGGCATCCTGGGCGTCACGCTCCTCAACGGTCAGGAAGACCGAGGCCTGGGCCACGCCGTGGCGCTGAGCCTGGGTGCCGGACTGGGCTTCTGGCTGGTGCTGGGCCTGTTCGACGACTTGCGCCAGCGCACCTTCAATCACGCTATTGCCTTGCCTTTTCGGGGCCTGCCGATTCAGTTGATCAGTGCCGGACTGATGGCGGTGGCCTTTCTCGGATTGCGCGGGCTGGTCAAAACATGAGCCTGATTCAACGTATCGACGCCCTGTTGCCGCAGACCCAATGCGGCAAGTGCGGCCACCCCGGGTGCAAGCCCTACGCCGAAGGCATCGCCCAGGGCGAGCCGATCAACAAATGCCCGCCCGGCGGGCGCGAAACCATCGCGGCCCTGGCCGAGCTGATGAAAATCCCGGTGCTGGAACTGGACACCAGCCGCGGCGTGGCTCCGGCGCAAATCGCCTTTATCCGCGAAGCTGAATGCATCGGTTGCACCAAGTGCATCCAGGCCTGTCCCGTGGACGCGATTGTAGGCGCGGCCAAGCTGATGCACACCGTCCTCATCGATGAATGCACCGGCTGCGACCTGTGCGTGGCGCCCTGCCCGGTCGACTGCATCGAAATGCGGCCTCTGCCGACGGCAAGCGTGTTGCCGATTGTCGGCGGCCTGGCCTTCAGCGCCGCCGAGCAACAGGCGCGAACAGCCAAGCGCAACCACGCCCGGCGCCGCTTCGAACAGCGCAATGCGCGCCTGCGCCGCGAAGAAGAACAGCGCCAGGCAGAGCGCTTGGCCCGTACCCAGCGCGCGGCCCAGGCCAAGGAACAGGAGCAGCCGCTCGATCCCGTACAAGCCGCACTGGAACGCGTGCGCGCGCAAAAAGCCGCCACCGCCGATGCTGCCTTGAAAAAAGCCAAGGTTGACCTGGCCATGAGCCGGGCGCAGTTGAACAAATCCTTGAAAGCGTTCGGCCATCCGCCAACCTTCGAGCAGCAGTCGCAACTGATCCTGCTGCAACGCCAGTTCGAAGCGGCCGAGCAGGCCCTGAGCCAACTGGAAAACGCCGCACCCGCGACCACTCCAGCCCCGGCTCCGGCACAAAGCACCGAACTGAAGCGAGCCAAGATCCAACTGGCGATGCGCCGCGCCGAACTCAGCAAAGCCCGTACGGCGGCGGCATCGGATGAACAACTGCAGGCGTTGGAACAAGCGGTGAAGGATGCCGAACGCCAGGTGGATGTCCATGCCGCTTCCTGAGCCCGTGGACGAACGGCTGCGGCCTGCGATGACGCGGGTGTTGCTGGCGACACTGCCCGGCGTGCTGGCGTTGCTGTGGTTCCAGGGCTGGGGCGTGGCGCTCAACCTGCTGTTGTCCGGCCTCACCGCGCTGGCGGTCGAAGCGTGGGTGCTGCGTTTGCGCCGCCGGCCACTCAAACCCGAGCTGAACGATGGCAGCGCACTGGTCAGTGCCACGTTGTTGGCCCTGGCCTTGCCGGCGTATTGCCCCTGGTGGCTGACCGTCACCGCGGCCGCCTGCGCCTTGCTGTTCGGCAAGCACCTGTGGGGCGGCGTCGGTAGCAACCCGTTCAACCCCGCGATGCTCGGGTATGCCCTGGTGTTGGTGACGTTTCCCGCCTATATGAGTCCCGCGTCCCACGGCCTGGGCCTGCTTGAAGGCTTGCAACAGGTGTTCGGCACTCATCCGGCGCCCGACGCCTGGGCCGGGGCCACCGCGCTGGACAGCCTGCGGACCAACACGAGCCTGACCATCGATGAACTGTTCGCCAGCGATCCGGCGTTCGGGCGTTTCGGTGGCCGCGGTGCCGAATGGGTCAATCTGGCCTTCCTGGCAGGCGGTCTGTTTCTGTTGCAGCAACGGGTGTTCAGTTGGCATGCGCCGGTGGGCCTGCTGGCGAGCCTGTTTATCGTCAGCCTGCTGTGCTGGAACGGGTCGGGGTCCGATTCCCATGGCTCACCGCTGTTCCATCTGTTCAGCGGCGCGACCATGCTCGGCGCGTTTTTTATCGCGACCGAACCGGTCTCTGGCGCCAAGGCTCCTCTCGCCCGTCTGCTGTTTGGCGCGGGCATGGGGCTGCTGGTCTACCTGATCCGCACTTGGGGTGGTTACCCCGATGGCGTGGCGTTCGCGGTGTTGCTGATGAACCTCGGGGTACCGGCGCTGGACCGGTTTGCCGAGGCGCGACAACGGCGGCCACTGATATGAAGAATCCCGGCGGCGTGGCAATCCTGATTCTGTTGATCGGCCTCGGTAGCAGTGCCACTTACCTCACACACCTCGGCACCGCTGGGCGCATCGAGGCCCAGCGGCAAGCGTTGGCGAACAGGACCTTGCTTGAGGTGCTGCCCGCTGACCTCTACGACAATCAGCCGTTGGCGCACCCCGTTTTCACCGCCTCGGTAACCTTGGCCCATAGCACGCTGCTGGGCGGTTATCTGGCGACCCGCAATGGCCAGCCCAGCGCCGTGCTGCTGCGTAGCCAGGCGCCCGGCTATGAAGGCAGCATCGAATTGCTGGTCGCCATCGATCCACAGGGCCGGGTGCTGGGCGTCAAGACGCTGCGCCAAGCCGAAACCCCCGGGTTGGGCGCGGCGATTGCCGGCTGGCCGAACACCTGGATGCAGGTCTTCACCGGCAAATCACGCCAGGCGCCTGACGACAGCGGCTGGGCCCTGAAGAAGGACCAGGGACAGTTCGATCAACTGGCCGGCGCAACGGTGACGTCCCGGACGGTGCTCCAAGCGGTTCACGACGCGCTGCGTTACTTCGACGAGCACAAGGCTGCGTTGGGAGTGCCTGCCAATGAATAAGCCATGGGGCCTGACACACGGCCTGCTGCTCGTCCCGCTGGTGGGCGCCAGCCATTCGCTGATGGCCGCACTGGTGCTATGGCTGGCCTGGGCCTTGATTTTCTTCTGCCAGGGCTTGGCGATGGGGTTTGTCCGACAACGCCTGACAGACCCGCAACAACTGCTCGCCGCCATCGTGCTGGCCGCTACGCTGACCACCTGCATAGGTTTTGTCGTCCAGGCCTGGGCATTGGAACTGTATCGACCGCTGAGCCTTTACCTGGGCTGGATCGCCCTGAGCTGCGTGGCGTTGGAGCATGCGGGTCTGTTCGTTGAGTCTCGCTTGCCTGGACGTCTCAGGCTGGCTGGGGTGTTCGGTCTCTTGATGGTCAGCCTGGGCACCTTGCGTGAGCTGATCGGCAGCGGTCTCCCCCTGGCCTTGCTCGCCCCGGGTGGGTTCATTCTGCTCGGGCTGCTGCTGGCGGCCCGACAGGCCTGGACGGCAGTCAAATCCCCTTCAACCACCGAGGAAACGCCGCGCCCATGAACGCCGCAAAACGCCTGGAAATATTCCGTCGCTTTCACGAGGACAACCCGGAACCGAAAACCGAACTGGCCTATTCCTCGCCGTTCGAGTTGCTGATCGCGGTCATCCTGTCGGCCCAGTCCACCGACGTCGGCGTCAACAAGGCCACGGCCAAATTGTTCCCGGTCGCCAACACTCCGGAGGCGATCTACGCCTTGGGCGTCGAAGGGTTGTCCGAGTACATCAAGACCATCGGCCTGTTCAACAGCAAGGCCAAAAACGTGATCGAAACCTGCCGCCTGCTGATCGAGCGCCACGGCAGTGAAATCCCGCAAACCCGTGAAGCGCTGGAAGCCCTTCCAGGTGTCGGCCGCAAAACCGCCAACGTCGTGCTCAATACCGCGTTTCGGCAATTGACCATGGCGGTCGATACCCACATTTTCCGCGTCAGCAACCGTACCGGGCTGGCCCCCGGCAAAAACGTGGTGGAGGTGGAGAAGAAGCTGATGAAGTTTGTCCCCAAGGAATACCTGCTGGACTCCCATCACTGGCTCATCCTCCATGGACGCTACGTCTGCCTGGCGCGCAAGCCCCGCTGCGGCAGCTGCCGAATCGAAGACTTATGCGAATACAAGCACAAGACGTCGGACGATTGAGGCGCTATTGCTTTTATCGATCTATCGATTGAAAAAATCTTTTTTACCCGCCCGTGGTTTATCGATATAAGGAGCGCCAATGGCAGTCTTAGCCTGGAGTCGAACCCATGAGTGCTGGCAAAGAACAACTGGATGTAGAAGACGAATTCATCGCCGTTGAAGCCGACGACGGTGAACCTGCGGTCGTACCGGAAGTCGCGAAAACCAACCTGAGCAAGCGCCGCACCATCGATAACCTGCTGGAAGAGCGTCGTTTACAGAAGCAACTGGCCGATTACGACTTTGACCTCTGACACGTAAAAGCCTCCCTGATGGAGGCTTTTTATTGAGTACGCGTGACAGCAGCCTCACACCAACCCATTGCGCTGCGCCAGCTCGATCAGGTCGACCAGCGAACGAGCATTGAGCTTCAATAACAGACGGGTCTTGTAAGTACTGACGGTCTTGTTGCTCAAGAACATTCCATCGGCGATTTCCTTGTTGGTCTTGCCGCGCGCCAGTTGCTGCAAGACCATCATCTCCCGTCCCGACAACCGATCGACCATATCGGACTCACTGGCATTACCCAGGCTCGATCGCACCGTGTGCAATGCCTGGTTGGGAAAGTAACTATAGCCGGACAGTACTGCCTTGATTGCACTTAACAATTCAGTAAGGTCCTGTTGCTTGCAGACATACCCGGCCGCCCCTGTCTGCATGCAGCGCATTGAAAAATGTCCAGGCGCCTGGGAAGTCAGTACCAATACCTTCATTGACGAAGGTATGGCCGTCAAACGGGCAATGACCTCCAACCCGTCCAGCTTCGGAATACCGATATCGAGAATGACGATATCGGGCATAAGTTCACGAGCAAGTTGTAACGCATCGACGCCGTTGTCGGTTTCGGCAACGACCTCATAACCATGACGCTCCATCAGCAAACGTACAGCAAGACGAATGACGGGATGATCATCCACGATCAGCACTTTATTCATGGGCAAATCCAACTTCGCTGTTCGAATTTTTAGAGCACGCACAATAGCCTAGTCATTTCTACCTTGGCATGCCGCCCCCCCCCGACCGCTCGCACCGAGAGACAGAACCTACAAGCTATACAGAAAATTCCTACAAATTCCGCCGGGAAAAATGTGTCCTGAATTTTTTACGGAGAAGGACCGGTCGCCCTTGAGAGTCCGCCCCCCATGAATAATGCGCTCTTTCACCGCCACGCCTGCCTGCGGACCGGCCATCGCAAATCACTTCACTCATAAAGAGTAACTGAATTATTTGCTGTTAAAACTCGCGCGCCTCACTTCAGCAGCGGAAACTCATATATAAGAGACGTTCAGGCTTCCGATATAAAATATCGACAGCCCTGATTGTTTTCAGCGTCACCTTGCCAACCACCAATATTATTTTTCCAGCCCACTCGCCGAGCATGAATATTCCATGAGCATTAACCATGAACAAACCTTTGAAGACCATCACCAACCCCATGACCCTTATCGCCATATTCGCAACTTTATCCGAAACGTCCGCGGCTATTTCCCTGCCTTTTCTGGATGACCAGGACCGTGAGTATTACCTCTGGTTCCTGATCAGCTTTCCCTTTTATTTATTGCTGCTTTTTTTCATCACCCTCAACTTCAATTATCGTTCCTTGTATTCACCTTCGGATTTTCGCAAGAGCAAACACTTCATAAAGACCATGGCTGACGCGACCTGTCGGCGCAAACGAGTGCTACGCCGGACGGGCAAGGCCCAACGGCGGCGACTGCTCAGTCTTCATCGACCCAGGCATGAGCCGCCGGACACCCTTTGCATCCTATGCCGCCAATCCCGGCGCCTGATCGAGACCCATCGAGCGGAGCATTTGAAGCACGCCGGCATCGTCGTATACGTCATTTACCACCACGCAGACCTTGCAACCCACGGGCAGGATGAATGAGCTATCAGGAGGCAGCGCTGCAGCAAATAGGCTGCGCGCGCAAAGCAGAAGGCAAAAAAAACGGCCTGCTCAAGGCAGGCCGTTTTTTTATCGCCAGGGTCAGAACAGCTTGCGACCCTTGTTCGCCGCGATGCGCATGCGCAGGGCATTGAGCTTGATGAAGCCAGCCGCGTCGGCCTGGTTATAGGCACCGCCGTCTTCTTCGAAGGTCGCGATGTTAGCGTCGAACAACGACTCGTCGGACTTACGCCCGGTGACGATCACGTTGCCCTTGTACAGTTTCAGGCGTACCACGCCATTCACGTGAGCCTGGGAGGCGTCGATCATCTGCTGCAGCATCAGACGCTCAGGGCTCCACCAGTAGCCGGTGTAGATCAGGCTGGCGTACTTGGGCATCAGCTCGTCCTTGAGGTGAGCCACTTCGCGGTCCAGGGTGATCGATTCGATCGCCCGGTGAGCGCGCAGCATGATGGTGCCGCCCGGGGTTTCGTAGCAGCCGCGGGACTTCATGCCGACATAGCGGTTCTCGACGATGTCCAGACGACCGATGCCGTGTTCGCCGCCGATGCGGTTCAGGGTCGCCAGCACGGTGGCCGGACTCATTTCCACGCCGTCCAGGGCGACGATATCGCCATTGCGATAGGTCAGCTCCAGGTATTGCGGGGTATCCGGGGCCTTCTCGGGGGAGACGGTCCAGCGCCACATGTCTTCTTCGTGCTCGGTCCAGGTGTCTTCCAGCACGCCGCCTTCATAGGAGATGTGCAGCAGGTTGGCATCCATCGAGTACGGGGATTTCTTCTTGCCGTGACGCTCGATTGGAATCGCGTGCTTCTCGGCGTAGTCCATCAGTTTTTCACGGGACAGCAAGTCCCATTCACGCCACGGGGCAATGACTTTCACGCCCGGCTTGAGGGCATAGGCGCCCAGCTCGAAACGCACCTGGTCGTTGCCTTTGCCGGTAGCGCCGTGGGAAATGGCATCGGCGCCGGTTTCGTTGGCGATTTCGATCAGGCGCTTGGCAATCAACGGACGGGCGATGGACGTACCCAGCAGGTACTCGCCTTCGTAAACGGTGTTGGCGCGGAACATCGGGAACACGAAGTCGCGGACGAACTCTTCGCGCAGGTCATCGATGTAGATCTCTTTGACGCCCATGGCCTGAGCCTTGGCGCGTGCAGGCTCGACTTCCTCGCCCTGCCCCAGGTCAGCGGTGAAGGTCACCACTTCGCAGTTATAAGTGTCCTGCAGCCACTTCAGGATCACCGAAGTGTCCAGGCCGCCGGAATACGCCAGAACGACCTTGTTTACGTCCGCCATGCCATCACTCCACGGGTTGTACGGAAAGCCGTGAAGTCTAACGTCCAGCGCGGATAATTTACAGAGGCGCGACAGCTTATGACGACGAAGCGACAGATTATGTCGAACGCGCGACGGTCAAAATCGAATCAGGAGGTCCGCGCGGTCGCTCCGACGGGCGTGGGTGCCGGTGTCTTTGCCGGCGCCGCGGTGGGCGCCGGCACCTTGGCAGGGGCCGCTGCGGGTGCGGGCTGCGCGGCGGGAGCCTGGGGTGCCGGTGCTTCGCTAGCCGCCACGCGCTCGAGGCGCACGACCACGCGACGGTTCTTGGCCCGGTTGGCGGCGTTGGTGTTGGGCACCAGGGGATAACGCTCGCCGTGGAAGCGCAGGGTAATCTGCGACTCCTGGAAACCATTGGCCTTGAAGAAATCCTGGACCGCCAGGGCCCGGCGGCGTGACAGCTCGCGGTTGGTCAGGCGATTGCCGCTGTTGTCGGAGTGACCGTCAAGCTCGACATGATTGACGCTCGGATCGGCCTTGATGAAGTCGAGCATCACCTGCAACTGGGCCTTGGCCCGGGCATCGAGTTCGACTTCTTCGCCGGGGAAGCCGATCTGGGTCTGCTTCACCTGCTCGAAATTTTTCGGCAGCAACTTGGCCACACAGCTCTGATAATCGCTGAAGGCCTTGTTGAAACGCACCGGCAGCAACCGGACTTCGGACACTCGACCGTCCTCGGTGTTGCGTCGTACCACAGGGCTACGACCGTCCATCAGCCCGCTGATCAAACGACCGGCCTGGACCTGGGAGCTGTTGAACAATACATCGCCACTGCCAATGCTGACCGAACCCAGGTTGATATCGCCCCGCCCCGGTTGCCAGGGTGCCGCCGCCGCCAGCAGGGTCGCGGAACCGCCGCCGAGCATCGGATTATAGGCCTTGAGCCTGAAGGTGGCCTGCTCGCCCGCCCGACGCACGAACTCGCCGCTGCCGAAGTCGGTGATCGGCTGGCTCAACCGGCACTCGAATTTATCGCCTTCGACCGTCCACTCAATGCTCTCCAGACGGGTCTGGAAAGTGAGCGCCATGGCGGGAAAGCTGGCAAACACACTGAGCAAGGCTAGATAACGCTGGCGCACGGGAGGCTCCACTGACTTTTATACAAAGATCGACGCATGCTTGGGGGCATGACGCCTGTCCGGGGCACTGCACGGATTCGTGGCACACCTGTAGGAGCTATCGGTAAGTTGTGGCAGAACTTGATAGCGGGTGCCTGAATCGGTCTTTTCCGGTAGCATTCCCCAGAGTTTGACCCGCCTGGAAGCCCCCCAATGTCCGACCGCCTGACCCTGCTGCGTCCCGACGACTGGCATATTCATCTTCGCGATGGTGCTGTGTTGACCCATACCGTCGCCGATGTCGCGCGCACCTTCGGGCGCGCAATCATCATGCCTAACCTGGTTCCGCCCGTGCGCAACGCCGCCGAGGCCGATGGCTATCGCCAGCGTATCCTCGCCGCGCGCCCAGCTGGCAGCCGCTTCGAACCGCTGATGGTGCTTTACCTCACCGACCGCACCCAGCCCGAAGAGATTCGCGACGCCAAGGCCAGCGGTTTTGTCCATGCCGCCAAGCTGTATCCCGCCGGCGCGACGACCAACTCCGATTCCGGTGTCACCAGCATCGACAAGATCTTCCCGGCGCTGGAGGCCATGGCCGAAGTCGGCATGCCGTTGTTGATCCATGGTGAGGTTACCCGGGGCGACGTCGATGTGTTCGACCGCGAGAAGATCTTCATCGACGAGCACATGCGCCGCGTCGTGGAGCGCTTCCCGACCCTCAAGGTGGTATTCGAACACATCACCACCGGCGATGCCGTGCAGTTCGTCAACGAGGCCCCGGCCAACGTCGGCGCGACCATTACCGCCCACCACCTGCTGTACAACCGCAACCACATGCTGGTAGGCGGGATCCGGCCGCACTTCTATTGCCTGCCGATCCTCAAGCGCAATACCCACCAGGAAGCCTTGCTGGACGCCGCCACCAGCGGCAGCGCCAAGTTTTTCCTCGGCACCGACTCGGCGCCCCACGCCCGTCACGCCAAGGAAGCGGCCTGCGGTTGCGCCGGCTGCTACACCGCCTATGCCGCCATCGAGATGTACGCCGAGGCGTTCGAACAGCGCAATGCGCTGGAAAAACTCGAAGGCTTCGCCAGCCTGCATGGCCCGCGCTTCTATGGCCTGCCGGTGAACACCGACCGTATTACCCTGGTCCGTGAAGAATGGACCGCCCCTGTCAGCCTGCCCTTCGGCGAGCAGACCGTCATCCCGCTGCGCGCCGGTGAAAAACTGCGCTGGCGCCTGCTGGAGGAAAACGCGTGAGTGAAGATCATTTCGACGACGAACTGGACGGCAACGGTGGTTCGGGCGGCGCCCGTCACCCCATGGCCGCGCGGTTCCGTGGTTATCTGCCGGTCGTCGTCGATGTAGAAACCGGTGGTTTCAATTCCGCCACAGACGCCTTGCTGGAAATCGCAGCGACCACCATCGGCATGGACGAAAAAGGCTTTGTGTTCCCTGACCACACCTATTTCTTCCGTGTCGAACCGTTCGAAGGCGCCAACGTCGAAGCGGCGGCCCTGGAGTTCACCGGGATCAAGCTCGATCACCCGTTGCGCATGGCGGTCAGCGAAGAAACGGCCCTGACCGACATCTTCCGTGGTGTGCGCAAGGCGCTCAAGGCCAACGGTTGCAAGCGCGCGATCCTGGTCGGGCACAACAGCAGCTTCGACCTGGGCTTCCTCAACGCCGCCGTCGCGCGCCTGGACATGAAGCGCAACCCGTTCCACCCGTTCTCCAGCTTCGACACCGCGACCCTGGCGGGCCTGGCGTATGGCCAGACCGTCCTGGCCAAGGCGTGCCAGGCAGCCGATATCGATTTCGATGGCCGTGAGGCGCACTCGGCCCGCTACGACACCGAGAAGACCGCCGAACTGTTCTGCGGCATCGTCAACCGGTGGAAAGAGATGGGCGGCTGGCAGGATTTCGACGACTGACAACAAGCCTGGTATGGCTCTTGTGTGGCGAGGGAGCTTGCTCCCGCTGGGTGGCGTAGCCGCCCCAAGATGTTGTGAGCGCTGCGCACTCAAGCGGGAGCAAGCTCCCTCGCCACAGGACTGTATTCTGCTTTGGAACACCCATAAAAAAACCGGCCCATCGAGGGCCGGTTTTTTTATGCCTGGATGCGCTTACAGCTTGTCGCTGTGCTCGCCCAGGTAAGCGGCAACGCCTTCAGGCGATGCGGTCATGCCCTTGTCGCCTTTTTTCCAGTTGGCCGGGCAGACTTCGCCGTGCTCTTCGTGGAATTGCAGCGCGTCGACCAGACGGATCAGCTCTTCCATGTTACGGCCCAGCGGCAGGTCGTTGATGATCTGCGAACGGACAACGCCCTTGTCGTCGATCAGGAAGGCGCCACGGAAGGCCACGCCGCCTTCGGACTCAACGTCGTAGGCCTTGGCGATTTCGTGCTTCATGTCGGCAGCCATGGTGTATTTCACCTGACCGATACCGCCATTGTTGATCGGGGTGTTGCGCCAGGCGTTGTGAGTGAAGTGCGAGTCGATCGAAACAGCGATCACTTCAACGTTACGGGCCTTGAAGTCGTCCATGCGGTGATCCAGTGCGATCAGCTCGGATGGGCAGACGAAGGTGAAGTCCAGCGGATAGAAGAACACCAGGCCGTATTTGCCTTTGATGGCCGAGGACAGGGTGAAGCTGTCGACGATTTCGCCGTTGCCAAGCACGGCTGGCACGGTGAAGTCAGGGGCTTGTTTGCCTACGAGTACGCTCATTGGATATCTCCTGATGTAATTAGCGTGAAAACAAAGTCCGGGCCAGCCTGCCACCCTCAGGCGACAGCCCTGTGACACGAACCCGCTTGCAAGGGCCGACCATCATACACCGCGCATTTGGACTGTCTTCAACGGTTTTTCGGTGGTATCGAAAAATCGCCGCCCCGCTGCGTGCCGCCTTCGTTGCCCAAGGAAAAAACCGTTCGTCAGCCTGGCATCGCTCTGGCGCAAGACCTTGAGAAACCACTTTGACAATCATTCTCGTTAACATTAAGATCCATCTCAATTGAGTCACAACCAGCGACGGTTCTCACTTATGTATGTATGCCTCTGCACTGGCGTCACCGACGGACAAATCCGCGAAGCGATCTATGAAGGTTGCTGCAGCTATCGCGAAGTCCGCCAGGCCACCGGCGTAGCCAGCCAATGCGGCAAATGTGCCTGCCTGGCCAAGGAAGTAGTGCGTGAAACCCTCGCCAAGGTGCAAACAGCACAGGCCTCGATCCCCTACCCGGTAGAATTTACTGCCGCGTAAAGACAGCTTTTCAAGGAACCGGACTCAATGTCCGGTTTTTTTATGCCTGTAAATCAAATGCTTAGCGTCCAGACGCGGAACACAAACATTCTTATTCCGATTAATTTTCATTTATTATTCAATAACTTAGGTTTGACACTGATAAATACGCAGCTCAAACTCCGCCCTATACACAGCTATTACAGGGCAGGCCTCATCATGAAAGGCGACATTACAGTCATCCAGCATCTCAACAAGATCCTTGCCAATGAGCTGGTCGCGATCAACCAATACTTCCTGCATGCGCGCATGTACGAGGATTGGGGCCTGAACAAGCTGGGCAAGCACGAGTACCACGAGTCCATCGACGAGATGAAGCACGCGGACAAGCTGATCAAGCGCATCCTGTTTCTCGAAGGCCTGCCGAACGTCCAGGACCTGGGCAAGTTGCACATCGGCGAACACACCCGGGAAATGCTCGAGTGCGACCTGCGCATCGAGCGCACCGGCCACGCCGACCTGAAGGCCGCCATTGCCCACTGCGAAAGCGTTGGCGACTTCGGTAGCCGTGAACTGCTGGAAGACATCCTCGAATCCGAGGAAGAGCACATCGACTGGCTGGAAACCCAACTGGGCCTGATCGACAAAGTCGGTCTTGAGAACTACCTGCAATCGCAGATGGGCGAAGAGTAACCTTCCCCGGCAGCAAGCCACTAAAAAGCCCCGCCCTCTTTCGAGAGGCGGGGCTTTTTATTGCCTGGATGTCCCAGGCCCTACCCAAACCACTGTGGGAGCGAGCTTGCTCGCGATAGCGGTGGGTCAGATATAAAAATGCTGACTGACACTGCGCTATCGCGAGCAAGCTCGCTCCCACAAGGTTTTCTGTTCACCACGACTGGCGTGGTGAACAGACGTCCTTGGATCAGGCTTCGGTCTTGTTCGCGGACGCTTGTTCTACCGCAGCCTTGATCGTGGCCTGCAAAGAGCCGTCGGCGGCCATCTCGGTCATGATGTCGCTACCACCGATCAGCTCACCGCCCACCCACAATTGCGGGAAGGTTGGCCAGTTGGCGTACTTGGGCAGGTTGGCGCGGATTTCCGGGTTCTGCAGGATGTCCACGTAGGCAAACTTCTCGCCACACGCCATCACCGCCTGAGCAGCCTTGGCCGAAAAACCGCATTGTGGCGCGTTCGGCGAGCCTTTCATGTACAGCAGGATGGTGTTGTTGGCAATCTGGTCTTTAATCGTTTCGATGATATCCACGGAGCACCTCGGCTTAAACTTTGCGACGTCAGTTGTCGACACGGTGGCGCATTGTAACGGAAAGCAGAACGTGCTGCTCAGAGACAATTCTACGCAGCCGCCACCTTCACCGGTACACCGTTGAGCGCCGCGTTGCCGGACAACTCATCGAGCTGGCAATCATCGGTCAGGTCATTGGCGCTGGAGCCCGGCTGCCCACTGGCAATGGTCATCTGCACGCCCGGCCGGGCATGGCCCCAGCCGTGGGGCAGGCTGACCACGCCTTTCATCATGTCCAGGCTGCCCAGCACCTCGACCTCGATGGCCCCCACCCGCGAACTGACCGTTACGCGCTGCCCGTCGGCAAGGCCGCGCGAGGCGAGGTCATCCGGGTGCATCAGCAATTGATGACGCGGCTTGCCCTTCACCAGTCGATGGAAGTTATGCATCCAGGAGTTGTTGCTGCGCACATGGCGGCGGCCAATCATCAGCAACTCATCCGGTTCTGGCGCCTGCAACGCGGCAAAGCGCGCAAGGTCGGCGAGAATCACCGCCGGCGCGGCCTGCACCCGCTGGTTTTCGGTTTTCAAGCGTGGGGCCAGGTTGGGCTTGAGTGCGCCGAGGTCGATGCCATGGGGATGGTCGAACAAAGTCGCCAGGGACAGTTTGTGCGGCGAGGCGTCGCCATACGCCCCGCTGCGCAGGCCAAGATCGATCATCTGCGCCGGCGGCATGGTCGGCTTGAGTTCTTTGCCGGTCCGGGCAGCGAAGGCCTTGGCCAGGCCGACAAAGATTTCCCAGTCGTGCAGCGCCCCCTCGGGCTTGGGCAGGATCGCCCGGTTGAAACGGGTCACGTTGCGCACCGCGAACAGGTTGAAGGTGGTGTCGTAATGATCGTTTTCCAGGGCCGAGGTCGAGGGCAGGATCAGGTCGGCGTAGCGGGTGGTTTCGTTGATGTACAGATCGACGCTGACCATGAACTCCAGCCCATCCAGGGCCTGCTCCAACTGCCGCCCGTTGGGTGTAGACAACACCGGGTTGCCGGCCACGGTGACCAGCGCCCGAATCTGGCCTTCGCCCTCGGTGAGCATCTCCTCGGCCAGGGCCGACACCGGCAGCTCCCCCGCGTATTCGGGACGCCCGGACACCCGGCTCTGCCAACGATTGAAATGCCCGCCCGAGGTGGTCGCCACCAGGTCCACCGCCGGCTCGGTGCACAGCGCACCACCCACCCGATCCAGATTGCCGGTCACCAGGTTGATCACCTGGATCAGCCAGTGGCACAGCGTACCGAACGCCTGGGTCGACACCCCCATCCGCCCGTAGCACACCGCTGACGGGGCGGCGGCGAAGTCCCGGGCCAATTGCCGGATCTGCGCTGCCGGCACCGCACAGAGCGGGCTCATCGCTTCAGCCGTGAAAGAAGCGACGGCCGCGCGCACCTCGTCCAGGCCGTCCACCGGCAGATGGCTGTCACGGGTCAGGCCTTCGCTGAACAGGGTATTGAGCAAGCCAAACAGCAACGCGGCATCACCACCGGGGCGCACGAAGACATGCTGGTCGGCAATCGCCGCCGTTTCGCTGCGGCGCGGATCGATCACCACCACTTTGCCGCCACGGGCCTGGATCGCCTTGAGGCGCTTCTCCACGTCCGGCACGGTCATGATGCTGCCGTTGGAGGCCAATGGGTTGCCGCCCAGGATCAGCATGAAGTCGGTGTGATCGATGTCCGGAATCGGCAGTAGCAAGCCGTGGCCGTACATCAGGTGGCTGGTCAGGTGATGGGGCAGTTGGTCCACCGAGGTTGCCGAGAAACGGCTGCGGGTCTTCAACAGGCCCAGGAAGTAGTTGCTGTGGGTCATCAGCCCATAGTTATGCACGCTGGGGTTGCCCTGGTAGACCGCCACCGCATTCTGGCCGTGGCGCGCCTGGATATCCGCCAGGCGCGCGGCCACCAACGCGAAGGCATCGTCCCAGGCGATGGGGTGCCATTCGTTGCCGATGCGCTGCATGGGTTGGCGCAGGCGGTCCGGATCGTTCTGGATATCTTGCAAGGCCACTGCCTTGGGGCAGATGTGACCGCGACTGAAGGTGTCCAGCGCATCACCCTTGATCGAGGTGATCGCCAGGCCCTGGCCGTCGGTTTCGGTGGTTTCAAGGGTCAAGCCGCAGATGGCTTCACACAGATGGCACGCACGGTGGTGGAGAGTCTTGGTCATGGCCAGTCTCTGTTTTGTTCGTGGCGGGCACTTTCGGCCGCGGGAACAAAACTATGGCGCGTGACTCCCGGCAGCGCCAGCGACGTTCGTCCTGTGAATTGCCGGACATCAGGCCCGCCGATGAACTGCCATCAAGGGCCCTCGGGGGGCGCCAGGAGTTGGATTTCCTCGACGGTTTCCACTTCCTCCTGGGCGATGGGCACGCCGGTCAGTTCGCCAATCAATCGCCAATGCTCGTCGAGGCCACTGCTGATCGTGGCCATGCGATCGATCATCCGGCGGCCGGCGGCCTTGGTCACTTCATCCTCGCTGCGCAGCAATTCGAATGACATGGACGTCACCGATGCCGTCAGGTGGGTCAGCGAGCGTGCGGTCAGCCCCAGCAATTCCATCAGTTGTTGCTCTTTCGAATCCATTTCGGGCTCCTGTGCCGCTGAGGCTCATTTATAACCCAGGCCTTTGCATTAGGAAATGTTTCACAACCACCAGCAGACAGGCGCAAGAGTCGCAGGCCACGACACAAACGCCCCCCATCCATGGCGCGCCCGCCGCGCTTGATTGCCAAGCCGAGCAGCGCCAGTGTACAAATGGGCCGCTGCAGTCAGGAAACCGGCCTCAAATACGTCATCGCATTCGCGTGATGGCTTCGCTGAAATCCCCAAAAACCGTAGCCCTATTGGTAAGACGCGACATTTAATTATAAGATCGCGCCTTCCCCTATTTCGTCGCCCCGTGCGGCTTTTGCCGCAGGTCTCGCCCGTTTTTTCCTTAAACAAGGCTTTGAGCATCTGCGGTCAGTTACAAAAAGGTAGTCAATCATGAGCGCAAGGCACTTTCTCTCCCTGATGGATTTCACGCCCGATGAGTTGCTCGGCGTGATCCGTCGAGGCGTGGAGCTCAAGGACCTGCGTAATCGCGGCGTACTGTTCGAGCCCTTGAAAAACCGCGTGCTGGGGATGATCTTCGAGAAGTCATCGACCCGCACCCGCATCTCTTTCGAAGCCGGCATGATCCAACTGGGCGGCCAGGCGATTTTCCTGTCGCCCCGCGATACCCAACTGGGCCGTGGCGAACCCATCGGCGATTGCGCCATCGTCATGTCGAGCATGCTGGACGCGGTGATGATCCGTACCTTTGCCCACAGCACCCTGACCGAGTTCGCGGCCCATTCCCGCGTACCGGTGATCAACGGCCTGTCCGACGACCTGCACCCCTGCCAGTTGCTGGCCGACATGCAGACCTTCCTCGAGCACCGTGGCTCGATCCAGGGCAAGACCGTGGCCTGGATCGGCGACGGCAACAACATGTGCAACAGCTATATAGAAGCGGCGATGCAATTCGACTTCCAACTGCGCGTTGCCTGCCCCGAAGGTTTTGACCCCAATGCCGAGTTGCTGGCCAAGGCCGGGGACCGGGTATCCATCGTCCGAGACCCGAAACAGGCCGTGGCCGGTGCGCACCTGGTGAGCACCGACGTCTGGACCTCCATGGGCCAGGAAGAAGAAACCGCCAGGCGCCTGGAGTTGTTCGCGCCATTGCAGGTCAACCGCGCCCTGCTCGACCTGGCGGATGTCGACGTGTTGTTCATGCACTGCCTGCCGGCCCACCGTGGCGAGGAGATCAGCATGGACCTGCTGGATGACCCGCGTTCGGTAGCCTGGGACCAGGCCGAGAATCGCCTGCATGCGCAAAAGGCCTTGCTCGAGTTCCTGGTCGAGCCGGCGTATCACCACGCATGAGCCACGCCCTGCTGCTGAACTTGCACAACCTGGCCTGCGGTTATCAGGACCAGCGGGTCGTGCAGAACCTCAACCTGCACCTCAATGCCGGTGATATCGGTTGCCTGCTCGGTTCGTCCGGGTGCGGCAAGACCACGACCTTGCGTGCCATTGCCGGCTTCGAACCGGTGCACGAGGGTGAAATCCAGTTGGCCGGGGAAACAATCTCCCGCGCGGGCTTCACCCTCGCCCCGGAAAAACGCCGCATCGGCATGGTGTTCCAGGACTACGCCCTGTTCCCTCACCTGAGCGTGGCCCAGAACATTGCCTTCGGCATTCGCAAGCATCCGAACAAGGACCGCGTCGTCGAAGAATTGCTGGAACTGGTCAACCTGAAACACCTGGGTAGCCGCTTTCCCCATGAACTGTCCGGCGGCCAACAGCAACGCGTGGCCCTGGCTCGTGCGCTGGCGCCGGAACCGCAGCTGCTGTTGCTCGATGAACCGTTCTCCAACCTCGATGGCGAGCTGCGCCGCAAGCTCAGCCATGAAGTGCGGGACATTCTCAAGGCCCGCGGCACCAGCGCGATCCTGGTCACCCACGATCAGGAAGAAGCCTTCGCCGTGAGTGACCATGTCGGCGTATTCAGGGAAGGTCGCCTGGAACAGTGGGATACACCTTACAACCTGTATCACGAACCACTGACGCCATTTGTCGCCAGTTTCGTTGGCCAGGGCTACTTCATTCGCGGCCAGCTCGACAGCCCGGAATCGGTACAGACCGAGCTGGGCCTCCTGCGCGGCAACCGGGCCTACACCTGGCCCATCGGCGGCGCGGTGGACGTGCTGCTGCGGCCCGACGATATCGTCTACGCCCCGGACAGCCCGCTCACCGCCAGAATCGTTGGCAAGACCTTCTTGGGTGCTTCAACCTTGTATCGCCTGCAATTACCCACAGGTGCGCAACTGGAATCGATCTTCCCCAGCCATGCCGACCATCAGGTCGGCGCCGCCGTCGGCATCCGCGTGGCGGCTGAGCACCTGGTGCTGTTCCAGGCCTCGGGCAGCACCGCGGCGCATATTCCACCAGTGGACAGCGGCGTGCGACGCTACAGCGCGGCCAGCTAATCATTGTGGGAGTGGACACATTCAGCATCGATGCAGGCTGAACCACCGCTATCGCGAGCAAGCTCGCTCCCACATGGGAATCTGCAATAGGCACAAATCGACTGCATCCACAAATCCTGTGGGAGCGAGCTTGCTCGCGATGACATAGCCACATTCAGCATCAGCGCAGGCTGAACCACCGCTATCGCGAGCAAGCTCGCTCCCACATGGGAATCTGCAATAGGCACAAATCGACTGCATCCACAAATCCTGTGAGAGCGAGCTTGCTCGCGATGACATAGCCACATTCAGCATCAGTGCAGGCTGAACCACCGCTATCGCGAGCAAGCTCGCTCCCACATGGGAATCTGCAACAGGCACAAATCGACTGCATCCACAAATCCTGTGGGAGCGAGCTTGCTCGCGATGACATAGCCACATTCAGCATCAGTGCAGGCTGAACCACCGCTATCGCGAGCAAGCTTCCACATTTGAGGTCATTGGTTTGAGTGCAGCATCAACGTCCCACTGGCCACCAACGTCGCGTTCCCGCCGATCTTCACCCGCTCACCCTCCAACCGGCAAAACAACGCCCCGCCCCTGGCCGAACACTGATAAGCCGTCAGTCCGTGCTTGCCCAGGCGCTTGGACCAATAGGGAATCAGGCTGCAATGGGTCGAGCCGGTCACCGGGTCTTCGTTGATGCCGATCGCCGGGGCAAAATAGCGCGAGACAAAATCATGCTTGCTCCCCGGGGCGGTGACGATAGCGCCGGGCCAGGGCAGTTTTGCCAGGGCCACCATGTCCGGCTTGCAATCGAGCACCGCTTGCTCCGACTCCAGCACCACGAACAACTCGTTGGAACTCAGCACATCCACCGCCTCGACGCCCAAGGCACTCTGCACGGCCAGGGACACGCCCAGCTCGGCAGGCACGACGGCCGGAAAATCCAACCACAACCGATCACCCTCACGCGTCACACTCAACGAGCCGGACCGGCAGATGAAATCCAGGCGCTCGACGGTTTCGTGATAGATCTCGAACAGCACATAAGCGCTGGCCAACGTGGCGTGGCCACACAGCGGGACTTCGGTGGTGGGGGTAAACCAGCGGATATGCCAATGCTGGCCTTCACGCACCAGGAACGCGGTTTCAGCCAGGTTATGCTCGGCGGCGATCTTCTGCATCAGGTCGTCGGCCAGCCAGCCGTCGAGCCGATAGACCATCGCCGGGTTACCGCCGAACGGCCGGTCACTGAACGCATCGACCTGATGAAACGCAAGCTGCATGGCACTTCTCCTTATTTTTCTGATGCGCCAGCATGGGGTGTAGCGGCACGGATTATCCAGTGACAGATCAGCAGAATTTTCACCCTACAGGCTGCGCAGCGGCCACCCTGCTCTGTCAAGCACGCCCGATATCAGCAAACACCGCCCCGGTGTGTTCCTTCAATACCGAAGGCGCCAACTCGACTTCCAACCCACGCCGCCCCGCACTGACGAACATACTGGCGAGTGGCTGTGCGGAATTGTCGATAAACGTGCGCAAACGCTTCTTCTGTCCCAGCGGGCTGATACCACCGAGCAAATAACCGGTCGAACGCTGCGCGGCGGCCGGGTCGGCCATCTCGACCTTCTTCACGCCGGCGGCGTGGGCCAGGCCTTTCAAATCCAGGCTCCCGGCCACGGGCACTACCGCCACCAACAGCTCACCTTTTTCACTGGCCGCCAACAACGTCTTGAACACCTGCGCCGGATCCAGCCCGAGCTTTTCTGCCGCCTCCAAGCCATAGGACGCCGCCTTGGGATCGTGTTCATAACTGTGGATGCGATGTTCGGCGCGCACTTTCTTAAGCAGATCCAATGCGGGTGTCATGACCGCTCCTGATAAGGAAATCAAAAAAGACAGAGCGGATTCTAAGCCATCGTCTCTGAAAAGGCTTTGCGGCTGCGCTGCCGGTATCGGTGACGCATCGCCAACGGAAGCGTCATTCACAGCACGAATAGTTGAAATGTGACCAATGGTTCACTTTCGACCTTTGACACCAGCGTTTCTTGTCTATATTTTTTCGAAACTGAAAGCCACATTGCATGTCTCAAGCAGCAACCCGAGATCAGGATGGGGATCCTGCCTCGGTGGAAATCGCGCAATCGTGCTGTATCGAACGCGCTGCAAAACAACAAAAAACCGAGGTTTGAATGACAACTGCTTTACAACAGCCGTCCCTGTCCAGCCAATGCCTGGCGGAATTCCTGGGAACTGGCCTGCTGATTTTCTTCGGCACCGGCTGCGTCGCAGCGCTCAAGGTCGCGGGTGCGAGCTTCGGTTTGTGGGAAATCAGCCTCATCTGGGGCGTCGGTGTCAGCATGGCAATCTATCTGAGCGCAGGCATTTCCGGTGCCCACCTCAACCCCGCCGTCAGCATCGCCCTGTGCATGTTCACCGACTTCGAAAAGCGCAAGCTGCCTTTCTATATTGCGTCTCAAGTGACCGGCGCTTTCTGCGGCGCGCTGCTGGTCTACACGCTGTACAGCAATCTATTCTTCGATTTCGAACAGTCCCGGCACATGGTTCGTGGCACCGAAATGAGCCTCGAACTGGCTTCGGTGTTCTCCACCTACCCTCACGCGGCACTCTCCACTGGCCAAGCCTTCCTCGTGGAAGCGATCATCACCGCCATCCTGATGGGGGTGATCATGTCCTTGACCGACGACAACAACGGCTTGCCCCGCGGCCCACTGGCACCCTTGCTGATCGGCCTGCTGATAGCCGTGATCGGCAGCTCCATGGGGCCGCTGACGGGCTTTGCGATGAACCCGGCGCGGGACTTCGGTCCTAAACTGATGACTTTCTTCGCAGGCTGGGGTGAAATTTCCCTCACGGGTGGACGCGACATCCCGTACTTCCTGGTTCCGATTTTTGCGCCGATCGTGGGTGCGTGCCTCGGTGCTGCGGCCTATCGCGGGTTGATTGCCCGTCACCTGCCCAGCGCCATGACAGCGACAAAGGATGTAGAACCGGCCATTGATGGCAAGCCCCGAACATCCTGAAACAATCGGCGCAGGCCCTGCCATTCGAAGCCTGCGCCGTGGCTTCTTTTTACGTCTCCTTTATGAAAGACCCGAGGCAATCGAAATGACCGATACCCAGAACAAGAACTACATCATTGCCCTCGACCAGGGTACGACCAGCTCGCGCGCGATCATTTTCGACCGTGATGCCAATGTGGTCTGCACCGCCCAACGCGAATTCGCCCAGCATTACCCGCAGGCCGGTTGGGTCGAACACGACCCGATGGAAATCTTCGCCACCCAGAGCGCGGTCATGGTCGAAGCCCTGGCCCAGGCCGGCCTGCATCATGACCAGGTGGCCGCCATCGGCATCACCAACCAGCGGGAAACCACCGTGGTCTGGGACAAGACCACCGGCCGTCCGATCTACAACGCCATCGTCTGGCAGTGCCGCCGCAGCACCGAGATCTGCCAACAGCTCAAGCGCGACGGCCACGAGCAATACATCAGCCAGACCACTGGCCTGGTCACCGACCCGTACTTCTCCGGCACCAAGCTCAAGTGGATCCTGGACAACGTCGAAGGCAGCCGCGAGCGTGCGCGCAACGGTGAGCTGCTGTTCGGCACGGTCGATAGCTGGCTGATCTGGAAATTCACCGGTGGCAAGGTCCACGTCACCGACTACACCAACGCCTCGCGCACCCTGCTCTTCAACATTCACTCGTTGGAATGGGACGCCAAGATGCTCGAGATCCTCGACATCCCTCGCGAAATGCTCCCGGAAGTGAAGTCGTCCTCGGAAATCTATGGCCGTACCAAAAGCGGTATCGCCATCGGCGGCATCGCCGGCGACCAACAGGCAGCCCTGTTCGGGCAGATGTGTGTGGAGCCGGGGCAGGCGAAAAACACCTACGGCACCGGCTGCTTCCTGCTGATGAACACCGGGAAAAAAGCCGTGAAATCCAATCACGGCATGCTCACCACCATCGCCTGCGGCCCCCGCGGCGAAGTGGCCTATGCCCTGGAAGGCGCTGTATTCAACGGCGGCTCCACCGTCCAATGGCTGCGCGATGAACTGAAGATCATCAACGACGCCCTGGATACCGAATACTTTGCCAACAAGGTCAAGGACAGCAACGGTGTGTACCTGGTGCCCGCCTTCACCGGCCTGGGCGCGCCGTATTGGGACCCTTATGCCCGTGGCGCACTGTTTGGCCTGACCCGCGGCGTACGGGTCGATCACATCATTCGCGCAGCACTGGAGTCGATCGCCTACCAGACCCGCGACGTGCTCGACGCCATGCAACAGGATTCGGGTGAACGCCTCAGGGCCCTGCGCGTCGACGGTGGCGCGGTGGCGAACAACTTCCTGATGCAGTTCCAGGCCGACATCCTCGGCACCCAGGTCGAGCGGCCGAAAATGCGTGAAACCACGGCTCTGGGTGCGGCATATCTGGCCGGCCTGGCATGCGGCTTCTGGGGCAGCCTGGAAGAACTGCGCGGCAAAGCGGTGATCGAGCGCGAATTCGAACCGCAACTGGACGAGGCGGCGAAAGAAAAACTCTATGCCGGCTGGCAGAAAGCGGTCAGCCGCACCCGCGATTGGGAGCCCCACGAAGACGCTGAATAAGCCTGATAAGGTTCTGAAACTGGTCGGGATCGGATTCCTGCGGCATCATGGGCAAATTTTGTACGGCAGCCCAAAGGAAGCCCCATGAATCTGCCTCCCCGCCAGCAGCAAATCCTCGAACTGGTCCGCGAACGCGGCTATGTCAGCATCGAGGAAATGGCGCAGTTATTCGTCGTCACCCCGCAAACCATCCGCCGCGACATCAACCAACTGGCGGAAGTCAACCTGCTGCGCCGCTACCACGGCGGCGCCGCCTACGATTCAAGCGTGGAAAACACCGCCTACGCCATGCGCGCCGACCAGATGCGCGACGAAAAGCAACGCATCGCCGAAGCCATCGCCGCCCAGATCCCCGATCACGCCTCGCTGTTCATCAACATCGGCACCACCACCGAATCCATCGCCCGAGCCCTGCTTAATCACAACCATCTGAAGGTCATCACCAACAACCTGCACGTGGCTTCGATCCTCAGCGCCAAGGACGACTTCGAAGTCCTGATCGCCGGCGGCAACGTACGGCGTGACGGCGGCGTGGTGGGCCAGGCCAGCGTCGACTTCATCAACCAGTTCAAGGTCGACTTCGCCCTGGTGGGCATCAGCGGTATCGACGAAGACGGCAGCCTGCTGGACTTCGACTACCAGGAAGTGCGGGTCTCCCAAGCCATCATCGCCAACGCCCGGCAAGTGCTGTTGGCGGCGGACTCCAGCAAGTTCGGACGCAATGCCATGGTCCGCCTGGGCCCCATCAGCCTGATCGATTGCCTGGTGACCGACCAGCAACCGGTGCCGGCCCTGGCGCAGTTGTTGAGCCAGCACAAGATCCGGTTGGAAGTGGTCTGACGCTCTCCCCGTTACCCTGTGGCGAGGGAGCTTGCTCCCGCTGGGAGGCGGAGCCGCCCCAATGATCTGACGCGACCTTTCAGGCACACCACGCCAGCCGGTTTTACGACTGCTTCGCAGCCGAGCGGGAGCAAGCTCCCTCGCCACAAAAGCACCTCGCTCAATAACTTTTTTGTTCGAAAATTTTCCTTTCAGCTTCCTTTGATCAGTATTTTCAATCGAAGTTGACTGGCTGTTGCTGTCTTTATGGGCTAGTATTTTCGAAAATGAACATTTATGTTCGAATTCAAATATTACGAAAAGAACCCGAGGCCAGCCGATGCCCACTTCTACCTTGCCTACGCCCCCTCTCGCCGAGATCTATGACGTCGCCGTCATTGGCGGCGGTATCAATGGCGTGGGGATTGCCGCGGACGCTGCCGGTCGCGGTCTTTCGGTGTTCCTTTGCGAAAAGGACGACCTGGCCAGTCACACCTCGTCGGCCAGCAGCAAGCTGATCCACGGTGGCCTGCGCTACCTTGAACATTATGAATTCCGCCTGGTGCGCGAAGCGCTGGCCGAGCGTGAAGTGCTGCTGACCAAGGCCCCGCACATCGTCAAGCAAATGCGCTTCGTGTTGCCCCACCGCCCGCACCTGCGCCCGGCCTGGATGATTCGCGCCGGCCTGTTCCTCTACGATCACTTGGGCAAACGCGAGCAGCTCGCCGGCTCCAAAAGTTTGAAGTTCGGTGCCGACAGCGCGCTGAAAAGTGAGATCACCAAGGGCTTCGAATACTCCGACTGCTGGGTCGACGATGCGCGACTGGTGGTACTCAACGCCATGGCCGCCCGGGAAAAAGGCGCGCATATCCACACCCGCACCCGCTGTGTGAATGCCCGCCGCAGCAAAGGCCTGTGGCACTTGCACCTGGAACGTGCCGACGGCAGCCTGTTTTCTATCCGCGCCAAAGCGCTGGTGAACGCCGCCGGCCCGTGGGTCGCCAAGTTCATTCGCGATGATCTGAAGCTGGAGTCGCCCTATGGCATCCGCCTGATCCAGGGCAGCCACCTGATCGTGCCGAAACTCTACGAAGGCGAGCATGCGCACATTCTGCAAAACGAAGATCAGCGCATCGTGTTCACCATTCCGTACCTGAACCAGTTCACCCTGATCGGTACGACGGATCGCGAATACACCGGTGATCCGGCCAAGGTAGCGATTACTGAAGGTGAAACCGATTACCTGTTGAAAGTGGTCAACGCCCACTTCAAGAAGCAGATCGGCCGCGACGATATCCTGCACAGTTACTCCGGCGTACGGCCGCTGTGCAACGACGAATCCGACAACCCGTCGGCCGTCACCCGGGACTACACCCTGGCGCTTTCCGGTGGCGGCGAAGAAGCGCCCTTGCTGTCGGTGTTCGGCGGCAAGCTGACCACTTATCGCAAATTGGCAGAATCGGCCATGGCGCAACTGGCGCCCTACTTCACCCAGATGCGCGGAAGCTGGACCGCCGTGGAGGCCCTCCCCGGCGGCGAAAACATGACCACCCCGCAAGCGCTGTGCTCGGCGTTGCGGGACAAGTTCGACTGGCTGCCGACCGACATCGCCCGCCGCTGGGCCACCACCTATGGCAGCCGTACCTGGCGCATGCTCGAAGGCGTGCATGACCTTGGCGACCTGGGCGAACACCTCGGCGCCGGCCTTTACACCCGCGAGGTCGATTATCTGTGCAGCGACGAGTGGGCCGTCGATGCCCAGGACATCCTGTGGCGCCGCAGCAAGCTGGGCTTGTTCACCACCCCGGCCGAGCAGGAGAAGCTGCAGCAGTACTTGGATAAGGTCGAGCACAACCGTCGCAAGATCGAAGCGGCCTGACGGATATCCTGCAAAACCCAAAGCCCCTGGATCCAACGATTCAGGGGCTTTTTGCTATCTGGCGTCCACCGATGCCCTGTGGGAGCGAGCTTGCTCGCGATGAGGCCAGCACATTCAACATCCATGGGACTGACACACCGCTATCGCGAGCAAGCTCGCTCCCACAATGAATCGGGGGCAGGCTCAAGCCATTCGGTTTTCCGAACGCGACCCGCCAGTCAGTTCGGCTAACCGGATAAAACAGTCCGCCTAAAACCTGAAACAAAACATTAATCACCATCTAAAACAACAAGTTAAACAGACCACCCTGGTCTGGCACGAGTCATGCTCTACACTTCTGGAGACGAATGCCTGTACGCCAACACACCAGGAGCTGCCAGGCATCTCGAAGTACTCAGGGCCGACGAATCGGCCGAAATAAAAAAAACAATGTCGAGGAAACATCGATGCGTATCGTTCCCCATCTCCTGGGCGCAGCCATTGCTGCCGCTCTGATCAGTACTCCGGTTTTCGCAGCCGAACTGACCGGCACACTGAAAAAGATCAAAGAGTCCGGCGTCATTACGCTTGGGCATCGCGACGCTTCCATTCCGTTCTCCTACATCGCGGACGCTTCCGGCAAGCCGGTCGGCTACTCCCACGACATCCAGCTGAAAGTCGTCGAAGCGATCAAGAAAGACCTGGACCTGCCCAACCTGCAGGTCAAGTACAACCTGGTCACCTCGCAAACCCGTATCCCGCTGGTGCAGAACGGCACCGTGGACCTGGAGTGCGGCTCCACCACCAACAACGTCGAGCGTCAGCAGCAGGTTGACTTCTCCGTTGGCATCTTCGAGATCGGCACTCGGCTGCTGACCAAGAAAGATTCCAAGTACAAGGATTTCGACGACCTCAAGGGCAAGAACGTCGTGACCACCGCCGGCACCACGTCCGAGCGCCTCCTCAAGTCCATGAACGCCGACAAGCAAATGGGCATGAACGTCATCTCCGCCAAGGACCATGGCGAGTCCTTCCAGATGCTCGAAGGCGGCCGCGCCGTTGCTTTCATGATGGACGATGCCCTGCTGGCCGGCGAAGCCGCCAAGGCCAAGAAAGCCGACGACTGGGCCGTGACCGGTACACCACAGTCCTACGAAATCTACGGCTGCATGATGCGCAAGGGCGACGAGCCGTTCAAAAAGGCCGTGGATGACGCCATCAAGGCCACCTACGCTTCGGGCGAGATCAACAAGATCTACGAAAAATGGTTCATGCAGCCTATTCCGCCAAAAGGCCTGAACCTGAACTTCCCGATGAGCGAAGAACTCAAGGCACTGATCGCCAAGCCGACCGATAAAGCGGCTGACGACAAGAAATCCTGATTTCTGACTAACCTTATCTCCTGAAGGGGCCCGGCCCTTTCAGGGGATGGTCACTCCCTGCTGGCAAATCTGGAAACACTCGAACCGGTGGCTGTCGAGCCGATCGCGTGTGCCTGGCCTCCAAGCCGGGCGGGAACGGAGTTTCCCCAGGCGGGCATTTGTATATCGAACGATCTGAGGGGAGACCCTAATGAATTACAACTGGGACTGGGGCGTATTCTTCAAGTCCACCGGCGTGGGCAGCGAGACCTATCTCGACTGGTACGTAGCCGGCCTGGGCTGGACCATTGCTATCGCCGTCGTGGCCTGGATCATCGCCCTGCTGCTGGGCTCGGTGCTCGGCGTGATGCGCACCGTGCCGAACCGGCTGGTGTCGGGGATCGCCACCTGCTATGTGGAACTCTTCCGTAATGTGCCGCTGCTGGTTCAGCTGTTCATCTGGTACTTCCTCGTGCCGGACCTGCTGCCCGCCGATATGCAGGAGTGGTACAAACAGGACCTGAACCCGACCACCTCGGCCTACCTGAGCGTCGTGGTGTGCCTGGGCCTGTTCACCGCCGCCCGGGTCTGCGAACAAGTGCGCACCGGCATCCAGGCGCTGCCCCGCGGCCAGGAATCCGCCGCCCGAGCCATGGGCTTCAAGCTGCCGCAGATCTACTGGAACGTGCTGCTGCCCCAGGCCTACCGAATCATCATTCCGCCGCTCACCTCGGAATTTCTCAACGTCTTCAAGAACTCCTCCGTGGCCTCGCTGATCGGCCTGATGGAGCTGCTCGCGCAGACCAAGCAGACCGCCGAGTTCTCCGCCAACCTGTTCGAAGCCTTCACCCTGGCGACGCTGATCTACTTCACCCTGAACATGAGCCTGATGCTGCTCATGCGCATGGTCGAGAAGAAGGTCGCGGTGCCCGGCCTGATCTCCGTGGGGGGTAAATGATGGAATTCGATTTCACTGGCGTCATACCGGCCATTCCCGGCTTGTGGAACGGCATGGTGATGACCCTCAAGCTGATGGCCCTGGGCGTCGTCGGCGGGATCATCCTGGGGACAATCCTGGCGCTGATGCGCCTGTCCCACAACAAGCTGGTCTCCAATATCGCGGGCGCCTACGTCAACTATTTCCGCTCGATTCCGCTGCTGCTGGTCATCACCTGGTTCTACCTGGCGGTGCCGTTCGTGCTGCGCTGGATCACCGGCGAGGACACGCCGATCGGTGCGTTCGGCTCCTGCGTCGTGGCGTTCATGATGTTCGAGGCCGCGTACTTCTGCGAAATCGTGCGGGCCGGCGTGCAGTCGATCCCCAAGGGCCAGATGGGCGCGGCACAAGCGCTGGGCATGAACTATGGCCAGACCATGCGCCTGATCATACTGCCCCAGGCGTTTCGCAAGATGACCCCGCTGCTGCTGCAACAGAGCATCATCCTGTTTCAGGACACCTCGCTGGTCTACACGGTCGGCCTGGTGGACTTCCTCAATGCTTCGCGGGCCAATGGCGACATCATCGGCCGCTCCAATGAGTTCCTGATCATCGCAGGTCTCGTGTACTTCACAATCAGCTTTGCCGCCTCGCTGCTGGTCAAGCGTCTGCAAAAAAGGTTCGCCGTATGATCTCTATCAAGAACATCAACAAGTGGTATGGGGACTTCCAGGTACTGACCAATTGCAGCACCGAGGTCAGCAAGGGTGAGGTTGTGGTGGTGTGCGGGCCATCGGGTTCGGGCAAATCCACGCTGATCAAGTGCGTGAACGCCCTGGAACCGTTCCAGAAAGGCGACATCGTGGTCGATGGCACCTCCATCGCCGACCCGAAGACCAACCTGCCGAAACTGCGTTCGCGGGTGGGCATGGTGTTCCAGCATTTCGAACTGTTCCCGCACCTGACCATCACCGAAAACCTGACCATCGCGCAGATCAAGGTGCTGGGCCGCAGCAAGGAAGAAGCCACCAAGAAAGGCCTGCAACTGCTTGAGCGGGTCGGTCTCTCGGCCCACGCCCACAAGCACCCGGGCCAGCTCTCCGGCGGCCAGCAGCAGCGCGTGGCGATTGCCCGTGCGCTGGCGATGGACCCGGTGGTGATGCTGTTTGACGAACCGACCTCGGCCCTTGACCCGGAAATGGTCAACGAAGTGCTCGACGTGATGGTGCAACTGGCCCACGAAGGCATGACCATGATGTGCGTGACCCACGAAATGGGCTTCGCCCGCAAAGTGGCGAACCGGGTGATTTTCATGGACCAGGGCCAGATCATCGAAGACTGCAAGAAAGAAGAGTTCTTCGGCGACATCAGTGCCCGCTCCGAACGCGCGCAGCATTTCCTCGAGAAAATCCTGCAGCACTAAAAACACCGCTCCAATCCTGTGGGAGCGAGCTTGCTCGCGATAGCAGACTGTCAGTCAACATTATTGTCGGCCGGTAAGCAGTCATCGCGATCAAGCTCGCTCCCACAAGGATCCAGTGTTGGCTTGTAGATTTGTGTTGTGGTTGACCCAAGGCTTCTGTGATGAAATGCGACCCCACCCTCTATCGCGCCGCGCCGCCATCACTCGCCGTGAAACCCCGCCTGATCCGCCATCTGTTCCTGCCGCCGCTGGTCATTGCGCTGATGATCGGCCTGGGTTACCTCGGCTTCTGGATCAGCGAACACTATGGCGTGCGTGGCCTGGCCGAGAATGGCGAGCGCCAGCTGGAGCTGCACGCCCGTGCGGTCGAGAGCGAAATCAGCAAGTACACCTACCTGCCCAGCCTGCTGGAGCTTGAATCGAGTGTCTCGCAACTGCTCGACGACCCCACGCCCGAGCATCGCAAGACCGTCAACGAATACCTCGAAGGCCTGAACCGCCGCAGCCGCAGCCGGGCCATCTACGTGATGGACACCACCGGTCGGGTGATGGCCACCAGCAACTGGCGCGATGTCGACAGTTACCTGGGCGAAGACCTGTCCTTCCGCGCCTATTTCCAGAACGCCGTACGCGGCCAGCCGGGACGGTTCTACGGCATCGGCAGCACCAATGGCGAACCCGGCTACTATCTGGCCCATGGCTTGGAGCAACAAGGCAAAATCATTGGCGTGGCCGTGGTCAAGGTGCGCCTCGAAGCCTTGGAAGAGCGCTGGCAGAGAGCGCGGCTGGAGGCGTTCGTCAGTGATGAGAACGGCATCATCATCCTGTCCAGCGACCCGGCGCGACGGCTCAAGTCGGTGCGCCCCCTGAGCGACGAGACCAAGGAACGCCTGGCCCGCAGCCTGCAATATTATTGGTTCCCGCTCAATGAACTGGTGCCCCTGGCCCGGGAACGCCTGGCCGAAGGCATGGAGAAGCTGACCTTCCCGGCCAACGCCGAACTGGTGTCCGACGAGCGCGCCATCAGCTACCTGTCGCAGACCCGGCCCTTGAGCGATACCCCGTGGAATTTCACCCTGCTGACGCCCCTTGAAGACCTGCGGCGCCAGGCGATCAACCAAGGCATCCTGGTGGCCGTGGCCTTCGCCCTGGTGGCGTTCCTGCTGATCGCCTGGAACGAACGACGCAAGGTCATCGCCACCCGCCTTGCGGCCCGGGAAGCCTTGCAGGAAGCCAACAACCAGCTCGAGCGTCGGATTACCGAACGCACCACCGACCTGCGCGCCAGCAACGAACGACTCAAGGGCCAGATCCGCGAGCGACGCCAGGCCGAAGAGACCTTGCGCCGGGCCCAGGACGAACTGGTCCAGGCCGGTAAATTGGCGGCCATCGGCCAGATGTCCACCAGCATCGCCCATGAACTCAACCAGCCGCTGGCGGCGCTGCGCACCTTGTCTGGCAATACCGTACGCTTCCTGGAGCGCGGCCAGCTGGACATCGCCAGCACCAACCTCAAGACCATCAACGAATTGATCGACCGCATGGGCCGGATCACCGCCAGCCTGCGCGCCTTCGCCCGGCGCGGCGATGACCAGGGCCGGGCGAGCCTGGGCAAGGCCGTCGAGGCCGCATTGCAATTGCTGGGCGGGCGCCTGGAAAACCTGGACATCCAGATCCACAGCAGTTTCGATGACGTCCAATTGCAAATCGACCAGACCCGCCTCGAACAGATCCTGGTGAACCTGATCGGCAACGCCCTGGACGCCATGCAAACGCAACCCGAGCCGAAACTGTGGCTCGACGGCCAGGCCGCCGATGGCAAGTATCGCCTTCGGGTGCGGGACAATGGTCACGGCATCGACCCGGAAGCCCGCAAGCATTTGTTCGAACCGTTCTTCACCACCAAACCTGGCGAACAGGGCCTGGGCCTGGGCCTGACGC
Source organism: Pseudomonas sp. R151218B TE3479 (assembly GCF_053629195.1). Classification (NCBI taxonomy): domain Bacteria; kingdom Pseudomonadati; phylum Pseudomonadota; class Gammaproteobacteria; order Pseudomonadales; family Pseudomonadaceae; genus Pseudomonas; species Pseudomonas sp. R151218B TE3479. The sequence goes on from NZ_JBRJHV010000001.1 coordinate 6,104,065, forward strand.
TCTCGGCGAGCCTGGCCGCCGCCGCGGGTGGACACCTGGGCGTCGAGTACCCGCTTGAGCGTGGCACTACGTTTGTCCTCAATCTACCGTTGGTCAGCCTTTCACCTGCCGAGCCGCTATGAACCACGACCTGAGCGTACTGATCGTCGAAGACGACCCCCACGTCCTGCTGGGCTGCCAGCAGGCCCTGAGCCTGGAAGACATTCCCTGCATCGGCGTGGGCAGCGCCGAAGAGGCCCTGGAGCGAGTCGACGATAACTTTGCCGGCATCGTCATCAGCGATATTCGGCTGCCGGGCATCGACGGCCTGGAACTGCTGACGCGTCTCAAGGCGCGGGATCGCAGCCTGCCGGTGGTGCTGATCACCGGCCACGGCGACATTTCCATGGCCGTCGGGGCCATGCAAAAAGGCGCCTATGACTTCATGGAGAAACCCTTCTCCCCCGAGCGCCTGGTGGAGGTCGCCCGTCGCGCCCTGGAACAGCGCAGCCTGGCCCGTGAAGTGTTCGCACTGCGTCGACAACTGGCCGAACGCGACTCCCTGGAAGGCCGGATCATTGGCCGCTCGCCGGCCATGCAGCATCTGCGCGCGCTGATCGCCAACGTCGCCGACACCTCGGCCAACGTCCTGATCGAAGGCGAAACCGGCACCGGCAAGGAACTGGTCGCCCGCTGCCTGCATGATTTCAGCCGGCGCCACGACAAGCAGTTCGTCGCACTGAACTGCGGCGGCCTGCCGGAGAACCTGTTCGAAAGCGAGATTTTCGGCCACGAGGCCAACGCCTTCACCGGTGCCGGCAAACGCCGGATCGGCAAGATCGAGCACGCCGATGGCGGCACGCTGTTTCTCGATGAAGTGGAAAGCATGCCCCTGCCCTTGCAAATCAAGTTGCTGCGCGTGTTGCAGGAACGCACCCTCGAACGTCTGGGCTCGAACCAGAGCGTGGCGGTGGATTGCCGGGTGATCGCCGCCACCAAGTCCGACCTGGACGAAATGGGCCGGTCCGGGCAATTCCGCAGCGACCTGTATTACCGCCTCAATGTGGTGACCTTGGAACTGCCACCGCTGCGCGAGCGGCGCGAAGACATCCTGCAATTGTTCGAGCATTTTCTTCAGCAGTCGTCCCTGCGCTTCGACCGCACGGTGCCGGAGCTGGACAACCAGACCCTGTCGAACCTGATGAGCCACGACTGGCCGGGCAATGTGCGCGAACTGCGCAACGTCGCCGAGCGCTACGCCCTCGGCCTGCCGGCGTTCAAGAGGTCTGGTGCCAGCAGCGGCAGCCAGGGCCTGGCCTTCGCCGAAGCGGTGGAAGCGTTCGAGCGCAACCTGCTGGTGGACGCCCTGCAACGCAGCGGCGGCAACCTGACCCAGGCCAGTCAGGAACTGGGCATGGCCAAGACCACGCTGTTCGACAAAGTCAAAAAATATGGCCTGAGCCATTAACCGAAGGGTGAACGTGTGGACCTGATTTTCAAGGCGGCGCTGGGTGCAGCCGTGGTGGTCATCCTGGCGATGCTGGCCAAGACCAGGAATTACTACATCGCCGGGCTGGTGCCGCTGTTCCCCACCTTCGCCCTGATCGCCCACTACATCGTTGGCAAAGGCCGCTCGGTGGACGATCTGAAGACCACCATCGTGTTTGGCATGTGGTCGATCATTCCGTACTTCGTCTATCTCGCAACGCTGTACGTCATGGTCGACCGCCTGCGCCTCGAAGCCTCATTGGCCGTGGCAGCCGTCGCCTGGCTGATGGCAGCGACGGTGCTGGTCACCGTTTGGGTGCGGGTTCACGGCTGATCCCTGCAGGAGCTGTCGAGCAGCGCGAGGCTGCGATCTTTGCTTGGGCACTTGAGTCTCTAGCGAACGATCGAGAGATCGCAGCCTCGCTTCGCTGGACAGCTCCTACAAAAACCTACGGCTCAATAACCGACGGTAAACCGCGTCCGCGAAAACTGCGGCGCTTCCACTTCATCGATCATCGCAATGGCGTAGTCGGCGAAGCTGATCCAGCTACGCCCGTCGGCGTCGAACAGCAAGTGATCCTTGCCGACACGGAACTGGCCCGTGCGCTCGGTTTCGACGAACTCCGCCGAAGGCGAAAGGAAGGTCCAGTCCAGGTCCTGTTCCTTGCGCAGCACATCCAGGAACAATGCACCGGCGCTGGCTTCGGCCAGGTATTCCTCCGGGAAGCCGTCGCTGTCGATCACCCGGCTGTTATCCGGCAGCAGCAACGAACCGGCCCCGCCGACCACCAGCAAGCGCTTGACCCCGGCGGCTTTCACCGGTGCGATGACCTTGTCGGCCGGCACGCTGGCAAAGTGCGCGGCACTGATCACCACATCATGCCCGTCGATGGCGGCGATCAGGGCCTCGCTGTCCAATACGTCCAACTGCTTGCTGACCACTCCGGCCCTTTCGCCGATTTTCGCGGTATTGCGGGCAATGGCCGTCACGCTGTGACCACGGCGCAGGGCCTCTTCCAACAGTTGGCTACCCGCACGCCCGGTGGCGCCGATGATTGCGATTTTGCTCATGGTGTTCTCCAGTGATTAGCGGTGTTGAAATACATGCGCTTGTGGCGAGGGGATTTATCCCCGTTAGACTGCGAAGCAGTCCCCTAAATGCATCACATGCCACAGGCCTGATGTAACTTGGTCAGCCTTCTTAGGACCGCTTCGCGGCCCAGCGGGGATAAATCCCCTCGCCACAACGGTGCTCCGATCGCAGATCGGTATTCACCACTTCATCTCGCCCTTCGCCACCTTGGCACTGAGCTCCAGGGAGCTGTCTTCACCCAGGTCCGGATAGCGTAGTTTCATGGCACGGATCAGCGCGGCGGAATCCTTGGCCTTGGCGGTTTCTTCGTCGAAAGCCTTGATGTAACCGGCGGTGAAGCGCACCGGGGCCAGGGAACGGGCGCTGTCACCCAGGTAGTGACCCGGAATCACCGTACTCGGTTGCAGTTTTTCAATATTGGCGAGGGTCGCCAGCCAATCCTTGTGAGACTGCGGCGCCTGGGTATCGGCCATCCACACATGAAGGTTCTCGGCCACCACGACACCGCCAACCACCGCCTTGATCGATGGAATCCACACGAAACTGCGGTCCGGCTGCGGGCCATCGAGGCCGACGACCTGCAAGCGCTGGCCTTCCAGGGTCAGGCTGTCGCCCTTGAGCACCTGGGGCACGATGGCTTTGGTCGGCGCATCGGTCTTCAGGATCGGCCCCCAGTATTTCAGTTTGCCGTCCATGGTGTGTTTGATGTGTTCGACGGTCGGCGCCGACGCCAGCACCTTGGCCTCAGGGAACGCGGCGGTGAGGGTCTCCAGGCCAAAATAGTAGTCTGGATCGCCGTGGCTGATGTAAATCGTGGTCAGTTGTTTGCCGCTGGCGCGGATTTTTTCCACCACTTGTGCGGCCTGGGACTTGCCGAACTGGGCGTCTACCAGGATCGCCTCCTTCTTGCCGCTGACCAGTACCGAGGTCACCGGAAAAATCGCCGCCGTACCCGGGTTATAGACGTCCAACGTCAGGTCCGCGGCCCAGGCGTGGGCGGCGAACGCCATTGATGCGGTCGCCAGCAACAGGCGCTTGAATGGGGTGAATGCGGTCATGGGTGCTCCATTGTCCAAAAGCCCGAAAGGGAATAAGACGGAGCTTAGTGACCTGGTTCATTTCAAAAAATGCGATGATCCAACATAGTTTGTTTCTGAAATCGGGCAAATCATGGATCGTCTACAAGCAATGCGGGTGTTCGTCACGGTGCTCGACCTGGGCAGCCAGTCGGCGGCGGCCGAGCATCTGGACCTGTCGCGGCCAGTGGTATCGCGCTACCTGGCGGAGCTGGAAGATTGGGTCGGTGCCCGGCTGATGCACCGCACCACCCGCAAGCTGAGCCTGACGGCCGCAGGTTCCGAGATCCTGCCGCGCTGCCGGCAGATGCTGGAGCTGTCCGGCGACATGCAGGCGGCGGTCAGTACGGCGGACGACACACCGCGGGGCCTGCTGCGCATCAGTGCCAGCCCTTCGTTCGGCCAGGCTCAACTGGCAAGCGCCCTGGCCGAATACGTCAAGCGATACCCCGGGGTGCGGGTCGACCTGCAATTGCTCGATCGCACCGTGAACCTGGTGGACGAGCGCATCGACCTGGCGATCCGCATGAGCAACGACCTGGACCCGAACCTGATTGCCCGCCGCCTGACGGTCTGCCGTTCGGTGATCTGCGCCTCCCCCGCCTATTTGCGCGATCACCCCGCGCCGCAGCGGGTCGAGGAATTGAGCCGGCACAATTGCCTGACCCACTCCTATGTGGGCAAGAGCCTGTGGCATTTCGAGCAGGACGGCGAGCAGGTTTCTGTACCGGTGCAGGGCAACATCAGCACCAACGAAGCCAGCACGCTACTGCGGGCGACCATGGCTGGGGCCGGCGTGGCCATGCTACCCAGCTACCAGGCCGGCGCCCACCTCAAGAACGGCGAACTGATCCGTCTGCTGCCCCATGCCGAACCGCGCCGAATGAACATGTACGCGGTGTACGCCTCACGCAAACACATGCCCTCGGCACTGCGCAGCCTGCTGGATTTTCTGGTGCTGAAGTTTCCCGAGAGGCCGGAGTGGGATGTGGGGTTGTAGAAAACATTCGCCTCACCACTGTCCCCCTGTGGGAGCGAGCTTGCTCGCGATAGCGGTGTGACAGCCAGCAGAGATGTTGACTGATATTCAGCTATCGCGAGCAAGCTCGCTCCCACAAGGGCCAAGGTAGTTTTCTCAAGTACCGTCCCAGGATTTCACCAACAGCCCGCCCCAAGGCATACTGGCCACCCTCCGCATCCCAGAACCCAAAACCGTCCCATGCGTATCCACGTCAGTTTCATCGACCGCGTCGGCATCACCCAGGAAGTCCTGGCCTTGCTCGGTGGGCGCAATCTCAACCTGGATGCCGTGGAGATGGTGCCGCCCAACGTCTATATCGACGCCCCGACCCTCAGCCCGCAAGTGCTCGACGAGCTGCGCGAGGCGCTGTTCAGTGTGCGCGGCGTGCAGGCGGTCACCGTGGTGGACATCCTGCCGGGCCAGCGTCGGCACTTGCAGCTCGACGCTTTGCTCGCCGCCATGACCGACCCGGTGCTGGCCTTGGACAGCGTCGGCAAGGTATTGCTGGCCAACCCGGCGCTGATCGCCCTGTACGGTCGGGAACCGGCTGGGGAAAGCGTGGCCGAGCTGTTCAGTGACGAGGCATTGCTCAGCGCCCTGCTGGAAAACGGTTTCCGCCTGCCATTGCGGGAGGTCACCCTCAATGGCCAGACCTTGCTGCTGGACGCCACGCCCATCACCGACGCCGGCGCGCTGCTGACACTCTATCAGCCCAATCGCATCGGCGAACGTCTGTCAGCCCTGCACCACGATCACGCCGAAGGTTTCGACGCGCTGCTGGGCGAATCCCCGGCGATCCGCACCCTCAAGGCCCGGGCCCAGCGGGTCGCGGCCCTGGATGCACCGCTGCTGATTCAGGGCGAAACCGGCACCGGCAAGGAACTGGTGGCCCGTGCCTGCCACGCCATCAGCGCTCGTCACAGCGCGCCGTTCCTGGCCCTGAACTGCGCCGCGCTGCCGGAGAACCTGGCGGAAAGCGAGCTGTTCGGCTACGCCCCCGGCGCCTTCACCGGGGCGCAACGGGGCGGCAAGCCAGGGCTGATGGAGTTGGCGAATCAGGGCACGGTTTTCCTGGATGAAATCGGGGAGATGTCGCCGTACCTGCAAGCCAAGCTCCTGCGTTTCTTGAACGATGGCAGCTTCCGCCGGGTGGGCGGCGACCGGGAAGTCAAAGTCAACGTGCGGATCCTCAGCGCCACCCACCGCAACCTGGAGAAAATGGTCAGCGAAGGCTCGTTCCGCGAGGACCTGTTCTATCGCCTGAACGTGCTCAACGTCGAAGTCCCACCGTTGCGTGAACGCGGCCAGGACATCCTGCTGCTGGCGCGCTACTTCATGCAGCAGGCCTGCGCGCAGATCCAGCGCCCGGTCTGCCGCCTGGCTCCCGGTACTTATCCGGCGCTGCTGGGCAACCGCTGGCCGGGCAACGTGCGGCAACTGCAGAACGTGATCTTCCGCGCCGCCGCCATCTGCGAAAGCAGCCTGGTGGACATCGGCGACCTGGACATCGCCGGCACCTCCGTGGCGCGCCAGGGCGATGTGGAAGTCGAAAGCCTGGAACAGGCCGTGGAAACCTTCGAGAAGCACCTGCTCGAAAGCCTCTACGCCAACTACCCCTCCACCCGCCAGTTGGCCAGCCGCCTGCAAACCTCCCACACCGCGATTGCCCATCGATTGCGCAAGTACGGGATTTCCGGGAAGCCGTAGGCCCCTGTGGGAGCGAGCTTGCTCGCGATTGGGGGACTGCCAGCCACCTCAGTGCAAACTGAACCACCGCTATCGCGAGCAAGCTCGCTCCCACAAGGGGCCGGCGTTGCGTTTCAGAATCAAGCCAAAAACGACCTCCACCTGTACTGAAAGCGCTACAGTGGAATGATATCGATACACCTGCCGCTAACCGGCACTGTACAAGGCTTTGATCCCACAACGATTTTCTCCAGGCGTACGACTGTAGCGATTTCGCTACAGACGAATTGAATCGAGCCTCGATAAAATCAATCAATCCGTTGATTTATAAGCACTTATAAACATTGGCCGCGTTCTTGCTATGGGTATTACATTCGGCCGGCCCACCCCCGCGCCTTTCTTCGCGTCCACCAGACGAATCTGGCCCCAGGAGTTTCCATGAGCGAGTTGCGTTTCACTGAAGATCACGAATGGCTGCGCACCGAAGCCGACGGCAGCGTCACCGTAGGCATTACCGCTTTCGCGCAGAACGCATTGGGCGACGTGGTTTTTGTGCAACTGCCTGAATTGCAGGCCTATGACAAAGGCGCCGAGGCCTCTACCGTGGAGTCGGTCAAGGCCGCCAGCGGTGTGTACATGCCCCTGGACGGTGAAGTGCTCGAAGTGAACGACAAACTCGACGCCAGCCCGGAACTGGTCAACGAAGATCCGATGGGCGAAGGCTGGTTCTTCCGCTTTAAACCGACCGACGCCGACGCAGTGGCTAAGCTGTTGGATCAAGACGCCTACGATCGCCTGATCAAAGCCAACGCCGAAGCCTGAGGAGCGCACCATGACCGTTAATCTCGGCACCGCCAACGAATTCATCGCCCGCCACATCGGCCCGCGTTCCAGCGACGAGCGAGCCATGCTCGAGCGCCTGGGTTACGACTCTCTGGAAGCGTTGAGCGCCAGTGTCATCCCGGAAAGCATCAAGGGCACCAGCGTGCTGGACATGGGCGACGGCCAGAGCGAAGCCGACGCACTGGCCTCGATCAAGGCCATCGCCAGCAAGAACCAACTGTTCAAGACCTACATCGGCCAGGGCTACTACAACTGCCACACGCCGGCACCGATCCTGCGCAACCTGCTGGAAAACCCAGCCTGGTACACGGCCTACACCCCGTATCAGCCAGAAATTTCCCAGGGCCGTCTCGAAGCGCTGTTGAACTTCCAGACCCTGATCAGCGACCTCACCGGCCTGCCGATCGCTAACGCCTCGTTGCTCGACGAAGCCACCGCCGCCGCCGAAGCCATGACCTTCTGCAAGCGCCTGAGCAAGAACAAGGGCAGCAACGCCTTCTTCGCCTCCGTGCACAGCCACCCGCAAACCCTCGACGTGCTGCGCACCCGTGCCGAGCCCCTGGGCATCGACGTGGTGGTGGGCGATGAGCGCGAACTGAGCGACGTCAGCGGCTTCTTCGGCGCGCTGCTGCAATATCCGGCCAGCAACGGCGACCTGTTCGACTACCGCGAACTGACCGAACGCTTCCACGCCGCCAACGCCCTGGTGGCCGTTGCCGCGGACCTGTTGGCCCTGACCTTGCTGACCCCGCCGGGTGAATTCGGTGCCGACGTGGCCATCGGCAGCGCCCAGCGCTTTGGTGTGCCGCTGGGTTTCGGCGGCCCACACGCGGCGTACTTCTCCACCAAGGACGCCTTCAAGCGCGACATGCCCGGCCGGCTGGTCGGTGTTTCCGTGGACCGCTTCGGCAAGCCGGCCCTGCGCCTGGCGATGCAGACCCGCGAGCAACACATCCGCCGCGAGAAAGCCACGAGCAACATCTGCACTGCCCAAGTGCTGTTGGCCAACATCGCCAGCATGTACGCCGTGTACCACGGCCCCAAAGGCCTGGTGCAAATCGCCAACCGCATCCATCACCTGACCGCGATCCTCGCCAAGGGCCTGGTCGCGCTGGGCCTGAGCGTCGAGCAAGAGAGCTTCTTCGACACCCTGACGCTGCACACCGGCGCGCAAACCGCCGCCCTGCACGACAAGGCCCGCGCCCAACGCATCAACCTGCGTGTGGTGGACACGGAACGCCTGGGCCTGTCCCTGGACGAGACCACCAGCCAAGCTGACGTCGAAGCGCTGTGGAGCGTACTGGCCGACGGCAAGGCACTGCCGGACTTCGCGGCGCTGGCCGCCACCGTGCAAAGCCGCATCCCGGCCGAGCTGGTGCGCCAATCGGCGATCCTCAGCCACCCGGTGTTCAACCGCTACCACTCCGAAACCGAGCTGATGCGCTACCTGCGCAAGCTCGCCGACAAGGACCTGGCACTGGATCGCACCATGATCCCGCTGGGTTCCTGCACCATGAAACTCAACGCCGCCAGCGAAATGATCCCGGTGACCTGGGCCGAGTTCGGCGCCCTGCACCCGTTCGCTCCGGCCGAGCAAAGCGCTGGCTACCAGCAACTGACCGACGAGCTGGAAGCCATGCTCTGCGCCGCCACCGGCTATGACGCGGTGTCGCTGCAACCCAACGCCGGTTCCCAGGGCGAATACGCCGGCCTGCTGGCGATCCGCGCCTATCACCAGAGCCGTGGCGAAGACCGTCGCGACATCTGCCTGATCCCGTCCTCGGCCCACGGCACCAACCCGGCCACCGCCAACATGGCCGGCATGCGCGTGGTCGTGACCGCCTGCGATGCCCGTGGCAACGTCGACATCGAAGACCTGCGGGCCAAGGCCATCGAGCACCGCGAACACCTCGCCGCGCTGATGATCACCTACCCGTCCACCCACGGCGTATTCGAAGAAGGCATCCGCGAAATCTGCGGCATCATTCATGACAACGGCGGCCAGGTGTACATCGACGGCGCCAACATGAACGCCATGGTCGGCCTCTGCGCGCCGGGCAAGTTCGGCGGCGACGTGTCGCACCTGAACCTGCACAAGACCTTCTGCATCCCCCACGGTGGTGGCGGCCCGGGCGTCGGCCCGATTGGCGTCAAATCGCACCTGGCACCGTTCCTGCCGGGCCATGCCAACATGGCACGCAAGGAAGGCGCGGTGTGCGCGGCGCCGTTCGGCAGCGCGAGCATCCTGCCGATCACCTGGATGTACATCCGCATGATGGGCGGCGCGGGCCTCAAGCGCGCGTCGCAACTGGCGATCCTCAACGCCAACTACATTGCCCGTCGCCTGGAAGAACACTACCCAGTGCTCTACTCCGGCAGCAACGGCCTGGTGGCCCACGAGTGCATTCTCGATTTGCGTCCGCTCAAGGACAGCAGTGGCATCAGTGTCGATGACGTGGCCAAACGCCTGATCGACTTTGGTTTCCACGCGCCGACCATGTCGTTCCCGGTGGCCGGCACGTTGATGATCGAACCGACCGAAAGCGAATCCAAGGAAGAACTGGACCGTTTCTGCGACGCCATGATCTGCATCCGCGAAGAAATCCGCGCGGTGGAAAATGGCAGCCTGGACAAAGACGACAACCCGCTGAAGAACGCCCCGCACACCGCGGCGGAGCTCGTCGGCGAGTGGACTCACCCCTACAGCCGCGAACAGGCGGTGTACCCGGTGGCGTCGTTGATCGATGGCAAATACTGGCCGCCGGTGGGTCGGGTCGACAACGTGTTCGGCGACCGCAACCTGGTCTGCGCCTGCCCGTCGATCGAAAGCTACGCTTGACCTGTGGAGGGGCGGGCTTGCTCGCTCCTCTCAACAACACCGCGAACCTTGTGCAAGGTCACTTTCTCAAGGAAACCACATCTCCCTGTGGGAGCGAGCTTGCTCGCGATAGCGGTGTGACAGCTGACAGAAATGTTGACTGACACTCCGCTATCGCGAGCAAGCTCGCTCCCACAAAGGAGCCTGTGCCCCATTTCATAACCGTCGATCCTCATAAAAAGAAACCGGAGAAACACCATGTCGTTAAGCGTGTTCGACCTGTTCAAGATCGGTATCGGTCCTTCCAGCTCCCATACCGTCGGCCCGATGCGTGCCGCTGCCCGTTTCGCCGAGGGGCTGCGCCGTGACGACCTGCTTGAAAGCATTACCAGCGTCAAGGTCGAGCTCTACGGCTCGCTCGGTGCCACCGGCAAGGGCCACGGCAGTGACAAAGCCGTACTGCTGGGCCTGGAGGGCGAGCATCCCGACACCGTGGACACCGAAACGGTGAACGCCCGGCTCCAGGAGATCCGCAGCAACGGTCGTCTGAACCTGCTCGGCCAACACTCCATTGAATTCAACGAAAAACTGCACTTGGCGATGATCCGCAAGCCGCTGGCCTTTCACCCCAACGGCATGATCTTCCGCGCCTTCGATGCCGCCGGGCTGCAAGTGCGCAGCCGCGAGTACTACTCGGTCGGTGGCGGCTTTGTCGTGGATGAAGACGCCGCCGGTGCCGACCGCATCGTCGAAGACGCCACGCCCCTGACCTTCCCGTTCAAAAGCGCCAAGGATCTGCTGGGCCATTGCACCACCTATGGCCTGTCCATCAGCCAGGTGATGCTGACCAACGAAAGCGCCTGGCGCCCCGAAGCCGAGACCCGCGCCGGCCTGCTGAAGATCTGGCAGGTGATGCAGGATTGCGTGGCGGCCGGCTGTCGCAACGAAGGGATTCTCCCGGGCGGGCTGAAGGTCAAGCGCCGGGCTGCGGCGTTGCACCGCCAGTTGTGCAAGAACCCCGAAGCCGCACTGCGCGACCCACTGTCGGTGCTGGATTGGGTCAATCTGTATGCCTTGGCCGTCAACGAAGAAAATGCCTATGGCGGGCGCGTCGTCACCGCCCCGACCAATGGCGCGGCGGGCATCGTCCCGGCCGTGCTGCATTACTACATGCGCTTCATTCCCGGGGCCAACGAGGATGGCGTGGTGCGGTTCCTGCTGACCGCCGCCGCCATCGGCATCCTGTACAAGGAAAACGCCTCCATCTCCGGCGCCGAAGTCGGTTGCCAGGGTGAAGTCGGCGTGGCCTGTTCCATGGCCGCCGGCGCCTTGTGCGAAGTACTCGGCGGCACCGTGCAGCAAGTGGAAAACGCCGCCGAGATCGGCATGGAACACAACCTCGGCCTGACCTGTGACCCGATCGGCGGGCTGGTACAGGTGCCGTGCATCGAACGCAACGCCATGGGCTCGGTGAAGGCCATCAACGCGGTGCGCATGGCCATGCGCGGCGATGGGCATCACTTCGTCTCCCTCGACAAAGTCATCCGCACCATGCGCCAGACCGGCGCCGACATGAAAAGCAAATACAAGGAGACCGCCCGCGGCGGTCTGGCGGTCAACATCATCGAATGCTGACGCGTGCCATTCTCATTTTCCAGGAGCTGATATGTCCACCGAACAACTGTTGAAAACCCCGCTGCACGCCCTGCACCTCGAACTCGGCGCCCGCATGGTGCCGTTCGCCGGCTACGACATGCCGGTGCAGTACCCACTGGGCGTGATGAAGGAACACCAGCACACCCGCGATCAGGCCGGGCTGTTCGACGTGTCCCACATGGGCCAGATCCGCCTGAGCGGCGCAGGCGCCGCCAAGGCCCTGGAAACCCTGGTGCCGGTGGACATCATCGACCTGCCGGTGGGCATGCAGCGCTACGCCATGTTCACCAACGAGAACGGCGGCATCCTTGACGACCTGATGGTCGCCAACCTGGGCAATGACGAGCTGTTCCTGGTGGTCAACGCCGCCTGCAAGGAACACGACCTGGCTCACCTGCGTGCGCACATTGGCGATCAGTGCACTATCGAGCCGCTGTTCGAAGCCCGTGCCCTGCTTGCCCTGCAAGGCCCGGCCGCCGTCACCGTGCTCGCCCGCCTGGCGCCGGACGTGGCGAAGATGACCTTCATGCAGTTCCAGCGCGTCACGCTGTTGGGCGTGGAGTGCTTTGTCAGCCGTTCGGGCTACACCGGTGAAGACGGTTTCGAAATCTCCGTCCCCGCCGCCGACGCGGAAAAACTCGCCCGCGCCTTGCTGGCCGAGCCGGAAGTCGCGCCCATTGGCCTCGGCGCCCGTGACTCCCTGCGCCTGGAAGCCGGCCTGTGCCTGTATGGCCACGACATGAACACCGAGACGACGCCGATCGAAGCCAGTCTGCTGTGGGCCATTTCCAAAGTGCGCCGTGCCGATGGCGCTCGCGCCGGTGGTTTCCCCGGCGCCGAGAGCGTGTTCGCCCAACAACAGGGCGGCGTGAAGCGCAAACGCGTCGGCCTGCTGCCCCAGGAACGCACACCCGTACGTGAAGGCGCGGAGATCGTCAACGAAGCCGGCGAGATCATCGGTTCTGTGTGCAGCGGCGGTTTCGGCCCGACCCTGGGCGCGCCGTTGGCGATGGGTTACCTGGACAGCGCCTATGTGGCACTGGATACGCCGGTCTGGGCCATCGTGCGTGGGAAAAGGGTGCCTTTGCTTGTAAGCAAAATGCCATTCGTTCCACAGCGCTACTACCGCGGCTGATTGGTTGTTTCTATAAGTAACGCGGTTGCGTTATACGTGCACTAATGTGTCACGCAACCGCCATAAAAAGGTGCATATCTTTCGACATTCAACCGACCTTATAACGGTCGCAAACAATTGAACTAGCCTATCGAATAAGCCCTGCTCCGCAAGCGGCGTAAATGCGGGCTAGCTGAGCAAATACGGGGCCTTCCGGGGGGTTGTTTTTTTATTCGAAGTTGGCGTAGAGTTTGGTCACTGTGTTTGCATGGGTCGCTTGGAATCGTGACCTGGGCAGTAGCTTATGAAGTTCGCTACATCCCGTTCGACGTCTCTTACTTTCCTGCAACCCAGCCCAGTACTCTTTCATGCGAAAGAGGCTGTCATCAATTTTAGCGTCAAAGGAAATAAGAAAATGTCTCAACGTCAGAGCGGTACCGTCAAGTGGTTCAACGACGAAAAGGGTTTTGGTTTTATCACGCCTGAAAGCGGTCCGGACCTGTTCGTGCATTTCCGCGCCATCCAGGGCAACGGCTTCAAAAGCCTGAAAGAAGGCCAGAAAGTCACTTTCGTTGCCGTGCAAGGCCAGAAAGGCATGCAGGCTGACGAGGTTCAAGCCGAGGCCTGAGGCTTTCGCACACTAAAAAGCCCCTGATTGATATCAGGGGCTTTTTTATGGGCGTAAATCCGTAAAATGGCTTCTTTTTTCAGCCGAGGCCATCATGCCGAAACACCTGCTCACGCCCCAGGGCGACTTTCCCCCCGCCGGCCTGGGCCGTCGCCTGGCGGCGATGTTTTATGACTTTTTGCTGTGCACAGCGCTGCTGATCGTCACCAGCGGTGCCTACAAGATGATCCAGATGGCGATCATTGGCGAAGAAAAAATGCGCGCCCTGACCGAAGCCGGCGCCCTGGACGGCGACCCGCTGCTGTCCACCGTGCTGCTGTTCGTGCTGTTCGGCTTCTTCGCCAAGTTCTGGACCCACAATGGCCAGACCCTGGGCATGCAGGTGTGGTGCATCCGCGTACAGAACGCCGATGGCACGGCCATCAGTCTGTGGCAGGCGCTGTTGCGGTTCGTGGTGTCGATTGCGTCACTGCTGCTGGTGGGGTTAGGTTTCATCTGGGCGCTGTTCGATAAGCGCCAGCGCAGCTGGCATGACATCTACTCGGAAACGCAACTGGTGCGGATTCCCAAGAAGACCAAGTAAAGCCACCTAATCAGAAAAGTTGAAATACATTTGTGGCGAGGGGATTTATCCCCGCTGGGCTGCGAAGCGGCCCCATATGTTTAGCCTGATACTCCGTGGTGTCAGGTTTCAGGGCCGCTTCGCGACCCAGCGGGGATAAATCCCCTCGCCACAAAAAAGCCTCGCAAGTCTCAATATCTTCTTCTGTTTCAAGCATTCCCCGCCAGCTTCATCCGCGCCGCCTGGGTGAAGTCCAGCATGCGCTTGAGCGGGCGAATCGCCTGGGGGATCAGCGCCGGGTCGACGAAGATCTCGTTGGCACCTTCCTGCAGGCTCTTGAGCGTGCGCTCCAGGGTGTTCATGGCCATCCATGGGCAGTGCGCGCAACTGCGGCATGCCGCGCCGTTACCGGCGGTAGGGGCTTCGATGAAGACCTTGTCCGGGCATAGCTGCTGCATCTTGTAGAAAATACCCCGGTCGGTGGCGACGATCAGCGTCTTGTTCGGCAGGGTCTGGGCCGCGGCGATCAACTGGCTGGTGGAGCCCACGGCGTCCGCCAGCTCGATCACCGACGTCGGAGACTCCGGGTGCACCAGGATCGCGGCGTCCGGGTACAGCGCCTTCATGTCCTCCAACTGCTTGGACTTGAACTCTTCGTGGACGATGCAGGCACCGTCCCAGAGCAACATGTCGGCGCCGGTCTTGCGCTGGATGTAAGTGCCCAGGTGCTTGTCCGGGCCCCAGATGATCGTCTCGCCGTTGTCCATCAGGCTTTCGACGATTTCCAGGGCGCAACTGGACGTCACCACCCAGTCAGCACGGGCCTTGACCGCCGCCGAGGTGTTGGCATAAACCACCACGGTGCGCTCCGGATGCTGGTCGCAGAACGCCGAGAACTCGTCCACCGGGCAGCCCAGGTCCAGGGAGCAGGTGGCCTCCAGGGTGGGCATCAACACGCGTTTTTCGGGGTTGAGAATCTTGGCGGTCTCGCCCATGAACTTGACCCCGGCCACCACCACGGTCTTGGCCGGGTGGGCATTGCCGAAGCGGGCCATTTCCAAGGAGTCGGACACGCAGCCACCGGTCTCTTCGGCCAGGGCCTGGATGATCGGGTCACAGTAGAAATGCGCGACCAGCACCGCGTCCTGAGCCTTGAGCTCGGCGGCGATGGCGGCGCGGTACCAGGCTTCTTGCTCGGCGGTCAGCGGCTTGGGCTGCTTGGCGTCGAGGTGGGCCTGGACCAGAAGGCGTTCGGAAATTTGCGTCATGTTCGCAAGACCTGCAAGCGCGTTTAGCGCGAAAGTCGAGTATACACCCGGCTCCGGACCACTCGGGTACCGCCGGGAAAGTGGGTATCAATCAGGCACGGGACAGCGTGAAGCCGGCAAGGCTACAGAATATCCCGCCGATGCAAAAGATCATTCTGACCTGTGCCCCGCCGGGCGACTTCGCGCCCCGCCAAGCTGACTGAAATGTAATCACTCGCCTCGTCCGCCTGTGTCATCTTTCGCTCAAACCTGCACAGGGGACCACTTCCCATGCACGCAGCGAATCGACTGACGGACTTTCATCGCATGCAAACAAAAACTTCCCGGCGAACCTTCGTAAAGGGCCTGACGGCCGGTGGCCTCCTCGCCGGCCTGGGTTTGTGGCGCCCGCCCGTCTGGGCAGTCACCGGCCCGGGCCAGCCCAACGTACTGAGCGGCACCGAGTTCGACCTGTTCATCGGCGAAAGCCCGGTCAATTTCACCGGTAGCCCCCGCACCGCCCAGACCATCAACGGCGGCATCCCCGGCCCATTGCTGCGCTGGCGTGAAGGCGACACCGTGACCCTGCGGGTGCGCAATCGCTTGCAGGACACCACCTCCATCCACTGGCACGGCATCCTGCTGCCGGCCAACATGGACGGCGTTCCGGGGTTGAGTTTCAAAGGCATCGAGCCCGGCGGCCTGTACGTGTATCAATTCAAGGTCCGGCAGAACGGCACCTACTGGTACCACAGC
Organism: Pseudomonas sp. R151218B TE3479; assembly: GCF_053629195.1. Classification (NCBI taxonomy): domain Bacteria; kingdom Pseudomonadati; phylum Pseudomonadota; class Gammaproteobacteria; order Pseudomonadales; family Pseudomonadaceae; genus Pseudomonas; species Pseudomonas sp. R151218B TE3479. The sequence continues at coordinate 6,120,032 of NZ_JBRJHV010000001.1, forward strand.
CATTCCGGTTTCCAGGAGCAATCCGGGGTCTACGGCCCGCTGGTGATTGACGCCAGGGAGCCCGAGCCCTTCCAGTACGAACGGGACTATGTGGTGATGCTCACCGACTGGACCGATGAAGACCCCGCCAACATCCTGCGCAAGCTCAAGAAACAGTCGGACTACTACAACTACAACAAACGCACCGTCGGCGACTTCATCGACGACGTGGGCAAGAACGGCTGGGCCAGCACTGTGGCCGACCGCAAGATGTGGGCCGAGATGAAGATGAACCCCACCGACCTGGCCGACGTCAGTGGCGCCACCTACACCTACCTCATGAACGGCCAGGCGCCGGACATGAACTGGACCGGCCTGTTCAAGCCTGGCGAGCGCCTTCGCCTGCGCTTTATCAACGGTTCGTCCATGAGCTATTTCGACGTGCGCATTCCCGGCTTGAAGATGACCGTAGTTGCGTCCGACGGCCAATACGTCAAACCGGTGAGCGTCGATGAGTTCCGGATCGCCGTGGCCGAAACCTATGACGTCATCGTCGAACCGATCCAAGAGGCCTACACCCTGTTCGCCCAGTCCATGGACCGCACCGGGTATGCCCGCGGCACCCTCGCGACCAGGGCCGGACTGTCGGCACCGGTGCCGCCCCTGGACCCTCGGCCCCTGGTGACCATGGACGACATGGGCATGAGCGGCATGGACCACGGCGGCATGGGGCAAATGAGCGGCATGGACCATGGCTCGATGCAGGGCACGGCGGGAATGGACGACAGCTCGATGCAAGGCATGGATCACAGCCAGATGCAGGGCATGGGCGACATGGCCGGTATGGATCACGGTGCCATGCAGGGCATGGACAGCATGCTCGCGCACCCCGACACCGAGAAAGACAATCCCCTGGTGGACATGCAGGCCATGAGCGTCAAGCCCAAGCTCGATGACCCGGGCATGGGGCTGAGGGACAACGGCCGCAAAGTGCTCACTTACTCCGACCTGCGCAGCACCTTTCCCGACCCCGACGGCCGCGAACCGGGCCGCACGATCGAGCTGCACCTGACCGGGCACATGGAGAAATTCGTCTGGTCGTTCAACGGCGTGAAGTTCGCCGATGCCGCGCCGCTGCTGCTCAAGTACGGCGAGCGACTGCGCATCGTGTTGATCAACGACACCATGATGACCCACCCCATCCACCTGCACGGCATGTGGAGCGACCTGGAGGATGAGAACGGCCAGTTCATGGTCCGCAAGCACACCATCGACGTGCCACCGGGCGCCAGGCGCAGCTACCGGGTCACCGCCGATGCCCTCGGGCGCTGGGCGTATCACTGCCATCTGCTGTTTCACATGGAGATGGGCATGTTCCGTGAAGTTCGGGTGCAGGAATGAGGAGCCGACCATGACCACTGTTTTTCACTACTCCACCGCACTCATTGCCAGCCTGGCCCTCGGCGCCACCACCTCGACCTGGGCGGCCAGCAACGACATGCCCGGCATGGATCACAGCCAGATGCCGGGAATGGACCACAGCCAGATGCAAGGCATGGACTCAATGCAGGGCATGGAACCCATGCAATCAGCGCCGGCCAGCAGCCGTACGCCGATCCCGGCACTGACCGCCGCCGACCGCGCCGCCGTCTACGAGGATCATGGCGGACACGCGGTGCATGACAGCGCCATCAACTCGTTTTTCCTCATCGACCAACTGGAATGGCAGGACGCCGATGACGGCAGCGCCCTGAGCTGGGATGCCTCGGGCTGGATCGGCGGCGACATCGACCGTTTGTGGCTGCGCTCCGAAGGTGAACGCCTCAACGGCAAGACCGAAGAAGCCGAATTGCAGGCCCTGTGGGGCCACGCTGTCAGCCCCTGGTGGGACCTGGTGGCCGGCGTGCGCCAGGACTTCAAGCCAGGCGATCCGCAAACCTGGGCCGCCTTCGGTGTGCAAGGCATGGCGCTCTACAACTTCGAAGCCGAGGCCACCGCGTTCATCGGCGAAGGTGGCCAGAGCGCGGCGCGCCTGGAGGGCGACTATGACATCTTGCTGACCAACCGCCTGATCCTGCAGCCCACCGCCGAAGCCAACTTCTATGGCAAGAACGATCCCGCCCGTGGCGTCGGCTCGGGGCTGTCAGACACCGAGCTCGGCCTGCGGCTGCGCTACGAAATACGCCGCGAATTCGCGCCCTACATTGGCGTCACCTGGAATCGGGTCTACGGCAACACCGCCGACTACGCCCGCGAAGAAGGCGAAGACCGCAGCGAAGCGCGCCTGGTGCTGGGCCTGCGCCTGTGGTTCTGACCTGTTCCACTCAAACTAAAAACCGAGCTGTAGGAGTCCTTGCATGTCATTCATCAAAACCGCCGTCGCCTTGTCCGCCGGCCTGTTGCTCAGTGGCCTGGCCCAGGCCCACCCGAAACTGCTGTCCTCCTCCCCGGCCGAAGGCGCCGAAGGGGCGGCGCCGGCGAAGATCGAGCTGCACTTTTCCGAAAACCTGATGACCCGGTTTTCCGGCGCCAAGCTGATGATGACCGCGATGCCGGGCATGGCGGCGCATTCGCCGATGCCCATGCCGGCCAAGGTGTCCGGCAGCGATGACCCGAAAACCATGGTCATCACGCCGAATGCCCCGCTTACCACCGGTACTTACCAAGTCCAGTGGCGCGCGGTGTCGTCCGACACTCACCCGATCACCGGCAACGTCACATTCAAGGTGAAGTGAGTTGATGAGCGATTCGATCAACATCGCGCTGCGCTTTGCCTTGTACCTGGATTTGATGTTGCTGTTCGGTCTGGCCGCGTTTGGCCTCTATAGCCTGCGAGGCCAGGAGCGGGTCTCGGGGGTGCAGTTGCCTTTCGCGCCGCTGCTGTTGATCACGGCGGTGCTGGGGGGCTTGCTCTCCCTGGCGGCCATGGCGTGCATGGCCTGGGCCATGAGCGGTGTTTCGGCGTGGGCCGAACTGTGGCCGCACATTGAAATGATGGTCGTGCAAACCGATGTCGGCTTGAGTTGGACGTTGCGCATGGCGGCGCTGCTGCTGGCCGGTTTCGCCGTGACGCTCAATCCCCGTTGGCCGAGCGCCAGCCTCGGCCTGGTCACGCTGGCCGGGGCCGTAGCGCTGGCGACACTGGCTTGGGCAGGGCACGGCGCCATGGACGAAGGCAGCCGTCGCAACTGGCACTTCATCACCGACTTCCTGCACCTGTGGGCAGCGGGTGGCTGGGTCGGTGCCTTGGCCGCGTTTGCCCTGCAGCTTCGCCAGGCCGAACCTGCGTTGGCGGTGCTGGCCCGGACATTGACCGGGTTCGAAACCGCCGGTGCGGTGATCGTGGTGGTCATCAGCGTGACTGGGGTGGTCAATTATCTGTTCATCGTCGGCCCCAGTGTCACAGGGTTGCTCGACAGCACCTACGGTCAGTTGCTGACGCTCAAACTCATCTTGTTCGCGGCCATGCTGGTGTTCGCCGCGCTGAATCGTTTTCACCTGAGCCCGCTGCTGGAACAGGCCCGACAGAGCGGCGAGCACGGGGTTGCGGTGAAGGCCCTGCGGCGCAGCATGGTCCTGGAGTTCGCCGTGGCGGTGGTCATCCTGGGGTTGGTGGCCTGGTTGGGGACGTTGAGCCCGGGGATGGAATAAGAGGTTGTGAGCTACAGTGTGGCGAGGGGATTTATCCCCGCTGGGTTGCGAAGCAACCCCCAAGCCTGAGCGCTCGGTGTGTCAGGCAAGTTGCGTCCATACTTTTCAGGTCTGCTTCGCAGCCCAGCGGGGATAAATCCCCTCGCCACAAAAACTCTGATCCCTTCACTGATTACCATTACCTGCAGCATTTAATTTTTCAATACCCCCCGCCAGTTTTCAGTTTGCCCATAACAGGCCACCCCAGCCTAAATGACGCTTTGTTAACCAAGGCTCTGTTATGGAAAACGTTCGAACCTCAAGCACCCACGCCGTCTGGCTGATGGTCAGCATCGTGTTGGTGGCGCTGAACCTGCGGCCCTCGATGGCCGCGGTCGGGCCGTTGCTGTCAGCCATTCGCGGCGAGGTCCCCCTGAGCTTCAGCACGGCCTCGCTGCTGACCATGTTGCCGGTCATGGCCATGGGCCTGGCGATGTTCCTGGGCATGCGCATCGCCCTGCGCATCGGTGAACACCGCACCATTGTGCTGTCGCTGTTGATCATCGGTATCGCCACCGCATCGCGCTTGTACCTGGACAGCGCGGCCGAGCTGATCATCAGCGCGGTGCTGGCCGGACTCGGTATCGCACTGATCCAGGCGGTGATGCCAGCGCTGATCAAGTCGCGCTACGCCGACAACGTCTCGCTGTTCATGGGCCTGTATGTCACGTCGATCATGGGCGGCGCGGCGCTTGCCGCATCGTTTTCGCCGTTTGTCCTGGCGCAGACCGGCAGTTGGCGCATCGGCCTGGCGATTTGGGCGCTGTTGGCGTTGGTCGCCCTGGGTTGCTGGTACGCCCAGCGCTCGGCCGTGACCCCATTACCCGCAGCCCCTGTCCAACAGCAAGAGTCATTCTTCAGCAATTCCCGAGCTTGGTTGCTGGCGATTTTCTTCGGCCTGGGCACCGCCTCCTACACCTGTGTACTGGCCTGGCTGGCCCCGTACTACGTGGAAAAGGGCTGGAGTGAACAACACGCGGGCCTGCTGCTGGGGTTCCTCACGGCCATGGAAGTGCTGTCCGGCCTCGTCACCCCGGCGATCGCCAACCGCAGCCAGGACAAGCGCATGGTCCTAGCCGTGCTGCTGGTCCTGATCATGGGCGGCTTCTGCGGCCTGATCCTCAGCCCGGAACGCTTCAGCCTGTTGTGGCCTTGCCTGCTGGGCCTGGGCATCGGTGGCCTGTTCCCGATGAGTTTGATCGTGTCCCTCGACCACTTGGACAACCCGCGACGGGCCGGTGGCCTGACCGCGTTCGTGCAAGGCATCGGCTACCTGATCGCCGGGCTCTCGCCATTGATTGCCGGGATGATCCGCGATCAGTTGGGCAGCTTCGAATGGGCCTGGTGGTCGCTCACCGTCGTCATGGCGTTGATGCTCCTGATGGTCCTGCGCTTCAATCCCAAGCAATACGCGCGGCATATCAGCTAGTCGTCAAAGACCGGCCACTCGCGCCCGGGGCTGCATTCGATGCAGCCCCGGTTTTGACAGTTCACCCATGACGGCAGACCGTTTTGCCCATCATGACGTTCCGATCCGCACACAGGAATAAGACCTTGATGAAAAACGTCGGTTTTGCCGCCGCTCACTGGGGCATGCTCATTTGGGCAATGCTCATCGCCTCGTCGTTCTTTGCCGCGGCCCAGGTCAGCCAGACGATCGACCCGATCCTGCTCACAGGCCTGCGGCTGCTGTTTTCCGCACTGATGTTCCTGCCGCTGCTGCTCCTGAAAAACACCTCCCCCATTTCCATCCGGGGCCTGCTGGCCCACGCCGTGCTCGGCCTGCTGTTGGCGACTTACTTTGGTTCGTTGTTCGAAGCGCTGCGCTACACCTCTGCGGTCAACACCGCGACGCTGTACACGCTGGTGCCCTTGATGACCTTGTTTTTCGAGGTATTCCTGCTGCCCAGTCCCAGCCTCAAGACCCGCCTGCTGCCCATGTTGGTGGCGGCAGTCGGTGCGGTGTTGCTGACGCTCAAGGGCTCGGCTCCGGGGCAAATGCCGGCGCTTTATCCGGTGCTGGTGTTCGGTGCCGGTTGCCTGGCGATGGCGTTGTATTCGCCGCTGAGCCAGCGCTTCAAGGCAACAGCGTTGCAGGGCCGCGATCCGGTGGCGATGACATTCTGGAACATGCTGTTCGGTTCGCTGTTCCTGCTGGTGTTCTGCCTGGCCAGCGGCGGGTGGCGCAGCGGCCTGCAGTTGTCGACGCTGGACATCGGCTGGCTGGTATACCTGGCCTTGTTCGGCACCCTCGCCACGTTCTGGCTGCTGCACCGGGCAATCGGGGTGATCTCGCCCTCCACGGTGATTTCCTACGTTTACCTCAACACCCTGTTCGTCACCCTGCTGAATTGGTTCTGGCTCAGACAGCAACCGATGATGATCGAGATCATCGGTGCTGCGCTGGTGGGCGGCGGCATGCTGGCATTGGTGGTCAGCAGCCGTAACGCCAGAACCGTTACGGCTTGAGTCCCCTCAGTACGTCGATACCGGGCGAGGCGAAACCGGGCTCCAGCGCTCCAGTTCCCGCTCAAGGAAAGCCGCTACCGCCAACAACCGTTCCTCTTGCCAGTGAGGCCCGACAATCTGAATGCCGATGGGCATACCGGTGGATGGGTCGACGCCGGCGCGGATCACCACCGCGGGTGAGCCGCTGAGACTGAACGGGAACACGAAGGCATACTGATCGCGGTCTTCCAGGGATTCCCCATGGCGGAACGCGACATCCGGGAAGACCGGACAGATGAACAGATCGTGCTGCTTGAAGAACTTCGCCAACTGATAGCGGAAGGTATCGATCATGATCCAGTCGCGCTTGACTTCATCCACGCTCAACTCCACGGCCTCGCTCATGTCCAGCAACTGAGCGATCGCCGGGGTAAAGCTGCGCTTGTTCATGGACTCGAACAAACGCCGCCAGCCGCGTCCGGCGTCAGCCCCCGTGATGAACACCCGCCACAGGACATCGCAGGCTTCGTCGAGCATCGGCGGCGCGACCTCGCTCACCTGCGCCACCACGGCGCTCAAGCATCGTTCGACCTGCTGCAACACCTGGCTCACCGCCGCGCTGACGGGGGTTCGGCTCGACGCCGAGAACAGCGCGATACGCAGGTCGGCCAGGGGCTCGCTGGCAGCGAACGGCACATCGACGGTGTCTGGATCATGGCCGTCGGCACCGCTGATCAGCGGACCGAGCAGCGCCAGGTCATCGACATAGCGCCCCATCACGCCAAAGGCCGAGGTCAGGTGAAACAGCCCGGAACGGTCATTGGGGAACTGGCCGGTCAACGGCACTCGTCCCTGGGTCAGTTTCAGGCCGCAGATGCCATTGAAATGCGCCGGAATCCGCACACTGCCGCAGGCATCGGACGCCAGCCCCGCTGGCGAGCATCCGGCGGCGATGGCAGCCGCTTCACCGCCACTGCTGCCTCCCGCCGAGCGAAGCAGATCGTGGGGGTTGAGGGTGCGCCCGTAGATCAGGTTCTCGGTCTCGAAGGCCATGCACAGTTCCGGCACATTGCTGATGCCCAGAATGATCGCGCCGGCCTGCCGAAGTCGGGCGACAGCCGTCGCGTCCTCTTGGCTGACCTCCCCCATCAGTTCCCCCACGCCGCGGGACATCTTGAATCCGCGAACATGGAGGACGTCTTTGACAGTGATGGGAATGCCGTGCAGCGGACCGCTGATCTGGCCGATACGCGCCATCTCGTCCGCCTCTCGGGCCTGGCGCCGCAGTTCCTCGACCGGCGCCAGTTGGATCAATGCGTTGATCTGCCGGTTACGCTCGGCGATGCGTTGCAAGTAGAACTCCAGCAACGTCACGCTGGTCAGCACGCCCCGGCGCAGCAGACCGGCCATTTCCCGCAACGTCAGCGTGTCGGGGTTGTACATACTCAAGACGCCTCCTTGCTGCGCAACCACTTATTGGGCAACTGATACATATTGCGCACCACCAGGGAAAACGCCTTTACCGCCAGTGCCGGACGTTGGTCGATGGCTTCCAGGGCCTCTTCGATCATCGCCAGAACATGCCGCAACGCTTCGGGTTCGATATTCAACGGCGGATAGAAGCGCAGCACCGGACGTTCGGCCTTCTCATTCATCGAATGCCCGGCATGCACGCCACGCTTGCCCAATTCCATGCTCATCAAGGCTTCATAAACCGAGCCACGCAAACGCAGGCCTGTCATCAAGCCGACGCCCGGCACGTCTTCGACAATGTGCGGATAGCGCAGGGCCAACCGTTGCAGGCCGTGGCGCAACACGCCACCGTTGACCCGGGACAGCTCCACCAGGTTGTTTTGCTCGATGTAATCGATGGCCGCGAGCGCCGATGCGCATGCGACCGGGTGCCCACCGTTGGTGCGCGTATCCGGCTCGATATCACTGAGGGGGTACTGGGTGACCAGGCGCTGACTGTACATGGCACAGGCAAACGAGGTGTAGCCGCCGGTCAAGCCCTTGGAGAGGATCATGATGTCGGGCACCACGTCATCGTATTGCACGGCGAACCATTTGCCGCAGCGACCGAAACCGGTCTGGATTTCATCGGCCACCAACAGGGTGCCGGTGGCGTCGCACAGGGCCCGAATGTTGGCCATGTAGCCCACCGGCGGCACCTGCAAATGAGCCCCGCCCAGAATCGGCTCGACGTACACCGCACACACGCCCTCGCCCACGGCCTTCTGCAACGCGGCGAAATCACCGTAGGGCACGCAGGTCACTTCGGGAGGATCGATGCCATAGCTGCCATGGTTCTGTTGCTGGCCCAGGATGCTCATCGCCGCCAGGGTCTTGCCGTGGTAGGAGCCGCTCATCACCACGATGCCACGCCGTTGAGGCTGGATCCGCAGCACATAGCGCAGGCTCTGCTCGACGGCCTCGGCGCCCGAGACCATGAATTGCACGTCGCCCCACTCCCCCGACACCAACTGGCACAGTCGCTCGGACAAGGTGTCCTGCAGCGGATGGCGCCGGCCTTCCGGCACCCAGGCCAGTTGATTCAATTGCGCCTGCACCCGCTCACGCACCATCGGGTTGCGATGCCCGACGATAAACACCCCGTAGCTGCACGCGCAGTCGATGAAGCGCTTGCCGGTGTGGTCAGTGACGTGGATGCCATCGGTCTGCTGTTCGACAGTGGTCTTGCCAAGGCGATACAGCTTGGCCGCCGACGCACTCCAGTGGCGCTGGCAATCGTCCAGCAATTGTTCATGCGGCCTGAGTAAGGACATGGCTTAACGTCTCCTTGATGATAAGTGCGGCACGTTGAATCTGCTCGGGGCGTGCAGTGATCGGGCAACGCAAAATGACTTCGCGGCCACGGGGCGTACTGACATAGACCCCTCGCTGGTAAAGCGCCTCGCACAGCACGGCCGGTTGCAGGTCGTCAGCCAGCGGCAAGCTGACCCAGGCGCCGACGGCCACAGCCCCCAATGACGCAAGGGCTTGTGCCAGGTACTGGCCGTTTTCCTGACAATGCCGGGGCGAGTCGTGGGCCTGCACGTACTCCAGCGCGGCCAGGGCTGCCACGCAGGCCATGGGATTACCGGCAGTTGTACTGCCGTGTTTGGCGGGGCTGCTGCGCCCATAAACCTGCCAGGCCATGTGTTCGCTGCAGGTATAGGTGCCGATGGGAATTGCACTGCCGCCCAGGGACCCGCCGAGTACAACGATGTCCGGAGTCGGACGATAACGCTGGAAGCCGAACAGCGAACCCAGGCTGCCGAGGCAACTGTGGGTATCCACCGCAATGACCGGTGCCGACGCCTTTGCCGCGCGAGCATGCAATTGCTCGATCAAATCGGCATCGAGCAATTGCAACCGGCCGTTTGCATCCGTGCGGGTATTGCTGTGGCACACCGCGAAGCAATCATTCCAGTCCACCGTGTCCAGGTCAGCCAGGTGACGGATCGCCACTCGCTTGAACCCCAGGAACGCCTGGACACCCAGGTCACCTTGCGCGGCATTGAGGCAGCGCCCGTACGTCAGCGAGCCGTAGTCGCCGCCCTGGATGAACACGATGGTGTTGCCTTTGGGCTTGAGCCCTTTGCACAACTTCAAGGCCCCCTCGAACGCTTCGTCGCCGGAGCTGCACACATAAGAACTGACCAGCGGGGCGGGCAGCAGCTCAGCCAGGCGTCGGCACAAGGCAATCAGCGGTTCGGACATCAGCACCCGATTGGACAGGCCCATGATCTCTGCCTGGCGGGTGACCGCCTCGATCACGGACGGCACCTGGAAGCCAAACCCACCGGTCAGGTCAATGATCTCCCGACCCTCGCCGTCGAGATAGGTCTCGTACTGCCCGCCGATAATCTGTTTGTTGTTTTTCATGAAGGCTCTCAGCGATAGCTCAAGGCGTTGAAAATGCGTCGACGCTCGTCGACGATGGTTTCCCGACCGTGCATGACCCGACGGTTATCGATCATCACCACGTCGTGGTCACGCCAGCCAACCGGGCAGGTGTAATGGGCAGAAACCTCAGCGATTTCAGCCAGGAACTCGGCAGGGATCGGCTGCCCGGCCACCGTATCGATGACCGGCGCCTCGTAGTTGAAGGAAGGCCCCAGAATGCTGTTGGCAAAGGCCTGACGCCGGCTGAAAGGGGACGTCAGGATCGCCGACGTGCTGAAGGCGTAATGGATCGAGTCATCGGCCGGGTTGAAGGAAATCAGGGTTTGCGGATCGTCACCGATGATCTGCAACAGGTCCTCGATCGCGACGGCCGCCGGATCCGACAACGTTGGCGAGTAATGACAGACCAGCCGGCGCCATTTCTCCCCCGCCACGGTGCGGCTGTAACGAATCGGATTTTCTTCAAAGAACGTGCGGCAGCCTGGGGACAGTTTTTCCAGCACCCGTTCGCCGTCACACAGGGTGGTTTGCGACCCCTTGCGCGGTGCTTCCTGGCAATAGAACCAGGTCATGTCCGGCCAGAATGGTGAGTTGCCATTTTCGCAGTGCAGGCCAACCGCCTGGCGCCCGGCGTCCACCAATTGCGCCGCGCCGCCGACCATGACCCGGGCTGGGTCAAGGCTCAACCGCGAACTGTTTTGCTTCACGTAGGCACTGAAATCCTCGGCGTTGTGAATACAGTTGCGAAACAGCACGACGCCGTAATGCCCCAGCAGCTCATACAACTCGGCCTTGCCCAGGCTGGCGAAGTGGCGCGACTCAACGATGGAGATGTCCGGGTTCTCAAAGTGAAAGGCAGGTGTGCTCATTGGATGCATTCCTTTGCAGAGTGGAGAAGACACTGGCGATATCGGCGCGTTTTGGCCGCCCGGTAACGGTGTAGAGTTGCTCGAGCAACGGATCGTCCTGGGTCAGCAACCAGAGCCGGTCCGGGCGTTCGATGTCGGAGAAGCGCCCCGCCGACCAGGCGAGCAGTTCATCGCGCGCCGGTGTCGACTCGACGCACAGCAACGCCACCAGACCGTGCTGCTCATCAAAAAACACCGCGGCGTCGCTCACGCCGGGGTATTTGCGGTACTCCAGTTCAACCTGCTCGGGGCTGACGTTGCGGCCATTGGGCAGACAGATCACGTTCTTCTTGCGCCCGTGCACATAGAGGTAGCCATCGGCATCCAGCGCGCCCAGGTCACCGGTGTCCATCCAGCCGTCGTCCGACATGGAACAGGCACTCGGGTCCGTACCTGAGTAACCGCTGAACAATGAGCTGCTCTTGACCTCGATGGTATGGTCGGCGCCGATGCGCACCTGGACATGGGGCAACGGCTTGCCAACGCTGCCAAGACGCTGCTGTTCGAAGGTGTTCACACTGACCACCGACGCGTTCTCCGAAAGCCCGTAGCCCTGGTACACCTCGATGCCTTGCTCAGCCAAGCCACGCAGGGCATCGATACTCACCGCCGCACCGCCGCAGGTGATATGCGCGCCCGATTGCAGGTAACGCGCCAGCCGCTCGCCCTGCCCGCCCCCTTCGTTCAATTGCTCCAGGAAACGATTGATCATGACCGGCGGAACCGTCAGGGCCGTTGGCTGGACCCGCAGGATCCAGTCGACCAGCCGCTGTGCCGACGCCCCTGGCTCGCCGAGCAACGCTTCGTCCGACGACAGGAAATGCACCGTGCCACCCGCCAACAATGGCAGGTATGCGGCGGTGACTTGCTCAAGCAGCAGACTCAGGGGCACCAGCGACAGATAACGACGATGAGCACCGACCGGCATGCTCTGGCGCAGCGAGGCGAGCACCGCGCCGACCGCCCGGTTGCTCAGGCGCACCCCCTTTGGCCGGCTGGTGGTACCCGAGGTGTGAATGATCTTGCAGATCCAGTCACCCTCGCCGTCCGGCCGTCGTAGCAAAGGTTGTTCGATCACCGGCTCGTTGAGGCGGCGCAGGCGATTGTCCGGAAAATTCAGCTTCCAACGCTGAGCCAGCGTTCGCTGCCCTGCCGCATCCACCAGAAATCCATCGCAACGTGATGCCAGGTGTTCGGCCTGGGATTGGCTGAACGCCAGCGGCAGAGGCAGCGCGGTGATCCCGGCGAACAGACACGCCAGGTCGGCGACCAGCCAGTCGCTGCTGTTGCGCGTCGCAATCCCCAACACCACATGATCGCCATAGGCCGGCTCTGGGAAACGCCGTTGCAGTTCGGCCGCCAGGTTAAGGGCCCGGTGCTCCAGCTCGCCGTAGGTCAGCGTCACCGACTCTTTGCCCGCTTCCAACCAGTCAACCGCACAGACGGCCTGGCGATTGTCTTGCAACGCCCGTTGCAACTGAGTGATAAACCCGCCGCTCATGGCTGTGCCCTCGCCATGACGTCGCCGGGCAGTTGAGTGAACGAGGTATTGAGCGTCATGGCGGCGAAACGTGAACGTTGCGGGTCGACCCGGATGAAACCGGTGACGGGCAACTTGGCGTAATAGCTCCCCCAATTCTTGCCGCCGTCGTCGGCCAGGCGCGTTGGGTCTGCGGTCAGCAGGGGCTCGAAATCGATCTGGCAACTTTCCATCATTTGCCGTACGCGAGGCGTCACGGTGCACAACAGGTAATGCCCGCCCATGCACCAGGCCAACAATGGAATCATATTGACCAGGATCATTCCGGCCGTCAGGTGATGGGAGACCAGGTTGCCGATTTCAACAATGTTCGAGCGCTCGATGGTTTTCTCGAAACGCTGGGACAAAATCTCGTCGATAGGTTGCGTCAGGTATTGCTCGGAAAACAATATCCGGTGATCGGCAAAAGTAATACCGGCGCAGGCGAGAATACGATCGGCCGGATCCTGAGTAACTGCAAAGTACTGCGGATTCGGTTCAACTGAGGCCGAATAAGAACTGCGAAACTTATCCCTTACAACTTCTGTGGCTTGCACCCATAACGGTGTCTTAGTTTCCGCGACACGTATTTGCATATCGTCCTCCTCCGTCCATGTACAGGATTTCTACAAAAAGCGAGGCGAGCATATTGGGGAAATTTCCTACAGGCCATTTAAAAAATAAATTGCTTCCGCTAATATATAAATAAACGTTCCTGTCATAAAAACCGGGGATGCTAGCCAACGGAATGCGCCAAGAAGGATCTTATGCTTAATAGTAATATGCTTAGAAAGCTGGATATGCAGGACTTGATGGTGTTTGTCGCGGTGTACGAGCAGAGCAGCGTCACCGAGGTGTCCGAAGCCTTGTGTGTCAGCCAGTCAACCGTAAGCTATTGCCTGAAGAAGCTGCGCACGAGCTTCGAAGATGAACTTTTTGTTAATACCCGTAGTGGCATGTTGCCGACAAGCAAAGCCACAGCCATGTACCCTCATATACTTAGTATCCTCAAGATAATAAACACATGTCATTCTGGTATTCCGGCATTCGATCCAACTCAGAAAGAGATAACCTTCAATGTCTGCGCACCGGAATACTTTGAACTCCTCATTCTGCCCAAGCTGGTCAAGCGTTTTATTGGCAGCCGCTTCCCAGTCATCATTAATATCACCAAGTTCCACAGGGACATTCCAGCCGATGAGTTGATGGAGGGGCGTTTCGATCTGGTTATTTGTTTCGGCCCGAACTTCCATCGCGGCGTCAAGGGACTGCGCTCACAAGTACTACTGGAAGATGAACTGGTTTGTGTGGTCGATAAGAACTTCACTTTGGCGGAAGAGGCGTTCAGCCTGGAAACGTTCGTCGCCTGCCAGCATGTTTTTCCGACACCCTGGACATCCGATACCAACATGATCGATGGATGGCTCGCCCGGCAAGGCTATAACCGCCAAATTGTCGCCCGAGCCAACAGCTACGTAGCGGCATTGAACATGATCGCCGGTACCGACTTCATCCTGACCTTGCCTCGACGCATTCAAGCGCTGACCTGCGACGAAAACACGTTCAGCCATCGTCGCCCACCGGCAGGTCTGCCGAACTTCACGCTGGACATGATGTGGAGCGAAAAACCGAGCCAGGACAGCGCCAACAGCTGGTTTCGCGAACAGATCATCAAGGTCTGTGCCGAGGACGGCCTGCTTTAATCCGCCGAGAACCGCTCGAGTCGTCGAGCGGTTCAGACTCTGACTTTTCATCAGGCAAAAAAAAATCCGGAAATCCTCACTTTCGTGGGCCTTCCAGACTTTTAAAACAGCTAAAAATGGTGGGTCGTGTGGGATTCGAACCTACGACCAATTGGTTAAAAGCCAACTGCTCTACCAACTGAGCTAACGACCCGCTGTGTGGTGGCGCGTATAATACTGATTTCTAAGGACTATTCAACACTTAATTTGAAATAAATCAAAAATAACGGGTTGGATCGCTTACACCCGCCGCGGCGAAGCCCTCTGCACGCAGGCGGCAGCTGTCGCATTTGCCGCAAGCGCGGCCCTGATCGTCGGCCTGATAGCAGGAAACGGTGAGCCCGTAGTCCACGCCAAGCTTCACGCCCGCCTTGACGATGTCGGCCTTGCTGAGATTCTGCAACGGCGCCTGGATGCGGAAACCCTGCCCCTCCACACCGGCCTTGGTCGCCAGGTTGGCCATGCGCTCGAACGCTTCGACGAACTCCGGGCGGCAATCCGGGTAGCCGGAATAATCCACGGCATTGACGCCAATGAAAATGTCACGGGCGCCCAGCACTTCGGCCCACCCCAACGCCAGGGAAAGAAACACCGTGTTACGCGCAGGCACATACGTCACCGGAATACCCTCGCTAGGCGCCTCGGGCACGTCGATGGAACTGTCGGTCAGGGCCGAGCCACCGATGCCATTGAGGTTCAGGCCGATCACCTTGTGCTCCACCACGCCCAAGTCCCGGGCAACCCGTTCCGCGGCGTGCAACTCAGCGCGGTGGCGCTGGCCATAGTCGAAACTCATGGTGTAGCAGCGGTAGCCTTCGGCACGAGCCATGGCCACGACCGTGGCCGAATCCAGGCCACCGGACAACAGGATGACCGCACGTTTTTCAGCCATGTTCGAATGTTCAGTCATCTCAGCGCCCCGGCTCGTCGTTCCAAAGATATTTATGCAGCTGCAGTTGCAGGCGCACCGGCAAGTTATCCGCCACCACCCAATCCGCCAGATCCCGGGCGTTCAAATCGTGATGACTCGGCGACAACAACACTTCGCCGGCCCGCTGGTCGAGCCCGTACTGGATCAACTTGGACACGGCCCAGTCATAATCCTCCCGCGAACAGATCACGAACTTGACCTGATCGTTGGGCGTCAGCAGTTCGATATTTTCATAGCGGTTGCGGTGCGCCTCCTTGGAGCCTGGGGTTTTCAGGTCCACAACGCGGCTGACACGCGGGTCGACGGCCGAGATATCCAGGGCACCGCTGGTTTCCAGCGAAACCTCGTAACCGGCATCACACAACTGCTTGAGCAAGGGGATGGCGTTGGGTTGCGCCAAGGGCTCGCCGCCCGTGACACAGACATAACGCGGACGATAACTGGCCACTTGTTCCAGGATATCGTCGAGGGTTCGCACGGTGCCGCCACTGAAGGCGTACGCGCTGTCACAGTATTGGCAACGCAACGGACAACCGGTGAGGCGCACGAATACCGTGGGCAGCCCAGCCGTTCGCGTTTCACCCTGCAACGAGTAAAAAACTTCGGTGATTCTCAATGTGTCTTGCATAGTCGCCACGGGCGTAACAGCTAAACAGGCTGTCCGCCTCCGTCAGGCACTTCAAGGAACCCCGCCAACGCGCAGATCCCAAAAAGCGTGTTTCATAAAAAAGGGCGTGAATTCTAACGAAAAAACCCGCGACAGGCGCGGGTTTCTTCAAAACAGGTCAAACCGGCTTACATGCGCTGTAGATCACGCTGGGCCAACTGAGCCGCGGATGTACCCGGATATTGGGCCACCACCTGCTGCAGAATGCCTTTCACCTTGTCAGCGTGACCGAGACGGCGCTCCACGTCAGCCAGCTTGTACAGCGAATCCGGCACCTTGGCGTGCTTGGGATACAGTTGCGAAACCTTGGCGAACGCCTGGCCGGCACCTTGCAGGTCGCCCTTGGCCAGGTTCACTTCACCCAGCCAGTATTGGGCATTGCCCGCGTACTGGCTGTTTGGGTATTTGCGCAGGAAAGCGGCAAAGGCCTGGCTGGCTTTGTCGAAATCCTTGGCTTTGATCAGGTCGAAGGCAGCATCGTAATAGAGCTTTTCCTTCGCCGGATCAGCCGGCTCGCCACCGGCGGCAGGCGCTGCTGGAGCAGCTGCCCCCGCGCCTGCGGCTGCACCGGGGGCATTCAAGTCGCCACCGGTTGGAGAATTCTCAGGAGTCGCGGCAGGTGCAACGCCGGATCCTATGCGCCGATCAAGATCCTGGTATCGCTCCAGGCTTTCCTGCTTCATGCGCGAAATATCATTTTGCAGTTCTTCGATCACACCCTGTTGGCGCGAGATCTGATCCTGCATTTGCTGCAGTTGGTTGAACAGCTGGCCCTGTGCCGAGACAGGGGCCGAAACCCCTCCCCCGGCATAGGCGCCGTTCGTACCGTAACCCGCAGGCGGATAGCTGCTCCCGCTATTGTTATAGCCGGCATCGTTATCGACCACAGGAACCGCAGCCCACACCGCAAGCGGCGCGAGGCTGAGAGCCAGAACAGTTACAGCACGACGGCACGTTCGCATGACGAATTACTTACGCAGTTCGACGCGACGGTTTTGAGCCCAGGACTGCTCGTCGTTGCCGGTGGCAACTGGACGCTCTTCGCCGTAGGAAACCAGTTCCAGCTGAGCTGGGGAAACACCTTGCAGTACCAGGTAGCGCTGAACGGCTTTCGCACGACGCTCGCCCAGTGCCATGTTGTACTCACGAGTACCACGTTCGTCGGTGTTGCCTTCCAGAACAACGCGAGCGCCGTTCGCTTTCAGGTCCTTGGCGTGAACGTCCAGAGCGCGCATGGCTTCTGGCTTCAGGTCCGAGCTGTCGTATTCGAAGTAGAAGGTGGTGATTGCGCGCAGAGCAGCTTCTTCGCTCAGGGAGCCGTCAACGGCACCAGTGTTAGCGCCGTAACCAGCGTTTGGATCAACAGCGCCTTCACCGGCATTGTCGCCGCCTTTGGACGAGCAACCTACAGCTACAGCCATGGCCAGAGCCAGCGCAGCAAATTTACCAAACTTCAGCATTTCCATCGTGAAACTCCTAATGAACCCCAGTGTGTTAAGTAAAACGTATTGCGCCGCGTCAGTTCAGGTAAGGGGACCAGGACGGTTCTCTGACTTCGCCTTGTGCGGTAGGAAGCGGGAGCCTCACGCGTCCATTAATGGACACGAGCATCAAGACTCCCCGGCCCTGCTGGCGGGTGGCGTAGATTACCATGGTGCCGTTGGGCGCAACAGTGGGTGACTCGTCCAGAGTGCTATCAGTGAGGATTTTTACACTTCCGCGCTGCAAATCCTGGGCCGCCACCTTGAAATTGGTGAAACCGTCCTGGCGATGGATCATCACCAGGGTCTTTTCGTCCGCCGACAGTTTAGGGTTGGCGTTGTAGTTACCGACGAACGTCACGCGCTCGGCACCGCCGCCACCGGCACTGGTCTTGTAGATCTGAGGCTTGCCGCCACGGTCGGAGGTGAAGTAGATGGTCGAGCCATCCTTGCCCCAGAACGGTTCGGTGTTGATGCCCGGGCCGTTGGTGACGCGAGAGATCGAGCGCGAAGCCAGATTCATCACATAGATGTCCGGGTTACCGTCCTTGGACAGTACGAACGCCAGGCGCGAACCGTCCGGCGACCAGGCTGGTGCGCCGTTGAGGCCTTCGAAGTTAGTGATCTGCTCACGACGACCGGTGTCGATGTGCTGCACGAAAATACGCGGACGCTTCTGCTCGAACGAGACATAGGCGATGCGCTTGCCATCGGGGGCGAAGCGCGGCGACAGGATCGGCTCGCGCGATTGCAGCAAGGTCACCGCACGCGCGCCGTCGTAGTCGGAACGCTGCAGGGTATAGCGGGTGTTGTTCTCGGAGAAACGCTCGGCCGTCACGTAGAGCATGCGAGTGGAGAACGCGCCCTTGATGCCGGTGAGTTTCTCGAACGACTGGTCGGCGATGTAGTGCGACATGTCGCGCAACTGATCGACGCTGCCCGACACGCTGCCGGTCAGCACTTGCTGCTCGGTGGCGACGTTGAACAGGGCGTACTGCACCTGCAGGCGACCGCCGGCCGGAACGATGCTGCCGACCATGATGTACTGGGCGCCCAGGGCCTTCCAGTCACGGTAGATGACTTCGCTGGCCTGGGTTGGCAGGCTGATCATGTTCTGCTTCGGAATCGGCGCGTAGTAACCCGAGTTGCGCAGGTCGTTGCCGATGATTTCCGCCATGTCGTCCGGCAGGACGTTACCGCCCTGCCAGCCGAACGGTACGACGGCGATCGGGGTGGCCCGGTCGCTGCCGCTGGTGACCAGGATGTTCTTTTCCTCTGCTACCGCTATCCCTGCCAGGCAGCAGATAACGACCAGCATTGATCGAAGAAGGTTTCTCACAAGGCTAGATCCTCAGGTGTGAATGTCATCTTGAATGAACGATAGGGAGCAAAGTCGCTCGGTTTCATTCCTTGCATTTCCGTCAAACGCCCAATGTTCTTGACCGCTGCGACCGCCGAAGCGTCGAACGGACCGTCACCACTGGACTTGGCGACGCTGACCGAGGTAACCGTACCGTCGGGCAACATGCCGATTTGCAATACTACCGTCATGCCTTTGCGCGCCGAAGGTGGACGAGCCCAGCCTTCCGCCGCCCGGGCGCGAATCAGATCATCGTAGCTGCCGGCAACTTCATCACCCTGCTCATCGGCCAAGGCCTGCTGGCGCTCCGGCGTGTCGGAAAGCAGATCTGCCAAGGCCTGGGCCTTTTTGTCTTCGGCGGACTTACGCGCTGCGTCCTGGGCCTTTTTCTTGGCGGCGTCGGCGGCGGCTTTCTTCTTCGCGTCTTCGGCGACTTTCTTTTTCGCCTCTTCAGCTTCAGCTTTTTTCTTGGCGTCTTCGGCCGCTTTCTTCTTGGCGTCCTCGACGATCTTTTTCTTCGCTTCTTCAGCGGCCGCTTTCTTGGCCTCTTCTTCAGCCGCTTTCTTGGCTTCGTCTTCGGCCTTCTTCTTGGCTATATCAGCCAATTGTTTCTCTTCTGCCTTCTTGGCCTCGGCTTTCTTCGCATCGTCGGCTTTCTTGGCTTCGTCAGCCTTTTTCGCCTCGTCCGCTTTCTTCGCCTCATCGGCCTTCTTGGCTTCCTCGGCCTTTTGAGCCGCTTCCTCTTTCTTTTGTTCCGCGGCCTTTATCGCTTCCTGCTCGACCTTCTTCTGTTCCATCTGCTCGACTTCAGTCTGGCGCGCGGCGGATTTCTTCGCCTCACCGGCAAGCTTCTGGTTCGTCTGGGTCGTAGCCTGGCTTTTCGACTTGAGCTGGTACAACGTCGCCTGCACGATCGGCTTGGCCGGTGGCAACTCCGGGGTCATGGCAAAACTGACGAACAGCATGCCGAACACCAGCACATGCAGGCCGATAGCCAGGACACTGGGCCAGAAGTAGCTTTCCGAGGCGGACGGCTCTCGCTGTTGCTGCATCAGGGCGCCTCAGTGATCAAGCCAACATTACCGACCCCGGCTTTCTGCAGGCCGCCCATGGCCCCCATCACGGCACCGTAGTCGACGGTCTTGTCGCCGCGAATGAAGACTTGCGTGCGCTTGCCGGCATCGTTGCCGACACGAATGATCTTGGTCACCGCATCGGTCATCTGCGGCAAGGTCATGGCCCGGTCCTGCTGCTTCTCGGTGTCCACTTCACTGCCAAGGTTCCAGTAGTAGGTCTTGTCAGCCTTGATCGAAATGGTCAGTACCTGGGTGTTGTTGTCCTGCGGCAAGGCTTCGCTGGAAACCTTGGGCAGATCGACCTTCACGCCCTGATTGAGCATGGGCGCGGTCACCATGAAGATGACCAGCAGCACCAACATCACATCGATGTAGGGCACCACGTTCATCTCGGCGACCGGCTTGCGCTTTTTTCGGGCTCGAGCGATTAAAGCCATTGGGAAATACCTGCTTATTCTTCGCTGGTGTGCACTTTACGGTGCAGGATCGCCTGGAATTCATCGGCGAAGGTGTAGTAACGGCCGGTCAGCATCTCGCTGCGGGCAGCGAAGCGGTTGTAGGCGATCACGGCCGGAATGGCCGCGAACAGACCGATGGCGGTGGCGATCAGTGCCTCGGCGATGCCCGGGGCCACAGTGGCGAGGGTCGCTTGCTGGGCGGAAGCCAGGCCACGGAAGGAGTTCATGATCCCCCACACGGTACCGAACAGACCGATGTACGGGCTGACCGAACCAACGGTGGCCAGGAAGGACAGGCCCTGTTCGAGCTTTTCTTCCTCGCGGGAAATGGCGACGCGCATGGCACGGGCCACACCTTCCATCACCGCCTCAGGGTCGACGCCCGGCTGCTGGCGCAGGCGAGAGAACTCCTTGAAGCCGGCCCGGAAGATCTGCTCGACGCCCGAGTCCGGGTCCGGGTTGCTGCCGGCCTGGCGATAGAGCTTGGACAGGTCGATGCCAGACCAGAAGCGCTCTTCGAAGCTCTCCAGGGCACGGCGACCGGCGCGCAGCATGTTGCTGCGCTGAAAGATCATGATCCATGAGGTCACCGATGCGGCTACCAGGGTCAGCATTACCAGTTGCACCACGACGCTGGCATTGCTGACCAGGCTCCACATGGAGGAATGGTCGACGACGTTAGCTTCCACGCTTTATCTCCTGCTCTGAGTGTGTACCCGCGCCGCTCACGCCGGCAAAGGCCGCACGTAGAGCTTCGGGAATGGCCCGGGGTTTCAAACTATGGGTGCGCACACAGGCCACCAAAAACTGCCCTTCGCAGAGCAGCACGTTATCCGTAGCCCGCCTGACCTGCTGCTTGAAGCGCAGGCTGACACGGTTCAATTCGATGACATCGGCACTTACCACCAGTTCGTCGTCCAGTCGCGCCGGCGCGTGGTAACGCGCTTCGCTGGAATGCACGACGAATAACAGGTCCTCCCCTGCCAGCGCGGATTGGGCAAAACCCAGTTCCCGCAGCCGTTCGGTTCGAGCCCGTTCCATAAACTTGAGGTAATTGACGTAGTAGACGATGCCGCCAGCATCGGTGTCCTCGTAATAAACGCGACAGCGATGTGCGAACGACTCCAGCCCGTTTTGCGCGCGCATACTCTAGTGCTTACTCCTCAGGTTGCCAATCGGCCAGGCAACTGTTTTTTCATTCTCGAACGCATTGACGCTCCAGGCGTCGTCTGGGACAGCACGAACCGGAAAAAAGTCGGCGTACAGAGCTCGTTCAATCGTCCACGGCATCGAGGAATTCGTCTACCACCGGCATCTCGCCCATTCGTGTCGGGATGTTTAAGCCAAAGTGCAGATAAGCATGGCGGGTCACCACGCGCCCGCGAGGCGTGCGCATGATATAGCCCTGTTGGATCAGGTACGGTTCCAGCACATCTTCAATCGTGTGGCGCTCTTCGCTGATGGCCGCCGCCAGACTGTCCACGCCCACCGGGCCACCGTCGAACTTCTCGATCATGGTCAGCAGCAGGCGCCGGTCCTGATGGTCGAAACCACGCTCGTCGATGTCCAGCAGGTTCAGCGCCAGGTCGGCAATCGGCTTGGTGATGTGGCCCTTGGCCCGGACTTCGGCAAAATCCCGGACCCGGCGCAGCAAACGGTTGGCGATCCGCGGCGTACCCCGGGCACGCCGGGCGATCTCATAAGCACCGTCGGGGTCCAGCGGCAACCCGAGGATGCCCGCCGAGCGGCTGACAATCGTCGCCAGGTCGGCGTTGTTGTAGAACTCCAGGCGCTGGACGATACCGAAACGGTCCCGCAGCGGGTTGGTCAGCATGCCGGCACGGGTGGTGGCGCCCACCAGGGTGAAGGGCGGCAGGTCCAGCTTGATGGAGCGCGCCGCCGGCCCTTCGCCAATCATGATGTCGAGCTGGAAATCTTCCATGGCCGGGTACAGCACTTCCTCGACGATCGGCGACAACCGATGGATTTCGTCGATGAAGAGTACGTCATGGGGCTCAAGGTTGGTCAGCAACGCCGCCAGATCGCCCGGCCGTTCAAGCACCGGCCCCGACGTGCTCTTGATCGAGACACCCATTTCCTGGGCAATGATGTTGGCCAGGGTGGTCTTGCCCAGGCCCGGCGGGCCGAAGATCAAGGTGTGGTCCAAAGACTCGCTGCGCCCACGGGCCGCCTGGATGAACAGCTCCATCTGCTCGCGCACGGTCGGTTGGCCGATGTAGTCGGCCAGGCTGACAGGACGAATCGCGCGGTCCTGGATTTCCTCGCGGTCACGGGGTGCGCCCGTGGCGGCGATCAGACGGTCAGCTTCAATCACTTAAATCATTCCCTTCAGGGCACGGCGAATCATGTCTTCGGTGCTCAGGCCTTTTTCCTTGATGGCGGAAATCGCCTTGCTGGCCTCCTGCGGCTTGTAGCCCAGGGAGATCAACGCGGTGACCGCATCGTTTTCGGCGCTGACCGCCGGCACCGGCGCGTCCGGCTGGTTCGGCACCAAGGCGAACATCGCCGGCACCGCCTCCCAGGCCTTGAAGCGATCCTTGAGTTCGACCAGCAGGCGCTCGGCGGTTTTCTTGCCCACCCCCGGCACCTTGGTCAGCGCCGAGGTGTCCTGGGACTGCACGCAGCGCACCAGTTCGTCGACTTCCAGGCTCGACATCAAGGCCAGGGCCAGTTTCGGGCCGACGCCATTGAGACGGATCAACTCGCGGAAGAAATCCCGCTCGCGCTTGCCGACGAAGCCATAGAGTAACTGCGCATCCTCGCGCACGACCAAATGGGTGTGCAGGGTCAGCGGCTCGCCGACCGACGGCAAGCGATACAGCGTGGTCATGGGCACTTCCAGCTCATAACCCAGGCCATTTACATCCAGAATCAGGTGCGGCGGCTGTTTTTCAGCCAGGGTGCCGCGCAAGCGTCCAATCACGTTTCAGATCCTTGGGTGTTGGCCAGCCCGCGGGCTGGCGAATAACAGCCCGGGCAAGAAGGCCGACGACACAGGCGCAAGATGCTCGGGCTCACGAAGATTGCGCTGATGCTATCAGAGACGCAGGCGCCCGCCACGACTGCGTGCAGTCCCCAGACCATGAGGCAACAGACTGGAACGGGTATGGGCATGGCAAATGGCGATGGCCAGGGCGTCGGAGGCGTCGATTTGCGGCTTGCTGACCAGTTTCAACAGGTGCATGACCATCATTTGCACCTGCTCCTTGTTCGCCGCCCCTGTACCGACGACCGCCTGCTTGACCTGGGTCGCGGTGTACTCGGCGATCTCCAGGTTTTCCTCGGCGCCAGCCACAATGGCCGCGCCCCGGGCCTGCCCCAGCTTCAGGGCCGAATCGGCGTTACGCGCCATGAAGACCCGTTCGATGCCCATGGTCACCGGGCCGTAGGTCTGGATGACTTCGCGCACGCCGCGATAAACGATCTGCAGGCGCTCATGCAGCTCGCCCGCACCGGTGCGGATGCAACCAGAGGCGACGTACACGCAGCCGCGCCCGGTATCGCGAACCACACCGTAGCCGGTGATGCGCGAACCTGGGTCGATACCAAGGATTAAAGTCATAACGCCTGCGAAAGGTAATGCGGTTACAAGAGGATACAGCTCATCAAGGACTTGCAGTGGATCCGTGGCGAGGGAGCTTGCTCCCGCTGGGCTGCGCAGCAGACCTTTTTTGGGAGTGCTTCGCACTCCAGCGGAGCAAGCTCCCTCGCCACAATGATTTCAAACAGGCCTTAAGTGAGCAGCATTACGCCCATCAGCCCAGCTGTTCGGCCACCGACTCCGGAATATCGGCGTTGGAATAAACGCTCTGCACGTCATCCAGGTCTTCCAGCATGTCGATCAGCTTGAGCACCTTCTCGGCGCCTTCCAGGTCCAGTTCGGCACTGGTGGTCGGCTGCATGACGATTTCCGCGTCGGCGGGCTTGAAACCGGCCGCCTCCAGGGCATTGCGCACGGCATAGAAGCTGGCGAACGAGGTGAACACGTCGAACGAACCGTCTTCATGGCTGACCACGTCATCGGCGTCGGCCTCCAGGGCCGCTTCCGTCAGGGCATCTTCATCGAGGCCCGGGGCGAAGCTGATTTGCCCCTTGCGCTCGAACAGATAGGCCACCGAGCCATCGGTGCCCAGGTTGCCACCACATTTGCTGAACGCGTGACGCACGGCGGCAGCGGTACGGTTGCGGTTGTCGGTCATGCATTCGACCATCACCGCCACGCCGCCCGGGCCATACCCTTCGTAGGTCAGCTCTTCAACGTTGTCGGCCTCGGTCGCACCGGCGCCACGGGCGATGGCCCGGTCGATGATGTCGCGGCTCATGTTGGCACCCAAGGCCTTGTCCAGGGCCAGGCGCAGACGCGGGTTGGAACCCGGATCGCCGCCACCCTGGCGGGCCGCGACCGTCAGCTCACGGATCCACTTAGTGAAGATCTTGCCTCTCTTGGCATCCTGACGTTCTTTGCGGTGCTTGATGTTCGCCCACTTGGAATGACCTGCCATAACTCGCTCCGTTTCTCTTTGGAACATTGCCCGCCCTGCGCGTGGGCAGTGGCCGGCAATCAGAAATATCGACCCCAATGAAAAGGCGCATCCGAAGATGCGCCCTCTCAGGTGCCAGCCTTACTCAGCCTTTGGCTGTTCACGCAGACGAATGTGCAACTCGCGCAACGCCTTGGCGTCCACCACGCCCGGCGCCTGGGTCATGACATCGGCCGCGCTCTGGGTTTTCGGGAACGCGATCACTTCACGGATCGACTGGGCGCCGGTCATCAGCATCACCAGGCGGTCCAGGCCGAAGGCCAGGCCACCGTGGGGCGGTGCACCGTATTTCAGCGCGTCCAGCAGGAAGCCGAACTTCTCTTCCTGCTCGGCTTCGTCGATGCCCAGCAGGCGGAACACCGCCTGTTGCATTTCCTTGCGATGGATACGGATCGAACCGCCACCCAGCTCGGTACCGTTCAGGACCATGTCGTAGGCGCGCGACAGAGCGGTGGCCGGGTTGGCCTCCAACTCTTGCGGCGAGCACTTCGGCGCGGTGAACGGGTGGTGCAGCGCGGAGAAGCTGCCGTCGTCGTTTTCTTCGAACATCGGGAAGTCAACGACCCACATCGGTGCCCACTCGCACGTCAGCAGCTTCAGGTCATGGCCCAGCTTGATGCGCAGCGCGCCCAGGGCTTCGCTGACGATCTTGGCCTTGTCGGCGCCGAAGAACACGATGTCGCCGTCAACCGCACCCACGCGATCGAGGATCACATTGAGGTTGGCTTCCGGGATGTTTTTTACAATAGGCGATTGCAAGCCGTCGACACCGGCGGCGCGCTCGTTGACCTTGATGTACGCCAGGCCCTTGGCACCGTAGATACCGACGAACTTGGTGTAATCGTCGATCTGCTTGCGTGGCATGCTGGCGCCGCCTGGAACACGCAGGGCCGCGATACGGCATTTAGGGTCGTTGGCCGGGCCGCTGAACACCTTGAACTCGACGTCCTTGAGCTGATCGGCCACGTCCACCAGTTCCAGCGGGTTACGCAGGTCCGGCTTGTCGGAACCGTAGCGGCGCATGGCCTCTTCGAAGGTCATGTGCGGGAACTCGCCGAACTCCAGACCCAACACTTCCTTGAACAGGTTGCGGATCATGCCTTCGGTCAGGCCCATGATGTCTTTTTCGTCGAGGAAGCTGGTCTCGATGTCGATCTGAGTGAACTCAGGCTGACGGTCGGCACGCAGGTCTTCGTCGCGGAAACACTTGGCGATCTGGTAGTAGCGATCGAACCCGGCCACCATCAGCAGTTGCTTGAACAGCTGTGGCGACTGCGGCAGGGCGAAGAAGCTGCCGGGGTGGGTACGGCTCGGCACCAGGTAGTCGCGGGCGCCTTCCGGCGTGGCGCGGGTCAGGATCGGCGTCTCGACGTCAAGGAAGCCGTTTTCGTCCAGATAACGACGGATGCTGGTGGTCATGCGCGAGCGCAGGCGCAGCTTCTCGGCCATTTCCGGGCGACGCAGGTCGATGAAGCGGTAGCGCAGGCGGGTTTCCTCGCCCACGTCGGAGTATTCGTTGAGTGGAAACGGCGGGGTTTCCGACTCGTTGAGCACTTCCAGCTCGTAGCCCAGCACTTCGATCATGCCCGACGCCATGTTGGCGTTGCCGGCGCCGGCCGGGCGCAGGCGCACCTTGCCGGTGATCTTGACGACGTATTCGCTGCGCACGCGGTCGGCGGTGGCGAAGGTTTCAGCGCGGTCCGGATCGAACACCACCTGGGCCAGGCCTTCACGATCACGGATATCGAGGAAAATCACCCCGCCATGGTCACGGCGACGATGGACCCATCCGCAAAGAGTAACTTCCTGACCTTCCAGGCTTTCGTTCAGTTGGCCGCAATAATGGCTGCGCATCATGGTAGTGGTTTCACTTCTCGTAATTCGACATTCGGTTGGAGGCCCTGCCCGTGCAAGAACTCGCGCGTATTCAACTCAATCAGCTTTGTCGCCACCGGCCAGGTTTTTCTTGGCGCCGGTCTTGAAGTCGGTTTCATACCAGCCCGTGCCGCCAAGGCGGAAACCAGGCATGGAGAGCATCTTTTTCAGTTCCGGCGCCTGGCAGGCAGGGCAGTCGACCAGCGGTGCCGCGCTGATCTTTTGAATGGCTTCCATCTGATGACCACAGGAAGCACATTGATAGTCGTACATCGGCATGGGGTTGTCTCGGCGATCAGGTTACTCGCGCAAAGGCGGGGCTTTGCGGCAAAGAGCGGGATTATATCCATTAAATGCGGCCTTTGCAGCCGTAAGACCGCACAGCCATTGCCGAGTGAACGCCATGTAGGAGCTGACGAGTGCAACGAGGCTGCGATCTTGCCCCAGACACTTGAGTCCCAAGCGCAAGATCAAAAGATCGCAGCCTTCGGCAGCGCCTACGCCGCACCATGATCCATCCCGGTTTCCTTCAAACTGTGCACCACGCAGACTACGCGCACCAGCCCGCTGAAATTGCGCACCCCGCCATGGCGCAGGTGCACTTCCCTGTCCACATGGGACAGCAACGTGCTGATGGAGCAGCGGTTGAGCTCGGCCATGTCACCGAGGATATCCCAATAGACCTGTTCCAGCCGCAGACAGGTGGCGAACCCGTTCAGGCGAATGGATCGGGCCAAGGGCCGGGCCAGTTGCATATCGAACCCCCGGATGAACGGGTCGACGCTGATGGGCTGAAAACGCCCCAACCGCCCTTCCCCGGGTTCTTTTCCTTGAATCATACCGTTGACACTCCTTTGCCATACGAGCCTCTGGGTTGGATCAACCCATCTGTGGCTCTATGGAAGCTCAACGGCATCGCCAGTTCCAGACGACTTTATGACCATGGATGTAGGACAAGCCAACAGAAGGCCAGCGATGAATTACGCCGTCCTACACCCAGCGTGCAGGCGATATCGCCCTTGTGGCGAGGGAGCTTGCTCCCGTTCGGCTGCGCAGCAGTCGTAAGACCTGTGTCTGGCGGGTTTGGGCCGCCGCGCAGCCCAGCGGGAGCAAGCTCCCTCGCCACGACACCTTATTAGTTTTCCAACAGCGCCCGCAGCATCCACGCGGTCTTTTCGTGAACCTGCATGCGCTGGGTCAGCAGGTCGGCCGTGGGCTCATCGCTGACCTTGTCCAATAAAGGAAAGATGCCACGGGCCGTACGCGTCACCGCTTCCTGGCCCTCGACCAGTTGCCGGATCATGTCTTCGGCAGCAGGCACGCCTTCCTCTTCCTTGATAGAGGACAGGCGTGCATACACCGAGTAGGCACCCGGGGCCGGGAAGCCAAGGGCGCGGATTCGCTCGGCAATCAGGTCCACCGCCAGGGCCAGCTCGTTGTATTGCTCCTCGAACATCAGGTGCAAGGTCCGAAACATCGGCCCTGTGACGTTCCAGTGGAAATTGTGGGTCTTGAGATACAGCACGTAGGTATCCGACAACAGGCGCGAAAGCCCGTCGACGATGGACTTGCGGTCTTCTTCACTGATACCGATATCAATTGCCATGGGGTTTGATCTCCTGAGGTGATGAATTCGACAACGGCCCTACCCACTGTAGTGGTTCTGGCCGCCTACGGCCTGCGACAGATTGCCAGCCCTTCAGAACCGACAAGCCAGGATGACCGACGGTTCCGGCACCTGGGAAATTCAACGCCGCTTGCCTGGCGCGTTCAAGCAGCCACGGGGCTTTTCTGGCCGACGAACAGCGCGGTCCGCGCCCGTAACGGGTTTGAGAAGGCCCGAGCTTTGCTGTTAAATAGGCAGTGTGTCGCTACGCTTATTTTTCCGGGCGTAACGCATAGGCTGATTCGGGTACGTGTCCAACGCCTCTCATTGTTTCGAAGCGAACCGTGCCCGACCCGCTCTTCCTTGTGATCTGTCTTAACCGTGAGCCAATCAAAATGTTGAAAATCGTCCACTTGCTAATGGGCGCAGCTGCCCTGCTGCTGTCCTTCATCCCTAGCCTGGGTTCCGAAGCCACACCTTACCTGCAACACCCCGATGCACTGTACCTGGCCTTTTTCGGCCTGCTCAACCTGACCCTTGCTCCTGTCATCCCTTACTGGAACAAAGGTCCACGTCACCAACTGCAAAACCTTGTCAGCGCCCTGCTGGTGCTGGCCGTAGCCCTCCAAACCCTGGCACTGCTGGCGCCCATGCCGGAAATTGGCGGTCATCCGGCCATTCTGTTCAGCCTGGGCGCGTCACTGCTCGCCGTGGCACTGCACCTGGCCGTCAGCTTCTACAAGAAGTCGTCGCCGGCCGCCGCTGCGCAGAACTACGACATGTCCAACCGCGATACCGGCACGGTGAAGTGGTTCAACACGTCCAAAGGGTTCGGCTTCATTTCCCGCGACTCCGGCGATGACATCTTCGTGCATTTCCGGGCCATTCGTGGCGAAGGCCATCGCGTCCTGGTGGAAGGCCAGCGCGTGGAATTCTCCGTGATGAACCGCGACAAAGGCCTGCAGGCCGAAGACGTGATCGCTGCGCTGCCGCGCCGCTGATCCAAGCGTAAAAAAACCGCGATGCAGCCTGGCTGCTCGCGGTTTTTTATTGCCCGTCAAACGGCAATCGGCCACATCAGTAGTGAGGGGGCGGCGCCTCTTCTTCGAACGACTCGAATTGTCCGGCCATTTCTTCCTGGCGCTTGAGCAGCGCCGCCATCTGCAGCTGCAGCCGCTCGACAATCCGCTGCTGCGCTACCAGCACATCATTCAATGCCTGGATGGTGTCATCCTGAAACGCCAGACGACTTTCCAGATCGGTTACGCGTTCTTCAAGGTTCATGGTTCAGCCCTCCAGAAACTTGAAATCATCGGCCAGGGCCACTCGCAACCGTTCGCGAATGGCCGAGACCTGCTCTGCATTATAAGGCTGGGCCGGGTGCTTGCCCCAGACCGGCGCAGGCCAGGCAGCATCATCACGTTTGCGCACGATGACATGCATATGCAATTGACTGACGACGTTACCTAAGGTTGCAACGTTCATCTTGTCGGCATCGAACGAATCCTTGAGGGTTTCGGCCAGCGCCGTGGTTTCTTTCCACAGCTGTAATTGATCTGTGTCATCCAACTGAAACAATTCGCTGATATTTTCTCGCCGCGGCACGAGGATGAACCACGGGTAATTGGCGTCGTTGGACAAGAGCAAACGGCACAACGGGAAATCGCCGATGGGCAATGTGTCTTGTTGCAGTCGTGGATCTAAGGCAAACACCGCGCGTACTCCTCGTTATCGATTCTGCCCGGCTCAGCGACCCGCAGGCCTGCATCGGGCACAGATGCGCAGCATACCTGCGAACGCCGGATCGATCACGGCGCAACGTCCCGATGCCCGTCCCGCGAAGGATTTTTTTCACCACAAGCATCAACCTGTGCAAGCTGACGCACCAACACAGCGCAAGCAGCACGGCAAGGTCTCGAAAGGACCGTGCCAGGGCCCAGGCAAAGCCTCGACGCTGTAAGATTTTCGTACAACCTGAAATTTTTTTGCACCAAAACAGCACAGGGCGTCTACGCTCAGTGCACAAAGCATCCGCGATTTACTCACTGGGTAGGGTGAACCGGTAACGTTTTTGGTTGTCTTGCCACGTTTTTCACTGGCAAACACGAGAGCCATACATGCGTCAACCCTATTTAAAACAAGGCCTTTGGGGCCCGGTTTCATGAGGTTTCACCGCGTCAACTGCTGAAATGTGAAAAAAATGTAAACGAAATTCGGGTTTGAGCATGCTTGTTGCATTCATACCCGCACTGTCCAAAGGGCCTCGCCGGAAGCGAGTACCTGTCGACATAAAAATTAAAGCGGCAAGGCTGCCCACAGGAGCTTCAAGCGCGGTAATGACGGACTCTTTACACCGATGCCGGAAAGAAAAAACAACATCAAAGTTGTGAATACGGTTGCGTCGGAACAGCTGAAATGCGACATGGATCGAGCCATTGGCGACATGGTCGTAAAGAAGCTGAAAGGTTGAATGGGCAAGTATCGCCAAAGAATGTCGACGTGATATAAGTTTGCGCCGACACAAAAAGAAAGAGCCGCCCAGATAAAAAAACAGGTGGGACGGCAGTACTCTTCTAAAAACCAAAGGAGCAAATCACGATGCGCGTGATGAAGTGGAGCATGATCGCACTGGCTGTATCGGCCAGCGTTTCGCAGTTCGCAGTGGCGTCCTCCCAAGAGGAATCCAAGGGTTTTATTGAAGATCAGAGCTTGACTGTTCTGACCCGTGCGCTGTACATGAACCGTGATTTCAAGAACAACCCAAGCACTTCACAAAGTTATCGTGAAGAGTCTGGTGTTGCCGCTCGTGCCATTTACGAGTCGGGCTTCACTCAAGGTACCGTTGGTGTAGGCGTTGACGGCTTCGCATTCGGCACCGTTCGCATCGATGGCGGTAGCGGTCGTGCCGGTAACGGTCTGTTCGCTCGTGACAGCGACGGCAACCTGGAAGACACACAATCGAAGGTTGGCGGCGCGGTTAAATTCCGTCTGTCCGACACCGTTCTGAAATACGGTAACCAGTTCACCACCAGCCCGGTTTTCTCGACTGACGACAGCCGTCTGCTGCCAGAAGTTGCCACCGGTACGCTGATCACCAGCAAAGAAATCAAAGGCTTGGAGTTGAGCGCAGGTCATTTCAACGCCATCAGCTCGCAAACTGGCATGGGAGATGACGGTCTTGGCCTGAAATCTGCTGACATCGTTGGCGCAACCTACCAGTTCACCGACAATTTCGTAGCAGGCGTAGCGGCTTCCGACGTTGAAGATCACTACAAAAAGAAATACATCAACCTGAACTACACCCTGCCGATCAACGAAGATCAGTCCCTGAACTTCGACTTCAACGGTTATGACAGCCAGGATCAGGGCCAGAAACTCAGCGGCGACGTTGACAACCGTATCTGGTCCCTCGCAGCAGCCTATGCCATCGGTGCCCACAAGTTCACCCTGGCTCACCAGCGCTCCTCCGGTGACACCGGCTATGTGTATGGCGTTGACGGCGGCGGCACCATCTTCCTCGCCAACTCCATCCAATACTCCGACTTCAACGGTCAGGACGAGCGCTCCTGGCAGGCTCGCTACGACCTGAACATGAAGACTTATGGCGTACCTGGCCTGAGCTTCATGACTCGCTACGTTACCGGTGACAACATCGAGACTGGCGGCTCCGAAGGTAAAGAGCACGAGTGGGACTTCGAAACCAAGTACGTTATGCAAAGCGGTCCAGCCAAGGACCTGTCTTTCCGCGTACGTGCTGCGTTCTACCGCGCCAACAGCGACTATAACGCCATCAACGGCAACGACAACAATGACACCCGTCTGATCATCGAATACCCACTGAGCATCTTGTAATTCAGTGCTAGTTCGATAGCCGTACCCGCAACAAACAAAAAACCGCTCACCTGGATCAGGTGAGCGGTTTTTTTATGTCCATTGACTGTCAGCTTTAATGCAACTTATTAAATAGCAAGCTAACTAAACATAACCTGACTTCAGCGCCAAGTTATATAGTCGACTCGTTATTGCGCTGGCCCTTCCTGAACGACCCGAATCACTCGTTGTGGAAACGGAATATCAATACCCGCCTCTTTCAAACGGTCCCGGGCCTGTTCATTGAGCATGAACATCACACTCCAATAATCCGCTGTTTTCACCCAGATACGCAGCGACACCGTGATGGAACTGTCGCCCAAGGTGGAAATCACCGCTTCAGGTGCCGGATCGGCCAGCACACGCTCATCCTTGGCCAACTCCAGCAACACTTCCCGGGCCTTTTGCAGGTCCGCCTGGTAATCCACGCCGACATCAAATACGACTTTGCGGGTCGGCTGACGGTTGGTGTTGGTGATGATGCCGTTGGAGAGATTGCCGTTGGGCACGATGACGGTCTTGTTGTCACCGGTACGCAACACCGTGTGGAAGATCTGGATGCTATCGACCGTACCGGCCACACCCTGGGCTTCGATCCAGTCACCGATGCGGAACGGGCGGAACAGCAGGATCAGCACGCCACCGGCGAAGTTCGCCAGGCTGCCTTGCAGTGCCAGGCCGATCGCCAGGCCGGCGGCACCAATGGCGGCGACGAACGAAGTGGTCTCCACACCGATCATCGAAGCGACGCTGACGATCAACAGTATCTTCAAAATGATGTTGGCCAGGGTACTGATGAACCCTTGCAGCGCCAGATCGGCGTTACGCAGGGCCAGCAGCGCACCCAGTTTCTGCGTCACTTTGTTGATCAACCACCAGCCGATGGCCAGGGTGATGACAGCGAGCAGCACACGGCTGCCGTACTCCATGATCATGGGGATCCAGGTCTGGGAAGCCTTGACCAGGTTGTCCACTTCAGCATTCAAGTCCATCTTTCTCTCCTTTGTTCCTGTTACCGCGAAAGACCAGTCGAAACACATTGTGGCGAGGGGATTTATCCCCGCTGGGCTGCGGAGCAGCCCTAAAGCCTGCGCCGTGGTGTATCAGGGACATGATCAGCTTTTGGGGGCTGCTTCGCAGCCCAGCGGGGATAAATCCCCTCGCCACATGCAGACAACCAGGGGTCAGTCGCGGAAGTTATTGAATTGCAGGGGCATGCCGAATTCTTTGCCGCGCAGTGCCGCAATGGCTTCCTGCAGGTCGTCACGCTTCTTGCCGGTGACCCGCACCTGCTCGCCCTGGATGGCGGCTTGCACCTTGAGCTTGGCGTCCTTGATATGAGCGACGATTTTCTTCGCCAGCTCCTTGTCGATGCCTTCCTTGAGCACGGCTTCCTGCTTCATCAGCTTGCCCGAGGCATAAGCGTCCTTGACCTCGAGGCACTGCACATCGATCTTGCGCTTGACCAGCGCCAGCTTGAGGATCTCGATCATCGCCTCGAGCTGGAACTCGGCCTCGGCGGTCAGGTTCACGGTCAGGTCTTTTTCCTTGAACTCGAAACTGCCCTTGCCCTTGAGGTCATAACGACGGTCGAGTTCCTTGACGGCATTTTCAACCGCGTTGGTGACTTCGTGTTTGTCCAGTTCGGATACCACGTCGAATGACGGCATGTAGTGTTCTCCAAATAAAAAGGCGCGCCAGTATCAACGGCGCGCGCTTGGCTTGTGGTTAAAATCGGGCTCATTATAACGGCTCTTTTCCTGCCGACACTGCGAGCCCTCAGATGCCTGCGCCAATCCGAGTAAAAAACTGATGTCGACCACCTGGCATGTCCTCGGGGCCGGCAGTCTCGGCACGTTGTGGGCCACACGCCTGGCCCGGGCCGGATTACCGGTGCGACTGGTGCTGCGCAACGAAGCACGCTTGCAGGCCTACCGCGGCGCCGGTGGGCTGACGCTGGTGGAACAGGGCCAGGCGCAGTGCTACCCGGTACCGGGCGAAACGGCAGACAGCCCGGAGCCGATCAGGCGCCTGCTGCTGGCTTGCAAGGCCTACGACGCGGAAGCGGCGGTGACGTCGGTGGCCCATCGCCTGAGCGCCGAATCGGAACTGATCCTGTTGCAGAACGGCCTCGGCAGCCAGGACGCAGTGGCCAATTGCGTGCCCCTGGCGCGTTGCATCAGTGCCTCCAGCACCGAAGGTGCGTTCCGCGACGGTGACTGGCGCGTGATATTCGCCGGCCATGGCTACACCTGGTTGGGCGATCCGGCTCACCCGGTGGCGCCGTTCTGGCTGGACGACCTGGTCGCCGCCGGCATCCCCCACGAATGGAGCACCGACATCCTCACCCGCCTCTGGCGCAAGCTGGCACTCAACTGCGCAATCAATCCACTGACCGTGCTGCATCACTGCAAGAACGGCGGCCTGCTGGAACACCACTGCGAAGTGGCGACCCTGTGCGCGGAACTCACGGATGTGCTCGAACGGTGCGGCCAGCCCGCGGCGGCCGAGGATTTGCAACCGGAGGTCGAACGGGTGATCCAGGCCACGGCCGCCAATTACTCCTCGATGTACCAGGATGTGGCCAATCGGCGCCGTACCGAAATCAGCTATTTGCTCGGCCACGCCTGCAAGGTTGCCCAGCGCCATGAGCTGAGCGTGCCGCACCTGGAACAACTGCGCCAGCGACTGATTGTCCACTTGGACAACCTCGGATTGCCCAGCGACTGAGCAGCGGCTACGCTGGCCCTCGTGTTCCTTCTTAGCGACGAGTCTGATGCCATTGCGCCAGCGCCTTGAAAACCTCCCGGTCGGCCAGAAACTGCTGGCCGCCCTGTTGGTGTTATTGACCACTGTCCTGCTGGTGGCCAACCTGACCTTTATCAGCGCCGCCTACTACATCTCCCAGGAAAGCATGGCGCCCCAGGCCCTGCAGACCATTGGTCGACTGATCGCCAACCCGAGCCTGATCTCCGACGCCCTGCAATCGCCACAAAGCGCCCAGCGCCTGCTCGACGAGCTCAACAGCTACGCACCGCTACGGGCGGCGGCGTTGTACGACGGCCAGGGCGATCGCCTGGCACAACTGCAACAGGGCGAAAAGCTCAAGCTGCCGGACCATTTCCGCAACATACAAGCCTGGCAGGCCAATGAGTTTCGCAGTAACCAGGTCATCACCCTGCCCCGCCCCGGCACGACACCGGGCCATCTGTTGCTGGTGGCCAGCAGCGAATTGCCGACTGCGTTCTACACCGGCACCCTGACCGCCAGCCTCGGCATCCTGATTTTCAGCGTGTTGCTGTGGCTGATCATCGCCCAACAGATCAAACGCCTGATCACCCAACCGATTCATCAACTCGAAGAGCTGTCCCGCCAGGTCACCCGCGAGGAGAACTATGCCCTGCGCGCCGCACGGGGCAACCACGATGAGATCGGCAGCCTGGCCGAGGCATTCAATACCATGCTCTCGCGAATCGAAGCCCGGGAGCAGCAACTCAAGCGCGCGCGGGACGACTCCCAGGCCGCCTACGACCAGGCCCAGGGCCTGGCGGAAGAAACCCGCCATACCAATCGCAAGCTGGAACTGGAAGTCCAGGTGCGCAGCAAGATCGAGAAAAAACTCACGGGCTTCCAGAATTACCTCAACAGCATCATCGACTCCATGCCGTCGGCCCTCATCGCCCTCGACGAGCAACTCTACGTCACCCAATGGAACCAGGAAGCCAGCGCCCTCTCCGGTACGCGACTGGACGAGGCCCTGAACCAACCGATCTTCCTCGCCTTCGAACCGCTCAAGCCGTACCTGCCCCAGCTCAAGCAGACTGTGGAGCAACATACGGTGGCCAAGATCGAACGCGTCACCTGGACCAAGGACGACGAGGCCCGGCATTACGCCCTGACGTTCTATCCACTGATGGGCGGCGCCGGGCGGGGTGTGGTGATCCGCATCGACGACATCACCCAGCGCCTGTCGCTGGAGGAAATGATGGTGCAATCGGAAAAAATGCTCTCGGTCGGCGGCCTCGCGGCGGGCATGGCCCATGAGATCAACAACCCGCTCGGGGCGATCCTGCACAACGTGCAGAACATCCGCCGTCGCCTGTCACCGGAACTGCCCAAGAACCTTGAACAGGCCGAGCAACTGGGCATCGAATTGCCGGTGGTCAACCGCTACCTGGAAAGCCGGGAAATCCCGCAATTGCTCGACGGCATCCAGCAGGCCGGCGCCCGGGCGGCGAAAATCGTCACCCACATGCTCAGCTTCAGCCGGCGCAGCACGCGGCAGATGGCGCCCTGCGACCTGCCGGCGCTGATCGACCAGGCGGTGGAAATCGCCGGTAATGATTTCGACCTGGCGATCGGCTTCGACTTCAAAGGCCAAGCGATCATCCGTCAGTTCGACCCGAACTTGGGCCCGGTGCCCGGCACGGCCAACGAACTGGAACAGGTGCTGCTCAACCTGCTGAAAAACGCCGCCCAGGCGATCCATCAACGCCAGGACGACAGCGAACCCGGGCGCATTATCCTGCGTACGCGGCTGAATCCTCCATGGGCTGAAATCCAGGTCGAGGACAACGGCATCGGCATGAGCGAGAACGTGCGCAAGCGCACCTTCGAGCCCTTCTTCACCACCAAGGAGATCGGCCAGGGCACTGGCCTTGGGCTGTCGGTCTCGTATTTCATCATCACCAACAACCACAAGGGCCAGATGGAAGTGCAGTCGGCGCCAGGCCAAGGCACCTGCTTCACCCTGCGCCTGCCCCTGACGGGCACCTCAATGGTGACGCAGGAAAACAAACAACTGGAGCGTTGAGCATGGGTTTTCGCCTGTCGAAGATTTACACCCGCACCGGCGACAAAGGTGAAACCGGGTTGGGCGATGGTCGCCGCGTGGCAAAGGACCACCCACGGGTCGAGGCCATCGGCGAAGTGGACACGCTGAACAGTCAGTTGGGCTTGTTGCTGGCCGGGCTCGCCGTCGAAACGGCCCGGTACCCGGCGCTGAAGGAAGTCAGCAAAGTGCTGGGGCCTTGTCAGCATCGATTGTTCGACCTGGGCGGTGAGCTGGCGATGCCAGCCTACCAAGCCTTGAACGTGGCGGAAATCGAGCGGCTGGAAGCGGCGATCGATGTGTGGAACGAGGAATTGGGACCACTGGAAAATTTCATCCTGCCCGGTGGCTCGACGCTGATCGCCCAGGCCCACGTCTGCCGCAGCCTTGCCCGCGGTGCCGAGCGACGTTGTCAGCAATTGAACGCGGTAGAGCCGCTGACGGGGCCGGGGTTGGCCTATATCAATCGGTTGTCGGACTTGCTGTTCGTGGCCGCGCGAGTCATTGCCCGGCGGCAAGGAGTGGCGGAGGTGCTGTGGGAAGCGGCGGCCAAGCCTGGGGACTGATCAGAAAGTTGTCCAGGCCGCCATCGCGAGCAAGCTCGCTCCCACACTGGATCTGCGGTGTTCACAGCCCCCCTGTGGGAGCGAGCTTGCTCGCGATGGCGTCAGCTGCTGCACCACATTCTCAAGCTTCTGGCCAAAACGCCCGAATCCCCGCCACACCCTGCGCCCCGGCTTCCCAGGCTTTTTGCCGTTCACCGGGCCCGACCCCACCCAACAGATAAACCGGCCGGTCGAAGCCCTCGATCAACCGCGCCGCTTCTGCCCACCCCAACGGCTGTGCATCGGGATGGGTCTGAGTCGGCTGCACCGGCGAAAGCGTGACGAAGTCCACGTCCATTTGCTGCGCCAGGGACAGCTCCTCGGCGTTATGGCAGGAGGCCGCCAGCCAGCGGTCCTTGCCGAACGGTCGACCGGCCGGGGCATGCTTGCGCAGTTGTGCGGCAGTGATATGCCAACCAGCAGAAGGAAAATCCCCCAGCCATTCGAACGGCCCCTTGAGCATCAGTTGGGCCTTGCCAGCACACAACCCCGCCGCATCCACCGCCAAGTCGCGGTATTGCGGGTCGTAGCCGTTGGGGGCGCGTAGCTGGACCAACTTGATCCCGCCGGCAATCGCCTTCTGCATGCCGCGCAGCAAGGCCGGCGTCTCAAGGCCTTCCGGGGTGATCAGGTATTCAGCCGGCAAACGGGCCGCCGCGACGATCGGCTGATTGGCCGCCGGGAACTCATGATTCATCAGGTCGCGGGCCGTCACCCAGGCCAACGGTTGCCCTTCAGCGCCATGGGGCTCGCCGGTGAACGCCGAGACTTCCCAGACATCCAGCAACACCTGCTTGTCCGGGTAATCGTGACGCACCTTGATCAACGGCCGGGCGGCGTCGACGACAATGCCCAGCTCTTCGTGGAGTTCACGGGCCAGGGCGGTTTCGACGGATTCGTCGGCCTCGACCTTGCCGCCAGGAAATTCCCACAGGCCGCCCTGGTGCTGGGTGTCGGCCCGTCGGGCGATCAGGATTTTGCCAGCGGCATCGCGGATGACCGCTGCCGCCACATGGACTCGTTTCACCGCGCAGTATCCTCCAGGCCAGCTTGTTGCCACGCCTTGAACGCTGGCCATTGATATAGGGTTTCGACGTAGGCCTCATCGACCTCGGGCAGTTTCACCTGATAAGTGCGCAAGCGCACGGCAACAGGGGCAAAAAACGCGTCGGCCAGGCTGACGCGGCCAAACAGATAGGGACCGGCCTCGGTCGCCGCGGCACGGCATTCGGCCCACAGCGCCAGCATCCGCTTGATTTCCACTTGGACCTCAGCCGGCATGGGCGACGGCGGTGCATCGCACAGCAGGTCAAACGGCATGTGGCTGCGGATGGCGAAAAAACCGCTGTGCATTTGCGCACAGGCCGAGCGTGCCTGGGCCCGGGCGGCCACATCCTTGGGCCAGAGACCGGCCTGCGGGAACTGTTCGGCCAGGTATTCGGCAATCGCCAGGGAATCAGCGATCACGCCGAATTCGGTCTTGAGCAACGGGACGTTGGCCGTGGCCGAATACTTGAGCAGTTTTTCGCGGGTGTCGGGCTGGTCGAGCCTGACCAGTTCTTCGGTGTACTTCGCGCCGGTCAGGGCCAGGGCGAGCGCGCCGCGCAGGGACCAGGAAGAAATGCGTTGGTCGCCAATGATCAGGTGCAGGCTCATGCCTGGATTCCTTTCTTGTGGTTTTGTAGAGGCTGTACCGCCATCGCGAGCAAGCTCGCTCCCACAGGGGATCGGCGGTCAGTCACCCCGCAAATCCCTGTGGGAGCGAGCTTGCTCGCGATGGCAGCAACTCGGTCCCGAACCTGTTAAGTCCTGTATTCAGCGTTGATCTTGACGTACTCGTGGGACAGGTCGGTGGTCCAGATGGTTTCGCTGCAATCACCCCGCCCCAACTCGATACGGATGGTGATTTCTTCCTGCTGCATCACCGCCGCGCCCTGGGCTTCGGTGTAGGTTGCAGCGCGGGCGCCCTGGCTGGCGATGCAGACTTCGCCGAGGAACACGTCGATCTTGCTCACGTCCAGCTCAGGCACGCCGGCCCGGCCGACGGCGGCGAGGATGCGGCCCCAGTTCGGGTCGGAGGCGAACAGTGCGGTCTTGATCAGCGGCGAATGAGCCACGGTGTAGCCGACGTCCAGGCATTCCTGGTGATTGCCACCGCCGTTGACCTGCACGGTCACGAACTTGGTCGCGCCTTCACCGTCACGCACGATAGCCTGGGCCACTTCCATGCAGACGTCGAACACGGCCTGTTTCAGGGCTTCGAACAGCGGGCCGCTGGCCTCGGTGATTTCCGGCAGGTTGGCCTGGCCGGTGGCGATCAACATGCAGCAGTCGTTGGTGGAGGTGTCGCCGTCGATGGTGATGCGGTTGAACGACTTGTTGGCGCCGTCGAGCATCAGGTCTTGCAGCACCTGGCGCGAGACCTTGGCGTCGGTGGCGATGTAGCCGAGCATGGTCGCCATGTTCGGCCGGATCATGCCAGCGCCTTTGCTGATGCCGGTGACGGTGATGGTCACGCCGTCATGCTCGAACTGACGGCTCGCACCCTTGGGCAGGGTGTCGGTGGTCATGATGCCGGTGGCGGCGGCGGCCCAGTTGTTTTCCGACAGGTCGTCCAGGGCGGCTTGCAGCGCGCCTTCAATCTTCTCGACCGGCAGCGGTTCGCCGATCACGCCGGTGGAGTACGGCAGCACCTGGCTGGCGTCGACGCCGGTCAATTCCGCCAGCTTGGCGCAGGTGCGCTCGGCGGCGGCCAGGCCTGGCGCGCCGGTGCCGGCGTTGGCGTTACCGGTGTTGGTCAACAGGTAACGCACCGGCCCCTGCACGCGTTGCTTGGCCAGGATGACCGGCGCGGCGCAAAAGGCGTTGAGGGTGAACACACCCGCCACCGTCGAGCCTTCGGCGCAACGCATGACCACGACGTCCTTGCGCCCGGGGCGCTTGATGCCCGCCGAGGCAATACCGAGTTCAAAACCGGCAACCGGGTGCAGCGTGGGCAACGGACCAAGACCAACAGCCATGAATGCGCTCCTAAATTAGATGTCTATCGACGCCGCACCCATTGGGACGGCGAATCAAAATGGCAAAACGCCGCGACGGAAGGTGGTCTGTATGGCTAGTGCTGTTAGTCAACTTCGGCGCCAGAAGTCCATATCCTGCGTTGCTGCTCCTCGCCATAGCGGCCTATGACTCGTCACAGCGCCTTGGCTATGGACTTCTGGCATCCGAACTTGAACTAACGCACTAGCCACACAGGCCACTGCCAGTCGCGGCGCGGGTGGTTCAGCCTTGAAACGGGTTTATTGGATCTGCCCGTGGCAATGCTTGTATTTCTTGCCCGAACCGCAATAGCACAGTTCGTTACGGCCCAGCTTCTGCTCGTTGCGCACCGGTGCGGTCGCCAGGGCGACATCCACATCGACGCCCTCTTCGGCGACCACTTCCAGGCCAGGGGCTTCGGCGTGCTCGAACTGCATGCGCGCAGCCAGGGCTTCGGCTTCCTGGCGCAGGCGGGCTTCTTCCTCGGCCGGGTCTTCGCGGCGAACCTGTACGTGGGACAGCACGCGGATCGAGTCGCGCTTGATCGAATCGAGCAACTCGGAGAACAGCGTGTAGGACTCGCGCTTGTACTCCTGCTTCGGGTTCTTCTGGGCGTAACCACGCAAATGGATACCGTGGCGCAGGTGGTCCATGGTCGACAGGTGGTCTTTCCACAAATCGTCCAGTACCCGCAGCACAATCTGTTTCTCGAAGGAGCGCAGTGCCTCGGCGCCCGCCTGGTCTTCCTTCTCGTTGTAGGCAGCGATCAGTTCGGCCAGCAGTTTTTCACGCAGGGTTTCTTCGTACAGGTGATCGTCTTCGTCGAGCCATTGCTGGATCGGCAATGCCACGCCGAAATCGCTCTGCAAGGCGGCTTCGAGGCCGGCGACGTCCCACTGTTCCGGCAGCGACTGCGGCGGGATGTGGGCGCTGACGGTGGCGTTGAGCACGTCCTGGCGGAAATCGGCGATGGTTTCGCCAATGTTTTCGGCGGCCAACAAACTGTTACGCATGTGATAGATCACTTTGCGCTGTTCGTTGTTGACGTCGTCGAACTCGAGCAGTTGCTTGCGAATATCGAAGTTGCGGCCTTCGACCTTGCGCTGGGCCTTCTCGATGGCGTTGGTCACCATGCGGTGCTCGATCGCCTCGCCGGGCTGCATGCCCAGGGCCTTCATGAAGTTCTTCACCCGGTCAGAGGCGAAGATGCGCATCAGGCTGTCTTCCAGGGACAGGTAGAAACGGCTGGAACCGGCGTCGCCCTGGCGACCGGCGCGGCCACGCAGCTGGTTGTCGATACGACGCGATTCGTGACGCTCGGAGGCGATTACCTGCAAACCGCCAGACTCGAGCACCTGCTGGTGACGCTTCTGCCAGTCGGCCTTGATCTGCGCGATCTGCTCGGGGGTCGGGTCTTCCAGGCTGGCGACTTCCACTTCCCAGTTGCCGCCCAGCAGGATGTCGGTACCACGGCCGGCCATGTTGGTGGCGATGGTCAGCGCACCCGGGCGACCGGCCTGGGCGATGATCTCGGCTTCCTTCTCGTGGAACTTGGCGTTGAGGACCTTGTGCTCGATGCCTTCCTTGTTGAGCAAGGCGGACATGTGCTCGGAGGTCTCGATGGTGGCGGTGCCGACCAGGATCGGACGGCCCTGGGCCATGCCTTCCTTGATGTCGTTGATGATCGCCGCGTACTTCTCTTCGGCGGTCAGGAACACCAGGTCGTTGTAGTCCTTACGGGCCAGCGGTTTGTTCGGCGGGATCACCACCACTTGCAGGCCGTAGATCTGGTGGAATTCGAACGCCTCGGTGTCGGCGGTACCGGTCATGCCGGACAGCTTGCTGTACAGGCGGAAGTAGTTCTGGAAGGTGGTCGAGGCCAGGGTCTGGCTCTCGGCCTGGATGTTCAGGCCTTCCTTGGCTTCGATGGCCTGGTGCAGGCCCTCGGACAGGCGACGACCCGGCATG
This sequence comes from Pseudomonas sp. R151218B TE3479, assembly GCF_053629195.1. Lineage (NCBI taxonomy): Bacteria > Pseudomonadati > Pseudomonadota > Gammaproteobacteria > Pseudomonadales > Pseudomonadaceae > Pseudomonas > Pseudomonas sp. R151218B TE3479. The sequence goes on from NZ_JBRJHV010000001.1 coordinate 6,162,556, forward strand.
GTACGGCCGGTGTGTTCGTCCACCAGCACGACCTGGCCATCCTGGACGATGTATTCGACGTTGCGATGGAACAGCTTGTGGGCACGCAGGCCGGCATAGACGTGGGTCAGCAGGCCCAGGTTATGGGCTGAGTACAGGCTCTCGCCTTCGGCCAGCAAGCCGACGCGGGTGAGCATTTCCTCGATGAACTGGTGACCGGCCTCGTTGAGTTCGACCTGGCGGGTCTTCTCGTCGATGGTGTAGTGCCCAGGCTGGGTCACTTCGCCTTCGACTTCTTCGACGTGCAACTTGAGCTGCGGGATCAGCTTGTTGATCTCGATGTACAGCTTGGAGCTGTCCTCAGCCTGACCGGAAATGATCAGCGGGGTACGAGCTTCGTCGATGAGAATGGAGTCGACTTCGTCGATCACGGCAAAGTTGAGTTCACGCTGGAATTTTTCTTCCATGCTGAACGCCATGTTGTCGCGCAGGTAGTCGAAGCCGAATTCGTTGTTGGTGCCGTAGGTGATGTCGGCGGCATAGGCGGCGCGCTTCTCTTCCGGCGGCTGGAACGGCGTGACGACGCCGACGGTCAGGCCGAGGAATTCGTAGAGCGGGCGCATCCAGTTGGCGTCGCGGCGAGCCAGGTAGTCGTTGACCGTCACCACGTGCACGCCCTTGCCGGACAGTGCGTTGAGGTACACACCCAGGGTCGCCACGAGGGTCTTGCCCTCACCGGTACGCATTTCGGCGATCTTGCCTTCGTGCAAGGTCATGCCGCCGATCAACTGAACGTCGAAGTGGCGCATGCCCATGATCCGCTTGCCGGCTTCACGGGCGACCGCAAAGGCTTCGGGCAGGAGCTGGTCAAGGGTTTCCCCCTTGGCGATGCGGTCCTTGAATTCGGCAGTCTTGGCGCGTAACTGATCGTCCGAAAGGGCCACCATTTGCTCTTCGAAGGCATTGACAGTCTGTACCGTCTTGAGCATGCGCTTGACTTCACGCTCGTTCTTGCTTCCAAAAAGTTTCTTTAACAAAGGCGCAAACATATCGGCAGGATCTTCCACACTAAAGGGATGGAGGGCGGCCCCATGAGTCGCCCGTGCAGCCCTCATGGCCGCATGCGAACGAGCATTCTACCCGGAAACGATGGAGAGGAAAGTGGCGTTATTCCACGATGCTGGCACAGCGCTGTGACGGGGCCACCCTAAAATAAGGGCTTTTGCGCGAACTTCAACCCACAAAGCGCAGAAGTTATTCATTGATTGCGTAGCCAAAAGCCGCTGGACGAGAGGGTCGAGGCGCGTCCGGCGCTTTCTGCTACCATGGCGCCTCTGTCACTTGCGGTATTCATTCATGGCCTTCCGCCCTCTTCCAGCCAAGGCGCCCGCCGTTCTGCTGCGCGAAGCCAAGCCGCTGAAAGCCATCTTCGGCCACGCCAAACGCCTGGGCCATTTGCAGCGCCTGCTGGACAGCCAGTTGCAACCGGCCGCGCGCGAGCATTGCCACGTGGCGTCCTGGCGCGAAGGCAGCCTGCTGTTGATCGTCACCGACGGCCACTGGGCTACGCGCCTGCGCTACCAGCAAAAACGCCTGCTGCGCCAACTCCAGGCGTTCGAAGAATTCGCCAACTTGACGCGGATCCTGTTCAAGGTGCAACCGCCCACTGTCCAGGTTGGCGCCAAGGGCCATACGCTGGATCTGTCCACCGACGCCGCGGCGACCATCCAGGCCACCGCCGACGGCATCACCGATCCTAACCTGCGGGCGGCGCTGGAGCGGTTGGCCGCACATGCGCGGCCCAAGGATTGAGATTTTCGGCGTTGGCTATATAGCGATCGCGAGCAAGCTCGCTCCCACAGTGGATCTGTAGCGGCCACTTATTTTGTGTACAACGCCGATCCCTTGTGGGAGCGAGCTTGCTCGCGTTAGCGGCAGCTCAGCCGGCACACTTTTCGCCTGCCAAACCGCCTTCGCGAGCCAGCTCGCTCCCACAGTGGAACTGCAGCGGCCACTTATTTTGTGTACAACGCCGTCCCTTGTGGGAGCGAGCTTGCTCGCGAAGGGGGCAACTCGGCCCCGACTACCGGCGCCGCTTGCTGCCCCCCAGCAACGACCCCATCAACCCGCGCACCAGCTGCCGGCCCAGTTGATTGGCCGCCTGGCGCATCGCCGATTTGAGCGCCTGGCCGGCTGCCGTGCCAAGGAACTCGCCGGCCTTTTCGGTGAAGCTGGGTTCTTCGGCGGTGGACTTGCCCGGCACCGCTTCGGCCTGGGGCTCCAGCCCCTTGCGTCCCATCAGCACTTCGTAGGCCGACTCGCGATCAATGGGCTTGTCGTAGCGCCCTTGCAGCGCCGAACTGGCGATCAACCCGGCGCGCTCGGCCTCGCTCAGCGGCCCGATGCGCGATTGCGGGGGCGCCACCAGCACCCGCTGGACCATTTCCGGCGTGCCTTTTTCCTGCAAGGTGCCCACCAGGGCCTCACCGATGCCCAGCTCGGTCAGCACCGCCAGGGCATCGAACTGCGGGTTGGGCCGAAACCCGTCGGCCACCGCCCGCAGGGATTTCTGTTCCTTGGCCGTGAAGGCCCGCAAACCGTGCTGGATGCGCAACCCTAACTGGGCGAGCACATCGTCCGGCAAGTCGCCCGGCGACTGGGTCACGAAATACACCCCCACGCCCTTGGAACGGATCAGGCGCACCACTTGCTCCAGGCGCTCCTGCAAAGCCTTGGGCGTACCGGCAAAGAGCAAATGCGCCTCATCGAAGAACAGCGCCAGCAGCGGCTTGTCCGCATCGCCGCGCTCGGGCAACTGCTCGAACAGCTCGGCCAGCAGCCACAGCAGGAACGTCGCGTAGACCTTCGGCGCTTCGTGGACCAGGCGGCTGGCGTCGAGCAAGTGGATGCGGCCACGGCCATCGCTGGCCGGTTGCAGGATGTCTTCGAGCTGCAACGCCGGCTCGCCGAACAACGCGTCCGCGCCCTGCTGCTCCAAAGTGGACAAGCGCCGCAGCAGCGCCTGACTGGAGCCGGTGGTCATCAGCGCCGCGTCGTCCCCCAGCAGTTCGGGGTTGTCCTTGAGATGATTGAGCAGCGCCTTCAGGTCCTTGAGGTCCAGCAACAACAGACCTTCTCGATCGGCCACCTTGAACGCGGCATAGAGCGCCGACTGCTGGCTGTCCGTGAGTTCCAGCAGGCTGCCGATCAACAACGGCCCCATCTCACTCAGGGTGGTGCGCAGTGGATGCCCGGACTGGCCGTGGATATCCCACAAGGTCACCGGATAAGCCTGGGGCTTGTGGTTGAGCCAGGGCATGCCGGCGATGCGCTCGGCGATCTTGCCCTGGGGGTTGCCGGCAGCACCCAGGCCGCACAGGTCACCCTTGATATCCGCCGCGAACACCGCCACGCCGGCATCGCTGAACATTTCGGCCAGGCGTTGCAAGGTGACGGTCTTGCCAGTCCCGGTGGCACCCGCCACCAGGCCATGACGGTTCGCCAGGCGCATGGCCTGGGCGATGGGCTGGCCGCTGAGGTCGGCACCGATAACGAGTTGCGATGAGTCAGGCATGTGGTCACCCGTGGTGTTTGCGATATGACGCCATTTTGCACGCTTATATAAAAGCATGCCTGGCGCATTAAGGCCCTGGCAGCAGGAATAATAGCTGCCAACCTGGGCTGGCCCTATCGCGAGCAAGCTCGCTCCCACATGGGATCCGTGCCCCGCCCCAAATCTCCGCGGGAGCGAGCCTGCTCGCGATGAGGCCCTGTCAAACCCAGCAATACTCCACTGGCAGCACACCCACCCCACAACCCCAACCGAACATCTATTCTTCATAAAGGTCAACACAGGAGAACACAGACCGGAGGGACGTTCATCGTGCATATAGCGGACATAACCATGTTCTACGCCCCCGCCAGCGGAGGCGTGCGCACTTATCTGGATGCCAAGCACCGGCGCCTGGGCGATCGGCCCGGTATTCGCCACAGCCTGTTGATCCCCGGCGCGCATTTGAGCGAGCACGACGGAATCTACAAGGTGCCAGCCCCTGCGCTGCCGTTCGGCAAGGGCTATCGCTTCCCCCTTCGCCTGGCGCCGTGGCGCAATGTCCTGCGCGATCTGCAACCGGATCTGATCGAAGTCGGCGATCCGTACCTCACCGCCTGGGCCGCATTGGATGCCCGCCGTCAGCTCGACGTGCCCGTCATCGGCTTCTATCACTCCGACCTGCCGCTGTTGGTGAGCAACCGCATGGGCAACTGGTTCACCCCCAATATCGAAGCCTATGTCAGCAAGTTGTATGGCAATTTCGACCGGGTCCTGGCGCCGAGCCAGGTCATGGCCGACAAGCTGACCGGGCTGGGGGTCAAGAACGTCTATGTGCAACCCTTGGGCGTTGACCTTCAAACCTTCACCCCCGCCGCCCGCGACCCGGAACTGCGGGCCGAGCTGGGTATCGCCGAAGACGCGCGCCTGCTGATTTTCGCCGGTCGCGGTTCCAAGGAAAAAAACCTGCCGGTGCTGCTCAAGTGCATGAAACGCCTGGGCGAGCGCTATCACCTGCTGTTGGTGGGCTCATCGATGCCCGCCGTGGTGCCGGACAACGTCACGGTGGTCGACGAGTTCTGCCCGGCGCCGCAAGTCGCCCGGCTCATGGCCAGCGCCGATGCCCTGGTGCACGCCGGCGATCAGGAGACCTTCGGCCTGGTGATCCTCGAAGCCATGGCCAGCGGTATTCCCGTGGTGGCGGTGGCGGCCGGTGCTTTCACTGAAATCGTCCACGAGGACTGCGGCCTGCTGTGCACACCCAACAATCCGCAAGCCATGGCCAATGCCGTGCGGCAACTTTTCAGCGAAGGCTGCGAACGCCGTGGCCTGCTGGCACGCCGGCATGTGGAGCGTCATTACGCCTGGGACACCGTGGTCAACAGCTTGTTGGGGCACTACTACGCCGTGCTCGGCGAACAAATGCCGTTGCTGGCCAATGGTTGAGGCGAGGACCGTGTCGATGAGTTCTTCGCCCAGCGTGCTATTGGTGTTGCATGACGTAGCACCGCAAACCTGGCCCGACTACCAGCCCTTCGTCGAGGCCGTGGATGCCCTCGGCCAGGTGCCGATGACATGGCTGGTGGTGCCGGACTTCCACCGCACCAATGCCTTGGAAGCTCACCCCGACTTTCGCCGCCTGCTCGACCGTCGGGTCGAGCGCGGCGACGAGCTGGTGCTCCATGGCTACTATCATTGCGACGACGGCCCTGCCGCCCGCCACCCCAAGGATTGGTTCATGCGCCGGGTCTATACCCATGAAGGGGAGTTCTACCACCTGTCCGAGGCCGCCGCCCTCGCCCGCCTGCGCGCCGGGATCGACACCTTTGAGCGTTACCATTGGCCGCTGGAAGGTTTCGTCGCCCCAGCCTGGCTGATGAGCGAAGGCACACGCCAAGCCTTGCGCCAATTACCGCTGAGCTACACCAGTGACACCCAACACCTCTATCGCCTGCCCGACTTCAGCGCCATCGACGCGCCGGGCCTGGTCTGGAGTGCCCGCAGTGCCTGGCGTCGTGGCCTGTCGAAGGTCATCAGCGACCAGCGTGAACAACGCTGGCGCCAGGCCCCGGTGATTCGTCTGGGCCTGCACCCGGTGGACATGCGCCACGGATTTTCCCGGGACTATTGGCTGCGCACCCTCGAACGCCTGCTCAACGACGGTCGCGTGCCGATGACCAAGGTCGGCTGGCTGGCAACCCAGGGGCTGCGGGCCCGCAGCGCCGCATGAAACGGCTGATCTGGCTGGGCGCCGCCCTGCTCACGGCGCTGTTGGTGCCGCTGCTGGTCGGCGGCGGGGAAATGTGGTCGCGGGTGCAACGCTTTCCCCTGTCCCTGCTGCTGGCCATGCTCGGCATGATCGTGCTGTGCTGGGGCTTGAACTCCCTGCGCCTGCGCCTGCTGCTGGGGGAATACCGTGGGCGCATCGGCGGGTGGAAAAGCATGGGCGTGGTGATGTCCACCGAATTCGCCATGTGCGCGACGCCCGGAGGCAGTGGCGGCCCGCTGACGCTGATGGCTCTGCTGGCGCGCAACGGTGTGCGCCCGGCCCATGGCAGCGCGGTGTTCGCCATGGACCAACTGAGCGACTTGCTGTTCTTCCTCTGCGCCTTGGTGGGCATTCTGTTCTACGCGCTGTTCCAGAACCTCAGCCAGCGCCTGGAATGGATGCTGGCGTTGAGCGCGATTTCATTGTTTGGCGGGCTGTTCGGCTGCGTGCTGGTGGCCCGTTATCACCGCCGGCTGATTCTGCTGGGGGCTCGTGTGCTGCGGCACTTGCGGGTAAAGACCGCCACACGCCGACGCTGGGGCCGCAAGATCCTGAACTTCCTCGCGGCCTTCACCGACACCTTGAAATTGCCACGACAGACCCTGTTCCAGGTCTTCGGCCTGACCTGCCTGCATTGGGCGCTGCGCTACAGCGTGTTGTACCTGGCATTGAAGGGGCTGGGCGCGGACCTGCAGTGGGCCTGGAGTTTCCTGATCCAGATGCTGTCCTTGAGCGCGGGACAGTTCAGCCTGCTGCCGGGCGGTGCCGGGGCGGCCGAGCTGACGTCGGCGGCGCTGCTGGCTCCCATGGTGGGCAAGTCCACCGCAGCGGCGGCGATCCTGATCTGGCGGGCAGTGACCTATTACTTTTACCTGGTGGCCGGCGGGCCGGTGTTCTTCCTGATGGTCGGGCGGCCGTTGATCAAGAAGCTGATCAGGCTCAGGCAAGCCTGACCGGTCACGGCGTCTGTTCGGGCTCGTCCTGGGGATGCAATTGCTCCCACAATTGCGCGGCGTCGGGAAACTCGGTGCCATCCTCCGGGCTCAACGCGTCGGGGTCATAGCGGCTGAGGCAGCCCTCGCCCAGGGTGGCTGGCGCCTTGGAGGTGGCTTTGTCCAATGGATCGGTCATGGCGCGTGCTCTCGTAAGAAGGTTGCCCGAATCATTGTGCCCAGAGATTGCTCCCGCTCGGCTGCGCCTGTAGGAGCTGACGAGCGAAGCGAGGCTGCGATCTTTCCCCTACCGCTTGAGTCTCAAGCTAAAGAGAAAATCAAAGGATCGCAGCCTTCGGCAGCTCCTACAAGCGCCCCAAACCCGGTCAGAAGACCACGGTCTTGTTGCCGTGCACCAGCACCCGGTCTTCCAGGTGATAACGCAGGCCGCGGGCCAACACCATCTTCTCTACGTCACGGCCGAAACGCACCATGTCTTCGATGCTGTCGCTGTGGCTGACGCGCACCACGTCCTGCTCGATGATCGGGCCGGCATCCAGCTCTTCGGTCACGTAGTGACAGGTGGCGCCAATCAGCTTCACACCGCGCATCGACGCCTGGTGGTACGGCTTGGCCCCGACGAACGACGGCAGGAAACTGTGGTGGATGTTGATGACCTTATGGGCGTATTCGCTGCACAAGGCCGGCGGCAGGATCTGCATGTAGCGAGCCAGCACCACTACCTCGGCATCGTGCTGCTTGACCAGACGCGAGACCTCGGCGAACGCCGGATGCTTGTCCTGCGGGTCGACCGGCACGTGGTAGTACGGGATGCCGTGCCATTCCACCATGCTGCGCAAGTCATCATGGTTGGAAATCACACAGGCGATGTCGCAATCGAGCTCATCGCTGTGCCAGCGGTGCAGCAGGTCAGCCAGGCAATGAGACTCGCGGCTGGCCATCAGCACCACGCGTTTTTTCTGCGCGGTGTCGGTGATACGCCAGTCCATCGAGAACTCTTCGGCAATAGGGGCGAACGCTTCACGAAAGGCTTCAATGCCGAAGGGCAGCGAGTCGGCACGAATCTCGTGACGCATGAAAAACCAACCGCTTTGATTGTCCGAGTGATGGCTCGCTTCGGTGATCCAGCCGTTATGGGACGCCAGAAAGTTACTGACTTTAGCAACGATACCGACGCGGTCCGGGCAAGCAATCACCAGACGAAAAGTGCGCATTAGGGGAACTCCAGAACTTCGCAAAGGCGGCCATTCTAGCCATTGCGCGGCAAAACTGCAGTATCGATGACACGCCGGATCCTGGTCGACAGTCCCAGGCCATGGCCGGCGAGGCCCGGGAAGGCAGATTATATGTGAACAGATGTGAAGACACTGTCGCGGTATTTAACTGCAACAGGCGTTTTTGTGGCGCAGCACTAATTAATTAAATAAAACACCGGTTAAATGTTTACTTGATGAAACTGTCTGATTACTATTGCCGCACTGTCTCCTTGTCACCCGCGTCCTACATAAGGTAGTCCACATGTCCTTGATCAATGAATACCGCGCCACAGAAGAAGCCATCAAAGAACTGCAAGCTCGCCTGAAAAACCTGTCGCAAGACGACAAACTGCAAACCGAGCTTGAGTTCGAAGGCAAACTGCGCACGCTGATGGGCGAATACTCCAAGTCGCTGCGCGACATCATTGCCCTGCTGGATCCAGAAGCCAAGTCGAGCAAAGCCCCACGTGGCGCCGTGAAAACTACCGGCACCAAGCGCGCTCGCAAAGTTAAGCAATACAAGAACCCGCACAACGGTGAAGTCATCGAAACCAAAGGTGGCAACCACAAGACTCTGAAAGAGTGGAAAGCCAAGTGGGGCGGTGACGTGGTAGAAGGCTGGGCAACCCTGCTGGGCTAAGCCTCGCCGCGGCGCAAGCTTCTTTGCGAACAAAAAAACGCCAGTGATTACTGGCGTTTTTTTATGCCTGTTATCTTTTCATCTCATTGCGATTCAAGGCTTAAACGTTTGCGCAATTGCTGGCTGTAGCCCTGCCATTCCACGAGTACTTCTTGCTGCCTCGGCGTAGACAGGGCCAGCCACTCTCCCATCGCCTCGTCAAAACTTTGCAAGGTATTAGGCGCTCCCCATTCCGGGGCGGACAGACGTTGTTGACAGAAAATTCTCCAGCGCCCCTGTTCTTCGGGATTCAAGGTGTCTGGAAAGTTGCGTGCACGATATCGGAACAATAGTTCCGGCAGACGCTCATCATCGAAAGGCCATTGCGTTTGAGCCAATTGCGCCGGATCCGCCATGCGCACTTGTTCACATAAACGCCGATCGCGATCGCCCAAGAAGCCCGCGTATAACTGTTGCTCGGGATCCTCGCTGGCGGTGAAGTCCTCGCGGCCATAAATAGCCTGAAGTTTATCCTGCCAAACTTTCTGTGCGTCAGTTAGCCGCAATGCGCGCTGTTGATAACCCTCCATGTCCAGCTCCAGCCGCTGTTGGTCCTCGACGCGCAGCACTGACAACGGCGCGACCACCGGGCATTTGTTGATATGGATAAGCTTGAGCGGCACCGGCAACTCACCTTCGAGCAGTTCTTCGCGACGGGTATACAAACGCTGGCGCAGGCTTTCGGCGTCATGGTCCAACAAGCCCTGGGGGTCCAGGTGCAGGTCGCAGACAATCAGGGCGTTGCGGTTTTTCGGGTGCCAGGCCAACGGCAATACCACTCCGATGTAATTGCGCGCCGCCGAGAAGCGACCGGAAATATGCACCATCGGCTGCAGCAGGCGGATCTGGTCCATCACCTTCTGCTTGCTGCGCAACTGGAACAGCCAGTCGTAGAGCCGCGGCTGCCGCTGACGGATCAGGCGGGCCAGGGCGATGGTCGCGCGCACGTCCGACAACGCATCGTGGGCCTGGCCATGATCGATGCCATTGGCGGCAGTCAGACGTTCGAGCTTGAGGCTGACGCGACCGTCCTCCTGGGGCCAGACAATGCCTTGCGGGCGCAGCGCATAGGCCGTGCGCACCAGATCGATCAAGTCCCAGCGACTGTTGCCGCCCTGCCATTCCCGTGCGTACGGGTCGAAGAAATTCCGATAGAGGCTGTAGCGGGTCATTTCATCGTCGAAACGCAGGGTGTTGTAGCCGGCGCCACAAGTACCGGGCGCGGCCAGTTGGCCATGGACACGGGTCATGAAATCGGCTTCGCTCAAGCCTTTTTCGGCCAGGCATGTCGGAGTGATGCCGGTAATCGCACAGGCCGCCGGGTGCGGCAGGATGTCATCGCTGGGCCGGCAATACAGGTTCACCGGTTCGTCGATTTCATTGAGCTCGAAATCGGTACGGATACCCGCCACCTGCAAGGGCCGGTCGCAACGCGGGTTGATGCCGGTGGTTTCGTAGTCGTACCAGAAGATGGAAGTCACGGGCTGTTCCTGAACTGAAGACTGGCGAAGTCTAGGCGCTCGAACCTGCCTGCGGCCAGCAGTGCTGTAACTTTTGAATGCCAGTGTGGGGTTCCACGACCCCATGTGGGAGCGAGCTTGCTCGCGATAGCGGTGGTCCAGCTTGCATCAATATTGAATGGGCTGCCGTCATCGCGAGCAAGCTCGCTCCCACAGTTGAACTCCGCTGCTCATCGCTGCGATGTTCAATCCCTCCCGATGATGCAGCCAGTGTTCGCCTTCTCAATCCTGTTGCAAACCTTGAAATGACCTGCACAGTTCTATCGTTTGCCCGCACGAAGACTGCTAGCATCGGGGCCGAGATTGAATGTTCGGATCGGCCCATCACAGGTTGCCCATGCTCGAGACACCAGCACTGCAAAGGAACGCGACGCTGCCCGCGCCCCTGGACACGCGTTATCAGGTGGAAACGCCGGAGGGCATCGACCTGCCACTGCGCCCGGCGGGGCTGATGCCGCGTGCAATCGCCTTCACCATCGATTTGGGCATACGCGGCTTGGTCCTGGGTGTTTTTTTCCTGGTCCTGGCGTTTTTCGGCGAGCTGGGGCTCGGCCTGGGGTCCATCCTGCTGTTTGTCGTCAGTTGGTGGTACATGGTGCTGTTCGAGGTACTCAACCAGGGGCGTTCTCCCGGCAAGCAGATCATGGGGCTGCGCGTGGTGCAGGACGATGGCCGGCCCATCGGCTGGTCGGCGTCGTTGATCCGTAACCTGCTGCGTTTCGTCGACATGCTGCCCTTCGGCTACACCTTCGGGGCCATCTGCTGCTTGCAGCATCCGGCGTTCAAGCGCCTGGGCGATCTCGCGGCCGGTACGCTGGTGGTCTATCGCGAGCAACCGGTCAAACGCCCCGCATTGCCCATGGCCCCGCCGATACGCACGCCTTTCACCCTGAACCTGCATGAGCAACGCGCCGTGCTGGGCTTCGCCGAACGCCAGGCAGAGCTGTCCCAGGCGCGGGTCAACGAACTGGCCGCGATCCTGGCCGCGCCCCTGAACGTCCAGGTGCCGAACGCCACCGCCGAACTCAATGGCATCGCCCGCGGCCTGCTGGGGCCGACATGAAGCAAAGCCTGTTCGAAAGCCGCCACCAAGGAGAATGGGAGCACCTGGCCCAGCAACTCGATCAGTTGGAGCGCAGCCGCAACGTACCCCAGAGCAGTGACTTCCCTGCCGCCTACCGACGGCTTTGCCATCACCTGGCATTGGCCCAGGCCCGGGGCTACAGCAGCTTGCTGGTGGACACCCTGCAACAACTGGCGCTGCGCGGTCACCAGCAACTCTACCGGGATCGCAGCCGACCATCGGCCAGCCTTTCGGCCTTTATCCTGGTCGGTTTCCCTCGACTGGTGCGTGAGCAATGGCGCTTCGTGCTGGCTGCCAGCCTGATGTTCCTGGGCAGTCTGGTCGGCATCGGGCTGCTGGTCTATCTGTTCCCGGAGCTGGTCTACAGCGTGTTGGGCGCCGACGAAATCAGCCAGATCCGCAGCATGTATGACCCGACCTCCGGGCACCTGGGGCGCTCGGTCGAACGGGCCGCCAGCGAAGACTGGGTCATGTTCGGCTACTACATCATGCACAACATCGGCATTGCCTTTCAGACGTTCGCCAGTGGCTTGATGTTTGGGCTGGGGAGCGCGTTCTTCCTGTTTTTCAATGGCCTGACCATTGGCGCGGTGGCCGGACACCTGACCCAGATCGGTTCCGGTGGAACGTTCTGGTCGTTCGTGATCGGTCACGGCGCTTTCGAACTCACCGCCATCGCCCTGGCCGGTGCCGCGGGCCTGCAACTGGGCTGGGCGTTGATCGCCCCGGGACGCCTCACCCGAGGCGAGGCCTTGCGGCTCGCGGCGGGTAAAAGCGTGCTGATGATCGGCGGCGTGATGCTGTTCCTGCTCATCGCTGCGTTCATCGAGGCCTACTGGTCTTCCAGCGCGGTAACGCCCGCCACCAAATACACCGTGGGCGGCTTGTTGTGGCTGTTGGTCATCAGCTATCTGTCGCTTGCCGGACGGGCCCGCCATGCGCCTGAGTGATGCCACCGTCGTCATCCGCCCACGCACCACCTGGGAAGCCATGGACCTTGGCGTGTTGATGAGCCAGCAGCATCGACGCTTGCTGATGACCAGTTGGGCGATCATCACACTGCCGGTGTACCTGTTGCTGACCCTGCTGCTGTGGGACTCACCGTCCCTGGTGGTGATGCTGTTCTGGTGGTTGAAACCGGCCTTTGACCGTCTGCCGCTGTACATCCTCTCCAAGGCGCTGTTTGGTGAAACCCCCACCTTGAGGCAGGCCTTGCGCCAATGGCCGGCGCTGCTCAAGCCCCAGTTGCTGGCGAGCCTGACCTGGCGCCGATTGAGCCTGAGCCGCAGCTTCCTGCTGCCGGTGGTGCAACTCGAAGGGCTCGCCGGTCAGGCGCGGGAGCAACGCATACGGGTACTGCTGCAACGCAACCGCGGCGCGGCGCAATGGTTGACCATCATCGGCATGCACCTGGAAACCGCCCTATGGTTCGGCCTGATGGCCCTGTTCTATCTGTTCGTGCCGCAACAAGTCGAACTGCAATGGGACTGGGAGACGCTGGTGTCAGCAGCCGAGCACGACTGGTTGTGGTTCGAACACCTGGTCAACTTCCTCTACCCGCTGCTGCTGATCTTGTGGGAGCCGGTGTACGTCGCCTGCGGCTTCAGCCTCTACCTGAACCGGCGCACGATCCTCGAAGCGTGGGACATCGAACTGGTGTTCCGGCGCCTGCGCCAGCGCCTGAGCGGCATGGCCCCGGCATTGTTGCTGCTGGCCCTGGTGATGCTGCCGCTGGCGCCCCCGGCGTGGGCCGACGAGGAGCCCAACGCCCCCGACAGCCCGCGGCTGCTCAACCAGCCCCTGACCAGCGAAGCCTCCCGGGCCGGTATCAAGGCGATCCTCGAGGCCGCGCCGTTCAAGAACCCGGAGACCGTCACCCGTTATCGTTTCGGCGAAGAAACCGCCGAACCCACCGACCAGACCGAGGCAAAACCGAACTGGCTCAAGGCCCTGTTCAAATGGCTCGGCGGCCAACGCTTCGACATCGCCGCCGCGCTGATCCAGGTCGCGCTATGGGCCTGCCTGGCAGGTGCGATCGTCTGGCTGGCCTGGCACTACCGGGAACGACTCAAAGCCCTGGTCAATCGGCGGTCGACGCAACGCCTGCCCGTGGAACAAGCGGCACCGGCACATATGTTCGGCCTGGATATTCGTGAAGAAAGCCTGCCGACCGACGTCGCCGCCAGCGTCGAACAGCTGTGGGCCACGCAACCCCGTGAGGCCTTGGGCCTGCTGTACCGGGCGCTGCTCAGCCGGTTGCATCATGACTTCAAGATCCCCTTGAAACCGTCCGACACCGAAGGCCAGGTGCTGCAACGCGTCGAACAGCTCGAGCAGGACAACCTGCTGGGCTTCAGCAAAAGCCTGACCCTGCATTGGCAGAATATTGCCTATGGGCATCGCCCGCCGCCGCCCCACCTGCAACAGGAACTGTGTGACGGCTGGCGCGGGTTGTTCGGGCCGGGAGCGTCTCGATGAGCCGGCACGCGGGGTGGCTGATCGGCGCCGTGCTGGCCGCCGTGGTGTGCGCATTCGGTTTTTATCTCTACACCCAGGCCGTGCCCTATGAAGAGGTCGTCGAGCACGGCCCCTCCCCGCAAGCACAGGCCAACCCTTACCTGGCCGCCGAACTGTTCCTGCGCCAGCGGGGGATCAACGTCGAGCACGCCAACAGTCTGGAGGTGCTGCCCACCCTGGAGCCACGCCAGCATAGCCTGCTGTTGCTGGGCGAGCGCACCCACATGACGCCACGGGAAGTCGAACAGTTGATGAACTGGACCCGGGCCGGCGGACGCCTAGTCTTTGTGGCCGAAGCCTTGTGGGACAAGAACACCGGCAGCAGCGGCGACCTGCTGCTCGACCGCGTGCGCCTGCGCCAACTGCTGAGCGAAGACCTCAAGGAGCCCGCGCCCGAACTGATCAAGGACCGTTACCCGGAACTGACCAAGCTCTACCTGGAAGACGAAGAAGCGCCAGCGTATGCCAGCTTCGACACCGACTTCCACCTCGAAGACCCGCATAACCTGGCCCAGGCCTGGGCCAACAGCGCGTTGTCGACCCACATGATGCAATTGAACCTCGGCCTCGGCACGATCACGGTGATCACCGACGCCGAGCTGTGGAAGAACGACGCCATCGACCAGTACGACAACGCCTGGCTGCTCTGGTATTTGAGCGCCGACACGGACGTCACCTTGCTGTTCAATACCGACCACGACACCTTGCTGACCCTGTTGCTGCGCTATTTCCCCCAGGCGCTGGTGGCACTGCTGGCCTTGGTTGCCCTGTGGTTCTGGCATTCGGCGGTGCGCCACGGCCCGCTGCAACCACCGGCCTCCCAGGCCCGGCGCCAGCTGGAAGAGCACGTACAGGCCAGCGCCGGTTTCCACCTGCGCCACAACGGCCAGCAGCACCTGTTGCACGCCTTGCAACAAGACGTGCTGCGCCGGGCCCGCCATCTTCACCCAGGCTTCGAACAACTGGCCGTCGCCGAACAATGGCAAGTACTCGCCCGCCTGACTCGGCAACCCACGCGGGCCATCAGCCAGGCCTTGAGCCCACGGCCGAAACAGCGTATGTCCAGCGCAGAGTTCTGCCGCCAGGTCGTCCATTTGCAAACTCTCAGGAATGCCTTATGACTGAACAGAACGAACCTACCGACGGCCAGGCCCACGCCGCCCAACAGCGCCAGCGCGCCAGTCAGTTGGCCCAGGCGATCCGCACCGAGCTGCGCAAGGCGGTGGTCGGCCAGGCCAGCGTGATCGACGATGTGCTCACGGCACTGATCGCCGGCGGCCACGTGCTGCTCGAAGGCGTTCCCGGGCTGGGCAAGACGTTGCTGGTGCGGGCCTTGGCTCGCTGTTTCAACGGCGAGTTCGCGCGCATCCAGTTCACCCCCGACCTGATGCCCAGCGACGTCACCGGGCACGCGGTGTATGACTTGCAGACCGAGCAGTTCAAGCTGCGCAAGGGCCCGGTGTTCACCAACCTGCTGCTGGCCGACGAGATCAACCGCGCCCCGGCCAAGACCCAGGCCGCGCTGCTCGAAGCCATGCAGGAACGCCAGGTCACCCTCGAAGGCCGCGCCCTGCCCATCAGCCAGCCGTTCATGGTGCTGGCCACCCAGAACCCTATCGAACAGGAAGGCACCTACCCGCTGCCGGAAGCCGAGCTCGACCGTTTCATGCTCAAGGTGCGCATGGACTACCCGGACGCCGACCAGGAGCTGGACATGGTGCGCCAGGTAAGCCGCTCGACCCGTGCCGACATGCTCGACGTGCAACCACTGCGCATGGTGCTGCAGGCCAAGGACGTGCAAGCGTTGCAACGCATCGCCAGCGACCTGCCGATGGACGACCAGGTGCTCGACTACGCCGTGCGCCTGGCCCGCACCACCCGCAGTTGGCCGGGCCTGACCCTCGGCGCCGGGCCCCGCGCGTCGATTGCCCTGGTACGGTGTGCCCGGGCGCGGGCGTTGTTACGCGGCGGCGAGTTCGTGGTGCCGGACGACATCAAGGGCTGCGCCTTGGCCGTACTGCGCCATCGGGTACGGCTGGCGCCGGAACTGGACATCGAAGGGCTGTCGGTGGACCAGGTGCTGGGGCAACTGCTCGATCAAGTGCCGGCGCCGCGGTTGTGAATACGCACTTCGTGATGGAGGGACTCAATGTGGCGAGGGGATTTATCCCCGCTGGGCTGCGAAGCGGCCCCCTGGTTTTGTCTGACACACTGCAAGGGGCCGCTGCGCGCCCCAGCGGGGATAAATCCCCTCGCCACAAAAGCGCGCTCTGCATGTCTCCAAGGGGAATGCACCCATGAAACCCTCGCGCCTGCTCTTGATCTGGCTCGCGCTGCTGCTGGCCCTCGGCATTGTGCTGGGCGCACTGCGGGCACTCGGCGTGACGGTGCCAGCGACGCTGCTGTCGATCAACTGGGGGTTGCTGTTGGCCGTACTGGCCCTGGCGCTGCTCGACGCGGTGCGCGTCCGGCGCCTGCCCTCGCCCCGGCTACAACGGCAGATGCCTGGGAGCCTGGCCCTGGGTCGCTGGGGTGACGTGCGGTTGGACATCAGCCATGACTTTGCCCAGCCGCTGCAGGTGCAGCTTTTCGATCATGTACCCGACGGCCTGGACTTCGAAAACTTGCCGCTGTCGGTCGAGCTGCAACCCGGCCAGCGCAGCCAAGTCGGCTACCGTCTGCGCCCGCTCAAGCGCGGTCACTTCACCTTCGTCCAATGCGAAACCAACCTGCCGAGCCCGCTGGGCCTGTGGACCGACAAACGCCTGCTGGAGGCCGTCGACCACACCCGTGTCTACCCGGACTTCGCCCGGCTCTACGACGGGCAACTGCTGGCGGTGGACAATTGGCTCAGCCAACTCGGCATCCGCCAGCGTCAACGTCGTGGCCAGGGCCAGGAATTCCATCAACTGCGGGAATTTCGCGAGGGCGACAGCCTGCGCCAGATCGACTGGAAAGCCACCGCCCGCCACCGCACACCGATTGCCCGGGAATACGAAGATGAGCGCGACCAGCAGATCATCTTCATGCTCGACTGCGGCCGGCGCATGCGCAGCCAGGACGGCGAACTGTCGCACTTCGACCACGCCCTCAACGCATGCCTGTTGCTCAGCTATACCGCCCTGCGCCAGGGCGATGCCGTGGGCCTGAGCACCTTTGCCAGCGAACAAAGCCGCTACCTGGCCCCGGTCAAAGGCACCGGCCAGCTCAATGTGCTGCTCAACACCGTGTACGACCTCGACAGCAGCCAACGCCCCGCCGACTACCAGGCCGCCGTCACTGAACTGTTGGCCCGGCAAAAACGCCGGGCCTTGGTGGTGCTGGTGACCAACCTGCGGGATGAAGACGATGCGCAACTGCTCGCCGCCGTGAAACGGCTGGGGCAACTGCATCGGGTGCTGGTGGCCAGCCTGCGGGAAGAAGCCCTCGACCGCTTGCGCCAGGCGCCGGTGCAAAGCCTGCCTGAAGCCTTGGCTTATTGCGGGACGGTGGATTACTTGAATGCCCGGGCCGAGCTGCATAAGCAACTGGCCGCCCATGGTGTGCCAACCCTGGATTCGCGCCCCAGCGAGTTGGGGGCGGACCTGGTGACCCAATACCTGGCCTGGAAAAAGGCCGGCACCGCCTAGGTCCTACAGCGAGCCAGCGAAGCTCCAGGTGACTACAGCGCCTTGCGCAACGGACTACAGATCCGCCAGAATCCGCCGGCTTGTGCACCTTGGCCTTGCCCCGTAACTTGATTCGCGTCGCTGATATCCGGCGATCGGGTTTAGTCGCCAGGGAGGTTAACGAAGTGCATGAGCATCATCGAGTCGGGTTCCCCTATCCCCGTACTTAATGGTGGCTGTGCGCAGGGCGCCCTTGGGCGCGCCGGTTTTTCGTTTTCCTCCCGGTCGACTAACCTGCGTTCAGCCGCCACCCCTCGTTTAGTCGCGAGTAGGTGGCAGCTCCATTCAGAGGATTACGATTATGTTCAAGGCTACTCCCAATCCCCCGAAAGCCGACCCGCTTTCCCCCCACGAAACCCTCGATCCCGAAAAGCTCGACGAAGCCGCCCAAAGAGCCCTGGACTACTACCTCAAGCCCAACAACGGCCAGCCCGACCAGAAAACCGCCAAACACCCGGACTACTTCATCGTCGCCCCCGACGCCGACCCCGAAGGCATGCTCGCCCACACCTACGAAACCTTCTGCTCGGTGAGCACGCTGATCCTGGATTTATCGGAAGATCTGGAAGGCGCCCCGCGCAACCTGGCCCTGGCGATTCACCAGATGGGCGAGATGGGGGTGTTGCTGCTGGAGCGGATGCTGGATAACGAAGCGAAGGTTCAGCGCTGAAGGCCGAATGACCTGTAAGAAACAGGATAGATGACAGCCCTGTGGGAGCGAGCTTGCTCGCGATAGCGGTGGATCAGCTTGCGGCAATATTGAATGTACCGCCGCCATCGCGAGCAAGCTCGCTCCCACAAAGTCGGTAGCCCGTAATGCTCAAGCCGATTCCGGCAACGGATAGAAACTGAAATATTGCCGCAACGCATTGACCAGTTGCCCGTACTCCGGCGGCGCCCACGTCACGCTGAAGCCGGCGTCGAAATGCATCGGCGTCACGTCTTCCTGGCACCACAGGCACCTGGCTTTCAACTTGACGTTTTGCTGTGGCCCCTCATCAGCGGGGATTTTCAGGTGCAGGTCAAAATCCGCACCGATCATCAGCGGAAGCTGGCTGATCAGCATCAGCCCATTTTCAGAAACATTGCCTAGAAAACCGATAGGCTTGTCGTTGATACCGTTAAACACCCTGAGGAAATACGGCAACTGATGCCGTTCGATCCGACGCTCTTTGTACATGTCTTGTATCGCTTTTTTAGCGGCCACGCACAGGGCCGACCGATCACTTCGGAACGAGCCCAAACGAACCCGCTCTCCCCAATCCCGGTGCCAGACGCTATCGATCGTCTTGGGCCTGCCTCTGCCGGTCTCAGGTGCTTCTAAAAAGTAGAGATCTAGCTCTAACTACGACTTGTACAAATATAGCCCAAGGTCAGGTGACAACCAGTCCCATGGATTAATTTTCATCGACACGCCGGGCAGCGGGCGGTTCAAGAAGCTGGACGGATGGCCGAGGCGCTACGGGTCGGGTAGTGGCCCAGGCTCTGCAGGGTTTCGAGCCGGGCGCGGGCACGGAACGCGTATTCGCTGTTAGGGTACTGGGTGATGATGAACTGGTAAGTCTGTGCCGCATCGATGAACAGCTTCTGCCGCTCCAGGCACTGGCCGCGCAGCATCGAGACTTCCGGCTGCATGTAGCGGCGGGCACGGCTGGCGCGGTCGACCTTGGACAACTCGAGCATGACCTGCTCGCAATTGCCACGGTCATAGGCCTTGTAGGCCAGGTTCATGTGGTGGTTCATCGACCAACGGGTGCAGCCCGTGACGCTCAGGGCCAGGGCAACAAAAAGCACGAATCGCATGGGAGGTTCTCCTGTCTTGAGCCCTGTATCGACCTGGCTGGGAAAATCTTCAGCCTGAAAATGAACCGGACGCTGTCTCTCTGGCAAGAAGAATGATGAGCTATAGGATGGGAATGAAGGCCTGTGGGAGCAAGGCTTGCCCGCGATGGCGTACTCGAGATCGCCATCGCGAGCAAGCTGTGCTCCCACAGGTCATTCCACCGCAGTTCATCCAAGGCGTGAAAATTTTCAAGAATGTTCATTTCGAAAAACAAACGAAAAAGTAGTGCATATGAACAATGACTACACCCAAAGAGCATAGTAGCCTTCGCTGGCGCTTGAACTTGAGGAGTCTTGCATGTCCGTCCGTCGCACCAAAATCGTCGCTACCCTTGGCCCGGCCAGTAATTCGCCGGAAGTTCTCGAACAGCTGATTCTGGCTGGCCTGGACGTTGCCCGTCTGAATTTCTCCCACGGCACTCCCGAAGAACACAAGGCGCGTGCCAAGCTGGTGCGCGACCTCGCCGCCAAGCACGGCCGCTTCGTTGCCCTGCTGGGTGACCTGCAAGGCCCGAAAATCCGTATCGCCAAATTCGCCAACAAGCGCATCGAGCTGAAGATCGGTGACAAATTCACCTTCTCCACCAGCCATCCGTTGACCGAAGGCAACCAGCAGGTGGTCGGCATCGACTACCCGGACCTGGTCAAGGATTGCGGCGTAGGCGACGAGCTGCTGCTCGACGACGGTCGCGTGGTGATGCGCGTCGAAACCGCCACCGCCACCGAACTGAACTGCGTCGTGACCATCGGCGGCCCGCTGTCGGACCACAAAGGCATCAACCGTCGCGGTGGTGGCCTGACGGCGCCGGCCCTGACTGAAAAAGACAAGGCCGACATCAAGCTGGCCGCGGAAATGGAAGTCGACTACCTCGCCGTGTCCTTCCCCCGTGACGCCGCCGATATGGAATATGCCCGTCAACTGCGCGACGAAGCCGGCGGTACTGCCTGGCTGGTGGCCAAGATCGAACGCGCCGAAGCCGTGGCCGATGACGAAACCCTCGATGGCCTGATCAAGGCGTCCGACGCCGTGATGGTGGCCCGTGGCGACCTCGGTGTGGAAATCGGCGACGCCGAGCTGGTGGGCATCCAGAAGAAAATCATTCTGCACGCACGCCGCCACAACAAGGCCGTGATCGTCGCGACCCAGATGATGGAGTCGATGATCCAGAACCCGATGCCGACCCGCGCCGAAGTGTCCGACGTAGCCAACGCCGTGCTCGACTACACCGACGCCGTGATGCTCTCGGCCGAAAGCGCCGCCGGCCTCTACCCGCTCGAAGCGGTGCAAGCCATGGCGCGTATTTGCATCGGCGCTGAAAAGCACCCGACCAGCAAGACCTCCAGCCACCGCATCGGCAAGACTTTCGAGCGCTGCGACGAAAGCATCGCACTGGCGACGATGTACACCGCCAACCACTTCCCGGGCGTGAAGGCGATCATCGCCCTGACCGAAAGTGGCTACACGCCGCTGATCATGTCGCGCATCCGCTCCTCGGTGCCGATCTACGCGTTCTCCCCGCACCGCGAAACCCAGGCCCGCGCCGCCATGTTCCGTGGCGTCTACACCGTGCCGTTCGACCCGGCGGCCCTGCAACCGGGCGAAGTCAGCCAGGCGGCGGTGGATGAGCTGGTCAAGCGCGGCGTCGTGCAGACCGGTGACTGGGTCATCCTGACCAAGGGCGACAGCTACCACACCATCGGCGGCACCAACGGGATGAAAATCCTGCATGTTGGCGACCCGATGGTCTGAGTGACCGAGCGCTGAAAAACAAAAGCCCCGCCATGTGAATGGTGGGGCTTTTTGGTTTTTGCTTGAAGTTTGTGCGGTCTGGTCTGCCGCCATCGCGAGCAAGCTCGCTCCCACAGTAGGTTTGTGGTGTTCATGCCCCCCCTGTGGGAGCGAGCTTGCTCGCGATGGGGCCAGGCCAGGCGCTACAGAATTCAATGCCTGTTGATAAACCCCGACAACGCCGCAACCGCCTCGGGCGAGCGCAGGCGTTGGGTGAACAGCTTGCCCTCTTCTTCAATCACCTTGCGCAACAGTTCCCGGTCCGGCGCCCTCATCAGTTGCTTGCTGATGCGCACCGCGTCAGGCGGCAGCGATTCGAAGCGCAACGCCACCTCCCGCGCCTTGGCCAGTGCCGTTTCACCGCTGTCCAGCGCCTCGGTGGCAATGCCCCACGCCACCGCTTGTTCGCCACTGAAGCCCTCACCCAACAGCAACAATTGCGCAGCCCTGGCCTGGCCCAGCAGCCGCGGCAGGATCAGGCTGGAACCGAATTCAGGGCACAGCCCCAGGTTGACGAACGGCATGCGCAGCCGCGCGTCCCGGCTGACGTAGACCAGGTCGCAATGCAGCAGCAACGTGGTGCCGATGCCGACCGCCGGTCCGGCCACGGCGGCGATCACCGGTTTGCGGCAATCGAGCAGGCTGAGCATGAACTGGAACACCGGATTATCGAGGTCGTTCGGTGGCTGTTCGAGGAAGTCGACGATGTCGTTGCCGGCGGTGAAGCAGTCACTGGAGCCGCTGAGCAGCACCGCGCGAATCTGCGGGTCGTTGTCCGCCATCGCCAGGGCTTGGGCCAATTGACCGTACATGGCCCGGGTCAGGGCATTTTTCTTGTCCGGGCGGTTCAAGCGCACGGTCAGCAGGCCGCGTTGACAGTCGAGCAACAGGGTTTCGGTCATGATCGGTCTCGCGTCTGGAAATCAGCGCTCAACCACGGGGCAGGAAGACGTCGGCCAGCAGTTGATTGCGCGGCAAACCAGCCAGGTACAAACGCTTGGCAAAGGCCTCGACCCGGTCGGGATGGCCGCAGAGTAAGGCCTGGGTTTGCCGGGAAACAAGCCGCAGTTGCGCCAAGGCGGACGGCGCCTCGGCCGCGGTCAGCAGCTCCACCGAGAGGTTTTCATGCTTGGCCGCCAGCGCCGCCAGGGGTTTGGCCAGATAATGCCCGGCCGTATCATGGGCCACGTGAATAAGGCGAATCGCGCCTTGGTGATGCTGGCGCAAGGCTTCGCGCAGGAGGCCGAACAACGGCGCCAAACCCGTGCCGGCAGCAAGCAGCCACAGGGGTCTGGCGTGCCAGTCGAGGTCATAGTGCAAGGCACCGCCTCGCAGTTCGCCCAGGCGGATCGGGTCGCCGGCCTTCATCTGCCGGGCCGCCTCGATGAACTGGCCGGGCTCGCGACAATCGAGGTGGAACTCCAGGAAACGGTCTTCTTCGGGCAGGCTCGCCAGGGAATACGGCCGGGCCACCTCGCCGGTCCACAGCACCAGATGCTGCCCGGCCCGATACCGCAGCGGCCGCTCGGGGGTGACGCGCAGACGCAGCACCTCACCGCCCAGCCAATCCACCGCCATCACCTGGGCGGCCTGGCCGTCGCGTTGCGGGTCGAAGGTGTGGATCCGCACATCCTCGACCACCTGGCATTGGCAGGCCAGCCGCCAACCCTGGTCGCGCTGCGTCGGGCTCAAGGCGTCGGGGCGGCTGTCGCGCACATCGCCTCCCACGCACTGCACCAGGCAAGCGTGGCAGCTCCCGGCGCGGCAACTGTAGGGCACCGCCACGCCAGCGCCGTTCAAGGCGTCCAGCAGGTTACTGCCCGCCGCCACCGTCCATTGCCGACCGGCGACTGTCAGTTCAGGCATCGACGTTCTCCCAGGCGGCGGCGCAACGATTGCGGCCGTCTCGCTTGGCACGGTACAGGGCCTGGTCGGCACGCTGCAACGCGTTGTCCAGGTCATCGCCCATTTCCAGCATCGTCATGCCCGCCGACAGGCTGAGGGCACCGACCTGCAGGCCGATCAGCTCGACTTCGGTGAACGCCAGCCGCAACCGCTCGCAACAGGCCGTCAGGCGGTGAGGGTCGCAAGCGGGCAGCAGCATGACGAATTCCTCGCCGCCATAACGGGCCAGTACATCGCCCTCGCGCAGGCACGCCGTGGCCACCGCGGCAAACGCCTGCAGCACCTGATCGCCCGCGGCATGGCCATGCAGGTCGTTGATGCGCTTGAAATGGTCGAGGTCGATCAGGGCCAGGCCATGGGCGACGCCGGGCCTGAGGGTGTTGAGTTCGCGGGAGGCCAGGCGCAGGAAGTGCCGGCGATTGAACAGCCCGGTCAGTTCATCGGTGGCCACCAGGTCTTCGAGCTGGCGCATCATCCCGCGCAAAGTGTCCTGGTGCGCCTGCAAAGCAAACCGCCGCTGGCGCATGCGCTGACGTGAGGTCTGGACGTAGCGGGCGTAAAACACCAGCCACACCAGCACCAGAAACAGCACGGCCACCTGCAACCCGGCCAGGGTGGGATCGGGAAGCCTGAAGAAGTAACCGTCCCAGAGGGTAATCGCGGCGAAGCTGATGAACACCAGCGACGCGCAGCGCACAAAGGCCCGGCGCGACAGGTGGAACAGCCCGAACAGCAGGATCAGCACATAAAACACCAGGAACACGCCCCGGGCCTGGTCCAGGTGCGCCATCATCCAGGTCTGCCAGCCCAGGCCGATCAACACCTGCACTTCGGTGAGGCTGGGGTCGGCGAAGCGCAGGTTGCGGTCGGTGATAAACAGCGCGAACAGCCCGGCCTGGCACAGCACGACCAACACGCTGCCAATGATGACACCGCGCAACGAGTCCAGGTAATGCCCACTGAAAAATGCCAGCCACAACAAAACCAGTGCCAGCGCGTACGTCGCGGCCGCCAAAGCGAAGCGTTTCAGCAAAAGACGTTGAATGGCGTTATGGGTCAATCGTTGACTCACCATGGGAAAGGAAACTGACAGGAGGCGTCCTACGCTACAGGCCAGACGCCACTTTAGTGGCGTGTAGGGCAAATGACCATTCAATTCTGGAGCAGAAAAATGGCGTCAAAGCAATGGCCCAATTGACGCATTGTTGAGTGCTGGCAGATGCCCCCTGTGGCGAGGGGATTTATCCCCGCTGGGCTGCGAAGCAGACCTGAAAGCTGCCACTGCGGTGGGTCAGGTTAATGCCCATCTGTCTTTTGGGGCTGCTTCGCAGCCAGCGGGGATAAATCCCCTCGCCACAGATAAATCCCCCTCCATACAGGCCGCTCGCTCCCACAGGATGCCCGCCTGCGATATACTGCCGCGCCTTTTTAGCGTCGCGCCAGCATGCCCGGCGTGCCTTAAGAGGTGTCGTCCGTCGACCGATGCACCCAAACGGGCGGCACCTTATTGAATGTTCCCGTCTTTAGAGAGGAGCGCGACTCATGACCGTGATCAAGCAAGATGACCTGATACAGAGCGTTGCCGACGCCCTGCAGTTCATTTCCTACTACCACCCCGTGGATTTCATCCAGGCGATGCACGAGGCCTACCTGCGCGAAGAATCGCCGGCGGCCCGTGACTCCATGGCGCAGATCCTGATCAACTCGCGCATGTGCGCCACCGGCCATCGGCCGATCTGCCAGGACACCGGCATCGTGACCGTGTTCGTGCGCGTGGGCATGGACGTGCGTTGGGATGGCGCGACCATGAGCCTGGACGACATGATCAACGAGGGCGTGCGTCGCGCCTACAACCTGCCGGAAAACGTTCTGCGCGCTTCCATCCTGGCCGACCCGGCCGGCGCGCGTAAAAACACCAAGGACAACACCCCGGCGGTCATCCACTACTCCATCGTCCCGGGCAACACCGTGGAAGTGGACGTGGCGGCCAAGGGTGGCGGCTCCGAGAACAAGTCGAAGATGGCCATGCTCAACCCGTCCGATTCCATCGTCGACTGGGTGCTCAAAACCGTTCCGACCATGGGCGCCGGCTGGTGCCCACCGGGCATGCTCGGCATCGGCATCGGCGGCACCGCCGAGAAAGCCGCGGTCATGGCCAAGGAAGTCTTGATGGAGTCCATCGACATCCACGAGCTCAAGGCCCGCGGCCCGCAGAACCGTATCGAAGAGATGCGCCTGGAGCTGTTCGAGAAGGTCAACCAACTGGGCATCGGCGCCCAGGGCCTGGGTGGCCTGACCACTGTGCTCGACGTGAAGATCATGGACTACCCGACCCACGCCGCCTCCCTGCCGGTGTGCATGATCCCCAACTGCGCCGCCACCCGTCACGCCCACTTCGTGCTCGACGGCAGCGGCCCGGCGTCGCTGGAAGCGCCTCCGTTGGACGCTTACCCGGAAATCGTCTGGGAAGCCGGTCCGTCGGCTCGTCGCGTCAACCTCGACACCCTGACGCCAGAGGACGTGCAAAGCTGGAAGCCGGGCGAAACCGTGTTGCTCAACGGCAAGATGCTCACCGGCCGCGACGCGGCGCACAAGCGCATGGTCGAGATGCTGAACAAGGGTGAAACCTTGCCAGTGGACCTCAAGGGCCGCTTCATCTACTACGTCGGCCCGGTCGACCCGGTAGGCGATGAAGTCGTCGGCCCGGCCGGCCCGACCACCGCCACGCGGATGGACAAGTTCACCCGCCAGATCCTCGAGCAGACAGGCTTGTTGGGCATGATCGGCAAATCCGAGCGCGGCCCGACCGCTATCGAAGCGATCAAGGACAACAAGGCCGTCTACCTGATGGCCGTCGGCGGTGCCGCTTACCTGGTGGCCCAGGCGATCCGCAAATCCAAGGTCCTGGCGTTCGCTGAACTGGGCATGGAAGCGATCTACGAGTTCGAGGTCAAGGACATGCCGGTGACCGTTGCGGTCGATAGCCAAGGCGAGTCGGTGCACATCACCGGCCCTGCCATCTGGCAGAAAAAGATCAGTGACAGCCTGGCGGTCGAAGTGCAGTAACACGCACTGTGGCGTTATAGAAAAGGCCGGAGGGCAACAACCCCACCGGTCTTTTTTTGTGCTCACAATATTTAATATCCACCACTGATCCCTGTGGGAGCGGGCTTGCTCGCGAAAGCGGTGGATCAGCTTGCATCAATGTTGATGTGCCGGCGTCTTCGCGGGCAAGCCCGCTCCCACAGGATCAGGTGCAGGCCTGAAGTACATGATCGCTCGAAGCAACCGCCATGCTATCGTGCCCGCCCGACTTTCCACTGGTTTACGCCAGCATGCTGCCGACCACCCGTACCTTGCGTCTGTCGTTGTACACCTTGCTGATCCTCGCCGGCGCGGCGGTTGCCGCCACCCTGGCCGTGCGCCACGCCGAACGCGAGGCCTTGGAAGAAGATGCCAGCCGTGCCAGCCAGCAATTGTCACTGTACGCCAATTCGTTGCACACCCTGATCGAACGCTACCGCGCCCTGCCCGCCGTGCTGGCGCTGGATCCGGAGTTGCGCTCGGCCCTCAAGGGACCGGTCAGCGCGGCGCAGCAGGATGCGTTGAATCGCAAGCTCGAACAGATCAATGGTGCCGCCCAGTCATCCACCTTGGAACTGCTCGACCACAGCGGCCTGGCCGTCGCGGCCAGCAACTGGCGCCTACCCAGCAGCTATGTCGGGCACAACTATGGCTTTCGCCCCTATTTCATCCAGACCCGCACCCAGGGCACCGGGCGGTTTTATGCGGTGGGCGTGACCAGCGGCATCCCGGGGTACTTCCTCTCCAGCGCCGTGACCGGCGACAACGGCGAGTTCCTTGGCGCGATGGTGGTGAAGCTGGAATTTCCGGAGCTGGAGCGCGAATGGCGCCAGGGCAGCGACACCCTGCTGGTCAGCGATGCCCGGGGCATCATCTTCATCGCCAACCGCCCGGGCTGGCGTTATCGCCACTTGCAGCCGCTGACCGACAGCGACCGCGCCGAACTCAAGGCCACCCGCCAATACGACAAACAACCGTTGCAAGCCCTGGCCCATGAACCGCTGCGACGCTTCGACGACAACAGCCACCTGGCCCGGGTCGAGGCCCCCGATGGCTCGGCGGATTACCTGTGGGAATCCTTGCCGTTGAGCGCCGAAGGCTGGACCCTGCACTTGCTGCGCCGTCCGCAGATCGCCGTCGAGGACCTGCGCAACGCCGGGCTCGCCGCCGCCGGGTTGTGGCTGGCGCTGGTGTTCCTGTTGCTGTTTCTCAACCAGCGCTGGCGCCTGGCAAAGTTGCGCCAGCGCAGCCGCGAAGAGCTGGAACGGCTGGTGGAGGAGCGGACCCGGGACCTGCGCACCGCCCAGGACGGGCTGGTGCAATCGGCCAAGCTGGCGGCGCTGGGGCAGATGTCGGCAGCCCTGGCCCATGAAATCAACCAACCCTTGACCGCCCAGCGCATGCAATTGGCAACCCTGCGCTTGCTGCTGGATCACGGTCGGGTCGATGACGCCTATAAGGCCCTCAAGCCGGTGGACGACATGCTGACCCGCATGGCCGCCCTCACCGGCCACTTGAAGACGTTTGCCCGCAAAAGCCCCAGCGGCCTGCGCGAACGCCTGGACCTGGCGGCGGTGGTGGACCAGGCGCTGCAATTGCTGGACACGCGCCTGCGGGACGAGCAGGTCAGCACCGTGTTGCACTTGACCCGCCCAGCGTGGGTGCGCGGCGATGCGATCCGCCTCGAACAAGTGTTGATCAACCTGCTGCGCAACGCGCTCGATGCCATGGCCGGCCAGCCCCTCAAGCGCCTGGAAGTGCGCCTGGAGGCCGATGACCAATTGTGGCGCCTGACCGTCAGCGACAGCGGCACCGGCATCGCCCAGGAACACCTGACCCAGGTGTTCGATCCGTTCTTCACCACCAAGCCCGTGGGCGATGGCCTGGGCTTGGGGCTGGCGGTTTCGTTTGCAATCATCCATGAATCCGGCGGACGCCTGAGCGCGGACAACCACGAGAACGGCGCGGTATTCTGCGTGACCTTGCCCATCGATCAGGAGGCACAACTGCATGCTTGATTCAGTCATGGTCGTGGATGACGAAGGCAGCATCCGCAGTGCCGTCGAACAATGGTTGAGCCTGTCGGGGTTCCAGGTGCAGCTGTTCAGTCGCGCCGACGAATGCCTGGCCCGGTTGCCGGAGCATTTCCCCGGGGTGATCCTCAGCGACGTGCGCATGCCCGGCCTCAGCGGCCTGGAGCTACTGGCCGAAGTACGCCGCCGCGACCCGGACCTGCCGGTGATTCTGTTGACCGGCCACGGTGACGTGCCCATGGCCGTCGAGGCCATGCGCGACGGTGCCTACGACTTCCTGGAAAAACCCTTCAGCCCCGAAGCCCTGCTCGGCAGCCTGCGCCGGGCGCTGGACAAGCGCACCCTGGTCCTGGAAAACCGCCGTCTGCATGAACAGGCCGACGCTCGCGCCCGCCTCGATGGCACGCTGCTGGGGGTTTCCCGTGCGCTGCAAAACCTGCGGCGCCAAGTGCTGGACCTGGCGGCACTGCCGGTCAACGTATTGATCCGCGGCGAAACCGGCAGCGGCAAGGAGTTGGTCGCCCGCTGCCTGCACGACTTCGGCCCAAGGGCGAGCAAGCCCTTCGTCGCGTTGAACTGCGCGGCCATTCCCGAACCGCTGTTCGAGGCGGAGCTGTTCGGCCACGAAAGCGGCGCCTTCACCGGCGCCCAGGGCAAGCGCATCGGCAAGCTCGAATACGCCGACGGCGGCACGCTGTTTCTCGACGAAATCGAAAGCATGCCCCTGGCCCAGCAGGTCAAGTTGCTGCGGGTGTTGCAGGAACAGAAGCTCGAACGCCTGGGCTCCAACCAGAGCATCGCCGTGGACCTGCGCATCATCGCCGCCACCAAGCCCGACCTGCTGGACGAAGCCCGGGCCGGGCGTTTTCGCGAAGACCTGGCCTATCGCTTGAACATCGCCGAGCTACGCCTGCCGCCGCTGCGAGAACGGCGCGAGGACATACCCCTGCTGTTCGAACACTTCACCCACAACGCCGCCGAACGCCTGGGCCGCCCCGCCGCGCCCCTGAGCGGCCCGCAGTTGGGCCATCTGCTCAGCCACGACTGGCCGGGAAACGTGCGGGAACTGGCCAACGTCGCCGAACGCCAGGTGTTGGGGTTGGATCAACTGCCCGTCCTGGAGACGGGGCCTGGCCAGTCCCTCGCGGCCCAGCAGGAAGCCTTCGAAGCCCAATGCCTGCGCGCCGCCCTGGCGCGACACAAAGGTGATGTGAAAGCCGTGCTCGAAGAACTGCAACTGCCACGCCGCACCTTCAATGAAAAGATGCAGCGGCACGGGTTGAGTCGGGAGATGTTTTTGTAGGTTTCTGTGGCGCCTGCACTGGCGCCATCGCGAGCAAGCTCGCTCCCAAATTTTGTCCTGTGTCCACATCACCCAGTGGGAGCGAGCCTGCTCGCGATGAGGCCGGAGCAAACACCCCCGAATAAGCGGATTCCCGCTCACCGCCAATCAAAAACAAGCGGATTTCCGCTCACTCAACACCGCAAACCCCTCTAGACCGGCCCTCCAACCGCTGGCACAGCTCCTGCTATAGCCCTGTCAGGCTGCGTTCCCACGCGCTCCACAAAAACAATTAAATGAAGGATCCTTCAATGGACAACTCCAACGCCCTACCCATTGGGTCGGCTGCCGCGCCCGCCCGTGAAAGAACCACCGCCAGCCGGATCAAATCGATCTTCAGCGGCTCGGTCGGCAACATGGTCGAGTGGTATGACTGGTACGTCTACGCCGCGTTCTCGTTGTACTTCGCCAAAGTCTTCTTCCCCAAGGGCGACACCACCGCCCAGTTGCTCAACACCGCCGCGATCTTCGCCGTGGGTTTCCTGATGCGCCCGATCGGCGGCTGGTTGATGGGCCTGTACGCTGACCGCGCCGGGCGCAAACGTGCGTTGATGGCCTCGGTGTACCTGATGTGCTTCGGCTCGCTGATCATTGCCTTGAGCCCCGGCTACGAAACCATCGGCGTCGGCGCGCCGATCCTGCTGGTGTTTGCCCGCCTGCTCCAAGGCCTGTCGGTGGGGGGCGAGTACGGCACCTCGGCAACCTACCTGAGCGAAATGGCGACCAAGGAGCGTCGCGGCTTCTTCTCCAGCTTCCAGTACGTGACCCTGATTTCCGGCCAGCTCATCGCCTTGGGCGTATTGATCGTGCTGCAACAGTTCCTCACCACCGAGCAGCTGTACGCCTGGGGCTGGCGCATCCCGTTCGCCATCGGCGCACTGTGCGCGGTCGTGGCGCTGTACCTGCGGCGCGGCATGGAAGAAACCGAGTCGTTCACCAAGAAAGAGAAGTCCAAGGAAAGCGCCATGCGCACCTTGCTGCGCCATCCCAAGGAACTGATGACCGTGGTCGGCCTGACCATGGGCGGCACGCTGGCGTTCTACACCTACACCACCTACATGCAGAAATACCTGGTGAACACCGTCGGCATGAGCATTTCCGACTCCACCACCATTTCCGCCGCCACGCTGTTCCTGTTCATGTGCCTGCAACCGGTGATCGGCGGGCTGTCGGACAAGATCGGGCGCCGGCCGATCCTGATCGCCTTTGGCATCCTCGGCACCCTGTTCACCGTGCCGATCCTCACCACCCTGCACACCATCCAGACCTGGTGGGGCGCGTTCTTCCTGATCATGGCGGCGCTGATCATCGTCAGCGGCTACACCTCGATCAACGCCGTGGTGAAAGCCGAGCTGTTCCCCACCGAAATCCGCGCCCTGGGCGTCGGCCTGCCCTATGCACTGACCGTGTCGATCTTCGGCGGCACCGCTGAATACATCGCCCTGTGGTTCAAGAGCATCGGCATGGAAACCGGCTACTACTGGTACGTGACGGCCTGCATCGCCGTATCGCTGCTGGTGTACATCACCATGAAAGATACCCGTAAGCATTCGCGGATCGTGACCGACTGATCTCAAGTCGCATGTCGAGTCCTGGCTAAGGTTTACACCTGTTTCAGGGCTGGATCAAAAAGGGGCGTACCTGACGGGGTCGCCCCTTTTTTTGTTCCATGTCTAAAGATTTATCCGACATTAATCTCTGGTTAATGCCTGACCTCCATCCTCATCCTCAACAGAACGCCGTTCGATACGCCGGTAATGGGCCTCATTGACCGTTCTGCGGCAACTTCCAATCAATCTATTTAATCGATTGTTTTTAGCATTTATTTGCGCTTTTTAATCTAATTAGCGAGCGTAATATGAACTCCACACCCAAGGCGCCTAACGCCAAACATTCTGGAGCACGACCATGAAAACCAAACTGATCATCGCCCTGACCCTGTCCGTACTGGCCGCCAATACTTTTGCTGCCGATGGTTTCGACCGCACCAGCTCGGCCATCGCCGCTGATGGCTACGACCGCACTGGCGCTGCTACCCTTGCTGCTGACGGCTTCGACCGCACTAACGGTGCCACCGTTGCCGAAGACGGCTTCGACCGCACTAACGGCGCCACCGTCGCTGAAGACGGCTTCGACCGCACTAACGGCGCTACCGTCGCTGAAGACGGCTTCGATCGCACTAACGGCGCTACCGTCGCTGAAGACGGCTTCGACCGCACTAACGGCGCTACCGTCGCTGAAGACGGCTTCGACCGCACTAACGGCGCCACCGTTGCTGAAGACGGCTTCGACCGCACTAACGGCGCCACCGTCGCTGAAGATGGTTTCGACCGCACTAACGGCGCCACCGTTGCTGAAGACGGCTTCGACCGCACTAACGGCGCCACCGTCGCTGAAGATGGTT
The DNA here is from genome assembly GCF_053629195.1 of Pseudomonas sp. R151218B TE3479. NCBI lineage: Bacteria > Pseudomonadati > Pseudomonadota > Gammaproteobacteria > Pseudomonadales > Pseudomonadaceae > Pseudomonas > Pseudomonas sp. R151218B TE3479. The sequence continues at coordinate 6,194,430 of NZ_JBRJHV010000001.1, forward strand.
TCGACCGCACTGGCGCTGCCGCCATCAGCTAATTGCCACGGAGCCCCTCTCACAGCCCGGCTTCGGCCGGGCTTAGTTGTTTTTGGGATATGCAGAAGAACAGCGGACGCAGGTTTTGCGGAAGCGGTGGCCCAACTTGCAGCAATATTGAATGTTCCGGCGCCTTCGCGAGCGAGCCCATTCCCGCAAGGTTCTCGGTGCTGACAAAAACAGCTGCCCCCTGCACTATCGTCGAACTCTTCAAAATCCATCCCAGGATCTGTACCCAATGCCCGATGACATCCACTTCTACGAACCCGCCAACGGCCACGGCCTGCCCCACGATCCGTTCAACGCCATCGTCGGCCCACGGCCCATCGGCTGGATTTCGTCCCAGGATGGCGAAGGCCGCCTGAACCTGGCGCCCTACAGTTTCTTCAACGCCTTCAATTACATTCCACCGATCATTGGGTTCTCCAGCGTCGGGCGCAAAGACAGCCTGAACAACATCGAACAGACCGGTGAGTTCGCCTGGAACCTGGCCACCCGCCCACTCGCCGAGCAGATGAACCAGAGCTGCGCGATGGTCGGCCCAGAGGTCAATGAGTTCGAACTGGCGGGCCTGACGGCCGCCCCATCACGGGTGATCCAGGTGCCACGCGTCGCCGAAAGCCCGGTGTCTTTCGAATGCAAGGTCACACAGATCATTCAATTGCAGCGGGCGGACAAAGGGCTGGTGCCGAGCTGGCTGATCCTCGGCGAAGTGGTCGCCGTGCATATCGCCCAGTGGCTGCTGAAGGATGGGGTGTACGACACCGCCGCCGCCGAGCCAATTTTGCGCGGGGGTGGGCCGGCGGATTATTTCCAACTGGGGCCTGAGGCGTTGTTCAAGATGCATCGCCCCAAATAGAAGCTTGCCCACCACACTCTGTGGCGAGGGGATTTATCCCCGCTGGGCTGCGGAGCAGCCCCAATACCTTCCTGACACTGAGTTGCCTGGACTGGTTTTAGGGCCGCTTCGCGCCCCAGCGGGGATAAATCCCCTCGCCACAGGTGTAGGTCATCCCAACAGGTGACACGGGTTTACCAGACCAGCCCGCCCTCGTCGTCGACACCCTGGAGATGGGTGAGCTGCACGGCAGCGGCATCATCGGCTTCGGTCGCGGTCTTGAAGCTCTGGTCTTCAAGCACCTTGTTGAAACGTGGCGCACCTGAGCCGCCGATGGCCTTGGTGGCAATGGCGGCGAGGTAACCGCCGCCCTCCTTGGGAACAACGGCGGAAACAGCTTCAAAGGTTTCAAAGGCTTTACGTGCCATCTCTTGTGCATCCTGGCGGTGGAAAATGACGGTCATTAAACCTTCAACCGGCCAGTTTGTGTACCTGTGCCCGGCACCCTTCGGTCGCCTGGGCGGCGGAGACTTCCCTGAAGGTGTGGAAATCCAGGCTGCTCACCACCAGGTCTTGCACCAGCTCGGCGAAAATCGCCATGGCCGGTGAGTTGAAGTAGGCGTCCATCGACGGCTGATTGACCCAGAGCCCGGACACCAGCCACAAATCAGCGTCGCATTGCGATTGCTGCAAGGCAAAGTGCAGGCAGCCGGGCGCCTGGCGCGAAGGCGCGATCAGCGTGCTCAGGCGTGCACCCAGTTGCTTGGAGCAACCACTGCGGGCCCGGACAAAAGCCATGTGGCTGACGGGGATCTGTGTAGTCATGTTCAACCCTCCCAGGTAATCCGTTGTGCAGCCGGGGACAGGCTGCGACAGGATCAAAGGTTAAGCGTCACGACGCCAGCTTCGTTAGTCGATTCCTGCCGACCCGTTGCACAATCCTGCGCATCGGTCGCACAAAATCCACCGTCGAACCGGTTGCCAGGCGTGAACTTGAAACAAAAGGTTTCAAGCAAGTTTCGCCCGCCTTGCCCCGTCATGGCCCATTGCGCCGTGCAGGATCAGGCAAGCTTTTAACAGGATGTTGCTACCGCTGTGCCTTGCACAAACATAAGCTTTGTTCATCGCTCCTATCGCCTGAGGAACCCGGCATGTCGCCACTCGATCACGCCCACGTCCCGCTGGACACGTACCTGGAACAACAGCGCGCCGAACTGGCATCGATCATCGACCGCAACACCAGCGAAGACGGCAGCTACGCCACAGCCATCGGCTCGCTGAACCTGTCGCGGCACAGCCAGCCGCACAAATTCGCCCCGGTGCTGGCGCAACCGGCGCTGTGCATCATGGCCCAGGGCAGCAAACAGGTGCGTCTGGCGGATGAGCTCTTCAACTACGATCCGCTCCATTACCTGGTGGTCTCGGTCTCGATGCCGCTCAGCGGTTGCATCGCCGACGTTTCGCCCGAGCAGCCGATCCTGGCCCTGCGCCTGGACATCGACCCGGCGGAAATCACTGCGTTGATCGCCGATGCCGGCCCATTGGGCGTGCCGACCCGCCCCGCCGGACGTGGGCTGTATGTCGAACGCCTGGACACGCCGATGCTCGACGCTGTGCTGCGTCTGGCACGGCTGCTGGACACGCCGAAGGACATCGCCATGCTCGCGCCCTTGGTGCGCCGGGAAATCCTCTATCGCCTGCTGCGCAGTCCACAAGGCTATCGGCTGTATGAAATCGCCATCGCCAACAGTCAGAGCCATCGCATCAGCCAGGCGATCAAATGGCTCAACGGCCATTTCGAACAGCCGCTGCGCATCGATCACCTGGCCCGGGAAGTGAACCTCAGCGTCTCGACCCTGCATCACCGCTTCAAGGCCATGACGGCCATGAGCCCACTGCAATACCAGAAGCAACTGCGCTTGCAGGAAGCTCGTCGGCTGATGCTGGCCGAAGGGCTGGAAGCTTCGGCGGCGGGGTATCGGGTGGGTTATGAAAGCCCTTCGCAGTTCAGCCGCGAGTACAGCCGATTGTTCGGCGCGCCGCCATTGCGAGATCTGGCGCGGTTGCGGATGACCGTTTGACCTGGGTTTTGCGTTGACTGGGCGGGCCCCATCGCGAGCAAGCTCGCTCCCACACTGAGTCTGTAGTGAACAGAGAACCTGTGTTCACTAAGGATCCCTGTGGGAGCGAGCTTGCTCGCGATGAGGCCAGTAAAAACACCTCAACACTTCGATGTCCAAACACCCTGGTCAATCTCAATCAATGTCGGTCCCTGCCGCTCGCGGGCCGCCAGCAACGCGGCACGCAGCGACGGCACATCGTCGATGGCTTGGGCAAAGCAGCCCAAGGCCTTGGCGACGCCGATGAAATCCGGGGTGTAGATGTCCACCCCTACCGGTTCGATGGCGCGGTTGAGCATGTATTTCTTGATCTCTTCGTAGCCTTGGTTATTCCACAGCAGCACGATCACCGGTGTGCGCGCTTCCACGGCGCTGGCCAGTTCCGGCAGGGTGAACTGCAACCCGCCGTCGCCGATCAGGCACACCACCGCGGGGCGGCCGTGGCCCAGGTCCTTGCCGCCGAGCCAGGCGCCGATGGCCGCCGGCAACGCGTAGCCAAGGGTGCCGTAGCCGGTGGAGGAATTGAACCAGCGGCGCGGCTGCTCCGGGTTGAACGTCAGGTTGCCGGTGTACACCGGTTGCGTGGAATCGCCGACGAACACCGCCTCCGGTAGCGTCTGCAAGACCGTCTCGAGAAACACGGTCTGGGCGCGGGTCGCAGCGTCCCAACTGCCTTGAAGCTCCGCGCGCAATCGGGCGGCACGCGCCGGTCCCCAATCGGCTTGGCGTTCGGCCAAGGGTCGCCGGTCCAATTCGTCGAGCAGGGCCCGGGCGGCGACACCAGCGTCGGCCACCAGCGCCAGGTGCGGCGGGTAGTTGCGCACGGTCTGGTCCGGGTCGATGTCGATGCGCAGCAGCGCACCGGGAATCTCGAAGCCACCGGCAAAGGTAATGTCGTAATCGGTTTCGGCCAGTTCGGTGCCGATGGCCAGTACCACGTCCGCCTCGGCCACCAACGCACGGGTGGCCACCAGGCTCTGGGTGGAGCCGATCAGCAACGGATGACGCGCAGGAAGCAGGCCTTTGGCATTGATGGTCAACGCCACTGGCGCGCCGAGACGTTCGGCCAGTTCGGTCAATTCGGTCCTCGCGTCAATGGCCCCGCCACCGACCAGGATCAGAGGCCGCCGAGCCGTCGCCAGCAGGTCGGCCATTTGTTTTACCGCAGCCGGTGCTGCACCGGCGCGGCTGATATTCACCGGCACGCTGGCGAGCAAGGCATTGGCGTCTTCGACCAAAACGTCCAGCGGGATTTCAATGTGCACTGGTCGCGGGCGCCCGGCCTGGAACACCGCGAACGCCCGGGCCAGCACGCCGGGCAATTCGGCGGCGGACATCAGCGTGTGGGAAAACGCCGCGACACCGCCTACCAACGCAGACTGGTTCGGCAGTTCATGCAGCTTGCCACGACCGCCGCCCAACTGGCTGCGCGACTGCACGCTGGAGATCACCAGCATCGGGATCGAATCGGCGTAGGCCTGGCCCATGGCGGTGGTGATGTTGGTCATGCCCGGACCGGTGATGATGAAACACACGCCGGGCTTACCGCTGACCCGGGCGTAACCGTCGGCCATGAAACCTGCGCCCTGTTCATGACGCGGCGTCACATGGCGGATACTGGAACGGGCCAGCCCGCGGTACAACTCGACGGTGTGCACACCGGGAATGCCGAACACCTGCTCCACGCCATACGCTTGGAGTAACTTGACCAATACTTCGCCGCACGTCGCCATTGCCATTGCCTTTTTCTGGTCGGGTAAAGGGCCGCGCAGCCCATGGAACGGGCCCCTTTTGTCTTGGAGATGGCGTTATTGGAACGGGCGGGGCATGGCGACAACAATGGATAAAAAGTCATACTAGCCATGTCCTCACGTCATGGCTTGGATCGAAATGAAACGACTCCCCCCGTTGCCGGCGCTGCACACATTTCTGATCACGGCCCAATGCTGCAACTTCACCCGGGCCGCCGAGCAACTGCATATCACCCAGGGCGCGGTGAGCCGGCAGATCGCCGGGCTGGAAGATCACTTGGGTTATGCGTTGTTCCAGCGCCAGGCACGCGGCCTGAGCCTGACCGCCGAGGGCCAGGCGTGGCTGCCACGGGTGCAGCAGGTGTTCAGCCTGATCGGCGAAGCGGTCCAGCAGATCGGCGAAAAGCGCCAGACCCTACAGCTCAAGGCCCCGACCTGTGTGATGCGCTGGTTGCTGCCGCGCCTGTTGCAATGGCAAAAGGAACGACCGGACGTGCCGGTGGAATTGACCACCACGGTCAAGCACGGCGTGGATTTCCAGCGCGAAGCCTTCGACGCCGCGGTGGTCTATGGCCCACCACCGGATGCCTCGCTGGCGTGCCTGCACCTGTTCGATGAACAGCTAACGCCTGTCTGCTCTCGATCGACCCTGCAAGGACCGGTGCCGCTGCATGAACCCGCCGACCTGCAGCACCACTTGCTGTTGCACCCGGCCCTTGACGAGCGCGACTGGAACGCCTGGCTGGCGGCGGCCGATGTGCACTTGAACCACGTCAGCAAGGGCCAGCATTTCGAAACCCTGGACCTGGCGATGTCCATGGCCTCCCAGGGCACGGGCGTGGCGATTGGCGACTGGTCGCTGATCGGCGACGACCTGAGTGCCGGCCGGCTGGTGATGCCGTTCGAACTGAAGGTCAAGACCGGGCTGGGTTATCACCTGGTGCACCCGCGCAAGCCCCAGGCCTCGGCGCCGTTGCTGGAGTTGATGGACTGGTTGGTGGCGCAGGCGCAGGTGCGGTAGCGACTGCCCATTCGAGGGTGAATGAAACTGTGGCGAGGGAGCTTGCTCCCTCGCCACAAAAGCCAGCCATCAGGGTTATCAGAGCAGATTCGGCGCCTGCACCGGTTCGATCTGCGCCCAATGGGACGTGTCTTCGCGGTGCTGCTGCAGGTACGGCAACACCGCCCCCAGCAACGGCGCCTTGAACGCGTCCTGGAAGCGATGAGCCAGGCCCGGGATCAGTTTCAGTTGGCTGCCTTGGATGTGCGCCGCCAAGTGCACGCCGTGCATCACCGGCAGCAACGGGTCGGCGGTGCCGTGGACGACCAGGGTTGGCACCCGCAGTTGATTGAGCAGTGCTACCCGGCTCGGCTCGGCCATGATCGCCATGATCTGGCGCTTCACGCCTTCGGGGTTGAAGGCCCGGTCATAGGCCAGTGCAGCCTGATGCAGCAAGGCCTGGCGATCATCCACCACCATCGGGCTGCCCAACGCGGCCAGCAGATCGGCCTGCTGTTCAAGGGCCATTTCGCGATTCGGAGCACCGCGCCGGGACAACAGTTGCACCAATCTTTCGCTGGGCGCAGGCAAGCCGGCGGCACTGGAACTGGTCATGATCAGGGTCAGGCTTTCAACCCGCTCAGGCGCCATGGCCGCCATGTGCTGGGCGATCATCCCGCCCATGCTCGCGCCCAGTACGTGGAAGCTTTGCACATGCAACGCGTCCATCAGCCCGAGCCCGTCGTCGGCCATGTCGGTGAGGGTATAGGGCGCGGCCACGGGCAAGCCGAGTTTGTAGCGCAGGGCTTCGAAGGTCAGGTTGGCGCTGCCGGGCGTCTGGCGCCAGGTGCTCAGGCCGACATCGCGGTTATCGTAGCGAATCACCCGGAAACCCTGCTCGCACAGGGCGACCACCACTTCGTCCGGCCAATGGATCAACTGCCCACCCAGGCCCATCACCAACAGCAATGCAGGATCCGAGGCACGGCCAATGCTCTGGTAGGCCAGGCTGACCTGATCCAGATCGACCCGTTGGGTCGCAACATTGACATCGCAACGAGACGCCGCCATCGACGGCAGGCCGAAAAACAACGCGGCCAGGAAAATAAGTACACGCATGAAGAAACACCGAAACGCAGAACCCCAGTAGAACGCGAGTCTGATGAAGTTTGTTCAAGCGCGCTGCCACAGTTGCGTGACAGTTTGATGAAGATTGCCGAGTGGTGATGGTTGCCCGGTCAAGGGGAGCAATAAAACCGAATACTACCCCTTGTGGCGAGGGGATTTATCCCCGCTGGGCTGCGAAGCAGCCCCAGAAAAAGCTGGACGCAATCCACCTGATACAACAAGGCGCCTGGCTTCAGGGCTGCTTCGCAGCCCAACGGGGATAAATCCCCTCGCCACAGGGTGCAAGGTCACAGGGAGGTGCAAACCTCGTGGGGCCTCAGGCCAACTGGCTCCGCAACTGCCGCGCCGCCGCCACCATGTTCACCAGCGCCGCTTCCGTCTCTGGCCAGCCCCGGGTCTTCAGCCCGCAGTCAGGGTTGATCCACAGCCGCTCGGCGGCGATGCGTTTCACCGCCTTGCTCATCAGCGCAACCATCTCTGCGGTGTCCGGCACCCGTGGCGAGTGGATGTCGTAGACGCCCGGGCCGATGTCGTTCGGGTAGTCGAATGCCTCGAATGCTTCCAGCAACTCCATGTCCGAACGGGAAGTCTCGATGGTGATGACATCGGCGTCCAGGTCGGCGATGGCCTTGATCACGTCATTGAACTCGCTGTAGCACATGTGGGTATGGATCTGGGTGTCATCACCCACGCCCGATGCGCACAAGCGGAAAGCCTCCACGGCCCAGTCCAGGTAGTGCTGCCATTGCCCGCGACGCAGTGGCAGCCCTTCGCGGAACGCCGCCTCGTCGATCTGCACGATTTTGATCCCGGCCTTTTCCAGGTCCAGCACCTCGTCGCGCAGGGCCAGGGCCAGTTGTCGGGCCTGGACCTGGCGCGACACGTCTTCGCGGGGGAACGACCACATCAGCATGGTCACGGGACCGGTGAGCATGCCTTTCATGACCTTGTCGGTCAGGCTTTGCGCGTAACGGATCCAGTCGACGGTCATGGCTTTCGGACGGCTGATGTCGCCGTAGATGATCGCCGGTTTCACGCAACGTGAGCCGTAACTCTGTACCCAGCCGAAACGGGTGAAGGCGTAGCCGTCCAGTTGCTCGGCAAAGTATTCCACCATGTCGTTGCGTTCGGCTTCACCGTGCACCAGCACGTCCAGGCCCAGGCGTTCCTGGATCTGCACGGCGTGGCGGATCTCGGTGTGCATGGCGTCCTGATAATCGTTGGCCGACAACTTGCCCTGCTTGTAGGCCTGACGGGCCAGGCGAATGGCCGGAGTCTGTGGGAAGGAACCGATGGTGGTGGTAGGAAAGACCGGCAGCGCCAGGCGTGCGCGCTGGCGTTCGATGCGCTGGGCAAACGGCGAATGCCGCTGGCTGTCCTGTGGCCCGATCGCCGACAGACGCGCCTGGACCTCGGCTTTGTGAATGCGCGCCGAGCCGGCGCGACGGGCCTGCACCTCGCGGCTGTCGCTCAACGCCTGTTGCACGGCGGGTGCCTGTGGATCGTTCAGTGCATCGCGCAGCACCGCGACTTCACCGCACTTCTGCACGGCAAAGGCAAGCCAGCTCTTGAGTTCGGGGTCGAGCCGGTCCTCACGCTCCAGGTCCACCGGGCTGTGCAACAACGAGCACGAGGTGCTGACCCAAAGGTTGTCGCCAAAGCGCTCCTGGGCCGGTTGCAATTGCGCCAGCGCCTGTTCCAGTTCGCAGCGCCAGACGTTGCGACCGTTGACCAGGCCCACCGAGAGAATCTTGTAGGTCGGCAGGCGGTCCAGCACCTGGCCCAGTTGTTCCGGGTCACGTACCGCGTCGATGTGCAAGCCGTCCACCGGCAGGCTCACCGCCAGCCCGAGGTTGTCTTGCAGGCCACTGAAATAGGTGGCCACGAGTTTTTTCAACGGCGAGTACTGGAGGATGTGATAAGCCCGCTCGAAGGCGCTCCTCCAGGCCAGGGGCAGGTCGAGGGTGAGGATCGGCTCGTCGATCTGCACCCACTCCACGCCCTGGGCCTTGAGGCGGTTGAGGATTTCACCGTAGACCGGCAGCAGGCGCTCCAGCAGGCCGAGCTTGTCGAACGCCTCGCCCTTGGCCTTGCCCAGCCACAAGTAGGTCAACGGGCCGATGATCACCGGTTTGACCTGATGGCCCAAGGCATGGGCCTCGTCCACTTCGTCGAACAACTGTTCCCAGCTCAGGGCAAAGGTCTGGTCGGCGGAAAACTCCGGGACCAGATAGTGGTAGTTGGTGTCGAACCACTTGGTCAGCTCCTGGGCGTATTGCGCCTGGCCGCGCTCGGCACCGCAGCAACTGGCCGTGGCACCACGGGCCATGGCGAACAGGGTGTCGAGGGTCGGCCGACCCTGGGCATTCAAGGTGCCGTGGAAACGTTGCGGGACGGCGCCCAGGGTCAAGGTGTGGCTGAGCACCTGGTCGTACCAGGCAAAGTCGCCGACCGGCAGCAGGTCGATGCCGGCGTCTTTCTGCAGTTGCCAGTGCCGCGCCCGCAGTTCACGACCCACGGTTTGCAAGGCAGCCGGGGCCAGGTCGCCCTTCCAGTAGGCTTCGAGGGCTTTCTTCAGTTCGCGGTCGGCGCCGATGCGGGGAAAACCGAGGGTGTGGGCCAGGGCCATGGTGTGCGTCCTCCTGTAAAAGATGGCGCCATTGTCGACAGCTCGACCTGCATGAGACAAACTCAACCTTTTCGTGTTGATCACAAGTTTTACTCATGGAGCAACTCCGGTGCTTGAACTCCGTCACCTCAAGACCCTGCACGCCCTGCGCGAAGCCGATAGCCTGGTCGAAGCCGCCGAACGCCTGCACTTGACCCAGTCCGCCCTCTCCCACCAGTTCAAAGAACTGGAAGAGCGCCTGGGCATGCAGTTGTTCGTACGCAAGACCAAGCCCGTACGTTTCACTAGCGCCGGCCTGCGCCTGTTGCAACTGGCCGATGCCGCCCTGCCGTTACTGCGCAGTGCTGAACGGGACATCGCCCGCTTGGCGGGCGGCACCGCCGGACGCCTGCACATGGCCATCGAGTGCCATAGCTGCTTCCAATGGTTGATGCCAACCATCGACCAGTTCCGCGATGCCTGGCCGGAAGTCGAGCTGGACCTGGCCTCGGGTTTCGCCTTCGCCCCCTTGCCGGCCTTGGCCCGGGGCGATCTCGATTTGGTGGTGACCTCCGACCCGCTGGAACTGGCCGGCATCACGTACGTGCCGCTGTTCACCTACGAAGCGATGCTCGCCGTCGCCAACCAGCATCGGTTGGCGGGCAAGCCCTACATCGTGCCCGAGGACCTGATCAGCGAAACCCTGATCACCTACCCGGTGGAGCGCGACCGGCTGGACATTTTCACCCGTTTCCTGGAACCGGCCGACATCGAACCGGCCCAAGTGCGCACGTCCGAGCTGACCGTGATGATGATGCAACTGGTGGCCAGCGGTCGTGGCGTCTGCGGCATGCCGCACTGGGCGCTGCATGAATACAGCTCGCGGGGCTACGTGAAGGCCAAGCGGCTGGGGGAGAAAGGTTTGTTCGCCACGCTGTACGCGGCGGTGCGCACCGACATGCTCGACGCGCCGTACATGCGCGATTTTTTGCTGACGGCCAAGGACACGTCGTTTTCCACACTCGACGGTGTCAGTGCCGTTCGGTGAAGCGCATTCCTTGTGGCGAGGGGATTTATCCCCGTTGGGCTGCGAAGCGGCCCTAAAGCAGCGAACTCAATCTTCCGGCCCCACCGAGTCTCCTGGTTTGGGGGCTGCTTCGCAGCCCAGCGGGGATAAATCCCCTCGCCACAAATAAAGCTCAACAGTCATGGCCGATTGGTTTACAGCTCGAGCCACATGTGGATTTTGTCGAGGTACTCGTCGCCCACGCGGATCGCCATCGGTTCGAGACCGTACAGGACGAAACCGCAGCGCTGGTAGAGCTTGAGCGCCGGGTCGTTGCCCGCGGTGACGGTCAGTTGCACCAGGCGCAGGAAGGTGTGGCGCCGAGCTTCGTCGAGTGCCGCCTGCACCAGTTGGTAGCCGAGGCCCCGATGGCGATGTGCGTCGGCGACGTACATACCGAACAGCAGCGCCTTGTGCCGGGCTTTTTCCCGGGGTTCCAGGGCCAGGCCGACGATACCGACCAGTTCTTGCTCGACAAACGCCCCCAACAGCACATCGAGCCGGCTGCCCAGGCGTGACTCCCACCAGTTGATGGGCAACTTCGCCCGTTCGCCGACGCTGGAGGTGAAGGCCTGGGGGTGCAAGGCGTACGCCTGGAGCATCAGCTCACGATACACCAGGGCATCGCCGGCCCGCAGGCGTCGAATGTTCACGCTGAACGCCGTTGCTCAAGCATCAGGCGCAGCGCCAGGGCACCGAGGACAAACCCCATGAAGTAGCGCTGCACCGCCAGCCAGCGCGGATTGTGGACAAACCACGAGGCAATGCCGGCGGCGAACAGGGCGATCAGCAGGTTGACGCTGAAACTGACGCTGATCTGGGTCAGCCCGAGGATGATGCTCTGGGTGAACAGCGAACCGTGTTCCGGGCTGATGAACTGCGGGAACACCGACAGATAGAACACCGCGATCTTGGGGTTCAGCGCACTGGTGAGAAAGCCCATGGTGATCAGTTTGCGTGTCGAGTCCGCCGGCAACTGCTGGGCCTCGAAGGGCGAACGCGCGCCCGGCCTCACCGCCTGCCAGGCCAGCCACAACAGGTACAGCGCGCCAGCCCACTTCAACATTTCATAGGCCATGGGCACCGCCAGGAATACCGCCGTCAGCCCCGCAGCGGCGGCGAACATGTGCACGAAGAACCCCGCCACCACGCCCAACAGCGACGTGACGCCGGCCTTGCGGCCCTGGCAGATCGAACGGGAAATCAGGTAGATCATGTTCGGGCCGGGCGTCAGCACCATCAGTAACGCCGCGGCGGCGAAAATCAACAGGTCCGGCAGTGGAATCATGGGCGTCAGTCCTTGAGGCATGAATCAGCAAGTGGCGAGGTGTGTCGCTCGATAAAACGGCAGGATCACCTCGCCTGTCAACGGTGCGAGTACAAGATCGCTGTCGCCGGCCGGGTCGATCCAGCACACCTCTTCGATTTCGGCCGCCGGCGAAACCGGGGCGTCGATGTTCAGCAAAAACACCTCGGCCTGCACGATAAACCCCGGTTCGTTGGCCGCCGGCGCGCTGAACACGCCCAGGTGGTGGGCCTGGGCCGGGTCGATCCGCAACCCAAGCTCTTCCTCCAGCTCCCGAGCCAGCGCCTGCAACGGTTGTTCATGGGCCTCGATCTTGCCCCCCGGCTGCATGAAGGCCCGGGTGCCGCGCTTGCGCACCAGCAGGGTTCGCCCGTCCGGCCCGAGCAACAGGGCGGCGGCGATGCGGATGAGGGAAGTGGTCATGATGAGTCAAAGCCTTGGGCAGAAAAATGCCAGGGAGATTACAGACCAAAGCCCCAGGGGCAAAGCCTGGGCTGGACTGAAATCAACACATTCCCCCTGTGGGAGCGAGCTCGCTCGCGATAGCGTCCGGTCAGTCGACACTGCAGTCACTGACACTCCGCTATCGCGAGCAAGCTCGCTCCCACAGTTTGAACAGTGGCATCTTCAGAACCGCATCACCCCAACATCGGCTTCGGCGCCGAAGGATCGGCCTGTTCTTCGGGGATCTTCACGAACACGCTGTACCGGGCCCCTTCCATCGATTCGAAGGCGATGAGCTTTTCCACCAGCGGACCGCTCAGGACCTTGCCGGCGTTGAGCAGCAGCATGCCGTTGTCGGCGTTGAGGTTGCGCGCCAGGATCATGCCAGCCGCCAGCTCCCGGGTGGACATGACCTTCACCGTAGGGTCCGACAAGGTCACGTCTTCCAGGTACTCGCCGCAGGCCTTGATGAAGTCCTCGACCATGTCCGGGTCGTACAGCTTGCCGGCGTATTTGCGGATGTAGACCAGCGCTTCGTCGCTGTTCATCTGTCGTTCGAGGATCAACCCGCGCTGCAGCTCGATGAAATCCACCGCCAGTTTCAACAGTCGCGAGCCGAAGGGAATAGCTTCCCCTTTGAGGTGCTCTGGGAAACCGCTGCCGTCCCAGCGCTCCTGGTGATGGCGGATGATCCGGGCCGCGTCCTTCATCGGGTCCAGGGTCATCAGCAGCGATTCGCTCTGCTTCGGATAGGCCCGATAGAGATCGAGCTCATTGTGGTGCAGCAAGTCGGCGGGCGTGACCATCATATTGTCGGTCCAGCTCAGCTTGCCGATGTTGTAGAGCGCCGCGGCCATGGTCAGGTCGCGGTCGGTGGACTCATCGAGGAAATGCAGCCGGCTGTAGACCCTGATCAACTCGATGATCTGCCGGTTGGTCTGCTTGGCCTTGGGCAGGCGCAGGTTGGCGATCAGCGAAAACACCTCGGTGCTGGTCACATAACTGCGCTTGAGCTCGTCGTAGGCCAGGTCGAGCATGTCGGCGGTCTGCTGCAACTCGGAGGTGCGCGACGCCACGCGTTTTTCCAGGGTGGCGTTCAGGGTCTTGAGTTGCTGGTTCTGCTCGCGGTTCAGCGCTTCGAGGCGCTGGCGCTCGCTTTCGGAATGCTGGTGGGCCAGGGCCTGGCGCAAGGCCTGCACCAGCTCCTCATCGTTCCAGGGCTTGCTGAGGTAGCGATAGAGCTGCCCCTCGTTGATGGCCTTGGTCATCATGTCCACATCGGCATAACCGGTGAGCAGGATACGCAACGTCGATGGATACAACTTGCGGATCTCGGCCAGCAACGTAGCACCGTCCATGTTCGGCATGCGCGCGTCGGTCATCACCAGGTCGACCGGCCGTTCCTTGAGAATCTCCAGGGCCTTGGCGCCACTGTCGGCCAGCAGGATCTCGTACGGCTGGCTGCGCAATAGCCGACGCAGGCTATTGAGAATCGATTCTTCGTCATCGACGAGCAGCACCGTCGGCTTCTTTACCGGAACGTCCGGCGATTGATCTTCCATTTGAAACCCCCTCCTGTTCACGGCAACCGTTCTACCTTAGCCCCAAAATACAGGCTAGTAGATTGCGAAAATTTCGACACATTTGCCATCAGTGGCCGAGCGCATCGCGATGAGGCGACTATGCTCTACCCCATGAAGGGCCATGTACAGGCCGATTACTCATGCCAGCGAAAGGGATATCAGATGTTCCCAGGGTTCTATAGTCAGCATCAAAGTGGTGCACGGACATGAGCCTGCCTTTGGATAAAACCAATCGGCGGATCCTCATCGTCGACGACACCCCGACCATCCATGAGGATTTTCGCAAGATCCTCTGCCCCCAGATGAACGCCGAAGACAACCTGAGCAGCGCCGAAGAGGCTTTGTTCGGCGCGCCGGTGGCCGTTGCCGCCATGAGTTTCGTGCTCGATTCGGCGTTCCAGGGCATGGAAGCGTTGAACAAGGTCGAGACGGCGCTGGCCCAAGGGCAGCCCTTCGCCATGGCGTTCATCGACATGCGCATGCCGCCGGGCTGGGACGGCCTGGAAACCATCGAACGGCTGTGGCGCGCCGACCCCAAGCTGCAAGTGGCCCTGTGCACCGCGTACTCGGATTATTCCTGGGAAGACATTTCCGAGCGCCTCGAACTGGGCGACCGTCTGCTCATCCTGAAAAAACCCTTCGACGCCATCGAGATCCGCCAGATGGCCAGCGCCTTGACCGTCAAATGGCAGATGACCGAGGACGCGGCGCTGAAAATGGACATGCTCGAACGGGCGGTCGAGGAACGCACCCGCGAGTTGGCCGACGCCAACATCATCGTGCAGAACAGCCCGACCATTCTCTATCGCCTGCGGGGCGAGCCGCCGTTCGCGTTGATGTACATCTCCCATAACATCACCAAGTTCGGTCATTCCGCGGCGCAACTGATCAACGCGCCGGACTGGGCGCAAACCCTGATCCATCCCGACGACCAGGACAAAGTCCAGGAGGCCATGGTCCGCGTCCTCGACCGTGACACTGCCGGGGCTTCCATCGAGTTTCGCATGCGCACTGGCGACGACACGTTCCGCTGGGTGGAGAACCGCTACATTCCGGTGCGCAACGACCAGGGCCTGCTGCTGGAAGTGGAAGGCATCATCCTCGACATCACCGAGCGCAAGCTGGCCGAAGAGAAGATCGCCCTGCTCGCCCGCACCGACGGCCTGACCGGGCTGGCCAACCGCGCCACCATGATCGAGCGCCTGCACCAGGCCTTTGCCGCCGCTCGTCGGGGAGCGGCGCCGTTTGCCATGTTCTACCTGGACCTGGACCACTTCAAACGCATCAACGACACCTTGGGCCATCCCATCGGCGACCTGCTGCTGCAGGAAGTCGCCGCCCGCATCAAATCCTGTACCCGGGAAAACGATGTGGTGGCGCGCCTGGGCGGCGACGAATTCGCCCTGCTGCAACTGGACGTCCATGAAGCGACCCACTGCGCCGCGCTGGCGGGCAAGATCCGCGATGCCCTCGTGGCGCCGTACTCCCTGGACGGCAACGACGTGCGAATCTCGGTGAGCATCGGCATCGCCCTGTACACCCCGCAGAGCCTGAGCGCCGACAGCCTGATGGCGCAATCCGACATGGCCCTGTACCGCTCCAAGGAAAAGGGTCGCAACCAGTATCACTTTCACAATGAGGAAATTAACCAGGAAGTCACCGACCGGGTCGCCCTGGCCAACGATCTGCGCCAAGCCATCGAAAACCAGGAACTGCACCTGCACTACCTGCCCGAAGTCGACCTCGGCTCCGGCAAGATCCTCGGCATGGGCGTGCAGGTGCGCTGGAACCACCCCCAACGGGGCTGGCTGGAACCGGAGGCCTTCATGCCAGCGGCCGAGAAGACCGGGATCATCATTGGCCTGGGACATTGGGTGCTGGACCAGGCCTGCCAACAGATGCGCCAATGGCGCGACCAGGGCATGGCGCCGCCGGTGATCGCCATCGACCTGTCCCTGACCCAGCTCAAGACCGGCCCGGAACTGATCTACGACGTGCTGCGCACCACCGCCCGCTGGGAGCTGGCACCCTGGGACCTGCGTTTCGACGTCACCGAAGCCACCCTGGCCCAGACCAAGTGGACTCACAACGACGTGCTGCCGCGCCTCTGCGAATTGGGCGTGCAAATCGCCATCGATGACTTCGGCACCGAATATTCCTCGTTCGATTACCTCAAGACCTACCGGGTCAATCACCTCAAGCTCGCCCAGCGCTTTCTCGACAGCGCCAACGACGACCCGGAGAACGCCACGACGTTGCGGGCGATCATCAACTTCGCCCGGGACGTGGGCATCGGGATCATTGCCGAGGGCGTCGAGACCCAGGAGCAACGCACCACACTGATGTCCAGCGGCGGCGCGATGCAGGCCCAGGGGCATTACTTCAGCACCGTGGTCGACAGCGGCCAGGCCGCCGAACTGCTCAAGGCCGGCACGATCATTCCCGCGACAGACCACTGGACCCGACCAGCGAGCCAGCTATCGGAGAGCAATCCATGAACCCCATGTCGGTGCCTGCCAACCGGCGGATCCTGGTGGTGGACGACACGCCGGCGATCCACCAGGACTTTCGCAAGATCCTCAGCCCCAGCGCCGGCAGCGATGACTCGCTGGACGACACCGAAAGCCTGCTGTTCGGCACCCCACAGGTCAGCCGGCTGCAATTTCAGATCGACTCGGCCTACCAGGGCGAGGAGGCACTGGAACTGGTCAAGCGCGCCCAGGCCGAAGGCCAGCCCTATGCGCTGGTGTTCGCCGACATGCGCATGCCACCGGGCTGGGATGGCCTGCAAACCATCGAAGAATTGTGGAAAGCCGACCCGCGCCTGCAAATCGCCCTGTGCACGGCCTTCTCGGATTACTCCTGGGAAACCATGTCCGAACGGATCGAGTTCGATGATCAATTGCTGATTCTCAAGAAACCGTTCGACACCTTGGAAATCCGCCAGATGGCCAGCGCCATGACCTGGAAATGGCAACTGGCCCAGGACGCGGCGCGGAAAATGCGTAGCCTGGAACGCACGATCGAAGAGCGCGTCCAGGAATTGCTCAAGGTGTCCCACCTGCTGCAATACGACGTGCTCACCGAGTTGCCCAACAGCATGCTGCTTGGCGATCGCCTGACCCAGGCCATGGCCCAGTGCCGTCGGCACGACCGCCAACTGGCGGTGATGTTCATCGGCCTGGACCGTTTCAAGCGCATCAACAACGCGCTGGGCCATCCGGTGGGCGACGAAATGCTCAAGCGCGTGGCCCGGGCGCTGGCGAGCGTGGTGCGTGAATCCGATTCGGTGTTCCGCTACGGTTCCGATGAATTCGTGGTGATCATGGGGGACATCGCCGAGGCGCAGCAAACCAAAGGCGTGGCCGAAAAACTGCTGGCGGCCATCAGCACCCCCCAGCCTATCGACGGCCATGACCTGAGCGTCACCGCGAGCCTGGGCATCAGCGTGTACCCGAGCGACGGCTTCGACGCCGTGGCGCTGATCAAGAAAGCCGAGACGGCAATGCGCAACGTCAAGGAAACCGGCCCCAACGACTACCGTTTCTTCACCGAGGACATGAACCGCCGGGCACGGCAGCAACAGACCATCGAATCGGGCCTGCGCCTGGCCCTGCAGCGCAAGGAATTCGTGCTGCATTACCAACCCAAGCTCGATCTCAAGAGCGGCAAGGTGGTCGGGGTCGAGGCGTTGGTGCGCTGGAACAGGCCGGAACATGGCCTGGTCTACCCGGCGGATTTCATTCCGGTGGCCGAGGACAGCGGCTTGATCGTGCCGCTGAGCCAATGGGTACTCCAGGAAGCCTGCCAGCAGGCCTGCCGTTGGCAAGCCCAGGGCATGCGGCCGCTGTGCCTGTCGGTGAACATCTCGGCCATCGATTTTCGCCAGCGCGGCTTCGTCGAAGGCATCGCCCGCACCCTCAAGGAAACCGGCCTGGACCCGACACAGTTAGAACTGGAGATCACCGAAAGCGTACTGATGCAGAACATCGATACCACGGTCGCCATCCTCAAGGCCATCAAACAACAGGGGATACGCCTGGCCATCGACGATTTCGGCACCGGCTATTCGAGCCTGAGCTACTTGCAGAAATTTCCGGTGGATGTGCTGAAGATCGACCAGTCGTTCGTCGGTGACCTGAGCATCGATAGCAATGACGCCAAGCTGGTGAGCACCATCATCAGCCTGGGCAAGAGCCTGAACCTGCACATCATCGCCGAAGGGGTGGAAACCCTTGAGCAGCTTGAATTTCTCAAGAAGCACCAATGCGAGGAAGCCCAGGGTTACTACTTCAGCAAGGCCGTCGAACCGCAGGCCTTTGCCGATTGGATGACCGAGTGGGAAAAACGCCAGAACCCGTTTTCGTGAACAACTGAGTCCTCAACCAAAGTTTCAAGGAAAACATCCCATGGCGTTACATGGACTGATTCTGGCGCTCGGCCTGCTCGTGGGAGCAAGCGTAACCGCTCACGCCGCCCCCCTGGATGAACCTCTCAAGCCCCTGCCCCCGGTGCCGGCCCTGGACCCCAAGCGCGTCCAGTTGGGGCTGCGGCTGTTCAATGACCCACGGCTATCCGTCAACAACACCCTGTCCTGTGCCAGTTGCCATCGCCTGGACAAGGGTGGCGCCGACGACAAACCGTTTTCCCTGGGCTTCGACGGCAAGCCGGTGGAGGTCAATACACCTACCGTGTTCAACGCCGGCCTGAACTTCCATCAGTTCTGGGATGGCCGCGTCGATACGTTGGAAGAACAGGTCCACGAGGTCGTGACCAGTCCGGTGGAAATGGGCAGCACCTGGGAGTCGGTGGTCAAGCGTATCGCCGATGACCCCGGCTACGCCAAGGACTTCAAGGACGCCTATCCCGATGGCGTGACCAAGCCCAATATCCAGAGCGCCCTGGCCGACTACGAACGCACCTTGCAAACACCCAATTCGCGTTTTGACCAGTACCTGCTGGGCAATACCGACGCCCTCACGCCCCGGGAAAAGTTCGGTTATCAGCGTTTCAAGGAGTACGGCTGCATCGCTTGCCACCAGGGCGTGAACATCGGCGGCAACATGTTCCAGAAATTCGGCGTCATGGGTGACTACATCGGCGACCGGGGCAACCCCACCCGCGCCGACGAAGGACGCTTCAACATCACCGGCGATGAAGCGGACCGCCAGGTCTTCAAGGTGCCCAGCCTGCGCAACGTGGCCGTCACCGCGCCGTATTTCCATGACGGGTCGGCGACGACTCTGGAACACGCGGTGGAGGTGATGTTCAAGTACCAACTGGGTCGTGAGCCTCTCAAGAACGATACGACACTGATCGTCGAGTTCCTCAAGACCCTGACAGGTGAATCGGAGGGCAAGCCCCTATGACCACTCTGCGCCGCCTCGGTCTTGCCTTCATCGGCCTGTTACTGGCTTCGGTCCTGCTGTTCATGTACGTCAATTCGGGGGCCCAGCAGGCCGCCTCGTACATTGAATCCCGTGACCTGATCCGCCTGCTCAAGCAACAGGACGCCATCTGGGACAACGAAGTCCTCAAGTCGCGAATCGCCCTGACCCACAACTACGACCCGTTGGTCTCCCCCCTGCACGAAATGGCACGCCTGTGGCAGCGTCTGGACGCCATCGAATCGGAACCGGGACGCCACGGAGCGTCACTCTGGGAGGCCCAGCGCGACGAATACCTCAAGCTGGTCAAGGAAAAAACCCGCCTGATAGAACAGTTCAAGTCCCATAACGCGGTGTTGCGTAACTCCCTGGCCTTTCTGCCCACCGGTGAGGACGACATCCAGGGCCAGTTCGCCCGGCTGCCCGACACGTACAAACTGGAGTTGCAGAACGTTGCCATCGACACTTACGACCTGTTGCTCAGCAGTATGGAGTTCGCCCAGGTCAGCTCCCCGGAGATCGCAGCCGAGGTCCTGCTGGGCTTGAACCAGTTGGATGTCAACAAGGAACGCCTGCCTGAGGGGTTGCTCAACTCCATCGAAGTCCTGCGCAGACACATCGGGGTGATCCTGCGCGAACAGCCAAAGGTCAATGAGTTATTGCTGGGCATCGAAGCGATCCCCGTGGCCGATCGCCTGGACACCATCACCAACCTGCTCGAGAAAGACCAGGAAAAAGCCGCCGCCAAATACGAGCGCAACCACATTTACTTGCTGGTGTTCGCCACGTTCCTGGTGCTGATTCTGATCTGGCTGGCGATTCGCCTGATACGCAGCTTCGCCGAAATCAATCGAGTCAACAGCGCCCTGCAGAGCGCCAACGACGAGCTGGAACAACGGGTCGAGGAGCGTACCCGCCAGCTCAAGGACACCCAGAGCGAGTTGATGGACACCGCCCGCCAGGCCGGCATGGCGGAAATCGCCACCAACGTGTTGCACAACGTCGGCAACGTCCTCAACAGCGTGAACATCTCCGCCGACCTGGTCAGCCGCAAACTGCGCAGCAGCAAGGCCCTGGGGCTGGGCAAGGCGATGCAATTGATCAACGAACACACCGATGACCTCGGACACTTCCTCACCGAGGACGCCAAGGGCAAGTTGCTGCCCGGTTACCTCAACCAGCTGGTGGAGGCCATCGCATCGGAGCAGCAGAGCCTGACCGAAGAACTGGCCCAATTGAGCAAGAGCGTGGACCACATCAAGGACATCGTCTCCACCCAGCAATCCTATGCTGGCGCCAGCAGCCTGCTCGAGCCCCTGGTGGTCAGCGAACTGCTCGAAGACGCTTTGCGCATGAACTCCGGCGCCCTGACCCGCCATCATGTTACGGTGATCAAGGAATACGGCGACGTGCCGCGGATCATGGGCGACAAGCACCGTTTGCTGCTGATCCTGATCAACCTGATCAGCAATGCCAAGTACGCCATGGCCGGGGTGTCCAACGATGCGCGGAACATGACCCTCAAGGCCACCGTCGTCGATGGCCAGACCCTGCAAATCAGCGTCAAGGACGAAGGCGAAGGCATCCCGGAGGAAAACATGACGCGCATCTTCGCCCATGGTTTTACCACGCGTAAGGAAGGCCACGGCTTTGGTCTGCACAGCTGCGCATTGGCGGCCATCGAAATGAACGGCCACCTCACCGCCCACAGTGAGGGGCCAGGCAAAGGGGCGACATTCCAATTGCAAGTGCCCCTGAAACTTGCAGAAGGTGAACCATGAACAGCATGAGTAACCGCCGCATCCTGTTGATCGACGATACACCCGCCATTCATGAAGATTTTCGCAAGATCCTCACCCCGGAGGATGAAAGCAACACGGATTTGCAGGACATGGAAAGCGCGCTGTTTGGCGAAGCGCCGAAACCTGCCGCCACCGTGTTCGAACTCGACTCGGCCTACGGTGGGCAGGAAGGCCTGAGCAAATTGCTGGAGGCCATGGCCAAGGAGCGTCCCTATGCCCTGGCCTTTGTCGACATGCGCATGCCCGAAGGCTGGGATGGCGCAAAGACCATCGAAGAACTCTGGAAGCGCGACCCGCAGTTGCAAGTGGTGGTTTGCACCGCCTATTCGGATTACTCCTGGGATGAATTGCTCGACCGTCTGAACGGCCACGACCGCTTGCTGATCCTGAAGAAGCCGTTCGACAACATCGAAGTCCAGCAGATGGCCAACACCCTGACCACCAAATGGGAAATGACCTCTCGCGCGCAACTGAAAATGAACAAGCTCGAAGACCTGGTAGAACAACGCACCCAGGCCTTCCGACAGGCCAGCGAACTGCTGCAGATGGAGATCGACGAACGCAAGATGCTGGAAACCCAGTTGGTGCAATCGGAAAAGCTCGCCTCGCTGGGCCAGTTGGCGGCCGGGGTGGCCCACGAGATCAACAACCCGATCGGCTTCATTTCTTCCAACCTGGGGGCGCTGGACGGCTACTTCGGCAAACTCCAGGAAATGCTCACCGCCTACGGCAGCGCCGAGGAGGCCATCGCCTCGCCGGAGCTGGTGGTGAACTTGAGAAAGCTGCGCGAACAGGTGGAGCTGGACTTCCTGGTCGAAGACATCCCCCTGCTGATCAAGGAATCCAAGGATGGCATTGGCCGGGTCGGGCAGATCGTCAAGGACCTGAAGGACTTCTCCCGCGTTGATTCCAGCCAGGAATGGCAGATGGCCAATTTGCAGCAGGGCATGGATTCGACGTTGAACATCGTCGCCAATGAAATCAAGTACAAGGCCGACGTGGTCAAGGAATACACACCCTTGCCGGAGGTGGAATGCCTGCCGTCGCAGATCAACCAGGTGATCATGAACCTGATCGTCAACGCCGCCCAGGCCATCGGTCCCGAACGCGGCACCATCACCCTGCGCAACGGGGTCGGTGAAGAAACCGTCTGGATCGAAGTGGCGGACAACGGCTCGGGCATTCCCCCCGAGACCCTGCAGAAAATCTTCGACCCATTCTTCACCACCAAACCCATCGGCCAAGGCACGGGGCTCGGGCTGTCGTTGTCCTACGGTATCGTGAAAAAACACAACGGCGAGATCACCGTACGCAGCGAAGTCGGCGTCGGCACCACCTTCCGCGTGGAGTTACCGTTGCGGCAGATGAAGCAGGCGAGCTGAGCCACCCCGGCGGTTCAAACGGTGGGAGCGAGCTCCCTCACCACAACTGCCGAGCATCGCCGCCAATTCAATTGTAGGAGCGAGCTTGCTCGCGATAGCGGTGGGTCAGTCAATGCGGGGGTCGAGTGGGCGACCGCCATCGCGAGCAAGCTCGCTCCCACAGGTTTTTCCGGCGCTCGTTTTTCCAGCCAACATACAGCCCCTGTGGCAAGGGAGCTGCATTCCAAGCTAATGTCTCGCCAATCGCTCTCCCCCAAGGAAACCGTATGAGCCTGTCTCTGCTGAGTCGTTACGCCTTCTTTGCTGGCTGTGTCATCTTCACCCTCGCCAGCCTGCCATTCCTGCAACACGACTGGCTCTGGCCCATTACGCTGGTGACCGGGCTGTTGAGCCTGTTGGGGGTGTTCGACCTGCTGCAAAGCCGCCATGCCGTACGGCGCAACTACCCGATCCTGGGCAATATCCGCTACCTGGTCGAAGGCATCCGCCCGGAGATCCGCCAGTACCTGCTCGAATCCGACAGCGATGCCCTGCCCTTCTCCCGGGCCCAACGCTCGCTGGTGTACTCCCGGGCCAAGAACGAAAGCGCCGACAAACCGTTCGGCACCTTGATCGACGTGTACCAGACCGGCTTCGAATTCATCGGCCATTCCATGCGCCCGGCCCCGCTGAGCGACCCCAGCGGTTTTCGCGTGACCGTCGGCGGCCCGCAGTGCACGCAGCCGTACTCAGCGTCGGTGTTCAATATCTCGGCCATGAGTTTCGGCTCCCTGAGCGCCAATGCCATCCGGGCATTGAACCAGGGCGCGAAGCTGGGCAACTTCGCCCATGACACCGGTGAAGGCAGCATCAGCCCCTACCACCGTGAACACGGTGGCGACCTGACCTGGGAACTGGGCAGCGGTTATTTTGGCTGTCGCACCAGCGACGGGCGCTTCGACCCCGAACGTTTCGCCGTCCAGGCACAGAACCCGCAGGTGCGGATGATCGAAATCAAGATGAGCCAGGGCGCCAAGCCCGGCCACGGCGGGATCCTGCCCAAGCACAAGGTCACCCGGGAAATCGCCGAGACCCGTGGCATCCTCATGGGTGAGGACTGTATTTCGCCGTCATGCCACAGCGCGTTTTCCACGCCGATCGAACTGATGCAGTTCGTTCAGCAACTGCGTGAGCTGTCCGGGGGCAAACCGGTGGGCTTCAAATTCTGCCTGGGCCATCCCTGGGAATTCATGGGCATCGCCAAGGCGATGCTGGAAACCGGGATCCTGCCCGACTTCATCGTGGTGGACGGCAAGGAAGGCGGCACGGGCGCGGCGCCAGTGGAGTTCACCGATCACATTGGCGTGCCGCTGCGCGAGGGCCTGTTGTTCGTGCACAACACCCTGGTGGGCCTGAACCTGCGGGACAAGATCAAGCTCGGCGCCAGTGGCAAGATCGTCAGCGCCTTCGACATCGCCAGCGTCCTGGCCATCGGCGCCGACTGGGCCAACGCCGCGCGCGGCTTCATGTTCGCCATCGGCTGCATCCAGTCCCAGAGTTGCCACACCAACAAATGCCCCACCGGCGTCGCCACCCAGGACACCCTGCGCCAGCGCGCCCTGGTCGTCCCGGACAAGGCCCAGCGGGTCTACAACTTCCACCGCAACACCCTCAAGGCCCTGGCCGAAATGCTCGCCGCCGCCGGGCTCGAGCACCCGTCGCAATTGCAGCCCAAGCATTTGGTGCGGCGGATGTCGGCTACCGAGGTCAAGTTGTTCTCTGAGTTGCATGTGTTTTTGAAACCGGGGGAATTGCTCACGGGTGAGGTCAATGGGGCGTTTTATTCGCGGATGTGGCAGATGGCTCGGGCGGATAGTTTTGAGCCGGAGAAAATAGTGGCAGCGTGACTATCGCCACCATCCCCTAATGTACCCTTCGGAACCTGTTAAATCTTTCATGACAATAAAATCACCTGACTCAGTGACATAAAATGAATAGAACTTCCTGTCTACCACCCGCCTATAAGTCTTGCCCTCAGCCGTCGCCGCATCAAAAGCGGCGCGCCCCTCTGAAACCACATTATTAATACCGTACTGAGGTAAAGTATTTGGGCGGAGCACCATACTGGAGCTGCTCAAAAGGTAGCGCAACGCCGGCATATAATTTATGGCACCCTGCGCTTTGGGCAACCACTTCCCATTAATAGGGGGCTCAATATAATAAAGCACAGGGGAATTGCGAAATTCTTTTGTTGCGATAATGTCATAAGCTATAAACATTGCCATGGCCGTCTCAAGCTCTTTTTTTGCGATAAGAACTTGCCCATAGCCGTAACTAAACGAATACATCGCCAAAACTGGTATCACCAAAAGCATTCGCAACCCAGCACGCCCCAAAACTTCACGACTCATCAGCAGCAAAAAAAACAATACTACAGAAAACCCCAGATAGTTCCGCGCTTCCAAATTAGGATCCAGCACGAATAACATCGGACCGGGGACACAAACTATCAGCACAGGCGGTACGCATAGACAGGCCCCTAAAACTAAAATTTTTTCGCCCCTACCACCGGCCAGTGCTAAAACATTCTTAATGACTAGGACATATCCCACGCCGGCTACGATCACCATTAAAATAGAAAAAAATCCATTTCCGGCGTTGATCAACTCGAACACTTTTTCCATAGAGAACTTAAATTTCCTAACGACCTCTCCAAGCCAGTGCGAATCGAACTCTGCCAGCGAACCGCGCCTATCGCTCGTCAGTTTGAAAGCGGTAAAATAATAAAAAATCCCCCCCAAAAAAAGCTGTAAACCACGCAACCCAATTTCTCTCAACACTTCCTGCGCCGGCTTTCCATTTCTAACATTCCACAAACACTCCATACAGCACAACCCAATAAAAACTGTAATCACCAATTGATAAATACTTAGCAGCACCGCTATTAAAATAGCCGACACGCACCCTCGCAGGTAACTATTGCGAACATGACAGGTTATAGAAAAAACAGCAGCCACAACTGCTAACATCATACCCGGCCCATCATATTGAAAACTAATGTTACCTAAAAAAAAAGGATTACAGAGCAGTGGGAGCACTACGAGACACGCTGTCCACTCGGGGCGAGGAAAATACCATAACGTCAGCCTAGTCATCGCACATGCAAATGCAAAAGTAGCAATTAACAATGGAAGCGGGAAAATATTAATGGTTGCATTGTTAAACGCCATAAGCTTCGTAACTACTTCAGCCAGCACTCTGCCGTGAATTCTCCACCAGTCATCGATCGCCAATATTTCCCGCCAACTATCGTCTACATAGGCGTAATCGGCATGAACAATAGGGTATACGTACACAAAAGAAGCTACCGTAAAAAACAATAGCACCTCTTTTTTGCTAAGTACCTTCGTTATTCGCATAGGTTACTCGTGCAATCGCCAACAGTGCAGATAGATCTTTCATCTTGGTGCCTTGCCATTCCCCTGTTGGCAAGCTTCCAAGCTAGACTGCGGTCCGATGCGGGTCTACTGTCAGAACTTACAGGTCAGCTACAGTCTTCGACGGACGGTCAATCACAGCTCAATGAAAAAGCCCCAGTCACTGACCGGGGCTTTCTTTTATATCGCGGTTAATTTACGACACTGACCGCACCGAGCCGTGGGTTTCGCCCGTCGGCTGCAACTTGAATACATAAAACAACACCGTCAACAACACCAGGAACGCCGGACCGACATACAACGCCACCCGTGTATCAGGGAAGTACGCCATCAGCCCCACCACCAGCACCAAAAATGCCAACGCCAGGTACGAGCTGACCGGGTACAGCCACATCCGGTACTTCAAGGCCGCACGCTCCGAAGCACTCAAGCTTTTGCGGAATTTGAGCTGGGCCAGCAGGATCATTACCCAGGTCCAGATCGCGCCGAAGGTGGCGATGGAGGTCACCCAGACGAAGACCTTTTCCGGCACCAGGTAATTGAGCAGCACGCCCAGCAGCAGCGCGGCGATGGACAGCAGCAATGCGCGACGCGGCACGCCGTTGGTCGAGGTCTTGGCGAAACCAGCCGGGGCCTGACCGTTCTGCGCCAGGCTGTAGAGCATCCGCCCGGTGCTGAAGATGCCGCCGTTACAGGACGACAGTGCGGCGGTGATCACCACGAAGTTGATGATGCCAGCGGCGGTCTTGATGCCCAGGCGCTCGAAGGTCATCACGAACGGGCTGCCCTGGGTGCCGATCTCGTTCCACGGGTAGATCGACAGGATCACGAACAACGCGCCGACGTAAAACAGCAGGATCCGCCAGAACACCGAACCGATGGCGTTGGGGATGGTTTTCTGTGGGTTCTTCGCTTCACCGGCGGTCAGGCCGATCATCTCCACGCCCAAGTAGGCGAACATGACCATTTGCAGGGACATCAACACGCCGGACACGCCGTTGGGCATGAAGCCGCCGTGGGCCCAGAGGTTGGAAATGCCCAGGGCCACACCGTCGTTGCCGAAGCCAAAGGCGATGATGCCGACGCCGCCGATGACCATGGCGATGATGGTGACAATCTTGATCAGGGCGAACCAGAATTCGAACTCACCGAAGGCCTTGACTGCGATCAGGTTGATCGAGCCCATGCTGACCAGTGCCGCCAAGGCCCAGATCCAGCGGGGCACGTCGGGGAACCAGATGCCCATGTACACCGCCACGGCGGTGATCTCCGCCACACAGGTCACCAGCCACAGGAACCAGTAGTTCCAACCGGTCAGGAAACCTGCCAGTGGGCCGAGGTAATCCTGGGCATAGCGGCTGAACGAACCGGCCACCGGGTTGTGCACGGCCATTTCACCGAGGGCGCGCATGATCACCAGGATCGCCAGGCCGCCAATGATGTAGGACAGCATGATCGCCGGGCCGGCCATTTCGATGGCCTTGGCCGAACCAAGGAACAGCCCGACACCGATGCAGGCGCCAAGCGCCATCAGGCGGATATGCCGCTCGCCGAGCTCACGTTTGAGCGGACCGCCCTGGGCGGTCTCGCCATGGGGCAGATGATTGCCGACAGGCATAGGGATAACCTCGTCTTGTTATTGGATTAGCCACCGAGTGTCCAAAGCCACAGGCCGGTAAGCCTGCCGCCTTGCCGAAACCGGGTCTGTCTTGTGGGCAGACCGTCCTGTGGAACGACAACCTCAGGATCAGCGGGTCGTGCAGTATAAAAAGCCAGGGATAGAGAGATTCACTGTAAAACCAGGGAAATTCAGGGATAAGCCTCCGCCAGAATCGGCTTTTGGAGAGGTGTTGTCTTGGATTCGGGTCACTCGGAAACGCCGCCGAGTATTGCACAGAGATGGTGCAGCGTCATGTTTTGGCATGGAGCGATGGCTCTAGCGCAAGGCTTTCCGGACACCACTGCCCGTTATGATGGGGATTATCTGTGGCAGGGGATTTATTTGTGGCGAGGGGATTTATCCCCGTTGGGCTGCGCAGCAGCCCCTCAACCGCAGCCCGGGTATTTCTGAACAATCGAGTTGCCTGTATTGGGGCTGCTTCGCAGCCCAGCGGGGATAAATCCCCTCGCCACAGAATCCCACCGCAGCTACATCTCCTCAGCACAGGGAATCCATGTTCCCCGGTCCAGACAGGCAACATGAGTCACTTCAAAGCCAGGCAGTATCCCAGAGAGGGTAATCGCCAATACATTTCACCAGCCCAGCCCGCAGCGGATTATCAATGATGTAGTCGGCGGAGTGCCGCAGCTCTTCATTGTCACGAATCGCGCGGTCATGAAAGCCGCTTTGCCAAAGCGGACCAGAGGTTTCGGTCATGCTATTGACGCGATGGGTGCATCGAGCTTTGGTGGCACCGATGACACGACTCAGATGGCCGTCGTGGAGTTGCAGCAACCAGTGGAAATGATCCGGCATCACCACCCAGGCTAAAGAGTTCACCAGGCCAGAATCATGGGCCCATTTGAATTCTGCAACCAACAATCTTCCAACCTTCCAGTTGGCAAAAACAGGACGGCGCTGATGAGTAACGGCTGTCACCAGGTAGGCGCGTCCTTGTTCCGAATAACGTCCTCGACGCAAGCGATGTGAATTGGGGCGTGGATGCATTCCTTGCTTCCTTTGAGAGGGTTTGGATGCAGCGTAGCCATGCTGTTGTTTGATCGACGCTGAGAAGGTCGAGCGAATACTCCGAAGCTTATGTAGTACTTGTGACGTAGGGACTTATCTGTGGCGAGGGGATTTATCCCCGCTGGACTGCGAAGCTGTCCCCCAATTGCACCCCGGTGTATCTGGCAATTGAGTTATCTGCATTGGGGCTGCTTCGCAGCCCAGCGGGGATAAATCCCCTCGCCACAAAGGGATGCTACTGGCCAGGGCAGACCGTTGCCCACAATTTCCCCTCCCCCACGCCAACCACCGTCTAAGCTTCAAGCAAGTCCGATCAATCTGCTTAATGGATCAGTCGACTATGGGCGCTTTGTGGCAAACCGATTCAAATGAACCTGTGGTCCCGACTGAACGTATGGAAGAAGCGCCTTTACCTCAAAAAAAACGCCGCGCACGGCATGGCTGGCGGGCATTCTGGTTGTTGTTGCTGATTATCGTGGTGGTGGTCGGCCTCGCAGTGGCCAAGGAAATGCGCACGTCGCGGTTTCAGGCCCGGGAGCTCAGCAAGTATGCCGCGTCCCTGAGCTACTCGGTGCAGCCGGGGCCCAGCGATGCCATCGTCTACCCTGGCGCAGGCCCGTTCGACCGGCGCTTGGGCTACAGCGCGCTGGGGGAGTTCCTGCCGCGCCTGCTCAAGCGTGACTACGTCATCCAGGCCCAGGCGCGATTTTCGCCGGCATTGATGGGCTACGTCGAAAAAGGCCTGTTCGTGCCCTACGCGGAAAAGATCCAGGCTGGATTGACCATCACCGACTGCCGCGCCGCGCCGGTCTATCAGTTCAAGTACCCGCAGCAGCTGTATGCGAACTTCGAAGCGATCCCGCCCGTGGTGGTGCAGAGCCTGTTGTTCATCGAGAACCGTTTTCTGCTCGACCCCAAGCAACCCTTGGCCAACCCGGCCGTGGACTGGCCGCGCTTCGGCATGGCGGCCTGGTCGCAGGTCGCCAAGCTGTTGAACCTGCCGGGGCAATCCGCCGGGGGCAGCACCTTGGCCACACAACTGGAGAAATACCGTCACTCGCCTGAGGGCCTGACCGTGTCCGGCGCGGAGAAAATCCGCCAGATGATTTCCGCCAGCGTGCGCGCTTACCAGGCCGGCCCGCAAACCCTCGAGGCGCGGCAGCGGATCATCCGCGACTACCTCAACAGCGTGCCGCTTTCCGCCGTGCCGGGACATGGTGAAGTCCACGGCATGGCCGAAGGTTTGCGGGTCTGGTATGGCGCCGACTTCAATCGGGCCAATGAACGCTTGGCCAGCACCGCGACCGATCCCCAGAGCCTGGCGGAAAAAGGCCTGGCCTTGCGCGAGATGCTGTCGTTGATGATCGCCCAGCGCCGGCCCTCCCATTACCTGTCCAAGGGCCACGATGAACTGGCGCGCCTGACCGACAGCCACATCCGCCTGTTGGCACAGAACGGCGTGATCGACGCAGCGCTAGCCGCCGCGGCCCTGGCGAGCAAGGTCAGCTATCGCGACTGGGTCCAGGACCCGACCGTGCAGCCCAACGAAACCAACAAAGGCATCAGCGCCGCCCGCAGTCGCCTCGCCGCCCTGCTCAATCGTCCGCTGTACGACCTCGATCGCCTCGACCTGTCCGCCACCAGCACCTTGCAAAGCGATTTGCAGGCCCAGGCCACCGACTACCTCAAACGCTTGGCCGACCCGGCCTTCGCGACCGAGATCGGCCTGATGGGCGAACGCCTGCTGACCCCCACCAGCACCACCCAGGTGCGCTACAGCTTCACCCTGCTGGAACTGACCCCCGATGGCTCGCGCGTGCGGGTGCAGACCGACAGCACCGACCAGCCTTTCGACATCAACGAAGGCAGCAAGCTGGAACTGGGCTCCACCGCCAAGTTGCGGGTGCTCACCACCTACCTGCAGATCATCGCCGAACTGCACGAGCGTTACGCCCAGCAAACCCCGGCGGCGTTGAAGAAAACCGAAATCGCCGAGCAGGACCGCCTCTCCCGCTGGGCCGTCGACTACCTGATCCAGAACACCGACCGCAGCTTGCCGACGATGCTCGAGGCCGCGCTGGACCGGACCTATTCAGCCAGCCCCGGCGAGGCGTTCTTTACCGGCGGCGGGCTGCACACCTTCCACAACTTCCGCAGGGAAGACGACGGTCGCCTGCCCACGCTGCGCGACGCCTTGCGAGAATCCATCAACCTGCCGTTCATCCGCCTGATGCGCGACCTGGTGCGCTACGCCACCTATGCCGGGCCCAACAACAGCTCCGAACTGCTCAAGGACGACAAGGACCCGCGCCGCCAGGAATACCTGGCCCAGTTCGCCGACCGCGAAGGCACCTCGTTCCTGCTCAGGTTCTGGAAGAAATACCAGAAAAAGGACACCGCCCAGCGCCTGGAAACGTTCCTCGACGGCATGCGCCCTACCGCTATCCGTCTGGCCGCCGTACACCGCTATTTCTTTCCCAACGACAGCCAGGAGAGCTTCAACCGCTTCGTGCGCGCCCACTTGAAGTCGGCCAAGAGCGCCGAAAAACTCACCGACGAACGCCTCGAACGGCTCTACCAAAGCTATGGCCCCGGCGCCTATGACCTGCCGGACCAGGGCTTCATCGCCAAGGTCCACCCGCTGGACTTGTGGTTGATGGGTTACCTGCTGAACAACCCCGACGCCAAGTTCAGCCAGATCGTCAAGGCCAGCCAATTCGAGCGCCAGGAAGTCTATAGCTGGCTGTTCAAGAGCCGGCACAAGAGCGCCCGCGACAGTCGCATCCGCACCATGCTGGAAATCGAAGCCTTTCTGGATATCCACCAGCGCTGGCAGCAAGTGGGCTATCCGTTCGACCACCTGGTACCGTCGCTGGCCACCGCCATCGGCAGCTCCGGTGACCGCCCGGCTGCGCTTGCAGAACTGGTGGGCACCATCCTCAACGATGGCATCCGCCAACCGGCGCTGCGGGTGGACAGCCTCGACTTCGCCGTCGGCACGCCTTACGAGACACGGCTGGTGAACAACCCGGACAACGGCAAGCGCGTGATGCCGGTGGAAGTGGCCCGGGCCTTGCGCGGGGCGCTGTCCCAGGTGGTGGATGCCGGCACCGCGAAACGCGTGGCCGGCAGTTTCAAGCTGGCCGACGGCACGCCGCTGGCCATGGGCGGCAAGACCGGCACCGGCGACAACCGCATCGAAGCGGTCGGCTCCGGTGGACGAGTGATCAGTTCCAAATCGATCAACCGCACCGCCACCTTCGTGTTCTACATCGGCGACAGCCATTTCGGCACCCTCACCGCCTATGTACCAGGCGCGTCGGCGCAGAACTTCAAGTTCACCTCGGCCTTGCCGGTACAAGTACTCAAGGGCATGGCGCCGTTTCTCTCCCCCTACCTGCAACCGGGAAGCCATACCCAGTGCAAGCCGTTGGTGGCGGGGCAATGAGTCACGGCAAGTTGGGGCAGGTACCTGTGGCGAGGGAGCTTGCTCCCGCTCGGCTGCGCAGCAGCCGCACCCCTGCCTAGCCCCTAAAAAAAGCAGGGGGCGGCTTCGCCACCCAGCGGGAGCAAGCTCCCTCGCCACAAAGACAGAATTGACCCGAGATCAGGGGTTGACCCGAGGCACCGCGTCGAAGATCACGGTGAAGTCGGCGTTGTATAGGCCTGTCTGGTCCGGGAGCGGCAAGGATGATGCTTGGATGACCATCTCAGCTTGCGTCCCCGGCGTTGACGTAGCGTCATCCACCACTTCCAGCGGCGTAGCCAACAAAGTGACATTGTTGAACCTGACGAGCAGGGGAATGTAATCACGGCCGTTCGTCAGCGAAGCCTGGCCTGCCGGGAGATAGGCATGGACCGAACCGTCGGTGTTTTTCACGTCGAAGGTCTCGCGCAGGACGCTCAGATGATTTTTGACCGGGTCGTAATACATGTATTCGTCCTTGCCAAAATCCGGATTGCGCGGCTGCACGTGGAACTGCTGGGTCGGGATGTTCGCGGTGATATGGATCGATGAACGTGCGTCATCCGCCGCCCACACCGACGAAGGCCCCAGGACTACAACGCCCAGGGCAGCGATGAATACAAATTTGTCGAACATGGTTGAAATCTCTTTTTTATCGTTATGGAAATGTGAGAGCACGCCTGCACCCCGCCGCCACAGAATCAGGGATTGACCCGAGGCACCGCGTCGAAGATCACGGTGAAGTCGGCGTTGTATAGGCCTGTCTGGGTAGGATCCGGCCTGGCCGCCGCCCGGATGACCATCTCGGCCTGCGTCCCCGGCGTTGACGTTGCGTCATCCACTACCTCCAGCGGCGTAGCCAACAAAGTGACATTGTTGAACCTGACGAGCAGGGGAATGTAGTCACGGCCGTTCGTCAGCGCAGCCTGACCTGCCGGGAGATAGGCATGGATCGAACCGTCGGTGTTTTTCACGTCGAAAGTCTCGCGCAGAAAACTCATGTCATCCTTGATAGGGTCGTAATACATGTATTCGTCCTTACCAAAATCCGGATTGCGCGGCTGCACGTGAAACTGCTGGGTCGGAATATTCGCGGAGATATGGATCGACGAACGCGCGTCATCGGCCGCGTACGCCAGTGAGGCGCTCATGGCGACAGCGCCCAGAGCAATTGCAGTTACATTTTTATTGAACATGCCAAATACCTTTTTAGCAGTGAAGGAACAGAGTGGGTTAAGCGGAGATCCTCGGCACCGCGTCGTAGATCACGGTGAAATCACCGGTGTAATAGCCTGGCCTGTGTTGGACCGGCATGGCATCGGTACGAATGGTCATCTCGACCCGCGTGCCGGGTGTTGAGGAAAGGTCATCCACGACCTCTCGGGGTATGTTGTCCAGACGAACGCCGTTGAACTTGACTCGCAACGGAATCATGGTGTTGCCGTTGGACAGAAATGCCCGGCCTTCCTCGATGTAGGCGTGAATCGAGCCGTCGGAGTTCTTCACATTGAAGATCTGACGCAAAACCCCCAAGTCGTCGTTCAGCGGGTTGTAATGCATGACCTCGTGCTTGCCGAACTCGGGATCCTGGGGTTGTACGTAGAACTGCTGTGTCGGGATGTTGGCCCCGATATGAATGGATGAACGCGCATCATCCGCTCCGAATACCAGTGCGGGGCTCAAGATCGCAGCACCCAAGGCCATGGCGGATACAAGTTTCGTGAACATGTTGCTACCTTACTTCAGCGTTACTTCTAGAGAAGCGGCGTCGGCACCAGCACTACTGGCGCCCTCGCCACAAGGTCTGTATTGATTCAATGATCTTTTGTGGTGTTTCCCTGAGTCTCGCCATGCATCGATCGCCCTACGGCGCCGTGGCGTCAAACACCATGTGCACCGTGCCGTAGTAGTCCCCCGGCTTGTAATCGTCATCGGGCCTGATGGCGGCAATTTCCAGCGGCACCTGGCGTCCGGGCCGGGCTTCGGTGGCCGTGACCACCTGGGCCGAATCCAGGGTCAGTACGACACCATTGAAGGTCACCCGCAGATCGATGCGCTCACGTCCATTGGACAGGTACGCCTCTTCCCCCAGGCGGGCACCGATGGCGCCGTTGGTGTTTTTCACCTCGTAGGTGGCCCGCAACGGGCTGAGCCCGCCGGTGATGGTGCTGAAGGGCAAGCGCTGTTCGCGCTGGACCAGTTGCGGGTCGAGGGGCACCACATGAAAGTCGGCGGTCGGGATGGTCACGTAGACCTCGAAGGTTTCCCGTTCGACCGCGCCCCAGGCCTGGACCCAGGGCAACATAAGGGCGCTCAGTGCGAGGGGGCGTACCAGTGTCTTGAACATATTTTGATTACCTGTGGCGTCAGCGACGGTTCGGCGACGGCGACCGTCAACCTTTGATCTCGACGTTTTTCTGCTCGCTGCCTTCGATCAGCGTGAAGCGATATTCGCGCCCCGCCTCCTTGTCGAACGAAAACGTCCGGCCGGCCATGATGTGGTGCTTGGTGGTGGGCCGGCACTCGTTCTCTTTCTTCGCTTCGCAGTCCTTGAACTCATCGATCACCAGCACGCTGTTGCCGTTGTTGCGTATCTGGTAGCGATTGGCGCTGTCATCGATCACGGTCTCGAAGCGGGTGTCCTTGGGCCGTACGAAGAACACCGTGCCGTAGCCCGCCAGTACCTTGACCCCCGCCCCGATGCGCTCCTTCTTGTATTCCTCGCGCTCCTCCTTGCTGATGGCGAACTCGTCTTCGGCCTCCGGCACCACCGGCACGAAGCGCACGCGGAAGTACCGTTCCTTGTCGCGGTTGCCCATGAACAGCAAGCGCGTGCCCTGCACCCCGTTGGCCGGCACGATCAGCCGCGCCGGGCTGGCCATCAACCCGTCCTTGGCCTGGGCACTGGCCTGGTTCTGCAGCGGCACTTCCTGATAGCTACCGTCCTCGTTGTAGATAATCTCCAGGATGTTGACCTTGACGAACGCCGTGGACGTGCCGCCGTTGAAGATCCGCTTCATGTAGGTGGTCTTGTTGCCGTCCAGGTAGTCGTAGACCACCCCGACGCCGATTTGCGGACCGGCCTGGGCCACGCCGCAAAACAGATAGAGTCCAACCCATGCCAATAGATGTTTCATCGCTTTTCCAACCTCATGCATTTAACGCAACTCACTAAAAAACCTGGCCGACAGGCCGTTTAAACTTCCGAATCCCAGACCACGGTGACGTTGCCGCTGTAGGCCTTGGCGCCACTGCCGAGCATCTCTTCGACGCTGCCTTGAGCCACTTCGAAATGCAGCATCCCGGGCCGGCGGTCGACGTAGAAATTGGGCTGGAACGATTCGGTACCAGTGCCGTCACGCAACAACGGGCGACGGGCGACCGGTTGCCCTGCGGCATCCGTCAAACCCTCGGGCAGGGTCACGCTGACGTTCACCGGCACGGCATGACCGGTGGCAGTCTCGGAAATCGCGCAGGTATTGGCGCTGATGGTCTGGCACTCGATTGCCATCTTGAAACGCGAGGACGTTGAGATATGGAACCTCTGGTCACGAAACAGACGCGTCGGTTTGCTCCCGCTGTTCAGCCAGGCCTGCCAGCCTTCCGGGGGCACCAGCTCAACCCGGTTACCGCCAGGGGGTACTTCCACCTTGAGGGCATGCTCCACATCCAGTTTGAAATTGAGTGTGAGCACCGAGTCATCGGGGATCATGACGTCGCCCATGTCCAGGTCTTGCCCCGGGCCAACGCCATAGGACACAGAACCGATGTATTGACCGGACGACATTCTCAATGGATTGGGTGTGCGCAATTCATAGGCAAAGTCCAAGCCGTGGTAAGTCATGCTGGGAATCAGGTAACTGGCCCTTTTGGCACACACCCCTTCGACCGGAGTCTTCCAGAAGAATGTGTAGACGAGGGTATTCAGACCCGAGTGCCCCGAGGATTGACAGGGCGAAGGGGCATACTTCCAGGAAGAACCGCCCCAAAGTTTCGAATGGGCGGTTCCCATATCCACGCCGCCACCGACCAGGTCGATTACACTGACGGGGAGCTGGTAGTACGACCCTATGCCGGCTATGCGTACTTGGACGATTTCCGTTTCACCGGTCCCCGTATGCGTCACCAGCGCCGGACGCCAAGTGGCAGGCATATGGAACATCGCCCCCTGTCGCGAATCGCTGTGTCCCGGCTGGATAGGTGCGTTCGAGTGGGCCTTGAGCAGGAATTGCACACTGTAGATTTTCTCCCTTTCACAGAGCGCTGCAAAAAGCTGGCAATACCCCGAGGGTGACGTAGTGTTGAGGAAGGTGTTGTCATTGGGCTTCGAAGGATCCGGCCTGTAGACTGCGGTGATATCTTTGTTCGCGGCACTGGCCGTCGAGGCGCACGCCAACAACGCCACTGAAACCACACTACGCACTGCCATCGGTAAATGTTTCATCGATACCTCACCGTCCTTTCGCCTCAGGCTGGACAATCCATGCCCTTAAACTTCCGAATCCCAGATCACCGTGACGTCGCCGCTATAGCGCGTGGCGCCGCCGTCCAGCATCTCTTCGACGCTGCTCCGGCCGACCTCGAAGTGCAGCATTCCCGGCCTGCGGTCGACATATAAGCCGGGCTGGAACAACTCGGTGCCACTGCCATCGCGCAACAGCCGGCGACGGTTGACCGGTTGCCCGCTGGCGTCCATCAAGCCATCCGGCAGGGTCACGCTGACGTCCACTGGCACGGCATGGCCGGTGGCGGTTTCGGTGATCGCGCAGGTATTGCCGCTGATGTGCTGACATTCGAGCCCCATCTTGAAACGGGAAGAGGCGGAGATATGGAAGCGCTGGTCGCGGAACAGTCGCGTCGGTTTACGGCCGCTGTTGAGCCAGGATTGCCAACCTTCTTGGGGCACCAGCTCGACGCGGTTGCCACCGGGGGGTACCTCGACCTTGAGGGTGTGTTCGACGTCGAGCTTGAAATTGAGAGTGAACACGGAATCGTTCGGAATCATGATGTCACCCATGTCGATGTCCTGCCCTGGCCCGACGCTATACGTCAGCGAACCGGTGTATCGCCCGGACGACATTTTCAAGGGATTAGGAGTACGAAGCTCGTAAGCGAAATCCAGGTAGGAAAATCTGAGCTCGGGAATCAAGAAGTAAGCCTTTTTGGCACAAGAGCTTTCTACCGGAGCCTTCCAGAAAAATGTGTAGACCTTCGAACCAGCAGACCCTACCCCACTGTATTGGCAGGGCGAGGCGGCATATACCCAGCCGGCACTCCATAACATTTCATGAGCCCTCAGGAAGCTCACACCTCCACCTACCAGATCAACCGCATTCTGGGAAAGTTCGTATCGCGAACCGAAACCGGTCCAGCGCACTTCAACGGTTTCCGTCTCTCCCGTATCCGCATGGGTAACCTGTAATGTTCGCCAATTGGCAGGCACTTTAAACATCGCACCTTGCCGATGGTTTGTATGAAGGGCTTGAATGGGACCGGCCGAAGCGGCGGTCAGCGGTAAACGAATGCTGAACATCTTTGTCGTCCGGCATTCCGCCGGAAATTGTGCGCAATAACCACTGACGGGTGTGGTATTGAGAAACGTATTCTCTTGAGGCTTCGAAGGGTCAGGCCTGAACACCGCACTGACGTCCTGGCTCAGCGCATTGGCCACCGGCACGCAAGCAAACAACAACACCGAAACCACGCTGCGCACGGCTACCGAAAAAGGTTTCATCTATACAACCTCATACATCAATGCGAATCCTTGCAAGTTGGGGAAAACTTCACCGTGGGAGCAAGGCCTGCCCGCGATGCAGGCGCCCCGGTCTCCTGGTGCGTTGGTGTTATCGTTCATCGCGGGCAAGCCTTGCTCCCACAGCTCATGAGCGCTGCTTCGCCGGGTCAGTCGCAGCCAGCGAGCTGTCAGCCAAACTGTCCGGGGTGCAGCGCAGGTCGCCGATCATCAACACGTCGCCTTCCTCGGTGGCGGTTTCCGGGTCGAGGCGGAAGCGGCAGAACAACTCGTTGCCGTAACGCACTTCCAGGGTCGGGGACGCGGCATTCATTTCCATGGAGAAGAACCCGTCCACCTCGCTGACGCCGCGGCTGGCGTGGTTGATCACGTGATGGCCCTTGAGCGGCTGGCCCTGTTCGTCCAGCAGACGGCCGAGCACGGTCACGGTTTTCATCACGCTGACCTTGCGGTAGTCCACACCGCCCTTGTTCAGGTGATAGCGGGTACGTGTAGGCTCGATGCTCGCCGCCGGCGGATGGACGCCCTCGAAGTCGAAGGTGACCATGCTGTTTTTGTAGGCGGTGATCGGCACGAAGTTACGGCCCGGGTGCAACGTGGTGCTGCCGCCAGTCAGGTCGTCGGCGCGCAGGACGATGTTGTCCAGGTCGGTCTCGACGTCGACGATCATCCCGGCGCCGCGACCTTGCGGCACACCCGTGAAGGCGGCTTTCTGGCCGCCCACGGCGACCGTGCTGCTGAGGTTCAGGCCGCCGGTGAGATTGTCGTTGTAGGACGAGCGCTGGATGAAACCATCGCCATAGAGCGAGTCGGTACTGAAGCTGGCGAGGCCGGACAGGCCCACGCCATAGGTATCGGCCAGCGCCGTGGCGGAGACGCTTTGCAACACGTGGTCCTGGAGGTCGCGGCGATAGGTCAGCGAGGCATTGTTGTCCCGGTCGCCCTCGCGGGAGGTGCGGGTGCCGATGCTGCCCGACCAGTACTCGCCCGGGCCGCCCAAGGCCACGCTGAGGCTCAGGTCCACACCGCGATTACGCCGGTCATTGGTACTCGAAGTGCCAGGGCGGTCGAACACCGACAACCGCCAGTTGGCATCGCTGCCCCGCAGCTTGCCGCGCTGGGTCCAGCCCAGGTCCAGGCCCGTGCCCTGGACATTGCCTTCGCTGTAGGCCAGTCGTCCGTTGATGGAGGTCTTGTTGCTCAAGCGATGATTGACCGACAGCGACGAGTTGCTGGTTTGACCGACGTACACGTTGCGCTGGCGGATACGGGTGCCATCCGGCAGGGTCTCGTAAGTGTTGCGGGTGTCCAGCCAACTGCGGTTGTGGCTGGCCACGACGCTGCCATTGCCATAGCTGTACATGCCCTGCAAGTCCATGCCAGTGCCGTACTGTTGGGTCTGGTAGACATTGGCATACAAGCTGGTACTGCTGGCCAGCGTCCAGTCCACTGAAGTGCCCACTTGCAGTTTGTCCTGCACCTGGCGCATGGAGCCCCCCAGGATCACCCGTGGGTGCAGCAGGTAGTTGACGCCGAGGCCCGCCGTGGTGAAACCCGAGGGCTGGTCGTCCCAGTTGCTCCACAACCGGGTTTCCCGGCCGGCGAACAGGTTGTAGCGCCAGCGATCTTCCGTGCTGCTCCAATTGCTGGGTTTGTAGACCAGTTCCTGGCTGGTGGCGGTGGTTTGCCCGTCCTCGATCAGCCGGACTTCCACTTCGTAGATACCGCCGGGCAATGGTCGCGTGTCCAGGCTCTGCAAGCCGGCGCTGACGGCCTGGGTGTTGATCAGCAGGCCACTGCGATAAATCTCCACCGACGCCTGACGGCTGGCGGTGACATAAATGGGGTAGACACTGGGCTTGGGATTATCGACGACCAGGCTGTCGGAACTGCCGAACATCACCCCCAGCGCGGTGTCCGGGTTGGCGCCGAACGAACGGATCTGACGGTTCAGGCCATCGGAGCTGGGCGTGAAATAACCCAGGCGGAAAAATTGTCCTTCCAACTCCCGTTGGGTATAGAGCTCGTGGACGGCGTGGTAAATCTTGTCGTCCGGCCCGCCAAGGCGCGAGAGCTGAAGGTCCAGGGACTGGCTCCAGTTGCCCACGCTGGAACTGGCGTTGAGGCCGTAGCGTCCCCCCGTGTCCTGTTCCTGGCCACCATTGAGATTGAGTTGGTTATTGAATATAAGACCGAAGCTGCCCTCTTTGGGCTGGTCGTAAAAACGCCGGGGCTCGGTCGAGCGCTCGACGTCTTGGGTCAGGATCGACACCAAGGAATTCTCGAGACTGTAATGCACGGCCAGCAACCCCGCCGAGCAATTGGTCTCACAGGCGCCGAGTGCGATGCCCTGCTTCAGGCGTTGTTCCCATTGCTCGCGTTCGACAGCCTTGATCGAACTTTCCTGGGTGTCGGTGAATTCGAGCAAAGTAATACGATCATCTCGCGTCAAGACCACCATGGCCTCGCCGAGATACTGTTGATTGAGTTCAATACGAACCGCGAGCGGCACATCGAAGAAGTGGGCTTCAAACTCCGCCGGCAACCCCTTGGCCTGGGACAGCAGGCTCGTGGGTGTGGTACCGGGTGCAGTTGGCGCGGCCAATGCATTGGCGCACAACAATAGCGCGAGCGCACCTGCGATGGGTGTCATCGAAAACATCAACGGGACTCTCATTATCAGCGAGCTATCAAGGCATTCCAGGTACAGGCCGGCCGGCTGGGGAGCGCCGGCAGGCCTGTCGCGCTGCCCGGGACGAGGTGGAACTCACCGGGCGGCAAAGGGCATTACGGGCGCGGCATGGCGTCGAAGATGACGGTCATGTCAGCGGTGTACAGGCCGTTCTGGGTAGCCAGAGGCTTGGCCGGGGTGATGGTCATGTCAGCCTGGGTGCCTGGCGTGGAGGTCGCGTCGTCCACCACTTCCTGGGACATGCCGGTCAGGGTGACGCCGTTGAAGGCGGTGGTCAGGGCGATGGCATCGCTGCCGTTGTACAGCGCGGCCGGGCCGCCTTCGATGTAGGCGTTAACCGAACCCTCGGTGTTCTTCACGTCGTAGGTCTGGCGCAGCGACGTCAGGGTCCCGCTGACGGTGTTGTAGGTCATGGTTTCATCCTTACCCCAGTTCGCGTCACGTGGCTGCACGTGGAACTGCTGGGTCGGAATATTCGCCGTGATGTGGATGGAGGAGCGCGCATCATCGAGGGCGAACGCCAGCGAAGAACTCAGGGCCGCGGCGGTCAGGGAAGCTGCGGTTACGATTTTCATGAGCATTGTTAACACCTGTTCATAGCAATAAAGAGGGAAGGGCTGAAGTTGCAGGCCAAATACAGCTTGGCGTGCCCCTTCAACGCCGGTGCATGATCGTCGCTCTTTAATTAAAAATAAGCAGGAAAGTTCGCATAGGCTTGTAGTAAAGCGAACATACAACACAGAGAAAAATACGCGCTTTTCGATAAACCGTAACTTTTAATGTAAGAGCATTCCCACATTCCCACTAGTTGCGGTTAATACTTCCCAACACCCACCCGTTTTCGTCCCGCAAACTTAAGGGATTCAGGTAAGGTCACACTTCACTCCTTGTAGGCCCCAACTAAGATATATCTTCCTTTCAAGACATATCTATATAGCCAAAGATATATCTGAAGTCAAAGATATATCTCGGTTCTATTTATGCGGAACAGAGAGCAAACACATGACAGTCCTTTATCCCCCTTCCACTCATGAACAGGGTCGTCAGGATGGCTTCGAACGACGCCCGCCCGGTCGCGAGCGCGGCAGCCGCGGCCCAAGGGTTTTCGCCGCCGGCGACTTGAAATTGCTGTTGCTGGCCCTGATTGCCGAGAAACCCTGTCACGGCTACGAGCTGATTCGGCAGATCGAGTCCATGTTCAACGGGGCCTACAGCCCCAGCCCCGGCGTGATCTACCCGACCCTGACCCACCTTGAAATGGGTAAGATGATCAGCGGCGACGCCAAGGGTGGAAAAAAGTGTTACAGCGCGACCGATGCCGGACGTCTATTCATTCAAGACCAGGCCGAAGCGCTGGACGGCGTGCGGATGCGCATCGAAACCAGCAAGCGCACCCTGCGTGACCAGGATCGGCCTGCCGAGATCCACGAAGCGGTGGGTCACCTGCGTGACGCGCTACAGATGCATCAGGGCCGCTGGAGCCCGGAAGAAATCCTGCGGGTGCGCGGCCTGCTCAACGACACCGTCAAAGCCATCGTCGACGGCCCTGCCCGTCCCTCAGTTTCGGAGTCAAGCAATGACTGAACACGATCAAAACACCATTCACCGCGTCAGCCACGAGATCAAGCGTCGCCGCCTGCAGGTGTTGCGGGTGGTGGACCTGACCCCACGCATGCGCCGCATCACCGTCGGCGGGCCGGAACTGGCCGGGTTTGTCAGCCTGGGCACGGACGACCATGTGAAATTGCTGTTCCCGCAGAACGCCGAGGAACAGGCCGCCCTGGATAACTTC
This sequence comes from Pseudomonas sp. R151218B TE3479, assembly GCF_053629195.1. Classification (NCBI taxonomy): domain Bacteria; kingdom Pseudomonadati; phylum Pseudomonadota; class Gammaproteobacteria; order Pseudomonadales; family Pseudomonadaceae; genus Pseudomonas; species Pseudomonas sp. R151218B TE3479. The sequence continues at coordinate 6,236,682 of NZ_JBRJHV010000001.1, forward strand.
AACCCCAGCGCGGGCAAAGCCCAGGGCCCGATGCCCGAAATGCGCGACTACACGCCACGCCGCTATGACCTGGACACCTTGGAGCTGGACATCGATTTCGTGCTCCACGGCGACGGCCCGGCCTCGACCTGGGCGGCCCAGGCCGCACCCGGGCAATACCTCAATATCGCCGGGCCCCGGGGCTCGATGATCGTGCCGGACATCTTCGACAGCTACCTGCTGGTCGGCGACGAAACCGCCCTGCCCGCCATCGCCCGCCGCCTCGAAGGCCTGGCGCCGAACCGACGGGCCCTGGTGGTGGTGGAAGTGGAAAACGGCGCCGAACAACAGATCCTCCAGAGCCCGGCGCAGGTCCACGTGATCTGGGTATTGCGCGAAGGCCGCCAGGACAACCTGCTGCGAACCGTGCAACAGTTGGAAATGCCCGGCGGCAAGCTGTACGCCTGGGTCGCGACCGAGAGCAAGGTGTCGCGGCAGATCCGCAAGGTGTTGCTGGAGGAGAAAGGGTTGGACCAGGACTTTGTGAAGGCGGTGGGGTATTGGAAGGCGGAAGGTAGTGAGGAGGATTGAGAGACCGGCGGCGGCTGAACTACCCTGTCCACTGGACAACACAGCCCCCTGTGGCGAGGGGATTTATCCCCGCTGGGCTGCGCAGCAGCCCCCAAAGCAGCCGCCTCAATTTATCTGATACACCGAGTTGTCTGGTTTTGGGACTGCTTCGCAGCCCAGCGGGGATAAATCCCCTCGCCACAGATAAGTACCTCTCCACAGATAAATGGCCCTTACCATAAGGGCTATCGTTGTCCTTGAGCGCTTTACCAACATCCCACCAGAGACTCCGCCCCATGCTCTTCCTCCTCGCCTACATCGCCAGCGTCGTGCTGATCAACTTCGCGTTTTCCGCCGCGCCGCACCTGGACATCATCTGGTCGGCCTGGGGTGGGCTGGTGTTCATCCTGCGGGACATGGTGCAGACCCGCTTCGGCCACGGTGCCATCGTGGCGATGCTGGCGGCGCTGGTGTTGTCCTACGTCACTTCGGACCCGACCATCGCCCTGGCCAGCGCCACGGCATTCGCCGTGTCCGAGTGCATCGACTGGCTGGTGTTCACGATCACCAAGCGCCCGCTCCATGATCGGCTGTGGATCAGTTCGGCCCTGAGCATTCCCCTCGACACCTTCATTTTCTTCGGCCTGATCGATGCCCTGACGCCAGGCGTGGTGATCACCGCCCTGGCCTCGAAATTCGCCGGGGTTACGGTCGTCTGGCTGATCATGGCCTGGCGTTTGCGCAAGCAAACCGTCGCCACCTGAAGCCAAACCCTGCGGTTCATGTAAAATGCCGCGCTTTCTCCCCATGGGAAGCTCGCCCGGCGCGCGCCCCGATGATCCGCTCCTGTTTGAGGACCTTCAGATGACCCGTATCGGAACCCCATTGTCGCCCACCGCGACCCGCGTTTTGTTGTGTGGCAGCGGTGAGCTGGGCAAGGAAGTGGTAATCGAGCTGCAGCGCCTGGGCGTCGAGGTGATTGCCGTGGATCGCTACGCCAACGCACCGGCCATGCAAGTGGCCCACCGCAGTCATGTGATCAACATGCTCGACGGCGCCGCCCTGCGTGCGGTGATCGAGGCCGAGAAGCCGCACTTCATCGTGCCGGAAATCGAAGCCATCGCCACTGCGACCCTGGTGGAACTGGAAGCCGAAGGCTTCACCGTGATCCCCACCGCTCGCGCCGCACAGCTGACCATGAACCGTGAAGGCATCCGTCGCCTGGCCGCCGAAGAGTTGGGCCTGCCGACTTCGCCGTACTTCTTCGCCGACACCGTCGAAGACTACCGCAAGGCCGTGGAAACCCTGGGCTTCCCCTGCGTGGTCAAGCCGGTGATGAGCTCCTCGGGCAAGGGCCAGAGCCTGCTGCGCGGCAGCGATGACGTGCAGAAAGCCTGGGACTACGCCCAGGAAGGTGGCCGCGCCGGCAAGGGCCGGGTGATCATCGAAGGCTTTATCGATTTCGACTATGAAATCACCCTGCTCACTGTGCGTCATGTGGGCGGCACCACCTTCTGCGCACCGGTCGGCCACCGTCAGGAAAAAGGCGACTACCAGGAATCCTGGCAACCCCAGGCCATGAGCCCGGCGGCCCTGGCTGAATCCGAGCGCGTGGCCAAGGCCGTGACCGAGGCCCTGGGTGGTCGTGGCCTGTTTGGCGTCGAGCTGTTCATCAAGGGTGACCAGGTGTGGTTCAGCGAAGTCTCGCCACGCCCCCACGACACCGGCCTGGTGACGCTGATTTCCCAGGACCTGTCGCAGTTCGCCCTGCACGCCCGCGCCATCCTTGGCCTGCCGATCCCGCTGATCCGCCAGTTCGGCCCGTCGGCGTCGTCGGTGATCCTGGTGGAAGGCCAATCGACCCAGACCGCGTTCGCCAACCTCGGCGCCGCCCTGAGCGAACCGGACACCGCCCTGCGCCTGTTCGGTAAACCGGAAGTCAACGGCCAGCGCCGCCTGGGCGTGGCCCTGGCCCGCGACGAATCCATCGAAGCGGCCCGTGCCAAGGCGACCCGGGCTTCACAGGCGGTGAAGATCGAGTTGTAAAACTGGGCGGGATACAGTCCCCCTGTGGTGAGGGGATTTATCTGTGGCGAGGGGATTTATCCCCGATGGGCTGCGAAGCAGCCCCCCAAAGCAGTCACCTCAATCTTTCTGATCCACCGAGTTGTCAGGTTTTAGGGCTGCTGCGCAGCCCAGCGGGGATAAATCCCCTCGCCACAAAAGCCGGGTGCAGCCTAACCTGACTGACATCGGCACAAAAAAAGGCGACACCCGCCAAGGTGTCGCCTTTTTCATGAGCGTCGGTTGGACTTAATCCGGCAGCTTGTAGGCAATCACATAATCACCCTGCTTGGTCCCCAGGGAGCCATGGCCGCCGGCGACGACCAGCACGTATTGCTTGCCGTCCTTGCCGGTGTAGGTCATCGGCGTGGTCTGGGCACCGGCGGGCAGGCGGCCTTCCCACAGCTGCTTGCCGTTTTTCACGTCATACGCACGCAGGTACTGGTCCAGCGTACCGCTGAGGAATGCCAGGCCGCTGCCAGTGGTGAACGTACCACCCAGGCTCGGAACACCCATGCTCAGCGGGATCGGTACTGGCGAGCTGTCGCGCACGGTGCCGTTCTTGTGTTTCCACAGGGTCTTGTTGTTGGTCAGGTCCACCGCCGCGACATAACCCCACGCAGGCGCCTGGCAAGGCAGGCCCATCGGCGAGAGTAGCGCTTCGAGGATCACGCCATAGGGCGCGCCCTTGTTCGGCTGCACGCCTTCGGTTTCGCTCTTGCGACCCGGACCACCGGCCACTTCAGCCGCTGGCACCAGCTTCGACTTGAATGCCATGTAGCTCGGGTTGACGAAAGCGATCTGGCGCACCGGGTCCACCGAAATGCCGCCCCAGTCGAATACACCGAAGTTGCCCGGGTAGACGATCGAGCCTTGCAGCGACGGTGGGGTGAACATGCCGTCATAACGCAGCGACTTGAAGTCGATCCGGCACAACATCTGGTCGAACGGGGTCACGCCCCACATGTCGCGTTCCTTGAGGACCGGCGGCACGAAGTTCAGGTCGGACATCGGTTGGGTCGGCGAGGTGTGGTCGCCCTCCACCGCGCCTTGCGGCACCGGGATTTCCTTGATCGGCACGATCGGCTGACCATTGCTGCGGTCCAGCACGTAGATGCTGCCCTGCTTGGTCGACGCCAGGACGGCGGGTTTCACGCCATCGGCGGTCTTCATGTCCATCAGGGTCGGTTGACCGCCGACGTCCATGTCCCACAGGTCATGGTGGGTGAACTGGAAGTACCAGCGCACCTTGCCGGTGGCGATGTTCAGGGCGGTCAGGCCGGCGGCGTACTTTTCCGACTCCGGGGTACGCATGCCACCGAACTGGTCGGGGGTCTGGTTGCCCATCGGCAGGTAAAGCATGCCGAGTTTTTCATCGACGCTGAACATGGACCACATGTTCGGCGAGTTGCGGGTGTAGGTCTGGCCTTCGGCAATCGGCGTGGTGTCGTCCGGGTTGCCGCTGTCCCAGTTCCATACCAGCTTGCCGGTGTGCACGTCGTAGGCACGGATCACACCGCTTGGTTCGTCGGTGGAGACGTTGTCGGTGACGTGGCCGCCGATCACCACCAGGTTCTGGGTGACCGCCGGTGGCGAGGTGGAGTAGTAACCGCCGGCCGTGAAGCCGCCGATGTTGGCGCTCAGGTCGACCTGGCCCTTGTCGCCGAAGTCTTCGCACATCTTGCCGGTGTCGGCGTTGAGGGCGATCAGGCGGGTATCGGCGGTCGGCAGGAAGATCCGCCGCGGGCAGACGGTGCTGGGCGGTGTGGTGCTGGCGGTGCCGGTGGGGCTCTGTTCGGCGGAGGCGTACACCGCGTCATCGTGGTAGGTCACGCCACGGCAGGTCATGTGGGCCCAACCCTTGAAGTTTTCCGCTTTTTGCGTGGAAAGCTTCGGATCGAAACGCCAGATTTCCTTGCCGGTTTCAGGCTCCAGGGCAATCACCTGGCTGTGAGGCGTGCACACATAAAGCATGCCGTTGACCTTCAGCGGGGTGTTTTCGGCGGTGGTTTCACCCGGGTCGTTCGGCCCTGGCAGGTCGCCGGTGCGGTAGGTCCAGGCTTCTTTCAGCTTGCTGACGTTCTCGGGGGTGATCTGCGCCAGCGGCGAATAGCGGTCGCCGTGGGCGCTGCGCCCGTAGGAGTTCCAGTCGCCGTCCGGCATGCCCGGTGCGGTGTTGGTCATGCCTGGCACGCTGTCGCGGTCCAGTTGGCCCTTGATCTCACCCGGGTTGGTGAACTGGCTGGCGAGCGCGGCGATACCGGCGATGACCACGGCGGCGCCCAATGCACGGGTGCCCATGGCCGAGGCATCGGCGGTCAACAGCGGGCGACGGAACCACGGCAGCAACATGACGATGCCCAGAGCAAACAGCATCGCCAGGCGCGGCACCAGTTGCCACCAGTCCAGCCCGACTTCCCACAGCGCCCACACGGTGCTGGCGAACAGCACCAGTGCGTACAAGCCCAGGGCCGCGCGGCGGGCCATGATCAGCAGCACGCCGGTCAGCGTCAGGCCAATACCGGCCAGCAGGTAATACCACGAGCCGCCAAGCGTGCTCAGCTTGACTCCCCCGGCCAGCAGGGCCAAGCCCATCAATAGAAGCAGAATGCCGAGCAGGCTCGGAAGCAGACGGCTTCGACTCAAAGCACCCTCAGTGCTCATAGTGTGATTCTCCGTGATGTTTTAAGGAGGCCCGCGCAAGTAGTCACTGTAGATGACGATCTTGAAGGGGCATGGTTCAGTTGAAAAAGCAAATTGGCTGCCGCGATCCCTGTGGGAGCGAGCTTGCTCGCGATGGCGGCGTGTCAGTCGGCTTCAATGTTGGATGTGCAATCGTTATCGCGAGCAAGCTCGCTCCCACAGGAATTCACCAAGACAGCGCTGTCTTTCAGGATCAGGACATTGGGCATTCATCACTTCTTTCAGCAGGAATGAGCTGGACGCAGAGGCTTGGGCATAACAAAAGAAGCGTTTCAGCAAACGGCGCAAGGATAATGTCCTGTTACAGATTGAGAAAGGGCTTTTGTTGACATGGATCATCTCGGATTTGGTAACAGTACGCCTGGCGCTGGAGCCTCACGATGAACGCTATGCTTCCACCACAAGAGCACCTCGGCTAAGGTGCGCGGCTTTACCCTTTTTTGCGCGAAGACCTCCCATGACCGAACCCAACAACAACCCGCTGCACGGCGTGACGCTGGAGCAGATCCTCAACGCCCTGGTGCAGCACTACGAATGGTCGGGCCTGGCTGAACGCATCGATATCCGCTGCTTCAAAAGCGACCCGAGCATCAAGTCGAGCCTGACCTTCTTGCGCAAGACCCCTTGGGCGCGAGAAAAAGTCGAACGCCTGTACATCAAGTTGATGCGCACCAAACGGCCGGTCTGAGCCGTCGTGGGGATTGATAGAGGTACTGGCCTCACCCTGCGCCAGCGCTTCGTTTCGGTAACGGCGCTGCTGGCCTGGGCGGGGTTGAGCATCCAGCTGTATCTGATCCTGCTGGGGCGCTGGGAACTGGGGGCGAGCCTGCTGGGCGGGTTGGTGAGTTTCTTCAGTTTCTTCACGGTGCTGACCAACCTGTGGGTGGCGGTGGTCCTGACCTGGGAGCTGACCCCTCGCCCAGCCCCGGCCCGCCGCTGGTTCCTGCAGCCCAGCGTACGCAGCGGCGTCGCCGTGAGCATCGCCCTGGTCAGCCTGGCCTACAACCTGCTTCTGCGCCACCTCTGGCAACCCGAAGGCTGGCAGTTCGTGGCCGACGAATTACTGCATGACGTGGTGCCCTTGCTCTACATCGCCTATTGGTGGCGGTGGGTGCCCAAAGGCCGCTTGCGCCTGGGCCACATCGGGCTGTGGATGATTTACCCCTTGGTCTATTTCGCCTATCTCCTGCTGCGGGGGGATTTACTGGCGGCCTACCCCTACCCTTTCATCGACGTGGCGAGCCTGGGTTATCCACAGGTGTTCATCAATGCCGGAGGGATACTGGCGGGATTCGTCGGGATTGCGTTGGGGGTGGTGGGGTTGGATCGGTGGATAGGACTCAAGGAAACACCATGATCCCCTGTGGGAGCGAGCTTGCTCGCGATGGCGGAGGCACATTCAACAGTGCCTCGCGCTGACCACCGCTATCGCGAGCAAGCTCGCTCCCACAAGGGGTTGTGTTCCATCTCCGACATCACCGCCTGGCCGGCAACATCCACACCAACCCACTGGCCTTGGCCCGTTCATGGCACAACGCCAAGACCTCGCGCCGTTCGTCGTTGTCCATCCGGCTCCACCGGGTGATTTCCGCCACAGTGCGCTGGCAGCCGGTGCAGATATCGTCATCGTCCAGCGCGCAGATGTTCACGCAGGGCGAAGGCACCGGGCGCTCAGGGGCGCTCATGGTTCCTGCTCGGCCAGGTCGCGGGCATAGCGCTGGGAATTGTGCACATAGTGCGCCGCGCTGGCCACGAGCATATTCTTCTGGGCTTCGGTCAATTCACGCACCACCTTGCCGGGCGAGCCCATCACCAGCGAGCCGTCGGGAATTTCCTTGTTTTCGCCAATCAGCGCGTTGGCGCCGATGATGCAGTGCTTGCCGATCTTCGCGCCGTTGAGGATCACTGCGTTGATGCCGATGAGGCTGTAGTCGCCCACCGTACAGCCATGGAGCATGGCGTTGTGGCCGATGGTCACGCCGGTGCCGATGGTCAGTGGATAACCCATGTCGGTGTGCATCACCGTGCCGTCCTGCACATTGCTGTCCTTGCCGATCAGGATCAGCTCGTTGTCGCCGCGCAGCACGGCGTTGAACCAGACATTGGCGCCCTCCTCGAGGCGGACCTTGCCCACCAGCGTGGCGTTGGGTGCGACCCAGCTCTGTGGGTGGGTGTCGACACGGGCATCGCCCAGGCGGTATTTCATGGGAATCCTCGGGGCATCAGGTATTGATGAAACTCTTTGGCGGGGTGTGCAAGTCGATCTCGGCGTCGTACAGCAGGTTGACCAGTTCGACGATCATGATCGCCGTCAGCCCCCAGATCTTGTACTCGCCAAACCGATAGCTGGGCACATACCAACTGCGGCCCTGGTAATCGATCCGGTGCGTGTGCTCGCGTGGATCCTTGCGGAAAAACTCCAGCGGCACGCTGAATACCGCCGCGATCTCGGCATCGTTGGCCTGGTATTCGACGTAGTCCGGAATCACCCCGACATACGGCGTGACCTTGATGCCATGCAGCGAGATCAACGGGCTGAGGGGGCCGATCACTTCCACCAGGCCAGGGGGCAGGCCTATTTCCTCCTCGGCTTCGCGCAGGGCGGTGAAGATCAGATCCGGGTCTTCCGGGTCGCGACGCCCGCCGGGAAACGCCACTTCGCCGCCATGGGTCGATAGCCCGCTAGCGCGCAGGGTCAGTACCAGTTCCGGTTCGTCACTGCGGGTGATCGGCACCAGTACCGCGGCTTCAGGGAAACGTCGGTCGGCCTGCAGGTCGCGTGGGGTGTGGTTGCTTACTCGATGCAGTAGCTCGTCCAGCATGAGACTTCTCGATTTATTCGCTACCTTGCATCATGCACCAATCATTCAAGCGGCCCAACCCCCGCACCGCGTCGTGTCGCGAAACGACAACTTGCCGACACCTGCCCGCGCACGCCAAGATAGGCGCAGCATTCAGGAACCCAAGCATGAAATTCTGCAGCCAGTGCGGTAACCCGGTGACCCAGCGCATACCCGAAGGCGACTCGCGCCTGCGCTTTGTCTGCGACACCTGCCACGCCATCCATTACCAGAACCCCAACATCGTGGCCGGTTGCGTACCGACTTGGGGTAGCAAAGTCCTGTTGTGCCGGCGTGCCATCGAGCCGCGGCGCGGTTACTGGACCCTTCCGGCAGGTTTCATGGAGAACGGCGAGACCATCGAACAGGCCGCCGTACGGGAAACCGCCGAAGAAGCTTGCGCCCGGGTGCGAAACTTGAGCATCTATACGCTGATTGACGTACCGCATATCAGCCAGGTACATGTATTCTTCCGCGCCGAACTGGTGGACGAGGATTTCGCCGCCGGGCCCGAGAGCCTGGAAGTGAAGTTGTTCGAAGAAGCAGACATTCCCTGGGACGAGCTGGCTTTCCGTACGGTGGGCCGCACCCTGGAGTATTTCTATGCCGACCGCCGGGCCGAGGATTACCCGGTGCGATCCGAATCGATCCCGCCGCTGGCTCAGCCGGCCAACACCTGAAAACCCATACAGTCGAAACACCTCTAGGGATATCGTTTCAATGCGCTGGTTGCTTGTCCTGTTCTGCTTGTCGTTCACCGCTGTGTCCCAGGCCGCCGCGGTGGGAACCTACAACGGCAAGGTCATCGAAAAAGTGCTGGTGCTCAAGTCCGCCCATCAATTGCAATTGATCAACGACGGCAAGCCACTCAAGACCTATCGCATTTCCCTGGGCAAGGGCGCCAAGAAAGGCCCCAAGCTGATCGAGGGCGACAAGCGCACCCCCGAGGGTTTCTACTGGATCGACTGGCGCAAGACCAGTGACCGGTTCTACCTGTCGATGCACATTTCCTACCCCAACATCAGCGACGCCGCCCGCGCCCGGCGCGAAGGCGTGGAACCGGGAGGCATGATCATGATCCACGGCACGCCTGATTCGGAAGAAAACCCTGAACAGCTGTTCCATACGCTGGACTGGACCGATGGCTGCATCGCCATGCGCAATGTGGACATGCGCGAAGTCTGGAATCTGGTGCCGGATGGCACGATGATCGAAATTCGTCCGTAGCCCTTGTGGTGAGGGGATTTATCTGTGGCGAGGGGATTTATCCCCGCTGGGCTGCGAAGCAGCCCCAAAAGCAGACAACTCAATTTGCCTGACACACCGGGTTGTCAGGTTTTGAGGCCGCTTCGCGCCCTAGCGGGAGCAAGCTCCCTCGCCACAAAAGCTCTCTGACCCAGCATCAAATCTTCGTTGCCTGATCTGGCCTCATCGCGAGCAAGCTCGCTCCCACAGTAGTTTTGTGTTGCACATAAACCTGGGATCGACACCTGCCCCCGTGGGAGCGAGCTTGCTCGCGATGAGGCCGGCACTTATTGCATCAAGGCCGAAGCTCTACCCGGTCCAAGGCCTTTCGCTACCAAAACCCCCAACTCAATCATCTGCGTAGCCTCGGACGACCGCCCGTCAGCATCGAAAAATAAAATCAAAAAATCCCATCTTCAGAAATTGCCTACAGATGAATACCAGTTCATCCGGTAGGCGTTGTCGCAGCTGAAGATCTTTGCGTTCGAATCCCATCCCCCTAATACCACTTCAATCCCACCCCGATAAAACCTTCTAACAATGCCTCTGGAACCCAGGAAAGCGACGTTGACATGGTATTCAAGTGGTATTAGCTTCCACCCCACTTACCGAGCGACAACAACTCAATAACCGCATCGGACACCGATATGAATGACATCCTGACCCTGCGCCCTGACGACACCCAACCCACGCCGCTGTACCTGCAATTGGCGCGTAACCTGGAGACGGCGATTCATGCTGGCCAGTGGAAAGCCGAGCAGGCGATGCCGTCCGAGCGCAGCTTGAGCGAGCAACTGGGCATTTCCCGAGTCACCGCCCGCAAGGCTTTGGAAGTGCTGTTCGAACAAGGCTTGATCCGCCGCAACCAGGGTTCGGGAACGTTCATTACCCCGCGCCTGGAACAGCCGCTGTCACGCCTGAGCGGCTTCAGCGAGATGCTGCGGCTCAAGGGGTTTGTGCCCGGTTCCCAATGGCTGGAGCGGGACATCACCCCGCCCACCCACGAAGAGCTGATCCGCCTGGGCCTGTCGCCCACCGACAAGGTCGCGCGGCTCAAGCGCTTGCGCAAAGCCGATGACACGGTCATGGCCATCGAGATGAGCACCCTGCCCGCCTCGATCATTCCGAAGCCACAGGCCGTGGGCGATTCCCTCTACGCATTTCTCGACGGCATCGGCAAGCCGGTGGTGCGCGCCTTGCAACACATCCAGGCCATCAATGCCTCGGACGAATTCGCCGCCCTGGTGGGCATCGCCCCCGGCACCGCGATGTTGCTGATGACCCGGGTCGGCTACCTGGAAGACAACACCCCCATCGAAGTCACCGACACCTATTGCCGCAACGACTACTACGACTTTGTCGCAGAACTGCGGCGCTAGACGACCAGAGAATTCCCATGTCCGAAGACAACATCCTCACCTGTGACGGCTGGGTTCGCGGCCGCCTGATCCATGCGCACGGCAAAGTCGTGTCCATCGAAGGCCAGCCCTGCGATCCGGCCAGCAATGACCTGCCCTACCTGCTGCCCGGTTTCATCGACCTGCACGTTCACGGCGGTGGCGGCAAGGACATCATGCAAGGCGCCTCGGCGTTCGAGACCATCGCCCGCACCCACGTGCGTTTCGGTACCACCGCGCTGCTGGCCACGACCATGACTGCGCCCAGCGAAGAGATCGCCAGCGTGCTGCAGGCCCTCGGCGAGTTCTGTGAGCGGCGTCCGAACGGCAGCGCCCGGGTCTTGGGCGTGCACTTGGAAGGCCCTTACATCAACCCTGGAAAACTGGGCGCGCAACCGAATTTCGCCCACACCGCGCTGCTGGCCGAGGTGGAGAGCTACCTGGCCCTGGCGCCGATCCGAGTGATTACCATCGCCCCGGAAATCGCCGGTCACGATGCCTTGATCCGCGCCCTCAGCGCCCGGGGCGTGCGCATGCAGATCGGCCATACCTTGGGCAGCTACGAAGAAGGCGTCGCGGCGTTGGCCGCCGGGGCCAGCAGTTTCACCCATTTGTACAACGCCATGAGCCCGTTGCATCACCGCGAACCGGGGATCGTCGGCGCGGCCCTGGCCCATGCGCAATATGCCGAGCTGATCCCCGACTTGCTCCACGTGCATCCCGGCGCCATGCGCGTGGCCCTGCGGGCGATCCCATGCCTGTACTGCGTCACCGACTCCACCGCCGCCGCCGGCATGCCCGACGGCGAATACAAGCTGGGCAGCCACACCGTGACCAAGTGCCTGGGCGGGGTGCGCCTGGCCGATGGCACCCTGGCCGGCAGCACCCTGACCATGGACCAGGCCCTGCGCAACCTGGTGAAAATCGGCCTACCCATCGCCGAAGCCTCCCAGCGCCTGTCCCAGTTTCCCGCCGACTACCTCGGCCTGCCCGAGCGCGGTCGCCTGCAGCCCGGCGCCTGGGCCGACTGCGTACGCCTTGACCGTTCCCTGACCCTGACCGACGTGATGGTCGAAGGAGAAGCCATTGACTTCCAAAATGCTTGAAGAGGCCCTGGCCTCCCATGAAGCGGTCGAGCGCCAGTTGCAGCGACTGGACCCGGTCCTCGAGGAAATCGCCGGACGCCTGCGCCGCCAGCCACCGCAAGTGGCAATGACCGTCGCCCGCGGCAGCTCCGATCACGCCGCCAGCTATTTCGCTTACCTGGCCATGCAGCAGCTGGGCATCCCGGTGGCCTCGCTGCCGATGTCGGTGGTGACCATGCAACAGGCGCCGCTGAAGGTCAGCGGCCAGGTGGCGTTCGGGTTTTCCCAGTCGGGACAGAGCCCGGACCTGGTGAACAGCCTGCGCTTGTTGCGCAAGCGTGGCGCCTTGAGCGTGGCCCTGGTCAACGCCACCGACTCGCCTCTGGAAGCCGCCTGTGAATTCAGCGTGCCGCTGTGTGCCGGCGTCGAGAGCAGCGTCGCCGCGACCAAGAGCTTCATTGCCACCCTCAGCGCCAGTGCGCGACTGGTGGCCCACTGGAAAGCTGACGCCGAGTTGCTCGAAGCCGGCGGCGCCCTGCCCGAGGGCCTGCGCGAGGCCGCCCGCCAGGACTGGCACAGCGCTGTCGACGCCCTGCGCGACTGTCAGCGGTTGATGGTGATCGGCCGGGGCGCCGGGTTCGCCATCGCCCAGGAAGCGGCGCTCAAGTTCAAGGAAACCTCGGCGATCCAGGCCGAAGCCTTCAGCAGTGCCGAAGTTCGTCATGGGCCCATGGCGCTGATCGATCATGACTACCCGCTGCTGGTGTTCGCCCCGCGCGGTGCCGAACAGGCCGGCGTGTTGAGCCTGGCCGCGGACATGCGCCAGCGCGGTGCCCGGGTCCTGCTGGCGGCACCTGATGACATTGTCGAACGCGACCTGACCTTGAGCCGCGCCGAACACCCGGCCCTGGACCCGATCCTGGCGATCCAGAGCTTCTACGCGATGGCCGCGAGCCTGGCCGTGGCCCGAGGCCTGGACCCGGACCAGCCACGGCACCTGAGCAAGGTCACCCGTACACACTGATCCGACTGCTTTTCAAACAAGAGCCTGAAGAGAGCGAGCCCATGCCCAACAACAATAAAGAGCTGATCCTCAGCGCCCCCCTCAGCGGCCCGGTGCTCACCCTCGCCAATGTCCCGGACGCGGTGTTCGCCAGCGGCGCCATGGGCGATGGGATCGCCATCGACCCGCTGAACGACACCCTCTATGCGCCTTGCGACGGTGAAGTGATCCACGTCGCCCGCACCGGCCACGCCGTGACCCTGCGGGCCGACAATGGCGCCGAACTGCTGCTGCACCTGGGTCTGGATACGGTCGAGCTGCAAGGCGACGGGTTTTCCATGCTGGTCAAGGAAGGTGCACGGGTGAGCCATGGCCAGCCGTTGCTGCGTTATGACGTGGATAAAGTGGCGCTGCGCTGCAAGAGCCTGGTCAGCCTGCTGGTCATCACCAACGGCGAGCATTTCCAGGCACGTCCCATCACGCTCAAAGGGGTGAAGGTCGGCGACCCGCTGTTGCACATCCTCGCCAAGACCGGCGGTCAGGCGGAACATCACGAACAGGATTGTGGCATTGAAGTGTTCGGCCAGGTCCGCATCGCCCATCGCGGCGGTCTTCACGCCCGCCCGGCAGCCCTGGTGCGCCAGACCGCGCAAGGCTTCAAGAGCCGCTCGCAGCTGCATTTCGGTGGCAAGTCGGCCTCCTGCGACAGCGTCATGGGCATGATGGGGCTGGCCATCACCGAACAGGCGCACGTGCACGTCAGTTGCCGGGGCAGCGATGCCGAGGCGGCGCTGCAAGCCTTGCTGGCGACCTTATCCACTGCCCTGGTGGAAGACGCCCATGCCAGCGCGCCGCCGCCCGAACCACCACGGGCTAATGCCGAAGCGGGCGTGTTGCACGGCGTATGTGCCGCGCCCGGCCTGGTGACTGGGCCGCTGGTTCGGTTGAATGGCATTCAATTGCCGCAAGACACCGGCGGCCATGCCATCGAAGACCAGCGACAACGCCTGAATGAAGCCCTGGCCCAGGTCCGTGGCGAGATCCACCTCACGCTGGAGCACGCCCGGGCCAGGCAGCACCGCGATGAAGAGGCGATCTTCAGTGCCCACCTGGCGCTGCTGGAAGACCCGGTACTGCTGGATGCCGCCGGCCTCTTCATCGAACAAGGCAGTGCCGCGCCCCAGGCCTGGAGCCGTTCCATCGACGCTCAATGCCAGGTCCTGCAACAACTGGGCAGCACGCTGCTGGCCGAGCGCGCCAACGACTTGCGTGACTTGCGCCAACGGGTCCTGCGGGCGTTACTCGGTGGAGCCTGGCAATTCGACGTCGCGGCGGGCGCCATCGTCGCCGCCCAGGAACTGACCCCGTCGGACCTGCTGCAACTCAGCGCCCAAGGCGTGGCCGGCGTGTGCATGGTCGAGGGCGGCGCGACGTCCCATGTGGCGATCCTGGCCCGGGGCAAAGGCCTGCCGTGCCTGGTGGCGCTGGGCGAAGCACTGCTTGCACAGGCGCCAGGGCAATCAGTGGTGCTGGACGCAGACGGTGGCCGCCTCGAACTCATGCCAACCGCCGAGCGCCTGGCGCAGGTGCAGCAAGCACAGAGCCGACGCACGGCCCTGCGCGCCCAACAACAGACCCTCGCCCACACGCCGGCGCGAACCGTCGATGGCGTGGAGGTGGAAGTCGCCGCTAACGTGGCCTCCAGCGCCGAAGCCGGCGCAGGCTTGGCCAACGGTGCCGATGGCGTTGGCTTGTTGCGCACCGAATTTCTCTTCGTCGACCGCCACACCGCCCCCGACGAAGAAGAGCAGCGCCAGGCCTATCAAGCCGTACTCGATGCCATGGGCGACAGGCCGGTGATCATTCGCACCATCGACGTGGGCGGCGACAAGCAACTGGACTACCTACCACTGCCCAGCGAAGCCAACCCGGTACTGGGCCTGCGGGGCATTCGCCTGGCCCAGGTGCGACCGGATCTGCTCGACCAGCAACTGCGCGCCTTGCTGCAAACCCGTCCGCTGGACCGCTGCCGGATCCTGTTGCCCATGGTCACCGAAGTCGACGAACTGCTGCACATCCGCCAACGCCTCGATGCCCTTGGCACCGAACTGGGCGTGGGCGAACGCCCGCAACTGGGGGTGATGATCGAAGTGCCGGCCGCCGCGTTGCTGGCCGAGCAATTGGCCGAACATGCGGATTTCCTCTCCATTGGCACCAATGACCTGTCGCAATACACCCTGGCCATGGACCGCGACCACGCCGGCCTCGCCGCCCGGGTCGATGCCCTGCATCCGGCGCTGCTGCGGCTGATCGCCCAGACCTGTGCCGGTGCCGCCAAGCATGGGCGTTGGGTCGGCGTGTGCGGGGCCCTGGCCTCGGACCCGTTGGCCACGCCCGTACTGATCGGCCTGGGTGTACGCGAACTGTCGGTCAGCCCGCCGCAGATCGGCGAAATCAAGGACCGCGTGCGCCACCTCGACGCCGCGCAGTGCGCTCGCTTGAGCAGCGAACTGCTGAACCTGGGCAGCGCACTCGCGGTACGCCGTGCCTGCCATCAACACTGGCCCCTGGGCTGAGCCACGTCGAAGAACAATAAAGGGAGAGACGCCATGTACCAGCATTTCATCGAAGGGCTGCAACGCCTCGGCCGGGCACTGATGCTGCCCATCGCGATCCTGCCCATCGCCGGCCTGTTGCTGCGCCTGGGCGACACCGACCTGTTGAACATCGCCATCATCCACGACGCCGGCCAGGCGATTTTCGCCAACCTGGCGATGATCTTCGCCATCGGCATCGCCGTGGGCTTCGCCCGGGACAACAACGGTACGGCGGGGTTGGCCGGGGCCATCGGCTACCTGGTGATGATCGCCACCCTGAAGGTGCTCGATGCCAGCATCAACATGGGCATGCTCGCCGGGATCATCAGCGGCCTGCTGGCGGGGGCGCTGTATAACCGCTTCAAGGACATCAAGCTGCCGGAATACCTGGCGTTCTTTGGTGGCCGGCGCTTCGTGCCGATTGTCACCGGTTTCAGCGCCGTCGGGCTGGGCGTGGTGTTCGGCCTTATCTGGCCGCCGATCCAGCAGGGTATCAACGGTTTCGGCGCCTTGCTGATGGAAAGCGGCAGTTTCGGCGCCTTCGTGTTCGGGGTGTTCAATCGATTGCTGATCGTTACTGGCCTGCACCACATCCTCAATAACATGGCCTGGTTCATCTTCGGCAGTTTCACCGACCCCGCCACCGGTGCGGTGGTGACCGGTGACCTGAGCCGTTATTTCGCCGGCGACCCCAAGGGCGGCCAATTCATGACCGGCATGTTCCCGGTGATGCTCTTCGGCCTGCCCGCGGCGTGCCTGGCGATGTACCGCAATGCCTTGCCCCAGCGGCGCAAGGTCATGGGTGGGATCCTGCTGTCCATGGCGCTGACCTCGTTTCTGACCGGTGTCACCGAGCCGATCGAGTTCGCCTTCATGTTCCTCGCGCCCCTGTTGTTCCTGGCCCATGCGCTGCTGACCGGTGTATCGATGGCAGTGACCAATCTGCTGGACATTCACCTGGGCTTTACCTTCTCCGGCGGCTTCATCGACATGGTCCTGGGCTGGGGCAAATCCACCAACGGCTGGTTGGTCATCCCGGTGGGCCTGGCCTACGCGGCAATCTATTACCTGGTGTTCGACTTCTGCATCCGCCGCTTCGACCTGAAAACCCCGGGGCGTGAAGAGGTGCCGGCAGGCGACAAACCGGCCATCGCCGAAAACCAGCGGGCCGCGGCCTACATCCAGGCATTGGGCGGCGCCGACAACCTGATCACCATCGGTGCCTGCACCACACGCTTGCGGTTGGACATGGTGGATCGCAACAAGGCGTCCGACGCCCAGCTCAAGGCCCTCGGCGCCATGGCCGTGGTACGCCCCGGTAACGGCGGGAGCCTGCAGGTGGTGGTGGGGCCGATGGCCGACAGCATTGCCGATGAAATCCGCCTGGCGATGCCCTCCTCCCTTCGCCCGGTCACCGCGCCGGTGCCGAATGTCCCTGCACCGACCACACCTGCCGCCCTTTCCAGCACCGAAGCGCAACAATGGCTGGACGCCCTCGGAGGCCAGGACAATGTCCTGCAACTCGAGTGCGTGGCGACGAGCCGGCTACGGGTGCGGCTGGCCGATGACAAGGGCTTGTCGGAAAGCCGGCTCAAAGGGTTGGGGTGTCAGGGTATGAGCTCGTTGGAGGGCGGTGTCTGGCACTTACTGCTGGGGGAAAAGGCACCGAAGTTATGGCAGGCGTTGGATGGCCTGACGCATGGCCGCAAGGTCGATGCCGGGGCCTAGCACCACCGTCCTCCCACTGGACTGCGTTGTAGGCGCTGTGTAGGAGCTGTCGAGTGCAACGAGGCTGCGATCTTTCCCCAGACACTTGAATCCCAAGCGAAAGATCAAAATCAAAAGATCGCAGCCTCCGGCAGCTCCTACGGCCCCAGCGGGAGCAAGCTCCCTCGCCACGGGGCCAGTGTTCTGCCGGGATTTTTGTATTCGTCTTTCGACTCATCGCGAGCAAGCTCGCTCCCACAGTGGCTGGATGTTGTTCACAAAACCTGTGATCGACACCTGCCTCTTGTGGAAGCGAGCTTGCTCGCGATGAGGCCGGCACTTGTTGCATCAAGTCCGAAGCTCTACCCGATCCAAAGCCTTGTCCGCCAGGAGTGTCCCCAGCTCAATTATCTGAACCACCCCCAACAACACATGCCGCCGAGAGCCATCCATATCAAAAGCCAGGTCGCTGATCATCGCATTGGCCGAAGCCAGGGTTTCGCTGAGGTTGGCCAGGAGGACTTCGGTATCGACAGCATCGCTCACGGTGAACAACTGTGGGGAGGGCTTGGGTTCTGACGGGTCTCCCTCGGGTTTGAGGTAATGGTCCAGCGCACGGTCAGCGGCTTCTTGCAGCTTTTCGGGGGCGTAGTCGCCGTAGGGGAAGGTGGATATGGGCTTGCGAACGTCCGAATCATCTTTCAAAGGAAAACTCCTTAAATAAATGGAGCCCAGGACAAATTGTCCGGGCCGGTGTCCTGTGATTCTTCGGTCGGTCAAGCCCGGTCGCTGAATTGGCAGCGACACCCAAAGGCTAGATCCCTCGCTTCCGAGGAACAACCCTAAAGTCTTGTCGGAAACTTCGGTGCGTCTGACAGACCACCGCACCTGTGGCGAGGGGATTCATCCCCGTTGGGCTGCACAGTAGCCCCTCAGCTGTTTATTCGCGTTTCTCGTCGTACCGCGCCATCAGTTCCAGGGCCGCTTCGCGGATCAGCGGAAGCAAGCTCCCTCACCACGGGCCCAGTGTTCTACCGGGATTTTTGTATTCATCTTTCGATTCATCGCGAGCAAGCTCGCTCCCACAGTGGCTGGATGGTTGTTCACAAAACCTGTGATCGACACCTGCCTCTTGTGGGAGCGAGCTTGCTCGCGATGAGGCCGGTACTTGTTGCATCAAGTCCAGATCTGTACCCAACCGAAAATTTAGCGAGCGCCTCCAAGACAAAACCCTCGATTAAAGGTCATCAAGCAGAACCTAGCAACTGTCAGAAATAACAGGTAACGGACAAACCAGACGGATTACAACCAACAACACAACCTGATTATTCGCCAATGCACCCAACTGAGCCGCTTGTTACAAAATCAGACGTTACAGCGCAGAACAGTCAACTATCCTTATCCCCACACAGTGAACCGATGCGCACCCCAGCGGCGCCATCGAACTGCGCAACAGGTAGTTAAACTGTCAATTCGAAGAATATGTCGTAACGAAGTATGTGATTCGATTGGCGTCCTCGTTTCAAGCTGAGGTGTCCAAATCATGAGTAGAAGCAACGGTTTTGTACGGGTGGCGACTGTCGCCGTGGTAACGGCAAGCGCCTGGCAAGTGGCCCCGAATACTTGGGCCGCTACTCAGGACTCGGTGCAGAAAGATGAACCCTGGTATCAGGCCTGGCTGCAGGTCACCGCGGACTCGAGCGTGGATATCCGCAAGACCGTACCCTCGTTACGCTGGCGTACCGACATGGATACGCTCTATCGAGGAGATACAACGGGTCAAGGCCTCAATGCCTTCCGGGACGGGCTACTGCCCAAAGCCGTGGGCTTCCCCGAGAATGAATGGAAATACGACTGGTACAGTCATGGGGGCGGGATCGCAAAATCGATATACAGCAGCACAACGCGCAGTAAGTCCATCGCCGAGCACTACGCCAGCGAATGGCTGTACGAACTCAATGCCCCCCATGGCGTCGATCAGCCGCTATCGGGAGGGCATTTTCCCGGCGAGGAGGAAATCAGCTTCCCAGGCGGTGTAAAGGGGCGCTTCATCAAAAATGCCTGCCGGGCACCCGATTTTACCGAATGCGTAACTAACCCAAACTACCGTGAACCCACTGGCCGCGAGACGAGGCTGGAGATCGCTGCAATGTCCATCGAGTGGAACCGAGTGGTGCCTCCGGAGGGCCTGGCATGGATAACGAACAAGCAGTCCCTCTGGGCAGTCGGCTCTACGACAATCAATCCCACGCAGGGAGCGGATGCGCTGGCCCGAGGGCTACGGGCCTGGAACTCTCTGACACCGAATCTGCGACAATCGATCTGGCCGGAGTCCCCCCTAGCTCAATCGGTCGTTGTGGCATTCAGCGATTATAGCGAAGCCAAGTTCTGGGCAACCCAAGAAGCCGCCAACGGGGGCTGGGTCTATGAAGTTAGGCCCAACAGCGTGGCAGTAGATTTGTCCGTACCTAACGTCGGCTCGCGTGAAGGCGCCTTCGCATTTATTGGCGGTATCAAAGGAGGCCTATTGATGAACGCCCGCCGCTTCGAGAAAGGCGTCAGTGAACCAGTCGAGTGCATTGGCATCGAGAAGGAAGCTTGCCGACTCGAGAACCGGCATCAATAGACGGGCTAGGTAGAGCCCCTGTGGGAGCGGGCTTGCTCGCGAAGAGGCCAGTACATCCAACATCAATGCAAGCTGACCCGACGCCTTCGCGGGCAAGCCCACTCCCACAGTTCATTGGCGTCGAGCACATATTTTCGGCCCCTGGAGGCTCGCTCCCACAGTTTCTGGATCCACTGGAACGTGGGAATCGGCTTGCGCTGGCGGGCATGGTTTTAGCTCTTAAACAAAAAACCCGCTGATTGAATCAGCGGGTTCCTCATTCGACGCGCGAAGGATCAAAAATCCTCCAGTCGCCATACTTCATACGCTGGCGTCTCGTAGGGATGGTTTTGTTTCAGCGCGTTCACCACCCCACGAATCAGCTCATCGGCAACGACAAGCTCTACCTTCCACTCCTCGACCTGCTCGACCTGGCCCGCCTCGCCAATGAACGGCTGGCTGCCGTCCAAAGGGCGAAACTGGCCCAGGCCCAACACTTGCCAGGCACAGTGGTCATAGTCGCCGATTCGCCCGCCACCGGCAGCGAATACGGCGCTTTTGACCTCGTCCACGTGGCTGGCCGGGACGAAGAAGCAGAGCTTGTACACCGCCTCAGTTCACCCAGACGCGGGCGTTACGGAACATGCGCATCCAAGGTGCGTCTTCGTTCCAGTCATCCGAACGCCACGAGTTCTGCACCGCGCGGAACACCCGCTCCGGGTGCGGCATCATGATCGTGACACGGCCGTCGCGGCTGGTCAGGCCGGTGATCCCGCGCGGCGAGCCGTTCGGGTTGGCCGGGTAGGTTTCGGTGACCTTGCCGTGGTTGTCGACAAAACGCAGCGACACGCAACCGGACAGGTCGGCTTCGAGCAAGGCTTCTTCGCTTTCGAATTCCGCGTGGCCTTCGCCGTGGGCGATAGCGATCGGCATGCGCGAACCGGCCATACCCTGCAGGAAGATCGAGTTCGATTCCTGCACCTGGACCATCGCCACGCGCGCTTCGAACTGCTCGGAACGGTTGCGCACGAAGTGCGGCCAGAACTCGCTGCCCGGAATCAACTCGTGCAGGTTGGACATCATCTGGCAACCGTTGCACACGCCAAGGGTGAAACTGTCGGTGCGCTCGAAGAAGCCTTGGAACGCATCGCGGGCGCGACTGTTGAACAGCGCCGACTTGGCCCAGCCTTCACCGGCACCGAGCACGTCGCCGTAGGAGAAACCGCCGCAGGCGACCATGCCCTTGAAGTCGTTCAGGTCGACACGACCGGCCAGGATGTCGCTCATGTGCACGTCGATCGCGTTGAAGCCGGCACGGTCGAACGCCGCCGCCATCTCCACCTGGCCGTTGACGCCCTGCTCGCGCAGGACCGCCACTTGTGGGCGAATGCCTTTCTTGATGTAGGGCGCCGCCACGTCGTGGTTGACGTCGTAGCTGAGCTTGGCACTCAGGCCCGGGTTGTCTTCTTCCAGCAGCGCGTCGAATTCCTGCTCGGCACACTCGGCGTTGTCGCGCAGGCGCTGGATCTGGTAGCTGGTTTCAGCCCACTGGCGCTGCAACAGGCGGCGCTGGCCTTCGAAGACGGTGTCGCCGTTGAAGGTGATGTTGATATGGGCGTTGTTGATCGGCTGGCCGATCACCGAGACGCAATCGGCCAGGCCGGCGGCGCTGAACTGGGCGAGGATGTCCGGGGTAGCGTCCTGGCGAACCTGGATCACCGCGCCCAACTCTTCGTTGAACAGGATGGCCGGGATTTCAGCCGTGGACTCGGCCACGCTGTCGAGGGTCAGGCTCAGGCCGCAATGCCCGGCGAAGGCCATTTCCACCACGGTGGTCAGCAAACCACCGTCGGAACGGTCGTGGTAGGCCAGCAGATGACCGTCGGCGTTGAGGCCTTGGATGACGGCGAAGAACGCCTTCAGGTCTTCGGCATCGTCGACGTCCGGCGCTTGCGAGCCGAGCTTGCCGTGCACCTGGGCCAGGATCGAGGCGCCCATGCGGTTCTGGCCACGGCCCAGGTCGATCAGGATCAGGTCGGTGGTACCCTTGTCCATGCGCAGTTGTGGGGTCAGGGTCTGGCGGATGTCGGTGACCGGGGCGAAACCGGTCACGATCAGCGACAGCGGCGAGGTCACGCTCTTGTCCACGCCTTCGTCGTTCCAGCGCGTGGCCATGGACATGGAGTCCTTGCCCACCGGAATGGTGATGCCCAGCTCCGGGCACAGCTCCATGCCGACGGCCTTGACGGTGTCGTACAAGCGGGCGTCTTCACCTGGATGACCGGCGGCGGACATCCAGTTGGCCGACAGCTTGATGTCGGAAATCTTGCCGATGCGCGAAGCCGCGATGTTGGTCAGGGTCTCGCCGATCGCCATGCGGCCCGAGGCCGGGGCATCCAGCAGCGCCAGCGGCGTGCGCTCACCCATCGCCATGGCTTCGCCGGTGTAGACGTCGAAGCTGGTGGCGGTCACGGCCACGTCGGCCACCGGCACCTGCCATGGGCCGACCATCTGGTCACGGGCCACGAGGCCGGTGATGGTGCGGTCGCCGATGGTGATCAGGAAGCTCTTGCTCGCCACGGCCGGGTGATGCAGCACCCGCTCGATGGACTCGGCGAGGTCGAGGGTGGACGGATCGAAATCATCGCCCAGCTCCGCTTCGCGAACCGCCGAACGGTGCATGCGCGGGGCCTTGCCCAGCAACACTTCCAGCGGCATGTCCACCGGGCTGTTGCCGAAGTGGCTGTCGGTGACGGTCAGTTGCGGCTCGGCGGTGGCTTCACCCACTACCGCGAACGGGCAGCGTTCACGTTCGCAAATGGCCTGGAAGCGTTCGAAGTCGGCCGGGCCGACCGCCAGGACGTAACGTTCCTGGGATTCGTTGCTCCAGATTTCGTGCGGGGCCATGCCCGGCTCGTCGTTCGGAATGTTGCGCAGTTCGAAGCGACCACCACGGCCGCCGTCGTTGACCAGCTCCGGGAAGGCGTTGGACAGGCCGCCGGCGCCGACGTCGTGGATGAAGCTGATGGGGTTGTGTTCACCCAACTGCCAGCAACGGTCGATGACTTCCTGGCAACGGCGTTCCATTTCCGGGTTTTCCCGCTGGACCGAGGCGAAGTCCAGGTCGGCCGAGCTGGTGCCGGTGGCCATGGAGGACGCCGCGCCGCCACCCAGGCCGATCAGCATGGCCGGGCCGCCAAGGACGATCAGCTTGGAGCCGACCAGGATCTCGCCTTTCTGCACGTGTTCGGCGCGGATGTTGCCCATGCCACCCGCGAGCATGATCGGCTTGTGGTAACCACGGACTTCCTCACCACGGGGGGTGGTGATGGACTGTTCGAAGGTACGGAAGTAGCCGGTCAGGGCCGGACGGCCGAATTCGTTGTTGAACGCCGCGCCCCCCAGGGGACCTTCGATCATGATGTCGAGGGCGTTGACGATACGCTCAGGCTTGCCGTAGGGCTTTTCCCACGGCTGTTCGAAGCCCGGGATCTGCAGGTTCGACACGGTGAAGCCGGTCAGGCCGGCCTTGGGCTTGGCACCGCGCCCGGTGGCGCCTTCGTCGCGGATCTCGCCACCGGAACCGGTGGACGCACCCGGGAACGGCGCAATGGCGGTCGGGTGGTTGTGGGTCTCGACCTTCATCAGGATGTGCACCGGCTCCTGGACCGCACCGTACTGGCGGGTCTCGGGGTTCGGGTAGAAGCGACCGGCAACGTTGCCGACGATCACCGCCGCGTTGTCCTTGTAGGCCGACAGCACACCTTCGTTATGCATCTGATAGGTGTTCTTGATCATGCCGAACAGGCTTTTTTCCTGGCTCTGGCCGTCAATGTCCCAACTGGCGTTGAAAATCTTGTGGCGGCAGTGCTCGGAGTTGGCCTGGGCGAACATCATCAGTTCGATGTCGTGCGGGTTGCGCTTCAAGCCCTGGAAGGCGTTGACCAGGTAATCGATCTCGTCTTCGGCCAGGGCCAGGCCCAGTTCGGCGTTGGCTTTTTCCAGCGCGGCGCGGCCGCCGCCCAGCACATCGATGGCGGTCAGCGGTTTGGGCTCGGCATGGCTGAACAGGCCCGCGGCCTGCTCCAGGTTGCCCAGCACGACTTGGGTCATGCGGTCATGCAGGCCTTCGGCGATCAACCGGGCCTCGGCCTCGCTGAACTCACCGGTGACATAAAAGGCAATGCCGCGCTCCAGGCGCTGGATCTTCGCCAGACCGCAATTACGGGCGATGTCGCTGGCCTTGCTCGACCACGGCGAAATGGTGCCGAAACGCGGCAGCACCAGGAACAGGCGACCGGCCGGCTCCTGGACGGGAACACTGGGGCCGTACTTCAGAAGGCGCGCGAGCACCTGCTGTTCGTCGCCGGTCAAACCGCCGGTGACTTCGGCGAAGTGAGCGAATTCAGCATACAAGCCACTGACAGCCGGAACCTTTTGGCTCAGTTGCTCAAGGAGTTTGCTGTGGCGAAAGGCAGAAAGGGCAGGAGCGCCGCGCAGGATCAACATCTTCGGGACAGCCTCGGGAAGGGGGTGTGCTTTGAGGCCGTGCATTCTAGCCTAAACCGCCGGCAACGGCACCCGAAACGGCACGCACGGTGCTGGCCGAATGTCGGTCTTTGCACATGCGGGGGTATTGGGCCCCCATACCAAGGTTCACGCAGAGATATTTTTCAGTGGCACAAAGCCCGCCACACCACGGCCGGCCGGTGTTGCGGACATGTTTTGCAACTGCTAGCAGACTGGCCTTTTGCTGTCGAGATATGGCGGTAGGGGCCGTTTGCGTATACTGCGCAGATGTTTTCCCCAACGGCTTTGCGTCCGCGATATGCCAAATGGCTGATCGCAACCGGACTCTTCCTGGTGCTCAGTGGTTGTGTTGAGAAACCCAACACACTGGAGCGCGTAAAGGAGGATGGCGTGCTGCGGGTGGTTACCCGAAACAGCCCTGCCACCTACTTCCAGGATCGCAACGGTGAAACCGGCTTCGAGTACGAGCTGGTGAAGCGCTTCGCCGACGATTTGGGGGTGGAGCTGAAGATCGAGACCGCTGACAACCTCGACGACCTGTTCAGCCAGATCGGCAAGCCCAACGGCCCGGTATTGGCGGCGGCAGGCCTGGTCAGCAGCGAACAGCGCAAGAAGCAGGTGCGGTTTTCCCACGCCTACCTGGAAGTCACCCCGCAGGTCATCTACCGCAACGGCCAGTCTCGCCCCACCGACGCAGCGGCCCTGGCGGGCAAGAAGATCATGGTGCTCAAGGGCAGCACCCACGCCGAACAACTGGCACAGTTGAAGCAGCAATACCCGGGCATCGAATACGAAGAGTCCGACGCGGTTGAAGTGGTCGACCTGCTGCGCATGGTCGACGAGGGCCAGATCGACCTCACCCTGGTGGACTCCAACGAAGTGGCGATGAACCAGGTGTACTTCCCCAACGTGCGCGTGGCCTTCGACCTCGGCGATGCCCGCAGCCAGAGCTGGGCAGTGGCCCCTGGCGAAGACAACAGCCTGCTCAACGAGATCAACAGCTACCTCGACAAAGTGCAGAAGAACGGCACGCTGCAACGCCTCAAGGACCGCTACTACGGCCA
Source organism: Pseudomonas sp. R151218B TE3479 (assembly GCF_053629195.1). Taxonomy (NCBI): domain Bacteria; kingdom Pseudomonadati; phylum Pseudomonadota; class Gammaproteobacteria; order Pseudomonadales; family Pseudomonadaceae; genus Pseudomonas; species Pseudomonas sp. R151218B TE3479. Next base: position 6,262,071 of record NZ_JBRJHV010000001.1, read on the forward strand.
TGTCGATGTCCTCGGCTACATGGGCGCCACCACGTTCGCCCAGCACCTGCAACAACGCCTGCCCAAATACGAACAGCACTTCAAGGCCTACGCCAAGCAGGAAAAAGTCGATTGGCGCCTGCTGGCCGCGATCGGCTATCAGGAGTCGCTGTGGCAACCGGCAGTCACGTCCAAGACCGGCGTGCGCGGCCTGATGATGCTGACCCAGAACACCGCCCAGGCCATGGGCGTGTCCAACCGCCTGGACCCGAAGCAAAGCATCATGGGCGGCGCCAAGTACCTGGCCTACATGAAGGACCAACTGGACGAAAGCATCGAGGAGCCCGACCGCACCTGGTTCGCCCTGGCTGCCTACAACGTTGGCAGCGGCCACCTGGACGACGCCCGCAAACTGGCGGCCAAGGAAGGACTGAACCCGGACAAGTGGCTGGATGTGAAGAAGATCCTGCCACGCTTGTCTCAGAAACAGTGGTACAGCAAGACCCGCTACGGCTACGCCCGGGGCGGCGAACCGGTGCATTTCGTGGCGAACATCCGCCGCTACTACGACATCCTGACCTGGGTCACGCAGCCACAGCTCGAAGGCGACCAGGTGGCCGAGGGCAACCTGCACGTGCCGGGCGTGGACAAGAGCAAGCCGAACCAGGAATCCCCGCAGCTTTAATTAAGTCACCACATCCTCTGTGGGAGCGAGCTTGCTCGCGATAGCGGACTGACAGTCAACATCAATGCTGAAGGTCAGGCCCTCATCGCGAGCAAGCTCGCTCCCACAGGGGATGGTGGCTGCGGTCAGGACTTGGCGGCAGCCAGGATCAGCGCTTTCATTTCCGCCACCGCCGACTTGAACCCGACGAACAACGCATGGGCCACCAGCGCGTGGCCGATGTTCAGCTCGTTGATGCCCTTGATGGCCGCGACGGCTTCGACGTTGTGGTAGTGCAGGCCATGGCCGGCGTTGACGATCAAGCCCTGGGCCAGGCCAAAGGCAACGCCATCGGCGACCCGTTGCAGCTCGTCAGCCACGTCGGTGGGGGTTTCGGCATCAGCGTAACGACCGGTGTGCAGTTCGATGGCCGGGGCGCCGACCCGCTTGGACGCTTCGATCTGCCGTTCGTCGGCATCGATGAACAGCGATACCTCGGCACCGATCTTCGACAGACGTTCCACCGCCAGGCTGATCCGCGATTCCTGCCCCGCTACGTCGAGGCCGCCTTCGGTGGTCAGTTCCTGGCGCGTCTCCGGCACCAGGCAGATGTGCGCCGGGCGGATGAGCTCAGCGAACGCCATCATTTCTTCGGTCACGCCCATTTCGAAGTTCATGCGGGTCTGCAGCACGTCCTTGAGCAGCAGCACGTCGCGCTCCTGGATGTGGCGACGGTCTTCACGCAGGTGCACGGTGATGCCGTCGGCCCCCGCCTCTTCCGCGTCCAGCGCGGCCTTGACCGGATCCGGGTAGCGCGTACCGCGGGCCTGGCGCAGGGTGGCGACATGGTCGATGTTCACGCCGAGAAGAATGCGATTGCTGGTGCTCACAAAAAGGCTCCTGAAGGGACAGATAGTCGGCCCACAGCATACGGGTTGATCAGGGCTTGCGAAACAGCTCGCGACTGACCAGGGGCCGACCGCCCAGATGCACGGCCAGGGCTTGGCGCATCAGACGCTTGGCCGCCGACAAGGCACCCGGCGCGCTCCAGTCGGCCTCGGCCATGGCCAGCAGCTCGGCGCCATTGAACAGCCCCGGTTGCAGCAGGTAGACCCGCTCCAGGCCGGCATCCACTTGCAAACGGTAGAGGCCGTCGGCGGCGATGGGCGCGCCGTGCAGGTCGGCGCTCAAGGCGAAACCATAGCCCAGGTCATCCAGCAGCCGCCATTCGAACGAACGCAGCAGCGGCTCCAGCGGACGGCCTTCGGCCAGGGCCAGCAACGTGGCGGCGTAGTGGTCGAAGACGGCCGGGTGAGGATCTTCGGCGGGCAGCAGGCGGATCAGCAATTCATTGAGGTACAAACCGCTGAACAACGCCTCGCCGTTGAGCCAGGCGGCGACGCCGTTGCTTTCCATGCGCCCGACGTTCTTCAACTCGCCCCGTCCGCGAAATTCGACTTCCAGCGGCACGAACGGCCGCGCCAGCGTGCCGGCTTTGCCCCGCGCGCCCCGCAACACCGCCCGCAGCCGCCCTTGGGGCGTGAGGAAGTCCACCAGGGCACTGCTTTCGCGGTAGGCGCGGCTGTGGAGGACGTAGGCGGGCTGGCCGGTGGGTTGGGCTGGGGGCATGGAAATCAGAGTTCTCAATAGACGAGCAGAGTTTTTCAATAACCCCAAACCAATGTGGGAGCGAGCTTGCTCGCGATAGCGGTCTGTCAGTCAACATCCATGTTGAATATCAGGCCCTCATCGCGAGCAAGCTCGCTCCCACAAGGTTCTTGGTACATCCAGCCACCTGATCAGAGGTCGCCGTAACCCAACGAACGCAGCGCACGCTCGTCATCGGACCAGCCGCCCTTCACCTTGACCCACAGGTTGAGCATGATCTTGGAGTCGAACAGCAGCTCCATGTCCTTGCGCGCCTCGGTGCCGATGCGCTTGATGCGCTCGCCCTTGTCGCCAATGATGATTTTCTTCTGACCGTCACGTTCGACGAGGATCAGCGCATGAATGTGCAGGGTCTTGCCCTGTTGCTTGAACTCTTCGATCTCGACCGTGATCTGGTACGGCAGCTCGGCGCCCATCTGCCGCATGATTTTCTCGCGCACCAGCTCGGCGGCGAGGAAACGGCTGCTGCGGTCGGTGATCTGGTCTTCAGGGAAGAAATGATCGTTTTCCGGCAGGTGTTCGGCAATCACCCGCTCCAGCGCGTCGAGGTTATGGCCGTGCTGGGCAGAGATCGGGATGATCTGGGCGTTGGGCAACTGTTCCTGCAACCAGGACAGGTGCGGCATCAGTTCAGCCTTGTCTTCGATGCGGTCGGTCTTGTTCAGTGCCACGATCAGCGGGCCGGTGACGTACTGGACACGCTCGAGGACCATCTGGTCTTCTTCGGTCCATTTGGTGCGGTCGACCACGAAGATCACCACGTCGACGTCTTTCAACGCCGCCGAGGCAGTCTTGTTCATGTAGCGGTTCAAGGCCTTTTCGCCACCCTTGTGCATGCCCGGGGTGTCGACGTAGATCGCCTGCACGGCGCCTTCAGTCTTGATGCCCAGCATGTTGTGGCGAGTGGTCTGGGGCTTGCGCGAGGTGATCGCCAGTTTCTGGCCCAGGATGTGGTTCAGCAGCGTGGACTTGCCCACGTTCGGCCGACCGACAATGGCGACATAGCCGCAGCGGGTGACGGTTGTATCAGTCATTGCCATTCTCCACGCCCAGGGCAATCAGTGCTGCGGCGGCCGCTACCTGTTCGGCAATACGACGGCTCACACCCTGACCCCGGCTTTTTTCATTCAGTAGGACAACTTCGCATTCGACGAAGAAGGTTCGGCAATGCGGCTCACCCTGGATATCCACCACTTCGTAGCGCGGCAGTTCGCAACTGCGCGATTGCAGGAATTCCTGCAAACGGGTCTTCGGATCCTTGTTGGTATCCACCAGCGTCAGGCTGTCGATCTCTGAAGTCAGCCAGGCCAGCACGCGTTCGCGCGCCATGTCCATGCCTGAGTCCAGGTAGATCGCGCCAATCAACGCTTCCAGGGCATCGGCCAGAATCGACTCGCGACGGAAACCGCCGCTTTTCAATTCACCGGAGCCCAGGCGCAGGTATTCGCCCAGGTCGAAACCACGGGCCAGTACGGCCAGGGTCTCACCTTTTACCAAACGCGCGCGCAAACGCGACAACTGGCCTTCGCGGGCCAGCGGGAAGCGCTCGAACAGCGCCTCGCCGGCCACGAAGTTGAGGATGGCATCACCAAGGAATTCCAGGCGTTCGTTGTTGCGCCCGGCAAAACTGCGGTGAGTGAGGGCCAGGAGCATCAGGTCCGGGTCCTTGAAGGTGTAGCCGAGCTGACGCTCGAGACGGCTTAGAGAAACGCTCACGGTTTACCCACGCTGAGTTCGTGGCTGGATTCCACCGCCACGGTGGCAAGGCACCGTTGGCTTGGGACAATTAACGCTGTGTTCAAAAATGACGTCCTGACTATCGTTGGCTTCATGCCTCCGGGCAACCTTGTGCAGGCTCCAGAAAAGCATTCGGCGCTGTGTTCAACAGCGCCGTGTGGGATTACTTGATCAGGCCAACCCGCGAGAAGTTCGGCAGGTGGCTGAGTTTGGGTTCCGGCCAGCTCATCCAGACCGCAAAGGCCTTGCCGACGATGTTCCGGTCCGGGACCATGCCCAGCAGGTCCTTGGGAATGTTCGGATCATCCCAGTAACGGCTGTCGTTGGAGTTGTCGCGGTTGTCACCCATCATGAAATAGTGCCCCGCCGGCACGGTCCACGAACGGTCCGGCGTTGCGCGGTAGCGGCTCATTTCCTTGCGGATCAGGTGTTCGGCCTCGCCGAGTTTTTCCCGGTAGAGTTCGGCACTGCCCAACGTACCCGGCTCGGAGCCAAGCAATTGTTCGGCCACTGATTCGCCATTGACGAACAGACGCTTGTCGGCAGTGTAGCGGATCGTGTCGCCTGGCAAGCCGACCACGCGCTTGATGTAGTTGACGTTCGGGTCGCTCGGGAAGCGGAACACCATGACATCGCCGCGTTGCGGATCACCCACCTCGATGACTTTCTTGTCGATCACCGGCAGGCGGATTCCGTAGGAGAACTTGTTCACCAGAATGAAATCGCCCACATCCAGGGTCGGCTTCATCGAACCGGACGGAATCTGGAACGGTTCCACCAGGAACGAGCGCAGCACCAGGACGATGAACAGCACCGGGAAGAACGACTTGCCGTATTCGACCAGCAGCGGTTCCTTGCTGAGCTTTTCGATCACCACACCATCAGGCTGGCTGACGCTGCCCTGATAAGAGGCGATGGCCGCCCGGCGCCGAGGCGCCAGGAACAACAGATCAAGCAACGCCAACAGGCCGCAGACAAACACGGCGATAACCAGCAACAGCGGGAAATTTAGCGACATAGGACCTAACTATCCAACCTGAGCACCGCAAGGAAGGCTTCCTGTGGAATTTCCACGTTACCGACCTGCTTCATGCGTTTTTTACCGGCCTTCTGCTTTTCCAACAGCTTGCGCTTACGGCTGACGTCGCCGCCGTAGCATTTGGCCAATACGTTCTTTCTGAGCGCCTTGACGGTTGTACGCGCCACAATCTGCCCACCAATGGCGGCCTGGATTGCCACATCGAACATCTGCCGCGGAATCAGTTCCTTCATCTTCTCGGTCAATGCACGACCTTTGTAGTGCGCGTTGTCACGGTGCACGATCAATGCCAGGGCATCGACTTTCTCACCGTTGATCAGCACATCCAGTTTCACCAGATTAGCCGATTGGTAACGATCGAAATGATAGTCCAGCGAAGCATAGCCGCGACTGGTGGATTTGAGACGATCGAAGAAGTCCAGCACCACTTCGTTCATCGGCAGGTCGTAGGTCACCTGGACCTGCGTGCCGAGGAACAGCATGTCGTGTTGTACGCCGCGTTTCTCGATACACAGGGTAATGACGTTACCCAGGTGCTCTTGAGGCACAAGGATGTTGGCCCGCACGATCGGCTCGCGCATGTCTTCGATGGCCGACAGGTCCGGCAATTTGGACGGGTTGTCGACGTAGAGGGTTTCGCCGTTCTTGAGCAGCAGCTCGAAGATTACCGTCGGCGCCGTGGTGATCAGGTCCAGGTCGTACTCGCGCTCCAGGCGCTCCTGGATGATTTCCATGTGCAACATGCCCAGGAACCCGCAGCGGAAGCCGAAGCCCAGGGCGTCGGAGCTTTCCGGGGTGTATTGCAGGGACGAGTCGTTCAGGGTCAGCTTTTGCAGGGCTTCGCGGAAATCCTCGAAGTCGTCGGAGCTGACCGGGAACAGGCCGGCGTAGACCTGCGGCTGGATACGCTTGAAACCGGGCAGCACATCGACGTCGGGGGTGGAGCTCAAGGTCAGGGTATCGCCGACCGGCGCCCCGTGGATGTCCTTGATGCCGGCGATGATGAAGCCCACTTCGCCGGCCTTCAGGTCGACGGTGGCGGTATGTTTCGGGTTGAAGACCCCGACGCTGTCCACCAGGTGGATCTTGCCGGTGGACTTGACCAGGATCTTGTCGCCCTTCCTCACGCGGCCATGGCGCACGCGAACCAGGGAGACCACGCCCAGGTAGTTGTCGAACCAGGAGTCGATGATCAACGCTTGCAGCGGATCTTCGATGTTGCCGGTTGGCGCGGGGATGGTGGTGACCAGGCGTTCGAGCACTTCATCCACGCCCAGGCCGGTCTTGGCGCTGCAGGTGACCGCGTCGGTGGCGTCGATGCCGATGATTTTCTCGATTTCTTCCTTCACGCGGTCCGGATCGGCCTGGGGCAGGTCGATCTTGTTCAGCACCGGCATGACTTCCAGACCCTGCTCGATGGCCGTATAGCAGTTGGCAACCGACTGGGCCTCGACGCCCTGGCCGGCATCGACCACCAGCAACGCCCCTTCACAGGCCGCCAGCGAGCGGCTGACTTCATAGGTGAAGTCGACGTGGCCCGGGGTATCGATGAAGTTCAACTGATAAGTGACGCCGTCGCGGGCCTTGTAATAGAGAGTAACGCTGTGGGCCTTGATGGTGATCCCGCGCTCACGCTCGAGGTCCATGGAGTCCAGGACCTGGGCTTCCATTTCACGCTCGGCCAGGCCGCCGCACATCTGGATGAAGCGATCAGCCAGCGTCGACTTGCCATGGTCAATGTGGGCGATGATGGAGAAATTGCGGATATGACTCAAATCACTCACGGATCAACACTCAAAAAGGCTGCAGGCATGGCCCGCCGAAAAATAGCCGGGAATTGTACCTGATACAGACGCCATTGTGGCGAGGGGATTTATCCCCGCTGGGCTGCGAAGCAGCCCTGGACCTATCAGCCCTGGCGATGCGCCAGGGAGGATGCTGGGGACTGCTGCGCAGTCCAACGGGGATAAATCCCCTCGCCACATGAAGCCTGCTCGCCACAAGAATTGGGGTCAACCCGCCCTGCGCAGCAACCAGAGCCCGGCCAACGCGCAGACAGCCGCGGGGACCAGCACCGCAAACAGCGGCGAGAAACCAAACACCAGGCTCGACGGCCCCAGCAGATCCTGGGCGATACGGAAGGTGAAGCCCACCAGCACGCCGGTAAACACTCGTTGACCAAGGGTCACCGAACGCAGCGGGCCGAAAATGAAGGAAATCGCCATCAACACCAGGGCGGCGGTGACCAGCGGTTGCAACACCTTGACCCAAAAAGCCAGCCAGTAGCGGCCATTGTTCAGGCCCTGGTCCGCCAGGTAGTGGATATAGCCCCACAAACCGGTAATCGACAGCGACTCCGGCGCCATCACCACAGTGCTGAGCAACTGCGGGCTGATCGACACGTCCCAACGCTCTTGCGGGGCGGCGACCACCTCGGTGCGTTTGTCATGGAACAGGGTGGTGGTGACATCACTCAGTTGCCAGTGGTCCTCGGCGAAATTCGCGCGCTTGGCGAAGCTCGCTGACAGCATGTGCCGCTGGTCGTCGAAACGATAGCGGGTCACGCCATAGAGGATGCCATTGGGCTGGACCGAGTTGATGTGGATGAACTCGTCGCCCTGGCGGTGCCACAGGCCGTGCTTGGCGCTTTGCGCATCACCGCCGCCCTGGGCCAGGGAACGGTTGGCCTGGGCGGTGTTCTCGGTGGCCGGGGCAATGTATTCGCCGATCAACACACCCACCAGCATCAGCACCAGCATCGGCTTCATCACCGCCCAGACGATCCGACCAATGGACACGCCTGCGGCGCGCATGATGGTCAGTTCGCTGTTGCTGGCCAGACTGCCCAGGCCGATCAGGCAGCCGATCAGCGCCGCCATCGGCAGCATGTCGTACAGGCGCCGAGGCGCGGTCAGCAGCACGTAGCTCGCCACGTCCGTCAGGGTATAGGTGTCGCTGACGTCGCTCATTTCATCGATGAAGGCAAACAGGGTCGCCAGGCCAAGGATGATCCCCAGCACCGCGAGGATCGCCATGAACACGCTGCTGCCGATGTAGCGGTCGAGCTTAACCACGGGCCACCTCCAGCGCGCTGCGACGACTGGCCAGCTTCAGGCGCAGGGGCTCCCAATAGAGCAACCCCAGGCCGATGGCCAGGAAGATGCCATGCACCCACCACAAACCCAGCGCCGGCGGGATCTTGCCCTTCTCCAGGGCGCCGCGGGCGGAAATCAGGATGGTCAGGTAAGCCATATACAGGAGAATCGCCGGCAGCAACTTGAGGAAACGGCCCTGGCGCGGGTTGACCCGCGACAACGGGACCGCCATGAGTGTCACGATGAACACCAGCAGCGGCAACGACAGGCGCCATTGCAGCTCGGTGCGGGCACGAATGTCCTTGTTGCCCAGCAGGCTGGCGGTCGGCATCGCGTCGCGATCGGTGACTTCGTCGCTGACCTCGGGCTTGGGCAACAGCACGCCATAGGTGTCGTACTTGATGGCCCGGTAGTCGGCCTGCCCCGGCTTGCCATCGTAGCGATAGCCATTGTGCAGGATCAGGTAGCGGTTGCCGTCTGGGTTGATTTCCTGCCGACCCTTCTCGGCCACCAGCACGGAAATGCCACGGTCCTTCTTGGTGTCCGAAGACAGGTTCTTTTGCGTAATGAAGACGCCGCCCAGGTCGATCCGGTCATCCGAGAGCTGTTCGGTGTAGGTCACCCGCGTACCGTCGCGCAGGGCCTGGAAACGCCCTGGCACCAGGGTGTCGAATTCGGTCATGGCGTCCTGCTGGTTGATCAGCAGTTGGAATTGGTTGGCGCCCTGGGGCGACAGGCTCAGGCTCAGCCAGGCCACCACCAGCGCCACCAATGTGGCCGGGAACAGGGTCATGCGAAACAGCCGTTGCTGGCTCATGCCCGTGGCCGACAGCACAGTCATTTCGCTGTCCAGGTACAGGCGCCCATAGGCCAGCAAAATGCCGAGGAACAACCCCAGCGGCAGGATCAGTTGCAGGAAGCCCGGCAGGCGGAACCCCATGATCAGGAACAGGGAGCCCGGATCCAGGGCGCCGGAGGCCGCCTGGGCAAGGTATTTGATGAAGCGTCCGCTCATGATGATGACCAGCAGCACGGCGCTCACGGCGCTCAGGGTCAGCAGGACTTCGCGGGATAGATAACGAAAAACGATCACACCAGACACTCCAGGGTTGTCAGGCTGGGTTTTGTATGAAAAGTGCCTGCGCGACGATCATGCAGCGTTGAAAACTGGCTCGGAATGCGCATTGACAGCCAGTCAACTCCGCTTCCTCGCCTGTTTTCGCCTTGCCTGATCGCCGCTCGGCGACTTTTCATACAAACCCTTAAGGCGGCCAAACAAGCAAACGTATCGAGCCGGTCCGCCAACGCGAACCGCCGAAAAAAGAGCCGCATTATCCTGTGATTGGAGGCGCCTGTCACTTCGCACGCTTTAAACCGGTGCTTAAAGCCAAAAGTTAGCGCCGTCGAGGGTTGTCAGGCTCAGGCGCCGAGGTTCAAACTGCGGCCTTTGTCGCCGGCAAACACCGGCGTTTCTTTATATAGAAGAAGCTCGCTCAGCGCGCCATTGTGTCGGCGCCTGGCCTCTTGACCATTCACTCAGGGATCCGGACATGGAACTGGTTGTAAAAAGCGTCAGCCCAGAAACGTTGAAAACCGCCACGCTGGTGGTTGCCGTCGGTGAAAACCGCAAGCTCGGCGTCGTCGCCACCCAGCTCGACAGCCTGAGCGGCGGTGCCATCAGCGCCGTGCTCAAGCGCGGCGACCTGGCCGGCAAGGTCGGCCAGAGCCTGTTGCTGCACAGCCTGCCCAACCTCAAGGCCGATCGGGTGCTGCTGGTGGGCGTGGGCAAGGACGCCGAACTGGGCGACCGTCCGTTCCGTAAAATCATCGCCGGCGTGTTGGGCACCCTCAAGGGCCTGGGCGGCACCGATGCTGTCTTGGCGTTGGACGAGTTGGTGGTCAAGGGTCGCGACAGCTACGGCAAGAACCGCCTGCTGGCTGAAACCCTGGTGGACGGCGAATACCAGTTCGACCAGTTCAAGAGCGAGAAAGCCCAACCCCGCGCCCTGAAGAAAATCACCCTGCTGACCATCAAGGCCGCCCAGGCTGAAGTCCAGCGCGCCGTGACCCACGCCACCGCGATTGCCAACGGCATGGCCTTCACCCGTGACCTGGGCAACCTGCCGCCGAACATCTGCCACCCGACGTTCATGGGTGAACAGGCCAAGGCCTTGGGCAAGGAATTCAAGGGTCTGAAAGTCGAGGTCTTCGACGAAAAGAAGATCAAGGACCTGGGCATGGGCTCGTTCTACTCCGTCGGCCAGGGCAGCGCCCAGCCGCCGCGCCTGATCGTCATGCAATACAACGGCGGCAAGAAGTCCGAGAAGCCATACGCACTGGTCGGCAAGGGCATCACCTTCGACACCGGCGGCATCAGTCTCAAGCCAGGCGCCGGCATGGATGAAATGAAGTACGACATGGGCGGCGCCGCGAGCGTGTTCGGCACCCTGCGCGCCGTGCTCGAACTGCAGCTGCCGATCAACCTGGTGTGCATCCTGGCCTGCGCCGAGAACATGCCCAGCGGCACGGCCTCGCGTCCGGGCGACATCGTCACCACCATGAGCGGCCAGACCGTGGAAATCCTCAACACCGATGCCGAAGGCCGCCTGGTGCTGTGTGACGCCCTGACCTACTCCGAGCGCTTCAAGCCGCAAGCGGTGATCGACATCGCGACCCTGACCGGCGCCTGCGTCGTCGCCCTCGGTGCCCACACCTCGGGCCTGCTGGGCAACAACGATGAACTGATCAGCCAATTGCTCAGCGCCGGCCAGCAAGCCGACGATCGCGCCTGGCAGTTGCCGTTGTTCGACGAGTACCAGGAACAACTGGACAGCCCGTTCGCCGACATCGCCAACATCGGCGGCCCGAAAGCCGGGACCATCACCGCGGCGTGCTTCCTGTCGCGCTTCACCAAGAACCTGAACTGGGCGCACCTGGACATCGCCGGCACGGCCTGGACCAGCGGCGGCAAGGACAAAGGCGCCACCGGTCGCCCAGTGCCCCTGCTGACCCAGTACCTGCTGGACCGCGCCAAGGCCTGACACCAATGACCGTCGTCGGCGTCGCCCTCGGGTGGCGCCAACGGCGGCTCAGGAACCGCAATGACCAAAGTCGATTTCTATATCCTGCCCAGCGCCGATCCGTCGGCGCGGCTGGATTTCGCCTGCAAGCTCGTCGAAAAAGCCTGGCGCATGGGGCACCGCATTTACCTGCATTGCAGCGATGCCGCCCAGCGCGATGACCTGGACGCACGCCTGTGGGCGTTCAAGGGCGAGAGTTTCGTGCCCCACGGCCCGGCCGAAAGCGAACCCGAGGGGCTGATCGTGCTGGGGCTGGGAGATGACTGCGGCCAGCACCAGGACCTGCTGGTCAACCTCGACCTGAAAGTACCGGCCTTTGCCCAACGCTTCGCCCGTGTGGCGGAAGTGGTGGTGGAAGACCCGGCCATCCGACAAGCCGCGCGGGAGAGTTTCCGTTTCTACCGCGAACAGGGCTATCCTCTGCAAGACCACCGTTTACAGCGACTCTGAGCCCTACGATGGACACTCCAAAATCGCCACAAAAGCCCGCGCACCTGCTGGATGACCTCGAGTCGATCCGCCAGTTGCTCGGCGACGACAACCTGCAGCCACCGCTGTTGACCGACACGGTCGTGCCCGAGCCGGTGCATGACGAGCAGATCCCCCTGCTGTTCGATCCGATCAACGGCCAGCCTGAACCCGAGCCTGCCGCCAAGGCCGAAGCCAAGGGCCCCGACGCCCTGCTGCACCTGGACCGCGAATTACGCGCTGCGGCACAGTTGATCATGCAAGACGTCATCGACGACTTCGCCCCCCACATCGAAACCGAGATCAAGCGCCGGCTGGATGCGCGGATGGAGCGGTTGCTGAGCCACTACGAGTAACCTCCGACGCCTGACTGATTGCACTTCCTGTGGGAGCGAGCTTGCTCGCGATAGCGGTGGCTCAGCCTGCATAGGTATTGAATGTGCCGGCCCCATCGCGAGCAAGCTCGCTCCCACAGGGTTCAACTGCGCTCCTCCATCCGGCTTCTCGCTCGCAGCTTGTGGCTTGCACCAGCCCCGCCCGCTATACTTCCCGGCTTTTCCTGAATAAATGCCAATAGGGTCCCGCCGCGCATGGATAAGACCTACCAGCCGCACGCCATTGAAACTTCCTGGTACAACACCTGGGAGTCCGAGAATTATTTCGCTCCGCAAGGCGCGGGCGATTCCTACACCATCATGATCCCGCCGCCGAATGTCACCGGCAGCCTGCACATGGGCCACGGCTTCAACAACGCGATCATGGACGCCCTGATCCGTTTCCGTCGCATGCAAGGCCGCAACACCTTGTGGCAGCCGGGCACCGACCATGCCGGTATCGCCACGCAGATGCTGGTAGAACGCCGCCTCGAAGCCCAAGGCCAGAATCGCCACGACCTGGGTCGCGAGAAATTCCTCGAGAAAGTCTGGGAATGGAAAGACGAGTCCGGTGGCAACATCAGCCGCCAGATCCGTCGCCTCGGCTCGTCCGTGGACTGGAGCCGCGAGCGCTTCACCATGGACGACGGTCTTTCGGAAGCGGTGAAGGAAGCCTTCGTGCGCCTGCATGAAGACGGGCTGATCTATCGCGGCAAGCGTCTGGTCAACTGGGACACCAAGTTGCACACGGCCATTTCCGACCTCGAAGTGGAGAACCACGACGAGAAAGGTTTCCTGTGGAACCTCAAGTACCCCCTGGCCGACGGCGCCAAGACCGCCGAAGGCCAGGATTGCTTGATCGTCGCCACCACACGCCCGGAAACCATGCTCGGTGATGCCGCCGTGGCGGTGAACCCTAACGATGAGCGCTACAAGGCCCTGATTGGCAAGTTCGTGGAACTGCCTTTGGTTGGCCGGCGCATCCCGATCATCGGGGACGATTACTGCGACCCTGAATTCGGCACCGGCTGCGTGAAAATCACCCCGGCCCACGACTTCAACGACTACGAAGTCGGCAAGCGCCACAACCTGCCGCTGCTGAACATTTTCGACAAGAACGCCAACGTGCTGCCGGCGGCCCAGGTGTTCAACCTCGACGGCACGCTGAACGAAAGCGTCGACGGCACGCTGCCGGCCGAATACGCCGGCCTGGACCGTTTCGAGGCGCGCAAGCAGATCGTCGCGGCATTCGAGGCCGCTGGCCTGCTGGTCAGCGTCGACGATCACGCCCTGAAGGTCCCGAAAGGCGACCGCTCCGGCACCATCATCGAGCCGTGGCTGACCGACCAGTGGTACGTGTCCACCAAGCCGCTGGCCGAGCCGGCGATTGCCGCCGTGGAAGACGGCCGCATCCAGTTCGTGCCCAAGCAATACGAAAACATGTACTTCTCGTGGATGCGCGACATCCAGGATTGGTGCATCAGCCGTCAGCTGTGGTGGGGCCATCGCATTCCGGCCTGGTACGACGAATCGGGCAAGGTCTATGTCGGTCGCGATGAAGCCGAAGTCCGCGCCAAGCACAACCTCGGTCCGGACATCGCCCTGGCGCAGGACAACGACGTCCTCGACACCTGGTTCAGCTCGGGCCTGTGGACCTTCTCGACCCTGGGCTGGCCGCAGCAGACCGAGTTCCTGAAGAAATTCCACTCCACCGACGTGCTGGTCACCGGTTTCGACATCATTTTCTTCTGGGTCGCCCGGATGATCATGCTGACCATGCACCTGGTGAAGAATGAGGACGGCACCCCGCAAGTGCCGTTCAAGACGGTCTACGTCCACGGCCTGGTGCGCGACGGCCAGGGCCAGAAGATGTCCAAGTCCAAGGGCAACGTCCTGGACCCGCTGGACATCATCGACGGCATCGACCTGGAAACCCTGGTGCAGAAACGCACCTCCGGCCTCATGCAGCCGAAACTGGCGAAGAAGATCGAGAAGGCCACCCGCGAAGAATTCGCCGAGGGCATCGCCAGCTACGGCACCGATGCCCTGCGTTTCACCTTCTGCTCGCTGGCGTCCACCGGTCGCGACATCAAGTTCGACATGGGTCGCGTCGAAGGCTATCGCAACTTCTGCAACAAGATCTGGAACGCCGCGCGCTACGTGCTGGATAAAGGCGAAGACTGCGGGCAGAACGGCGAAGCCTACGAACTGACCCTGGCCGATCGCTGGATCATTTCCCAGTTGCAACGCACCGAAGCCGAAGTGACCCGCCAACTGGACCAGTTCCGTTTCGACCTGGCCGCACAAGCCTTGTACGAGTTCATCTGGAACCAGTACTGCGACTGGTACCTGGAGCTGTCCAAGCCGGTGCTGTGGGACGAAAACGCACCGGTCGAGCGCCAGCGCGGCACCCGCCGCACCCTGGTTCGCGTGCTGGAAGTGGCCTTGCGCCTGGCGCATCCGTTCATGCCGTTCATCACCGAGGAAATCTGGCAGCGCATCGCACCGCTGGCGGGCATCCAGGGCAAGACGATCATGCTGCAACCGTGGCCGGTGGCCAACGAGACCCGCATCGATCCGGCAGCCGAGGACGACATCGAATGGCTCAAGACCTTCATGCTGGGCCTGCGTAACATCCGCGCCGAAATGAACATCGGCCCGGGCAAGCCGCTGACCCTGTTCCTGAAGAATGCCAGCGCCGAAGACCTGCGCCGCCTCAACGAAAACGAAGCGCTGCTCAAGAAGCTGGCGAAGCTCGAGTCGGTGACGGTGCTGGCCGCCGGCGAAGAAGCGCCACTGTCGGCCACCGCCCTGGTCGGCGAGATGGAAGTACTGGTGCCGATGGCCGGCCTGATCGACAAGGCCGCCGAACTGGCGCGCCTGGACAAGGAGATCCTGCGCCTCAAAGGCGAAGTGCAGCGGGTCGGCGGCAAGCTGTCCAACGCCGGTTTCGTCGACAAGGCCCCGGCCGAAGTCATCGAGAAGGAACGGGCCAAACTGGCCGAGGCCGAACAGGCCCTGGGCAAGCTGGCCGAGCAGCATGCGCGGATCTCCAGCCTGTAACGGCGGTTCGTCACTGAAGAGGGAGGCCCTGGTGGCCTCCTTTTTTCTGCCTGGCACTTTCCTACTCGTGCTGAGCCCCCCTGTGGGAGCGAGCTTGCTCGCGATAGCGGAGGGTCAGCTTGCATCAATGCTGGATGTGTCGCCGCCATCGCGAGCAAGCTCGCTCCCACATTTGAACTGCGCAGTCATCAAGACCAGTCTGGATGTGGGACAATACCCGCCACTTTTTGAGCCATCCCCGAATCGACCCGCCCATGACTGCCCCGCGCTCCCCAAAACCTGTCCGCCAGAAGCCCAAGCCCGCCACCGAGGCCAAACCTGTGGCGCCGCGAGAGAAGGCCAGCCTGCACCCGCGTAACCGTCACCAGGGCCGCTACGACTTCCCGGCGTTGATCAAGTCCACGCCTGAATTGGCCAAGTTCGTGATCATCAACCCGTATGGCAAGGAAAGCATCGACTTCGCCAGCCCCGACGCGGTGCGGGTGTTCAACCGGGCGCTGCTCAAATCCTTCTATGGCATCGCCCATTGGGACATTCCGGCCGATTACCTGTGCCCGCCGGTGCCCGGCCGCGCCGACTATGTGCATTTCCTCGCCGATTTGCTCGCCAGCCATAACGAAGGCGAGATCCCTCGGGGTGCGGCAGTGAAGGTGCTGGACATCGGCACGGGCGCCAACTGCGTCTATCCGCTGATCGGCTACAGCGACTACCGCTGGCACTTCCTCGGCTCGGAGATCGACCCGACGGCCATCGCCTCGGCAAAGGCCATTGTCCAGTCCAACGGGCTGAACAAGGCTATCCAGCTTCGCCAGCAAGCCAACCGCAAGCAGATCTTGCTGGGCTTGCTGGAGGACGCCGAGCGGTTCGACCTGACCATGTGCAATCCACCGTTCCACGCGTCCCTGGAGGAAGCCACCAAGGGCAGCCAGCGCAAATGGCGGGCGCTGGGCAAGGCCGATCCGAAACGCAAACTGCCGGTGCTGAACTTCGGCGGCCAGGCAGCCGAACTATGGTGCGAGGGTGGGGAAGCTCGGTTCGTCACACAGCTGATCAGCGAAAGCGCGCAGCTGGCCCAGCAAGTGCTGTGGTTCAGTACGCTGGTGTCGAAGGCTTCGAACCTGCCGGCGATTCAGGCAGCGCTGAAAAAAGCTGGGGCGCTGCACAGCCACGTGGTGGAGATGTCCCAGGGCCAGAAGCAGAGTCGTTTCGTGGCCTGGACCTTCCAGACCGAGGCGCAGCAACAGGCCTGGCGCCAGGCGCGCTGGGTCCGTAAGGGCTGAATCGGCATAACGCCCACTCCTGTGGCGAGGGAGCTTTGGCAAAGGGATTTTATCCCCTCACCACAGACCACTTTTTCCAAGGCAATAAAAAACCGTGCCCGGATCGCTCCGAGGCACGGTTTTTTTAGCGATCTTACTTGTTGACCGCGTCGGTCAGGCCTTTGGCCACAACCAGCTTGATCACTTTCTTGGCAGCGATTTCGATGGCAGCGCCAGTCGAAGGGTTACGGCCGGTACGGGCAGGACGCTCGGTGACTTTCAGCTTGCCGATACCTGGCAGAGTGATTTCGCCGCCGTTTTCCAGCTGATCGGCAACGATTTGGCCCAGTTGGTCCAAAGCGTTACGCGCGGTGGTTTTTGGCGCGTCGATGGCTTCAGCGATGTCAGCGATCAGTTGGTCTTTAGTAAGAGCCATGTAGTGTTCCTTCCCTATCAAATTCATATGGATTGCAGAGTGCAGTGTCAGCCATCGAGCCCGATCTCTCTGGATCAGGCACCCTCGGCAATCACCACGACGGATCGGGGTAATAGATGCCGAAAACCGGGTTTGGTTCGACCTGACAAATGCTGAATGCACGCTTAACGCAGTGACTTCGCGTAAGACCGGGCAAAACTAGCACAACGCCTCTGAAATATCCGCCTCTAGCTACCCATTTGGTCAGCTTTCTTGCGCTAAAACGTTAAAAAAATGCATATAGGCCGTCGGACAGGCCCGAAAGGGCCCTTGCAGGGTTCCAAAACCAGTGATTGCGGTACACTGGGCCTTTTTCGGGGAGCACGCCCTCCTCTCTTTCATCAGCCGAGAAATCCATGCCGATCCGTCATTGCATCGTCCACCTGATCGACAAAAAACCCGACGGCACCCCTGCCGTGCTCCATGCCCGCGACTCCGAACTGGCAGAGTCCACGGCCATCGAGAACATGCTCGCCGACCTCAACGAAAGCTATAACGCCAAGCAAGGCAAGGCCTGGGGTTTTTTCCATGCCGAGTCCGGGGCGCATCCGTTCAGCGGCTGGCTGAAGGAGTACCTGGACGGCGGGAAGGATTTCACTGCGTTCAGTCGAGTGGCGGTGGAACACCTGCAAAAACTGATGGAAGAGTCCAACCTGTCGGTGGGCGGCCACGTGTTGTTCGCGCATTACCAGCAGGGCATGACCGACTACCTGGCCATCGCCCTGCTGCACCACAGCGAAGGCGTGGCGGTGACCGATGAGTTGGACGTGACCCCGTCCCGTCACCTGGACCTGGGCCAATTGCACCTGGCGGCGCGGATCAACGTGTCGGAATGGCAGAACAACAAGCAATCGAAACAGTACATCTCGTTCATCAAGGGCAAGAACGGCAAGAAGGTCTCGGAGTACTTCCGCGACTTCATCGGCTGCCAGGAAGGCGTCGATGGCCCCGGCGAGACCCGCACCCTGCTCAAGGCCTTCAGTGACTTCGTCGAAAGCGAAGACTTGCCGGAAGACGATGCCCGGGAAAAAACCAAGACCCTGGTGGACTACGCCAGCAGCCAGGCCAAGCTCGGCGAGCCCATGGGCCTGGAAGAACTGTCCGAGTTGATCGACGAAGATCGCCCGAAAGCCTTCTACGACCACATCCGCAACAAGGACTACGGGTTGTCGCCGGAAATCCCGGCGGATAAACGCACCCTCAACCAGTTCCGCCGCTTCACCGGTCGCGCCGAAGGCTTGTCCATCAGCTTCGAAGCGCACTTGCTGGGCTCCAAGATCGAGTATGACGAGGAAGCCGGTACGTTGATCATCAAGGGGTTGCCGACGTCGCTGACGGATCAGCTCAAGCGGCGCAATTGATGCTCGGTGGGGTACTGAAGAAAGTTCTGCTGGTCTTGCTGGTGGTGGCGGCGTACCAGAACTGGGGCAAGATCGAGCGGCTGTTCAACCCGTCGCAGATGGTTTCAGAACAGATTCGCAGCAATGCCCGCGTGGTGCTGTATGCCACCGACTGGTGCGGCTACTGCAAGGCCACCCGACGGTTCCTGGATGAGAAAGGCGTGCCGTTTCGCGAGTTCGATATCGAGAAGGACACCGAGGCGCGCAAGGCCTACGAGGCGCTGGGTGGCCGGGGGATTCCGATCCTCGATGTGAACGGCACGTTGATTCGTGGGTACGAGCCGGAGAATATTCTCAAGGCGTTGTCTGCCAGCTAGTCATCATCGCAAATCCCCTGTGGGAGCAAGCTTGCTCGCGATAGCGGTGGGTCAGCTTGCATCAATGCTGGATGTGTCGCCGCCATCGCGAGCAAGCTCGCTCCCACAGGTCATTCGTTGCTCAGCGAGCCTCGATCCGAAACCCGAACCGCGGAAAGTGCACATGTACCACCCCGCCACGCTCATCTTCGCGACGCAGAATCAACTCTTCGCTACCCGCAAACAACAACTCCCCTGCCACCGGGTCAACGCCATAGTCCGTCGCGGCGATGGTTACCTGCTGCCCTGAGGTGAACCCGTTCGGCTCTTCGAAAGACTCATCCGGCAGCGCTTGCGGTGTCGCGTTGCGGGCAACGTCCAAGGCTTCTTCGGCACTTATCTGGCTCGACGCACCATGGCCGAAACCCAGCACCCGTGCCAACCATGTCGAAACGGCTGGATACGCGTCCACCAGCGGCGAGGTCACCGGGGTGCCCTTGAGGAACCACAGCGGATGGGCCATGGCGAAGTCGGCAATCGACGGATCACCCAACAGGAAATCGCCCTCCTCGCGCTGCAACTGCTGCTCCAGGCGCGCCATGATCGTCGGCCACTGGTGCTTGGCCTGGTCGACAGGCAAGCGTGTGGTCGTACCGCCACTGAACAGCCCGGCGCGGTCGCTGATAAACGCCTTGATGGCTTCAGGCGATAGCTTGGCGAAACGCACCGCCACCGATTCAGGCTGGAACACCAGACTCACCGCATGCTGAAACACCACCGAGTCGGCCCAGGCGGCAAAGGACGCGGCCAGCATTTCCCGGCCTTCGGGGAACAGGGCCGGCGAGGCTTTTTCCTGCTCCAGCCGACGAGCGATCAGGGATGTGTCGCAATAGATATCCGCACCAATCTGCAATACCGGCGTCTTGCGATAGCCGCCCGTCAGTGCCGTCAGGTCAGGCTTGGGCATCATTGGTGGAATGCTCACCGAACGCCAGGATAGGCCCTTGAAGCCCAGCAGCAGCCGGGCCTTTTCCGCGAAAGGAGACGTTGGGTAATGATGAAGAATCAGCTCTGACATGAGATTCGCCGCTGCAGGAATGAAGTCTTGCAGCTTAGCGCGACTGACCGGGCCAGCCTACCGGCCTGATAAAGGCCTATCAGCCAGGCTGATGAAGCGACAGCGCACTGGCCACCAGGCATTCCTTGGCGCTTTTCTTGAGCTTTTTGATCAGTCGCTCCTGGCGCAGGGCCTCGCCCTTGTCACGACAGGCCTCGGTATACACCAGGGCCACTGCCGGGCTAGACAGGAAGAAGCGCGCGCCCTTGCCGCTTTGATGCTTGGCGAAGCGCCGCACAGGGTCATCACTGATGCCGCAGTACAGCGAGCCATTGGCGGCCCGCACCAAGTAGACGAACCAGGGTTTGTCCGCTTCGGAGGGACCTTGCGCAGGCAGATCGGGAGAGAGGTCGGCGGTCGTCACAAGATGTTCAACAGGTGGGCAAAGACAAGCCGCGATCTTATCAGCGACTGGCCTGGAACGCCCGCAACCCCTTCACCGCCTGGGCCCTGATGGCGTTGCGCACCAGCGGCGTCCACCCCAGCAGCAGACCCTTGGCGCCCAACGCCTGACGGGACCAGCGCCACAGGTCGAAGCTGTCATGATGCTCGCAGATCTTGCCATCGCGAAATACGAAGCGCGCCTGGATGTCATTGATCACGATGTTGCCGGTCTGGCTGAACAGGTACGTCGCCACCCAGTGAGCACCGCCGGTACGCTCGTCGCTGCGCACGTTATCGAAGGTCAGGGAAAAGTCCTTGGCCCGGGCCGTCAACATGCGCCACATGTCGCCGGCATCGCGTCCGCGCAGTTCGCCAAACGCCGGATCGCTGAACAGCACGTCGTCGGTGTAGCAGGCGCTCATGGCGTCAGCGTCCAGGCGCTGGAAGGCCTGATAAAAACGGGTGATCAAGGCGTTGTGGGCATCACTCATGGACCGGCTCCGAAAAACGTTTCAGTAGGCCTGCACGATAATCTGCCAACGCGGGGAAAACTATCGTCATTCGCCATGAAAATGATATCAACGAAGGTCGGTGACTCGTTCGCTCTCGACCCCGACGTACAGCGCCCGGCCTGCGCCGATGCCCGCGATGATCGCCCCCAGGCCAACCAGGCCGAAGATCCAGCCGAGGGCACTCCAGCCACCGGTCAAGTCGTGGACCACCCCCACCGCGAAAGGCCCCAGCGACGCCAGCGTATAACCGAAGCCCTGGGCCATGCTGGACAGGTTGGCGGCCACATGGGCATCCCGCGAACGCAGCACGATCAGCGTGAGCGCCAGGCTGAAGGTTGCGCCCTGCCCCAAGCCCAGCAATATCGCCCAGCCCCACAAACCATCGATGGGGGCATAGAGGCAACCGAACAGCCCCCCCAGGGTCATGACCATGACGACCACGATGGCCAGGCGCTGGTCTTTGCCACGCGTTGCCAGCCAGGGTGCCGCGAGGGAGCTGATCAACTGCACGATGACCGAGCCGGACAGCACGAGCCCGGCCTGGGTCGGGGTCAGGCCACGTCCAATCAGGATCGAGGGCAGCCAGCCAAAGACGATATAGGCCAGGGACGATTGCAGCCCCATGTACAAGGTCACTTGCCAGGCCAGGGGATCGCGCAGCAAGCCGCGGACCCGGTACGCCACCTGATGGGCGCCGTGTTTCTGGCCCACTTGCGGCAACCAGAACACCGCGGCCAGCAGTGCCGGGACCACCCAGAACCCCAGGCCCAAGGCCCAGCTGTGGCCAAGGTGCTCGCTCAACGGCACTGTCGCCCCGGCCGCCATCGCCGCACCCAGGCACAGCGCCATGGTGTAGACACCGGTCATGGCGCCGGCCTGTTTGGCGAAGTCACGCTTGACGATGCCCGGCAGCAGCACGCCGATCACGCCGATGCTCGCACCGGCCAGGATACTGCCGGCGAACAGCCCAACCTGACCGAACGCACTGCGCAGGACAATCCCGCCCGCCAGTGTCAGCAAGATCCCCAGCACCACGCGCTCGGCCCCGAAGCGCCGCGCCAGCACCGGCGCCAGCGGCGCGAACAGGCCCAGGCAAAGCACTGGCAACGTGGTCAGCAAACCGGCCTGGGCAGCCGACAGGCCCAGGCTTTTTGACACTTCACTGAGCAGCGGCGCCATGCTCGACAACGCCGGCCGCAGGTTCAGCGCCACCAGGATCAGCCCGAGCAGCAACAGCCAGGGCCGGCGCACCAACGGCTGGCTCTGCTGGACCTGGGCGTCGTCGGCTTCGGCGTCGATCAACAGTTCTTCGAGTTCGGCGGCGCGTTTGGACGCCGTCGAGGTGGCAGGGGCAAGCAGATCGCGGGACATGGAAAGCTCGGGTTCAGGGTTCATTGATCAACTGCCGGCACAGGGCCTTGGCCTGCTCCGGGTCTTGGCGTTCGACCGCTTCGAGAATGTCGACGTGCAGGTCGAACACATGCTGATGGCGAGGGACAATATTGAGGCTCTGGCGCAACTGCGCGCCGATCACGCTGGAAAAGTAACGATAAAGCTCGCTGAGCGTTGGATTGTGCGCGGCATCCACCAGCAGACGGTGGAACACCAAGTCGCAGGCGATGTAATGCTCCAAGTCGCCATGGTAATGCTCGCCACTGGCCTGGAGCGCCTTGCGCAAGGCCAGCAAGTCATCTTCGGTACGCCGCAGCGCGGCCAGGCCGATGGCCTCGACTTCGAGGATATGCCGGGTTTCCCGGGCCTGGTCCAGCGAACAGCGCGAAAGCACCTTGAGGGTATCGAGCGGGTCCACCGTGGCCCGTACATAACTGCCGTCGCCCTGGCGGATCTCGATCAGCCCGGAAAACGCCAGCACGCGCATGGCTTCGCGCACGGTGTTGCGGCTAATACCCAGCTCGGCCACCAACTCGGGCTCGGTGGGCAAACGCTGGCCCACGACCCACACGCCATCACTGATGCGCTGGCGCAGTTGGTCCAGGGCTTGATCGACCAGGGATCGCTTAATTAATGGAGAAATGTCTGACATGGAATTCACCCTTTCATCCAATCATAGGATGAATTTTCTGACATGTTAGTCAGCTTCGCGTAGGACGGCAACCGCCTAGGGACAACGGGAGGTAAAGAAACGAGATTTTCGATTAGTCAAAATTACCCTTTGAGGGTAATTTTAAGGACAAGGCACGCCGTTCTATGGAAAAGAACACACCCCACTACGCCTTGGCGGCGATACAGGCAGATGTCAGGCGGCTTAAAGGGAAAGCTTTCACCAGCACTGCGAAGAACACTGCTCGGACGCTCGGTTTAAACGTCTCGGACATGCAGCAGGTCATCCATGGGCTTGAGGGAAAACAGTTCTACAAATCGATGGCCACCTATGACGATCATCGAGTCTGGCATGACGTCTACCACGCCAATTCACACGGTCTGCAGATTTACCTGAAGGTGACGTACCGCCCCAGCGGAGGCCCACCGGTAATTTCCTTCAAGGAGAAAAACTCATGAAACACCAGCAATGCTTCAGCTGTGGTGCCCCGGAAGGCATGTTGCATTTCGAAGGCCGCGGCGAAACCATGAGCGTCAAGGGACTGGAGCGCCGGGTCGATGACTTGTCTGGCTGGGAATGTCAGATGTGCGGCGAAGTCGAGCTCGATTCAAGCTGCTCGGATCGCTACGACCACGCAGGTGATGAGCTGGTCAACGCGGCCAGGCGAATGATCGGCGAAGAGATCAAACGTGTCCGGCGCAAACTGCATCTATCGCAAAAGGAAGCGGTACTGCTGCTATCGGGCGGTGGACACAATGCGTTTTCCCGCTACGAGCGCGGCGAGGTAGTGCCACCCAAGGCGGTGATCTTGCTGATGCGCCTGCTTGATCGCTATCCGCATTTGCTTGCCGATGTCCATGCCTTCGCTGAAGACGCAGACTTGCGGCAATTCAAAACGACGGTACACAAGGAACACGAGACCCTCACGGCTTGCTGAGCGGCCCATTAAAAACAAACCCGGACACGTCCGGGTTTGTTTCACTGCCTAAGCCCGGATCAATGCAGAATCTGGCTCAGGAACAGCTTGGTGCGGTCGTTCTGCGGGTTGTCGAAGAAGTCGTTCGGCGCGGCCTGCTCGACGATTTCACCTTTGTCCATGAAGATCACGCGGTTGGCCACGGTACGGGCGAAGCCCATTTCGTGGGTCACGCAGAGCATGGTCATGCCGTCTTCGGCCAGGCCGATCATGGTGTCCAGCACCTCTTTCACCATTTCCGGGTCGAGGGCCGAGGTCGGCTCGTCGAACAACATGATTTTCGGCTTCATGCACAGGGCACGGGCGATGGCCACACGCTGTTGCTGACCGCCGGAGAGCTGGCCAGGATACTTGTGCGCCTGCTCTGGAATGCGCACGCGCTCCAGGTAATGCATCGCGATTTCCTCGGCCTTGCGCTTGGGCATCTTGCGTACCCACATCGGTGCCAGGGTGCAGTTCTGCAGGATGGTCAGGTGCGGAAACAGGTTGAAGTGCTGGAACACCATGCCAACTTCACGGCGGATCGCTTCGATCTGCTTGAGGTCGTTGGTCAGTTCCACGCCGTCGACCACGATGCGACCCTGCTGGTGCTCTTCCAGACGGTTGAGGCAGCGGATGGTGGTGGACTTGCCGGAGCCCGACGGGCCGCACAGCACGATACGCTCGCCCTGCTTGACGTTCAGGTTGATGTCTTTCAACACGTGGAACTGGCCGTACCACTTGTTGACGCCCTGCATCTGAATAATGCCTTCAGGGCTCACAGGCTGTTTGATCGCTTCACTCATAAACTACGCTCCTAACGCTTGTGGCCAGTGTCCAGCTTGCGTTCCAAATGCATGGAATAGCGGGACATACCAAAACAGAAAATCCAGAACACCAGGGCGGCGAACACATAGCCTTCAGTGGCCATGCCCAGCCATTTCGGGTCGGCGGCAGCTTGTTTCACGCTGTTGAGCAGATCGAACAGGCCGATAATGATTACCAGGCTGGTGTCCTTGAACAACGCAATGAAGGTGTTGACGATACCCGGGATCACCAGCTTCAGAGCTTGCGGCAGAATCACCAGGCCCATGCTGCGCCAGTACCCCAGGCCCATCGCCGCGGCCGCTTCGTACTGGCCCTTGGGAATGGCTTGCAGGCCGCCACGCACCACTTCGGCCACATAGGCCGACTGGAACAGGATCACCCCGATCAGTGCTCGCAGCAGCTTGTCGAAGTTCATGCCTTCGGGCAGGAACAGCGGCAGCATCACCGACGACATGAACAGCACCGTGATCAACGGCACACCGCGCCAGAACTCGATGAAGGTCACACAGACCACACGGATCGCCGGCATGTTCGAACGCCGGCCCAGGGCCAGGACGATACCCAGCGGCAGCGCGCCGGCGATACCGACGGTGGCGATCACCAGGGTCAGCATCAGGCCGCCCCATTGGCTGGTTGCCACCGCGGCCAAGCCGAACACTCCGCCGTGCAACAGGCACCAGGCAATGATCGGGTACAGCACCAGGAAGCTCAGGCCGTAGATCACCTTGCGCGGGAAGCGCGAGATGAACAGCGGCGCTACACCGAGTACCGCCAACCACACGGTCAGGTCTACGCGCCAGCGCAGGTCCGTCGGGTAGTAGCCATACATGAACTGGCCGAAACGCTGCTGGATGAACACCCAGCAGGCGCCTTCCTTGGTGCAGTCGGCCTGGGTGGTGCCGACCCAGTTGGCATCGAGAATCGCCCAATCGAGAATCGGCGGAACCACCAGGTAGATCAAGTAGAACGCAAACAACGTCAGCAAGGTGTTGAGCCAGCTGGAGAACATGTTCGCGCGCATCCACGCCACCACGCCGATGCTGTTGCTCGGAGGGGGCATGTCAGGTTTGAAAGTATGGGATGTCATGCGCGTTTCCTCACCGCTCGATCAGCGCAATGCGCTTGTTGTACCAGTTCATCAGCAGGGAAATGCTGATACTGATCGCCAGGTACACGCTCATGGTGATGGCAATGACTTCAATGGCCTGCCCGGTCTGGTTCAGCACCGTACCGGCAAACAACGAAACCATTTCCGGGTAACCGATACCGGCCGCCAGCGAAGAGTTTTTCGCCAGGTTCAGGTATTGGCTGGTCAACGGCGGGATAATCACGCGCAGGGCTTGCGGGATGATCACCTTGCGCAAGGTCGGACCGTTGCGCAGGCCCAGCGAGTGAGCCGCCTCGGTCTGGCCATGGCTGACCGACTTGATGCCCGAGCGCACGATCTCGGCGATGAACGCCGCGGTGTACACGGTCAAGGCGAGGGTCAAGGCCAGCAGCTCGGGAATCAGTACCCACCCACCGACGAAGTTGAAGCCCTTGAGCTGCGGCATTTCCCAATGCACGGGAGCGCCGAAGATCAGCGCGCACAACGCAGGGATCACCAGGAACAGCGCCAGGCCCACCCAGAATTTATGGAACGGCTCGCCGGTCGCTTCGAAACGCTTGTTGGCCCAGCGGGTCATCAGCACGATGGCGACGATCGCCAGCACGACACTGGCCACGAACGGCCAGAATCCTTCCGCCACCAACGCTGCCGGCATGTTCAGGCCGCGGCTGCTGACAAAGAAGGTGTCCCCGAAGTTATGGCTGTTGCGCGGCCCCGGCATGGTCAGGAACACCGCGAAATACCAGAACAGGATCTGTAGCAGCGGTGGGATGTTGCGGAAAACCTCCACATACACGGTTGCCACTTTGGCGATGATCCAGTTTTTCGACAGTCGGGCCACGCCGACAATGAAACCAAGGATTGTTGCCAAGATCACGCCGATGAACGTCACCAGCAGAGTGTTGAGCAACCCGATGACAAAGACGCGGGCATAACTGTCCGCCTCGGTGTAGTCGATCAGGGTTTGAGCGATGCCAAAACCGGCACTGCGCTCCAGGAAGCTGAAACCGGAAGTGATGCCCCGGTGCTCGAGGTTGGTCTGCGTGTTATCGAACAGAAACCAGCCCAGCGAAATAACCGCCACGATGGTGACGATCTGAAATACCCACGCACGCACTCGTGGATCGCTGAGGCTGAGCCTCTGCTTAGGTGCGCCGATTGAATTTTGCATGAAGTGCCCCGCAAGGAATGGAACAGAACATCACCCGGTGGTTGGCCCACCGGGTGATAGAACCATCAGCGCACTGGTGGTGCGTATTGAATGCCGCCAGCGTTCCACAGAGCGTTCAGGCCGCGATCGATTTCCAGCGGAGTGCCCTTGCCGAGGTTACGCTCGAACACTTCACCGTAGTTGCCGACTTGCTTGACGATCTGCACGACCCAGTCTTTCGGCAGTTTCAGGTCCTTGCCGTATTCCCCGTCTGCACCGAGCATACGCGCGACGTCAGGATTCTTGGTGGCCTTGGCTTCAGCTTCGACGTTTTTCGAAGAGATACCGGCTTCTTCAGTGTTGAGCATGGCATAGCCAGTCCAGCGCACAACGGCCAGCCACTCGTCATCGCCATTACGCACGACCGGACCCAGAGGCTCCTTGGAGATGGTTTCCGGCAGAACCACATAGTCCTTCGGCGAAGCCAGCTTGCTGCGCTGGGCGAACAGTTGGGACTTGTCGGAAGTCAGCACGTCGCAACGGCCGGACTCCAGCGACTTGGCGCTTTCATCGGAGGTGTCGAAGGTGATCGGGGTGTATTTCAGGCCGTTGCCGCGGAAGTAGTCGGAAACGTTCAGCTCGGTGGTGGTACCGGCCTGGATGCAGATGGTTGCACCGTCCAGTTCCTTGGCACTCTTGACGCCCAGCTTGTTGTTAACCAGGAAGCCGATACCATCGTAATAAGTGATGAAGCCTGGAAATTTCAGGCCCATGCCGGCATCACGGGAGCTGGTCATGGTGGTGTTGCGCGACAGGATGTCGATTTCGCCGGATTGCAGCGCGGTGAAGCGCTCCTTGGCGTTCAACTGGCTGAACTTGACCTTGGTCGCATCGCCGAATACCGCAGCGGCGACGGCACGGCAGAAGTCCGCGTCGATACCGACGATCTTGCCGGTCGAATCAGGCACCGAGAAACCTGGCAGACCATCACTCACACCGCATTGCACAAAACCTTTCTTCTTCACGGCATCCAGGGTTGCACCCGCCTGAGCGAACCCGCTGACACCCAGTACTGCTGCTGCAGTGACGATTGCCAGGGTGGATTTCAGTAACTTCATTCAAACCTCCAGTTTTGCTCTTGTTGTGTCGGAGCTCGGATCCTGTCGCACCCTTTTGAGGCATTGCCGACCCTTGTTGGCTTTTTTTAGGGTCAACCGACGTCTGGACCTTCGCTATGAGTCTAATAATGAGGATGTCCGTAAACAGTGGTCATGCCCATCCCTCACCAATCGGCCGAACGGGCTGTAGCCCTTCACGTTCGCGAAGCCCGTAGCGGCTATTGGCGAACATTCATCACCGGATTTCTGATATCCCATGCGGCGCGTCTAACTGATAGTGTTACCGCGCAGCGTAAGAATCATCACTCAGCTACACCCATAGCAAAGCCCGTACCAGACCGCTGCGCTTGGGCCATGTAGAACACGTCAAGACAAAAACTTTCAACTTTGCGACATCTAATTAACTGAGGCACCGGGAACGCACTGTAATCACGCACTGATTGGGCGCGCCCGCACAGATTTGGAGCACAACCATGACCGACCCCTTGATTCTCGAGCCCAGCGGCACTGTCGACGCGTGCGTTATCTGGCTCCACGGCCTGGGCGCCGATCGTTTTGATTTCCTGCCGGTGGCGGAAATGCTGCAGCAAAAACTGCTCACCACTCGTTTCGTTCTACCCCAGGCGCCAACCCAGCCAGTAACGATCAACGGCGGCTATGAGATGCCCAGTTGGTACGACATTCGCGCCTTGAGCCCGGCGCGGGCCATTGACGAACAACAACTCGAAGCCTCGGCGCAACGGGTCATCGACCTGATCGAAACCCAGCGAGCCAGCGGAATAGACGCCTCGCGGATTTTCCTCGCCGGTTTTTCCCAAGGTGGCGCGGTGGTCTATCACACCGCCTTCGTGAAATGGCAGGGGCCACTGGGCGGCGTGATCGCGCTGTCTACTTATGCACCGACGTTCAGCGATGAACTGCAATTGTCGGCCAGCCAGCAACGCATTCCGGTCCTGGCCCTGCACGGCCAATACGACGAAGTGGTACTCAACCCCATGGGCCGGACCGCGAAAGAGTATTTGAAGCAACATGGTGTCACCGTGACATGGCAGGAATACCCAATGGGCCACGAAGTGTTACCCGAGGAGATTCATGACATCGGCACCTGGCTGGCCGAACGGTTGCGCTAAAAGGCCAATCGCCACGCCGGTCCTTTGACGATCACACTACGCCGCGCCCGTTTCTTGCATTACACTGGCCGGCGTACATTCCTTAACCAATCGATGAGATGACCGTGCTCAAAGCACTCAAGAAGATGTTCGGTAAAAGCGAGGCCGAGCAACTCGCGCCTGGCTCCACTGCACCGACCCACGGCCCGAGCCGTACCGATGCACAACAACCGCGCCGGACGGCCCCCGTCGCACAGGCGAAAAAAGAACCCGTCGCCCAGCCTGTTACGCCCCCCGAGCCCGAGACACCACGCAACGAAGCCCCCCGGCCACGCCGCGAACGCGCACCGAAACCGCCGGTCGTCGCTTGGAAACTCGAGGACTTCGCCGTAGAACCCCAGGAAGGCAAGACGCGCTTCCACGACTTCAAGCTCGCCCCGGAACTGATGCATGCCATCCAGGACCTGGGTTTCCCATATTGCACGCCGATCCAGGCGCAGGTGCTGGGCTTCACCCTCGCCGGCAAAGACGCCATCGGTCGCGCCCAGACCGGCACCGGCAAGACCGCCGCGTTCCTGATTTCCATCATCACCCAGTTGCTCCAGACCCCGCCGCCCAAAGAACGTTACATGGGCGAACCACGGGCGCTGATCATCGCGCCGACCCGCGAGCTGGTGGTGCAGATCGCCAAGGACGCCGCCGACCTGACCAAATACACCGGTCTGAACGTCATGACGTTCGTGGGCGGCATGGATTTCGACAAGCAGCTCAAGCACCTCGAAGCTCGCCATTGCGACATCCTGGTCGCCACGCCGGGCCGTCTGCTGGACTTCAACCAGCGCGGCGACGTGCACCTGGACATGGTCGAAGTGATGGTACTGGACGAAGCCGACCGCATGCTCGACATGGGCTTCATCCCGCAAGTGCGCCAGATCATTCGCCAGACCCCACCCAAAAGCGAACGACAGACCCTGCTGTTCTCCGCCACCTTCACCGAGGACGTGATGAACCTGGCGAAGCAGTGGACCACCGACCCGGCCATCGTCGAGATCGAAGCCGAGAACGTCGCCAGCGAAAACGTCGAGCAACATATCTACGCGGTCGCCGGTGCCGACAAGTACAAGCTGCTCTACAACCTGGTC
The DNA here is from genome assembly GCF_053629195.1 of Pseudomonas sp. R151218B TE3479. Taxonomy (NCBI): domain Bacteria; kingdom Pseudomonadati; phylum Pseudomonadota; class Gammaproteobacteria; order Pseudomonadales; family Pseudomonadaceae; genus Pseudomonas; species Pseudomonas sp. R151218B TE3479. The sequence continues at coordinate 6,292,153 of NZ_JBRJHV010000001.1, forward strand.
AACGACAACGGTTGGGAGCGCGTGATGGTGTTCGCCAACCGCAAGGACGAAGTGCGACGCATCGAAGAACGCCTGGTGCGCGATGGCGTCAACGCGGCTCAGCTCTCGGGCGACGTACCCCAGCACAAGCGCATCAAGACCCTCGAAGGTTTCCGCGAAGGCAAGATCCGCGTACTGGTTGCCACCGACGTGGCCGGTCGCGGCATCCACATCGACGGCATCAGCCACGTGATCAACTTCACCCTGCCAGAAGTCCCGGACGACTACGTGCACCGGATCGGCCGTACCGGGCGTGCCGGGGCCGCCGGGGTTTCGATCAGCTTCGCCGGTGAAGATGACTCCTACCAGTTGCCGTCGATCGAGGCGTTGCTGGGGCGCAAAATCAGTTGTGAAATGCCACCGACCCACCTGTTGCGGCCGGTCGAGCGCAAGCGCCCTTAATCGTCTACCAGAGCAAAAAGCGCAGCCAGGACAGGCTGCGCTTTTTTTTGCCCCAGGATATTGCTCGATTAAACTAAAAGTCCATAATGGACAAATTAGTTTACAAAGCACCCGGAGCCTCCATGTCCAGCACGCCCTATGTGATGACCCAAGCCCAAGCCCGTGAACTGCTCGGACAAATCGACGTGCCGCACATCCTGCGCCAGCTGTTTCGTGATCTCGCGGCCGGGCAAGCGGTGCAGCCACCCCAGCAACTGGTGGTGTTTCCCCAAGGCGCCGGGGACTTCATCAACTACCTGGGCGTGCTGGCGCAAGACCAGGTCTATGGGGTCAAGACCTCGCCCTATATCGTGCGCGAGCAAGGCCCATTGGTGACCGCCTGGACCTTGCTGATGTCGATGCAGACCGGCCAACCACTGCTCCTGTGCGACGCCGCCGAGCTGACCACCGCCCGTACCGCCGCCACCACCGCCGTCGCCGTCGATGCCCTTGCCCCGCACAACGCCAGGCGCCTGGCGATCATCGGCAGCGGCGCGGTGGCCCAGGCGCACGTGCACTACGTCAAGGACCTGCGGGACTGGCAAGGCATCCGCCTCTATTCGCCAGGCTTGAAGACCAAGTCGGCACAGGAACGTGCCTCGCTCACCGGCCTGGATCCGCGCCTGCAAATCGCCGACACCCTCGAAGCGGCGCTGCACGACGCCGATGTGGTGATGCTCTGCACTTCGTCCGCCAAAGCCGTGTTCGACCCACAGACTTTGGGCAAACCGGCGCTGATCACTTCCATCAGCACCAATGCCCCACGCGCCCACGAAATACCGCCCCAGCGCCTCAACGACATGGACGTGTTCTGCGACTATCGTCAGACCACCCCGGGCTCGGCCGGTGAAATGCTGATCGCCGGCGAACAGCACGGCTGGGAGGCATCGCGCATCGTCGGCGACTTGCCTGAATTACTCAGCGAACACGTGGCGCGTCCCGACTACCAACGCCACGTATTCTTCCGCTCCATCGGCCTGGGGCTGGAGGATGTTGCGCTGGCGAATGCGCTGTACCGACTTCGCAACTGACACACCACATTCCCTTGTGGGAGCGAGCTTGCTCGCGATGGCGGTGGGTCAGTCACCGCCGATGTCGACTCTCAGGCCGCCATCGCGAGCAAGCTCGCTCCCACAGTTTTTCCAGAGTCCTGGCAATGTGCTCTACAGGAGAGCTTCATGACCTCAGCAGACTTCATCATCATCGGCGGCGGCATTGCCGGTGCTTCCACCGGTTACTGGCTGGCGCCCCACGGCCGGGTGATTGTGCTCGAACGCGAATCCCATCCGGCCTATCACTCCACCGGACGTTCGGCGGCGCTGTACACTGCCGCCTACGGCACCCCGCAGGTGCGGGCGCTGACCCAGGCCAGCCGGGTTTTTTTCGACACCCCGCCGGCCGGCTTCTGCGAGCACCCGTTGCTGAGTCCACGGGGCGAAATGACCGTGGATTTCACCGACGACCCGGCCGAGCTGAACAACCAGTACCTGAGCGCCAAGGCCACGGTGCCGCAGATGCAACTGCTCAGTGCCGATGAAGCCTGCGTGCGGCTGCCGATCCTGCGGCGGGACAAGGTCCACGGGGCGATCTATGACCCGACGGCCTGCGACATCGACACCGACGCCCTGCACCAGGGCTACTTGCGCGGTATTCGCCGCAATGGCGGTGAAGTGCACACCGACAGTGAAGTGCTGGGCCTGAGCCGCGACGACCAGGGACTTTGGCAGGTGAAGACCGCCAGCCAACGCTTCACCGCCCCCATCGTGATCAACGCCGCCGGCGCCTGGGCCGATCAGGTGGCCGACCTGGCTGGCGCCCGGAAGCTGGGGCTGCAACCCAAGCGGCGTGCGGCGTTCATCTTCGCCGCCCCCGAAGGCGTGGATATCCATGACTGGCCGATGCTGGTGAGCCTGGACGAATCCTTCTACATGAAGCCCGACGCTGGCATGTTCCTCGGCTCGCCGGCCAACGCCGACCCGGTGGAGCCTCACGACGTTCAGCCGGAGGAGCTGGACATCGCCACGGGCATCTACCAGATCGAAGAAGCCACCACCCTGACCATCCGCCGCCCGACCCGCACCTGGGCCGGGTTGCGCAGTTTCGTCCACGACGGTGATCTGCTGTGCGGTTTCGATCCACAGGTGCCCGGACTGTTCTGGGTAGCGGCCCAGGGCGGCTACGGCATCCAGACGTCACCGGCCATGGGCCAGGCCAGCGCGGCGCTGGTGCGGGGCGAACCGCTGCCCGAAGCCCTGGCCCGTTTCGGCCTGAGCAGCGCCATGCTCTCCCCCAAGCGTTTGGGGTGAGCCAACCGGCGTGACGCACCGCCACGATTGCGGCACACTTCCCGCGCCCCTGTTCCACGGGGCGCTGACGCTGCCTGGAGCCCTGTCATGACCGCTTCGCCATCCGATCCGGCGCTGGAAAACTTCCGCACCATCGCCGACGCCATCGCCACGTTGTTCTACCCCCACGCCGAAGTGGTGCTGCATGACCTGCGCACGCAGAAAGTCGACTACATCGCCAACAACCTGTCCAAGCGCGAGATTGGCGACGATTCGTCCTTGGAAGACATGCTCAGCGAGGACGTCAGCGAACGTAATATCGGGCCGTATGAAAAACTGAACTGGGACGGCCAGAAGATCCGCAGCCTCAGCAGCGTATTGCACGATGCCAGCGGTCATCCGCTGGCGGTGCTGTGCATCAACCTGAATATTTCGCTGTTCGAGAATGCCAAGGCCGCGTTGGATTTGTTCCTGTCGCCGGGCAAGTTGATTCCCCAGCCGGATTCACTGTTTCGCGATGACTGGCAGGAGCGGATCAACACCTTCCTGCACGCCTGGATGCGCGAGCGTCAGCTGAGCCTGAACCTGCTGACCCGCGATCACAAACGCGAGCTGGTGCTGGCGCTGCATGCCGAAGGCGCCTTCAAGGGCAAGAGCGCGTCCAACTATGTGGCCAATGTGCTGAACATGGGGCGGGCAACGGTGTACAAGCATTTGAAGGAGTTGAAGGGGTAGGATTTGTATAGCCTGGGCTGACGCCTTCGCGAGCAAGCTCGCTCCCACATTTGATCTCATTGCACACAGATATCGTGTACGACACCAATCCCCTGTGGGAGCGAGCTTGCTCGCGATAGCGATTTATCAGTCGCCGTAGATATCCGACTTGAAATACTTGGCCTGGATCTCCTGGTACTTCCCATTGGCCCGAATCCCATCGATGGCCTTGTTCAAGTCCGCCACCAGTTGGGTATTGCCTTTGCGCACCGCGATACCGGCGCCCTCACCGACGTATTTCGGGTCCTTGAGTTCGGGACCGACAAACGCGTAGCCCTTGCCACGGGGCATCGACAGGAAGTCTTCCAGCGGGATGGTATCGGCGAAAATCGCGTCCAGGCGACCGGACGCCAGGTCCATGTAGATTTCTTCGTTGTTGCTGTAGCGCTTGATAATCACACCCTTGGGTTCGAGCACTTCAGTGGCGTAGCGGTCAGTGGTGGTGGCCCGTTGCACGCCCACGGTCTTGCCCTTGAGGCTGGCGTACTGGTCATCGACCACCGCCCCTTCCCTCATGACCAGGCGCGATGAGGTGAAGTAGTACTTGTGAGTGAAATCCACCGACTTCTTGCGCTCTTCGGTGATGGTCATGGACGACAGCGCCAGGTCGATTTTCTTCACCTTGAGCGACGGAATCAGCCCGTCGAACTCACCCTCGATCCATTCGCACTTGACCTGCATCTGCGCGCACAGGGCATTGCCGATGTCGTAGTCGAACCCCTCGATTTTCCCTTCCGAGGTCTTGGACGCAAACGGCGGATAAGCCGCCTCGATGCCGATGCGCAAGGTTTTCTCCGCGGCGAACAGGCTGCTGGAGGCCAACAGGCTCAAGGCCAGGCCGGTGATGAGGGGGAGTGTGCTCATGATGTTCTCTCGCGGGTTGTTGTTGGTTTGGCAGAGAAAGGTGGGCGCATCTGTTTTGTACTTATAAATCCATACTGGACTTTAATGTACATATCGTCAATCGGTAGGCAGGGGGATGTGATGAGTGGCTGATGGCCTCATCGCGAGCAAGCTCGCTCCCACAGGGGATCCTTGGTGCATGAAGATCCAGTGTGGGAGCGAGCTTGCCCGCGATGACGGACTCATGGCTTGCGAAACAACAACAGGGGACTTACTGCTTCCAGCGATCCGCCGCCGCATGATCACTGTCCCGCCCTTCAACCCAGCGCGGGCCGTCGACGGTGTTTTCCTTTTTCCAGAACGGCGCGCGGGTCTTGAGGTAGTCCATGACAAAGGCGCAGGCGTCGAAGGCCGCCTGGCGATGAGCACTGGCGGCCGCGACGAAGACTATCGGCTCGCCCGGCTCCAGGGCACCGATGCGGTGCAGCACTTCCAGCTTGAGCAACGGCCAGCGCTGCTCGGCTTCGATGGCGATCTTGCCCAAGGCCTTTTCAGTCATGCCCGGATAGTGCTCCAGGAACATCCCGGACACGTCGAGGCCGTCATTGAAGTCGCGCACGTAACCGACGAAGCTCACCACCGCCCCCACGCCGACATTGGCCGCGTGCATCGCGTTGACTTCCACCCCCGGATCGAACGGCTCGGACTGCACACGAATCGCCATGGCTCAGCCTCCGGTCACGGTAGGAAAGAACGCCACTTCGTCACCGTCCGCCAGGGGCTCGTCGAGCTGGCACAGGTCTTCGTTGCGTGCGCACATCAGGTTCTGCTCCTTCAGCACGTCGGCACCGTCACGCTGGGCAAGCAGCACGCGCACGTCGTCGACCGTGGCGAAATCGCCTTCTACCCTGACCGAATCCACGCCGAGCGCTTCACGGTAACGAGCAAAGAACTTCACAGTGATGTTCATGATGCATCCGCCTGGAAGTGGCCGCTCTTGCCGCCGAGTTTTTCCAGCACTCGTACGCCTTCGATGGTCATGCCACGGTCGACGGCCTTGCACATGTCGTAGATGGTCAGCGCGGCGACGCTGGCGGCCGTGAGGGCCTCCATCTCCACCCCGGTCTGTCCCGACAGTTTGCAGCGGGCGACAATGCGCACCCGGTCCTCGCCCTCGGCGTTGAGCTCGACCTTGACGCCGGTGAGCAGCAGCGGGTGGCAGAGCGGAATCAGGTCACTGGTTTTCTTGGCAGCCTGGATGCCGGCGATGCGCGCGACGGCGAACACATCGCCCTTGGGGTGACCGCCGCTGACGATCATCTGCAGCGTGGCGGGCAGCATGCGCACAAAAGCCTCGGCCGTGGCTTCACGGAACGTCACGGCCTTGTCGGTCACGTCGACCATATTGGCGCGACCTTGGGAATCGAGATGAGTCAGCACAGGGTTACTCCTGATCGGGAATGTCGATTGTAAACCTGTGGGTCAGATTCCGGCAGGGTTGATTGTCGCACCCCACTTGCGTATCGGATTCGAAAGTCAGCGCAAAACCTTGTGGGAGCGAGCTTGCTCGCGATGGCGGTGGGTCAGACACTTATTTTTTATCTGATACACCGTCATCGCGAGCAAGCTCGCTCCCACAGGTTTTTTTTGTACAGCCATAAAAAACCGGGCGGCTTGAAGGCCGCCCGGTTGGGTTGGGGTTACAGGTGGGATTCGGCGTATTCGGCCAGGATCGAGCGCGGCACGCCCTGCAGGGTGATGTGGACTCCGTTGGGGAAGTCCTTGAAGCGTTCGGTCAGGTAGGTCAGCCCGGAGCTGGTCGCGGACAAGTAAGGGGTATCGATCTGCGCCAGGTTACCCAGGCACACCACTTTGGAACCGGCGCCGGCGCGGGTGATGATGGTTTTCATCTGGTGCGGGGTCAGGTTCTGGCATTCGTCGATCAGGATCAGGCTCTGCTGGAAGCTGCGTCCGCGAATGTAGTTGAGGGATTTGAACTGCAACGGCACTTTGCTGAGGATGTAGTCGACACTGCCATGGGTGCTTTCATCATCCATGTGCAAGGCTTCGAGGTTGTCGGTGATCGCCCCCAGCCACGGCTCCATTTTCTCCGCCTCGGTGCCGGGCAGGAAACCGATTTCCTGGTCCAGGCCCTGCACGCTGCGAGTGGCGATGATGCGCCGGTAGCGCTTGCTGACCATGGTCTGCTCGATGGCGGCGGCCAGGGCCAGGATGGTCTTGCCGGAACCGGCGGCGCCGGACAGGTTGACCAGGTGGATATCCGGGTCGAGCAAGGCGAACAGGGCCAGGCTCTGGTAGATGTCACGAGGCTTGAGGCCCCAGGCTTCCTGGTGCAGCAGCGGTTCCTGGTGCAGGTCGAGGATCAGCAGTTTGTCGACCTGGATTTCCTTGATCCAGCCGACGAAGCCTTGTTCGTCGATGATGAACTCGTTGATGTGCACGGCCGGCAGGTTGTCGATCAGTTGCACCTGGTGCCAGGTGCGGCCATGGTCCTGGCGAGTCTCGACCTTGCTCACACGGTCCCAGAAGGAGCCGGTCATGGTGTGGTAGCCGTTGGGCAACAGCGAAACGTCGTCAACCAGTTGGTCGGTGCTGTAGTCCTCCGCCGCGATCCCGCAGGCGCGGGCCTTGAGGCGCATGTTGATGTCTTTGGTCACCAACACCACGGCCTGGTCCTTGTTGCGCGCGTGCAGGTCGATCAACTGGTTGATGATGATGTTGTCGTTCAGGTGTTCAGGCAGCACCAGGTTGGGCTCGGTGCGCTTGCTCATCAGGATAGAAAGCAGGCCCTTGGGACCACTTTTGCCGCGCTGGATCGGCACGCCGAGCTCAACGTCTTCCGGGGAAGCATCCCCCAAGGTCTTGTCGATCAGGCGGATCGCCTGCCGGCATTCGGCCGCAACGCTGTGGTGCCCGCTCTTGAGCTTGTCCAGCTCCTCAAGCACGGTCATCGGGATGGCGACGTGGTGTTCTTCGAAGTTCAGGAGCGCGTTTGGATCGTGGATCAATACGTTGGTATCGAGTACATAGAGGATTGGCTGGTTGGAGGAAGGGCTACGTCCGTGGTCATCCATACTCGGTCACCTATGTGGGGGCCATTCGACGCAATACCGTGACAGTGCTGCGCCTCGAGGTAGCCACCGAATTCACCCGCGAGGATTCAGGTGAACTGCACACAATCTGGGTCTTGGAAGACGCCACCTGTGTTGCAGGTTTCGGCGGTCTGACTTCTTGATACTCCAAAAACCATGACAGGAAAAAGCACTTTGACGCTTTTTTGAAGTTTATTTTTCAGAGTGACGAATAACCCTTGGCGTACCGCCGTCGCCCCGTTAAAGTCGGAAGTCCGGTTGTCATGAATGTGTCCCGGATTTTCCTCCTTCTCCAATGTTTCCGGGCCTTTCCCGGTTTCAGCGAAACGCCTCCTGACAGTCCGCCCAACCGATCCCGCTCTGCGCCGTCTGCGCCATGAGCCAGGGCATCGCCGTTTTCACCCCATCCTGCTTGGCGTTGAAATTGATCACCCCGTGGCGCCACAACAGCATCAGGGTCAGCACACGCTGGGCGCTTTGCTCAGGCTTGAGCCGATTGCCGCTGTCCTGGGGATCGATGTCCCACAGCGCCACCTGCAGGCCCTGCTGCCGGAAAAATCCTTCGGCATCGCCACGACGCTGGCCTTGGGGCGGGCGGAACAGCGGCACATAATTCTCGGGCAGCTTGCCCTTGACCAGCTCGACACTGCGCCGGACCGAGTCTTGCCAGTCCTGCCAATGGCTGTGGGAACGGAACTCCCAGCCCTGCACACCCACGCACTGTCCCGCATACAGCATCTGGAGACTGTTGACCGAACGCTCTTCCAGCCGCGCCTGGATGTCCTTGCCCAGCACGAAGAAGGTGCCGTTCATGTTTGCCTTGCGCAGGTATTCGGTCAGCCACGGAGTGTTGTCCGGCACGACGTTGGCGGCGCTGTCGAAGGTCAACAGGAACAGCCGGTCGTTCATGTCCTCGCCGTTGCGCTCGTATTCGCCAAAACGGGCGATTTCACTGCTGGTTTGCGGAAAAAGCGCGGCTTTGCGCAGCAGTTCATCACGATATTGCGTATGAAAGATCTGACTCGGTGCCGCCCATTTGATGTAGTAGGAGTCGTCATCGAGATGGAACCTGCGGGCCTCTTCACGCAGGGTCGCCATGTCCTCGACCAGATAACAGAAAGACGCATCCTGATCGCAACTGCGCTGGGCAAAGTTGTAGTTGCTCAACAACCGTTGCCACAGCCGGGCGCGAAGGGCGTCGATCGCGGCCATATTGACCGTGCGCAGCCCCAGGTACTGCTTGAGCGCGATTTCGTCCATGGCATCGACGTCCAGCAAGCCCCGGGCGAACATCAGGATCTCGGCCCGCGAAGCCACGTCGAACAGCGTCGGGCTGGTGAGTTGTTCCGGCCAGGTCGTACGGTCCAGGGTGGCGACGTCGTTGGGCGCGGCACTGGCGCCCAGGCTCAACAACCAGGCCGATAGCAGAAGGGCGATACGCAAAAGGGATGTCTCCATAACGAAACTCGCGCGGCATCATAGCCGATCCTGGCGCAATACCCTTGCGGTCAGTGGACTTGGGGAGCAGACCTGTGGGAGCAAAGCTTGCTCGCGATGCAGGCGACACGGTCCATCTGCAAGACTGCGTCATCGTTCATCGCGAGCAAGCTTTGCTCCCACAGCTCCCTCGCCACAAAAGCCCGTCAATGCTCGCCCACCCATCACCTATCGCCCCAATAGCTGGAGTCCACCCGGACAACCCCCTAGAATCGCCGAACCTTCAAGGAGACGATTGCATGCTGATGGTGATTTCCCCCGCCAAGACCCTCGATTACGAAACACCGCCGGCCACCGCGCGCTTTACCCAGCCGCAGTACCTGGATCACTCCCAGGAACTGATCGAACAGTTGCGCGAACTCTCGCCAGCACAAATCAGTGAGCTGATGCACGTCTCCGACAAGATCGGCGGCCTCAATGCCGCGCGATTCGGCAGCTGGACGCCGGCGTTCACCCCAGCCAACGCCAAGCAGGCGCTGCTGGCCTTCAAGGGTGACGTGTACACCGGCCTCGATGCGCAAAGCCTTGGCGAAGCCGACTTCGACTATGCCCAGCAACATTTGCGCATGCTCTCCGGCCTCTATGGCCTGCTGCGCCCACTGGACCTGATGCAACCCTATCGCCTGGAGATGGGCACCAAGCTGGCCAATGCCCGCGGCAAGGACCTGTATGCCTTCTGGGGCACGCGCATCAGCGAATGGCTGAACGAAGCCTTGGCCGACCAAGGCGACGACGTACTGCTGAACCTGGCGTCCAATGAATACTTTTCGGCGGTCAAGCGCAGCGCACTGAAAGCGCGCGTCATCGATACCGAATTCCGCGACTTGAAAAACGGCCAGTACAAGATCATCAGCTTCTACGCCAAAAAAGCCCGAGGCCTGATGAGTCGTTTCGTCATTGAAGAACGCATCAACGACCCTGCGGCACTCAGCCAATTCGATGTTCAGGGTTATCGCTTCAACGCACAACAATCGAGCCAGGACAAACTAGTGTTCTTGCGCGATCACGCTCCCGAATAAGGCATAACCTTATATCGCCCCTGATCGGGGGCTTCGATCAAGCCCCGATCTGTCATCTTAGTTCTCCGCCTGTTTCGCCAGTTTCGTGACGTCAATAAATCGCCCTACTCTCCCACTAACTTTTCTTTCACTCGACACTCGTCAGTTTTTTGCGTAGTGGCACCAAAAATTTTTATCCGTAGTGGCACAAAACTATCTACCCCTCCTAACTCCCCATTAACAAAGGATGAAACGGCAAGTGCCATCATATTGAGGGCAGTGCCATCTTGGATAATATTTCGAAAAATTTCGAAAATCGCGATGAGCGGATCGGAACTATGTGAAATTGCACGGCTCATACCACCCGTAACGATTCTCACGGAGCGTGTAAGAGATGACTTACATAGGCCGTCGATCGAAGTAACCAAGTTGTCATGGCAATTTAGCGAAACGGTCGCCTATTTGGATCCATCTTATAAAGGACAGGAGATAACGCACCATTACTATCCCCTACAAGGCCAAGGCTGCGCCCCTATAACGTGCTCACCCGAGCACACAAGCTTCTGATTTTGTGGGCTTTTGCCAGGGATCAGAGGTGAGAGACTTTTGCACGAGCGTTCTTGATTTACAGGGACTGGCTGCATAACAGGGCAGGTCATAACAACTAGGCCGCTTTGCGCACAACTTGAGTGCACTTATTTAGACACTCGGAACTTAAGTATGCCTGCACACGGCACTGTGGCGCCTGCATTCCACACTTCCGAGTGCTCGATGACCGCTGAACACTATTAACTCCGGCCATTTAATGGCGTGAAAACAGAGGTAAATGCGATGCGCATTAGCATATTTGGTTTGGGTTACGTCGGTGCAGTATGTGCCGGTTGCCTGTCTGCACGGGGCCATGATGTAGTTGGCGTGGATGTCGCCAAAGACAAAATCGACATGATCAACGCCGGTAAATCGCCGATCGTTGAACCTGGTCTTGGTGAGCTATTGGCGCAAGGCATTCAAACTGGCCGACTGCGCGGCACGACCAACTTCGCCGAGGCGATTCGCGATACTGACCTGTCGATGATCTGCGTCGGTACACCGAGCAAAAAGAACGGCGATCTGGAACTGAACTACATCGAAGCGGTGTGCCGCGAGATTGGTTTTGTCCTGCGTGACAAGACCACCCGCCACACTATCGTAGTTCGCAGCACCGTATTGCCGGGCACCGTGGCAAACGTTGTGATCCCGATCCTGGAAGACTGCTCCGGCAAGAAAGCCGGCGTCGATTTCGGTGTCGCGGTCAACCCTGAGTTCCTGCGCGAAAGCACCGCGATCAAAGACTACGACCAGCCGCCGATGACCGTTATCGGTGAGTTCGACACCGCCTCCGGTGACGTCCTGCAGTCGCTGTATGAAGAACTCGATGCGCCGATCATCCGCAAGGACATCGCCGTCGCCGAGATGATCAAGTACACCTGCAACGTGTGGCACGCCACCAAGGTGACCTTCGCCAACGAGATCGGCAACATCGCCAAGGCCGTCGGCGTCGATGGTCGTGAAGTGATGGACGTAGTCTGCCAGGACAAGACCCTGAACCTGTCCCAGTACTACATGCGCCCAGGCTTCGCCTTCGGCGGCTCCTGCCTGCCCAAGGATGTTCGCGCCCTGACCTACCGCGCCGGTGCCCTGGACGTGGAAGCGCCGCTGCTCAACTCGCTGATGCGCAGCAACGAGTCCCAGGTGCAGAACGCCTTCGACATCGTTTCCAGCCACGACAAGCGCAAAGTCGCCCTGTTGGGCCTGAGCTTCAAGGCCGGCACCGACGACCTGCGTGAAAGCCCGCTGGTGGAATTGGCGGAAATGCTGATCGGCAAGGGTTTCGACCTGAAGATCTACGACAGCAACGTCGAATACGCCCGCGTCCACGGTGCGAACAAGGATTACATCGAGTCGAAGATTCCTCACGTCTCGTCCTTGCTCAACGCCGACTTCGACTCGGTGATCGACAGCTCCGACATCATCATCCTGGGTAACCGCGACGAGAAGTTCCGCGCGCTGACCGAAAACGTACCGGAAGGCAAGCAGGTCATCGACCTGGTCGGCTTCATGTCCAAGGCCACCAACCCGAGTGGCCGGACCGAAGGCATCTGCTGGTAAGTCTGTTTGCCGGCCGGGGCATGCCTCGGCCGGCCTTTCGCCTGCCTTAACCCATCGGGCCGCCCACAAGGCCCGCCCGAGATAGAGACGGATGCAGATTATGCACAGGCTAAAGAACGGCCTGCTTCAGGCCGCCGGTTGGCTGTTTTACTTGAGTTTATTGATGGGCATCGCCATGGCGCTGCCCACGTCCACGTTCGACTCCGAATCCAAGGATTTCATCTTCCTGATCGGCGCCGTGGGCATCTGGCGTTACTCCATGGGAGCAACGCATTTCGTGCGCGGCATGATCTTCCTGTACATCGTCTACCCACACCTGCGCCGCAAGGTCCGCAAGCTGGGCAAGGCGGCGGATCCGTCCCACGTGTACCTGATGGTCACCAGCTTCCGGATCGACGCGCTGACCACTGCCCAGGTGTATGGCTCGGTGATCCGCGAGGCCATCGACTGCGGGCTGCCCACCACCGTGGTCTGCTCCATCGTGGAAATGTCCGACGAATTGCTGGTCAAGAGTCTCTGGAGCCGTATGAACCCGCCTGAGCGGGTCAAGCTGGACTTCGTGCGTATCCCTGGCACCGGCAAGCGTGACGGCCTGGCCTACGGCTTCCGCGCCATCTCCCGCCACTTGCCGGACGATCGCGCCGTGGTCGCCGTGATCGATGGCGACACCGTGCTCGCCGAAGGCGTCGTGCGCAAGACCGTGCCGTGGTTCCAGCTGTTCGGCAACGTCGGCGGCCTGACCACCAACGAGTTCTGCGAAGTGCGCGGCGGCTACATCATGAGCGAGTGGCACAAACTGCGCTTCGCCCAGCGGCACATCAACATGTGCTCCATGGCCTTGTCCAAGCGTGTGCTGACCATGACCGGGCGCATGTCGGTGTTCCGCGCCACCGTGGTCACCAACCCGGACTTCATCGCCGACGTGGAAAGCGACTCGCTGCAACACTGGCGCCTGGGCCGCTTCAAGTTCCTGACCGGTGACGACAAGTCGAGCTGGTTCAGCCTGATGCGCCTGGGCTACGACACCTTCTACGTGCCCGACGCGGCGATCAACACCGTCGAGCATCCGCCGGAGAAGAGCTTCATCAAGGCCAGCCGCAAGCTGATGTTCCGCTGGTACGGCAACAACCTGCGGCAGAACTCCCGGGCACTGGGTCTGGGCATGCGCCGTCTGGGCCTGTTCACCTCGGTGGTGCTGTTCGACCAGCGCGTGTCGATGTGGACCTCGCTGCTGGGCCTGACCGTGGCACTGATCGCCAGCTTCAAGTACGGCACCGCGTTCATCCTGGTGTACCTGCTGTGGATCGGCATCACCCGGTTGCTGCTGACCCTGTTGCTGTCGTGCTCGGGACACAAGATCGGCCCTGCCTACCCGGCGATTCTCTATTACAACCAGATCGTCGGGGCCCTGGTGAAGATCTACGTGTTCTTCCGCCTCGACCAGCAGTCCTGGACCCGCCAGCCCACCTCACTGACCCGTGATCTCGCCAGCTTTCAACGTTGGTTCAACACTTGGTCGTCTCGGACCATGACCTTCTCCGCCGGCAGCATTTTTGTCGCTGTGCTGCTGACGATGGTCTGACCGGACTTGAATGAATTAACTAGGAAATCGCCCCTATGAACACCGCCGTGAATGTCAACGTAGTGCATGAATCCGAAGCCCAGCGCCAACATGCCCGGGTCAAAATCCCGGCCAAGCTGCGCTTCTTCGGTCCCGACCGTACCCCCATGGAAGTCAAGGTCCTGGACCTGTCCGCCGGTGGGCTGTGCTTCAACGCCGGCCAACTGCCGCTCAAGGTTGGCGAGACCTACAAGGCTCGCCTGCAGTTCGTGATCGACAACCTTGGCCTGGCCATGGACGTGGAGTTGCAGATCCGTTCCTACGACCGCCAGACCGGCCGCACCGGTTGCCAGTTCCAGAACCTGGAGCCGCGGGACATCTCGACACTGCGTCACATCATCACCTCGCACCTGGCCGGCGACATCGTCGGTGTCGGTGACGTGCTGGCGACCCTGCAGCGCGACAACTTCACCAAGGCCCGCAAGCAGAAAGACGAAAACGGTGGCATGAGTGCCATGGGTCGTCTGCGCGCCGTGACCTTCAGCCTGGGGGTCTTCGTCGTTGGCCTGGCGGCGTTCGGTTTCATCTTCAAGTCGGTGTACGGCATGTACTTCGTCAGCCACGCCCAGGCCGGCCTGGTGAACGTACCGGGCATGGCCATCACCATGCCGCGCGACGGCACCGTGCAGAGCCTGGTCAAGGCCGACGGCGTGGCCGCCAAGGGCGCCCCGCTCGCGACCTTCAGCACCAGCATGCTCGACGTGCTCAAGGGTCACCTGGACGACAACCAGTTGCAGCCGGCCAAGGTCGAGGAGCTGTTCGGCAAGCAAATGACCGGCACCCTGACCTCCCCGTGCGACTGCATCGTGGCCCAGCAACTGGTCGCCAACGGCCAGTACGCCAGCAAGGGCGACGTGATCTTCCAACTGGTCCCACGGGGCACCGAAGCCAACGTCGAAGCGCGCTTCTCCTATCGCCAGTTCGGCGACGTGCGCCCAGGCACCCCGGTCAGCTTCCAGGTCGCCGGCGAAGACACCACCCGTACCGGCAAGATCGTCAGCAGCACCAGCCTGAAAAGTGCCGACCTGTCCTCCGATATCCGTGTGCTGATCCAACCTGACGAACCCCTGGACAGCTCGCTGGCCGGCCGTCCGGTAGAAGTCACCAGCGACCGTGGCCCGAACCTGAACTGGCTGATCGACAAAGCCATGGCTGTCGGTATTTAAGTCGAGGATATGCCCGTGACCATTATAAAAATCCTGAACAGCCCACAGACCCTGTGGGAGCGAGCTTGCTCGCGAAAGGATCCACGCGGTCAGGATGGTATGCCGCAAGCTCGTTCACCCATGGGAACACTGTGTGCCCTGGCCTTGGCCGTCAGCCTGGCCGGTTGCGCCGGCCTGCCCGACCAGCGCCTGGCCAACGAAGCGCTCAAGCGCGGCGACACGGCGCTGGCACAGCAGAACTATCAGCAACTGGCCGACCTGGGTTACAGCGAGGCCCAGGTGGGCCTGGCCGACATCCAGGTGGACAGCCGCGACCCCGAGCAGATGAAAAAAGCCGAGGCGACTTACCGCGCCGCGGCCGATATCTCGCCACGAGCCCAGGCTCGCCTGGGTCGCCTGCTGGTGGCCAAGCCCGGTTCCACCGAAGCGGAAAAACACGAAGCCGAAGGCCTGTTGAAGAAAGCCTTCGCCAACGGAGAAGGTAACACCCTGATCCCGCTGGCGATGCTGTACCTGCAATATCCCCACAGCTTCCCGAACGTCAACGCCCAACAGCAGATCAGCCAATGGCGCAGCGCCGGCTACCCGGAAGCGGGCCTGGCGCAGATTCTGCTCTACCGTACCCAGGGCACCTACGACCAGCATCTGGATGAAGTCGAGAAGGTCTGCAAAGCCGCGCTGGCGACCACGGACATCTGCTACGTCGAACTGGCCACGGTCTATCAAAAACGCGGCCAGCCGGAACAGCAGGCCGAATTGCTCAAGCAGATGCAGGACGGTCACGCCCGTGGCGTCGTATCCGCCCAGCGCGTGGACAGCGTCGCCCGTGTCCTGGCCGATGCGAGCCTGGGCAAGACCGACGAAAAGACCGCCCAGTCGTTGCTCGAAGGCATCGCCCCTGGCTATCCCGCAGCCTGGGTCAGCCTGGCGCAACTGCTCTACGACTTCCCGGAACTGGGGGACGTCGACAAGATGATGCAATACCTGGAGAACGGCCGCGCCGCCGACCAGCCTCGCGCCGAGCTGTTGCTGGGCAAGCTGTATTACGAAGGCAAGTGGGTTCCGGCCGATGCCAAGGCCGCCGAGGCACATTTCCAGAAAGCCGTTGGCCGCGAAGTGGCTGCCGATTACTACCTCGGCCAGATCTATCGCCGCGGTTACCTGGGCCAGGTGTACTCGCAAAAAGCCCTGGACCACCTGCTCAAGGCCGCCCGCAACGGCCAGAACAGCGCCGACTTCGCCATTGCCCAGCTGTTCTCCCAGGGCAAGGGCACCAAGCCCAACCCGGTCAACGCTTATGTGTTCAGCCAGTTGGCCAAGGTGCAGAACACCCCGCAAGCCACCGAGCTTGCCCAAACCCTCGAAGCACAATTACCGCCGGAACAACTTGCACAAGCGCAACGCCTGCTACAACAAGAGCAGGCCATTCGCGGCGCAATGAGCCCCGATACGCTGGAACTGCAAGCCCTAAAAGAAGATGACGGCGAGGAACCTCTATGAAGCTTTTGAAGCTCAATCCTTTTGTGCAGGCTGGTATTGGCCTGTCGTTTGCCCTGCTGTGGTCCTGCCCGACCTTGGCGGCACTGACCGAGAGCAAGAATTTCGGCCTGGAAGTGAAGATTACCGGCCAGTCCGAAGACGACCGTGACCTCGGCACCCAGAGCGGTGGCGACGTCAACGGTGTCGGCCTGGACCTGCGTCCCTGGGTCTACGGTGAAAGCGAAAGCGGTGCCTGGAGCGCCTACGCCATGGCCCAGGCCGTGACGTCCTCCGACATCATCGAGACCGACACCCTGCAGCAGTCCGATGGCAGCACCCAGCAAACCGACAGCGGCGATCGCGAAGCCAAGAAAAGCTACCTGGCCATGCGCGAGTTCTGGATCGGCTACCGCGGCCTGACCCCCTACCCGGGCGAGCAGTTGAAGTTCGGTCGCCAACGCCTGCGCAATGACGACGGCCAATGGCGCGACACCAACATCGAAGCCCTGAACTGGACCTTCGACACCACCTTGCTGCGGGCCAACCTCGGCATTGCCGAGCGTTTCAGCGAATACCGCACCGACCTCAAGGAATTGTCCCCCAAGGACAAGGATCGTATGCACGTCTACGGCGACGTGGGTTACCAGTGGATGCCAGGCCAGTGGGCCGGTATCCGCGCCCACCACTCCCATGACAACGGCAGCCTCGACTACCCGACCCCGGGCGAGCCCACCGACACCCTGGACAAGACCCAGAACGGCGACTTGACCTGGCTCGGCCTGGAAGCCAACAGCGACGCCTACAACTGGCGCAACACCAACACCGTCAACTACTGGGCCAGCATCACCGGCATGAGCGGCGAGCGCGACACCGTCAACCCACTCAACGCCGACGGCACGCGCCCGACAGAAGCCAAGCACAGCGACGATGTGGACGGCTGGGCCACTGACCTGGGTATCCGCTTGCGTCTCGACCCGCAATGGCAAGTCGGTGCGGCCTATGCCCGCGCCAGCGATGAGTACCAACAGAACGGCCTGCAAAGCAACCGCTCGAACTTCACCGGCACCCGCTCGCGGGTCCACCGTTTCGGCGAAGCGTTCCGGGGCGAAATGGCCAACACCCAGAGCGCCAGCCTGTTCGGTTCCTGGCAGCTACGTGACGAATACGACGCCAGCCTGGTGTACCACAAGTTCTGGCGCGTGGACGGCAACAAGCCGGTGGGCAGCAACGGCATCAACGCCGTGGAAAACGACACCGATGACGTGACCGGCGCGATCCTGTCCACCTCGACCCTGCCGCTGCGTGACGGTGACAAGGACCTGGGCCAGGAAGTCGACCTGGTCGTCACCAAGTACTTCAAGCAAGGCCTGCTGCCGGCCGCGCTGAGTCAGTCCATTGATGAGCCGTCGGCGCTGGTGCGCTTTCGTGGCGGCGTGTTCAAGCCAGGCGACGCCTACGGCAAAGAGGTCGATTCGTACATGCATCGCGCCTTTGTCGACGTGATCTGGCGCTTCTGATGCGAATGGCCATGGGAGTGCCCGATATGAACCGCTACCTCAGGAACAGCCAGGCGATGAAAGGTTCGATCAGCCTGTTGGTCGCAGCGATGCTGCTGGCCGGCTCGCCGGCGTTCGCCAACGTTGAACCGGTGGTCAAACCGGGCAACGTGGTCAAGGAACTGCAACGGGCCAAGACCTACACCGTCAACAGTGCACCGACCGCACCACTGGAACTGGCCAAGCCAACCCTGCCCGACCTCTCCGGCTACACCGCCGAAGCGGTCGCGGCAAAAATCGTCCGCACCAAGCCCGGCAAGGTCAGCGTGCGCCGGATGATGCAGGAAAACGCCTTGAAGGACTTCATCGGCGGCGACAACAAGATGGCCGAGTGGGTCGTGCGTCAGCACGGTATCCCACAGGCCATCTTCCTCGACGACGGCTACATGAACCTCAAGGACCTGGCCAAGAAGGCGCCCAAGTACATCATCGAAACTTCGCCGGGTATCTACCTGGCAAAGATTCCGATCGTGGTCGGCCAGAAAGGCATCCTGGAAATCGACAAACAGACCCAGGAACTGCGCCTGTCCCAAGAGGGCGGCTCGTTCCTGGTCAACGATGGCCATATGTTCATCCGCGATACCAAGGTCACCGGCTGGCGTGAAAAGGACAACGGCCCCGCCACGTTCCGCTCGCCCAAGGAATTCCGTCCGTTCCTGCTGGCCTGGGGTGGCACCGAGACCTACATCGTCAACACCAAGATGGCGAGTTTCGGCTACGCCAACAGTAAGTCGTACGGGGTGAGTATTTCCCAGTACACGCCGAACATGGCCAAGGTCCTCAAGCGTCCGGAACCGACCGGCTGGATCATCGGTTCCGAGTTCTCGGACATGTGGTACGGCTTCTACTGCTACGAAACCCGCGACTTCGTGGTCAAGGGCAACACGTACAAAGACAACATCGTCTACGGCATCGACCCCCATGACCGTTCCCATCGGCTGATCATCGCCGACAACACCGTCTACGGGACCAAGAAAAAGCACGGGATCATTGTTTCCCGTGAGGTCAACGACAGCTTCATTTTCAACAACCGCAGCTACGACAACAAACTCTCGGGCCTGGTGATCGACCGTAACAGCGTGAACAACCTGATCGCTTACAACGAGATCTACAAGAACCACACCGACGGCATCACGCTCTATGAGAGTGCTGACAACCTGTTGTGGGGCAACAAGGTGATCAGCAATCGCCGCCACGGCATCCGGATTCGTAACAGCGTGAACATCCGCCTCTACGAAAACGTGTCCATGGCCAACGGCCTGACCGGTATCTACGGTCACATCAAGGACCTGTCCGACACCGACCGTGACATCAAGCTCGACCCGTTCGACGCCGAAGTCTCGCTGATCGTGGTCGGCGGCGAACTGGCTGCCAACGGCAGTGGCCCGCTGTCCATCGACTCACCGTTGAGCGTCGAGCTGTACCGCGTGTCCATGCTCGCGCCGACCAAATCCAGCGGCATCAGCTTCACGGGGATCCTGGGCGAACGCCAGGATGAAATTCTCGACCTGCTGGTGCGCCAGCAGAAAGCCGTGCTGATTGACCCTGTCGAACGCCAGACCGAATTGCGGGACTGAGGATGACCTTTATGAACCCACAAATGATCAAACTCCTGGGCCTGTCCGCCCTGACTGCCGGCATTCTCGCCGCTGCAAGCGGCGCGCGCGCCGATGAAATCAAGGCACCGAGCTTCACCGCCGAACCGTGCTGCAACCTGTGCCCCGCGGCCCATGACGCGAAGAACTACACCACGCGCTACCAGCAGAACTTCACCACGCTGGTGCAGGCCCAGGGCGACTGGCTGTTCCGGACCCAGGAAGACCTGCGCACCGAGTTCAACACCACCCCCGCCGGCTACAAGCGCATGCAGCAGTTGCACGATGCGTTCAAGGCAAAAGGCGTCGAGTTGGTGATCGTCTACCAGCCGACCCGGGGCCTGGTGAACCGCAACAAGCTCAACCCACAGGAAAAGGCCGCCTTCGACTACGAGAAAGCCCTGACCAACTACAAATCCATGCTCGGCCGCTTCGCCCAGATGGGTTATGTGGTGCCGGACCTGTCGCCGCTGACCAACGAAAACCTGCCTGAGACGCTGCCAGCCCACGATTTCTATTTCCGTGGCGACCAGCACTGGACACCGTATGGCGCCCAGCGCACGGCCAAGATCGTCGCCGAGAAGGTCAAGCAGATCCCGGCCTTCGCCGACATCCCCAAGCGTGAGTTCGAGACCAAGAAGTCCGGCCGCATGGGCAAGACCGGTACCCTGCACAACATGGCCGGGCAGCTGTGCGGCACCAGCTATGCGATCCAGTACATGGACCAGTTCACCACCGAACCCAAGGGCGAGGCTGGCGACGGCGACCTGTTCAGCGATTCCGGCAACCCGCAGATCACCCTCGTGGGCACCAGTCACAGCGGCAAGAACTACAACTTTGCCGGTTTCCTGGAAGAAGCCATCGGCGCCGACATCCTCAACGTCGCCTTCCCTGGCGGCGGTCTGGAAGGCGCGATGATCCAGTACCTGGGCAGCGAAGAGTTCCAGAAGAGCCCGCCGAAAATCCTCATCTGGGAATTCTCGCCGCTGTATCGCCTGGACCAGGAAACCATCTACCGCCAGATGATGGCGCTGCTGGACAACAACGGTTGCGAAGGCAAGCCGGCACTCATGAGCAGCAAGACCGCGCTCAAGCCAGGCAAGAACGAATTGATGGTCAATAGCAAGAACATGGATCTGCGTAACAGCAGCCACCAGGTCGACATCCGCTTCGCCGACACCTCGGTGAAAACCTTGCAAGCCACCCTCTGGTACATGAATGGGCGCCACGAGGATATCAAGATCGAAAAACCGGATACCTCCGACACCGACGGACGTTTCGCCTTCCAATTGCGCACCGACGAGGACTGGGCTTCGCAGAACCTGCTAGCCGTTGAAGTCCAGGGCCCTGAAGCCGGTAAAGAACCACTGCAAATCGAAGCGAAAATCTGCAAACGCAACGCATCTCCGCAAGCCGGGCAACAAACGGCTCAAATCGGACAATGAGGTCTCGTCTCATGACCAGTACCACGCGCACCCGAACGTTGAAAACGCTGCTGGCGCCCTCCCTGCTGACCCTGGCGCTGTTCGCCGGGGCCACGCAGGCCGCGGCCCCGCTGCGCCCGCCACAGGGCTATTTCGCACCGATCGAAAAGGTCAAGGCCGGCGACGCTGCCAAAGGTTGCGACGCCACGCCGACGCCCTACACCGGTTCCCTGCAATTTCGCAGCAAATACGAGGGCTCCGACAAGGCCCGCTCGACGTTGAACGTGCAATCGGAAAAAGCCTTCCGCGACAGCACCGCCGACATCACCAAGATCGAGCGTGGCGTCAGCAAGCAAGTCATGCAGTTCATGCGTGACGGCCGCCCCGAGCAGCTGGAATGCACGCTGAACTGGCTGACCGCCTGGGCCCAGGCCGATGCGCTGATGTCCAAGGACTTCAACCACACCGGCAAGTCCATGCGCAAATGGGCGCTGGGCAGCATGGCTTCGGCCTATGTGCGCCTGAAATTCTCCGAGTCGCGCCCACTGGCCAACCACCAGGGGCAGGCGCAACTGATCGAAGGCTGGTTCAGCCGGATGGCCGATCAGGTGGTCAGCGACTGGGACAACCTGCCGCTGGACAAGACCAACAACCACTCCTACTGGGCCGCCTGGTCGGTGATGGCCACCTCCGTGGCAACCAACCGCCGTGACCTGTTCGACTGGGCTGTCAAGGAATACAAGGTCGGCGTCAACCAGGTCGATGCCGACGGTTTCCTGCCTAACGAACTCAAGCGCAAGCAACGGGCCCTGTCCTACCACAACTATGCCCTGCCGCCGTTGGCGATGATCGCCAGCTTCGCCCAGGTCAACGGTGTGGACCTGCGTCAGGAAAACAACGGCGCCCTCAAGCGACTGGGTGACCGAGTGCTGGCCGGGGTGAAAGACCCGGACATCTTCGAAGAGAAGAACGGCGAAGAGCAGGACATGAAAGACCTGAAGGTCGATTCGAAATTCGCCTGGCTCGAACCGTTCTGCAGCCTCTACACCTGCACCGAGGATGTGCTGGAGCGCAAGCATGAAATGCAACCGTTCAAGACCTTCCGCCTCGGCGGGGACTTGACCAAGGTGTACGACCCTTCGCGGGATAAAGGTGAGAAAGGAAGCTGACACCCTACTCTCTGCCTGGCAGGGAAACCCTGTGGGAGCGAGCTTGCTCGCGATAGCGGTCTGACATTCGCCATGGATGTCGACTGAACCACCGTCATCGCGAGCAAGCTCGCTTCCACAGGGAATGTGGTCTGTTTCGAATGCAATAGCCTCCCGGTTTCATGGGGGGGTTTGGGGGGGCTCTGGCCCTTGACTGTTGATTCAACATGGAGAGATCGGGATGGTATTTTCATCCAACGTGTTCCTGTTCCTGTTCCTGCCGATCTTTCTCGGCTTGTACTACTTGAGCGGGCAACGCTATCGCAACCTGCTGCTGCTGATCGCCAGCTACGTGTTCTATGCCTGGTGGCGGGTGGACTTCCTCGCGCTGTTCGCCGGCGTGACCCTGTGGAACTACTGGATCGGCCTGAAAGTCGGTGCCGCCGGTGTGCGCACCAAACCAGCCCAGCGCTGGCTGTTGCTCGGCGTGGGCGTGGACTTGGCCATCCTGGGCTATTTCAAGTACGCCAACTTCGGCGTGGACAGCCTCAACGCCATCATCACCGGCTTCGGTCTCAACCCGTTCATCCTGACCCACGTGTTGTTGCCAATCGGGATCTCGTTCTACATCTTCGAGTCCATCAGCTACATCATCGACGTCTATCGCGGTGACACGCCGGCGACCCGCAACCTGATCGACTTCGCAGCGTTCGTGGCGATTTTCCCGCACCTGATCGCCGGCCCCGTGTTGCGTTTCCGCGACCTGGCCGACCAGTTCAACAACCGCACCCACACGCTGGACAAGTTCTCCGAAGGCTGCACCCGCTTCATGCAGGGCTTCATCAAGAAAGTGTTCATCGCCGACACCCTGGCGGTGGTGGCCGACCATTGCTTCGCCTTGCAGAACCCGACCACGGGCGATGCCTGGCTCGGTGCACTGGCCTACACCGCGCAGCTGTACTTCGACTTCTCCGGCTACAGCGACATGGCCATCGGCCTGGGCCTGATGATGGGTTTCCGTTTCATGGAAAACTTCAAGCAACCCTACATCAGCCAGTCGATCACCGAGTTCTGGCGCCGCTGGCACATCAGCCTGTCGACCTGGCTGCGTGACTACCTCTACATCACCCTGGGCGGTAACCGCAAAGGCACGCTGATGACCTATCGCAACCTGTTCCTGACCATGCTGCTCGGTGGTCTGTGGCACGGTGCGAACATCACCTACGTGATCTGGGGTGCCTGGCACGGCATGTGGCTGGCCATCGAGAAAGCGGTGGGCATCAACACCACGCCACGCAGCATCAACCCGATCCGCTGGGCGCTGACCTTCCTGCTGGTGGTGATGGGCTGGGTGATCTTCCGGGCCGAGAACCTGCACGTGGCCGGTCGCATGTACGGCGCCATGTTCAGCTTCGGCGACTGGTCGCTGTCGGAACTGACCCGCGCCAACCTCACCGGCCTGCAGATCGCCACGCTGGTGGTGGCCTACGTCACCCTCGCCTTCTTCGGCCTGCGGGACTTCTACACCAACCGTCCGCCAGTCAAGGCCAAGCCTGAGGTCACCACCGAGGCCAACGGCCCGGCCACCGCGCAACCGGGGATGATCAAGGCGGTACCGGGCGACAACCCGGCATCGATCCACGAACCCGGCTACACCGTGGGTGTCGAAGCCCAGGTGCAACCGGCCTATTGGACCGTGGACTGGTCACGCTACGTGATGCGCACCCTCGTGTTGCTGCTGTTCATCGCTTCGATTCTCAAACTTTCGGCGCAAAGCTTCTCGCCGTTCCTTTACTTCCAGTTCTGAGGGATCTGAACATGACCCGCTCATTACGCATCTTTTACATCGCACTGTTCATGTCGATCCTGACAGCGCTGGGCCTGTGGTCGATGCGCAGCTTCTTCGGCTTCAGCACCAACCCCGACGCGACCGTGCTCAACGGGCGCTGGGCCAAGGCTGTGGAAACGCACTACGACGACGAGTTCCCGATCAAGCGCCTGGGCACCAACATCTGGGCCGCGCTGGACTACAAGCTGTTCAACGAAGGCCGCAAAGGCGTGGTCCTGGGCCGCGACCAGTGGCTGTACAGCGACGAAGAGTTCAACCCGATCGTCAACGAAGAGCTGAACCTGCAAGGCAACTACGCGCTGGTCGAAGGCGTGCGCCAGAAGCTCAAGGAACAAGGCATCACCCTGGTCATGGCGATCGTGCCGGCCAAGGCGCGGCTTTATCCGGAGCACCTGGGTGAAGTGAAGCCGTCCAGCATTCACACCAACCTCTACCAGGACTTCCACGCTCGCGTCGCGGCCGACAAGATCCTCGCCCCTGACCTGCTTGGCCCGCTGCAACAGGCCAAGCAGAACGGCCAGCAAGTGTTCCTGCGCACCGACACCCACTGGACCCCGGAAGGCGCCCAGGTCGCTGCCGAGAACCTGGCCAAGGCCATTGCCGAACGCGCGCCGCTCAACGGCGAGCCGCAGCGCTTCGTCACCGAGCCTGCAGAAAAAATCACCCACAAGGGCGACCTGCGCCAGTTCCTGCCGTTGGACCCGCTGTTCGAAAACCTGATGCCAGCCCAGGAGCCGCTGGTCAAGCGCAACACCCGCGAAGCCGACGACCAGCCGGCCGGCGACGACGCGCTGTTCGCCGATGCCCAGGTGCCCGTGGCCCTGATCGGCACCAGCTACAGCGCCAACCCTAACTGGAACTTCGTCGGTGCACTCAAGCAAGCCCTGCACAGCGACGTCGTGAACTACGCCGAAGACGGCCACGGCCCGATTCTGCCAATGCTCAGCTACCTCAAGAGCGATGCCTTCAAGAACAGCCCGCCACAGGTGCTGATCTGGGAGTTCCCTGAACGTTATCTGCCTGTAAACAACGAAATCGGCGACGCCGACCCACAGTGGGTCGCAGAGCTCAAGCAAGCCGGCGCTCGCCAACAGAACGTAGCCGCCAACACCCCATCCGAGACGCCCGAACGGGCGCAAAACTGAAAGAGAGGTCCACCATGACTTTCAACACTACTCCTCGCCGTCTCGCTGCTCGCTCCTTCAAGGCTGTTGCCCTCGTCGCCAGCATGAGCGCCCTCTCACTGTCCGCCTTTGCCGGTGACTCGGCCCTGTACGGCCCGGTCGCGCCAAAAGGCTCGAGCTTCGTGCGGGTCTATAACGCCGCCAACGCCGAAGTCAGCGCCACCGTCGGCAGCACCAACATCAGCGACGTAGCCCCCCTGGCCAGCAGCGACTTCAGCTTCATGCCCGGTGGCGACTACAGCGCCAAGGTTGGCAGCCAGACCGTGCCGGTGAAACTGGCCTCCGATCACTATTACACCCTGGTCAACAACGCCACTGGGCAGCCGCAACTGATCGAAGAACCGCCATTCAAGAACAAGCAGAAGTCCCTGGTCCGCGTACAGAACCTCAGCGACAAGGCACTGACCCTCAAGACCGCCGACGGCAAGACCGAAGTGGTGCCGAACGTGGCCGCCAAGGGCCGTGGCGAACGTGAGATCAACCCGGTGAAAGTGTCCCTGGCCCTGTTCGAAGGCGACAAGAAAGTCGGCGACCTCAAGCCCGTGGCCCTGGAGCGCGGCGAAGCGGCCGTGCTGTACGTCACCGGTTCGGGCAGCAGCCTGTCGCCAGTGTGGGTGAAACGCCCTGTGTCGACCCGCTGATGAGTTTTCCTGACTGACGCTGTGCCCTGTGGGAGCGAGCTTGCTCGCGATAGCTATCTGACATTCAACATGGATGTCGATTGATACGCCGCCATCGCGAGCAAGCTCGCTCCCACACTGGACACAGGTGTCATTCGGGTACGGAACAACAACAAGAGAGTGAAACGACAGAACGCAGTAGCTCTAACAACCATTTCGCTTCAAGGAGTAACAAACATGATTCCGGTGATCTTGTCAGGTGGTAGTGGCTCACGTCTTTGGCCGCTTTCGCGCAAGCAATTCCCTAAACAGTTCCTGGCCCTGACCGGTGAACACACCCTGTTCCAGCAGACCCTCGAGCGCCTGGTGTTCGAAGGCATGGACACGCCGATCGTGGTCTGCAACAAAGACCACCGTTTCATCGTCAACGAACAGTTGACCAACCGTAAGCTCGAAGCCCAGCGCATCCTGATGGAACCGTTCGGGCGCAACACCGCACCGGCCGTGGCGCTGACGGCGATGATGCTGGTCAACGAAGGCCGCGACGAGTTGATGCTGGTGCTGCCGGCCGACCACGTGCTGGAAGACCAGAAAGCCCTGCAACGCGCCCTGGCCCTGGCCACGGTGGCCGCCGAGCGTGGCGAGATGGTGCTGTTCGGCGTACCGGCCACCAAACCGGAAACCGGCTATGGCTACATCAAGTCGACCAACGATGCGCTGCTGCCCGAAGGCGTGAGCCGCGTCTCGCACTTCGTCGAAAAACCCGACGTCAAGCGTGCCACCGAGTTCGTCGAGGCCGGCGGTTACTTCTGGAACAGCGGCATGTTCCTGTTCCGCGCCAGCCGCTTCCTCGAAGAGCTGAAAAAGCACGATCCGGACATCTACGACACCTGCCTGCTGACCCTGGAGCGCAGTGAGCAGACGGCCGACACCATTACCCTCGACGAAGCCACCTTCGCCTGCTGCCCGGACAACTCCATCGACTACGCGGTGATGGAAAAGACCCAGCGCGCCTGTGTGGTCCCACTGTCGGCCGGTTGGAGCGATGTCGGCTGCTGGTCGTCGCTGTGGGAAGTCAATGCCAAGGACGCCAACGGCAACGTCACCAAGGGCGACGTGGTCGTCCAGGACAGCCGCAACTGCATGATCCACGGCAACGGCAAGCTGGTGTCGGTGATCGGCCTGGACAACATCGTGGTGGTCGAAACCAAGGACGCCATGATGATCGCCCACAAGGACAAGGTCCAAGGCGTCAAGCAGATGGTCAACACCCTCAACGCACAGGGCCGCACCGAAACCCAGAACCACTGCGAGGTCTATCGTCCGTGGGGTTCCTATGACTCGGTGGACATGGGCGGTCGTTTCCAGGTCAAGCACATCTCGGTCAAGCCGGGCGCGTGCCTGTCGCTGCAGATGCACCACCACCGCGCCGAACACTGGATCGTGGTCAGCGGCACCGCCGAAGTGACCTGCGACGAGAACGTGTTCCTGCTCTGCGAAAACCAGTCGACCTACATCCCGATCGCGTCGGTGCACCGTCTGCGCAACCCGGGCAAGATCCCGCTGGAAATCATCGAAGTGCAGTCCGGCAGCTACCTGGGCGAAGATGACATCGAGCGTTTCGAAGACATCTACGGTCGCTCCACCCCGATCGAACGCGGCGTCTCGGTGAAAACCATCGCCCAGTAATGATCGGCAACGTTCAGTAAAGATCAGCGGTACAAGAAGCCCCCGTCCAGCCCACTGCGTCCCCTATCCGCAGTGGGTTGGGTGGGGGCTTTTTTTTGTGGCCAGTGATGGCCTGGCATCATTGCTTCAACATTGCCCGCGCCCTTCGGTAGGATGTGCCTACGGTAACGGAGGCTTCCACCATGCTTATCGGCGTTTTGCTGGTCATCACCTGGCTCATCCTGCTCTTGCGCTACCCGGCCAAGGCCTTGCCGGTCTCCCTGGCGGCCTTCATCGGGCTGGGACTGGTCGCCGTGTGGGTGCTCTGGCAGGAAAGCCGCGAAACCCGACAACTGGAGCGCCTGGAACTGCGCCTGCGCTATGCCCCCGAACAATGCCCCGCCGACCGGCCGCTGTCGCTGACCCTGAAAAACAACAACGACGTGCCGCTGATCGAGCTGCGCTGGCGGGTCGCGGCCTATGCGCCCGGGGACACCATCAACCTGGCCGACAGCCCCTACAACGCACCGCGCTACCATGGCCCAGGCGAATTGCAAGCCGGCGCCGACTGGCAAGACTGCCTGCCGCTGCCGCCCCTGCGCCCGGGTTATCGCCCGCAGACCCTGGAGTTTCGCGCCGAGCAATTGCACGGTAGCTTTTCCAACTGATTGCCCTCCCCCAACTTTTTGCACAAGGAACGCGCCATGCCTGTTGCGTTGATTACCGGATGTTCC
The DNA here is from genome assembly GCF_053629195.1 of Pseudomonas sp. R151218B TE3479. NCBI lineage: Bacteria > Pseudomonadati > Pseudomonadota > Gammaproteobacteria > Pseudomonadales > Pseudomonadaceae > Pseudomonas > Pseudomonas sp. R151218B TE3479. The sequence continues at coordinate 6,320,335 of NZ_JBRJHV010000001.1, forward strand.
AGCGGCATTGGCCGCGCCCTCGCCGATGCCTTCAAGGCCGCGGGTTATCAGGTCTGGGCCACGGCGCGCAAGGCTGAAGACGTGGCGACACTCGCCACGGCCGGGTTCACCGCCGTGCCACTGGACGTCAACGATGGCCAGGCCCTGGAACAACTGGGTGAGCGGATCAACCAGCAATGTGGCGGCCTGGATGTGCTGGTCAACAATGCCGGCTACGGCGCCATGGGCCCGCTGCTGGACGGCGGCGTGCCGGCCATGCAGCGTCAGTTCGAAACCAACGTGTTCGCCATCGTCGGGGTCACCCGGGCGCTGTTCCCGGTGTTACGTCGGGCCAGGGGGCTGGTGGTAAACATCGGCAGCGTTTCCGGAGTGCTGGTCACGCCATTCGCGGGCGCCTATTGCGCTTCGAAGGCGGCGGTGCATGCCTTGAGCGATGCCTTGCGCATGGAACTGGCACCGTTCGGTATCCGCGTGATGGAAGTGCAGCCTGGCGCCATTGCTTCGAGTTTCGCCAAGAATGCCGGCCATGAAGCCGAACAGTTGATCAGCGAACAATCGCCCTGGTGGCCCCTGCGCGATGGCATCCGCGCCCGGGCCAAGGCTTCCCAGGACAACCCGACCCCCGCCCACGAATTCGCCGCGGCGCTGCTCAAGGCGGTTCAACAACCCAAGCCACCCCGCTTGCTGCGTCTGGGCAACGGCAGCCGGGCGCTGCCGTTGATGGCGGGTGTGTTGCCCAAAGGGTTGCTGGAGAAGGGGTTGATGAAGCGGTTCGGGTTGGGAAAATCGCTGTAATCAACGCTGGCTTTTTTGCGGTTGTGGCGAGGCTGAACGTCAATTCCTGTGGGAGCGAGCTCGCTCGCGATGACGGAGTGTCTGCCACCGTCGATGCGGCTGAACCACCGCTATCGCGAGCAAGCTCGCTCCCACAGGGGATTTGCGGTGTACACCAAATCTCACCATCACCCCCGGAAAAATGTGGGAGCGAGCTTGCTCGCGATGACGGAGTGTCTGCCACCGTCGATGCGGCTGAACCACCGCTATCGCGAGCAAGCTCGCTCCCACAGGGGATTTGCGGTGTACACCAAATCTCACCATCACCCCCACAAATGATGCAATGCCTCAGCCCTTGGCATGGGGTTCGACCACCACTGTGCAAGTCATCCCCGCCGCCAGCAGCACGCCGTCCGGCACTTCATCCAAATGGATGCGCACCGGCACTCGCTGGGCCAGGCGAACCCAGTTGAACGTGGGGTTCACATCGGCGATCAGTTCGCGGCTTTCGGGGTTGTCGCGGTCGTAAATGCCTCGGGAAATACTTTCCACATGGCCCTTGAGCATCTCACCGCTCATCAACTGCAACTGCGCCGAATCGCCGACCCGCACCTTGGGCAATTTGGTCTCTTCGAAGAAGCCGTAGACCCAGAACGAATGCATGTCCACCACGGCCATTTTCGCCTCGCCGATGCGCGCATAGTCGCCGCGGTGCACGTTGAGGTTGGTGACGTAGCCATCCACCGCCGCGCGAACGTCGGTGCGCGACAGGTTCAGCTCCGCGGCTTCCAATTGGGCCTGGGCCTGTTGGTAATCGGCCAGGGCCGAGTCGGCGATGTTGCTGGCGTCGTCGCGGTTTTCCCGGGAAATCACCAGGCTGTCCAAGTCGGCACGTCGATGGGCGTTGACCTTGCGCATCTCCCAGGTGGCCTTGCGCGACGCCACCAGGGAGCGCGCCTGCTTCACGGCGATGCGGTAATGCTCGGGGTCGATGCGCATCAACAAGTCGCCCCTTTTCACCAACTGGTTGTCGCGCACCGACACCTCGACCACCTCGCCGCTGACATCGGCGGCCACATTGATGATGTCGGCCCGCACCCGGCCATCACGGGTCCAGGGCGTGTTCATGTAATGGACCCACAGCGTACGGCCGATCCACAACGCCAGGGCCAGTACCAACAGCGTCGCCAGCAGGCTGAAAAACTTTTTCATCGCATCGATCTCAACGGTAGACCGTCAGCGCCAGCGCGCCGAACAGGCAGGTAAACAGACTCAGGCGCAACAACGCCGGGTGCCAGAAGAAACGGTACAGGTCCAACCCCGACAGGAAGCGGTCCAAGGCCCAGGCCAGGCCGGCGGCGATGAAAAACATCAGGGTCATGGTGGGCATGTACACGCCATGGAAGGCGATCTCACGGGGCATGTTCAGGTTCCTGGGGAAGCGATGTGGCATGCGCCATGGCATAGCCGGCCAATGGCGATTGCGGATCCAGCAGCGAAGTGCGGATGAAATGCAGGTAGCTTTTCACCCGACGCAGGGCCGAGGTGTCGAAATGCGGGGCGAAGGGTTCGTCGGTGGCCTGCACGCGGCCGATGGCATGATCCACCGCCACCAACGCACGCTCCAGATTGCTCTGGCTCGGCTGGCGGAATAGCCGCACCAGCGCCCGCCCCATCCCCCGAATCGCCTGGCGCCATGGCTGGCTTTCGGCATATGCCGGATGCACCGGCAAGGTTGCCTGCTCCTTGCGCAACTCAATAATCGCGTGACCGACTTCCAGCACCACCAACATCCAGCGCAGCAAGTCCCGTTGCACTTGGGGTTGCCCCGCCGCCAGACCGTAGGCCTGGTGCAGCAGGTCGCGGGTGCGGCTTTCAAAACCCGAGGCCAGCCCCTTCAGACGACCGCTAATGGCGAACACCACTTGCTCACGCAGGTCCTGCCCCAATCGATGCCACAACCAGCGGCTGTTGGGCGGCAGGATGATCGCCCCGGCAGCGGCGCACACCAACATGCCAAGGATCATCGCAATGTAGTCGTTGATGAAGGCGTAGGGGTTGTAGACCGTCAGGTTGTCCGGCACCGAGCCGGTGCAGAAAAAGATCAGCAGCCCCAGCCCGACCCCGGCGTACTGCGGCCTGGAACTGAGGAACGAACCGAACATGATGACGGGGGCGAGCATCACGCAGAGCAACGGAAAACCATCGATCAGCGGGAAAATGAAAAACATCTCGACAAAGCCGACCAGCGCCCCGAACAACGTACCGCAGGCCATCTGGAAAGCCATGCGCTTGGGGTTCGGGGTGGCGGCCGAGAGACCCACGGTGGCCGCGGCGATCATGGTCATGGTCGCGCCGCTCGGCCAGGCCGTCGCGACCCAGTAGCCGCCCAGGACCAGCAGGATGAAAGCGGCGCGAAACCCCGATGCCGTGGCGGCCAGCCAGTTGGTCTGGGGCACGAACGGTTCGTCCCAGCGCTCGCGCTCGTGGCGATGCTCGGCCAGGGAGGCATGGGTCAGGGCGTAGCCGTGCAAGTCGTCGACAAAGCGATAAAGCAGCTCATAAGCGGTATGAAAGTCCAACTGCTCGCCATCGCTTGGCGCGGTGTCCTGGAACGCTGCCCGCAAGCGCCGTACCTGGGCCGGCAGGTCAGCCTTGTAGTCCGCCAGCGCCGCCGCCAACCGCGCTGCGTCGGCGTCGGTCAAGGCCCGCGCGCTAAAGCCGTCCAGCAGCTCGGCAAGGTTTTGCAAACCAGGCTTGATGGCGTTCACCACATGATCCGCCGTCCCGCCGCGCAAGCGTTCGAGCAATTGGTGCAAGGCATTGAAACGGGTGGTGACACCCATGAATTCGCTGTTCAAGCGGCTGAGCCGACCATTGCGCCGACGCATGTGCGGGTCTTCGAACACCGTCACGCTACGCAGGCTCTCCAGGCCGACGGCTTCGGCGATGAAGCGCACGTTACCGGCCTCGAAGGCCTCCCGCTTGCTTCGTCCGCGCAAGCCGTCGGTGACAAACAGGGCGAACACGCCAAAGCGCTGGTACAAGGCGTTGCGCATGGCGGCGCTGGCGGTTTGCGGCAGGATCGCGGCACTGACCAGGGTCGAGCAGAGAATTCCCAGGGAAATCTCCAGCACCCGCCAGACCGCCGCCATGAACGCCCCTTCGGGGTGGGCCAAGGCCGGCAGGCCGATCATCGCTGCGGTGTAGCCAGCCAGCACGAAACCATAGGCGCGGAAGTTACGATACCGCGCCGCCCCTGCCGAACAGATGCCGACCCAAATCGCCAGGCAGCCAAGGAACAGCTCGGTGTTCTGGGCGAACAGGGCGATCAGCGCCACCATCACCGCAGAACCCGCCAGGGTGCCGAGGAAACGGTAGAAGCTCTTGGCGAACACCTGCCCGCTCTGGGGCTGCATGACGATGAACACGGTGATCATGGCCGTGCGCGGTTGTGGCAATTCCAGGCGCATCGCCAGCCACAAGGTCAGGAACGCGGCGAACAGGACCTTGAAGATATAGACCCAGGTCACTCCGTCGCTGCGGGCCCAGTCGAAGAAACCACGGCGCCATTCGAGGCGATACAGCCGGCGTGCGGGGGCAAGTAAGGGCGTCATTGGATGCTGCTTACGCATCGTGGCGAGGGCGCTTGCTCCCGCTTGGGTTGTGCCTTGTCGGCGCTGTGTAGGTGCTGTGTAGGCGCTGCCGAAGGCTGCGATCTTTTGATCTTTTGATCTTTCGCTTGAGACTCAAGTGTCTGGGGAAAGATCGCAGCCTCGTTGCACTCGACAGCTCCTACAGAGTCCAGTCCGCCGCCCAATGCCGTCACCAGATCGGCATGGGCACTCATGCGCGCCGCTTCCACCTGTTGCTGCACCTGTTGCTGCTTGAACAGCAGGCTTTGGGCGTTGAGCACATTGAGGTAGTCCGTCAGGCCACGCTGGAACGCCACCTTTGCGATGTCGTAGGTACGCTGGGCCGCGGCCACCGACTCGGCGGCGAAGGCCCGCTGCTTGTCCATGGATTCGCGACGGATCAACTGATCGGAAATGCTCTTGAGCGCGTTTACCAGTGTCTGGTTGTAGTGCGCCACGGCGATGTCATACCCGGCGGCCGCCTCGCCCAACTGCGAACGCAGGCGTCCGCCATCGAAGATCGGCAACGTGATCGCCGGCCCGACGTTGTAGGTGAGTTTCTTGCCGGTCAAAAACTCCAGCACCCCGCCACCGGTGGCCATGTAACCGAGGCTTCCCACCAGGTCGACGTTGGGATAGAAGCCGGCCCGGGCCACATCGATGCCCCGGGCCTGGGCCGCCACCTGCCAACGCCCGGCCACCACATCCGGACGCTGGCCAAGCAGCTCGGCAGGCAAGGCCGACGGCAGCTTCAAGGGCGCGCCGAGGACCAGGGTCGGACGTTGCAACGGCGCACCCGCTCCCGGTCCCTTGCCCGCCAAGGCCGCCAATTGATTGCGGCTCAAGGCGATGGCCTCATCCAGGGCGTCGAGTTGGCGATGAGTCTCGGGCAGGGGCGCCTGGGCCTGGCTGACTTCGAAATGGGTGCCGATGCCTCCGTCCAGACGCTTCTGCGCCAGGTCGAGAATCTGCTCTTGTTGGCGCAGGGTCGCGACGACAATATCGCGCTGGGCGTAGTGCAACGAAAACTGGATGTAGGCGCGCACGATGTTGTTCTGCAATTCCAGTTGCGCCTGTCGTGCCTCAGCGACGCTGACGTGGGCCAAGTCAACCGCCCGTTCGCTGGCATTGCGCTCACGTCCCCACAGGTCCAGGGCATAACTCAAGCCCAGGGAAGCATTGTTGTCCCAGGTCGTGGTGTCGGCCAACTCGCCCGGGCCGTAGAACTGATCGGAGGGCCAGTTATGGCGCTTGAGGGTCGACTCGCCATCGATCTGCAACGACTCGGCGGCCTCGGCAATGCCGGCCATGGCCTTGGCCTGGCGTACTCGCGCCGCGGCCACTGCCAGGCCAGGGCTGCCTTGCACGGCCAGATCGATCCAGCGATCCAGTTGCCGATCGCCATAGGCTTGCCACCACTGGCGGGTGGGCCAGTGGGCGTCGCGTGCGGCCTCGCGGATGGCGGCATCGGTCGCCAGTTGATTGGCCGGCAATACCTGGCCTTGCGGCGCAATACCACCTGTGCCGACGCAACCGCTGATGGCTAATGTCAAAACCCAAACACTGAGAGTCTTCAGCTCTCTGCTGATGCAACGCGGCACTTGCGCAAAATTCCTGAGGGGGGCATGACGACGAGGATGGCTGCCTGTTAATGCAAACTTGTGGGAGCGAGCTTGCTCGCGATGGCGTCCAGACATTCACTTCAAATGTTGAATGTGATGACCTCATCGCGAGCAAGCTCGCTCCCACAGGTACCCACCAAGGCCCGCTCCTGCTGTGGCGGCAATTCTAGGCATCGCCCTCTCCGGCGATAAGCCGACCTTTCTGCGAATCTTTGTTACCGTTAACGCGATAATCCATTAGTCGGGTCCCGCATCTCTGTAACTTCATGTCACAATTTGCCACCTCCCAAGAGAGCCCTCCATGGACACCTTGCAAAACATGCGCGCGTTCAGCTGTGTGGCCGAAGCCGGCAGTTTCACCGCCGCCGCCGCGCAGATGGATACCACCACAGCCAACGTCTCGCGCGCGGTTTCCAACCTGGAAGCCCACCTGCAAACCCGCCTGCTCAACCGCACCACACGGCGCATTGCCCTGACCGAGGCGGGTAAACGCTACTTGCTGCGTTGCGAGCAGATCCTGGCTTACGTCGAAGAAGCGGAAGCCGAGGCCAGCGACGCCCATGCGCGACCGGCCGGGCAGTTGAAGGTCCACACCATGACCGGCATCGGCCAGCATTTCGTGATCGACGCCATCGCCCGTTACCGCAAGACGCATCCAGACGTGACCTTCGACCTGACCCTGGCCAACCGGGTACCGGACATCCTAGACGAGGGCTACGACGTCTCCATCGTGCTCGCCAGCGAACTGCCGGATTCGGGCTTCGTCTCTCAGCGCCTGGGGATCACCTACAGCATTGTTTGCGCCTCGCCCGCCTACGTGAAAGCCAGCGGCTGCCCGCAAAAACCCAGCGACCTGCTCAACCACGCTTGCCTGCGCCTGGTCAGCCCGGTCATCCCGCTGGAAAAATGGGTGTTCGACGGCCCGGAAGGCCAAGAGATGGTCACCATCAACAGCTCACCGTTCCTGGTGAACTCCGCCGATGCGATGAAAACCGCGATCACCAGCGGCATGGGCGTGGGGGTATTGCCGGTGTATGCGGCCATCGAAGGCTTGCGCAACGGCACGCTGGTGCGGGTCATGCCCAACTACCGCTCCCAGGAACTGAACCTCTACGCCATCTACCCGTCGCGCCAATACCTGGATGCGAAGATCAAGACCTGGGTCGAGTACCTGCGCGGCTCGTTGCCGGAAATCCTCGCGGCGCACCAGGCTGAGCTGACGGCTTACGAATTGAGTGGCAGCCTGGCAGGCGCACGGGTCACGAGCTGAAGTCGTCCCCGTGCTTGAAGGTGCAATTCAGCGCTTGCCCATGGAACGCCGCGTGCCGGGAGGCGCCGCGCCCGGGGTCTTGGTATGGCCATTCTTCGCGCCGTTCTTGTACCACGGCTGTTGCCCGGCGCCCTTGGCCGCCGCCAGCTCACCGGGTTTGAACGGGAATTTGAAAGCAGGGATCGCCGCCTTGATGTCCTCGCTGCTGGAAACATCGCTGACGGGCAAATCGGCCTGTTCGCCGCCGGGGAGATCGTCCGCGGGCGAAGGTGTCGGGGAAGTCATGTAAGGCTCCGGGTCATGCATGCAAGTCGGGCCCGAAGGGCGAGCCGCGAAAGGCGGCAGTATACCTGCCCGATATCACCGCACGCTGGCAGTTTCATCCGGTATATGCATTCATCCGACAGCAAGCCGGGACAAAGCTGACAAGCCCGTCAGTTAGCCGTCACCTTCCTGACCGGCTCGCAACGCTATATAAGAAAGCTCAAACTCTTGCGTCTCGAACCGGCCCTTCATATCCATGCGCATCCAGAAAAAAACTGTCCTGATTGTCGTGCTGTTGATCGCCCTGGCGGCCCTCGCCCTCTGGTTTGTGCTCAAGCCTGTGACCGCCAGGCCCGGCGCTCCCGCCGCCGTTCCGGTACGGGCCGTCAGCGTGATGCAAAAGGATGTACCACGCTTTGCCAGCGGCATCGGCACGGTGCTGTCGCTGCACAGCGTGGTGATCCGCCCGCAGACCGACGGCATCCTCACCCGGCTGCTGGTCAAGGAAGGGCAACTGGTCAAGAAGGGTGACCTGCTGGCGACCATCGACGACCGCTCGATCCGCGCCAGCCTCGACCAGGCCCGGGCCCAGCTCGGCGAAAGCCAGGCACAGCTGGCGGTGGCCCAGGTCAATCTCAAGCGCTACAAATTGCTGAGCGTCGATGACGGCGTCTCGAAGCAGACCTACGACCAGCAACAGGCGCTGGTCAACCAGCTCAAGGCGACCGCCCAGGGCAACCAGGCGGCTATCGACTCGGCACAGGTGCAACTGTCCTACACCCAGATCCGCTCCCCGGTGAGCGGTCGCGTCGGCATTCGCAATGTGGACGAAGGCAACTTCCTGCGCACCAGCGACGCCGAAGGCCTGTTCACGGTGACGCAGATCGACCCCATCGCCGTGGAGTTCTCCCTGCCCCAGCAAATGCTGCCCACCTTGCAACGGTTGATCGCCGCCCCCGAGCAAGCCTTGGTCAAGGCCTATATCGGCGCCGATGGCGCCACCGGGGAACTGCTCGGCGAGGGGCGCCTGAGCCTCATCGACAACCAGATCAACGCCAACACCGGAACCCTGCGGGCCAAGGCTGAATTCAACAACGCCGCGCAACGGCTGTGGCCGGGGCAACTGGTGACACTGAAAATCCAGACCGCCATCGACAAGGACGCCCTGGTGGTACCGCCTACCGTGGTCCAGCGCGGCCTGGAGCAACACTTCGTGTACCGCATAAAGGGCGACAAGGTCGAGAGCGTGCCGGTGGAGATGGTTTACCAGGACAGCGACCTGCACATCATCAAGGGGGTGAACGCCGGCGACCAACTGGTGAGCGACGGCCAGTCGCGGCTCAAGCCGGGCAGCCACATCCAGGTGCTCAGCGATCCACCCGCCCTGGCCAAGACCGCGGAGCCGCAGCCATGAAGGGGCGCGGTTCGGTTTCGGCGTGGTGCATCGACCACCCCATCGCCACGGTACTGCTGACGTTCGCCCTGTTGCTGCTGGGGGTGATCGCGTTTCCTCGCCTGCCCGTCGCGCCCTTGCCGGAGGCGGAATTCCCGACTATCCAGGTCAACGCCCAGTTGCCCGGGGCCAGCCCCGAAACCATGGCGTCGTCGGTGGCGACGCCACTGGAAGTGCAATTCAGTGCCATTCCCGGCATTACCCAGATGACCTCCAGCAGCGCCCTGGGCTCCACCAACCTGATCCTGCAATTCAGCCTCGATAAAAGCATCGACACCGCCGCCCAGGAAGTGCAGGCGGCGATCAACACCGCCGCCGGCAAACTGCCCAACGACATGCCGAACCTGCCGACCTGGCGCAAGGTCAACCCCGCCGACAGCCCGGTGCTGATCCTCAGCATCAGTTCCACGCTGATGCCTGGCACCGAACTGAGCGACTACGTCGAAACCCTGCTCTCCCGTCAAATCAGCCAGATCGATGGCGTAGGACAAATCTACATCACCGGCCAGCAACGTCCGGCGATCCGGGTCCAGGCCTCGGCCGACCGGCTCGCCGCCATCGGCCTGACCCTGGCGGACATTCGCCTGGCGCTCCAACAGGCCAGCCTCAACCTGGCCAAGGGCGCCTTGTACGGTGAGTCGAGCATTTCCACCCTGTCCACCAACGACCAGTTGTTCAAGCCCGCGGAGTACGGAGAGCTGATCGTGTCCTACCGGGACGGGGCACCGGTCCACCTCAAGGACATCGCCAAGGTGGTCAACGGCTCGGAAAACGCCTACGTCCAGGCCTGGGCCGACAACGAGCCCGGGGTCAACCTGGTGATCTTCCGGCAACCGGGGGCCAATATCGTCGAGACCGTCGACCGCATCCAGGCGGCCCTGCCTACCCTGCAAGCCATGTTGCCCGCCGCGGTGCAGGTCAAGGTGCTGATCGACCGCACCCAGACCATCCGCGCCTCGCTGCACGAAGTGGAAATCACCTTGCTGATCGCGGTGCTGCTGGTGGTGGCGGTGATGGCGTTGTTCCTGCGCCAGCTCTCGGCGACCCTGATCGTCTCGGCGGTGCTGGGGGTGTCGCTGACCGCCAGTTTCGCCCTGATGTACGTGATGGGTTTCAGCCTGAACAACCTGACCCTGGTGGCGATCGTCATCTCGGTAGGGTTCGTGGTGGACGATGCGATCGTGGTGGTGGAGAACATCCACCGACACCTGGAGGCCGGCGACGACATGCGCGAGGCGGCGATCAAGGGGGCCGGCGAAATCGGCTTTACCGTGGTCTCCATCAGCTTCTCGCTGATCGCCGCGTTCATTCCGCTGCTATTCATGGGCGGCGTGGTCGGGCGCCTGTTCAAGGAGTTCGCCCTGACCGCCACCTCGACCATCCTGATCTCGGTGGTGGTGTCCCTCACGTTGGCGCCGACCCTGGCCGCGTTGTTCATGCGCGCCCCGGTCCATCACGCCCATGGCAAGGCGGGGTTCGGCGAACGCCTGCTGGGCGGGTATGAGCGGGGCCTGCGCAAGGCCCTGGCCCATCAGAAACTGATGATCGGCGTGTTCGGCCTGACCCTGTCACTGGCGGTGGTGGGCTATGTGTTCATTCCCAAGGGCTTCTTCCCGGTACAGGACACCGGCCTGGTGCTGGGCACCAGCGAAGCCGCCGCCGATGTGTCGTTCCCGGACATGGTGGCCAAGCACAAGGCCCTGGCCGACATCGTCGCCGCCGACCCGGCGGTACAGACCTTCTCCCACTCCGTCGGTGTCTCGGGCAACAACCAGACCATCGCCAACGGCCGTTTCTGGATCGCCCTCAAGCCCCGGGGCGAGCGTGACGTGTCGGCCAGCGGCTTCATCGACCGGATCCGCCCGCAATTGCTGAAAATCCCCGGCGTGGTGCTGTACCTCAGGGCCGGACAGGACATCAACCTCAGCTCCGGTCCCAGCCGCGCCCAGTATCAGTACGTGCTCAAAAGCAATGACGGGCCGAGCCTCAACGCCTGGACGCAAAAACTCACCGACAAGCTGCGCGGCAACCCGGCGTTCCGTGACATTTCCAACGACCTGCAACTGGGCGGCAGCATCACCCACATCAACATCGACCGCAGCGCGGCGGCGCGCTTCGGCCTCACCGCCACCGATGTCGACCAGGCCCTGTACGACGCCTTCGGCCAGCGGCAGATCAATGAATTCCAGACCGAGACCAACCAGTACAACGTGATCCTGGAGCTCGATACCGCGCAGCGGGGCAAGGCCGAAAGCCTGGCGTATTTCTACCTGCGTTCGCCCCTGAGTGGGGAAATGGTGCCGCTCTCGGCCCTGGCCCGCTTCGATGCGCCGAGCAACGGCCCGCTGTCGATTGCCCACGACGGCATGTTCCCGGCCGCCAACCTGTCGTTCAACCTGGCGCCTGGCGTGGCCCTGGGAGACGCGGTGCGCCTGCTCGACCAGGCGAAGAACGAAATCGGCATGCCGGCCGCCATCACCGGTAATTTCCAGGGCGCGGCCCAGGCCTTCCAAAGCTCGCTGGCAAGCCAGCCGTGGCTGATCCTCGCTGCGCTGGTGGCCGTGTACATCATTCTCGGCGTGCTCTACGAGAGTTTCGTGCACCCGTTGACGATCATCTCCACCCTGCCCTCGGCCGGCCTCGGCGCGCTGATCATGCTCTGGCTGCTGGGCCAGGACTTTTCGATCATGGCCCTGATCGGACTGGTGCTGCTGATCGGGATCGTCAAGAAGAACGGCATCCTGATGATCGACTTCGCCCTCGACGCCCAGCGCAACAAAGGGCTAGCCCCCCAGGAGGCGATTTTCCAGGCATGCCTGACACGCTTCCGCCCGATCATGATGACCACCCTGGCGGCCCTGCTCGGTGCCCTGCCGCTGATGCTCGGCTATGGCCCCGGCGCGGAACTGCGTCAGCCCCTGGGCATCGCGGTGGTGGGCGGCCTGTTGGTGAGCCAGGCGCTGACGCTGTTCACGACACCGGTCATATACTTGTGGCTCGAGCGAGTGTTCCATCGGCCCGCCCAGCAGCCAGGGTCGGCGCCGACGGCGGCGCTGGCGAGCACAGACCACTGAGGCGGGGCCATGCGCGTTCTGATCATCGAAGACGAAGAAAAAACCGCGGACTACCTGCACCGCGGCCTGACCGAACAGGGCTACACCGTGGACGTGGCGCCGGACGGCATCGAAGGGCTGCACCTGGCCCTGGAAACCGACTATGCGGTGATCGTGCTCGACGTGATGCTGCCGGGCCTGGACGGCTTCGGCGTACTGCGGGCCTTGCGCGCCCGCAAGCAGACACCGGTGATCATGCTCACCGCCCGGGAACGGGTCGAGGACCGCATCAGGGGCTTGCGCGACGGGGCCGATGACTACTTGGGCAAGCCCTTCTCGTTCCTCGAGCTGGTGGCCCGCCTGCAAGCCCTGACCCGCCGCAGCGGTGGCCATGAACCAGTGCAGGTGAGCATCGCCGACCTGTGGATCGACCTGATCAGCCGCAAGGCCACCCGCGCCGGCCAGCGCCTGGACCTGACCGCCAAGGAGTTCTCCCTGCTCAGCGTTCTGGCTCGCCGCCAGGGCGAAATCCTTTCGAAAACCGCCATTGCCGAAATGGTCTGGGACATCAACTTCGACAGTGACGCCAACGTGGTGGAAGTGGCGATCAAACGCTTGCGGGCCAAGCTCGACGGGCCATTCGAACAGAAGTTGCTGCACACCATTCGCGGCATGGGTTATGTGCTGGAGAGTCGCAGCGATGAGCGTCCCTGACAGCATCGCCCTGCGCTTGAGCGCCATGTTCACCCTGGTGGCGGCGCTGGTGTTCCTGTTGATCGGGGGCGGTTTGTACCAACAGGTCGGCAAGGGCCTGGGCCTGTTGCCCGAAGCCGAGCTCGATGCCCGCTACAGTGTCCTGGAGTCCACCGTCGGCCGCTACGGCACGCCTGAACACTGGGTGAAGATCAACAACAAGCTGCGATTGCTTGGCGAAGAAGACAAGCGCATCCATTTTTGGATCGTCAGCGACGATCCGCGCTTTGAATACGGCGATCCCGATGCGCAGATCCGCACCTTTGCCCAAGGCCCGCTGGGTAAACGCGACCTGACGTTGCCCCATCGTCATTACCCGATGAAAGTGCTGGTGAGCCAATTCCCAGCCAAGGACCAACGCCCGCCGCTGCGCTTCATGATCGGCATCGACACCGAAACCTTCTACCAGACCCAGCATCGCCTGTTGGTGGCGCTGGTGAGCCTGGCGATTGTCGGCGTGCTCCTGGCCTCGTTGCTGGGCTACTGGGTCGCACGCATCGGTCTCAAACCGCTGATCAAGCTGTCCGAGGAAGCCCGGCGCCTGGCCCCACCCCGCCTGTCCGGGCGCTTGCAACTGTCGCCCTTGCCGCCGGAGCTGAGCCAGTTCGTCAGTTCGTTCAACGCCACCCTGGACCGGGTCGAACAGGCTTACTCGCGGCTGGAGTCGTTCAACGCCGACGTCGCCCATGAATTACGCTCGCCCCTGACCAACCTGATCGGCCAGACCCAGGTGGCGCTGACCCGTGGGCGTTCGGCTGAACATTACTTCGAAGTGTTGCAATCGAATCTCGAGGAGTTGGAGCGGCTGCGCTCGATCATCAACGACATGCTGTTCCTGGCCAGTGCCGACCAGGGCAGCAAGGCCACCAAGTTGACCAGCGCATCCCTGGCCGGCGAAGTGGCGACCACCCTTGATTACCTGGACTTCATTCTGGAGGATGCCCAGGTCCAGGTCCGGGTCAGCGGCGACGCACAGGCCAACATCGAGATCGCTCACCTGCGGCGGGCGCTGATCAACCTGCTCAGCAACGCCGTGCAGCACACCGCGCCCGGGCAAGTGATCGACGTGCACATCGAAGCCCTTGGCGACCAGATCACCCTTGCCGTCACCAACCCCGGCGAACCGATCGCTGGCGAGCATCTGCCACGCCTGTTCGAACGGTTCTATCGCGTCGATGCCTCGCGCAGCAACAGTGGCGCCAACCATGGGCTGGGGCTGGCCATCGTCAAGGCCATTGCACTGATGCATGGTGGCGATGTGTTTGTGCACAGCGACCAGGGTGCCAACACGTTCGGGATCCGCTTGCCAGCCTGACGCCCCTCCCGCCATAGGTTCGTACGCATCATCAGATCTTTCCAGGCCAATGAATGCTGGGCGAAAGCCAACTGTAGCAAAATCCGAATACCGTCCGAACGCGCCCCCCAGCTTTCATTAATTACCGGGTAATTGCGCAAACACTGATTGCCCGCTCTCATTGATCCAAGCACAATCAGCAAAAGGCCAGCATCTGGGTCATTGCCGGTTTGCAATCCTTTGGGACGGATCCCAGCCACATGACAATGCAGACATCGGAACCATGAGCGCGCGCAGTGCGACACCCGGCAACACCCCGCTTTCGAGACGTTCGGAACGGGTACTCGTACTGGCCAGCTCGCTGGTTGTCATTGCCATCCTGAGCATCGTGACGTTTCTGTTGATCCGCGAACATGCCGCCGCACAACAGGCTGCGACCCGTGCGGCGACCAATATCGTGCAATTGATTGACGCCGATGTGCTGCGTAACGTGGAACTCTACGATCTGTCGCTGCAAGGCCTGGTCGCCGCCGCCAAACGCGACGACCTGAAAGACGTTTCGCCGACGATTCGCCATCTGGCGCTGTTCGACCGCGCCACCGCCGCCCCCTACAAAGGCGATATCCTGCTGCTCGACAAGCATGGCGATGTCATCGCCGACTCCGCTTCGGTCGAACCGCGCAAAGGCAATTACGCCGACCGGGAGTATTTCCAGTCCCATGTCCAGGACCCGAGCCTGGGCATGATGATCAGTCGCCCGTTCCGTTCCAGGAGTCACGCGCAAGATTGGCGCATCAGCTTCAGCTATCGACTGAGCGACGACCAGGGTGAGTTCATGGGCGTGGCCGAGGCCGCGATGCGTTTGAATTACTTCAACCAATTGTTCAAGAGCCTGAACATCGGTCATGGCGGCACAGTCAACTTGGTCAGCCGAGACGGCATTCTATTGGCGCAAGAGCCGCCCTTGGCAGAAGACCTGACGGGCAAGGACTTCAGTAAGCGGCCGAACTTCGTGCGCATCCTGCGCGAAGGCAACGGCAGCTTCACCAGCGTGTCCGGTCAGGACCAGAAGCCGCGCCTGTACACCTTTTCCCAGGTGGGCGACTTGCCATTAATCGTCGTGGTAGCGCTCTCCTCCCAAGAGGTCTTCGCCTCATGGCGACGCACGGCATTGTTGGTCAGCGGCGCCACCGGCGCGCTGTGCATCGGTTTGCTCTGGCTCACCTGGCTGCTGCGCCGCGAATTGCGCCGCCGTTACAGAGCTGAACGGGAATTGGCCCAACTGGCGTCCGTCGACGCCCTCACGGGTCTGGCCAACCGACGGACACTGGACGAGACGTTGCAACAGGAATGGCTGCGCGCCCAACGTTCGGGCCAACCGTTGTCTGTGCTGATGATCGATGCCGATCATTTCAAGGCGTTCAACGATCGCCATGGTCATCAACAGGGTGACGAGGCCCTGCGCACCTTGGCGCAATTGATCGGCCAGCATGTCCGACGCCCCGCCGACCTGGCGGCGCGCTATGGCGGTGAGGAGTTCTCGGTGGTGCTGCCGGAAACCACCACCGCTGGCGCCTTCACCATGGCCCAGCATATTCGCGACGCGGTGGAACAACTGCCACCGGTGTCCGAGGGGGAAGCGCCCATGACGGTCAGTATCGGCATCGCCACTTGGGCACAAGGGCCATATGGCGAACTCGAACAACTCTTGTTCGCCGCCGACAAGGCGCTGTACCAGGCCAAGGCCACCGGACGCAACCGTGTGGTCTGCGCAATGTAACACCGCAACCCCCAAAGGCTATGGACACGGCGCGCTCTGTGGCGAGGGGATTTATCCCCGCTGGGCTGCGCAGCAGTCCTACCCACTGCAACTCGGTGCGCCAGGCTGATTGAGTCGTCTGCATTGGGGCTGCTTCGCAGCCCAGCGGGGATAAATCCCCTCGCCACAGGGCTTAGCTGATCCTCAGGAAACAGCCATAAAAAAAGGCCACCCAAAGGCAGCCCTTAAAAACTAGAGAGGTTTTTTGCTTACACAGCCGCGACAGGGCGCATGTAAGAGATTGGTGCGGTGCTGGCGTCTTCGAACGTCACGACTTCCCAAGCATCTTTCTGCTCAATCAACTTGCGCAGCAACTGGTTGTTCAGTGCGTGGCCGGACTTGAAGCCCTTGAACTCACCAATCAGGCTATTGCCCAGCAGGTAGAGGTCGCCGATTGCATCGAGGATCTTGTGCTTGACGAATTCGTCTTCATAACGAAGACCGTCTTCGTTCAAGACACCATCGGAATCGACCACGATCGCGTTTTCAACACTGCCGCCGAGTGCGAGGTTGTGCTTGCGCAGGTACTCGATATCACTCATGAAACCAAAGGTACGGGCGCGGCTGACTTCTTTTACGAACGAAGTGCTGGAAAAATCCACGCTTGCACTCTGGGTGCGGTCACGGAAAACCGGATGATCGAAATCGATCTCGAAGCTCACCTTGAAACCTTCGAAAGGGACGAAAGTGGCGCGCTTGTCGCCGTCTTCCACTGTCACTTCCCGCAGGATGCGGATGAACTTCTTGGCTGCGTCCTGCTCTTCCAGGCCAGCCGATTGAATCAGGAATACGAAGGGTCCGGCACTGCCATCCATGATCGGGACTTCGGACGCGGAGAGCTCGACGTAGGCGTTATCGATGCCCAGGCCAGCCATGGCCGAGAGCAAATGCTCCACCGTATCCACTTTGGTGTCACCGTTGACCAGTGTGGTCGACATAGTGGTTTCACCAACGTTTTCCGCGCGAGCAGGAATCTGCACCACAGGGTCGAGGTCGGCACGACAAAACACAATGCCGGTGTCGATAGGCGCGGGCTTGAGGGTCAGGTAGACCTTCTCGCCGGAGTGCAAGCCGACACCTGTGGCACGGATAATATTCTTCAGGGTGCGTTGTTTAATCATGGCATGGGCCGCTTCAGCGCAAATTGCGAACTGGTATCAACAAAGGCTGGCGATGATAGCAGACCAGACCTTTGCTGAACACCAATCACCCGTATCCCCCTGATACATTTCATCAATCGGCCTGACGACGCAGGAAAGCCGGGATGTCCAGGTAATCCAAATCGTCTTGCGGATTCATCTTCGCGGCAGTCGCAGTACCGGCCTGGGCCTGGTTGCGCATGACGGTCGGACGGTCCAGGTCACGGTAGTTCACCGCAGGCGCTTCCTGACGCGCAGCCACTTGTTGTTGCGGTTGCGAAGCCATGGAGGTGTGAACGGTGTTGTCGATGACCTTCACAGGCTTCTCGATTTTCGCGCCCAGACCGGTGGCAACCACGGTCACGTGCAACTCGTCGCGCATGTCCGGATCGATAACGGTACCGACCTTGACCATCGCGTGCTCGGAAGCGAAGGCTTCGATGATGCTACCCACGTCGGAGTACTCACCCAGGGACAGGTCAGGACCGGCGGTGATGTTCACCAGGATGCCGCGTGCACCTTGCAGGTTCACGTCTTCGAGCAACGGGTTGCGGATGGCCGCTTCGGTGGCCTCGCGAGCACGGTTCGGACCGCTGGCGCAGCCAGTGCCCATCATTGCCATGCCCATTTCGCTCATGACAGTCCGTACGTCGGCAAAGTCGACGTTGATCATGCCTGGACGCTTGATGATGTCGGAGATACCGCGAACGGCACCGGCCAGTACGTCGTCAGCCTTAGCGAAAGCCGACAGCAGGCTTGCGTCCTTGCCCAGGATGGTCAGCAGCTTCTCGTTGGGAATGGTGATCAACGAGTCGACGCTTTCAGACAGCAGACGGATACCTTCGTCGGCGATCTGCATACGCTTGCGGCCTTCGAAAGGGAACGGACGGGTCACCACCGCAACGGTGAGGATCCCCATTTCCTTGGCCACTTCGGCGATGATTGGTGCCGCACCGGTACCGGTGCCGCCGCCCATGCCGGTGGTGATGAACACCATGTTGGTGCCTTGCAGGACTTCAGCAATGCGCTCACGGTCTTCGAGAGCGGCCTGACGACCGACCTCAGGGTTGGCGCCGGCACCCAGGCCTTTGGTCACGCCAGTGCCCAGTTGCAGGATGGTCCGCGCGCCGATGGATTTCAGCGCCTGGGCATCAGTGTTGGCGCAGATGAATTCAACGCCTTCAATGTTGCTCTTGACCATGTGGTTGACAGCGTTGCCGCCGCCACCGCCGACACCGATTACTTTGATAACCGGGCTAGCGGGGATGTTGTCTACGAGTTCGAACATTTTCCCTCTCCTTTCATTCTCTAGTTTTTTTCGCCTACTGCGTTTGCTGCGTCTTCCAGCGCCAAGCCTGAAACCTGCCGCGTGAAGCTTTGAAACTGTTTAAAAGTTGCCCTTGACCCAAGCCTGGAGCCGCTCGAACAGCGGTGCCTTCGGCTCGTCGCTGCTGTAGCTGTCGCGGCTGCCAATCCCTGAAAACGAGATCCCGTCGGACTGTTTCTGCAGGCCGTACATCAACAGGCCCACGCCGGTGGAATAGATCGGGTTGCGGACCACGTCATCCAGGCCCTTGACGCCATGGGGCACGCCCAGGCGCACCGGCATGTGGAAAATCTCTTCGGCCAGCTCGACCGCGCCTTCCATCTTCGACGTACCGCCGGTCAGCACGATGCCGGCCGGGATCAGGTCTTCGTAGCCGCTGCGACGCAGTTCGGCCTGGATCAGCGTGAACAGCTCGTCGTAGCGCGGCTCGACCACTTCGGCCAGGGCCTGGCGCGACAGTTCGCGCGGTGGACGGTCGCCGACACTCGGCACCTTGATGGTTTCACCGGCACCGGCCAGCTTCGCCAGGGCGCAGGCGTAACGGATCTTGATTTCCTCGGCGTACTGGGTCGGGGTGCGCAACGCCATGGCGATGTCGTTGGTCACCTGGTCGCCGGCAATCGGGATCACGGCCGTGTGGCGGATCGCGCCTTCAGTGAAGATCGCGATGTCGGTGGTGCCGCCGCCGATGTCCACCAGGCATACGCCCAGTTCTTTCTCGTCGTCGGTGAGCACCGAGTAGGCCGAGGCCAGTTGCTCGAGGATGATGTCGTCGATTTCCAGGCCGCAGCGACGCACGCATTTCTCGATGTTCTGCGCGGCGTTCACCGCACAGGTCACCACGTGGACCTTGGCTTCCAGGCGCACGCCGGACATGCCCAGGGGTTCACGTACGCCTTCCTGGTTATCGATCACGTAATCCTGCGGCAGGGTGTGCAGCACACGCTGGTCGGCCGGGATCGCCACGGCCTGGGCCGCGTCGAGTACGCGCTCAAGGTCCGCGGAGCTGACTTCGCGATCACGAATCGCCACGATGCCGTGGGAGTTCAGGCTGCGGATGTGATTGCCCGCCACGCCGACAAACGCCGAGTGGATCCGGCAACCGGCCATCAGCTGCGCCTCTTCGATGGCGCGCTGGATCGATTGCACAGTGGACTCGATGTTCACCACCACGCCTTTTTTCAAGCCGCGGGACGGGTGTGTACCGATCCCGACGATGACCAGCGTGCCGTCGTCCGCGACTTCGCCTACCAGCGCCACCACCTTGGAAGTGCCGATATCGAGACCGACGATCATTTTCCCGCTTTGCACGTTTGCCATGGGTCCTGCCTCTTCTTAATTCTTCGCGACGGCGGGTTCGGCCGTCGTCGGCGCTACAGGTTCCCGCCAGCCAACGGCCAGGCCGTTGGCGTAGCGCAGATCGATGCGCGCAATGTTCGTAATCTGTTCTTTGAGCGTCTTGTCATAGATGGCGATGAAGCGGCGCATCTTTTCCACCAGGTTGCCGCGCCCGAGCAACAGCTCGATGCCCGGCCCCGAGCTGCCCGCGCCAGTGGTCAGGAACCAACTGCCGCGCTCACGCAATTCCAGGCGTGCGATGGAGAAGCCCAACGGCCGCAACATCTGGCTCAACACCTGGTATTGCTGCATCACTTGCTGCTGGGCCCGCTGTGGACCGAACAGTTGTGGTAAATGTTCATAGTTGGCCAGTTCTCGCGGCGTAAACGCTTGGCCCTGGTTGTTCAACAGCGACTCGTCGCCCCAACGGGCCACCGGCAATTGCTCTTCCAGGCGAATCGACACCTGGTCGGGCCACACCCGCCGGACTTCGGCGTGAGCGATCCAGGGCATCTGCTCCAGCTCCGTGCGCATGCCCGCCAGGTCGATGGTGAAGAAACTCGACGCGACGAACGGGGCGATCCGCTGCTGCACGGCCTGCTGGCTGATGTAGCTCAGGTCGCCCTGGACGTTGATCCGGGCGATCGGTCGGTCGGCATAAGGCAGCAACCGTTGCGCGCCTTCATAGGTGCCGAACCCCAACGCCACCAGCAGCACCGGCCAGAACAGGCTCTTGAGGAAACCAAAATTGGCTTTCGGCAAGCGCGCCGACATCGGCTCTTTGGCCACCATTCGGCTGGCACCCCGCGGCACCGGCTTGCGACCGGGTGCGGATGGCTGATGACGAAGCGATGCGCCTTGCATGGCTTAACCTCTTGGCTCTTGAGTGCCGACACTGGCCGCCAGGATCGACAGCACCAGTTGCTGGAAATCCAGACCGGCGGCGCGGGCCGCCATCGGTACCAGGCTGTGATCGGTCATGCCTGGAGCGGTGTTGACTTCCAGGAACCAGAACTGCCCATCGGCGTCCTGCATCACGTCTGCCCGGCCCCAACCGGCGATGCCCAGCGCCTCACAGGCCTTGGCCGTGAGGTCCATCAGTTCTTTTTCCTTGGCAGCATCCAGCCCGCAGGGAATGCGGTACTGGGTATCGTTGGCGATGTACTTGGCGTCGTAGTCGTAGAACGTGTGGGGCGTACCCAGCGCAATCGGGGGCAACACCTGGTCACGCAGGGTGGCGATGGTGAACTCGGGACCGGTGATCCATTGTTCGACCAACACTTGCGAATCGTAGGAACTGGCGTCCTTCCATGCCGCGGTCAACTCAGGCAGCGAATTCACTTTCGCCATGCCGATACTTGAACCTTCATGGGCCGGTTTGACGATCAAAGGGAAGCCCAGTTCCGTGGCCGCCGAAATACAATCGGCCTCGGACGCCAGCACAGCGTGACGCGGCGTCGGAATACCGAGGCTGTGCCAGACCTGCTTGGTGCGCAGTTTGTCCATCGCCAGGGCGGATGCCAGGATGCCGCTGCCGGTGTAGGGGATCCCCAGGCATTCGAGCAGGCCTTGCATGCTGCCGTCTTCGCCGCCGCGACCATGGAGGATGATGAACGCGCGATCGATCTTTTCGCTCAGCAGGCGCTGCAGGAAATCGTCGCCCACGTCGATGCCGAAGGCGTCGACGCCGGCGCTTTGCAAGGCTTGCAGCACGGCGTTGCCGGACTTGAGGGATACCTCGCGCTCGGCGCTCTTGCCACCGAACAGCACGGCCACGCGGCCGAAGGCTTTCGGATCGAGGGTCGAGACCAGGTTGGCGTAGGCAGCAGTCATTTCAATTTCCCCTCGCTGGAGGCCACGATTGCTCCGGCGAATAACGGACTTTTCAACAGTTTCGGGGCCAGGCCACCGATGTCACCGGCCCCTTGGCACAGCAGGATGTCGCCGGCGCGCAGCAACGGCTTGACCAGCGGCGCCAGGTCTACGCCACGTTCGATGTAGATCGGGTCCAACTGGCCGCGCTGACGAATGCTGTGGCACAGCTGGCGGCTGTCGGCCCCGGGGATCGGTTCTTCACCGGCCGGGTAGACTTCCATCAACAGCAGCACGTTGGCGTCGGCCAGCACCTGGACGAAATCGTCATACAGGTCTCGGGTACGGCTATAGCGGTGCGGCTGGTAGACCATCACCAGGCGCCGCTCCGGCCAGCCACCGCGCACGGCCTTGATCACCGCCGCGACTTCGGTCGGATGATGGCCATAGTCGTCCACCAGCATCACGTTGCCGCCGTCCACCGGCAGTTCGCCATAGACCTGGAAGCGTCGACCTACGCCCTGGAACCCGGACAGGCCCTGGACGATGGCTTCATCGCTGACGCCTTCGTCGGTGGCGATGCAGATGGTGGCCAAGGAATTGAGCACGTTGTGGTTGCCGGGCATGTTCACCGACACGTCCAACGGCTCGCGATCAGGGCGCAAGACGGTGAAGAACGTCTGCATGCCTTGCTGACGCACGTTGATGGCGCGCACGTCGGCGTCTTCGCCAAAGCCGTAGGTCACGGTCGGACGCTTGATCAGCGGCAGGATTTCACGCACCACCGGGTCGTCCAGGCACACCACGGCCAGACCGTAGAACGGCAGGTTGTGCAGGAACTCGACGAAGGTTTTCTTCAGTTTGTTGAAGTCACCGTCGTAGGTCGCCATGTGGTCGGCGTCGATGTTGGTCACCACGGCCACCAGCGGTTGCAGATGCAGGAAGCTCGCATCGCTCTCGTCGGCTTCGGCGATCAGGTAGCGGCTGGTGCCCAACTGGGCATTGGTGCCCGCGGCATTCAGACGACCACCGATCACGAACGTCGGGTCCAGGCCACCGGCCGCGAACACCGAGGCGATCAGGCTGGTGGTGGTGGTTTTGCCGTGGGTACCGGCGACGGCGATGCCATGGCGATAGCGCATCAGCTCGGCGAGCATCTCAGCCCGTGGCACCACCGGAATACGGCGCTCCAGGGCGGTGGCGACTTCCGGGTTGGAAGTGTTCACGGCGCTGGAAACCACCAGCACGTCAGCATCGGCGGCGTTCTCGGCACGGTGACCGATAAAGATCTGCGCACCGAAGGACTCCAGGCGCTCGGTGACCGGGGAAGCTTTCAGGTCGGAACCCGAGACCTGGTAACCCAGGTTCAGCAACACCTCGGCGATCCCGCACATGCCCACGCCGCCGATACCGACGAAGTGGATGCGGCGGATACGGCGCATTTCCGGTTGCGGCATGGCTTTGCGATTCTCAACCATGGGCCACCTCCAGGCAGGTATCGACCACTTGGGCCGTGGCATCGGGTTTGGCCAGGCGGCGGGCGGCGCGGGCCATGTCTTCAAGTCGTTGCGGCTGCATCAAAACCTCTGTCAGGCGGGCGGCGAGATCCGCGGCGCCAGTCGTTCTTTGCGGCATCAGGAAGGCAGCGCCTTCACGGGCCAAATAATCGGCGTTACGGGTCTGGTGATCGTCGATGGCGTGGGGCAAAGGCACCAGCATCGAGGGCAGACCGGCGGCAGCCAGTTCACTGATGGTCAGCGCGCCTGCGCGGCAAACCACCAGGTCGGCCCAGCCATAGGCTTGGGCCATGTCTTTGATGAAAGGCTGTACTTGCGCCTCGACGCCGGCGGCGCGATAGCGCTCGGCGGTCACTTCATCGTGGTTTTTGCCAGCCTGGTGAAACACTTCCGGCCGCAGGTCGGGAGCGACCAGCGACAAGGCTTCGGGCAGCAATTTGTTCAACGGTTCCGCCCCCAGGCTTCCGCCCAGGATCAGCAAACGCGCCTTGCGTCCAGCCAGGGCCGGGCGCGGTGTCTCCAGGAACAGCTCGGTACGCACCGGATTACCGGTGGTACGGCGGCTGCCCGACAGGGTAAAGGTGTCGGGAAAGGCTTCACAGACCCGGGCGGCCAACGGCACCAGTAACCGATTGGCGGTACCGGCCACGGCGTTCTGCTCGTGAACGATCACCGGCACACCGGCCAGTTTTGCCGCAACCCCGCCAGGACCGGTCACATAACCACCGAACCCGACCACGCACACTGGGCGCAACCGACGAATGATCGCTCGCGCCTGCCAGATCGACTTGAGCAGCATCAGCGGCGCCTTGAGCAACGACAACTTGCCCTTGCCCCGCAGGCCGCTGGCGTCGATCCGGTGCAGTTCGAGGCCGGCGCCAGGCACCAGTTCGTTCTCGATCCCTCGCGGCGTACCCAGCCAGTGCACGGTGTAGCCCCGCGCCTGGAACTCCCGGGCACAGGCCAGCGCCGGGAACACGTGCCCGCCGGTACCGCCCGCCATGATCAGCACGTTAGCGCCCATGAGTCGGCTCCTCGGCGAAGTCGCTCTCCTGGAATTCCATCTCTTCGCTGCCCAGGTGGGTTCGGCTCTCCCATTCGATGCGCAGCAACAAACCAAGGCAGGCGCAGCAGATCACCAGGGAACTGCCGCCATAACTGAGGAACGGCAGCGTCAGACCCTTGGTCGGCAACAGCCCGACGTTCACACCGATGTTGATCAGGAACTGGCCGATCCACAGGAACGACAAGCCATACGCCACGTAAGCGGCGAAAAACTGCTTGGCCTTCTCGGCCCACAAGCCGATGTACATGCCGCGCACACAGACGAAGACGAACAGGGCGACGGTGCACAGGGAGCCGACGACGCCCAGTTCCTCGGCCAGGACCGAGAACACGAAGTCGGTGTGGGCTTCCGGCAGGTAGAACTGCTTCTGCACGCTGTTGCCCAGGCCCACGCCCAACCATTCGCCGCGACCGAAGGCAATCAGTGCCTGGGTCAATTGATAGCCGGAACCGAACTGGTCGGCCCACGGGTCGGTAAAGGTGATCAGGCGCGCCATCCGATACGGTTGCGCCTGCACCAGCACCGTCACCGCCGCCACCGCCAGCACGACCATCAAGGTGAAACGGAACAGCCCGACGCCACCCAGGAATAGCATCGCCGCCGCCGCGCCCATCATCACCACCGTGGCGCCGAAGTCCGGCTCCATCAGCAGCAGGCCCGCCATGGGCAGCAACACGATGAATGGCTTGAAGAAACCCATCCAGCTCTCGCGCACTTCCTTCTGGCGACGCACCAGGTAACCGGCGAGGTAGATCACCACGAAGACCTTGGCGATCTCCGAAGGCTGAACGTTGAAGAAACTGAAGCCGATCCAACGCATGGAACCGTTGACCTCGCGGCCAATGCCCGGCAACAGCACCATCACCAACAGGCCGAAGGCCCCGAGCAGCATCATCCAGCCCAGGCGCTGCCAGGTGGCGATCGGCACCATCATGGTGACGATGCACGCGCCCAGGCCGATCACCAGGTAGATGAGGTGGCGAATCATGTGATAAAGGGTGTTGCCCGACTGCACGGCCGCCACTTCCGACGACGCGGAGGTGATCATCACCAGGCCCAGGCCCAGCAATGCCAGGCAACCAGCGAGCATCGGGAAATCCAGGTCGATGCCGCGCCCGGTGATCAACGGCGACGGGTACGGTTTGATGATATTCATCAGGCTCATGCCAAGTCCTCCGCAGCCCGGGCGAACAGGTGCCCGCGTTCTTCGTAGTTCTTGAACATGTCAAAACTGGCGCAGGCCGGTGACAGCAGCACCGCGTCGCCCGGTTGCGCGAGAGCGCGGCATTGCTGCACCGCCTCGTCCAGCGAACCGACGCGAACCAGAGGCACGGCATCGCCCAGGGCCTGGGCGATCAATTCGCGGTCGCGGCCCATCAGCACCACGGCACGGCAGTTGGCTGCCACGGGGTCACGCAGGTCCTTGAAGTCGGCGCCCTTGCCATCGCCGCCGGCGATCAGCACGAGCTTGCCTTCGATGTCCGTCCCCAGCCCTTCGATGGCCGCCAGCGCGGCACCGACGTTGGTAGCCTTGGAGTCGTTGTACCAGGCCACGCCATCGAGGTCGCGCACCCACTGGCAGCGGTGCTCGAGACCGGCAAACGTGCGCAGGGCCGACAGCATGGCGTCGAACGGCAGGCCGACCGCATGTCCCAGGGCCAACGCGGCCAGGGCATTGGCCTGGTTATGGGCGCCACGAATCTTCAGTTCGCGCACCGGCATCAGGTTCTGGAATTCGAAGGCCAGGTATTTCTCGCCATTCTCTTCACGCAAGCCGAAGCCTTTGAAATCCGGAACGCCCAGGCCGAAGGACCAGCACGGCATGCCCTCGCCCAGCAACGGACGGGTCAAGGCATCCTGGCGGTTGAACACCACTTGCCGGGCCCCACGGAAGATCCGGTGCTTGGCCAGGTGATACGCCGGCAGGCCGCTGTAACGGTCCATGTGGTCTTCGCTGACGTTGAGCACGGTGGCCACTTCGGCGCCCAGGTGGTCGGTGGTCTCCAGCTGGAAGCTCGACAGCTCCATCACGTACAACTCGACGTCGTCGCTGAGCAGGTCCAGGGCCGGTGTACCGAGGTTGCCCCCAACGGCGACGCGCTTGCCGGCCGCCGCGGCCATCTCGCCCACCAGGGTGGTGACGGTGCTCTTGGCGTTCGAACCGCTGATGGCAATGATCGGCGCCTTGGCGTTACGCGCGAACAACTCGATATCGCCGGACAATTTCACACCACGGGCAGCCGCCGCCTGCAGGGCCGGAGTCGCCAGGGCCAGGCCAGGGCTCACGTAGAGCTCATCGGCGCGGCACAGGAACTCGACGTCCAGCTCGCCACAACGCACGTCCACCTGGGGATAGTCACGGCGCAGCGTGGCCAGCTCAGGCGGATTTTCCCGCGTATCGGCCACGGCAAACGACACGCCCCGGTTCGCCAGGAAGCGAACCAGGGACATGCCGCTCTTGCCGAGGCCGACAACGATGCGGAAGTGGTCAGAAGCGATCAGGGACACTCGTTCTACCTCAGCTTCAGGGTGGCAAGGCCGATCAGCACCAAGATCACGGTGATGATCCAGAAACGGACGATCACACGCGGCTCGGGCCAGCCCTTGAGTTCAAAGTGGTGGTGAATCGGCGCCATGCGGAATACGCGGCGGCCGGTCAATTTAAAGGAAGCAACCTGAATGACGACTGACAGGGTCTCCATCACGAACACGCCGCCCATGATGAACAGGACGATTTCCTGGCGAACGATGACAGCGATGGTGCCCAGGGCCGCGCCCAGGGCCAGCGCGCCGACGTCGCCCATGAAGACTTGCGCCGGGTAGGTGTTGAACCACAAAAAGCCCAGGCCGGCACCGATCAGCGCTCCGCAGAACACGATCAGCTCGCCCGCCCCCGGCACATAGGGGATCAGCAGGTATTCAGCGAATTTCACGTTACCCGACAGGTAGCAGAAGATCCCCAGCGCGCCGCCGACCATGACCGTCGGCATGATCGCCAGGCCGTCGAGGCCGTCGGTGAGGTTGACTGCGTTACTCGAGCCAACGATGACCAGATAGGTCAGCACGATGAAGCCGGCGCCCAACGGAATGCTGTAGTCCTTGAGCATCGGCAGGATCAGGGTGGTTTCCACCGGCGAGGCGGCGGTCATATAAAGAAAGATCGCCGCGCCGAGGCCGAACACCGACTGCCAGAAATATTTCCAGCGGCTTGGCAGCCCACGGGAGTTCTTCTCGATCACCTTGCGGTAGTCGTCGACCCAGCCGATGGCACCGAAGAGCAAAGTCACCAACAACACGACCCAGACGTAACGGTTCGCCAGGTCGGCCCAGAGCAAGGTGCTGATGCCGATGGACGACAGGATCAACGCGCCACCCATGGTCGGGGTGCCGGATTTGGACAGGTGCGATTGCGGACCATCGTTACGGACCGACTGACCGATCTGCAGGTTCTGCAGGGTGCGGATCATCCACGGGCCCAGGAACAGCGACAACGACAACGCGGTCAGCACACCCAGGATCCCGCGCAGGGTCAGGTACTGGAAGACCGCGAAGCCTTTGTGGAACTGTTGCAGGTACTCCGCTAGCAGCAGCAGCATTAATGTTTCTCCGTGGAGGCGCCGCACAGTGCCGCGACGATGTTTTCCATCGCTGCGCTGCGTGAGCCCTTGATCAATAAGGTAGTGTTCGGGTCCTGCTCGGCACCCAGGGCCTGGATCAGTTCGGCTTGAGTGGTGAAATGCCGCGCGTGTTCACCGAACGCGGCGACCGCATGGGCCATCATCGGACCGACCGCATACAGCGCATCGACCTTGCCGCGTGCATAGGCACCAACGTCGTGATGGCCCTGTTGCGCCCATTCGCCCAGTTCACCGATATCCCCCAGCACCAGCACGGTGCGGCCGGAGAAACCAGCGAGGATGTCCACGGCCGCGCACATGGACGACGGGTTGGCGTTGTAGGTGTCGTCGATGACGCGCATGCCGTTGCTGGCCAGTTGCGCGACGGAGCGCCCCTTGACCGGCTGCACGGCGTTCAGCCCGGCGACGATGCCCGGCAGCGATACGCCCAGGGCATGGGCGGCAGCCGCGGCGGCCAGGGCGTTGGCAACGTTATGGGTGCCCAGCAGGTTCAATTGGACCCGCTCGGCGCCGTCGGGGCTGTGCAGGTTGAAGGCCGGGCAACCGCGGGCATCACGGTCCAGGTCGCTGGCATAGAAATTCGCGGCGAGGTTGCTCAGGGCAAAGGTCAGCACCTTGCGCTCACCCGCACGGGTCTTCCAGATTTCAAAAGCCTTGTCATCGAGATTCAGCACGGCGACGCCATTGGCATCCAGCCCCTCGATGATCTCGCCCTTGGCCTCGACGATTTTCTCCGGGCCGCCGAACTCGCCGACGTGGGCAGTACCGGCGTTGTTGAGCACCGCCACGTGAGGCTTGGTCATGGCCACGGTGTAGGCAATCTCGCCGATCCGCGAAGCCCCCAGCTCGATGACGGCAGCGCTGTGTTCCGGCGCCAGTTCCAGCAGAGTCAGCGGCACGCCGAGGTCGTTGTTCAGGTTGCCCCGGGTCGCCAGCACCGGACCGCGGGTGCGCAGGATGCTGGCGAGCATTTCCTTGACCGTGGTCTTGCCGCTGGAGCCGGTGATGGCCGCCACCGGCTTGTCAAACCCGGCGCGGTTCAACGCGCCCAGTTGGCCCAGGGCCTGACGGGTGTCAGCGACCAGCAACTGCGGCAGCGTACTGTTGGTCACTTCCCGCTCGACCAGTGCCGCGACCGCCCCTTTGGCGGCGACTTCGTTCAAGTAATCGTGGCCGTCGAAACGCGGGCCGGCCAGGGCGACGAACAGCTGCCCCGGAGCAATGGCCCGGCTGTCGATGCTGACGCCGTCGAAGCTGGCGTCCGCCGCGATGAGGCGCGCATTCAGGGCGTTGGTCAGTTCGCTGAGTTTCAGGGCCTTAAGCATGGGCCACCTCCCACGCGGTCAGGGCGTGATCGGCTTCCACCAGATCGGAGAACGCATGGCGTTCGCCGTTGATTTCCTGATAGTCCTCGTGGCCCTTGCCCGCCAGGACGATGACATCGTCCGCCGAAGCGCTGGCGATCAACTGGGCGATGGCCTGGCCGCGACCGGCGACGAAGGTGACGTTATCCACAGCGGTAAAACCGGCGCGGATGTCGTCGAAAATCCGCAGCGGGTCTTCGCTGCGCGGGTTGTCGTCGGTGACCAGCACACCGTCTGCCAGCCGCTCCACGACTTCGGCCATCAACGGGCGCTTGCCGCGATCGCGATCGCCACCGCAGCCGAACAGGCACAGCAACTTGCCCTTGGCGTGAGGACGCAGGGCCGTGAGGACTTTTTCCAACGCGTCGGGGGTATGGGCGTAATCGACCACCACCAACGGTTGCGCCCCACCGCCCAGGCGCTGCATGCGCCCGGCTGGCCCTTCCAGCTTTGGCAATACCTTGAGAATTTCGTCCAGCGCGTAGTCCAGGCCGAGCAAGGCGCCGATGGCCGCCAATACGTTGCTCAGGTTGAAACGGCCGAGCAAGGTGCTGCGTACGTGGTGCTCGCCCTGGGGCGTGACCAGCGTGGCGCGCACGCCTTCGTCATTGAACTGCGCCTGACGTATATAAAGGTAGGCGCTAGCATCTTCCAGGCTATAGGTGATCAACCGGGACTCACGCTTGTCGGCGGCCAGTTGCCGACCGAACTCGTCATCGAGGTTGATGACCCGGCATTTCAAATCATTCCAGGCAAACAGCTTGGCCTTGGCTTCACCGTAGGCCTGCATGGTGCCGTGGTAATCCAGGTGGTCCCGGGACAGGTTGGTCAACACCGCCACATCGAAGGCCAGCGCCGTCACTCGGCCCTGGTCCAGGCCATGGGACGAGACTTCCATCGCAACAGCCTTGGCACCGGCCTTCTTCAGGTCCGCCAGGGTCGCTTGCACGGCAATCGGGTTCGGCGTGGTGTGCAGGCCGCTTTCCAGCGCGCCATGAAAACCGTTGCCCAAGGTGCCGACAATGCCGCAATGCTGCCCGAGCAGGTCCAACGCCTGGGCCACCAGTTGGGTCACGCTGGTCTTGCCGTTGGTACCCGTCACGCCCACCAGGTTCAGGTGACGGCTCGGGTCGCCATAAAAACGCCCGGCGATGTCCGACAGTTGCGCCGCCAGGCCCTTGACCGGAATCAAGGGCACGTCAGTGATGGGCAGCACGGTTGCGCCTTGCACTTCATAAGCCACGGCAGCCGCGCCACGTTTCAAGGCGTCTGCGATATGGTCACGGCCATCGACACGGGCGCCCGGCACCGCCAGGAACAAGTCCCCGGCACGTACATTGCGGCTGTCCAGGGCCAATTCACGAATCAGCAGATCGTGACCGGCGTGGGCGAAAATCTTGTTCAGGCTCAGGGACATCAGCCACGCCCTCCTTCGGCTTTCAAGGGAACGACCGGTGCGGTATTGGCCTGCTGGGTCGGCGGCAGGTTATCCGGGGTAATGTTCATCAGGCGCAGGGTGCCGGACATCACTTTGCTGAACACCGGCGCCGAAACCAGGCCACCGAAGTAACCCGCCTTGCTTGGTTCGTCGATGACCACGACGATGGCGTAGCGCGGGTCGCTCATCGGGCCGAATCCGGCAAACAACGAACGGTAGGAATTCTCGGCGTAGCCTTTGGTGCCCACGGAGGTTTTACGGGCCGTACCCGATTTGCCTGCCACGTGGTACGCCGGCACCTGGGCGCGATAGACACCGCGCGGTGCCTCGATCACCTGCTGCAGCATGCCCTGCATGGTCTTGGCGACGTTTTCCGGGATCACCTGGGTGGTCTGCGGCGCCTTGTCGGTCTTGATCAGGGTCAGCGGTGCCATGCGGCCGTTGTTGGCCAGGGCGGAAAACGCGTGGACCAACTGGATCGCGGTCACGGAAACACCGTAGCCGTAGGACAACGTCGCGGTTTCAGCCTTGCGCCAGTCACGGTAGTTCGGCAGGTTGCCGACACGCTCGCCCGGGAAGCCCAGGCCGGTGTCCTGGCCGAGGCCGATTTTCTGGGCCAGGCGATAGATCGTTTCGCCGCCGATATCGAAGGCGATCTTGCTCATGCCGACGTTACTGGAGTTGATCAGGATGCCGGTCAGGTCGAGCACCGGACCTTCGGTCTTGGACACGTCGCGGATGGTGTACTTGCCGATCTGCAGGGTGCCCGGGTACACCTCGACGGTGTCGCTCGGCTTCCAGCGCCCGGTTTCCAGGGCGGCGGCCATGGACACGGCCTTCATGGTCGAACCCGGCTCGAACACGTCGATCATCGCACGGTTGCGCATCATCGCCGGCTGCAGGTTGCGACGGTTGTTCGGGTTGTAGGTCGGCTGGTTGACCATCGCCAGGATCTCGCCGGTCTTCACGTCCATGATCACCAGGCTGCCAGCCTTGGCACCGTTCTCGACGATGGCATTGCGCAGCTCGCGGTTGGCCAGGTATTGCAGGCGCAGGTCAATGGACAACGCCAAGGGCTTGCCGGCCTTGGCGTTTTTGGTGACTTGGACATCCTTGATCAGCCTGCCGCGACGGTCCTTGATGACCTGTCGCTTGCCAGCGACCCCGGCGAGCCATTCGTCATAGGCCAGTTCGACGCCTTCCCGGCCCCGGTCATCGATGTCGGTAAACCCGACCATGTGGGCCGTGACTTCACCGGCCGGGTAGAAACGCCGGAACTCTTCGATGCCATAGACACCGGGCACTTTCAAGTCGAGCACGCTCTGGCCCTGCTCGGGCGTCAAGCCGCGCACCAAATAAATGAATTCCTTGTTGGCCTGGGCTTCGAGGCGCTCGGCCAGGGCCTTGGGGTCCTGCCCGAGGGCGGCGGCCAAGGCCGGCCATTTTTCCTTGGCCAACTGCATTTCCTTGGCGTTGGCCCACAAGGTGGTCACCGGGGTACTCACGGCCAGGGGTTCGCCATTGCGGTCGGTGATCAGGCCACGGTGAGCCGGGATCGGAATATGCCGCACACTGCGGGCATCGCCCTGCCCCTTCAGGAAGTCACGGTCGACGACCTGCAGGTCGATGATGCGCCACGAAATCGCCGCCACCATGATCCCGAGCAAGCCCAGGACCAGACGAAACCGCCACGGGAACAGCGCCCCTTCGAGTTTCATCATGGCGCCACCATCTGCACTTCAGCGGCGCCGGGAATGCGCATTTTCAACTGTTCGGTGGCCAAGACTTCGATACGGCTGTGGGCGGTCCAAGTGCTCTGTTCCAGGATCAACCGACCCCACTCGGCCTGCGCCTTGTCGCGCACGCTGAGTTCGTTATAAAGGGTATTGAGCAACTGCCGGTTCCAATGCGCGCTATAGGACACGGCGATGGCCGACACGAGCACGCCGATAAACAACAGCAGCATGAAAAAGCTGCCGCCGGGCAGGGGCTTGGCGAAGAGCTTGCTCACCGCAACTTCTCCGCGACGCGCATGACGGCGCTACGGGCACGTGGGTTGGCCTTGAGTTCGGCTTCGGAAGCGAACTGCGCTTTGCCATGGATCTTGATTTTCGGCACGAAGGCTTCGAAACGCACCGGCAGGTTGCGCGGCAGGTTATCGGCTTCACCCTTGGCGAGCTTGCGCATGAACAGCTTGACGATGCGGTCTTCCAGGGAATGGAAGCTGATCACCACCAGGCGACCGCCGATCTCCAGCGCCTCAAGCGCCGCTTCGAGACCCACTTCCAGATCGCCCAGTTCGTTATTGACGTGAATGCGCAAGCCCTGGAAGGCCCGGGTCGCCGGGTTCTTGCCCTTTTCCCAGGCCGGGTTGGCCACTTTCAACACCTCGGCCAGGTCGCCGGTGCGCTCGAAGGGCTTGATGTCACGGCGCTCGACCACGGCGCGGGCCATGCGGCCGGAGAAACGCTCTTCACCGTATTCCTTGAAGACACGGGCGATTTCTTCCACCGGGGCGGTGTTGACGAATTCTGCGGCGCTGATCCCACGGGACGGGTCCATGCGCATGTCCAGCGGACCGTCATTGAGGAAACTGAAGCCGCGCTCCGGGTCGTCCAGTTGTGGCGACGACACACCCAGATCGAGCAGCACGCCACTGACCTTCCCGGCCAGGCCACGCTCGGCAACTTCCGCGCCCAGCTCGGCAAAGCTGCGCTGCACAACGACAAAGCGGCCGTCTTCGGCCGCCAGCGCTTGCCCGGTGGCAATCGCTTGAGGATCCTTGTCGAACCCCAGCAACCGGCCGTCCGGACCCAGCTGGCTGAGAATCAGCCGGCTGTGTCCGCCACGCCCGAACGTGCCGTCCAGATAGCAGCCATCAGGACGTACGGCGAGAGCCTCGACGGCTTCGTCAAGCAGTACGGTGATGTGGTTAAAGCCGCTATCAATAGTCACAGGATCAAATCACGCAGTTCATCAGGCATGGCGCCCGGTTGTTGAATAGCAGCAAGGTCGGCGGCAGAAACCGCATTCCAGGCATCTTCGTCCCACAGTTGGAACTTGTTCAGTTGGCCCACCAGCATCGCGCGCTTGTCCAGCTTGGCGTACTCGCGCAGGCGCGGTGGCACCAGGAAACGACCGCTGCCATCGAGCTCGAGGTCGACGGCGTTACCGATCAGCAAGCGTTGCAGACGGCGGTTTTCTTCACGCAGCGAAGGCAGTGCGCGCAGTTTGGTTTCGATGATTTCCCACTCATCCAGAGGGTAAACACACAAACATGGGTCAACGGCGTCGATCGTGACGATTAACTGCCCTGAACTTCGCGAAACGAGCTCGTCACGATACCGGCTGGGCATGGCGAGCCGGCCTTTTGCATCGAGACTGATAGCGTTAGCTCCGCGAAACACGTCAGCGTTTCTCCACTTTTTGGCGTTTTACCTTCAAAAAAACCCACTTCATGCCACTTTCCGCCACTTGCGCACACTATAGGAATGCGCCCACCGCACCGTCAAGGCGCGTAATGAAGGAAAAGCCTTATAGATCGGAGATTTAGGAGCGTTTCAGGAGGGGTAACAAGAATCTGACGTAGGAAAATTCGCTGCAACCTGAAGCAGCACAGGGGACTGCGCGCACAAGTTAAAGTGATTTGTTAAGAGTAAGATTTTTTTGGTATTAGGAACTGCGTCTGCCAGTGATTTCGGCAGGAGGGGAAAAGGTGGAGAGTCGATCTGTAAGCCGGGTTCTGTCTTGAACAGTCATTCGTCTACGATGGCCATCACTGGACATCTTTAGCAACCTACCCGGTCCCAGCGCGGGCCACGCCTTGGGACCCTATTTGGTCTTGCTCCAAGTGGGGTTTACCTAGCCACGAACTGTTGCCAGCCGTGCGGTGCGCTCTTACCGCACCTTTTCACCCTTACCGGCGCCGAAACGCTTAGGCGGTTATTTTCTGTGGCACTTTCCGTAGGCTCACGCCTCCCAGGCATTACCTGGCACTTCGCCCTATGGAGCCCGGACTTTCCTCCCCCCCCTAATTCTCATAGAGGGCAGCGACTGTCCGATCGACTCTCCGCCGCGAAGGTTAACGGTAGAGCGCTTGAAGAACAAGCGCTAAAAGCCCCAGGCCAGCACCGTGTCCCGGTTTCACTGGTCTTTCTGTTTTTCCAGTGCGACCTGATACAGCACATTCTTGCGCTCGCCAGTGATCTGCGCCGCAAGGGCCGCGGCGCGCTTGAGGGGCATTTCCTCGAGCAACAGGTTCAGGACGCGCATCGCTTCGCTGCTGACGGCGTCCTCGCTTTGCGGCGGCGTCCAGCCTGCCACCAGCACGACGCACTCGCCGCGTTGCTGGTTGCTGTCGCTTTCGACAAAGGCGCGCAGCTCGGCCAACGGCAGCCCCTTGAGGGTTTCAAAGGTCTTGGTCAACTCCCGGGCCAGCAGCGCCTGGCGTTCGGCACCGAACACCAGTTCCATGTCCTGCAGGCACTCCAGAATGCGGTGCGGCGCCTCATAGAAGATCAGCGTGCGCGGTTCTTCCTTTATAGCTTCCAGGCGCGCCCGCCGCCCCACCGCCTTGGCCGGCAGGAAACCTTCGAAGATGAAACGGTCGGACGGCAAGCCTGCTGCCGACAGCGCCGCGATCAACGCACAAGCCCCCGGCACCGGCACCACGCTGATACCCGCCGCCCGGGCCTGGCGCACCAGATGATAGCCGGGGTCGGAAATCAACGGCGTACCCGCATCGGAAATCAGCGCAACGTTATCGCCCGCCAACAGCCGGGTAATGAAACGACTGCCTTCATCCCGCTCATTGTGTTCATGACAGGCCGCCAACGGCGTGGAGATACCGAAATGTTGCAGCAGGCGCTGGGAGTGGCGGGTGTCTTCAGCCGCGATCAGTGCAACCTCCTGCAGGATTTTCAGCGCCCGAGCACTGATATCGTCCAGGTTGCCGATGGGCGTCGCCACCACATAAAGCGAGCCGGCAGCGGAATTCAAAGCACCTGGAGCAGTCAAAACGCGCACCTCATGATGGTAAAAACCGCCATTGTAGCGTGTGCCAGCCGTCTCAGCTGTTCGCATCAGCCATTGTGGCGAGGGGATTTATCCCCGCTGGTCTGCGCAGCAGCCCCAGAAAAAGACTGGAAACCATTCAGCCAGACACACCGAGGCGGGAGGTCTTGGGGCCGCTGCGCAGACCAGCGGGGATAAATCCCCTCGCCACAGGTTTAGTGCCGCCGCCTGAGTGAGTAGCGTCTTCTGTGGCATGCCGCACCCTTTGAAATACCTAAATTGATCGATTCACACCAGTAACATCGCGCCCCGGCCAGTGCTTGGGTACAATTCGACGCTAATTTGATCTCGTATCAGGAACACTTACATGATCGCTTGCCTGCGGCTGCTCTCCGCCCTCTGCCTCGCTGCCCTCCTGGCGGCCTGCGCCAGCTCGCCCTCGTCCAGCCTTGGCGAACTTCCACGGACCCCGGATGCCAGTATCGAGCAGTTGCTCGAACAGGCCACCCAAAGCAAAACCCCGGAAAAAGCCGCCCTGCTGCGCCTGAGCGCCGCAGACCTGGCCTACCGCCAGGGCAATGCCGGTCAGTCCGCACAGATCCTGCAACAAGTGCCGATGGAACAACTCAAGCCCGGCCAGCAGATTTTTGCCAGTACGCTGTCGGCGGAACTTGCGATGACCCGCAACCAGCCCAAGGCTGCGCTCACCGCCTTGAGCCACCCAAGCCTGCAACACCTGAGCGAAATGCCAGTGGAGCAGCAGGCCCGCACCGGCACCGTCCGTGCCCGCGCCCTCGAAGCCGACGGCCAAACCCTGGCCGCCGCCAAGGAGCGCATCTTCATCGCGCCCTTGCTGAAGGAAGACGCCGCGGCGAAAAACCACGAAGCCATCTGGTCGCTGATCGCCTCACTGCCCACCGACCAGTTGCAGCCCGCCTCCAACGACGACCTCGGCGGCTGGTTGAGCCTGGCCCAGGCCGTCAAGACCGCCGGCACCCTGGAACAGCAGCAGGCGGCCATCGACCACTGGCGCGAACAGAACCCGAAACACCCCGCCGCCCTGCAACTGCCGACGCCCCTGGTCAAGCTCAAGGAACTGGCCAGCCAGCCATTGAGCAAGATCGCCCTGTTGCTGCCACAAAGTGGCCAGTTGGCAGCGGTTGCCAAGGCCTTGCGCGAGGGTTTCATGGCCGCGCACTACCAGGCCCAGCAGGCCGGGCAAACGCCGCCCAGCATCCAGTTCTATGACAGCGCCAGCCTGACCTCCATGGACGAGTTCTATCGCAAGGCCCAGGCCGACGGCGTGCAACTGGTCATCGGCCCGCTGGAAAAACCCTTGGTCAAGCAGATCAGCACCCGCCCGCAATTGCCAATCACTACCCTGGCGCTGAACTACAGCGAAGGCGAGCAAGGGCCACCGCAACTGTTCCAGTTCGGCCTGGCCCCCGAGGATGAAGCTCGCGAAGTGTCCCGTCGCGCCCGCGCCGATGGCCTGCACCGCGCCGCCGCCATGGTACCGAAGGGCGAATGGGGCGATCGCGTACTCAAAGCCTTCAGCCAGGATTGGCAGGCCAATGGCGGCACCATCGTCGCGATCGAACGGGTCGACCAGCCGGTCCAACTGGCCCAGCAGATCGCCGACATGTTCCAGTTGCGCCAGAGCGAAGGTCGCGCCAAGAGCCTGCAAAGCACGGTTGGCACCACGGTCGCGGCCCAGCCATCCCGTCGCCAGGACATCGAGTTCATCTTCCTGGCCTCGACACCGCAGCAGGCCCAGCAGATCAAGCCCACCCTGAACTTCCAATACGCCGGCGACGTGCCGGTCTACGCGACGTCTTCGGTGTTCAGCGCCAGTGGCGACCAGAACCAGTACAACGACATGAGCGGCATCCGCTTCTGCGAAACCCCGTGGCTGCTCGACGCCAATGACCCGCTGCGCAAGCAGGTCACCGCGCAGTGGCCCCAGGCGGGTGGCAGCCTGGGTCGGTTGTACGCGATGGGCGCGGACGCCTATCGCCTGGCACCGCGCCTGGGCCAGCTCAAGACACTGCCAGACAGTCGCATCGAAGGTTTGTCGGGCAGCCTGGCCGTGTCGCCCACCCAGCGCGTACAGCGTCAATTGCCTTGGGCCGAGTTCGTCAACGGCCAGGTGCAGCGCCTGCCGGACACCCAGCGCTGATGCCTGACCGATCACGCCAGCAAAGCGGACGGGATGCCGAGGGCCAGGCCCTCGCGCATCTCCAGCAACACGGCCTGAGGCTGTTGGCGCAGAACTGGTTGTGCAAACGCGGCGAGCTTGATCTGGTCATGCTTGACGGCGATACAGTAGTATTCGTCGAAGTCCGCTACAGA
Organism: Pseudomonas sp. R151218B TE3479; assembly: GCF_053629195.1. NCBI lineage: Bacteria > Pseudomonadati > Pseudomonadota > Gammaproteobacteria > Pseudomonadales > Pseudomonadaceae > Pseudomonas > Pseudomonas sp. R151218B TE3479. The sequence goes on from NZ_JBRJHV010000001.1 coordinate 6,358,276, forward strand.
AAAAATACCCAATGGGGTGGCGCGCTCGACAGCATTGACGAGCGCAAGCGCCAGAAGCTGGTATTCGCCGCGCAGTATTTCCTGCAACGCGAGTCTCGCTGGGCCGATTATCCCTGCCGCTTCGACGTGGTTGCCATCGACAGCGACGCCGCCCAGTTGAACTGGCTGCAGAACGCCTTCGACAGTTGAGCGCCCACGCCGAGCCGGACACCTTCACCTAACTTTTTTGCTCTTTGCTTTGCGCGCCGCACATGTTTGTGCCCATAAGCCGCGCTACTTAAGGTCACACAGATGGACATGCAATCGCGAATTCGCCAGCTTTTTCAGGCCAGTATCGACACCAAGCAACAGGCGATGGACGTACTTGCACCGCACATCGAGCAAGCCAGCCAAGTGATGGTCAACGCCTTGCTCAACGAGGGCAAAATGCTTTCGTGCGGCAATGGCGGCTCGGCCGGCGACGCCCAGCATTTCTCATCGGAGCTGCTCAACCGCTTCGAGCGCGAACGCCCGAGCCTGCCGGCGATCGCCCTGACCACCGACAGTTCGACGATCACCTCGATCGCCAACGACTACAGCTACAACGAAGTCTTCTCCAAACAGATCCGCGCCCTGGGCCAACCCGGCGATGTGCTGCTGGCGATTTCCACCAGCGGCAACTCGGCCAATATTATTCAAGCGATCCAGGCCGCACATGATCGCGAAATGATTGTCGTAGCATTGACCGGTCGTGACGGCGGTGGCATGGCATCACTGCTATTGCCCGAAGACGTCGAAATCCGCGTACCGGCCAATGTCACCGCACGTATCCAGGAAGTCCACCTGCTGGCGATCCACTGCCTTTGCGACTTGATCGACAGCCAACTGTTCGGGAGTGAAGAATGACCCCTAATCGCCTAGGCCTTCTGGCCCTGACCCTATGCCTCGGCATCAGCGGCTGCACATCGGTGGTTAACGCCAGCCGGGAAAAGCCGATTGAAGACGACCGCGGCACCCGCACCTTCGGCAGCAAGATCGACGACTCCCTGATTGAAACCAAGGTCGGTGTGAACATCGCCAAGGCCGACCCGGACCTGGACAACAACTCGCACATCGTCGTCACCAGCTTCAACGGTGTCGTACTGCTGGCCGGCCAGACCCCACGCGCCGACCTCAAGGCCAAGGCCGAGCAGGAAGCCAGCGCCGTGCAGCGGGTCAAGACCGTGCATAACGAGTTGCAAGTCTTGCAACCCTCCTCGCTGCTGGCGCGCCAGAACGACGCGTGGCTGACCACCAAGATCAAGACTCAGATGCTCACTGACGCCAGCATTCCTGGCTCGCGCATCAAGGTTGTGACCGAGAATGGCATCGTTTACCTGCTGGGCCTGCTGACCAAGCAGGAGGCCGCACAGGCGACCAACCTGGTGCAGGGGGTTTCCGGCGTGCAGAAAATCGTCAAGTTGTTTGAGTATATTGACTGAGGCTACTCGCGGCTCCTGAGGCCGCATGCGGCTGGAAAAAACGGTGCTCACTCATACAGGGGAGCGCCGTTTTTTTTGATTGGTTGGGGGTGCGAAGATCAAGATCGAAAGCCAAAGCGAGGCAGTCGGACAGCCGACCTGTCTCTCCGACTGCACCCCAATCCAACTGTGGGAGCGAGCTTGCTCGCGATTGCGGTGTATCAGCCAACATCAATGCTTCTGACCTGACGCCATCGCGAGCAAGCTCTCTCCCACAATGGGAGCGGGCACGGCCGGAGGAGACAGGTTGGCCGCCAGGCCGCCTCGCTTTTGCTTTTGCGCTTTTCAAAAGTGACCCGCTGTAAGAGCGGAACCGCCAGCAGCCATTACCGCAGAAACGGATATACACACCAATCCACCAGTGAATACAGCCAAAAAAATGCCCGCATCTCACGACACGGGCATTTTCCTCAGCGAACAGATTACCTGCTCCGCTACTTCACCACCTTAAGACTAGGCCGACCACTAGGCCGCGGCGGCTCGTCATCCGGTGGTGGCAGGTCATCATCCGGCTCGAACTCTTCTTCACCGTCCAGCGGCGCTTCCAGCTCAAACACCATGCCCTGGCCATTCTCCCGGGCATAAATCCCCAGAATCGCAGCAACAGGCACGTACAAGGTGTGCGGCACACCACCGAAGCGCCCTTCAAAGCTAACGGCATCATTATCCATGTGCAAGTGACGCACAGCGGCTGGCGACACGTTCAGGACAATCTGCCCATCATTGGCAAAACCCTGCGGCACCTGCACCGATGGAAACTCGGCGTTTACCAGCATGTGCGGGGTGCAATCATTGTCCACAATCCACTCGTAGAGCGCGCGGACCAGATAAGGTCGACTGGAGTTCATAGCGGCTCCCTAAGCCTTAGCGCATGTCGCGTTCGACACCAGACAGACTCGCCTGGAATGCCTCACGCGCAAATTGGCGCTCCATATAATCAAGCAGCGGCTTGGCAGGCCGCGGCAGTTCGATACCCAGAATCGGCAAACGCCAGAGTATGGGCAATAGGCAGCAATCCACCAGACTTTGTTCCTCACTGAGGAAAAACGGCTTGTCGACGAACAGCGGCGATACGCCCGTCAGGCTTTCACGCAATTCCTTGCGCGCCACGACCCGCGCTGGCTCCTTGGTCCGGGAATCCAGGATCAGATCCACTAACCCGCACCAGTCACGCTGGATGCGATGGATCAGCAAACGACTGTTGGCACGCGCGACAGGATAAACCGGCAGCAAGGGTGGATGCGGATAACGCTCATCCAGGTATTCCATCACCACGGTCGACTCCCACAATGCCAGGTCACGATCGACCAATGTGGGCAGGCTGCCGTAAGGGTTCACTTCGATCAGCTTCGGCGGCTGACGCCCCGCTTCGACGTAAATGATCTCGGCGCTGACACCCTTCTCTGCCAGTACGATGCGTACCCGGTGGGAATAGTGGTCGGCGGGGTCGGAGTAACAGGCCAACCGATTGGTCACGCCCATGGCGATCCTCCTCGCTTGTTGAAATTATCGAAAAACGGAAAAACGAGCGCGCCCAGAGGGCGTCTCCCGTAACGCCTGGCAGGCCAGGCTCGTTACATGTCTAGAGACGCCCTTGGGCGCGCACGATTAACAGCAATGGCTTACAGCTTTATCAATGCACGTCTTTCCAGTATTCACGCTTGAGCAGGTAAGCGAATACGAAGAAGAACGCCAGGTACAGCAATACATAGGTACCGATGCGCTGATGCTCCAGCTTCACCGGGTTGGCCGAGTAGGCCAGGAAGGTCACCAAGTTCTTGACCTTCTCATCGAACTGCTCCGGGGTCAGGCTGCCGGTGTTTGGCAATACGGTCAGCTGGTCGCAGGCTTCATGGGTCAAAGCGGAGCCGGTCAGCGGATCGAATTGCTTTTTACCGTCTTCAACGATCTGAACCTGTTTGCAGCCTACCACCTGGCGCCCCTGGAGGCCGACCAGAACGTTAGGCATGCCGACGTTCGGGAAGACCTTGTTGTTCACGCCCCAAGGACGTGCAGGATCTTCGTAGAACGAACGCAGGTAACCGTAAAGCCAGTCGGTGCCACGGACACGGGCAACCAGGGTCAGGTCCGGCGGCGCGGCGCCGAACCAGGTCTTGGCGTCCGCAGGCTGCATGCCGATGTTCATGTGATCGCCCAGCTTGGCACCGGTGAACACAAGCTTCTCGAGCATCAGCTCGTGGGGGATGCCCAAGTCATCGGCAACGCGCTCGTAGCGCTGGAACTTGGCACTGTGGCAACCCATGCAGTAGTTGGCGAACGTACGTGCGCCGTCCTGCATGGCCGCTTTGTCGGAAACGTCGATGTCGACTTTTTCCAGCTCCGGACCACCGTGTTCAGCCGCGAAGGACAGTACAGGCATAGCAGCAAGAATCAGTACAGCAAATAGCTTTTTCATCAGCCAGTCACCCTTTCCGGAACCGGTTTGGTCTTCTCGAGCCTGGTGTAGAACGGCATCAGAATGAAGTAGGCGAAGTACAGGAAGGTGCAAACCTGCGACAGCAGCGTGCGTCCCGGAGTCGGAGCCAGTACGCCCAACACGCCCAGGATCACGAACGAGATGCAGAACACCACGAGCCAGATCTTGCTCAGCCAGCCTTTGTAGCGCATCGACTTGACGGGACTGCGGTCCAGCCACGGCAGGACGAACAGCACGGCGATGGCCGCGCCCATGGCGATAACGCCCAGCAGCTTGTCCGGGATCGCCCGCAGGATCGCGTAGAACGGCGTGAAGTACCAGACCGGGGCAATGTGCTCAGGGGTCTTGAACGCGTTCGCCTGCTCGAAGTTCGGCTTCTCGAGGAAGTAACCACCCATTTCCGGGAAGAAGAACACGATGGAGCAGAAGATGAACAGGAAGACCACCACGCCGACGATGTCTTTCACGGTGTAGTACGGGTGGAAGGCGATGCCATCCAGCGGTACGCCGTTCTCGTCCTTGTGTTTCTTGATGTCCACGCCATCCGGGTTGTTCGAGCCGACTTCGTGCAACGCCAGGATGTGCAGCACCACCAGGCCGAGGATCACGATCGGCAGGGCGACTACGTGCAGGGCGAAGAAGCGGTTCAGGGTGATGCCCGAGATCAGGTAGTCACCACGGATCCACTGGGTCAGGTCGTCACCGATGACCGGGATCGCACCGAACAGCGAGATGATCACCTGGGCGCCCCAGTAGGACATCTGGCCCCACGGCAGCAGGTAGCCCATGAAGGCCTCGGCCATCAGCGCCAGGTAGATCAGCATGCCGAAGACCCACACCAGCTCACGAGGCTTCTGGTACGAACCGTAGAGCAGACCACGGAACATGTGCAGGTAGACCACGATGAAGAACGCCGAAGCGCCAGTGGAGTGCAACAGACGCAGGATCGAGCCGTACTCGACGTCGCGCATGATGTATTCGACGGAGGCAAACGCTTCTTCCGCCGACGGGGTGTAGCTCATGGTCAACCAGACACCGGTGACGATCTGGTTGACCAGAACGAGCAGTGCCAGGGAGCCAAAGAAGTAGAAGAAGTTGAAGTTTTTCGGAGCGTAGTACTTGCTGAGATGGTCTTCCCACATCTTGGTCGCGGGAAAGCGCGCATCAACCCAATCCATGAATTTGCTCATCACGCTTTCTCCGTATCGACGCCAACGACAATGATGTCATCGGTCTCATAGGAATGCGGGGGAACTGGCAGGTTCAGAGGTGCAGGCTGCGACTTGTAGACGCGACCCGCCAGGTCGTAGTGGGAGCCGTGGCAAGGGCAGAAATAACCACCGACCCAGTCCTTGCCCAGGTCGGCAGGCGCCACTTCAGGGCGGAACGTTGGTGAGCAACCCAGGTGCGTACAGATCCCGATCAGCAGCAGGACCTCTGGCTTGATCGAACGCGTCTGCGGGTCGACATAGGTCGGTTGCGTGGAGTTCTTGGAGGACGGGTCGGACAACTGACCCTCGATCTTTTTCAGATTCCCCAGGATTTCCTCTGTACGGCGGACGATGAACACCGGCTGGCCGCGCCACTCAGCAATCATCTGCTGGCCTGGCTCGATCTTGCTGACATTCACTTTCACCGGTGCACCTGCGGCTTTCGCCTTGGCGCTGGGAAACCATGACCCCACGAACGGGACCGCAGCCCCCACCGCTCCTGCAGCACCCACCACGGATGTGGCTGCTACCAGGAAGCGACGCCGGCCTGCATTCACGCCGTCATTGCTCATTCAGTCCTCTCCCATCAGCTTTGTGGCCTGTTAGATCAGGCGTCTACTAAGTAAAAATCTGAACTTATAAAAATTTTGCCGAATGGTAATGAAAAGCCCCAATTCTGACAAGGTAATTACCAAGCGGCCAAACCGCCAAGCCTTGTAGTATAGGGGCTCTACGAATGTGGCAAGTTGTCACAGAGCAATTCTTTTGCCCATAAAAAAACGCCCAGCTCCGTGAGGAACTGGGCGCCTTTTGAAAGCGGAAGCGAAATTAACGCTTCGAGTACTGCGGACGCTTACGCGCTTTACGCAGACCGACTTTCTTACGTTCAACTTCGCGAGCATCGCGAGTTACGAAGCCGGCTTTGCGCAGAGCACCACGCAGAGTCTCGTCGTAATCCATCAGGGCGCGAGTGATGCCGTGGCGGATTGCGCCAGCTTGACCACTTACACCACCACCGATAACAGTGACGTAGATGTCGAATTTTTCGACGGTCTCGGTCAGTTCCAGCGGCTGACGAACTACCATGCGGGCAGTTTCGCGGCCGAAGAAGTTATCCAGGGAGCGGTTGTTGATGGAGATGTTACCAGTGCCCGGACGCAGGAAAACGCGTGCGGTTGCAGTCTTGCGACGGCCAGTGCCGTAATTTTGAGTCGCCGACATAATGAACTATTCCGTTAAAACTTCAGTTCTTGGGGCTGCTGAGCAGTATGAGGGTGAGCAGCGCCCGCATAAACCTTCAGCTTACGATACATGTCGCGACCCAGTGGGTTCTTAGGCAGCATGCCTTTAACCGCGGTCTCGATCACGCGCTCAGGGGCTTTGGCGATCAGCTTTTCAAAGTTGATCGACTTGATGCCGCCAGGAAAACCGGAGTGGGAGTAGTACATTTTGTCAGTGGTTTTAGCGCCAGTAACACGTACTTGCTCAGCGTTGATCACGACGATGTAGTCACCGGTGTCAACGTGAGGGGTGTACTCAGGCTTGTGCTTGCCACGCAGACGGCTCGCGATTTCGGTGGCCAGACGACCCAGGGTCTGACCAGCAGCGTCGACGACAAACCAGTCGCGCTTTACTGTTTCCGGTTTAGCAGTAAAAGTTTTCATTCTTTATAGCCTCAGGGGCCGCCCTGTAAATTAGACGGCGGATCTTACTGAATAGTGCGTACTTTGACAAGTCAAAGGCAGCCGGATACAGACGCTTTCGGGGGCTCGGGTCGGCGCGTCCGTTCAACGGCAAGATTCTTCGGCGGCGGCGCATCACTTCCACTGCAGAAAGAGGTGCGCAATTATGCAGATTGCGAAAAATATTTCAACCTGCTTTTATGATTGTTTTGCCCAAGGAGTTCCCGATGGACTATCGCCAGCTAGGCCGTACCGATCTGAGCGTGAGTGCCCTGTGCCTCGGCACCATGACCTGGGGTGAGCAGAACAGCGAGGCCGAGGCCTTCGCCCAGATCGAACGCGCCAAGGGCGCCGGCATCAATTTCATGGACACCGCCGAGATGTACCCGGTGCCCCCCAAGGCCGAGACCTACGCCACCACCGAGCGCTACATCGGCAATTATTTCAAAAGCCGCGGCGACCGTGCCGACTGGATCCTGGCGAGCAAGATCGCCGGTCCCGGCAACACCATCGACTACATCCGCGACAAGAACCTCAAACACAACCGTCAGCACATCGTCGAAGCCGTGGACGCCAGCCTCAAGCGCCTGCAGACCGACTGGATCGATCTTTACCAACTGCACTGGCCGGAGCGCAGCACCAACTTCTTTGGGCAACTGGGCTACCAGCACAAGGCCGACGAAACGTTCACGCCGCTGGAGGAAACCCTCGAAGCCCTGGACGAGCAGGTCCGCGCCGGCAAGATCCGCCATATCGGCCTGTCCAACGAAACACCGTGGGGCACCATGAAGTTCCTGGCCCTGGCCGAAGCCCGTGGCTGGCCGCGGGCGGTGTCGATCCAGAACCCGTACAACCTGCTCAACCGCAGCTTCGAGGTCGGCCTGGCGGAAATCGCCATTCGTGAGCAATGCGGCCTACTGGCTTATTCGCCCCTGGCGTTCGGCTTCCTGTCGGGCAAATACGAAAACGGCGCACGACCCGCCAAGGGCCGACTGACCCTGTACAGCCGCTTCATGCGTTACTTCAATCCGCAATCGGAAGCGGCCTGCAGCCGTTATGTGGCCCTGGCCCGCGAACATGGCCTGGACCCGGCGCAGATGGCCCTGGCGTTCGTCACCCAGCAGCCATTCGTGACCAGCAACATCATTGGCGCCACCACGCTGGAGCAACTGGACAGCAACATCGCCAGCCTCGACCTGAAGCTGTCGGACGAAGTGCTGGCGGGGATCGAGGCGATTCACAAGGATCAGCCGAACCCTGCTCCTTGATTGATTCATAGGCCCCATCGCGAGCAAGCTCGCTCCCACAGGGTTTCTGCGGTAACGGGAACCCCATGTGGGAGCGAGCTTGCTCGCGATAGCGGACCCAAGTTCACCACCGCATCAAAGCGACCGCGCAATGATCTCCTTCATGATTTCATTGGTCCCGGCATAGATCCGCTGCACCCGCGCATCCGCCCACGCCCGGGCAATCGGGTATTCCCACATGAAGCCATAGCCGCCATGCAACTGCACGCACTCGTCGAGCACCTTGCATTGCAGGTCGGTACCCCAATACTTGGCCATCGCCGCCGTCGGCACGTCCAGCTTGCCTTGCAGGTGCAACTCCAGGCAGCGGTCGACGAAGACCCGGCCAATCTGGATTTCGGTAGCCATTTCCGCGAGCTTGAAACGGGTGTTCTGGAAGTCGGCGATGGTTTTGCCGAATGCCTTGCGCTCGCGGGTGTAGTCCAGGGTCCATTGCAGCGCCGCTTCGGCCGAAGCCAGGCCGCCGATGGCGACGGTCAGGCGCTCCTGGGGGAGCTCTTGCATCAGGTAGGCAAAGCCCATTCCGGCCTGTCCGAGCAGGTTGTCCTTCGGCACGCGGACATCCTGGAAGAACAATTCCGACGTGTCCTGGGCCTTCATTCCGACTTTTTCCAGGCGCTTGCCCTTTTCGAAGCCCGGCGTGCCCGCCTCCACCAGGAACAGGCTGGTGCCCTTGGCGCCAGCCTTGGGATCGGTCTTGGCGACCACAATCACCAGGTCCGCCAGAAAACCATTGGTGATGAACGTCTTGGAGCCGTTGATGACGTATTCGTCACCGTCCAGCACCGCCGTGGTCTTCACCCCTTGCAGATCGGAACCGGCGCCCGGTTCGGTCATGGCGATGGCCGTGACCATTTCGCCGGACACCAGCTTCGGCAGGTACTTGTGTTTCAGCGCCTCACTGCCGTAATGCAGGATGTACGGCGCGACGATGTCGGAATGCAGCGAGAAACCGATCCCCGTCAGCCCCAGGCGGCCGATCTCCTCGATCACCACCGTGCTGTAGAGGAAGTCCGCGTCCAGCCCGCCATAAGCCTCTGGAAGGTGCGAGCACAACATGCCCGCCTCCCCCGCCTTGTTCCAGAGCTGGCGATCGACATGCCCCTGTTTTTCCCACTGGCTGTGGTACGGCACAGCTTCTTTTTCGAGGAAGGTTCGTACGCTGTCGCGGAACAATTCGTGCTCGGGACTGAACAGTGTTCTTGGGATCATGGCTCACCTTGATTATTGTTGGACGTGGTTATCCGATAGAGCCTAAGCCTGCGGTGTACGACAGGACACTGGACACATCCGACAAAAAATAAGACGATCCAGCCGTCTAGTGACCACTTTCCCCTATAAAAATAAAAGATGAATTATGTCTATGCACGCCTCCACGCCCTTGCGGCGCGTCAGCATCCTGGCAATCGACCGGGTCTTCGCCTTCACCCTCATGCAAGCCAAGGATTTTTTCCACCTGGCCAGCCTGCGCTATGGCAAACAACTGGGCCACGGTCTGACGCCGGCGTTTGAAACCCGGCTGGTCAGCCCCGATGGCAAACCGGTGAACAGCTTCAGCGATGTGATCATGCCGGTGGACGGTGGCTTGGAAAACACCGACATCATCATCCTGCCGGCCTTCTGGGATGATTTCGCCAGCCTCTGCCAACGCTACCCCCAGATACTGCCCTGGCTGCGCGAACAACACGCTCGCGGCGCGGTACTCTGCGGCGAAGCCACCGGAGTGTTCTGGCTGGCCGAGGCCGGTCTGCTCGACGGCAAGGAAGCGACCACCTACTGGCGCTTCTTCAATGCCTTCAAGGAGCGCTTCCCCCAGGTGCACCTGAACCAGGACAAGCACCTGACCGACGCCGACAACCTGTTTTGCGCCGGCGGCGCGACCTCAGCCTGCGACCTCTACATTTACCTCATTGAACGCTTCTGCGGCGCCAACGTGGCCCAGGCCGTGGCGCGGGACATCCTGTATGAAGTGCAACGCAGCTATTCGCCGGGACGGATCGGCTTTGGCGGGCAGAAACTGCACCAGGACGTGATCATCCTGCAGATCCAGCAATGGCTCGAAGAGCACTTCGCCGATAAATTCCGCTTCGAGGATGTTGCCCGGGAGCATGGCATGAGCATCCGCAATTTCATGCGCCGCTTCCAGACCGCCACAGGCGACAAGCCGCTGCATTACCTGCAACGACTGCGGATCGAAACCGCCAAGGGCCTGCTCTCCGGCAGCCGCAAGAGCATCAAGACCATCAGCTACGAAGTCGGCTACGACGACGCGAGCTTTTTCGCACGGTTATTCCGGCAACATACCGACCTGTCGCCGAATCAGTATCGGCAGCAGTTTCAGCAGGCGGCGTAGCCCGAGGGGCTGGCAACGATCCACTGTGGGAGCGAGCTTGCTCGCGATGGCGGTGGTTCAGCAGCACTGATGTTGACTGACAAGACGCCATCGCGAGCAAGCTCGCTCCCACAGGGTTTTACAGTGAACGACTGATTCGAGCGTACAAAAAAAGGCCTGCAATCGCAGGCCTTTTTTTGCTTTGCGAATCGCCCTACGGCTTATGCGCCCGCGACAGGAATTCGTGGGATTGCATCTCCAGCAAACGACTCAAGGTCCGCTGGAATTCGAAGGTCAGGCGACCGCCGGTGTAGAGGTCCTTGAGTTCGACTTCGGCCGAAATGATCAGCTTCACGTTACGGTCGTAGAACTCGTCGACCATGTTGATGAAGCGACGGGCGATGTCGTCGGTGGTGACGCTCATCTGCTCGACGCCGCTGAGCAACACGGCGTGGAAGATCTTGCCCAGTTCGATGTAGTCGTTCTGGCTGCGCGGGCCGTCGCACAGTTCGCGGAAGTCGAACCAGGCCACGTCGTCACAGGTACGGATGGCGCGGATCTCGCGGTTTTCGATGATCAGCACATCGTTTTCCACCGCCTGGGTGCATTCCGGCGTCAGGGCGCGGAAGCTCTTGCGCAGGCTTTCTTCGGCGGCGGCATCCAACGGAAAGTGGAACAACTCCGCTTGCTCGAGGTGACGCAGGCGGTAGTCGACGCCGCTGTCGACGTTGACGATTTCGGTGTGTTCCTTGATCAGCGCGATGGCCGGCAGGAACCGCGCCCGCTGCAGGCCGTCCTTGTACAGGCCGTCCGGCACGATGTTCGAGGTGGCGACCAGGGTCACGCCGTTCTTGAACAGCTCTTCCATCAAAGTGCCCAGGATCATGGCGTCGGTGATGTCGGAAACGAAGAACTCATCGAAACAGATCACCCGGGTCTCGTCGGAAAAACGCTTGGCGATGATGGTCAGCGGGTTCTTCTCGCCTCCCAGGGTCTTCATTTCCTCGTGCACACGCTTCATGAAGCGGTGGAAGTGCGTACGTGTCTTTTCCTTGAACGGCAGCGCTTCGAAGAAGGTGTCCACCAGGTAGGTCTTGCCACGGCCAACGCCGCCCCAGAAATACAGGCCCTTGACCGGCGCCTGGTCTTTCTTGCCGAACAGTTTGCCCAACAGGCCCGGCTTGTTGTTCGAGGCCGCGACCAGGTCGTCGTACAGGCGCTGCAAATGCCGCACTGCCGTTTCCTGGGCTGCGTCGTGGAAGAACTCCGGGCGTTTCAGATCAGCTTGATATCGTTCTAGGGGCGTCATATTCGTTAGCAAGGCAACAAAAACGGGCCGTCACTGTAGCGATGGCCCGGAGGAATGGCAATCGGCCCTTTTTCGGGCCGATGGCCGGGTAACGCGCCGCAATCAGTCCTGGGCAGGCGTCAGGGCAACGCGCAGCGCATCGATGGCCGCATCCCGGGCGACGCTGTCGGCGAAGGTCGGGCTGTTCGCCACGCACTCACCGTCGAGCCAGACGCTGAAACCCAGGTCGTCGCTGCGTACGTCCAAGGGCTGGCCGGACTGCAATTGCTTGGTCACCTGCCCTGCGGTCTTGCCGTCGGCAAAATTGTTCGAGAGCAACAGTTGCTCGCCATCGGCAGAAAGCAGGCGGAAACGGAAACTGCCGTCATCTTCGCGGAAGCTGACGAAACGTGCCGCCTTGGCCGCTTTCTTTTTGGTCTGGGTTGCCACCTGGACCTGGCTGACGAACGAACGCAGGCCAACGGCCTCGCGCAGTTCGTTGAGGAACGGCGTCGCCACGGCCCGGGCCTTGCTCGCGCCCAGTTGCAGGATGTCTTCAAGGTCCGACGGACGTTCGATGAACTGGTGATAGCGCTCGCGTGCTTCACCCAGCTCGCTGTCGAGCAACTGGAACAGGCGGTTCTTGGCTTCGCCCCAACCCAGGCCTTGCAGCAGTTCACTGCGGAACTCGGCGGACTGTTCGGCAGTGGCGAAGGCCTGGAACAGGGTGAACAGGTGCGAATTGTCCGGATCCTTGGCTTCGCCCGGGGCACGGGAGTCAGTGACGATCCGCGAGATCGCGTCCTTCATGTCCTTGGCGCTGCTGAACAACGGGATGGTGTTGTCGTAGCTCTTGGACATCTTGCGGCCATCGAGGCCCGGCAGCGTGGCCACGCTTTCTTCGATCAGCGCCTCGGGCATGGTGAAGAATTCCTTGCCCTGGCCGAACAGGTGATTGAAGCGCTGGCCAATGTCACGGGCCATTTCCACGTGCTGGATCTGGTCGCGACCGACCGGGACCTTGTGGGCGTTGAACATCAGGATGTCGGCGGCCATGAGGATCGGATAGCTGTAGAGGCCCATGGTGACACCGGCGTCCGGGTCTTCCCCAGCCTCGACGTTCTTGTCCACCGAGGCCTTGTAGGCGTGGGCACGGTTGAGCAGGCCCTTGGCCGCAACGCAGGTCAGCAGCCAGGTCAGTTCCGGAATCTCGGGAATATCTGACTGGCGATAGAACGTCACGCGGTCCACGTCCAGGCCGCCAGCCAGCCACGTGGCGGCGATCTCCAGGCGCGAACGCTGGATACGCAGCGGGTCATCGCACTTGATCAGGGCGTGGTAGTCGGCCAGGAAGTAGAACGAATCGGCGTTGCTGTCGCGGCTGGCGAGGATCGCCGGACGGATGGCGCCGGCATAGTTGCCCAGGTGCGGGGTGCCGGTGGTGGTGATGCCGGTCAGGATACGGGTACGCGTCGTCATGGGTTATCGCTTGTCAGACTGCTGTCAATTCGAGAGGCGCGGCAGGATCAGATCCTTGAGATCGGTCAGCTTGCCATGAAAAAAGTGTCCGCATTCTGCCACTTTCAGCAGCTCATGGGGGCGTTGGAGCGTGTCGGACCATTCGTAAACCAGTTGCGGATCGACCACTTCGTCGGTTTCCGGCTGGATCACGGTCAACTCGCCACCGGTCGGCAAGGGCGATTGCTCGTCCAGGCGCATCACCGCCGGGGCCACCATGAACAGGTGCTTGACCGGTTGCCCCTGGGCTTCCAGGCGCCCGCCCAGGCTGGCGGCGACAAAGCCACCGAAGGAAAAACCGAACAGGGTCAGGGGCAATTGCGGGTATTTTCCACGCAACCATTGGGCGACAGCCTGGGCGTCATCCACTTCGCCGGTGCCCATGTCATGAGTGCCGGCGCTGGCCCCCACGCCACGATAATTGAAACGCAACGTAACCAGCCCAGCATCACGGGCAGTGCGTTGCAGGGTCGAGACCACTTTGTTGAGCATGGTCCCGCCTTGCACCGGGTTCGGGTGGCAGATCAGCGCCAGGCCACGGGGGGCCTCGCTGTCCAGGTACAAGGCTTCCAGTTGGCCCACAGGGCCATCGATGACGACAGGGGTTTCGCGCATAAGCAAGGGAAAGAACTCCGTGACCCCGAATTGGGTCGACTCGTCTAGCTAAAGTCTGTGCCTGGCATGATTGCGATGTTCTTCGCGGTATACAGCGCAGGTCCGAGCCGTTAACGTAAAGCAAAGCCGTTTATAGAGGAAGGACTCGTGGAACACTCGCTCTTAGTTTGGTTGTTGCCGACTCTTGCCCTGGTTGCCGGTGTCGCCATTGGATTCCTGCTTGCCCGACTGCTGCCCAATGCGGTGCCCAACAGCACGCAACGTCAGCTGGACGACATTCAGGAACGTTTCGACAGTTATCAGAATGAAGTGGTCACCCACTTCAACAGCACCGCTTCTCTGGTGAAAAAACTCACCCAGAGCTACCAGGATGTCCAGGATCATTTGTCCGAGGGGGCCAATCGCCTGGCCCTGGACGAGCAGACTCGCCAGCGCCTGCTGGCCGCCCTGCAAGCCGATGCGGCACAGACGCCACGGGAACGCCTGACCCCACCTAAAGGGATCCAGGAACCGCCGCGGGACTACGCCCCCAAGGCCCCGAATTCGCCCGGCATGCTCGATGAGCATTACGGTTTGAAGAAGTAATCTGCGAGCGACACCCAAAAGCCCGCCCGATCACATGATCGGGCGGGCTTTTTTTAGCCCAGGAAAATCTCCCTGTGGGAGCGAGCTTGCTCGCGATGACGGCAGCACATCCCACATCACCGGTTCAGACAGACCGCTATCGCGAGCAAGCTCGCTCCCACATTTAAATAAAGGGGCTTAGGCCAACACCTCACCCGCCACCTGATCGATAGCCTCTTTGGTGATGTCGACGATCAGTTCCGCATCTTCGCGAGTCAGGATCAGGGGCGGGGCGAAGCCCAGGATGTCGCCGTGGGGCATGGCGCGGGCGATCATGCCGCGTTCCAGGCAGGCGGCCGAGACCTTCGGGCCGACTTTGAGCGCCGGGTCGAACGCCGTACGCTGTTCACGGTCGGCCATGAACTCAACCGCCGCCAGCATGCCGTCGCCGCGCACCTCGCCCACCAGCGGATGCCCCTCAAGCGTTTCACGCAGGCGACGATTGAGGTAACCGCCAACGTCCTCGGCGTTGGCCGTAAGGTTTTCCCGTTCTAGGATGTCGAGGTTGGCCAACGCCGCGGCTGCGCAGATCGGGTGTCCGGAATAGGTCCAGCCATGGCCCATGGCACCTTCGGCCTGGGAGGCTTTTTCAATCACGCTCCAGACCTTTTCCCCGATGATCACCGCCGACAACGGTGCATAGGCACTGGTCAGGCCTTTGGCGGTGGTGATCAGGTCCGGCTTCATGCCGTAGCGCTGGCTGCCCATCTTCGAGCCCAGGCGGCCGAACGCGCAGACCACTTCATCGGCAATCAGCAGCACGTCGTATTTTTTCAGCACGGCCTGGATTGCATCCCAATAACCGGCGGGAGGAACGATGATGCCCCCGGTGCCCATCAACGGCTCGCCAATGAACGCCGCCACGGTGTCCGGGCCTTCGGCGAGGATCATTTTTTCCAGTTCGTCGGCGCAGTAACCCACGAACGCTGCCTCGTCCATGCCCGCCGGAGCCTTGCGATACCAGTGAGGACACACGGTGTGCTTGACCCCTTCCACCGGCAGATCGAAATGTTGGTGGAAGGTCGCCAGGCCGGTCAGGCTGCCGGTCATGATGCCTGAGCCATGGTAACCGCGGTCCCGTGAAATGATTTTTTTCTTCAGCGGCCGACCCAGTACGTTGTTGTAGTAGCGCACCAGCTTGACCTGGGTCTCGTTGGCATCGGAGCCGGACAAACCGTAATAGACCTTCTTCATCCCTTCCGGCGCCCAGTCCATGATGCGGCTGGACAGCTCGATGATCGCCTCGCTCGAGTGGCCGACGTAGGTGTGGTAGTAGGCCAGTTCCTTGGCCTGTTTGTAGATGGCGTCGGCCACCTCGGTGCGCCCGTAGCCGATGTTCACGCAATAGAGGCCGGCGAAGGCGTCGATGAACTCACGGCCTTCATGGTCGCGAATGCGAACGCCTGACGCACTTTTGATGATCCGCCCCTTGAGCGCGCCGCTGGCATGGTCGTGAGCGTGGGTCGAGGGGTGCATGAAATGCGCACGGTCTTGTTCGAACAGCGTGTTGAATGCTTGGCTCATGCGGACTCTCCTGGGAACTGGCCTTGATGGTGCAGGCAAAAATATTTGGTTTCGACAAAGGGCTCGAAGCCCTCGCTGCCCCCCTCGCGGCCGAGGCCCGAGGCTTTCATGCCACCGAAGGGAATCGGGTGGCCGGTGAATTTGACGCCGTTGACCGCGACCATGGCGTGGTCGAGACGGCGGATCAGCGGATAGATGACGTCCAGGCGGTTGGAACAAATATAGGCCGCCAGCCCGTATTCGGTGTCGTTGGCCATTTCGATGGCTTCGTCCAGAGTGTCGAACGGCATCACCCCGGCGATGGGCGCGAAGTTTTCTTCACGGTAGATGCGCATGTGCGGCGTGACGTCGGCCAGCACCGTCGGCTGGTAGAACAGTCCGCCCAGGGCATGGGCCTCACCGCCCACCAGGCGTTGCGCGCCCAGGGCCAGGGCATCGGCGACGCGGTCGGCGGTCACGTCGAACGCAGCCTGATGCATCAGCGGGCCCACGTCCACCGCCTGCTCCTGCTGATCGACCATGGCCGGGCCGACTCGCAAGGCCCGCACCGCCGCGGCAAATCCCGTGAGAAACGCCTGGTAGACCGGACGCTGCACCATGATCCGGTTGGCCGCGCAGCAGTCCTGCCCCGAGGTCTGGAACTTCGCCTCCACGGCGACTTTCACTGCCAGCGCCAGGTCGGCATCGGCGCAGACAATGAACGGCGCGTTGCCGCCCAGTTCCAGCGCGACTTTCTTCACGTCATGGGCCGCCGCCTGCAGCACCAGCTTGCCGACCCGAGTCGAGCCCGTGAAGCTCACCGAGCGAACACGACGGTCCTTGACCAGGGTTTCCATGGCCATTTGCGGCTCACCCAAGACCACATTGAAGACCCCGGCGGGAAAGCCGGCTTCCTCGGCCAGTTGCGCCAGGGCCAACGCTGAGTAAGGCGTTTCGTGGGCCGGCTTGATCACCACCGTACAACCGGCGGCCAGGGCGGCGGCGGCCTTGCGGGTAATCATTGCCGAAGGAAAATTCCACGGCGTGAGCAGCGCGCAGACACCCACCGGCTCCTTGATCGTGCCCAGGTGCGCATTCTGGATATGGCTGGGGATGTTCTGACCGTACAGGCGCCGAGCCTCTTCGGCGAACCATGGGATGAAACTGGCGGCATAGGCAATTTCGCCACGGGACTCGGCCAGTGGCTTGCCTTGCTCCAGGCTGAGGATGCGCGCGAGGTCTTCGCTGTGTTCGCTGATCAACGCTGCCCAGCGCCGCAGGATCGCGCCACGGGTCTCCAGGCTCTGTTCGCGCCACGCAGGGAATGCACGGTGCGCCGCGTCCACCGCCGCGACGATCTGTGGCTGATCGAGCATCGGCACATGGCCGATGACCGTGCGCGTGGCAGGGTTGTGGACGGCCACGCTGTGGCCACTGTCGCTGTGGACCCAATGGCCATCGATGTAGCAGAGCGCTTTGAACAACAGCGGATGTTGGTAAGGCATGACGTTCACTCCAGAGCGTGTGCGTGAATCCATGCTAGGGCAGCGGTGCTTGGGTTATCGGGTGTTTGAGCGGGGGCAGACCTTGGTTTTTTTCTGGAAACGACCTGCGAAAAAGTGTTTTCCGTGGTGCTCAGGAGGATGGCGCCAGCTCCGCCGGCAAGGCGCCGGCGGTCTTGATGGTCTTGGTGACGATGTAGGTGAAATAGCGTTCTATGCCCAGGTCCTCCAGCAGCAGTTGGTCGACGAAGCGTTGGTAGGCATCGACGTCCGGCGCCTGGATCATCGCCAGGTAATCGACCCCGCCGCCGGTGGCGTAACAGAATGCCACCTCGGGCGCGGCGATCATGCGTTGCTCGAAACGGCGCATGTCCTGGGCGGTGTGCCGGGCCAGGGTGATTTCCACCAGCACCTGCTGACGCTTGAACACCGCAGCCCAATCGATCTGCGCTCGATAGCCGACGATCAGGCCCGCCGCTTCCAGCTTGCGCACCCGCTCCCAGGCCGGCGTCACCGACAGGTTGATGGCCTCGGCCAGGCTCGACTTGGTGATCCGCCCATCCTCGGCGAGGATCTGCAGGATCTTGAGGTCGTAGCGATCGAGCTTGTGCATGGGCAGGGCTCCGGACAGTTAAAAACTCAGACTCAACGCAAGCCTTTGTGGGAGCGAGCTTGCTCGCGATGAGGCCCGCACATTCAACATCGCCGTCTCAGAGACTCCGCTATCGCGAGCAAGCTCGCTCCCACAGGGGATTGGTGGCTGGCTGTCATCAAGCCAACACATCCGCAATCACCGCCAGCGTATCGCCACACTGCACCAACCCGGGAAAGTGTCGGGCCGCCAGCAGGCCGCTACGGGCGGCGCGGTATTCGACCGGGGCGACGCCGCTGCGGGTGATGTCGTAGATCCGTGCCACCACCTCGCCGTGGGTCACGTGCTCCCCCAGGTCGCGGCACATTTCCAGCAAACCGTCGTGCTCGCTGGCAATGAAACAACTGGCGTCCGGCATGTCGAGCACCAGCGACGGCTGCAACTCGATCGTGCCCCGCAGGATGCCAGCGTGGATCAGCAGGTTGCGCACCCCACGCTCGGCAATCGCCACGCTGCGGGCGGTCGACGAACCGCCGCCGCCCAGCTCCGTGGTGACGAACACCTTGCCCTGGGACTCGGCCGCCGTGTCGTACATCGCCCCAGCGTCCAGCTCCAGCATGCGCATGCAATACGGCGCGTTGAACGCCAGCATCCCGGCCTCGCAGCGCGCCTGCTGCGGTTTATCCGGCAATACGTGGCAGGCGGCGAACGGCAGGAAATCCAGGGTCCGGCCACCGGAATGAATGTCGAGGACAATGTCGGCCAAGGGCAATAAAGTGCGATTGAAGTAGTCGGCGATTTTCTCGGTGACGGTGCCATCCGGCCTGCCGGGAAAACAGCGGTTCAGGTTGCCCTTGTCGATGGGCGACGTCCGGCGCCCGGCATGGAACGCCGGGGTGTTCATGAACGGCACGATGATCACCCGCCCACTGACTTCGTTGGCGGTCAGTTGCTGGGCCAGTTTGCTCAGGGCCACCGGGCCTTCGTATTCATCGCCATGGTTGCCACCGCTGAGCAGCGCCGTCGGACCGCTACCGCGCTGGATGACCGTGATGGGGATCATCACGGCGCCCCAGGCAGAATCGTCCCGCGAATACGGCAGTTTGAGAAAGCCGTGCTGCACGCCCTCGCGGCTGAAGTCGACCGTGGCGCTGATGGGATTGTTGGGCACGTCAGGCATGGGTCAATCCTTCACGAACAGTTGACGAGGCACGTTGCACAGCGTCTCGACGCCGGTCTCGGTGATCAGGATGCTTTCGGTGATTTCCAGGCCCCAATCGTCCATCCACAGCCCCGGCATGAAGTGGAAGGTCATGCCCGGCTGCAACACGCTGTTGTCGCCGGGGCGCAGGCTCATGGTGCGCTCGCCCCAATCCGGCGGATAACTGATCCCGATGGGGTAGCCGCAACGGCTGTCCTTGTGAATGCCGAATTTCTCCAGCACCTTGAAAAACGCCACGGCAATGTCGCCCGTGGTGTTGCCCGGCTTGGCCGCATCCAGGCCGGCGGCGATGCCTTCGACCACGGCTTTTTCGCCGTCGAGGAAATGTTGCGGTGGCTTGCCCAGGTAAATGGTGCGCGAGAGCGGGCAGTGGTAACGCTTGTAGCAACCGGCGATTTCAAAGAAGGTGCCGGCGCCCTGTTCGAACGGCGAATCGTCCCAGGTCAGGTGTGGCGCGCTGGCATCGGCGCCAGTGGGCAGCAGTGGCACGATGGCCGGATAGTCACCGCCATGGCCATCGACGCCGAGGATGCCGCTGCTATAGATCTCGGCCACCAGTTCGTTCTTGCGCATGCCCGGCTCGATCCGCTCCAGGATCCGGCTGTGCATGTTTTCGACGATGCGCGCGGCGATGCGCATGTAGGCGATTTCCTGGGGCGATTTGACCGCTCGCTGCCAGTTCACCAGACCCACTGCATCCACCAGTTTTGCCTCGGGCAAATGCTTTTGCAGCGACAGGTACGCCGCGGCGCTGAAGTAATAGTTGTCCATTTCCACGCCGATGCTCAGCGCGCCCCAGCCACGGGCGATGATCACCTCGCGGGACAGGTAGTCCATGGGATGGCGCTCGCGGGCCTGCACATAGATGTCCGGGTAGCCGACGATGTTGTCGGCCTGCATGAACACCGTGCGCTTGGCGCCGTTGGCATCCTGGCCACGCCCGAACCACACGGGCTCGCCCTCCAGCGCCACCAGCACACACTGGTGCACATAGAACGACCAGCCGTCATAGCCGGTGAGCCAGGCCATGTTCGACGGGTCGGTCACCACCAGCAACTCCAGGCCCTGGGCCTGCATGGCCGCACGAACCTTCGCCAGGCGTTGGCTATATTCCTCCCGCTGGAACGGAAGATTGACGACGATCTCTGACATCCACCTGCCCTCTGTTCAATGACCCATGAGAAAAATGATCTAGCGGCCGAACGCAAAGCCCTTGCTCGCCGCCCGTGCCCGCTCGAACGCCAGGTTGGCGATGGCGGTGTCCTGGGCGCCGGTGCCGGTGAGATCGCACAGGGTGACCTGCGCTTCGTCGGTACGCCCGGCCCACTGCCCCGCCAGCACCTGGCCCAGCTCCCGCAACGCGACCTCATCGCCAACGGTGCCGGCCGCCAGGGCGTGGTGCAGTTCGCCGAGCACGCGGGTCTGGCTCAGGCGATCGGCGACATAGCAGTCGACGGCCGCCAGGGCTTGCGGGGAAATTTCGTTCTTGTGTTCCGCGTCCGAGCCCATCGCCGTGATGTGCAGGCCGGGGTGCAGATGGCGAGCCTGGATCAACGGCTCGCGACTGGGGGTGCAGGTGATGGCGATGTCCACGCCTTCCAGGGCATCGTCAATGGAGGCGCATGGCATGACGGCCAGTCCGCTGTCACGCGCCAGTGCCTGACTGAACGCCTGGGCCTTTTGCGCATCCCGCGCCCAGACCCGCACCTCGTCGATGGGCCGCACCAGGCGCAGCGCCTGAAGCTGCAGAGCCGACTGTTCGCCAGCACCGATCAGCGCGACGCTGCGGCTTTGCACACGAGACAGGCAACGCGCTGCCACCGCCCCGGCCGCCGCGGTGCGTACGGCGGTGAGGTAACCGTTGTCCAGCAGCAGGGCTTCCAGCAGACCGGTGCGTGCCGAGAGCAGCATCATCATGCCGTTGAGGCTGGGCAGGCCGAGCGCGGGATTATCGAAAAAGCCCGGGCTGACCTTGATGGCGAAGCGTTCCAGGCCCGGCAGGTACGCGGTTTTCACATCCACTTCGCCGTTGTGCTCGGGAATGTCCAAGCGCAGGATCGGCGGCATCGCCACGGCGGCGGTGGCCAACAATACGAAGGCCTGCTCGATGGCGTCGATGCTGGCCAGGTCGAGGGCCACGCAACTGCGCAGGTCGGCTTCGCTCAATAGGATGACTTCACTCATGACTGGCTCCGTTAACGGGTTATCAAGCGTTGGCACCGGCGATCACACGGGCATGTTGTTCGGTGTCGACATTGCGCCCGCTGACCACCAGAACGATGGGGCCGCGCGGCTCGACCAAGCCGTCGAGCAGCGCCGCGATGCCCACTGCCGCAGCGCCTTCGAGCACCAGGCGTTCGTGGTGATAAGCGTGGCGGATGGCATTGGCGATGGAGGCTTCCGAAAGCAGGTGCAGGTCATCGCGCAGCTGTCGGGTCATGGCGAAGGTGTAGCGGTTGTCCAGGCCGATACCGCCGCCTAGAGAGTCGGCCAGCGTCGGCAGCTCTTCGACGTCCACGGGCTGCCCCGCGACGAGGCTGGCGTGCATCGCCGCACCTCGGGCCATGCTGATGCCGTGGACCTGGATCGCTGGGCTGGCACGTTTGAGGGCCAGGGCAACGCCGGCGAACAGACCGCCACCGGACAACGGCACCAGCACTTGGGCCACCTCCGGTTGCTGCTCGAGGATCTCCAGGCCGAGGGTGCCCTGGCCGGCGATGATCGCCGGGTGATCGAAAGGCGGCAAAAAGGTCGCGCCCTGCTCCCGGGCGATGCGTTCGGCTTCACGCTGGGCATCGTCCTGGGACTGGCCGACGATGCACACCTCGGCGCCCAAATCGCGAATCGCCTGCACTTTGTTGGCCGGGACCAGGTTCGACAGGCAGACAATCGCTTTGACGCCCTGCTGCGAGGCGGCATAGGCGAGCGCCCGACCGTGATTGCCGGTCGAAGCCGTGACCACACCCTTGGTCTTTTGCTCGGGACTGAGCTGCGCCACAGCATTGCTCGCCCCGCGCAGCTTGAAGCTGCCGGTGATTTGCAGGGCTTCGAGCTTGAGGTACACCGCCACGCCCATCAACCGCGACAGACTCGGGGAATGCTCCATAGGCGTATGCCGCACCAGCGACTCGATACGCTGGCGAGCGAGGTAGATATCCTGAAGCTGCAACCCTGTCATGACTGCGTCCCGAGCGGATGTGTTGGACGCAGTCTAAGAGGGCTGGATTGCGGTGATGAATGTACTAGGGCAATTTAATGACTTTGCTTGAACGGTAGCCAATCCCCTGTGGGAGCGAGCTTGCTCGCGATTGGGCCCTCACATTCAACATCTCTGGTGGCTGACACACCGCTATCGCGAGCAAGCTCGCTCCCACAGGGGGATGTGGTGTTCACAAATTCGGCATTTCAGAAATCATGGATCTGCGGGTACTGGTTGAAGATGTCCCGCATCCCCGCCAGGGCATGGCGCATTTCCTCATCGTTGCACTCAGCCCCGACGCAGACCCGCACCGCGCGGGGCCTGGGGGTGCCGCGCACGGTGAACGGGTCGGGGGAAGTCACGGCGATGTGCTTGTGCCGCAGCGCCCGCACCAGACTGTCCACCTCCCAATGGGTCGGGATGCCGATCCAGGCGTTCAAGGCGTGGGGATGCTGGCCCAGCAGATGCTCGCCCATGTACTCGGTGACCATCGCCTGGCGCCCGGCCAGCAGTTGGCGTTGCAACTGCAGCAGCGACTCGGCGCGGCCATCGCGAATCCAGCGGGTGGCGATCTCCGAGACCATGGGCGTGGCCATCCAACTGTTGACCCGCAGGATGCTTTCGGTGCGCAAGGCCAGCCGCTTGGGCACCACCAGGTAACCGGTGCGCAGCCCCGTGAGTACCGACTTGGTCATGCTCGTGCAATAGAACGACAGCTCCGGCAGGTAATGACTGATGGGCGGCGCCCGGCGCTCGTCCAGCAACGGACCGTACACATCGTCCTCGATAATGTGCACGCCAAAACGCCGGGCGATCTCGGCGATTTCCCGGCGGCGGGCGTCGGGCATCAGGCTGGTGGTGGGGTTGTTCAGGTTCGGCGTGCACACCAGCGCGGTGATGCGCTCGTTGCTGCACATGTCTTCGAAATGTTCCGGGTCGATGCCATAGCGGTCCATCTCCAGGCCCTTGAGGGTGAAGCCCAGCACCTGGGAATTGCCGATCACGCCATGGTCGGTCAAGCCTTCGCAGAGCACTACATCGTCGGGCCCCGCCAAGGACGCGAGGGCGAGGAAAATCCCGTGGGCCGCGCCGTTGGTGATCAGCACATCGTTACGGTCGACTTTCAACCCTTGCCGGCCGATCCACTGCGCCGCCGCTTCGCGATGGGATTCAAAACCGGCGATGGGGCGAAAGGCGTGAATCCACGGTTGGTCTTCTTCAGTGCTCAGCGCCGCGCAGGTATCCCGCCAGGCCTGGTCATGCTCGCGGGTGTGCAGGATTCGAGTGATGGAAAAATCCACCAGCGCCCGCTCGGGGCTGTCGAGAATGTAAGTCGCCACCCGGTCGCTCATGCGCCGCGAGACGAAACTGCCGCGCCCAACCTCACAGCGCACCAGTCCCTGGCGCTCCAGCTCCTTATACGCGTTGGTGACGGTCTGCACGCTGATGCCCATGGCGTCGGCCACCTGCCGTTGCGGCGGCAGGCGCTGGTCATTGGCCAGGCTGCCCTGTTCGATATCGTCGGCAATGGCCTGCACCAGAATCTTGTATTTGGATTCACCGCTGCGGGCGAGGTCCAAGGCTGACTTCCACTTATCCATGACAGCTGCAACCGGCGTGTGTAGGGGGTGCGCACAGCATTGCGCGGCCATCGCGGCAAAGCAATTGTCCTAGTGCAATGCAATCGATGCCGGGGCTTTTGTATGCTCGGTTCAAGGTCGGCATCCAGGCGGGTTCATTGCCCCGACAAAAAGCCGGATCGACCTGTACCGGCGCCGTTCCCGATTCCAGGCCACGCCCGGATCCGCCGCTGTACGCTTTGCTCTTGTAACACTGCCTCCTACCACAGAGCCGTCAACGACGGATCCACAAGAAACAGGAGATTTTATCGATGAGCAATTTTCTTCCCAGCACCTGCGCGCCCTTGCGTCGGCTCTTGTTGACCTGTGCCGTACTGGGCCTGGCCGGCAGCGTTCAAGCGGCTGCCCTGGATACCGTCAAAAGCAACAGCAGCATTCGGATCGGCTACGCCAACGAAACCCCGTTCGCCTTCACCGAAACCGACGGCACCGTCACCGGTGAGTCGCCGGAGATCGCCAAGGTGATTTTCGCCAGGATGGGCATCAAGCAGGTCAATGGCGTGCTCACCGAATGGGGTTCGCTGATCCCGGGCCTGCGGGCAGGTCGCTTCGACGTGATTGCCGCCGGCATGTACATCACTCCGGCGCGCTGCAAGCAAGTGTTGTTCACCGATCCGCAGTACCAGTTGCCCGACGCGCTGCTCGTGGCCAAGGGCAACCCGAAAAAACTCCACAGCTATGAAGACATCGCCAAGCAACCGGATGTGAAACTGGCAATCATGGCCGGCACGGTGAACCTGGCTTATGCCCGCGATTCCGGGGTCAAGGATGAGCAGATCCTCCAAGTCCCCGACACCACCGCACAACTGCAAGCGGTGCGCGCCGGTCGTGCGGACGCTGCCGTCGGCACGCAGCTGACCATGAAAGGCCTCGCCAGCAAGGGCGGTGAAAAAGTCGAGGCGATGACCGCGTTCAAGGACGACCCGTCCCACATCGGCTATGGCGCCCTGGCCTTCCGCCCAGAAGACAAAGACCTGCGCGATGCGGTCAATGCCGAGCTGAAAAAGTGGCTGGGCTCCGAAGAGCATCTCAAGACGGTTGCGCCATTCGGTTTCGACAAATCCAACGTGACCAGCAAGACCGCGGCCGAGCTCTGCGCTCAGTAGTCGACAAGACTGGCGTGCCGAAACGGGCATGACGCGTAGAGCGTGATGCCTGTTCCCTGCTTCATCGGAGATCGGGTCGAACCATGGGCGAATTACTTCCGTTATTGATACAAGGGGCCTGGGTCACGCTCCAGGTGACCTTCTTTGGCTCGCTGCTGGCGATTGTCGCGGCGGTACTCGCAGCACTCGGGCGGCTTTCGCCGTGGCGGGCGTTGCGCTGGTTTTCCATCACCTACATCGAAGTGTTTCGTGGCACCTCGTTGCTGGTGCAATTGTTCTGGCTGTTCTTCGTGCTGCCACTACCGCCCTTCAACATTGAGCTGAGCCCTTACGCCGTGGCCATTGTCGGCCTGGGCCTGCACATTGGCGCCTACGGTGCGGAAGTGATGCGCGGCGCCATCAGCTCGGTCGCCAAGGGCCAATACGAAGCCTGCACGGCGTTGAATTTCAGCGCCTTCACCCGCTTCAAGCGGATCATCCTGCCGCAGGCGTTGCTGGCGGCAATTCCACCGGGCACCAACCTGTTGATCGAGCTGCTGAAGAACACCTCGCTGGTGTCGCTGATCACCTTGTCCGACTTGAGCTTCCGGGCGCGCCAGTTGGATCAGGCGACGTTCCAGACCCTGGAGGTCTTCAGCCTGGCGCTGGTGCTGTATTTCATCCTCGCCCAAGCCATCAACTTCGGCATGCGCCACCTCGAACGACGGCTGAGCCGGGGCCGGATGCGTGGAGGTTTGTCATGACGCTGTTCGACTGGTCCTACGCCGCGCACATCCTGCCGGACCTGCTGCGCGCCTCCCTCAATACCGTGGGCATTACCTTGATCGGCTTCCTGATCGCGATCGTCCTGGGACTCTTCCTGGCGATTGGTCGGCGCAGCCGCAAATTCTGGTTGTCGTGGCCGGCCACGGCGGTGATCGAGTTCATCCGCAGCACGCCGTTGCTGATCCAGGTGTATTTCCTCTACTACGTGCTGCCCAACTACGGCTTGAGTCTGACGGCCATGCAGGTCGGTATCCTCGGCATCGGCCTGCACTACGCCTGCTACATCGCCGAGGTCTATCGCAGCGGCCTCGACGCGGTACCGCGGGCGCAGTGGGAAGCGGTGACGGCGTTGAACATCGCGCCGTACGACGCCTACCGCAACATCATCCTGCCCCAGGCGCTGCGACCGATCGTGCCGCCCCTGGGCAACTACCTGGTGGCGATGCTCAAGGACACGCCGGTGCTGTCGGCGATCACCGTGGTGGAAATCATGCAGCAGGCCAAGAACATCGGTTCGGAGAATTTCCGTTACCTGGAACCGATCACCATGGTTGGTCTGTTCTTCCTCGCCCTGAGCCTTGCCTTGGCTTATCTGGTACGGCGCCTTGAAACGCGCATGGAGCTACGCTAATGACTTTACCTCTGTCCACGCCCACCGATTTGTCCCGGCGCAGCACGCTGGCGTCGCAGCAGGAGGCCCCGGCCATGCAAATTCCGACACCGTCCCGGCCGATTGTGAGTTTCCAGGACGTGACCAAAAGCTACGGCAGTTTCACGGTGCTCGACCATCTGAACCTGGATGTCGCGCCCGGTGAAAAGGTCGCGATCATCGGTCCCAGCGGCTCGGGCAAGTCCACGCTGCTGCGGGTGTTGATGACCCTGGAAGGCATCGACCAGGGCCAGATCCGCGTCGAGGATGACTCACTGACCCACATGTCCAACCGCAACGGCGTGCTGGTACCGGCCAACGACCGACACATACGCCGGGTGCGCGGCAAGATCGGCATGGTGTTCCAGAGCTTCAACCTGTTCCCCCACATGACCGCGTTGCAGAATGTGATCGAGGCGCCGGTGCAGGTGCTGGGCATGAACCCGAAAGAAGCCCGGGAGCGCGCCGCTGACCTGCTGGAACTGGTGGGGCTGGGCAACAAGCTCGACCATTACCCGTCGCAGTTGTCCGGCGGCCAGCAACAACGGGTGGCGATTGCCCGGGCGCTGGCGATGCGGCCCAAGGTGATGCTGTTCGACGAAGTGACCTCGGCGCTCGACCCGGAGCTGTGCGGCGAGGTGCTGAACGTGATCCGCAAACTGGGGGCTGAACACAACCTGACGATGTTGATGGTGACCCACCAGATGGGCTTCGCCCGGGAATTCGCCGACCGGGTGTGCTTCTTCTACAAGGGACAGATCCATGAACAAGGCACCCCGGCGCAGATCTTCGAGCACCCGCAGCAGGAACGTACGTGTGCGTTCTTGAGTGCGGTGAAAGAGGCGAATTGACCTCCACCCATCACTCAAGTGAACACCTTTGTGGCGAGGGAGCTTGCTCCCTCGCCACAGGTTGTGTGTGGGTTAACCATGCCCCGGACCAGACAGGGTTGGCGATAGCCAGCCAAAAAAAGGGGGGCCATGTGTGCATGGCCCCCCTTTTTATTTACCGCCCAGCCGTTATGGGTACTGCTGGTAAGTCTGCCCCTGCTGCTGCGGCGCCTCCTGGTATTGCTGGCCGGGAATCGCCTTGAGGTTGACCTCGACACGGCGGTTTTGCGCGCGGCCATTGACGTCGGCGTTGCTGGCCACCGGGTTGTCCGGGCCGGCGCCACGGGCCGAGAGGTTGGCACCGCTCACGCCCTGGGACGTCAGGTAGGTCGCCACGCTCTGGGCACGGCGCTGGGACAGGTCCATGTTGTGCTGGCGGCTGCCAGTGCTGTCGGTGTAGCCGACGATCTCGATCTGGTTCTGGTTGAACTCCTTGAGGGAGTTGGCCAGGTTGTTCAGCGGCTGGTAGAAGCTGGACGCGATGTTCGCCGAGTCGGTGGCGAAGGTGATGTTGCCCGGCATGATCAGCTTGATCTGGTCGCCCTGGCGCTGCACTTCAACACCGGTATTGGCCATGCTGGCGCGCAGTTTCTTTTCCTGCTGGTCGGCGTAGTAACCGTAGCCGGCCGCGGAAGCGCCCACCACCGCCGCACCGATCAACGCACCCTTGCCCCGGTTATCGTGACCAATGGCCGCACCGGCCAACGCCCCCGCCAGCGCACCGAGGCCGCCGTACTTGGCGGTTTTGCTCATGCCCGACGATTCGGTAGAGGCCTGGCCCTGGTTGTCATAGGGGTTAGGCGACGCACAGCCGGACAACAAGGCCACAGCAGTAGCGACAACGATCAAGCGACGCGAGGTGAACATGGAATGCTCCTGGTTTTCAGTCTGAAGTGCCAGGGCGTAGGCAATCGACTCTGGCAGGCGTTGGAACGCGGCAATCGTTAAAAATTCCGTCCCGCTGCGTTGCGCTTCGCCCGGCTGCTTCAGAAAAAACCGTCGTCTGGGCGGGCTGCCTCAGCCCTGCGCCAGACAGCGGCTCACGCCCCCGACGATCATCTCCACTTCCCGCCCATCAATCGTCAGCGGCGGCAGCAGGCGGATGGTCTGGCCCCGAGTGACATTGATCAGCAGACCGTGGTCCCGGGCGGCGCGAAGGGTCAGGTCGCGGACCGGCTGCTTGAGTTCGATGCCGATCATCAAGCCCTGGCCGCGAATCGCCAAGACATTCGGGTTGTCCGCCAGCTCGGTCTGCAAGCGGCTCAACAATTGTTCGCCCTGATGCCTGGCGTTATCCACCAGCGCTTGCTCCTCGATGATGTCCAGCACCGTGCAGCCGACCCGACAGGCCAGCGGATTGCCGCCGAACGTACTGCCATGGCTGCCGGGGGTAAACAGCTCGGCAGCCTTGCCCCGTGCCAGGCAGGCGCCGATGGGCACACCGTTGCCCAGGCCTTTGGCCAGGGTCATGACATCCGGCACGATGCCCTCGTGCTGGAACGCGAACCATTGGCCGGTGCGACCGATGCCGGTCTGGATCTCGTCGAGCATCAACAACCAGGCGCGCCGACTGCACAACTGCCGCAAAGCCTTGAAGTACCCCGGTGGGGCGAGTTGCACACCGCTTTCACCCTGGATCGGCTCCACCAGCACCGCGACGATGCGCTCGGCGTGAGCCTGTTGAATCTGTTCCAGCGCCGCGAGATCGCCGAACGGCACCTTGATGAAATCCCCCGGCAACCGGTTGTAGCCCAGCCGCACGGACGGACCGTCACTGGCGGACATGGTGCCCAAGGTGCGCCCATGGAACGCGTTGTCCATGACCACCACCAAGGGCTGCTCGATACCCTTGTGCCAGCCGTAGAGGCGCGCCAGCTTCAGTGCGGTTTCGTTGGCCTCGGCACCTGAGTTATTGAAAAACGCCCGCTCCAGCCCCGACAGCCGGGTGAGCTTTTGCGCCAGGCGTTGCTGCCAATCGATGCTGTACAGGTTGGAGGTGTGCAACAGCAGGCCGGCCTGCTCGCTGATGGCGGCCACCAGCCGCGGGTGGGAATGGCCGACATTGGTCACCGCCACGCCCGCCACCGCATCGAGGTATTCACGACCGTCCTGGTCCCACAGGCGCGTCCCCAAGCCATGGGTGAAATTCAGCGCCAAGGGTTGGTAGGTGGTCATCAGGCAGGCAGCGGTCATGGCATCAAGCTCCATCGGGTGGTTTTTTCCAGTATGGTTAGCCACCAAGACTGGATAAACGCTGCTTTACTTCAATCATTTAAAAGTTGAGCTTGATAATGGACCTGTTCCAGGCAATGACCGTTTACGTGAAGGTGGTAGAAACCGGGAGCCTGACGGCAGCGGGCCAGGCGTGCGAAATGTCCACCACAATGGTGGGCAATCATCTTCGTGCCCTGGAGCAACGCCTCGGCGTACGCCTGATCAACCGTACGACGCGGCGCCAGCGCCTGACAGAATTCGGCTCGACCTACTACCAGCGCTGCCTGGAAGTACTGGGGCTGGTGGCCGACTCCGAACGCCTGGCCGAACAGACCCAAGGCGAGCCCACCGGCACCCTGCGCATCACTGCACCGTTGACCTTTGGTACCGAACGCCTTTCGCCGGCGCTGGCCGAATTCAGCCAGCGCTTCGCCCAGGTCAAGCTCGACGTGGTGCTGACCAACCAGCGCCTGGACCTGCTCGACCATGGCTTCGACGTCGCCATCCGCCTCGGCCATCCCGACCCGAAACTGATAGCCCGTCCGTTGCTGGACTACACCCTGACCATCTGCGCCTCCCCTGCCTACCTGGCCCGGCGCGGCACGCCGAAACAACCGGCGGACCTTCAACGACACGACTGCCTGTCGTTCGCCTATTCGGCAGCAGACGAATGGCGCTTCGCCCAGGATCACTGGCCCATCAACGGGCCGGACGGCGAAATCAAGGTGGCGGTGAACGGACCGATGCTGATCAACAGCTCCTCGGGCCTGCATCGCGCCGCCCTGGCCGGAATGGGCGTGGTGATGCTGCCCGATGCCCTGGTGGCCCAGGACCTGAAGGATGGGCACTTGGTGGCGTTGCTGCAGGGCTACCAATTGCCCCATCGACCGATGAGCCTGATGTACGCGCAGGATCGCTACCGTTTGCCGAAACTGCGCAGTTTTGTCGAATTTGCACTGGAGAAATGGGGCAAACCCCAACCCCCAGCCCAATGATGCTGTGGCGAGGGGATTTATCCCCGCTGGGTTGCGCAGCAACCCCAAGACTGTCGGTTCACATCGCAGGTGATGACGGGTTTGATGACTTTTGAGGGGGCCGCTACGCGACCCAGCGGGGATAAATCCCCTCGCCACAAAAGCAAACCCCGTCTGAACATCCGCCGCTAGTTCCCCACCCCCCCATCAGCTACTCTTCCTCCTTGGACGAGCATTTTGATATCAAGGCTGATGAGGAAACGACGATGGGAGATGCCTCGAACATCGACATGCTGCGGTTCGACCTGTCCGATCTGGACGAAGGCGTACTGCACACTATCCTGGAACTGGTCAGCGATGGCATCTGGGACTGGAATGCCAACACCGGCTTCGTCTACCGCAACCCCGGCTGGTACACGATGCTTGGTTACCTGCCTCATTCACTGGACAACACCGTACTGACCTGGGAAAGCGTGATCCATCCGGAAGATTACCCACGGGTCATGGCATTGTTCGACGACTACCTGGAGCAACGATCCCACCGCTACCAGGCCGAGTACCGTTGCCGTATGTGCGACGGGTCCTACATCTGGATTGAGGATCGCGGCTACGTGATCGTCCGCAACCCGGACGGCACGGTGGCCCGCATGATCGGTGCCCATCGCAGCATCGATGACAAGAAGCGCCTGTTCGAACAATTGGAACGGCGTAACAAATCCTTGGAAGCCATCATCGAAGAACGCACCCGCGAACTGTCCCGGGTCAACCATCAGCTGCAGCTCCAACTCGACGAGAACCGCAGGCTTGCCGAAACCGATGCCCTGACGCGGGTCGCCAACCGTTACCGCCTGGACCAAGCGCTGCCGCTGGCCTGTGAGCGCGCACAGCGTTTCCGCGAGCCGTTGTCGCTGATCGCCATGGACGTCGATGACTTCAAGGACATCAACGATCGCTACGGCCACGCCTTCGGTGACGCCGCGCTGGTGCAAGTGGTGCAGAGCGTCAAGCGCTGCGAGCGCGGCAGCGACTTGCTGGTGCGCTGGGGCGGTGACGAATTCATCATGATCTTGCCCAACACCACCCTGGCCGACGCTCGGCTGCTGGCGGAAAGCATTCGTCGTGGCCTGGCCGATCTGCTGCCGGTGGGCGACTTCCAGATCACCATGAGTTTTGGCGTGGTGCAGCGCTTGGAGGATGAACAGCACTCGGCGTTGCTGCACCGGGCGGACCAGGCGCTGTATCGCTCCAAGATGGCGGGCAAGAATGTGATTTGCGAATGAACGGTACCCCGGCCCAAACACAAAAAAGAATGCAGACATGATGCGTTGGCAGCGGTCATAGGCTGTATCTCTTGCGATCAGGCCTTCGCCCTTGCCAACTCGACCTCCCTCCTCCTCATGCCTTTACCTGGGCTGCGCCGGCTGGTCGCTGCCCCGGGAGCATTGGCCGGCCTTTACTGTCGACGGGACGCATTTGCAGCGCTACAGCAGCCGATTTCCCGCTGTGGAGATCAACAGCTCGTTCTACCGCCCGCACCGCCCCGCCACGTATGCCAAGTGGGCCGGCAGCGTTGCCGGGGACTTTCGCTTCTCGGTCAAGGTGCCCAAGCAGATGACTCATGAACGGCGGCTGATCGATTGCGAAGGGCTTATGGATGAATTCCTCGGGCAATGCTCGCAACTGGGGGAGAAGCTTGGCTGCCTGTTGATTCAATTGCCGCCGTCGCTGGCCTTCGAGGCGGCCGTGGCCGAAGTCTTCTTCAAGGCCTTGCGGGACCGTTATCAAGGTCATGCGGTGCTTGAGCCGCGACACCCGAGCTGGCTCGCCCCCCAGGCCGCAACGATCCTGCATGAGGCGTGCATCGGCCGGGTCGCCGCAGATCCGTCACCCTTGCCCGGCGGCGATCAACCCGCTGGCTGGCCTGGCATTCGCTACTACCGGTTGCACGGTTCGCCAAGGATCTATTACTCAGCTTACGAAGACGCCTGGCTGGAGCGCCTCGCCCAAACGTTGCAAGCCGACCCCGACACACCGACCTGGTGCATCTTCGACAACACCGCCAGTGGCGCCGCGACCGCCGACGCGTTGCGCTTGATGGGCCTGATGCTAGACGCAAAGCCGCTACCGGCAACAAATGGTCAGTTGCTGCCGGTCCGACCGTGACAACACCGCTCGGGTCCAATAGATTAGGCGACCGGAAAAAAGCTCAATGCCTTTCTCGCCTCATCCCGCTAACAGAAGTAGTGAAATTTCAATGTCCGATTCCAACACCGCTGAATCCGTAGTCACCCTGTCGTCCAAAGCGGAATACGAAAACTCCATCAATCTTTCACAGCATCTGCCCCAGGCCAAAACCATCAGCGAAATGGTCCTCGATGCGTTCCAGTCGAACCGCGAAAGCGACCAGATCCGCGAACTGCGCAACGCCATCCGTCAGGCCCACGATGCCTTCGACGATGACAAGGCCTACGAACTGATGGGCCAGCTCAAACAGCTCAAGGACGCCGAAGCCGCCGACTTCGCGGCCCTGGAAGACCTGAGCAGCCGCTTCCCGATCAGCCGCATCCTCTCCAGCTACAAGGACGATCCGACGTTCCAGGAACTGGTCTACGGCCTGGCCCTGAAAGTGCTGAATCAGACCCACCAGGCCATCAGCAACCCGAGCGGCAGCAAGGGCAAGGCCTCGCGGGCCAAGAAGGAAGCCGAAGTGTTTGTCATCAGCAAGGACGGCATCAGCGTCACCCTGCCCCTGCGCACACCACGCACCAAGCCGAACGTCGACCGCGAAGCCTTCGAGTTCCTGGGCTTCAACTTCATAGGCGAAGGCGACGACGCCGAGTTGGAAAGCGAAACCTTCCTGGACAATGACGGCACCGAACAACCGGCCACCCGCAAAGGCATTGTCACTGCGTTGCTACAGCAGAAAGCCTTCGACGGCTACAGCATCGCCCAGCAATAAGCCTCACCCGAGGCCCCTGTGGGAGCGAGCTTGCTCGCGATGAGGCCGCCACATTCAGCACTCATGCAGGCTGAACCACCGCTATCGCGAGCAAGCTCGCTCCCATAGGAACATCGACAGCCCGCAACCCCCATGAAAAAGCCCCGCGCTTCTCTCAAAGGCGGGGCTTTTTCATGGGGGAGGTATGAATGCCTCAAACAGCGCCGAGCCGCTCGACCATGTCTGGAAACTTCTCGACCAGTTTGATCAACAAAGCCGCCTGGGCATTGGGTTTGGATTTTTCCTGCTCCCAGTTCCTAAGGGTGCCAGGACTGGTCCTGATGCTCTTGGCGAAAACGGCTTGAGACATGCGAAGCTTGTCGCGCAATGCCACGATTTCCTGAGCCGACACCTCGGGCACCGGTTTCTCCTCGATCGATAGCTGGCGAAGGGTGATCTTGCCCTCCCTATGAGCGGCCATCTCCTCAACGCCTTGTATCATCTCGGCAAACAGATCACGTTTTTTCATAAGGTACCTCGCACTTTCAACTCAGCTTCTATGGCGCGCTTGAGCATCTTCTCTTGCTCGGTGGTCAGGTTTTCCAACTCGTCCTTGTCATAAATCGCGAACATCCAGAACTGACGATCACTCATGAGCCAATAGTAGATGACTCGCAGCCCACCTCGCTTCCCTTTGCCGCGACGTTCATCGAACCAGCGCAGCTTACGGAAGCCGCCGGTACGTGGCATGACGTCACCGACCTCTGGATGCCGCAACATATAGGACTGAAGCAGGCGATATTCATCGTCAGCCAGGTAATCGCCAACTGTGGCGGTGAACGTAGTCGTTTCAAAAAATAGGGTACGCATGGCAGAAACTATAGGCAAATTGCTTACAGTTCAACAAACCCTAATCTATTGCGACGAATGACAGCCAATCCACGCCCCTTTATAGACAAAAAGCCCCGCGCTTCTCTCGAAGGCGGGGCTTTTTCATGCAGCATCTGAAGCTTAAGGCGCGTACGTCAGCAGCAGCTCACTCGGCACTTTGAAGTCCAGGGACATCATGACGCTCAGGGCGGTGATGGTGAAGATCGAGAACACGAACAGCTTGCGTGCCCAGACCGTGTCATCCACCGCCTTGTAGCCGGTCCAGGCCATGTACAGCCAGTACATGCCCATGGCGGCGGCGACGGCGAGGTAGCTCATGCCGGCATAGCCGCTGAAGGTCAGCATCAAGGTTGCCACCAGGAAGGCCAGGATGTAGAGCAGGATGTGCTTCTTGGCCACGCGGATGCCGCGCTTGACCGGCAGCACCGGAATCGAGGCCGCCAGGTAGTCGTTGAAGCGGAAGATCGCAATGGCGTAGGAGTGCGGCATCTGCCACAGGCTGAACATCACCAGCAGCGTCAGCGCCGCCATGTCGAAGCTGTTGCTCACCGCCACGTAGCCGATCACCGGCGGCATAGCCCCCGACAGGCTGCCCACCAGCGTGCCGTGGACCGACTTGCGCTTGAGGTACAGGCTGTAGAGGCCGACGTAGATGACAAAACCGATCACCGCGAACAACGCCGCCAACGGATTGGCCACCCAGTACAACAGCGCCACCCCGGCCACGCCCAGCACCGTGGCGAATGCCAGGGCCAGTTGCACCGGAATCAGGCCTTGGACCAGCGCCCGATTCTTGGTGCGTTCCATCTTGATGTCGATGTCGCGGTCGATGCAGTTGTTGAACACGCAACCGGACGCCACCACCAGAGAAGTGCCGATCATCGCCGCCAGGAAGATGGCCAGATCGACATGCCCTTTCGAGGCCAGGAAAAACCCGCCTGCCACAGAAAGCACGTTACCGAAAATGATCCCCGGCTTGGTGATTTGGATAAAGTGCTTCAGGGACATCCGGACTTTCCTCAGTGCGCCATCATGTTGGTGTGGATGCTGAACATGATCCACAACGACAGGCCGACCAGCAGGACAATCACGATCGCGGCAAAGACAAACGCGACCACATTGTTACGTTGGGCGGCGGAGCGGTCCAGGTGCAGGAAGTACACCAGGTGCACCAATACCTGGACCACGGCGAAGATCAGGATGATCCACAGGGTCAGGCTCTTGGGCAGCGATGGGTACATCACCAGGCCGAACGGAATGACGGTCAGGATCACCGACAGGATGAAACCGATGGCGTAGGACTTGACGCTGCCGTGGCCGGCGTCATGGCCATCATGGGAATGTGCGTTAGCCATTTACAGGGTCCCCATCAGATAAACAACGGTGAATACGCAGATCCACACCACGTCCAGGAAGTGCCAGAACAGGCTCAGGCAGCTCAGGCGCGTCTTGTTGGTGGCAGTCAGGCCGTTCTTCTGGACCTGGTACATCATGATCGCCATCCAGATCAGGCCGCTGGTCACGTGCAGACCGTGGGTACCGACCAGGGTGAAGAACCCGGACAGGAAGCCACTGCGGCTAGGACCGTAGCCTTCGGAGATCAATACGTGGAACTCATTGATCTCCATGCCGATGAAGCCGGCACCGAACAGGAAGGTCATGGCCAGCCAGCCCAGTACCTGGGTTTTCTTGCCCTTGAACAACGCCAGCATGGCGAAGCCGTAGGTGATCGAGCTGAACAGCAGCAGCGCGGTTTCGCCCAGTACGTACGGCAGTTCGAAGATCTCGTGGCCCGACGGGCCACCGGCGACGTTGTTAACCAGCACCGCGTATACCGCGAAGATCGACGCAAACAGAATGCAGTCGGTCATCAGGTAGAGCCAGAAACCGAATACGGTCATCTCGCCCGAGTCGTGGTGATGGTCATCGTGCCCATGGTCATGACCATGGGCGTGTCCAACATTGGTCACTAAGTTCGACATGGTTTAAGCCTGTTCCAACGAGGTTTCAACACGGGTGGCAGTGGCGGGGACTTTCCCGGCCGCGACCAGGCGCTTGTGCTGCTCGGCTTCGATGCGTTCGATGACATCCACCGGCACCATGTAGCCCTGATCGTCACGGGCGGCATGGATCACGAAATACACCACGGTGCCGACCAGGCTGGCGATGGCCAGCCACCAGATGTGCCAGATCATCGCGAAACCGAACACGGTCAACAGCGCGCCCATGACCACACCGGTGGCGGTGTTGTTGGGCATGTGGATCGGCTCGTACTTGGTCGGAGCCTGGTACGCGGTGCCGGCTTCCTTGGCTTCGGTGAACGGGTCGATGACGTCTGCTTTTGGCAGCACGGCAAAGTTGTAGAACGGCGGAGGCGAAGAGGTCGACCATTCCAGGGTATGGGCATTCCACGGGTCGCCGTGTTCACACATGTTTTCCGGCTTCTTGCGATCGCGCACGCTGACGTACAGCTGGATCAACTGGCAGGCGATACCGACGGCAATCATCACCGCGCCGAACATGGCGACGTACAGGTACGGCACCCACTCAGGGTTGGTGGTAGCGTTCAGGCGACGGGTCATGCCCATGAAGCCCAGTGCATAGAGCGGCATGAACGCGACAAAGAAGCCGGAGATCCAGAACCAGAACGCAGCCTTGCCCCAACCTTCGTGCAGCTTGAAGCCGAACGCTTTCGGGAAGTAGAACGCAAAGCCTGCGATGTAGCCGAACACGGCGCCGCCGATGATCACGTTATGGAAGTGTGCGATCACGAACAGGCTGTTGTGCAGCACGAAGTCAGCACCCGGAATGGCCAGCAGTACGCCGGTCATGCCGCCGATGGCGAAGGTCACCATGAAGCCCAGGGTCCACAGCACGTGGCTGGTGAAACGCAGGCGGCCCTGGTAGATGGTGAACAGCCAGTTGAACAGCTTCACCCCCGTCGGGATCGAAATCAGCATCGTCGCCAGGCCGAAGAAGGCGTTGACGCTGGCACCCGAACCCATGGTGAAGAAGTGGTGCAGCCAGACCATGAAGCCCAATACCGAGATCGCGCCGGAAGCGTAGATCATCGAGTGGTGGCCAAACAGCTTCTTGCCGGAGAAGGTCGAGATGACTTCGGAGAAAATACCGAACGCCGGCAGGATCAGGATGTACACCTCAGGGTGACCCCAGGCCCAGAACAGGTTGACGTACATCATCGGATTTCCACCCAGTTCATTGGTGAAAATGTGGAAATCCATGTAGCGGTCAAGCGTCAGCAGAGCCAGGGTAGCCGTGAGGATCGGGAACGAAGCGACGATCAGCACGTTGGCCCAGGTGCAGGTCCAGGTGAAGATCGGCATGTCCATCAGCTTCATGCCAGGGGTACGCATTTTCAGCACGGTGGCCAGGAAGTTGACCCCCGTCAGCGTTGTCCCCAACCCGGATAGCTGGAGCGCCCAGATGTAGTAGTCCACCCCCACGCCCGGACTGTATTGCAGCCCCGACAACGGCGGATAGGCAACCCAACCCGTCTTGGCGAACTCGCCAACACCCAGGGAAACGTTGATCAGCACCACGCCGGACACCAGCAGCCAGAAGCTCAGGGAGTTCAGGAATGGGTAGGCAACGTCGCGCGCGCCGATCTGCAGCGGCACTGCAAGGTTCATCAGGCCGGTGAAGAATGGCATCGCCATGAAGATGATCATGATCACACCGTGGGCGGTGAAGATCTGGTCATAGTGTTCAGGCGGCAGGTAGCCAGGCGAACCCTCGGTGGCCATGGCCAGCTGGGTACGCATCATGATGGCGTCGGCAAAGCCGCGCAGCAGCATGACCATGGCGACGATGATGTACATCACGCCGATTTTCTTGTGGTCGACCGAGGTCAGCCATTCGGTCCACAGGTAGGTCCACTTTTTGAAATACGTGATGCCTGCAAACAATGCCAGACCACCGAGCGCGATGATGGCGAGGGTCACCATGACAATCGGCTCGTGGAACGGGATCGCTTCCCAACTTAATTTACCTAACATCGTTTACTCCTCTGCCCCGGCAGCTGAATGCGAGCTCATGTCCATCCCTTCCATGTTGTGGGCCACTTCCTTCTCTTTCTTCTCGTGATGCATCGGCTTGCCCGGATTCATCCCTTCATACTTGTCGATGATGGTCTGGAACAGGTTCGGCGTGACCGACGAGTAGAGTTCGACTGGGTTGTTCTGGCTCGGCTTGGAAAGGGCTTCGTATTCAGCTTTTTCAAGCTGTTTAGGTGCCTTCTTCACTTCGTTGACCCAGGCGTCGAATTCTTCCTGGGTGGTGGCGGTCGCTTTGAACTTCATGCCGGTGAAACCTGCGCCGCTGTAGTTGGCGGAGATACCTTCGAGTTCAGTGTTCTGGTTGGCGATCAGGTGCAGCTTGGTCTGCATGCCGGCCATCGCATAGATCTGGCCGCCCAGGCCCGGGATGAAGAACGAGTTCATCACGGTGTCGGAGGTGACCTTGAAATTGATCGGCGTGTGGGCCGGGAACACGATCTTGTTGACCGTGGCGATGCCTTGTTCCGGATAGATGAACAGCCACTTCCAGTCCATCGAGACCACTTCGATGGTGATCGGCTTGACGTCGGAGTCCAGCGGACGATACGGGTCCAGGGCATGGGTCGACTTGTAGGTGACATAACCCAGGGCAATGATGATCAGCACCGGAATGGTCCATACCGCCACTTCGATCTTGGTCGAATGGGACCATTTCGGCGTGTAGGTGGCCTTGGTGTTGGTTGCGCGGTACTTCCAGGCGAACAGGAAGGTCATGACGATGACCGGCACGACGACCAGCAACATCAGCAGTGTGGCAGTGATGATCAGGTTTCGTTCATCCAGGCCGACCTGGCCCTTGGGATCGAGCAAGGTCATGTTGCAGCCTCCCAGCAGCAACGTGCCGAGCAGCGGCAACAAGCCTAGTAATCGGGGGTACCTGTTTTTACTCATCTCACGACCTCTAAAGCAGCTTGCGCAATGCAGTTGGGTTTTGATCGCCAACACTTCACCCTGCCAAGGGTTGGCATTTCTTGGATTGAATAAGGGCTGCCCATCGAACGTCAGCGGCTGTTCGACACATCCCGGGCCAGCAGTGAGTTCTTATTCGTTGGTCAAAAGGCCTAGTTCAAGCCCAATTCCATTTGGTGCGGGTAGTTGGAGGCACCGACACCTGGGGTCGCATGGGGCGCTGGCGCCCTTCGACCACTCTCATGCTCAAGTCTGAGCCGGGTCGGAAAATCGGTGCGGGCGATTGTAGTGAGGTGACGCGCTGTAGACCATGTCTCATCCCGAAATAATTTTTATCCGATCCGGCAACAATCTCTTGCCGATATTGCAACGGGCCAGCATGTTATCGAAATTAATTCTCAACAAGAACCCCAAAAAACGTAGGTCTACTACGCCCGATTTAGACAGCTCGGGAGACTCATCAAGAGGTTTTTTGCTCGGCAAGGGCCCAGTTTTCGGGGCCTGCGCCGTCTGACGCGCCGCTGTTAAAAATGCCTGCTGCAGGCGATACGCCAGTTGCGAAACCAGACATTTTTTTGTTACAGGAAAACGTGCTTTATCACCCTCGCAAAGGCTGAGTGCCGCAAGATATGTGACAACGTGTCGCACATTGCCGCAGGTCATTCTTGCCTCGGATCAAGGTCGTTCCGGCTTGAGCGTGAAACGTAAAACGCCCCGGCCCTCCATCAGAGAACCGGGGCGTGTCATCGAGGCGATTCAGCGAAGTGCTTTGCGGTTACGCGACACCAGCAACGGCACCAGCACCGCCGTCAGCACGAAGGCCACCAGCGCCCATTGCGCCAGGGACAGGCCCAGAATCGGTGGGTAGGGGGTGGAGCAAAAGCCATCGACCTGGAAACCCAGCGGGAAGATTTTGGCCAGCGGCAGGTCATCGACAATCGGTTGCAATACGTCGATACCGCAACTGACCGCGGGGAAGAACTGGGTGTACACGTGATGCCCTGCCACACCGGCACCGGCCAGGGCACAGAGCACTACCAGGCCTTCGAAGATCGTCAGGCTGCGGCGGGTGCGCATGGCGGCGCCGATGAAGGCGAAGATCGCGATCAGCAACAGCGCATAGCGTTGCAAGATACACAGCGGGCACGGT
Organism: Pseudomonas sp. R151218B TE3479; assembly: GCF_053629195.1. Taxonomy (NCBI): domain Bacteria; kingdom Pseudomonadati; phylum Pseudomonadota; class Gammaproteobacteria; order Pseudomonadales; family Pseudomonadaceae; genus Pseudomonas; species Pseudomonas sp. R151218B TE3479. Next base: position 6,399,009 of record NZ_JBRJHV010000001.1, read on the forward strand.
GCCTCGCCGAGGGCCACCTGCATGTACAGCGCACCGCCAATCAGCGCCAGGCAGATCAGCCCCAGCAGCACCAGATAGCGCCGCTCACGGCCTAACCGCATCATTTCCTCACTCATTGCGTTTCCCTTTGTCTGCATGGATCGACGCGCAGCCTCGCGACACCCGGTGCGCGTTCGGATGTATCGAAGTCTACACGCTGACCATGACAGTGAACGAGCAGCGGGCGTCGACATTGAAGGGGAATAGACCGCAAGAAGGTTAAGCAGGGATTAATTCTGACAGTTGGACAGGGATGGAGCTGCTACCGCTATCGCGAGCAAGCTCGCTCCCACAAAAGAATCAGTGCTGACGACCAGACCTGCGCATCTCATGTGGGAGCGAGCTTGCTCGTGATAGCGGTGGGTCAGCTTGCATTGATGTTGAATTGCCAATGCCATCGCGAGCAAGCTCGCTCCCACAGCTTTTTGCGGTGTTCACAGGCGTTGTGTCCAGCGCTAATCCCTTGTGGGAGCGAGCTTGCTCGCGATGAAGGCAACCCGGTCTCCCGGTCCGCGACGACCTTACTCCAGCGCCGCCGCCGGACCGAAGAATTCGTAGCGGCTCTGCCGATCCGGCACGCCCAGGGCCTTGAGGTGGCGCTTGACGGCGCCCATGAAACCCTTCGGCCCAAGGAAATAGGCGTCCAGGTCACGCTGCTCCGGCAGCCATTGCGCCAATTGCTCCTGGCTCAGCAGTCCCACCTTATCCGCCGCCGGGCTCAAGCCGTCGTCTTCGTCGTAGCAGTAGAAGCGCTTGAGTTGCGGATGCCGCTTGGCCAAGTCGTCGATCCAGTCGCGGAAGGCATGGGCACGGCCGTTGCGTGCACAGTGAATGAAATGCACCGGTCGCTCGGTTTGCAGTGCCGCCTGCAACATGGCCAGGGTCGGCGTGATGCCGACGCCGCCGCTGATCAGCACCAGCGGCTTGTCGCTGGCGGTCAGGTAGAAATCCCCGGACGGCGGGAACAACTGGATACGATTGCCGACGTCGAAATGATGATGCAGATGGTTCGACACCCGCCCGCCCGGCTCGCGCTTGACGCTGATCCGATACTGACCATTGTCCGCCAGGGCCGACAGCGAATAGTTACGGCGCACTTCCTCGCCATCGAGGATGAGCTTCATGCCGATGTACTGGCCCGGCTCGGCCACCAGGATCGGGCCCTTGTTCGCCGGTTCGAAGTAGAACGAGGTGATCTCTGAGCTTTCCTGGACCTTGGCCGCCAGGATGAACTCACGCTCGCCACGCCAGCCGCCCGGTGCCTCGGCCTTCTTGTCGTACATGCCGGCTTCGGCACCGATCAGGATATCGGCCAATTGGTTATAGGCAGCGCCCCACGCCGCAATCACCTCGGGCGTGGCGATCTCTGTGCCCAACACCTCAGCAATGGCTCGCAGCAGGCACGCACCGACAATCGGGTAATGTTCCGGCAGGATCTGCAAGGCAACGTGCTTGTTGACGATTTTCGCCACCAGGTCGCCCAACTGATCGAGCTGGTCAATGTGCCGCGCATACATCAACACGCCGTTGGCCAGCGCACGGGGTTGATCGCCACTGGCCTGGTGAGCCTGGTTGAACAGCGGGCGCACTTGCGGGTATTCGGACAGCATCATGCGATAGAAGTGAGTGATCAGCGCTTCACCACCGCTTTCAAGCAATGGCACGGTGGAGCGAATGATGGCGCGTTCTTCTTGGCTGAGCATAAGGTGACTCCATGCGAGGACTTGAATAACAACTACAGCCTTACCATCAGTTTCCGTGCCATTATTTATTTTGTTATTTTTCAATCAGTTAAATAAAAAATAGTCATAAAGACACGGAACCTTTTATAGTCTTTCTGACTACATGGAGTCTTTATGACTGCAACCTCTCTACTTACAGCCTTGTTGCCCCTGGTGGCGGACCTGTCCCGCGAACTGCCTGAAGGCGAGCGCTATCGGCGCTTGCTGGGCGCCCTGCGGGCGCTGCTGCCCTGTGACGCAGCCGCGCTGCTACGCCTGGACGGAGACTGCCTCGTGCCCCTGGCGGTGGACGGGTTGAGCACCGATACACTGGGCCGACGCTTCCGGATCAGCGAACACCCACGCTTCGAAGCGCTGCTGGCGAACCCGCAGCCCACCCGCTTCGCCGCCGACAGCGGCCTGCCCGATCCGTACGACGGGCTGGTCGAGGGGTTGGCCGAGCACTTGGAGGTCCATGACTGCATGGGTTGTCCGCTGTTCGTCGACGAGCGCCCCTGGGGGCTGCTCACCCTGGATTCGCTGGACCCGGAACGCTTCGAAGCCATCGATCTGAGCGCCCTGCAAGCCTTCGCCAGCCTCGCCGCCGCCACGGTCAGCGCCGCCGAACGCATCGAGCGCCTGGCCTTGAAGGCCGAGGATGAGCACCGCCGCGCCGAGGTCTATCGCCAGGCCAGCGGCCAGCAACATCGCGACATGGTCGGACAGAGCAAGGCCCACAAGCGCCTGGTGGAAGAGATCGCGCTGGTGGGCGGCAGCGACCTGACCGTATTGATCACGGGCGAAACCGGTGTGGGCAAGGAACTGGTTGCCCAGGCCATCCATGCCGCGTCGAAACGCGCCGGGCAGCCGCTCATCAGCCTCAACTGTGCCGCCCTGCCGGATACGCTGGTGGAAAGTGAACTCTTCGGCCACGTACGGGGCGCGTTCACCGGGGCGACGAACGACCGGCGCGGCAAATTCGAACTGGCCGACGGCGGCACCTTGTTCCTCGATGAGGTGGGTGAGTTGTCCCTGACTGTCCAGGCCAAGTTGCTGCGGGTGTTGCAAAGCGGCCAACTGCAGCGCCTGGGTTCGGACAAGGAGCACCGGGTCGACGTGCGCCTGATCGCGGCCACCAATCGCGACCTCGCCGAAGAAGTGCGCAACGGCCGTTATCGGGCCGACTTCTACCATCGCTTGAGTGTGTATCCATTGCAGGTACCGGCGCTGCGTGAGCGCGGACGGGACGTACTGCTGCTCAGTGGCTTCTTCCTGGAACAGAATCGTTCACGCATGGGCCTGGGCAGCCTGCGCCTGACCAACGACGCCCAGGCCGCACTGTTGGCCTACGACTGGCCGGGCAACGTACGCGAACTGGAACACCTGATTGGCCGCAGTGCCCTGAAGGCTTTGGGCCGCTGCCCGACGCGCCCGAAAATCCTCAGCCTCAGCGCCCAGGACCTGGATTTGCCCCAAGCTCCTGTGGATAGCCCTGCCCCATCGTCCACCGGCCCGGCACCGGCCCGGGTGGGCGCGACGGGAGACATGCGCGAAGCCGTGGACGAATTCCAACGCAATTTGATCGCCGCCAGCCTGGAACGTCACCAGCACAACTGGGCCAGCGCCGCCCGGGAACTGGGGCTGGATCGGGCAAACCTGGGGCGGATGGCCAGGCGGTTGGGGCTGAAGTGATCGACCGTGCGCTTTCCCGTGGCGAGGGAGCTTGCTCCCGCTGGAGTGCGAAGCACTCCCTATCAGCTGCGGCGCGATGTTGATTGGGCGACCGCTGCGCGCTCGAGCGGGAGCAAGCTCCCTCGCCACAAAAACTCCCCACCACAGGGATCTTGTGACAACGATCCCTGTTGTCGACAGCTTTCGTCCTAAAGCCTGCCCCCGACAAGTCGATAACCCAATATCAAAAGCTGTTTTGGCGATCTTCGTGCTCGCCCCACCTTTTTCCACAGAAGGTTTTTATGTCTTCCAACAAAGCCCGCGCAGATTCACTTTCGCTTCTGCTGTTTACCTTGCGCAGCGGCAAGCTGATGGCGATCAACCTGCTCAAGGTCAGTGAAATCATTCCCTGCCCACCGTTGACCAAACTGCCGGAGTCCCATCCGCACGTCAAAGGCATCGCCACCCTGCGTGGGACGTCGTTGTCGGTGATCGACCTGAGCCGCGCCATTGGCGAGCGGCCGCTGGAAGATCCGGACGGCGGCTGCCTGATCGTCACCGACGTGAGCCGTTCCAAACAGGGCCTGCATGTGCAGGCGGTGAGCAAGATCGTGCATTGCCTGACCACCGACATCAAACCGCCGCCCTACGGTTCCGGCGGCGTGCGTGCGTTCATCACCGGCGTGACCTCGGTTGACGGTACGCTGGTGCAAGTGCTGGACATCGAAAAGGTGATCCACGGCATCGCACCGGCGCAGATCGAAACCGCGCCGACCGAACTGAGCATGGAAGACGCCGAGGTCCTGGGCAACGCCCGGATCCTGGTGGTCGATGACAGCCAGGTGGCATTGCAGCAATCGGTGCACACCCTGCGCAACCTGGGTCTGCAATGCCATACAGCCCGCAGCGCCAAGGAAGCCATCGACTGTCTGCTGGAGCTGCAGGGCACTGCGCAGGAAATCAACCTGATCGTTTCCGATATCGAAATGTCGGAAATGGACGGCTACGCCCTCACCCGGACCCTGCGCGAAACACCGGACTTCGCTCACCTCTACGTGTTGCTGCACACGTCGCTCGACAGCGCCATGAACAGTGAGAAAGCGCGGCTGGCCGGCGCAAACGGGGTACTCACCAAATTCTCGTCACCCGAATTGACCAAGTGCCTGATCACCGCGGCCAAGGCCGTCGCCGAACAAGGGCGCTGATACCCACCCGCGGCAAGGCAGGCCGAGCGCCAGGAGGCTGCGATTCTCGCGGCCTCTGAACACTGCTCCAACCTCAGGCATACTTCTGTCCTGGTTCCCCCTGAACAAGGACATTGTTGATGAAAACCCCTGCGCTGATGCTCCTCGGTCTCACTGCCGCCATGGCCTTTCCGGCTCAGGCTTCCAGCCCCGACGCCTGGGCCGCCTACGACAAAAAAGTACTCGCCAGTTGCCTGAAGGCCAGCGGCCTTAAAGAGCCCGAACCCGTCGGCACCGCCGCGCAATTCGACGACCGGGTGGGATACACCGCTCTGTTGCTGCAAGGCCAATACCCACAGAAACACATGAAAGGCGCAACCGGCACCGAGTTGTGCCTCTACCGCAAGAAAACCAGGACCGCCTTCGTCACCGAATGGGACTCGATCCGAACGACCGACGCCCCTCGATGAATGGCGCATAACTTGCTTCTCAGGGCTTATCGCGGCGTTTTTCTGTCGCCGCTTTCAACCTATTGCCCTCGGTCGATCAATGAACACAACGTTTTCCTGCGTAGGGTGCGGTAAATGCTGTACCGGCCATCACGTGCCCCTGACCCTCGACGAAGCCAGGATGTGGGCCAATGACGGCGGCCAGGTGATTGTCCTGGTCGAGGCCTTCCTGCCCAATGGCCTCGGCCTTCCGGTGGCGCAACGTGAACATGCCGAACGACGCTCGGCAGTGGTCCGCAGCGGCACGAGCGACGCGCTGGTGGCGATCACGTTCGCCGCTTATAACGTGGATCGTTGCCATAATCTGGACGACGAAAACCTGTGCCGCATCTATGAGCGCAGGCCCTTGGTGTGCCGCATTTATCCCATGGAAATCAATCCACACATCCCGCTCGATACCGCCGCCAAGGATTGCCCACCGGAGTCGTGGGAAACGGGGCCGCAGTTGATACTTGGCGGTGAATTGGTGGACCTGGAACTGGCCCGGTTGATCGAGCGTTCACGCCAGGCCGATCGTGAGGAGATCGCGATCAAGGAACGCATCTGCATGTCCCTGGGCATCCACACGACGGCGTTGAAGGGCGACGGATTCACGGCCTACCTGCCGAACATGGCGGCGTTTGCCGCCGCTATCGATCAAGCCCGCTCGCAGCCGTTGGACCAAGCGGCTGGCGAATGGCAGTTCCACCTGTCCGGCGAGGACGTGGCCAACCAGGTCTCGGCCAGCGGCGCGCGGGTGGTCACTGAAGCACCGGTTACCTACGCCTTCATTTCCCTACGGGCCGCCTGAGTGTAGAGATCCCCTGTGGGAGCGAGCTTGCTCGCGATAGCGGTCTGCCAATCAATTGCGAGTGACTGGGCTGGCGCTATCGCGAGCAAGCTCGCTCCCACAGAAGACTGCCGGCGCTGCGATTACACCTCCCCTCTCGCCTAACCCGCACCAGGAATGTTAGCGTGCTTGGTATTCCCTGCAGATGAGCCTTGCACGATGAAAAAAACCGTACTTGCCTTCAGCCGTATCACGCCCCCCATGATCGAACGCCTGCGCCAGGACTTCGAAGTGATTGTCCCCAACCCGTCGAACGGCGACATCAACGCGCAGTTCAACGAAGCCTTGCCTCACGTCCACGGGCTGATCGGTGTCGGTCGCAAGCTCGGCCGCGAGCAACTGCAGAGCGCCACGAACCTGCAAGTGGTCTCCAGCGTGTCGGTGGGCTACGACAACTATGACCTGGCCTACTTCAATGAACGCGGGATCATGCTCACCAACACCCCCGACGTGCTCACCGAAAGCACCGCCGACCTGGCCTTCGCCCTGCTGATGAGCAGCGCCCGGCGCGTGGCCGAACTGGACGCCTGGACCAAGGCCGGGCAATGGCAAGCGACGGTCGGCCCGCAATTGTTCGGCAGCGACGTGCATGGCAAGACCCTGGGCATCGTCGGCATGGGCAACATCGGCGCAGCCATTGCCCGGCGTGGCCGGCTGGGGTTCAACATGTCGATTATCTACAGCGGCAACAGTCGCAAGATCGAACTGGAAAACCAGTTGGGCGCACAATTTCGCGAATTGGACCAATTGCTGGCCGAAGCTGACTTCGTCTGCCTCGTGGTGCCGTTGAGCGAGAAGACCCGCCACCTGATCGGTCAGCGTGAACTGGGCCTGATGAAGCCGAGTGCCATCTTGGTCAATATTTCCCGCGGCCCTGTGGTAGACGAACCCGCGCTGATCGAAGCATTGCAGAACAACCGCATCCGCGGTGCCGGGCTGGATGTCTACGAGAAAGAGCCATTGGCCGAATCGCCGCTGTTCCAGCTGAAAAACGCCGTGACCCTGCCCCACATTGGCTCGGCGACTCACGAAACCCGTGAGGCCATGGCCAATCTTGCTGTGGATAACTTACGCAGTGCCTTGTTGGGCGAGCGACCGCAGAACCTGGTCAACCCGCAAGTCTGGAAATAAATCCTCCGCAAAAGCCCCCGGGGGAACACACCGTGGCGAGGGAGCTTGCTCCCTCGCCACGGGATTATCGCTAGGCGTTCTGTCTCAACGTGCACCCAGCGCGACATTCGTCGCCACCGGCCGCGGCTTGCGGAACACCAGCACGTTCCCCAGCATCACCAGCACCAACCCCACCCATGCCGGCCCTGTCCACTGGTAGCCCTCGACAAACGCCGAGACATTCAACGCCACCACCGGGAACAGCACGGTGCAATAGGCCGCACGCTCTGGCCCCATGCGCCCCACCAGCGTCAGGTAGGCGGTAAAGCCGATCACCGAGCCCGGGATCACCAGGTACAACAGCGAGCCGACGTAACGCGCGTTCCATTCCATATCGAACGGGATGCCGTTGAAAACACACCACACCGCCAACATCGCCGCACCATAAGCCATGCCCCAGGCATTGGTGGTCAACGGCTTGAGGCCGGCCTTCTGTTGCAGGCTCGAGAGCATGTTGCCCGCCGAGAAACACAAGGTGCCCAGCAACGCCAATGCTAACCCCAGCAGCGTCTGTGGGCTCGCGCTGTGGCCGGCCAGTTCCGGCCAGAACAACAGTGCCAATCCCAGCAGCCCCAAGGCGCCACCCAACAGCACGTTACGTGCGATCCGCTGGCCGAAAAACACCCGGGCATTGAAAGCATTCCAGAGCGTGGCGGTGGAAAACACCACGGCAACCAACCCGCTGGGAATCCACTGGCTGGCCGTGAGGAAACACATGAAGTTGATGCAGAACAGACACAGGCCCTGGGCAACGCAAATCAAATGGCCGCGCCGGTTCATCACCTGCAGGCGCCGACTGAGCAACAGCATCACAAACAGAATCAGGGCCGCGAGGCCAAAGCGATAGACAATCGACACTGGGATGGCGACAACGCCCAACTGCAGTTTCAGGGCAATCCACGTGGTGCCCCAGATGAGCACGGTAAGCAGGTACAACGAGAGGTTCATGGTGACAACTCCTGACAATGACCCTCAGTGTCACGCCGTTGTCCCTTCCGCACTTGCGTAAACTTGCGCTTTTATCGGTTTGCAGGCTGGCATGGGTCGGCCGACGGAGTAGGATTCGAGTCGGAGAGAACCGATCATGCCGACACTGCAAACCCTGCAAGTCTTTCAAGCCCTCAACAGCTCGCCCAACGCTCGCCTGGAGCATAGCGCCGAGCTCGGGGACGGCATGGCGGCCGCTTTGTGGAGCAACCATCACGACGCCCAGGACTACGAGGCGCCGACCCACCATACGTTGTCCTGCTACATCGCCGGTGGCACCGGTACGTTTCGCCGTGAACGACCTGATACCACAGGGGCGCCGGGCAAACTCTGCGTACTACCCGCCGGACATGAATCGGCCTGGGTCATCAACGGCGACATTCGCCTCGCCCATCTGTATTTCAGCGCTGAACAATTCGCCCTTGGGTGCATCACGCTACTGGACCGCGAACCACGGCAAGTACAACTGCACGAGGAGACATTCCTCGACGACCCGCAACAGGCACAGCGCTTTCGCCAGTTGATCGCGCTGAACTGGGACGAACCCGCTGAACGCCTGCTGACCACCAGCCTGGCCCATGACCTGCTCAACCACCTGCTGCTCAGCCAGGTTGGCCAGCGCCAGGGGCTTCGCCTCAAAGGCGGCCTGGCGGCTCACCAGCGACGGTTGCTGGTGGATTACGTCGACAGCCACCTGGCCGAGGCCATCAGCCTTGGGCAACTGGCGGCACTGTGCGCATTGTCCGAATACCACTTCGCGCGGATGTTCCGCGAAAGCTTCGGGCTGCCGCCCCATCAGTATGTACTGGCCCGGCGCCTGGCTTGCGCGCAACACCTGCTGCGCACCACCTCACAACCGTTGGGCGAAGTGGCACTGGCCTGCGGATTTGCCAGCGCCAGCCACTTCACCAACCGTTTTCGCCAGACCCTGGGGGCGAGCCCCGGGGAATATCGACAGGCGTTCTTGCGCTAGCCCGACTATCGCCATCGCGAGCAAGCTCGCTCGGGGCGGTCACAAAATCACCATTCGACACAAATCCCTTCTGTGGGAGCGAGCTTGCTCGCGATGGCGTCAGGACATTCAACAACTTCGCAAGCTGACCCACCGCTTTCGCGAGCAAGCCCCGCACACAGGGGAATAGGATCAATGCAGGAGTGGGCTTATTTGCCGCACCGGACCGATAAAAGCAAAACGGGCCTGCAATTGCAGGCCCGTTTGTTCGGTGAGTGATTTTAAGCGATCGGGCTCAGCCGTTGAGTGCGGCCCGTTCGTTCTCCAGGAATTCTTCTTCCAATAGCGCATCGGCCAAGGCAACGGATTCGGTCGGTGCCGCAATGGCAGCGCGCTTGCCGCGCAGTTTGCCGAACAAATGCTCCAAGGCGTTTTCAAGCTTGGTGGCGGCGCCTTCGATCGCCAGTTCCAGCGAATCGGCCTTGTGTGTCACGGAAATCGGCTGATGGCCCTTTGGCCTTGCTTCGAGCTGGCAACGCAGGTCATGGGGACCGGGTTTGTCGCCGTTCTCGTCCCGCAAATGAACCTCGACCCGTGTCAGGTCTTCTTCATAACGTTCGAGCGTGCTTTCGATGGTAGTACGTACCCACTCCTCCAGTCGGATGCTGCTTTGAATATGGTTATCGCTGTTGACTTGGATTTGCATAGTTCATCCCTTATTTCAGCTAGCTCGCCGGGGGCCATCGACGTGAATGCAACGGCCCCTTGAATACAGAGTCGGGCTGGCGGAAGAACAATTCAACCCCTGGAAAAATATAAATATCCATTTGCAAATAAAGCCGGACAACAGGCAAAGGCACTGTTAATGTCGGGAGTTGCCCCGCCCTGCCCACCCGCCGCAAATCGCCTCCCTTCCTGCACCGTCAACGAACATCCGCACGTTATTGCCCCGAAACGGGCAGCCGCATTCCAGAGCGTTCGGCGCCTGGGCGCCGGGATCATTGTCCGACGGTTTTTCCGGCATGCCACTTGCTAACACCCTGTAGGAGCTGTCGCAGGCTGCGATCTTTTGATCCTGAGACCTGCCCGGCCCCAGGAATCTGGAGATGAACACGATCATGGAATGGCCGATGGTCCGGTGTTGCGAACTAATCCCGATCACGGCCGGTCAACAACTGCACGTTCAATCAGGCGGTGACGCATCATGGACAACCCTTTTCAGATCATTACCGACGCTTTTGCGCCGCACTATCAAATCAACCTGAGTATCCAGGGCCTGGATGGCAGCATCATGCTGACCCTGTCCAAGAGCGGGCGCATCGTCGCCAAACGCATGATCAGCGCCCAGCAACGCAACGACCCGGAACGGCTCAAGCGCCTGGTGCAAAGCATTCAGTTCGGCATCGCCATCGAGCAGGGCCACAGCGCCGTGGCCATCCTCGAAGCCATGACCGGCGGCGACAACATCAAGCTGCCACCACCGCATGCACAGGGTGCGGCACCTTCTGCCGCCGGCCTTTAAATCTCACCCTTCTCCACTTCGGCATGTTCGCTGGAACCCGCGCCGACCTTGCGGTGCGGGTGCTCGATCTTCACCGAAGGGAACTGCGACGAAGCGTAGCGCACCACCAGGATCGAAAACGCCAGCAGCAGGATGCCACCGCACAGGTAGATGATCCCCAGATCGGGTGGGCTGTGGTGGGAAACGTTGGAAATCAGTAAGCGCGTCAGCGCGGTGATCGCCACGTAGATCAGAAACCGTACGGGCATGTGGTTGGTCTTGAAGTAGATCCCGACCATCGCCCCCAATTCCAGGTAGATGAACAGCAGCAGGATGTCGTCGATCTTGATGTGCCCCGCCTCGAGCATCTGCAAGAACTCCATCACCGCCGCCCACGCGGTGACCGCACCGATGGCGAACAGCGCCAGGTAGTGGAAGGTCTCGACGAACAGGTTTCCCAGGGACTCGGCCAGTTGATGGACGTTCTGGCGCAGGTTCTCGGCCCAGTTTATTTTCACGATGTAGTTTCCTTAGGTCGGCTCGACCGGATGATGCGGGTTGGACGTGACGGTTGTTCTGCATGCAGAAAAAAGGCCAGCGACTGAAGGTGAGATGGCGATAGGCTGGTATCCGGCACTTTTTGGGCGCTTCATGCGGCCTTTTCGCGAGCAAACCTTGCTCCCACACAAGTTTTGCCCCCACACGCTTCGCTCTCACATGCCGAAATCGGTCTACATTAAAAAGCCACTATCCAAAGCAACAGGATTCGCTTATTCTTTTGCCTGTATATAAATACAGTAGTCGCAAAGACAAACCAATGTGAAGGCATGTGAGGTGGTGAATGGCCGTCGAAGTGGTATACCGCAGCAGCCGAGATCTGGAGCGCTTGTTCATGGATAAAGCCGAAGCTGACCGTCATGACAAAATGCTGGAGCTCGCCGAATTGCTGGCCGAAGTGTTGCAAAAAGCCGTTCCATCGCTGAGCGAGCAACAGGTCGAAGAAGCCGGGATCTACATGGCGAAGAATCGGGATGTGTTCGCCAAGGCTTTCAAGAGCCAGCCGGACGCTTTGTCCGAACTGCTCAACCCGTCGGACGAGTAACCAAAAAAGATCGCAGCCTTCGGCAGCTCCCACATGGAACAACCGTGTAGGAGCTGCCGAAGGCTGCGATCTTTTAGTAATAACGACGCAGATCTGATCGCCGGCCTGCTGGAACAACCGGACAATGCGGCACACCTGGATAACATCCGACGTCGGGTGATGCATTTGTGTAAATGCTTTCCGGTGTATCTGCTGAGGTAATGGCAGGATAAGGGCAGGACGCCTAACGCAAGAAATAAAGGCAAGCAAAACTGTGGGAGCGAGCTTGCTCGCGATAGCGGTGTGACGGTCGATAAAGACGTTGAATGCACGGCCGCAATCGCGAGCAAGCTCGCTCCCACAATTGGATTTTCAGCGGTACAGCAGACGCTCCGCCAACTCATCGGCCACCCGCGCCGGTGATCGCTTCTCCGCCTGGGCATGGGCGAAGACTTCCGTGAGCCGGGCACCGATCTTCGACAAATGCGCGGTGATCGTCGACAGTTCTTCGCCGCGATGCTTCAGCGCGACATAGATCAGCCCGCCGGAGTTGATCACATAGTCCGGCGCATAAAGAATCCCGCGCCTTTCCAACTGGTCGGCCACCTGCAGGCTGCTCAACTGATTGTGGGCCGAGCCGGCAACGGCCGAGCAGCGCAGTTGCGCCACGCTGTGGCTGTTGAGCACTCCGCCCAGGCCGCAGGGGGCGAGGATGTCGCAGGGGGTGCTGAGCAGCGCGTCGTTGGCGATCGGATGGGCGCCCAGTTGCTCCATGGCCAGTTGCACCTTGCCAGGATCGATGTCGCTGACCAGCAGTTCGGCGCCCGCCGCGTGCAGCTGTTCGGCCAGGGCATAACCGACATTGCCCAGCCCCTGGATCGCCACCCGCAGGCTTTCGAGGTTATCGCTGCCCAAACGGGCCATGGCGGTGGCACGGATCCCGGCAAAGACGCCCATTGCCGCGTGGGGCGCGGGGTCTCCCGAAGCCGTGGTGCTGGTGACATGGCGGGTCTGCTGGGCGATGCAATCCATGTCGGCCACCGACGTGCCGCTGTCGATGGCCGTGATGTAGCGCCCGTCCAATTGCTCGATACAACGACCAAAGGCTTCGAACAGCGCCGCCCGACTCTCGACATGGGCCGGACGCATGATCACCGCGACCCCGCCGCCCACGGGCAAACCGGCCAGCGCCGCCTTGTAGCTCATGCCTTGAGCCAGGCGCACGGCGTCTGCCACGGCACTTTCGTCGTCGGGGTAGGCAAGATAACGACAGCCCCCCAGGGCAGGCCCGGGACGGCTGCAATGGATAGCAATCACCGCCTTCAACCCGGTCGTCGGGTCTACGCTTAGGTGCAGCGATTCAAGGCGGGAGCTTTGCATGAGAGCAAACATTGTAAGGCTCCCGAATCACTTTTGTTTGTTTCGCCAGTATAGGCGTGCAGTCGAAAATTGCTGGAGCACGCCGGAATAAGCCACCAGGGTGTCAGTCGTTTTCGGCATAACCTGTGGCAGTGGCTGCTCGAGACTGGACGAAAATCCACGGCAGGGCTAAAACGGGAGCATAGCCCGGAGAGTTCGATGAAACCGCGCCAAGCCTTTTTTGACTGTCTGCACCGCTCACCACCGGCGCTGTTCGAAGCGGCGTTGTGGATCGCTGCCGAACATGATCGCGACGTCGACGTCCCGGCCTTGCTGAAGGATTTCAAGGAGCTGCAACAGCGGGTCAGCCATGACCTGCCGATGCTGCCTGTCAGCGAACTGGGCCAGCCCCTGTTGCGACGGCTCAATGACCTGGGTTTCGCCCAAGACGACTTCACCCCCCTGCGACCACGCGCGGCGTTGCTGAACCAGGTCCTGGCACGCAAGCGCGGGCAACCCCTGGCACTCGGGCTGATTGCCCTGGAACTGGCCCGAGGGCTGGAAATTCCGATGGTCGGTGTCAATTTCCCCGGGCATTTCCTGTTGAAAGTGCCCGGTGCCGATCACCTGCTCGACCCGTGCGGTGGGCGCCGGTTGTACCCCAATGACTGCCGGGAACTGCTACAACGCCAATATGGCGCGAACATGCTGCTCAAGGCGGAGCACTTGGTCAACGCCGAGCCGATGCAGATGCTGCAGCGCCTGTCGCGCAATCTGCGCCAACTGCATCTGGCGAACGACGATTACATCGCGGCCCTGATCGACGCCGAACGGGTGCTGGAACTGGGCAACGCCAGCGCCGCCGATTACCTGGCCCGCGCCAGCCTGTATCAGCGACTCGATTGCCCCAACGCCGAACGTTTCGACCTGGAGCATGCCCTGATGCTCAGCGACGATCCGATCCAGCGAATTCGGCTGACGGAGCGGCTGGGACATTTGCCGCCGAATTCGGTGGTGCATTGAGCGGTGGCAGGCATGCAGATTCAGGTTACTTTTTGAATCGCTATCGCGAGCAAGCTCGCTCCCACAGTAGATCCCAGTGTACGCAAATCAAATGTGGGAGCGAGCTTGCTCGCGATGGCGATGGAACGGCCTACAGCAATATCAAGCCGGAGTATCCGGCTGCTTCGCCGGATGCGCCTGCTGGAACGCTGGATGTCCGGCCGCCAATGCCGCGACCCGACGGATCCGTGGATACCCCTGCAAGGAAACATTGAACCGCTCGGCAGCGTACAACTGCGGGATCAAGAACACATCCGCCAACCCCGGCACGGTACCGAAGCAATACCCCTCATCGCCAATCAACTGCTCCACCGCCGCCAGGCCCTGGCTGATCCAATGCCCGATCCACTCTGTCACCTGCGCTTCATCGTGGCCCCACTGCCGCAGTTGGTTGAGCACGCTGACGTTGTGCAGGGGATGAATGTCGCAACCGATCAACGCGGCGACCCCCCGCTCGCGGGCGCGCACCCCCAGGTCGGCGCTGAGCAGCGGCACCTGGGGATAACGCTCCTCCAGGTACTCGATGATGGCCGGCGATTGCACCAGCAATGCGCCCTCATCGGTACGCAGCGCCGGCACCCTGCCCTGGGGGTTGATCGCCAGGTAGGCCGGCTGGCGATGCTCGCCCCCGGGCGCAGCGATCAAGTTGACAGGCAAGGCCTGGTAATCCAGGCCCTTGAGTGCCAACGCAATGCGCACCCGATAGGACGAGGTGGAGCGGTAATAGGTATAGAGTTCCATGCACTCCCCCTCAACGCGCCGGCAGGATCTTGCCCCGGCACTCGCCGAAACCGATGGAGGCGAAACCCTCGCGGCGGCAACGGGCCCGCAAGATGATTTCGTCACCGTCCTCGAGGAATCGGCGCACTTCGCCAGACGCCAGTTCGATCGGTTTCTTACCGCCTTCGGTGATTTCCAGCAGGCTGCCGAACTGATGGTTTTCAGGGCCCGACAAGGTGCCCGAGCCAAACAGGTCGCCGGCCTGCAACTGGCAGCCGTTGACGCTGTGGTGCGCGACCATTTGCGCCACCGTCCAGTACATGTACTGGGTGTTGCTCAGCGTCAGGCGCTGGGCCGGCAGGTTCTGCTCGACCATGGCCTCGGTCAGTAACAGGACTTCCAGCTCGATGTCGAAAGCACCGCCAGCCTGGTCACGCGTGTCCAGCAGATACGGCAGCGGTTGCGGATCGCCTTGCGGACGCGCCGGTTGCGGGCCGCGGAACGGTTCCAGGGCCTCGGCCGTCACCACCCAAGGCGAGATGCTGGTCAGGAAACTCTTCGACAGAAACGGCCCCAGGGGCTGGTATTCCCAGGCCTGGATATCCCGGGCCGACCAGTCGTTGAGCAGGCAGAACCCGCCAATGTGCTCGGCGGCATCGCCAATGGGGATCGGTTCGCCCAGCGCATTGCCCTTGCCGATCCAGATACCCAGTTCCAGCTCATAGTCCAGCCGCGCGCACGGGCCGAAGGTCGGTTCGGTCTGGCCGGCCGGCAGGGTCTGGCCCTTGGGACGGCGCACGTCGGTACCGGACGGGCGAATGGTCGAAGCGCGACCGTGGTAACCGATGGGCACGTATTTGTAGTTGGGCAGCAATGGATTATCGGGGCGAAACAGCTTGCCGACATTCTGCGCGTGTTCGATACCCACGTAGAAATCGGTGTAGTCGTTGATCCTGGCCGGCAGGTGCATCTGGCAGTCGGCAGCGAGGAGCAGCAGCTTCGCCTCCTGGGCTTCAACTTGGCCGCGCAACGGACTGTCTTCGCGCAACAGCTCCAGCAGTCGTTCACGCAGGGCAACCCGGGCGCTGCGGCCCAGGTCGAAAAACCCGTTCAACTGGCCGCCGGCCATGGCTTCGACGGCTTGTTGCGCCGCGCCATCAAACAAGCCCGCTTGCAGCGCAACCTGCAGATCGAAAATCCGCTCGCCAATCGCCACGCCGCAGCGCAAGGCACCGCCATCGACGCTGAAGACACCCAATGGCAGGTTCTGCAAGGGGAAGTCGGCGTGGCCGTTGGCACTGGCGACCCAGCTACGGGCAGGGGAACTTTGAGTCATGGTTATCTCCGGGTCGGGTCGAACGTGACAGGCAGCGAGGCCCAACAAGCATCGTAGTCGGTTTGCAGTTGCGGGCAGTCCAGGGCGAAACGGCTTGGGCGCAATACCTGGCTGGTCTCGAACATGAAGGCCATGGTGTTGTCGATTTTCGCCGGCTGAAGATCAGCGTTGATGGCCTTGGTACAGGTCTCACCATCCGGGCCATGGGCGCTCATGCAACTGTGCAAGGATGTACCGCCCGGCAGAAAACCTTCGGCCTTGGCATCGTAGGCGCCCTGGATCAGGCCCATGAATTCGTTCATCAGGTTGCGGTGGAACCACGGCGGACGGAAGGTGTTTTCCGCCACCATCCAGCGGGGCGGGAAAATCACGAAGTCGAGATTGGCCAAGCCGTGGACACTGGTAGGCGAGGTCAGCACGGTGAAAATCGACGGATCCGGGTGATCGAAGCTGACCGTGCCAATCGTGTTGAAGCGGCGCAGGTCATATTTGTACGGCACGTTGTTGCCGTGCCAGGCCACCACGTCAAGAGGCGAATGATCCAGTTCGCAACCCCACAACTCACCGAGGAATTTCTGCACCACGGTGGTCGGTTGCGCGAGGTTCTCGTAATGGGCGACCGGCGTCAGGAAATCCCTCGGGTTCGCCAGGCCGTTGCTGCCGATGGGCCCCAGGTCCGGCAGGCGCAGCGGCGCGCCATGGTTTTCGGCGAGGTAACCACGGGCCTGCGGGTCGAGCAGTTCAACGCGAAATTTCAGGCCCCGGGGCAGTACGGCGATTTCCAGCGGCGCCAGTTCCAGCACGCCCAGTTCGGTGGCGATCCGCAGCCGTCCCAGTTGCGGCACGATCAGCCACTCACCGTCGGCATTGAAAAACACCCGCTCCATGGAGCGGTTGGCCCTGTAGTGATAAAGGCTGACACCGGTCGGTTTGTCCGCGCCGGCATTGGCCGCCATGCACACCAGGCCGTCGATGAAATCGGTGGGCTCGGCGGGAATGTCCAGCGGGTTCCAGCGCAGGCGATTGGGCGTGACCTCACCCAGCGGGCCACCCGCCAATTGCCGTTCGAGCTTGGTGAAGGCCGGGTGATTGGCCGACGGCCGGATCCGATACATCCAGGTACGCCGCGCTTCGCTGCGGGCCATGGTGAACGCCGTGCCAGAGAACAACTCGGCGTAGAGACCGTACGGGGCTTTCTGCGGGGAGTTCTGGCCGATGGGCAAGGCGCCGGGCAAGGCTTCGCTGGCAAATTCGTTGCCCAAGCCTGACTGGTAAGCCAGGTCCGACGTTGTGGAATCGAGGTTCATGGAGCCTCCTGGGAGTGCGGCCTGTCACTCAACGGAGTGGTTGAGGCGCACTGGGTTATTTTTATCGTAATTCAATTACGCATAACGTAATTTGCTCGGCAGCGACCGTCAAGCTATAAAGACGCCCATTCGCCTCTGGACCCTGCGCCTCCATGGAAACCCCGCTCAGCAACGGTAAACAGAAAGTCCGCTCGGCCGAAGTCGGCACCGACATTCTCAAGGCCCTGGCCGAACTCTCCCCCTCCACGTCATTGTCGCGCCTGGCCGAGCACGTGCAGATGCCGGCGAGCAAGGTCCATCGCTACTTGCAGGCCTTGATCGCCAGCGGGTTTGCCGAGCAGAACGCCGCCACCAACCACTACGGCCTGGGCCGCGAAGCCCTGCGCGTGGGCCTGGCCGCGTTGAACGGCATGGACGTGCTGCAAGTGGCCGCCCTCCCCCTGGCCGAGTTGCGCGATGACTTGAACGAAACCTGCTTCCTGGCGGTGTGGGGCAACCATGGCGCGACCGTGGTGCGCATCGAGCCCGCCGTGCGGGCCGTGACCGTGGTGACGCAACTGGGCTCGGTGTTGCCGCTGCTCAGCTCGTCCACGGGACTGGTGTTCAGCGCTTATCTGCCAGCACGCGAGACGGTTGGCCTGCGCGAGCAGGAAGTACAAGGCACCGAGCACCATGCCCTGGCCGATGATCGCGCCTATGCCACCCTGTGCGAGCAGATTCGCAGCCGTGGCCTGCACCATGTGCATGGCTTGCTGATGCCGGGCGTGGACGCCTTGTCCGCCCCGGTCTTCAATGCGATCGGCGAGGTCAAGGCAGTGATGACCGTGGTCGGCCCGACCTCGTTGTTCCACGCCGACGAAAACGGCCCGGCGGCGCAACGACTGTTGGCGGCGACCCGGGCCGTGAGTTGGCGGATGGGGTATGAGGCGGGTCCAGGATCAGCCCAGGAAATCCGGGACAATCCTGATCACTAGATCATTGAGATGTGGGGTGATCAGTTGCGGATGGAGGTGGCGCTCTTCCCCGCTGAAGCCGACGGTATAAATGCCTTGGTGGCTGCCCTTCGAATGGAAGGGAATCACATCGTTGTTGAAATTGCCCAATAGATACTCAACCAGCCTCTCGGAAGACGACACCATACGCCTGCCGAGGCCATGGTCAATAAAACTGGTCACGTACACGCCCTCCGGATAGATGTTGGGCGCATGAACTTTCAAAGCACCATGCACATCCTCGGCGGTCAATGGCCTGAGGGGGCGCGGGGATAAATCGATTGCAGGTTTTTCCGTCAAACTGGCCACGATGTCTGTGACGATTTTTTCAAATGCGATCAAGTCCAGCGTCTTTATCCGATCTTCGGCAGCAAAGGAATAACGCCTGTTGAACACATTACTGATTCCTTGCGTATACGTTGGCAGGCTTTGCTTTTCAACCCAGGTCAGCGTTTCCTCGAATAACGTTCGAGAAGTTGCTGTTTCGAGCTTGGGGAAGTCCATCAACGTATTCACATAGGCCGTGAATGGATTGACGTCCAATGGCTCCAGGTAATGATCCAATAGCAGCTGCACGGCGAAATCCACGCGCGTGTTTTTCAGTGCTAGAAGTCTTTCGGAGTGAGAAGAAAACAACGGGTTATTCATAAGACATCCTTGTCATTTCATAGGCTCGAACGTCCTGTTCGAGCCGTTATGGGGTGTGCGCCTGATGCAACAACATGGCATCGGTCAACTGAAGCGGCAACTTGAGACTTGAACTTCAGTCAGGCCGTTATACACAGGCCAGCGCCCGACTGTAAAAAAGGCAAGTGTAAGCGTGCGTGAAGTTTCAACTCATTGCATCTAACCCATCACCCCCATGCCCTTGGCTTTTGCCACCGCCTGGGTACGTCGCTGCACACCCAACTTGCTGTGGATTCGACGCGCATGGGTTTTCACCGTGTGCAACGAGATGAACAACTGTTCGGCTATCTGTTGGTTTGAATGCCCTTGGGCAATCAGTTCCAGGACCTCCAGCTCGCGATGACTGAGCAACGTCTCCTCGGCGGTGACGGGCGACTCGGCCGGTTCTGCCGATTGCCCCCAGCGCAACAACTCGGGCTGGCGCAAGCGCAGTTCGCACAACGCTTGCTGGGCCCGCCAGCAGGTGACTCGCTTGAGCCCCTCTTGCAGCAGTGAGCGGGCCTGGGCACGATCGCCGGACAACCAGACGACCTCCGTCAGCACCAGGTGCAGTTCGGTTTCCAGGCTGTGCATTTCACCGTGCTGCGCCTGGGCGATCATGGCCTGCAGGCGCGCCTGTGGCGCCTGCGCCCGCTGCAAGTAGACTTCGGCCAGCACCAGCAGGTATTCAAGTCGCGCAATAAGCTCCAGGGTCGCGGGAGGCGCGTGCTTGGCCTGGGGTCCGCGAAAATGCCGCAAGACGCGGGTCAAGGCTTCATGGGCCAGTTCCGCCCGTCCCTGTTGCAACCAGAACTGGCAGCTGGTTTGCAACAACACGCCACGGTAAACGGTGTCGGGGATGTGGCGCTGCTGCATGATCCGCTCGGCATCGCGCAGATGCATGAAGGCCTCGCCGTAGTCGCCCTGGTTGGCAGCCAGGCAGGCCTTGCCGAGAAAGCCATAGAGCACCTGTTTGTCCTGGCTGTGCAGGCCCGTTTCCAAACCCGTTTGAAAGTGCTCGGCGGCCCGTTCCTCAAACCCCATGCGCAGCGCCAGGCGCCCGCGCCGCAAGGCAATCCGTCCCAACAACGCGGAAAAGTCCTGGCCCGGTTTATCCAGCAGTGTCTGGACGGCGGCCAGCAAATGATCGGCCCGATGCGGCGCGCCGCGTTGCTCCAGGACTTGGGCGTGGTCCAGTTCCAGTAATCCTTCAAAGACCAGCGAACCCTGCGCACGCGCCAGGCATAACGCCTGGCGGTTGATCCATTGCGCCGAGGCCAGTTCGCCAGCAAGCAACGCCTGCTGCGTCAGCCCACCCAGGCACAGCACCCGTTGGGACCAGGCCTCGGGCTCCAGGCTGGCCTGGGCCTGGAGGAAATGTTCGCGCGCCGGTTCGCCATCGCCAGAGAGGTGCAGCAACCAGCCGCGCAGGACCAGCCACCTTGCCAACACCTGTCGCTGCCGACAGGCCGAAGGTTGCGGCAGGAACCTGGCCAGTTGCTCGATGCACGTCGATGCCTCATCGAAGCGTCCGGCGAACAACAGCGCAGCGGTGACCAGCCCCACCGACTGCGGCGTATCAAGGGTCAGCGCTTCGCCTTGTTGATCGTGCAAGCTCAGCAACAGCACCACGTTACGGCGCTGCAAGACGTGCTCGAAATTCAAATGCTGCAAGAAACTGACGGCGGTCTCGAACTCCTCGGCCAACATGGCTTGCTCGAACGCCATTTGCCAGTCCTGCTCGGCGGCAAACCACTGGCAGGCCCGGCGATGCCAGGAGCGCCCCTGGGACCAGGGCTCTTCACGCACCAACCGGGCCAGGGCCGGGAAGATTTGCAACCAGTCCGAGGTCTGCTCCCACGGCTCGATAAAACACCCCAGCTCCAGCAACAACGGCAGGCATTGGGCGCCCACCGTGTCGCCGAACAAGTGCTCGCACAGCCGGGCATTGAACCGCGGCAGATGCGCCAGCACGCGCCAGGCCTGTGCCAGCTCCGGGGTCAGCGTACTGAACAGCTCGTACTCCAGGTAGTCGAGCAAGGTCCCCGGCCTCCCCGGTGTCGCATGACTGCGCGCCCATTCGCAGCGCTCAAGCAGGGTGATACGCACCCCGGCACACCAGCCACCATTGCGCTGAATCACCTCGCGAGCCGTGCGGGCAGCCTGGGGGCCGGGCAGATGACGAAGCAGTGGCTGGATATCATCAGGGGTGAAGAACAATGCCTGTGGGTCAAACTCGTGCAGTTCGTCATCGAGCAACAGTCGCGGCCAATTGCAGTGGGGGCGGCGGCGGCCATTCAACCACAGGTGCAATGCCGGGCTGCTGGTATTCAATAAACGGTCGAGCAGTTGATCCAGCTCGGGATTCGGCACCCGGCAATAGTCGTCCAGAAATAACCAGGTGGGTGTTTGCAAACGCGCCAGGTGGGCCAACAAACCCGCTTCATCCAGCACCGGCAGCCCGAGGGTCTGCGCCAGGTGCTCGCACATTTGCGCGGCGCTCAACGCCGAGCCCCCCAAGGGCAACCAATGCAACCGACAGTCACTGGGCGCTTGCAGGAAGCACTCGGCGAACAACGCACTCTTGCCGCTGCCCGCCGGCGCGCAGAGCAGTTTTACCCGCGCCTCGGAAGCCAGCAGCGGCTCGCTCAAGGACCGCCGCGGCAGATGCGTCGAGGATAGGCGAGGCAGCAATCCTGGACGGTCCGGACACGGAGTCATGGCGGTCATGTGGGTGATCCTGTTTATTGTTATCTCACCACCCTAGTCCTGTGTCGCCGACCTTTGGAGAAGTATTCAGCGCGCTGATTGGCACCCATAAAAAAACGACCGGCAGAGGGGGCTGCCGGTCGATCACGATTATCAAGTCAGACACAACCTTGTGGGGAAAGGATTCACCGTGGGAGCAAGGCTTGCCCGCGATGAACGATAACGCGGTTCAGCTTTCAGACTGCGGTGCGGCCATCGCGGGCAAGCCTTGCTCCCACAGATAAATCCCCTCGCCACCGTTCTCTTTCCAACAGTCGGCCCCTTACCGAACCCCGGTCGAGCGCAGCGCCGCCGGCGTATAGTCGGCTGCCCGGGCTTCGAAGCCGTATTCGTAGCTGTGTTTCTCCTCGTTCTTCATCCCCAGCGCGATGTAGCGGCCGGCGATGATGTCGTAGAGCGCCTCCAGGGTGTAGGCCGGGTTCTGATGGTCGTAGTAGAACTGGGCATGACCTTCGGCCACCCGCCACAGTTGGCCGCGACCGTCGTAGTGGTCCACCAGGGCGGCCTGCCAGCTGTCCTCGTCGAAGTACATGTGGCGTTTGGCGTAGATGTGCCGCTCGCTGGGCTTGACCGTCCCGACCACTTCCCAGACCCGGTGCAGTTCATAGCGGGTCAGGTCCTGGTTGATGTGGCCGGCCTTGATCACATCGTCGTACTTGAGGCTGGGCGAATCGAGCTTGTAGCTGTTGTACGGGATGTACATTTCCTTCTTGCCGATCAGCTTCCAGTCGTAGCGGTCCGGCGCACCGGAAAACAGGTCGAAGTTGTCGGAGGTGCGCAACCCGTCGGCGGCGGTGCCCGGGCCATCGTAGGCTACTTGCGGGGCACGACGCACACGGCGCTGGCCGGCGTTGTAGATCCAGGCCAGGCGTGGCTCCTTCACTTGGTCCAGGGTTTCGTGCACCAACAGCACATTACCGGCCAGGCGTGCCGGGGCGGTGACCTCCTGCTTGAAATAGGTCAGCACGTTACTGGCCTTTTCCGGGTCGGCATCCTTGATCAGGAACGGCACGGCGATTTCTTCTTCGAAGCGGATCGGCGTGAAGCTGCCATTGGTCTGTGGCGTGGCCTGGGTAATGATGCGTCGCAGGTTGCCACCGTGATAACGGGTGATGTGGTTCCATATGACTTCCACGCCGTTCTTGGGGATCGGGAAGGCGTAGTAGCGGTTGCCGGTGAAGTTGGACAAGCCGTTACCGTCGTTGATGGACGCCACGTTGAGCGCACTGCGCTTGGCCGACTCGTAGATTTCCGGCGGCAGGGAAACGCTGCGGTGGGTCGGATAGACCGGGATCTTGTAGGTCTCCGGGTAGCGCTTGAACATCGCCACCTGCCCCTCGGACAGCTTGTCCTTGTACTTGTCAACCGTCGCGGCGGTGATGGTGAACAATGGTTTTTCATTGGCGAACGGATCCGCCAGGAAACCCTTGCTGTCCACCGCTCCAGCGTTTTTCGCAATGCCGCCGGTCCAGGCCGGGATCGAGCCATCGGCGTTACCCGCCTTTTCCGCACCGATGGGGGTGAGACTGGTGCCCAGTTTGTTCGCTTCCTCCGGCGAAACCGCCGCCATCACGTTCGCCGCCAGCAGGCTCAAGGCCAGGGCACCGCATTGCAGGATCATCTTGCGCATTGGGTTTTCCTTGTCAGCCAGATCAGAAGTTCACGCCGAAGCTCAGCGCGAGGAAATCGCGGTCTTCGAGAACGTTGTAATCGCCGCCAAAAAAGTCGGTGTAGCTCAAGCTGGCGGTGTAGGTGTTGCGGTAATCGGCATCGACACCAACGCTGATGGCCTTGGCGCCTTCGTTGAACAGGCCGTTGGGGCCATAGCCGGCCACATCGTGGGACCAGGACACGTTGGGCTTGAAGTTCACCCCGCCGATCACGTTGGAGTAATCGAGGATCGCCCGGGCGCGATAGCCCCAGGACGTCGAGGTGACGAAACCATCGGTGTCGCCCTGAAAGCCGTATTGGCCATAGACCGAATCACGGCCATAACGCAGCTTGTCCTTGGACTCCAGGCCACCGACATGCACCACCGCCGCTTCGCCAACCAGCGTCAGGCGATCGGCCCCCAGCACCTGATCGAAGAAGTGCGTCAGGGTGCTCTGGACCTGGGTCACTTCCTTACGCCGATAACCGGTGTTGTCGGCACCCGGTGCGGTCGCGATAGGCGATGCCGCGCCACCGGCAATCGGGTTGACCAAGGCCAGGGTCAGGTCGTTGGTATTGACCTGCACCGGCGCGTTGGGACGGTAGCTGATTTCCCCGGTCCAGGCGGTGCCGGTGGGCAACGTCGTGGAGAAACTGGCGCCGTACAGGCGGATGTCTTCCGGGTATTCAAGGTAGTACCCACCACGGCCCAGCATCACGCTTTGCGCCAGACCCGCACCGCTGCCAGGGGCCAGGCCGTTGGCGATCGCGACCATTCCCGGCAACGCCGCCAGCGTCGAAAGCCCCGCCGTGGTGGTTCCGACGGTAGGCGTACGGCTGTGGTAGTTCATGAAGTACAGGCCGTACTCGGTGTCATCGCCGAGCCAGCGCAACGCCGTGCCCCACTGGCCGGAGTCGCGGGCGTCACGGTCGCCGCCACGGGGAATGATCACCCCTTCGCTGGACACCTGGATCTCCTGGCCGAATGCCTGGGTCAAAGGCACGAACGGCGCAATCGCCGGACTGCCCACGGTGTAGCCACTGGTGCAACCGTCGGCCACCACGTCGTTGCCGAAGAACGTGCCGCAGTTATCCACCACGGTCTGATCCCACTCCAACTGGTAGAAACCTTCGATGGTGAGCTTGTCGGTCAGGCCTTGGGAGGCGAACAGCATGTTCACCGGGATCAGGCCTTCCTTGATCTCCGCACCGGGGCGACGGAACGCGGACACGTCCACCGGGTTGATGCTGTTGATGGAGTTGCCGATGAAGGTGCTTTCCCCCCAACTGACCACCTGCTTGCCGGCGCGCACGGTGCCTGGCAAATCGGCGATGGAATAGTTGTGATAGACGAAGGCATCGAGAATCTGTGCCCCTGAGGACTTGGCGCCTTCCTTGCGATTGCTGTCGCTGATGTCCTTGAACTCGCGGCCCTCATCCTTGAGCTCGAAGTCATACCAGTACTTGCCGCGCACGAACACACCGGTATCGCCGTACTTGAGCTCGAGGTCGTGCAGGCCCTTGAAGATTTTGGAAAAGGTTTCGCCTTTCTTGAAATTCAGCCGTCCGTCATCACCGGTGGAGGATTGGCCCCGCCCGCCGTTGACCGTGCCGACCAGGTCTTTGTCCGCGTCGCGCATGCCCCAGCTCGCGCCCACGGACAGCGACGAATCGAACTGACCCTCGATCTCGCCAATGTTGAATGAAACGGCCTGCGCCTGGGCAGAGCAACCCAAGGCCACCGCGACGGCCAGCGCCTGCGGCTTGAAGATGGCGCGCATTGTTATTGTTGTCATGCGTCTTCCCCGGTGAGTGACAGAGGCTTCACCCTACTGCCGCACGCCATGGGCGATAAGCGCACCAAGGAGGTATTCGCGCTGTACCTCAAAAGGATTACAGCCCCCGCGGGAAGGGCGTTTGCGCGCCCCATGGACGGACTGGATGATGATCCATCAGCGCCACGCATATTCCTGCCCGGCCTGCGACTGTTACGCGCCCTGCAACGGTGCATGTCCGGATCCGGGCTGTTTCCCGTCGGGCTCGATCTCTATGCTGGCCGGGCTTGCAGGGCAACGGGCCTGCAGGCGCAAGTCGCCACGGCATCCTTCCCGCCTGGCGCACCGTCATTCGGATGGATTGGCGCATCGGTCCATCATCCCGTGTTCATCGACGTTGGTTTGTAGCTCCTTTGCAACGTCACGCTTAGGCCGCTGCTTTTTGCAGCGGCCTTTTTTATGTGCGGTTATTTCCTAGTTAAAACTTCTTGTTTCCTACGTTGTTGTCGGAAAGGCTCACCTGCCTGCCTTTAGAGATCGAACTTATAGTTTCCTTGGTCGCCCAAGATGGGGGATTACACAAATAGCCATGAATGACCGCGTGTGTTGAATGACGGTTTGGCTATTCAGACTCGATTCGAAAGGAACTCGATATGCAGCAAGAGAAAAATATCCTTGTGGATAGAGGTATACCTCGCACGCCACCTTCCTCTTCTCCATCTCCCAATCATGGACATGGCGGCATACCGGATCGCTCGATAGGCAGGACTCATATAGACACCGGTGGTGACGGTTCAAATTCGCAGAGCTTTTCTGACTATAGCCATGCTGGGTTTGAGCCTGCGATTGGAATGGTTTTGCTTAGGTTGAAGAGCACCACCAAAACTGCAGAAAGTACGTACCAAACCCAGCTCAGCAGGCTGCCGCAAACGATCGAGAACGATCTGGCGGCGATTAGGCTTGAGGGATCGACACGCTCTCTTCCCCCCGCAGCGGCAATCGCTCGCGAATTGGGCGTACGCAACACACTGCTGGCGCGAAAAACCGCCCAATTTCATCAAAAAACAGCGCTTGCCAATAGTTTCTACGGCGTCGATCCAATTAGTAAGCCATTACAGGCGTTCTATCCGAAAGCACTGACCCTAGAGAGACTAGTCCCCCCGAACGGTATTGCGATACAAGCCTGGACTGCATCGCTCAAGGCAGCGTACGAGGCAAGGCTGCTGTCCCAAGCCATCAATATGCTGAATCAGCAGCAAGTCGAAGTACTCAAATGGCTCGCTGCGGTGCAGGCCCAAGAGCAGGTGCAAAAAGAAGCGCAGCGTTTGGCTGCTGAAAGAGCACAAAAGGTGGCTCAAGCCCTACGTGAAGCGGAAGAACGAGCAAAGATAGCAGCTGTCGCGGCGACAGAAGCCCGACAACTGGCAGAAGCTGAAAAGGCGCGTGAAAAAGCCTTCGCCGCTCGTACATTTCCCGTATCAACCCCTACCGTCGCCGCTGCTCCATCATTCAGCTTTTCGAAGGGCGAGCTCGCCATAAGTCCGACAACCGCCCTGGCAATCAACACGATGCTACGTACGGCAATTCCGGCCGTCATCGAAGCTATCTCTGCCGTGGCAACACCTGTTATCGGAGGGTTTGCCGCGCTGCTTTATCCATCACAATTAGGCAACGGAGATCTTTACGCCCTAAGCGTCCCACTGGCGGAACTCCTACCTGACAACAGTGATGATTTGTACGCTATCGCAGCGACACAGGGTGAAATCAAACTGCCTGTCGTTATCGGCTCCAGAACTGCGGTCAATAAGCGGGAGTTTGTCGTCGCTGGCAGTACAGGAACCTCGATACCTTCCAAAGTGCCGGTCCGGCTAGCCACGCTTGATCCACATGGTGACTTCTACTGGTCCCGCAGCCCGGATACCGAGTCAATCGGGATGACCTGGACCCCCATTGCAAGACCAGGTAATGCGTCCACTTACCTACCGGTGAACGCACCAAACCTTACTGCCTACAGTGGTGCGACTCCAGTGGCTGTTGACGGGCGAATGGATACACATCCGGAATTGGATAATTACAGTTTTGGTGGATTCATTACGGTATTCCCAATTGAGTCGGGTATCCAGCCGTTCTATACCGTTTTCAGTAGTCCCTATGAAGGAGCAACGACCAAAGGCGAGCACAGTGGGCGCGACTTTAACCCGGAGCAGGCTGGCGGGCCTATTCTGGACTTGGATTGGAGAAGCGCGACGATCACTAAGGAGGGAATTGACGCTGTAAAATTGCACATCGCTCGGCTCGATCAGTCTGATGCCAATGAAGTGATGATCGAGAGGCTTGAGAGAATTTTGAGAAGCGAAATTGCTATAGCCGATGTCGACAAACGCTTTTACACTCACGAGACAAGAGAGCTGGAGAGATTTAGGGCACAAGGCCTCACAGATGACTTCATTCCGAGCAACGGATCGGCCGAATGGAACAATGCCCATACTGCGACGTTAGAGGACTATAAACTTGGCAGTAGCGAATCATTGCTATATTCCTTGGAAGCGCTCGAGGCGGCTGAAAAGCAAACGGAAGAAATATACAAGCGACTGTTGAAAGGAGAATTCTGATGAACACTATCGAGCAACTCGTAAAAAACGAATCGATCACAGACATCGTCTCTGCTTTCGGTATCGGCTTAGCATATCCGTCACTCGACAGAATGATCGCTCGCTATCGATTTGAGGCTGTAGCAAATGGAGAGCTACTAAGGACCTATACAAGGTTATTTGAGGAGGGGGTACTCGCAAATGGTGAGGGGCCCGTCGCCATCAAAGGTCCGAACTGGAAAGCACCGGATTTCATGAAAGAAAAAAGACATACCTGATCCGACGAATACTTCATATATCATTCGCCGCTGCGATTTTTTTGCAGTGGTTCCCCTAGGCCGCTGTTTTTTTTCGCGGCCTTTTATATGCGCTTGCTTCTCGAAGAAGACCACCAAAAAACCCTGAAAGAGATATCAGGCCGCTGCTCATCAAAAAATCTTTATCCTAAATCTTGTGAAATTTTGTATGGTCGCTGCACAGTTTTCGGCGGCTATTTGACATCGGCCTACGCATCTTGACGCTCAGCCAATGAGCTTAATTCCATCCATCAAAACGCCCGGTCCTACAACAAAGCCAGAATCCAACTACGCGCACAAAAAACCCACTGTTACGCTGAAAGCAATCGCAGCATTTCGCTCCGATTTATTTCCCAGTGAGTTATCGACAACGCAAATAAACAACACAAGCTATCGTTCAAAAAGGCTATAACCTACAACGCTCAGCAAATCGAGGCGATCGAATTTCTGACGGTGGATATTCTCAAGCGATACCCGGACATCAGCCCAGTCAATGTGTGGCGCATTCGGATATCGCCGCCGGGCGCAAGAGCGATCCGGGTCCGATGTTCCCCTGGCACGCGTTGTATCTCAAGGGCATTGGTGCATGGTTCGATGACACCACTCAAGAAGAATTCATGCAGGCGTATCGAGCCAATGGAATTCCTCTTCGCGAACAATTGGTCGGGCTATTCAAACGATACGGCTATGACACTTCGGCGGCCACGACGGGTGCAGGTTTCCAGCGCCAGGTAAGAGCATTTCAGCTGCACTTTCGCCCGGCCAAGTATGACGGTGTGATAGACGTCGAGACCGCCGCGAACCTGGCGGCCCTGGTGAAGAAGTATTTTCCCTGAACCGGTTACTGCGCTGACAGCAACAGGCGCGGGCTATAACCGTTAAATGGCGTGGTGTTGCAGATTCGCCATCATTTCCTTCAACGCTTCCAGATTGTCGTTCGGGTGTACCGCACCCTCGAAGTCGCAGATCTGCTGCCAATGGGCGGCGACGTCTTCGGGCGAAAACCCTTTGCGCGGGTCGAAGCCCGCACCCAGGCTGCGCTCCCAGCGCACCTTGCCCATCCAGCCGCCGCCCACCTCGAACAAGCCGGAGGTTTCCTGGCAGGCCTCGCTGGCCAGGTACACCACCAGCGGGCTGACGAGTTCGGGCTTGAGTTGTTCGAACACCTGCGGCGGGATCAGGCCTTCGGTCATGCGGGTGCCGCCAGTGGGGGCGATGGCATTGACCAGGATGTTGTTCTTGCGGCCTTCGATGGCCAGGGTGCGGGTCAGGCCATAAAGGCCGAGCTTGGCCATGCCGTAGTTGGATTGACCGAAGTTGCCGTAGATGCCCGAAGTGGACGCGGTGAAGATCACCCGCCCGTAGTTTTGCTCACGCAGGTGCGGCCAAGCGGCCCGGGTCACCTTGTAGGCACCCTCGACATGGACGCGGTAGACCAGGTCCCAATCGGCGTCGTCCATTTTGTGGAATGTCTTGTCCCGCAGGATCCCGGCATTGTTGACCACCACATCGACGCGACCGAACGCATCAAGCGCGTTTTGCACCAGCTTGTCGCCATCGGTGACCGAGTCGTGGTTGGCCTCGGCGATGCCGCCCGCCTCGCGGATTTCGGCAACCACCCGATCCGCTGCCGAGGCATTGGCCCCTTCCCCTTGCGCCGAACCGCCAAGATCGTTGACCAGCACTTTCGCGCCTTGCCTGGCGAACAGCAACGCATGGGCGCGCCCCAGGCCACCGCCGGCTCCCGTGACGATCACGACTTTATCTTCGAAACGCACAGACTCACTCATGGCAGAACTCCAGCAGGCGGATAGGACAATGACCACGAGTGTCCGGCACCTGTCGGCCGGTCACAATCAACACGATTGGCAGTGAATGGTGGCCGATAAGGCGGGGGGATGATGCAGGCCCGAGCCACGGCGGCGTATTCGACTTTCCTGTTGGCAGGAGGACCGCTATCGCGAGCAAGCTCGCTCCCACAGGGATTTGCAGTGGAACGCAATCTTGTAAACGCCCGAAAACTGTGGGAGCGGGCTTGCTCGCGAAAGCGGTCTTCCAGTCAGAATGGATGTTGGCTGTGCTGGCGCCTTCGCGAGCAAGCCCGCTCCCACACAGGTTCGCTCCTCAATGCCAAGTCGTCAGGTACAGGCCATTTGTCTGCGCGGCGCGGCGATGGCTTCGCGAAACGCCAGGTAATGTTTGAGCACCTGCACCGGTGCCTCGGTGTGCGGGTAATGACCGATGTCGGGCAACAACACCGTGTCCGGGTTCGGGATCAGGGCCTCGTAGCGCGCCACCATGTGTTCACCGGAAATCGGATCGACCGCGCCGTCGATCACCCGCAACGGCACTTCGCCGCGCTGCATCGCCAGCACCCAGCGATCACGCTGCACACGACGTTCGGGAATATAGCCGATGAGTTTGTGCATGATTCGCGGACCGTGATGAGCCGCCACCAGGCTCCAGAAGTCATCCAGCTCGCTTTCGGTAGGGCCGGTCCTGGGGCCGAAAATCTGCCGAAAGTTGCAGGCTAGGCTTTCCCGGGAGAACATCCGCCCCAGCAGCCAGCCCAGGGGGCTCAACAAGAGTTTCTGAGCCCATACCGGGCGGTGGGTTTCGGGGAACAGGCCACCATTGAGAAAGACACAACTCTCAAGGTGGATGCGTGCTTCGTAATGCCGAGCGAGCAATTCCTGGGCCACGCTGTCACCGTAATCGTGGGCCAGCACATGCACCGCGCCCTTCACATTCAGATGCGCCAGCAAAGCCTGCTGCAGATCGGCTTGCTCCAGCAGGCTGTAGACGTGCTCCATCGGTTTGGCGGAATCGCCGAAACCGAGCATGTCGCACGCGATCACCCGGTAGCGTTGCGCCAAGGGTTGCCACAGGTAATGCCAATCCCAACTGGCGGTGGGAAAACCGTGGATCAACAACAGCGGCTCGCCCTGGCCCGCCACCCAATAACGGATGGCGTGGCCACGGAACAGGAAAGTCTGGCTGCGCTGGCGCCAGATACGCAGGGGAATCTGGGCCAGGAGCATCAGCTTCTATACCCGGTGTCTTGTTGGTCGAGCTTGCGCAGCAACGCCGGCCAGGCCAGCGCGCCGCCCATGCCTTGGGCGCTTTTGGTCACCCCGGCGATCATCGCCCGGGCGCCGGCCAGAATCTGCGGTTCGATGGCAATCAATTCGGCCCCGCCGTTCTGGGCCAGTACCTGGATGTCACAGGCTCGTTGAAAGGTGAACATCATCAGGAAGGTATCGGCGATGGTCCCGCCGCATGTCAGCAAGCCATGGTTGTGCAGCATCAGGAAATTGCTTTCGCCAAGGTCAGCCTGCAAGCGCGCCTTTTCTTCGTGATTCAAGGCCACCCCTTCGTAAGCGTGATAGGCAAGGCTCGACAGTACGAACAGTGCTTGTTGGCTGATCGGCAACACGCCTTGCTTCTGCGCCGATACCGCGACGCCGGCGGCGGTGTGGGTGTGCAGCACACAAGCCACATCATGGCGCACCTCATGCACCGCGCTGTGGATGGTGTAGCCGGCCGGATTGATCTCGTAGGGGCTGTCCATCAACTTGTTGCCGGCCTGGTCAACCTTGACCAGGCTCGAAGCGGTGACTTCATGGAACATCAACCCGAACGGGTTGATCAAAAAATCCTCGGTGCCGGGGACCTTCGCGGAAATATGGGTGAAGATCAGGTCATCCCAGCCATGCAGCGCGACAAGCCGATAACAGGCGGCAAGGTCCACCCGGGTTTGCCATTCGGCCGCACTGACCTGTTCCTTGATACTGAGTGTCGTTTGGACGGGCGCTACGCTCACGGCTCTGACCTCTGATTTCTTGTTATAGGAGTCTTGTCATCAAAACGTCGTACGCAAGAAAACTCAGTCTAGTCAGGTCTTTCAGAGGCGGTAGTTGCATTGGCAGCCAGCTTACTGGCCAAACGAGTCAGCGCCCCCCGCTTCAAGGCCGCAACGTGTCAATCAACTCAGCCAGCCACGGCTCGGCGTCAGTTTCCGGGGTGACGCTTTCGCTGGCATCCAGACGCAGCATCGGCAGCAGCTCGCGAACGCCCAGTTCGGCGAACAGTTCACACATCTGCTCGCCGCCGGCACAGAAGGTATCCCCGTAGCTGGCGTCGCCCAGGCCAATCACCGCGCCGGGCAAGCCGCGAAAGAACCCTGGCAATTGGTCGCGGATGGTCGAATACAACGGCATCAGACTGTCTGGCAGCTCGCCCATGCCGGTCGTAGAAGTCACCGCCAGCAAGGCTTCTGGCGCGAATGCCTGGACATCCGCCAGGGTCGCACGAGGGTCGTGCCAGGCGTCAAAGCCCGCGTCGCGAAGCAGTTTGGCGGCGTGCCGGGCGACTTCTTCGGCGGTGCCATACACTGAGCCGGAAAGAATGGCGACTTTCATCAATCTGATCCTGATACTGAAAAAAGAGCCGGGATAGTAACAGTTGCACCCACAAGGCTGCGAATGGCTCTCAACGGCAATAATGGCCAGTGGACAGCCTTTCGATTTCTTCTAGAATGTTGGTTCAACACGGATGTTCAGAAGGACTCTTTCCAATGATCAACGCTCAATTGATGCAATTGGTCATCAATGCTTCCAACGACGGGATTGTCATCGCCGAAAAAGAAGGCGAAGACAATATCCTGATCTACGTAAACCCGGCCTTCGAACGCCTGACCGGCTATCACCGCGACGAAATCCTTTACCAGGATTGCCGGTTCCTGCAGTCAGGTGATCGGGACCAACCGTCCCTGGAGGCGATTCGCAAGGCCTTGCGAGAGGGCGGTGCCTGTCGAGAAGTGCTGCGCAACTACCGCAAGGACGGCACGCCGTTCTGGAATGAGCTGTCATTGTCCACGGTAAAAAACCAGGCTGACGGATATACCTATTTCGTTGGCGTGCAAAAAGACGTCACGACCCAGGTTAAGGCTCAACAACGCGTCGCCCAGCTGGAAAAGGAGCTGGCCGAAGCCCGGGCAACGATTGCCCGGCTTGAAGCGACGAATGGTGCAAACAAAACCACGAATTAATGGTCAGTCACTACAATCACCAGTGAAAATGTAAATTATCATTTCGAGCCGACCATGCAGCGCGATGCCCTTCTGACGCAGGATGAACTGGATTTCATCCGGACCATGCAACATAACCCGCAGTTGAACGAGCGGGATGTCACGTCGAGCTTGCTGGTCAACGGTGGGTCGCAGATCCGTGACTTGTTGACGCGTCTGGCGGCGAATGAGCAGGTCACCCTGCAAGCCAATTTCGAAAACCAGCAAATGACGTTTCCGTTGCACCTGGTGGAAGACGAATTCCATGCGATGCACCTGCGCCTGGGTGTGCCGAGCATCTACGAAGACGGACCGAAGATACGCCCGTGGCGCCTGACGCTCGACGAGCCGGTGGCGCTGGAAAATATCAAGGGCCAGCCGGGACCGCTCTGGGTCCACGAAGTGTCCTGCAAGGGTGTATTGCTGGAAAACCGCAGCCGGACCAAGCCACCGAAGCAGTTTGCCTTGTGGTTCAGCCCCTCAGGCTACGAAAGAATTTCGTTGCGTGGCGGCTTCGAACGGGAAACCGATCGAGGTTTGCTGGCCTATCACCTGAACCAGAATGACCAGGACGAGACTGAGCGCCTGCGCCAGTACATTCTGCAGCAACATCGCCTCACCCACCCCTCCATGCATCTCTAGGTGTCGAGGTTGCCTGCCAGAAATTGACGCAGGCGCTGGCGCATCACTGTTCCTTCATTACCCAGGCAACCGATCGACGAGCCAGCCAGGCTTTCCTGCACCAGGTCGGATGCTTCACCGGCCAGCATCAACGGACAATCCAGGCTCAGCGCCAATTTGCCCAGGCGCTTGGGCAAGTCCGGGACCGGCGCATGATTGGAAACCAGCACCAAGGCCAGCGGCTGGACCTTCTGGCACACCAAGGTCAGTTCGTTGAATGGCAGGCCGATCGACAGCGCCCTGACGCCCACTTCCGCGCTGGACAGGAACAGCGCCGTGACCAGCAGCTCCAGCTCACGGCACTGGCCGGCCAAAG
Source organism: Pseudomonas sp. R151218B TE3479 (assembly GCF_053629195.1). Classification (NCBI taxonomy): domain Bacteria; kingdom Pseudomonadati; phylum Pseudomonadota; class Gammaproteobacteria; order Pseudomonadales; family Pseudomonadaceae; genus Pseudomonas; species Pseudomonas sp. R151218B TE3479. The sequence continues at coordinate 6,433,241 of NZ_JBRJHV010000001.1, forward strand.
CGCAGACCAGGACCCGCGGCGACTGACCTTCGCGCTTGAACAAAAGCCGCTGGATGATGCGCGAACGCAGGAAGCCGTCGAAAAACACCCATTCACTGATTTGCCCGAACTCTGGCTGGCGATATAGCATTTGTCGCCAAAGCGGCATCAGGATGTCCTGAAATACGACCGGCACGGTGTAGGTGGAAAAGACTTGCCCGTAGACGCGATCCAGTTCCACATCGTCAAAGTTGCCAACCGCGTCCGCCACCTGTTGCTGCCAGCGAACGTGATCAGCCTTGGCCAGGTCGGATGAAAGCAGCGTGGAGACCGGTTGCACCGCCTCGGTCTTGGCCAGGATCTTGCCCACTTTGCTGACTGCCACCCCGCGCTCGATCCACGCCAGGATACTGCGCACCTTTTCGATATCGCTCAACGAGTACAGGCGATGCCCGCTTTCGGTGCGGGTGGGCTGGATCAAACCGTAGCGCCGCTCCCATGCGCGTAGGGTCACGGGATTCACGCCGGTCATGCGCGCGACTTCACGAATGGGGAACAGATCTTCCCTTTTCAAGGCGGTTGCCTGGAAAACAAAGCTATCCTCTGTGATTACGCTCATTTTGGCAGACAATTCCGACTGGAAAATTGGATCCTATCTTCCCCTCCAAGGCACGGCATGACAAGGACAACGTATTCAGATGTGCGGTTTTGTTGTTTCAAGCGCCATCGGGAATAATCCTTGCCTGTTTTTTGGCGACCAGACGCAACCCACCACCCCGGGGGCGTCCCTCGCAAACCTCCTACCCGGAGCATTGCGCCTGTCTTACGGAGATACATAATGTCGACCTCACCCGTCACTTTGATGGTAGCCCGCCGCGTCGCCAATGGACGCTATCGGGATCTGATTGCCTGGTTGCGCGAAGGCGAACAATTGGCCACCGATTTCCCAGGTTACCTGGGGTCTGGCGTACTCGCGCCACCGCCCCAGGACGATGAATTCCAGATCATTTTCCGTTTTGCCGACGAGCAAACACTGCACGCCTGGGAACACTCCGCCTCGCGCACGGCCTGGCTGGGGCGCGGCAGCGATCTGTTTGCCCATCCTTCCGAACATCGGGTGCGTGGCATCGATGGCTGGTTCGGCTCGGTCGGCCAGCGGCCGCCACGCTGGAAACAGGCCGTGGCCATCTGGCTTGCGTTCTTTCCCGTGTCGCTGTTGTTCAATTTCCTGTTGGGACCACTGCTGGGCGAACTGGGCCTGTTGAGCCGCGTGCTCATCAGCACCGCCATCCTGACACCGCTGATGGTCTACCTGTTTATCCCGATGTCGACCCATCTGCTGGCGAACTGGCTCAACGGCGCGCCGCAGCGGGCGGTGCCGGCTACGCGCAATCATTGATGCCACCTGCCTCGACAGCCATCCTGTGGGAACGAGCTTGCTCGCGATGACGGCCTGACCTTCAATATCCTCATTGACTGTCACACCGCTATCGCGAGCAAGCTCGCTCCCACAGTGGGCAACCGGTCACGACCGGGTTGACTTTGTACATAGGACGCGCCCCGCGTCGCTGTTATAGTTTTGCTCTTGCCGTGAACCGAGCCGTCCCATGTCCAGCGCCACCGCCCCGATCCTGATCACTGGTGCAGCCCAGCGCGTCGGCCTGCATTGCGCCCGGCGCTTGCTGGAGGACGGGCACCCGGTGATCGCGACCTATCGTACCGAACGCCCTGGCGTGCAAACGTTGCGGGACCTGGGGGCGGTGGTGCTGTTCGCCGACTTCTCCAGCGAAACGGGGATCCTCGCCTTTATCGAACAACTCAAGCAGCACACCGACCGGCTGCGAGCCATCGTCCACAACGCCTCGGCCTGGATGACCGAGGAGCCTGGCAGCGAATCGGCGGCCTTCAGCGCCATGTTCGGTGTGCACATGCTTGCACCTTACCTGATCAACCTGCATTGCGCCGAGTTGCTGCTGCGTTCAACGCCGGCGGATATCGTGCACATCAGCGATGATGTGACCCGCAAGGGCAGCGCCCGACATATCGCCTATTGCGCCACCAAGGCCGGCCTGGAAAGCCTGACCCTGTCGTTCGCGGCCAAGTTCGCCCCGGCGATCAAGGTCAACGGCATCGCCCCGGCCCTGCTACTGTTCAACCCCGAAGACGACGCGGCTTACCGCGCCAAGGCCCTGGCCAAGTCCGCATTGGGTATCGAACCCGGCAGCGAAGTGATCTACCAGAGCCTGCGTTATCTGCTGGACAACCCTTATGTCACCGGCACGACCCTGACCGTCAACGGCGGGCGGCACGTCAAATAGCCTTGTTTCGAGGATGCACCATGACGCTATCCCTGCCCCAGAACTACCGCGAGATCCTCATTGGCCTGGGGGAAAACCCCGAGCGCGAGGGTTTGCTCGATACCCCGGTGCGTGCCGCCAAGGCCATGCAGTACCTTTGCCACGGCTATGAACAAAGCGTCGAGCAGATCGTCAACGGCGCGCTGTTCGCCTCTGACAGCGATGAAATGGTGATCGTCGCCGACATCGAACTCTATTCCCTGTGCGAACATCACCTGTTGCCCTTCATCGGCAAGGCCCATGTGGCTTATATTCCTACCGGCAAGGTCCTGGGGCTGTCGAAGATCGCCCGGTTGGTGGACATGTTCGCCCGCCGCCTGCAGATCCAGGAGAACCTGACCCGGCAAATCGCCGACGCGGTGCAGCAGGTCACACAGGCCGCTGGCGTGGCGGTGGTGATCGAGGCCCAGCACATGTGCATGATGATGCGCGGTGTCGAAAAACAGAACTCGACCATGAACACCTCGGTGATGCTCGGCGCCTTTCGCGATTCCAGCACCACGCGCCAGGAGTTCCTGCAATTGATTCGACGGAGCAAGTAAATGCCACAACTTCAGCCAGCCATGGCACGCATCAAGGTCAAGGACCTGCGCCTGCGCACCTTCATTGGCATCAACGAGGATGAAATCCTCAACAAGCAGGATGTGCTGATCAACCTGACCATCCTCTATGCTGCCCAGGAGGCGGTGCGCGACAACGACATCGACCACGCGCTGAACTACCGCACCATCACCAAGGCGATCATCGCCCATGTGGAAGGCAACCGCTTCGCCCTGCTCGAACGCCTGACCCAGGAATTGCTCGACCTGGTCATGGCCAACGAGTCGGTGCTGTACGCCGAAGTCGAAGTCGACAAGCCCCACGCCTTGCGATTCGCCGAATCAGTGTCGATTACGCTCGCAGCAAGTCGGGCTACTTCGTAGCAGCTGCAAGCCTCAGGCTGTAAGCTTCAAGCCTGACCACCGCAAATCCACTCTTGCAGCTTGAAGCTTGCCCCTTGAAGCTGCCTCGCAGAGACCTCCATGAACGACCAACAACGCCTCGAACTCGAAGCCGCCGCTTTCCGTCGGCTGGTTGCCCACCTGGACAGCCGCAAGGATGTGCAGAACATCGACCTGATGAACCTCGCCGGTTTCTGCCGCAACTGCCTGTCCAAGTGGTACAAGGCCGCCGCCGATGAGCGTCAGGTCGAGGTCAGCCTCGACGACGCCCGCGAAGTGGTCTACGGCATGCCGTACGCAGAATGGAAAGCCCAATACCAGAAAGAAGCCAGCGCCGAACAACAGGCGGCGTTCGCCAAAGGAAAACCCGATGCCTGATCTCAATACCCTGCGTAGCCGCCTCAAGAGCGGCGAACATACCTTCGCCGACACCCTGGCCTTTATCGCCGCCGGCTACGATTATCAGCCCCGGGCCTTCAATAACGGCGGCGTGCAAAACGCCGCCGGGCAGAACGAAGGCTCGTGCAAGACCCTGGGCCTGGCACTGCTCGAGGGCTTGAGCGATGAAGAAGCGCTGCTGGCATTCGGCGAACATTACCGTTCGGTACTGGCCACGCCCGAAGGCAGTGATCATGGCAACATCCGCGCGCTGATGGTCCATGGCCTGGCAGGTGTGACGTTCGAGGCACCGCCGCTGCAACGGCGCTAATCGGCTCTTCCTGTGTGGTGAGGCCCGCTTTTGTGGCGAGGGAGCTTGCTCCCGCTGGGCTGCGCAGCAAACCCAGACAGTCAAACTCAATTTGCCTGGCACACCGGGTTGCCAGGTTTCAGGGCCGCTTCGCGCCCCAGCGGGAGCAAGCTCCCTCGCCACAGGCTCAGTCCAAGTGAGCGGCGCCTCACCACATCCCGACTTTTAAGATTGACCCGGCAACTTTATTTCGTTTGCCGGGCCCCTCTGCTCGCGGCTTAGATAACGGAAATTTCTCCTTCATCCGGGCCGTCATCCATGAGCAGCGAAACCATCAGCCAATCGATCTCCATCGTGCATCCCGTCAGCCTCAGCCACGGCAGGAACGCCGAGGTCTGGGACACTGACGGCAAACGCTACATCGACTTTGTCGGGGGCATTGGTGTGTTGAACCTCGGCCATTGTCATCCGCGCATTGTCGAGGCGATCCGCGAACAGGCTACGCGGCTGACTCACTACGCATTCAACGCCGCCCCTCACGCGCCCTACATTGAATTGATGGAACGCCTGGCGGCGTTTGTCCCGGTGGATTACCCGGTCAGCGGCATGCTCACCAACAGCGGTGCCGAGGCGGCGGAGAACGCCTTGAAGATCGTGCGGGGCGCTACCGGCCGTACCGCCGTGATCGCGTTTGACGGTGCCTTTCACGGTCGCACCCTGGCGACCCTCAACCTCAACGGCAAGGTCGCGCCTTACAAACAGAAAGTCGGTGTCCTGCCCGGGCCGGTGTATCACCTGCCGTACCCCAGCCAGGACAACGGCGTCACCTGCGAAGAGACCTTGAAGGCCATGGAGCGGCTGTTCAGCGTCGAGATCGATGTGAATGACGTGGCCTGTTTCATTGTCGAACCGGTGCAGGGCGAAGCCGGCTTCCTGGCGATGGACGTGTCCTTCGCCCAGGCCCTGCGGCAGTTCTGTGATGACAAGGGCATTGTGCTGATCATCGATGAGATCCAGTCCGGCTTCGGCCGCACCGGCCAGCGCTTTGCCTTCTCCCGATTGGGCATCGAACCAGACCTGATCCTGTTGGGCAAAAGCATTGCCGGTGGCGTGCCCCTCGGTGCGGTGGTGGGACGCAAGGCGCTGCTGGACAACCTGCCCAAGGGTGGCCTGGGCGGCACCTACTCGGGTAACCCCATCGCCTGCGCCGCCGCGCTGGCGACCCTGGACGAAATGACCGACGCCAACCTGCACGCCTGGGGCGTGCAACAGCAAGAGGCGATCGTCAGCCGCTACGAATCCTGGCGCAGCCGCGGGCTAAGTCCCTACCTGGGCCGCCTGACCGGCATCGGCGCCATGCGCGGCATCGAGCTGAGCCACGCCGACGGCACTCCGGCCTCGGCACAATTGACGCAACTGCTGGCCCTGGCACGGGAATCGGGCCTGCTGCTGATGCCCAGTGGCAAGTCGCGACACATCGTGCGGCTGCTGGCGCCATTGACGACCGAGCCGGCAGTGCTGGAAGAGGGGTTGGATATTCTGGAGGCGTGCCTGGCGAAGCTGGCCTGAGTACTGTCATGTGACGGCACCAGAAACCCTGTGGGAGCGAGCTTGCTCGCGATAGCGTCAAGTCTGCCGACATCAATGTTGACTGATGCACCGCCATCGCGAGCAAGCTCGCTCCCACAAGGGGACATCGCCAGGTATTCGGGCATGAAAAAACCGGCCGAAGCCGGTTTTTTCATGCCCGATGAATCAGAACGAAGCGTTCTGCAGGCCATCCAGGTAACGCTCGGCATCCAGGGCTGCCATGCAACCGGCACCGGCCGAGGTGATCGCCTGGCGGTAGACATGGTCGGCCACGTCGCCGGCCGCGAAGATACCTTCGACGCTGGTGGCGGTGGCGTTGCCGTCGCGGCCGCCCTTGACCACCAGGTAGCCGTCCTTGAGCTCCAGCTGGCCTTCGAACAACGAGGTGTTCGGCGTGTGGCCGATGGCGATGAAGACGCCGTCGACCTTGATCTCGTCAAAGCTGCCGTCATTGTTCTTCAGGCGGGCACCGGTCACGCCCATGTTGTCGCCCAGCACTTCGTCCAGGGTCGCGTTGAGCTTGAGGATGATCTTGCCTTCGGCGACGCGGGCGTTGAGCTTGTCGATCAGGATCTTCTCGGCGCGGAAGGTTTCGCGACGGTGGATCAGAGTGACCGTGCTGGCGATGTTGGCCAGGTACAGCGCTTCCTCGACCGCGGTGTTGCCGCCACCGACCACAGCCACTGGCTTGTTGCGGTAGAAGAAACCGTCGCAGGTGGCGCAAGCCGACACACCTTTGCCCATGAAGGCTTCTTCCGACGGCAGGCCCAGGTAACGCGCGCTGGCGCCGGTGGCGATGATCAGGGCATCGCAGGTGTAGGTCGCGCTGTCGCCGGTCAGGGTGTATGGCTTGGCGGCGAAGTCCACGGCATTGATATGGTCGAAAACGATCTCGGTCTCGAAGCGCTCGGCGTGTTCCTTCATGCGCTCCATCAAGGCCGGGCCGGTCAGGCCATGGACATCGCCCGGCCAGTTATCGACTTCGGTGGTGGTGGTCAATTGACCGCCGGCCTGCATGCCGGTGATCAGCAGCGGCTTGAGGTTGGCACGGGCCGCATAAACCGCAGCACTGTAACCGGCAGGGCCGGAACCAAGGATAATCACTCGCGAATGACGCACTTCAGACATGACCTGCTCCTGTTGACCGGACCTTACGGGCCGGAACGCCGGGTGAGCGGCGTGAATAAAAAAGGACCGTTGACGCACTTGGGGAAGGCTTGGGTTCGACAGTCCTGGAAAAGAATGGGTGCAGCGTATCGAGGCAGCGAAGATTAAGGAAATACGGTTTAACAATCCAGCTCATAGGTGAGCTCTATCCCCAGCGGCCCCTTCAATAGGCGCATTCGCTGCAATAAAGGTTGTTACGCGCCATGTCGCCGCTTTCCCGCGCTGGGTAAAGCCGGTAAGGTCGGCGCGTTCACCTTCGCTCGGAGTCACCTATGCCCGCCCCCGTCCTGTCCGGCCCGCAATATTTGCGAGAAGGCCTCAAGCTGGTCCTGAGCCCGGGCCTGCGTCTGTTCGTACTCTTGCCCCTGGCGATCAACCTGGTGCTGTTCGTCGGATTGATTTACCTGGCCGGCCATCAATTCAGCCTGTGGGTCGATACGCTGATGCCGTCGCTGCCTGAGTGGCTGAGTTTCCTCAGCTATGTGCTCTGGCCGCTGTTCGTGGTACTCGTCGTGCTGATGGTGTTCTTTACCTTCACCATGCTCGCCAACATCATCGCCGCGCCGTTCAACGGTTTTCTCGCGGAAAAAGTCGAAGTGGTCGTCCGTGGCACCGACGACTTCCCGGCCTTCAGCTGGGCCGAGTTGATTGCCATGATCCCCCGGACCCTGGGGCGGGAAGCGCGCAAACTCGGCTATTTCCTGCCCCGCGCCCTGGGATTGTTCGTGCTGTCGTTCATTCCTGTGGTCAATCTGGTGGCGGCACCGCTGTGGCTGCTGTTCGGCGTGTGGATGATGGCGATCCAATACATCGACTACCCGGCGGACAACCACAAGCTGGGCTGGAACGAAATGCTCGCCTGGCTGCGGGAAAAACGCTGGCAGAGCCTGGGTTTTGGCGGCAGCGTGTACCTGGTGCTGCTGATCCCGGTGGTGAACATCCTGATGATGCCAGCAGCGGTGGCCGGGGCGACCTTGTTCTGGGTGCGCGAGCAAGGCGCCGAGACTGCCTTGGCCCGTCAGGGCTGAGCCGTCACAAATCCATCATCCTGGCGTCACAATGACGAAATGGCCCCGGTCGACACTGGGGTCATGACCACACCCCTGCACATTACCCTGATCACCGAAACCTTCCCGCCGGAAATCAATGGCGTGGCCAATACCTTGGGCCGCCTGTGCGACGGCTTGCGCGCCCGCGGGCATCAGGTCGAGTTGATACGGCCTCGCCAGGCCGACGACTTACGCCAAGCCGGTGACGAGCAGTTGCTGCTGTGCCGGGGCTGGCCGCTGCCGGGCTATCCGGGTTTGCAGTGGGGCCAGGCGTCGATGCACAAGCTGCTCAGGCGCTGGAAACGTCATCGTCCGGACGTGCTCTACATCGCCACGGAAGGGCCGCTGGGTTTGTCGGCGCTGCGGGCGGCACGGCGCCTGGGCATCTCGGTGGTCAGTGGTTTCCACACCAATTTCCAGCAATACACCCAACAGTACGGCCTCGGGCTGTTGAGTCGCGTGCTCACCCATTACCTGCGCTGGTTTCACAACCGCTCCAGCTTGACCCTGGTGCCCAGTCTCAGCCAGCGCCTGGAACTGGAACGACGGCATTTCGAACGCGTGGCGTTGTTGTCCCGCGGCGTGGACAGCCAACTGTTTCACCCAATCAAGCGCTCGTCGAGCCTGCGCGAAACGTGGGGCCTGGGCGACGACGACATCGCCGTGCTCCATGTCGGACGTCTGGCACCGGAAAAAAACCTGGGGCTGCTCAAGCGCAGTTTCGACACGCTGTGCAGCGCTTTTCCGGGACGACGGATGAAGCTGGTCGTGGTCGGCGACGGCCCGCAGCGGTCCGAGCTGGAGCAGGAATTGCCCGAGGCGATCTTTTGCGGCTCGCAACGCGGTGAGGCGCTGGCCAGCCACTATGCGTCCGGGGATGTGTTTGTCTTTCCGAGCCTGACCGAAACCTTCGGTAACGTGGTGTTGGAGGCGCTGGCGTCCGGCCTGGGTGTGGTGGCCTACGATCAGGCCGCGGCTGCGCAACACATTCGCCACGGCTATAACGGCGTGCTGGCGATGCCGGGGGATGAAGAGGCGTTCTGCGATGCCGCCCGTTGGCTGCTGGAGGAGCGCGAGACCTTGCGTTGCGTGCGGCTCAATGCGCGCCAGCATGCCAGTCGCCAGGGTTGGGCGGCGGTGATCGAGCAATTTGAAGCGCAGCTGCGAGGGGTTTGCGTGGGTGAGCAGGTGATGCCTGTTGCGCCGACTGTGCGCTGAGTCTTCGGCGATATTGAGATCGCCATCGCGAGCAAGCTCGCTCCCACAGGGGGGTCTTTGTCGAACACCAGACTCATGTTCGCTGCAGATCAAATGTGGGAGCGAGCTTGCTCGCGATAGCGTCAGATCAGGCGTCGCTTAAACCAATGTCATCAAGGCTTCGCGACTGAACGGCAAGATCTCCTGCTCCCGCCCTTCACGGACTTTTTGCGCCCAGTCCGGATCCACCAGCAACGCACGCCCCACCGCCACCAGGTCGAACTCATCGTTATTCAAACGCTCCAGCAGCTTTTCCAGGCTGGCCGGTTGCGCGACTTTGTCGGTGTTGACCATGAACTGCAGGAACTCGCCATCCAGGCCGACGCTGCCGACGGTGATGGTGGGCTTGCCGGTGAGCTTGCGGGTCCAGCCGGCCAGGTTCAGCTCGGAGCCTTCGAACTCCGGCTCCCAGAAGCGCCGTGTCGAGCAGTGGAAAATGTCCACGCCCGCCTCGGACAACGGCTTGAGAAATTCGCCCAAGGCTTCGGGGGTCTGCACCAGGCGTGCGGTGTAATCCTGCTGCTTCCATTGGGAGAAGCGGAAAATGATCGGGAAACCCTCGCCCACTGCCGCTCGCACGGCACGGATCAATTCGATCGCGAAGCGCGAGCGGTTGGCCAGGCTGCCGCCATAACCGTCAGTGCGCTGGTTGCTGCCTTCCCAGAAGAACTGGTCCACCAGGTAGCCGTGGGCGCCGTGGATTTCCACCCCATCCATGCCGATGCTCTTGGCGTCTTTCGCCGCCTGGGCGAACGCAGCGATAACCTCGTCGATATCGGCCTGGGTCATGCCGTGGACCACTACCTGACCGTCCTTGAGTTTTTCGCTCGGACCATAGCCGGGCACGCTGGCGTCCGGCTCGGTGCCGATGCGGCGCACACTGCCCACATGCCACAACTGTGGAACGATTTTGCCGCCTTCGGCGTGCACCGCATCGACCACTTTCTTCCAACCGGCCAGCGCGGCGTCGCCATAGAAATGCGGCACATTTGGATAACCGTTGGAGGCCTTGTGCCCGACCGTCGTGCCCTCGGTGATGATCAGGCCTACCCCGGCCGCCGCACGGCGACGGTAGTACTCGACCACCTTGGCGTTCGGCACGCCACCCGGCGAAAAGGAACGGGTCATCGGCGCCATCACCACCCGCGTTGGCAACTCGAACGCGCCGAGGTGGAAGGGTTTGAACAGGGCTTTTGCAGGCATGGGGCACTCCACGGGACGAAGTCACAGATCGGATATGACGACGATAATATGGAGCATGGGGAGCGCTGGGTAGCACTATTGATTTGAATGATTAAGGATTAGAAGGGAGCAGACGGATCGCGATTGGGTGGACTGAACCGAATGCACAGCCGGATGCAGAACTTGTGGCGAGGGGATTTATCCCCGCTGGCTGCGCAGCAGCCCTAAAATTGATATCTCGGTGTGTCAGCCTAAGCAAGTCGCTTGCTCTTGGGGCTGCTTCGCAGCCCAGCGGGGATAAATCCCCTCGCCACAGGGGGTCAGTGCGGGGCTTTCAACCCAACGCTTTTTCGATCGCCTGGATCACCGTGGGGTCATCCGGCGCCGTACGCGGCGAGAAGCGCGCCAGCACCCGGCCGTCCTTGCCGAGCAGGAATTTTTCGAAGTTCCAGGTAATGTCCCCGGGAAACTCGGCCCCCTCGCCCGCCAGCAGGCGATACAACTGGTGGCGATCATGACCGTTCACGTCCAGCTTGCTGGACAGCGGGAACGTCACGCCGTAGTTGAGGCTGCAGAATTCCTGGATTTCCTGCTCGGTCCCCGGCTCTTGCCCGGCGAACTGATTGCAGGGCAGGCCCAGCACGCTGAACCCCTTGTCCTTGTATTGCTGATAAAGATTTTCCAGCGCCGCGTACTGAGGCGTCAGGCCACATTTGGAGGCGACGTTGACCACCAGCACGACTTGCCCCTTGAACGGCGCCAGAGCAAGCTCCTGACCATCCAGGGCTTTGAGTTTAAGGTCGTGGAAAGCACTCATGACGAACTCCAGGTTTGCGGATCTTTTCGAAACAGCCATGGGTGATGCTAACAGCAAGCGACTAAAAAGGCGCCATAGGGCGCCTCTCCAGTCAACTTGAGCGTAGCGCACAAATCAGTGGTGATGGCCACCTTCGCCATGGACGTGACCATGGGCGACTTCTTCCTGGCTGGCGTCACGGATGTCGACGATCTTGACCTTGAAGTTCAAGCGCTGGCCAGCCAACGGGTGGTTGCCGTCAACGGTCACGTCGTCGCCTTCCAAGTCGCGGATGGTGACGATCTGCATCTGGCCATCGGGCGCCGAAGCGTGGAACTGCATGCCCACTTCCAGCTCATCCACACCTTCGAACATGCTGCGGCTCAGGGTGCTGACCAGTTCGGCGGAGTATTCACCGTAAGCGTCTTCCGGCTCGACGGCAACGTTCAGGTCGTCACCGACCGCTTTACCTTCCAGGGCTTTTTCCAAGCCCGGGATGATGTTGCCTGCGCCATGCAGGTAGACCAGCGGAGCGCCGCCGGCAGAGCTGTCGATGACCTCACCAGCGTCGTTGGTCAGGGTATAGTCAATGGAGACAGCCTTATTGGCGGCGATCAGCATGGGGCGAGACCTTTTGCATAAGAATGAAGAACGGACAAGTCTAAACAAGGATTTGCCCGAAAGCGAACGGAACCCGGACAAACGGGCCTGCTCGAACAGACCGACGGTCACCGGCTTCCGTCAGGATGAGGACGGGCACTGGGTGGCCGAGCTGTCCTGCGGCCATACCCAGCACCTGCGCCACCAGCCACCCTGGCAGTCCCGGGCCTGGGTGCTGGACCCTGTGCAACGTATTGAAAAAATAGGCCAGCCCTTTGCTTGCGGCTGGTGCGCTCAAGGCTCGGTTAGCGATAACCTTGGCGTCTGAATTGTGGGTAGACGGCCAGACATAGGCCGCGCCATTGCCATGCTCCTTTAGAGAATCCGCATGCAAACTTTTTTTATCGCGCCCACCGATTTTGGTGTGGGTCTGACCTCCATCAGCCTCGGGCTGGTGCGTACTCTTGAACGGGCCGGGCTGAAAGTCGGCTTTTTCAAACCCATTGCCCAGCCGCACCCCGGCGACACCGGGCCGGAGCGTTCCACTGAGCTGGTGGCCCGCACCCATGGCCTCAAGCCCCCGCAGCCCCTGGGCCTGGCGCACGTCGAGCGCATGCTCGGCGACGGCCAGCTCGATGAGCTGCTGGAAGAAATCATCACCCTTTACCAGCAAGCGGCCATCGGCAAGGACGTGCTGGTCGTCGAAGGCATGGTCCCGACCCGCAACGCCAGCTACGCCGCCCGGGTCAACCTGCACCTGGCCAAGAGCCTCGACGCCGAGGTCATCCTGGTATCGGCGCCGGAGAACGAAGTCCTGACCGAGCTTTCCGGGCGGGTGGAGTTGCAGGCGCAGCTGTTCGGCGGGCCGAAGGACCCGAAAGTCCTCGGGGTGATCCTGAACAAGGTCCGCACCGAGGAAAGCATGGAGGCGTTTTCCGCACGCCTCAAGGAGCACTCGCCCCTGCTGCGCAGCGGCGATTTCCGCCTGCTCGGTTGCATCCCGTTTCGTCCCGAACTCAACGCCCCGCGCACCCGCGACGTGGCCGACCTGATGGGCGCCCAAGTGCTCAATGCCGGCGACTACGAAACCCGGCGCATGAGCAACATCATCATTTGCGCCCGCACCATGCGCAACACGGTGGAACTGCTCAAGCCCGGCGTACTGGTGGTGACCCCCGGCGATCGCGACGACATCATCCTCGCCGTGAGCCTGGCGGCGATCAACGGCGTGCCACTGGCCGGCCTGCTGCTGACCAGCGACACCCTGCCCGACCCACGCATCATGGACCTGTGCCGCGGCGCCTTGCAGGCAGGGTTACCGGTGCTGTCGGTGAGCACCGGCTCCTATGACACCGCCAACCTGCTCAACGGCCTGAACAAGGAAATTCCCATCGATGACCGCGAACGTGCGGAGATCATCACCGATTTCGTCGCCAGCCACCTGGACGCCAAGTGGCTGCACCAGCGCTGCGGCACCCCGCGGGAAATGCGCTTGTCGCCGGCGGTGTTCCGTTATCAGTTGATCCAGCGCGCCCAAGCCGCCAACAAACGCATCGTGCTGCCCGAAGGCAGTGAGCCGCTGACCGTCCAGGCGGCCGCGATTTGCCAGGCCCGGGGCATTGCCCGCTGCGTGTTGCTGGCAAAACCGGCCGACGTCGAAGCGGTGGCCCGCGCCCAAGGCATCGAGCTGCCACCGGGGCTGGAGATTCTTGACCCGGATTCGATTCGCGAGCGTTATGTCGAACCGATGGTGAGGTTGCGCAAGAGCAAGAGCCTGAACGCGCCAATGGCCGAGCAGCAGTTGGAAGACACTGTGGTCATCGGCACCATGATGCTGGCCCTGGATGAAGTGGACGGGCTGGTATCCGGGGTCATCCACTCCACCGCCAACACCATCCGTCCGGCGTTGCAACTGATCAAGACCGCGCCGGGTTGCTCCCTGGTGTCCTCGGTGTTTTTCATGCTGTTTCCCGAAGAAGTGCTGGTCTACGGCGACTGCGTGATGAACCCGCACCCCAGCGCCGCGGAACTGGCGGAAATCGCCCTGCAAAGCGCCGACTCGGCCGCCGCGTTCGGCATCACGCCGCGGGTGGCGATGCTCAGTTACTCCAGCGGCGAGTCGGCCAGTGGTGAAGAAGTGGAAAAAGTCCGTGAAGCCACCCTGCTGGCCCACGAAGCCCAGCATGGCCTGCTGATCGACGGTCCGCTGCAATACGACGCCGCCGCCAATGAAACCGTGGCGCGGCAATTGGCACCCAACAGCCAAGTGGCCGGCCGGGCGACGGTGTTCATCTTCCCTGACCTCAACACCGGCAACACCACCCACAAGGCCGTGCAGCGCAGCGCCGATTGCGTCAGCCTCGGGCCGATGCTGCAAGGCCTGCGCAAACCGGTGAACGACTTGCCCCGCGGCGCCCAGGTCGACGACATCGTGTACACCATCGCCCTGACCGCGATCCAAGCCGCCAACCGACCTTTGGATATTTAAATGCTGGACTTCTTGCCTCCCCCTTTGCGCGGCGTCATTGCCTCGCTGCTGTTGGCGCTGAACACCATCGCCTGCTGCACGCCGCTGTTCATCGTGGCGATTTTCAAGCTGTTGCTGCCCTTCCCCGCTGCCCAACGCTTCACCGACTGGCTGATGGGCCATATCCACGAGGCGTGGATCAGCAACAACAAGGCCTGGATGAACCTGCTGCGCCGTACCCACTGGCACCTCAGTGGCCTGGAGGGTCTGGACTACCAGCATTCGTACCTGATCACCAGCAACCACCAGAGCTGGGTCGACATCATGGTGTTGCAGTACGTGCTGAACCGGCGCATCCGCCCATTGAAGTTTTTTCTCAAGCAGGAGCTGATCTGGGTCCCGGTGATCGGCCTGGCTTGGTGGGCCCTGGGCTTCCCGTTCATGAAGCGCTACTCCAAGGCGTACCTGGAAAAGCACCCGGAAAAGAAAGGCAAGGACCTGGAAACCACTCGCAAGACTTGCGCGAAGTTTCGCAACAACCCCGTGGGCATTTTCAACTTCGTCGAAGGCACGCGTTTCACCGACGGCAAGCATGCCCAACAGCAGTCACCGTTTCGCTACCTGCTCAAGCCCAAGGCCGGTGGCATCGCGTTCGTGCTCGATGCCATGGGTGAGCAACTGGAGTCGATCATCAACGTGACCATCCATTATCCGGGCGGGCGTCCGGGGTACTGGGATTTGCTCTGCGGCAACGTTGGTGAAGTGGTGGTGCATTTCCAGGAACTGAAGATCCCACCGCAGTTCATCGGCAAGAACTACGACCAGGACGGTGCGTATCGCCTGGAGTTCCAGGGCTGGATCAACCAGCTATGGCAGGATAAGGATGCGTTGCTGGAGCAGATGCACCGCGAGTATCCAGACCACCGTTAATCCATGTGGGAGCGGGCTTGCCCGCGAAAGCGGTGGATCAGCTCATGGAGATGTTGGATGTTCCACCGTCTTCGCGGGCGAGCCCGCTCCCACATTTGATCGAGCGACCCTCTGGAAATGAAAAAGCCCGCAGATGATTACTCATCCGCGGGCTTTTTATTTACAGCGACGTTCCTTAGATCGCCCCACGCTTGCGCAGCAGATCCAGCACCTGCTTGACGCTCTCTTCCAGTGTCAGCGCCTGGGTGTCGATGACCAGGTCGGCATCCAGTGGCACGTCATACGGGAAGGACTCGCCCGGGATGTTGTCGCCGGCGGCGGCATACAGCCCTTGCGGATCACGCTGGGCACACACTGTTGGCGAGGCCTGGACGTAGACCGTCAACAGACGCTCACGGCCGATCAGGTCCTTGGCCTGCTCACGCCCTTCGGCACTCGGTGCAACGAACGCGGCGAGGGTCAGCAAACCGGCTTCGTTGAACTGACGAGCGACATGCGCCGCACGGCGCCAGTTCTCGGTCCGCCCGGCACGATCCTGGGGCAGGCCCTTGTTCAGGTCATGGCGCAGGTTCTGGCCATCGAGGACAAAGACCGCACGACCCAAGTCGAACAACTTACGCTCAACCGCATAGGCCAGCGTGCTTTTACCCGCGCCCGACAGGCCACTGAACAAGACCGTGGCCGGTTGTTGGCCGAAGCGCTGGGCACGTTCTTCCACCGACACGTGGGCCAGTTTGCCGTGGTGCGTGCTGCTGCCATGGGCCAGCGGCTGGGCGACGATCATACCGGCGCCGACCGTGCCGTTGGTCAGGCGATCGATGACGATGAATGCGCCGGTGGTGCGGTTGCTTTCGTAACCGTCCAGGGCGATCGGCGCATCCAGGGCGATCTTCACCTTGCCGATTTCGTTGAGCTGCAGCGCGCTGGCCGGGCCCTCTTCAAGGGTGTTCACATCCACCTTGTTGACGATGCTGGCAATGGAGCCCGGCACGTAGCTGGTGGCGCGCTTGATGTCGTATTTCTTGCCCGGCAACATCGGCTCTTCAGCCATCCACACCAGCATCGCTTCGAAGCTGTCGGTGACCGGCGGCACGTTGTCGGCATGTACCAACAGGTCGCCACGGGAAATGTCGATCTCGTCTTCCATGGTCAGCGTGACCGCCTGGCCTGGACCGGCATGCTCCAGCTCGCCTTCGAAGGTGACGATGGATTTCACGCGGCTGCTCTTGCCCGACGGCAGCACCACCACTTCGTCGCCCTTGTGCACGATGCCGCTGGCGAGGGTGCCGGCGAAACCGCGGAAGTTCAGGTTCGGACGGTTGACGTACTGCACCGGGAAACGCAGGTCGGTGAAGTTGCGGTCCCCCGCCACTTCCACGGTCTCCAGGATTTCCATCAGCGACTGGCCGGTGTACCACGGCGAACGCTCGGACTTGTTCACCACGTTGTCGCCCTTGAGGGCCGACATCGGCACGAAGTGCATGCTGGTGGGCTTCATCTTCAAGCCTTCGGCGAACTTCAGGTAGTCGGCCTTGATCGACTCGAACACGCCCTGATCGAAGTCCTTGAGGTCCATCTTGTTGATGGCCACGACGATATGCTTGATACCCAGCAACGAGGCGATGAAGCTGTGGCGACGGGTCTGGGTCTGCACACCGTAGCGGGCATCCACCAGGATGATCGCCAGGTCACAGGTGGAGGCACCGGTGGCCATGTTGCGGGTGTACTGCTCATGGCCCGGGGTATCGGCGATAATGAACTTGCGCTTGGCGGTGGAGAAATAGCGGTAGGCGACATCGATGGTGATGCCTTGCTCGCGCTCGGCCTGCAGGCCGTCGACCAGCAACGCCAGGTCGATATCGTCCCCGGTGGTGCCGACTTTCTTCGAATCGCGGGTGATGGCTTCCAGGTGATCTTCGTAGATCATCTTGGAGTCGTGCAGCAGGCGCCCGATCAGGGTGCTCTTGCCGTCGTCGACGTTACCGCAGGTCAAAAAGCGCAGCAGCTCTTTACGCTCGTGCTGGCCCAGGTAGGCGAGGATGTCCTCGCTGATCAAATCAGATTGATGCGACATGACAGCCCCTTAGAAATAACCTTGACGTTTTTTATCTTCCATCGAGCCTGCGCCATCGTGGTCGATGACCCGGCCCTGGCGCTCGGAAGTTCGCGTCAGGAGCATTTCCTGAATGATGTCCGTCAGGCTCTCGGCCTCGGACTCCACCGCCCCCGTCAACGGGTAGCAGCCAAGGGTACGGAAACGCACTTTCTTCTTGACGATACGGGCTTTGTCTTCGTCGGACAGGTGCTCGAGGATGCGCTCGTCGTCGATCATGATCAGCGTGCCGTTCTTCTCGATCACTTCACGCTCGGCGGCGAAGTACAGCGGCACGATCGGGATGCCTTCGAGGTAGATGTACTGCCAGATGTCCAGCTCGGTCCAGTTCGAGAGCGGGAATACGCGGATCGACTCGCCCTTGTTGACCTTGCCGTTGTAGACGTTCCACAGCTCCGGACGCTGGTTCTTCGGGTCCCAGCGGTGCTTGCTGTCACGGAACGAGTACACGCGCTCCTTGGCGCGGGACTTCTCTTCATCGCGACGGGCACCGCCGAACGCGGCGTCGAAACCATATTTGTCCAAGGCCTGCTTGAGGCCTTCGGTCTTCATGATGTCGGTGTGCTTGGCACTGCCATGGGTGAACGGGTTGATGCCCTGCGCCACGCCGTCCGGGTTCACATGGGTGATCAGGTCCAGGCCCAGTTCCTCGACCATGCGGTCGCGGAACTTGTACATTTCCTGGAATTTCCAGCGGGTGTCGACGTGCATCACCGGAAACGGCAGCTTGCCCGGGAAGAACGCCTTGCGTGCCAGGTGCAGCATCACGGCGGAGTCTTTACCGATGGAGTACAGCATCACCGGGTTATCGAACTCGGCGGCCACCTCGCGGATGATGTGGATGCTTTCCGCCTCCAGCTGTTTCAGATGCGTCAGTTTGTCGACCATGGCTACTCACGAAAACTTTCTTATGAACGGCCAGCGGGCCGTGTTCGAGCGGGGAATCCTAGCACAGCGACCTCTTCTAATCAGGGCGCCAACTAGATCGAAACAGCATATGGATATGCCTGGGGGTTCGGGTATTGCAACCGCTTTTTGTGGGAGCGAGCTTGCTCACGATGGCAGTGTATCAGTCGGCACTGAGGTTGACTGACCCACCGCCATCGCGAGCAAGCTCGCTCCCACAGGGGTTACAAGCAGTCAGATGGGATTCGGGCAATCGATGAAGATGTGCTCCAGGGCAAACCGTCGCGCCAGGTAGTCGCCCAATGCCTGGACACCGTAGCGCTCGGTCGCATGGTGCCCGGCGGCAATGAAGCTGATGCCGTTTTCCCGGGCGCTGTGGAAGGTCTGTTCCGACGCCTCGCCGCTGAGGTACAGGTCGACCCCGGCCAGCACCGCCTGGTCGATATAACCTTGGCCGCCACCGGTGCACCACCCAACTCGGCGGATCATCTGCCCGCCTTCGATCAGCAAGGGCTCGCGCCCCAGGGTTTCCTGGACCTTGCGCGCGAAATCCCGCGCCGTCATTGGTTCGGACAGGGAGCCGACCAAACCGACAACCTTGGGATTATCCGGATCCAGTGGTCCCTCGACGGTGATGTCCAACTGGCGGGCCAGCTGCACGTTATTGCCCACCTCGGTGTGCAGGTCCAGGGGCAAGTGATAGGCCAGCAGGCTGATGTCATGCTTGAGCAACGTCTTGAGGCGACGCTGTTTCATGCCGGTGATGCAAGGGTTCTCGCCCTTCCAGAAGTAACCGTGATGCACCAGCACCAGGTCGGCCTCGGCCTCGACGGCGGCATCGAGCAGCGCCTGGCTGGCGGTGACACCGCTGACGATGCGCATCACCTGGGGCGCGCCTTCGACCTGCAGGCCGTTGGGGCAATAATCGGCGATCCGGCTGCTGGCCAGGTAACGGTCCGCTTCTTCAACCAGGGTGTTCAGGGCTACGGCCATAAAAGACTCCTAAATATCCCGTTCAGAGGCGCGCGCGGCCTCGTATAATGCGCGACATTATGGGCGGTCTCATACCGCCTGCAACCTTTGTAGGACGTGCTTAATGCTCAAGGCGCTGCGTTTTTCCGGCTGGCCGCTGTTGGCCGGCGTGCTTGTCGCTCTACTGATTATCCAGCGCTACCCGGAATGGGTCGGCCTGCCGAGCCTCGACGTCAACCTGCAGCAGGCGCCGCAAACCAAGGCGGTGCAGCAGGGGCCGGTGTCCTATGCCGACGCCGTGACCACCGCCGCGCCGGCCGTGGTGAACCTGTACACCACCAAGGTCATCAACAAACCCAGCCATCCGCTGTTCGAAGACCCGCAATTCCGGCGCTTCTTCGGCGACAACTCGCCCAAGCAGAAACGCATGGAGTCGAGCCTGGGGTCGGGCGTGATCATGAGCCCGGAAGGCTACATCCTGACCAACAACCACGTCACCAGCGGTGCCGACCAGATCGTGGTGGCCCTCAAGGACGGCCGTGAAACCCTGGCCCGGGTGATCGGCAGCGACCCGGAAACCGACCTCGCGGTGCTGAAGATCGACCTCAAGAACCTGCCGGCCATCACCATCGGTCGCTCCGACAGCATCCGCATCGGTGACGTCGCCCTGGCCATCGGCAACCCGTTCGGCGTCGGCCAGACCGTGACCATGGGCATCATCAGCGCCACCGGGCGCAATCAGCTGGGCCTGAACAACTACGAGGATTTCATCCAGACCGACGCCGCGATCAACCCCGGCAACTCCGGTGGCGCGCTGGTGGATGCCAACGGCAACCTCACCGGGATCAACACGGCGATCTTCTCCAAGTCCGGCGGCAGCCAGGGCATCGGTTTCGCCATTCCGGTGAAGCTGGCGATGGAGGTGATGAAGTCGATCATCGAACACGGCCAGGTGATCCGTGGCTGGCTGGGCATTGAAGTCCAGCCGCTGACCCAGGAGCTGGCGGAGTCCTTCGGCTTGTCCGGGCGGCCCGGTATCGTGGTGGCGGGGATTTTCCGCGACGGTCCGGCGCAGAAGGCCGGCCTGCAACTGGGCGATGTGATCCTGAGCATCGATGGCGAACCGGCCGGCGATGGCCGCCGCTCGATGAACCAGGTGGCGCGGATCAAGCCCACCGACAAGGTGACGATCCAGGTCATGCGCAACGGCAAGGAGCTCAAGCTCACCGCTGAAATCGGCCTGCGCCCACCGCCGGCGCCGGTGGTGCTCAAGGAAGAGCAATAAGCCTCCCAGATCCCATGGTGAGGGAGCTGGCTCCCTCCCCCCAAAAACAGTGTCCGGTTCGGTTTCCACCGAAAATACAGATAGCATAAATTCTCATTAGTAGTGTTATATTGTTTCAATACTAAAAATTGGAACAACATAACATGTCATCCATAAAACGGATTTCAGCTGCCAGCCTTGCCCTGGGCCTACTGGGCGATCCGGCCTGCGCCGAAGAAACCCAGTCACTGGAACTGGACGCCATCACCGTGACGTCCGACTACGAATCCCCCACCGGACCTGTCACGGGTTATCGCGCCACCCGCTCGGCCAGCGCCACCAAAACCGACACCGCCCTGCGCGACATCCCGCAATCGATCAGCGTAATTCCCGCCAGCGTGCTCAAGGACCTGGGCAGCACCAGCGTCGAGCGGGCCCTGGAATATGCCGGTGGTGTGTCGAAGCAGAACAACTTCGGCGGCCTGACGCTCTACGAATACAGCGTGCGCGGCTTCACCACCTCGGAGTTCTACAAGGACGGTTTCAGCGCCAACCGCGGTTATCCGAGCACGCCGGACGCCGCGAACATCGAACGCATCGAAGTGCTCAAGGGCCCCGCCGCCAGCCTGTATGGCCGGGGCGATCCCGGCGGTACGGTGAACATTGTCACCAAGAAACCGCAACCGGAAGCCTTCACCACCCTGCAGACCAGCGCCGGCAGTTGGGACCGCTACCGCACCGCACTGGATGTCAACACACCACTGGACGCCGAGGGCCAATTGCTGTCGCGGGTCAACCTGGCGGTGGAGGACAATCACAGCTTTCGCGATCACGTCGACAGCAAACGCGTCTTCGTCGCGCCCTCCATCAGTTGGCAGTTGAACCCCGACACGCGGTTGCTGGTGGAAAGCGAAATCGTGCGCCACAGCTCGACATTCGACCGTGGCATCGTCGCCCCGAACAATCGCTGGAGCGGCGTTTCCCGTTCGACCTTTTTGGGCGAACCCAACGACGGCGATATCGACAATCACAACAACATGCTCCAGGCCGCCCTCGAGCATCAGCTCAACGACACCTGGCAACTGCGCCTGGCCAGCCACTACAAACAAGGTGAACTCTGGGGCTTCGCCTCTGAAGCGCGCCCGCTGAACGCCGATGGCCACACGGTGAACCGCCGCTATCGCGAGCGCGAGAACAATTGGCACGACAGCATCACCCAGCTTGAATTACGCGGCCTGTTCGACCTCGGCCCGTGGCAACACGAACTACTGGTCGGCAGCGAATACGAGGACTACCGCAAAAACGAGCGCGTAACCAGCATCGGTGGCATCACCTATCCCATAGACATCTATCACCCAATCTACGGCCAGCCGAAACCCAATGGTGCTCGGACCGGCACAGACTTTTTCGAACATGTGCAAAGCCGCGCGCTGAACCTGCAGGACCAGATCATCTTCACCGACAAGCTGCGGGGCATGCTCGGCGTGCGTTATGAGCATTTCGAGCAGAGCATCGACGACCACACCCGCGGTAAAACCAGCCGCCAGCGCCACGACACCCTGACGCAGCGGGCCGGTCTGTTGTATCAATTGACACCCGACGTCGGGCTGTTCGCCAACGCCTCCACCTCGTTCAAGCCCAACAACGGCCTGGATGCCAGCGGCAAGACTTTCGATCCCGAGGAAGGGGTCGGCTATGAAGTGGGGATCAAGAGCGAGTGGTTCGACGATCGCCTGAGCACCACCCTGGCGGCATTCCATATAGAGAAGGAAAACGTCCTGAGCCCGGTCGCCGGGACCGACTTCAGCCGCGCCATCGGCAAGGCCCGCAGCCAGGGTATCGACCTGCAAGTGACTGGGCAGGTGACCGACGCCGTGCGCGTGATCGGCGCCTATGCCTACATCGATGCCGAAGTGACCCAGGGTGACCGGGAAAATCCCAGCGGCAGCCGGATCCTCGGCGTCGCCAAACACAGCGGCAGCGTGCTGGGAGTCTACGAGTTCCAGGACGGGCACCTGCGCGGTTCAGATCTCGGCGCGGCGTTCACGTATGTCGGGGATCGCTCGGGCGAAGCCGGCAAGGATTTCGAATTGCCGGCCTACCACACCGTGGACCTGCTGGCCCATTACAAGGCCAGCGACGACGTCACTGTGGGCCTGAACCTGAATAACGTCTTCGACGAAAAATACTACGAGCGCGCCTACAGCAACTACTGGGTCACCCCCGGCGCGCCACGCAACTTCACCGTCAGCCTCACCCTCGCTCTGTAAAAGGAAAAACGGCATGAAACACCCCAAGACCTTCGCCCTGCTCGGCCTGCTCCTGGCCACACAGGCCTCGGCCCATGGCCTGTGGACCGAACAGCGTCGCGGCAACATCGAAGTGATCTACGGCCACGGCGCTGAAGACAATGCCTTCAAGGCGCAGAAAATCAGCGGTGCCTGGGCCTATGACCTGGGCGGCAAGATGATTCCGGTCACCGTAGAGCGCCTGCCGGACCACGCCCGCCTGCAACCGCTCAAGCCGCCCGCCGTGCTGGCAGTGGCGCTGGACAATGGCATGTGGTCCCAGACCGCGGACAAGAAGTGGATCAACGAAGGCCGCAGCAAAGTGCCCGGGGCGATCGAGTCGACCCAGACGTTCAAGTACAGCCTGGCAATCTATGAGCCGGGGGCGAAACTGCCGACGCTTGCACCGATCAAATTCGTGATCCTGCCGGAAGTCGACCCGCTGACCGTAGGCCCGGGCCAGTCATTGCCGGTACGGGTGCTGCTGGATGGCAAACCGGCGGCCGGTGTGAAACTGGTGGGCGACTACCGCAGCGCGCCGAACACGGTTTCGACTGAAACCGACGCAGAAGGCCGAGCCAAAGTGCTGGTGCGCAACGAGGGCCTGAATGTGATCGCGGCGCAGATGGAAATTGCGCTCAAGGACAACAAGGACGTGGCCACCCGCGGCGTGTTCACCTCACTGACCTTCCTGGGCGAACCGCATCACGAGTAGGTTGACTGACACGACGCCATCGCGAGCAAGCTCGCTCCCACAGGGAGAGGCGGTGAACACATTTTTTGTGAACACCCCAGTAACCCACTGTGGGAGCGAGCTTGCTCGCGATGAGGCCGGCACAATCACCGCAAAACTCAAGCAGGCGTCAAGCACTCCGGCCCATTGAGCTTCGGATCATTGACCATATTGGCCAATACCCGCTCGCGCAGTGGCGCCGGCTCGCTTGCCAGCAACCCTTGCAAGGCATGCAGCGGTGTCTGCGGGTCGAGCCACAGGCGCTGGCCTTCTTCGTCCAGGATCAACGGCCGGCGCTGGCCCGCCGCCGGCTGGGTGATGACCGCCGTGCTCAGCCACACCTGCTCCTGCACCGGATACGCTTCCCAGATCGCGGCAAAAAACAACGACGAGCCCTCCCCCGGCGTCAGCCAGTACGGACGCTTGCGCGTGCCGCCGCGCCACTCATAAAAGCCGTTGGCCGGCAGCAGGCAGCGGCGCAGGCGCAAGGCCTCGCGAAACATCGGCTGCTCGGCCACGGTTTCGGCCCGGGCGTGGGCAGGGGTGCGGGACAGGTCGGTCAGCCACGGCGGCGTCAGGCCCCAGCGCGCCCGAGCCAGCTCGCGCTGGCCCTCGGCGCCGGCCCGCAGTATCAGCACCGAATCGTTGGGCGAAATATTCCACTGGGCCTTCTGATCGGCGGGAAAACCGGGCAGGGCCGCAAAGGTGGGGTTCCAGCGAAACAGGGCATAACGTCCACACATGGGGCAACACAACTCTTGATCGAACGACCGCCAGCCTAACAGACCAGCGTGCCAGGGTAGCTGTCCGGTTCGTCGCCGGGCAGCGGCAGCGCGGCATTGTACGCGGCGATCAACTCACGGGCGTATTGCGCCTGCTCGTCCTCCACCGCCAGCCCCAGCAGGCCCTGCATGGGCAACTCCCCCGCGCCGCCCAGCAAATCACGCCCCACCAGATGCGCCGTGATGCCTTCGCTCGCAAGCATCCCTTGCAACAACTCGCCTTCCATCAGGTTTTCCAGTTCGTAGATTCGCTGCATGGGCGCCCCATCATTCGTTTTCGCTGAAGACTTCGAGATGCCATTCCTCGCCATGGACCTGCAGCACAAAGGTGATCGGTCGACAGCACACCTGACAGTCCTCGATGTAGGTCTGGTCGCCGCCGGACAAGTCCACGGTTGTCTCCACATTCTCCCCGCAATAGGGACAATCATAATGAGCCTGCTCCAGCATCGCGGTCTCCCAAGTGACTTGTGCGTATAATCGCCGGTCTATTTGCAGGGCTATTTTCGTCTGGCTTATCTTCCAGGCCGTGCCCCGTCGTTTTTTCGATCGAACCTTTACTTACCCTAGCCGTTTCCAACAAGAGAGCATGATGGGCGAATTCGATGCCATCCGACCTTACGACGACAGCGAAGTCCCAGCGGTGCTGGCACGGCTGCTCGGCGACAAGGCGTTTCTAGATATCCTCACCCACTTCCGCTTCCCACGCCTGGCCGGCGCCTTCGGCTGGATGCTCAAACCCCTTATAGCGCAAAGATTGCGCCGTGAGTTCGCCGGTGTGACGTCGGTCGCCACTTTGCAGGACAAGGTGGAGTTCTACGTCGACCACACCATCGAGCGCGCCACCGATGGCGTGACCTACACCGGCGTGGAGCAATTCAAGTCCGGCAGCGCCTACCTGTTCATCGCCAACCACCGCGATATCGTGATGGACCCGGCCTTCGTCAACTACGCCGTGTACCACGCCGGCCTGCCGACGCCGCGCATCGCCATCGGCGACAACCTGCTGCAAAAGCCTTTTGTCAGCGACCTGATGCGCCTGAACAAGAGCTTCATCGTGCACCGCTCCATCACCGGACGGCGGGAAAAAATGGCCGCGTACCAGTTGCTGTCGGCGTACATCAACCATTCGATCCGCAACGACTGCGCCTCGATCTGGATCGCCCAGGCCGAAGGGCGGGCCAAGGACGGTGACGACCGGACCGAATCGGCGATCCTCAAGATGTTCCACATGAGCCGCAAGGACGAGCCGTTCGGCGAGGTGATCCAGTCGCTGAACCTCACGCCGGTGTCGATCAGCTACGAATACGACCCGTGCGACCAGGCCAAGGCCCGCGAGTTGTACATCCGCGCCACCACCGGCACCTACACCAAGGCACCGGGCGAAGATGACGTGAGCATCGCCAAGGGCATCACCGGCTACAAGGGCCGGGTCCACGTGAACTTCGCCGCGCCCATCACCGAGCTGTTCGAGGACACCAAGCAATTGGCCCTGGAAATGGACCGGCAGATTCTCGGCGGTTACCGCCTGTTCCCGGTGCATTACCTGGCTTACGCCCAATGGGCCGACGCCGACCCGCAGTTGCAGGTACCGACGGCAGCCGAAGTGTTTGGCGCCGATGAACTGGCCAAGGCCCAGGAAGAATGGCAGCGTCGGCTGCACGCTTGCCCGCCGGAACACCGGCCGTTCCTGGTGCTGCAATATGCGACGCCGGTACGTAATCAGTATCGGGTCAAGGCGGGGTTGGCGCTTTAAGCGATAGGTCTGAGGACATGGGCTCCCTGTGGCGAGGGAGCTTGCTGTGGCGAGGGGATTTATCCCCGTTGGGCTGCGTAGCAGCCCTGATCAGGTTGATGTGATCGACCAGACTTACCGAGCTGTCAGGGTTTGGGGCTGCTGCGCAGCCCAGCGGGGATAAATCCCCTCGCCACAGGCCACCATGCCCCGATCAAAACGGTTATCTCATCAGAACTGCGTACTGATCCACGACACCAGCAACGCCAGCGCCAGGCAGCCAAAGCCGAACCGATAGAAGAACCGGTTCATGCGCTGGGTGGCCAGGTCCAACAATGCTTCGAAGCGCTCCTCGCCATTGCCATTTCGTGCTTGCAGGCAGGCTCGCGCCCGTTGTTCACGGCGACGCGTCGCGTGCAGTACCCAGCCGCCCGGGCAGGCAAACAGCAACGCGAGCAGGTTGATCAATTTGGCGGGGTGGGCAGCGAACAACGAAAACAGATGCAACGACATCACGAACCTCAAGCGATAACGGACAGGACTGACACGCCCGTGGCCTACGAACAGGGCGCGGATTCTACCGAAAGCCCGCCGCCCTGCACCGTTTTTTCCGACCAGTAACGAACGGCAGGGATAATGGCCTGGTGACTTCGTGGCGAGGGAGCTTGCTCCCGCTGGACTGCGCAGCAGTCCCAAAAAAAGCTTGCACGATTAACCTGACACACCGAGACGCTAGTCGGGGGCTGCTGTGCAGCCCAGCGGGAGCAAGCTCCCTCGCCACAGGCTCCGCAATCAAGCCTTGGCTTAATTTCCCCCGTCACGGTTTCGTCATCTGATTAGGCCACTCTGTCGCCCTTCAAACCCGCACGGAACCCGTCATGCTCCACGCCGAAAACCAGGATCGCCTCTATCTCATCAGCCCAAGCGACGAACAGCAGAACCTCGTCGACAGCCTGTCCTTCAATGTGCAGGACCGCCATTGGCTGGTGTATTGCGCCCTCGGCGGCCATCAACATGCCGACCTGCCTGAGACAGACCTACTGACCGGGATCAGCGTGCTGGAATTCTATTCCCAGGCCGCCTGAAAAACTGTGGGAGCGAGCTTGCTCGCGCTAGCGGTGGATCAGCCAACATCGAGATGGCTGACACTCCGCTATCGCGAGCAAGCTCGCTCCCACAAGGGTTACAGGACTTAATGCTTACTCAGCCAGCACCTGGCCAATGGTCGGGTCCTTGAACAGCCGGGTCAGGGCATCGCTCAACACGTCGCTGACCAGCTTGGTGTTGGTGTCCTGGTTCGGCGCCATGCCGAAGCGCTGGTCCAGGGACGCCCCGTAACGACCGCTGTAGCGGCGGTTGGCGTTCTGCACGTCGGAGCGGAAGGTCGCGCCGATGGTGGCTTCGGTCACGTACATGCCTTCCTTGGGCGACTGGTACTTGAGCTCGGCCAGGGTCACGGTCAGTTGCGGTGCATTCAAGGCGTTGGCGGTGGGCGTGAAGCCCAGCAAACGCACCGCGGCTTCAGCCTGGGCCTGCAGCTTGGGCAGGATCTGCGCACCCTGCACCGTGATCACGCTGGTTTCCGGGTACAGGCCGCCACGGGTGCCGAGGGTCGGCGACGGACGCCCGTCCACGACCCGCACCACCACCGGCTGGCCACGACCCACAGGCGCCAGTTGGGCATTGAGCTTGGGCTCCGGGTTAAGTTGTTGCGGGCTGTGGGCGCAGCCGACGAGGGTCAGACTGGTCACAGCGATCAAACCGAACAACAGGCGTTGCAACATGCTCTTCTCTCCAGAATCGGGCACAAACAGGCCGGCAGTATAGCGGTGCGCCATCGCAGTGAACTAGCGCCTTACGATGAATACTGAAATGTCTGACACGGGCCGTGATTGCCGGTTCCTGTCACCCCATTGTCACGGTCCTTACACCGGTATGTCATGGCCCGCTGTCAGGCTTGCTTCAAGCTTCCTGACCCGGTATCCGCTCATGCGCTTCCTCATTTCCCTGTTCACCCCGCGTCCCCATCACCGCAGCTTCGCCCTGCTCGATCGCAACGGCCGTTGCCAGGCCTTCAAGCAGTGCAGCCTGCAACCGATGGGCGAGGGCTGGGTGGAAATCGACGAAATCCGCCTCAACTGGTTGCACCAGCCATTGCCCGCCAGCGCCCGCGTGCAACCGCTTCGTGCCCGCGCACGCAACCGACAACTGTTGACCATCTGACCGGACGGCTAATAAAAGTCATTAAACACGACCATTTCCCTGCGTTTCTTCGATACAATCTCCCCCCGATTATAAGGACGTCTCCTGATCGGGCCTCGCAACACCGCTGATGCGCTGGTATTGGCACCCCGCACCGCCCACAGAGAGCCGCCCACACAGATCGAGTGAAGCTGGCGCGCTTGCTGTTCTCCAGGCAAATCACCACTTTTCGCGAATCTGCAGAGCTGTCATTACGCTCGGTCACTGAGCTGTCTGCCTGTTTTGCCTGTCATGTACTACATGGGGGCAACCAAACCGGGCACGGTGCCAGGCTGGGACAGCC
The DNA here is from genome assembly GCF_053629195.1 of Pseudomonas sp. R151218B TE3479. Taxonomy (NCBI): domain Bacteria; kingdom Pseudomonadati; phylum Pseudomonadota; class Gammaproteobacteria; order Pseudomonadales; family Pseudomonadaceae; genus Pseudomonas; species Pseudomonas sp. R151218B TE3479. Next base: position 6,461,582 of record NZ_JBRJHV010000001.1, read on the forward strand.
CTTTTTTGAGGTTCACGTCTTCAAAAGAGCGTGAAAAAACGGGTTTTCACAACTTCACGAGAGTGTGGCGAGCAAATGAAGAGTTTTGCGTCTGAACAAGCACCATTAGCGTCTGAAACAGCCCAACGACACAGGACCGGATATCGCTCGAGAACCGGCGCCTGAAGCCTGTCCGCTACGGATTTGGTTGCACGAACGGATGTCTCGGCCATAAGTCGAATTGCCCGCCCGGCGCTTAAATGAGTTCATGTGACTCTTGAGGCCAGGCTGCATGCATCCGCAGTAGGTGCGAAAAATTGCGAAGATTCGGACATGGCGATCCTGGCCATGGATAACTGGGGCGCAACTGACCTGCCCCGCCACTCCTGGCCGCTATGCCGACAATTTGGTGCTGCAGATTTTGGAGACGCGTTAAATGGCGCATAACGAAGCAGTCGATGTAGTTCTGGTAGGGGCCGGCATCATGAGTGCCACCCTGGCCGTGCTGCTCAAGGAGCTCGATCCCGCGATCTCGCTGGAAGTCGTCGAGCTGATGGACTCCGGTGCCGCGGAGAGTTCCAACCCGTGGAACAACGCCGGTACCGGCCACGCCGGGCTGTGTGAGCTCAACTACACGCCCCAGGCGGCCGACGGCACGGTCGACATCAAGAAAGCCGTGCACATCAACACCCAGTTCGAAGTGTCGAAGCAGTTCTGGACGTACCTGACCCAGAAAGGCACGTTCGGCTCTTCCAAGTCCTTCATCGCCCCGGTGCCACACCTGAGTTTCGTACAGGGTGAGAAAGGCGTGGCGTTCCTGAAGAAGCGCTTCGAGCTGATGCGCCAGCATCACGCCTTCGCCGACATGGAATACACCGAAGACAAAGGCCAGATGGCCGAGTGGATGCCGTTGATGATGCCTGGCCGGCCGGACGATGAAGTCATCGCCGCCACCCGCGTCATGAACGGTACCGACGTCAACTTCGGCGCCCTGACCAATCAGTTGCTCAAGCACCTGACCAGCGCCCCGGACACCCAGGTCAAATACTGCAAGCGCGTCACCGGCCTCAAGCGCAACGGCAACGGCTGGACCGTGAGCATCAAGGACGTCAATTCCGGCAGCACCCGCGAAGTCGACGCCAAGTTCGTGTTCCTCGGTGCCGGCGGCGCGGCCTTGCCGCTGCTGCAAGCCTCGGGCATCGAGGAAAGCAAGGGCTTCGGTGGCTTCCCGGTCAGCGGCCAGTGGCTGCGTTGCGACAACCCGGAAGTGGTCAAGCACCATCAGGCCAAGGTCTATAGCCAGGCCGCCGTGGGCTCGCCGCCAATGTCGGTGCCGCACCTGGACACCCGCGTGGTCGACGGCAAGAAATCCCTGCTGTTCGGGCCATACGCCGGTTTCACCACCAAGTTCCTCAAGCACGGTTCGCTCATGGACCTGCCGCTGTCGGTACGCGCCGGCAACATCGGCCCGATGCTGGCCGTGGCCCGGGACAACATGGACCTGACCAAGTACCTGATCAGCGAAGTGATGCAGTCCATGGAGCAGCGCCTGGAATCCCTGCGTCGCTTCTACCCCGAGGCGAAAGCCGAAGACTGGCGCTTGGAAGTGGCCGGCCAACGGGTGCAGATCATCAAGAAAGACCCGAAGAAAGGTGGCGTCCTGCAGTTCGGCACCGAACTGGTGGCGGCCAAGGACGGCACCCTCGCCGCCCTGCTCGGCGCATCGCCGGGTGCTTCGGTGACCGTATCGATCATGCTGGAATTGATCGAGCGCTGCTTCCCGGACAAGGCCAAGGGCGAGTGGGCTGGCAAGCTCGCAGAGATCTTCCCGGCCCGGGAAAAAGTGCTGGAAACCGACGCGGCGCTGTATCGCAAGATCAACGCGCAGAACAACATTGCGTTGGAGTTGGTTGAAGACAGCAAGGCTAAAAGTTACGCCTGATACCTTGCCGTCAATATAAAAAAGCCTCCCGTGCAGACGGGAGGCTTTTTTTATTTCCTCGGTGTTAGTTCATGCTGAATTTGACGCGTGTTCCACCGTGACTGACATAATCGTCATCATCTTCAACATAAAACAATTCAGCGACACAGGAACCCGCCGGCTCCGCCTTGACCCAGCGATGATAAGGCATTGCCTCTTTATCATTGCCCGGTGCCCTTGCGACATGTCCAAAGCTGAAATGACAGGTGCGGCTGCCTTGCGTATAGCTGAAGGCCTCTCGCTCGGCGCGTGACTGGGGCAGGTAGTAGGTTAATTCCTGGCTCTCGCCCGGGTTTATCGAAAAGCTGTGGCCTGCATTGGCCGGATTCTGCGTCCAGGTAAAATCGCTGCCAGGAACGATGACGGCGGCGGTTGCGTTGTAGACTTCAACATTGACAATTTCATCCCGCGCACTGGAAGCTGAACTTGCCAGACACGCCGCCAGGGACAACAACACCCCGACGATACACTTCTTTTGATCTTCCATGATGAATACAGCTCCATTTAAACGATGACGTCAAAGCCACTTGGCTTCGACGCAAAAGTAATGGAAATTCAAATAAAACAAAACAGCTCGAATGGTGACATAACCTTTCGGAGCAACTTGCAGAATAAGAAATTAGTTGCGATCAGCCCGAACGATGCAACGCTCCGAAGAGCGTTGACAGGGGTTCAATTCAGCGGCGCGCCTTGTTGATCAATTCGATGTATTCCTCGGCATTGCGCTGGTCCTGGATCAGCGCAACGAAATCGTTGCCGTGCTCGTCCTTACCGTCGAGGTCATGGCCGGCCTCGACGAAGAACGTCAAGAAGCGCTCGAAATCATCGACCCGCAGGCCACGGTAGGCCTTGATCAGTTTGTGCAACGACGGCGAAGTGGCATCGACCGGTTCGAAATTGAGGAACAGCTTGATCTGCTCGTCGCCAATCTCGTCGCCAATCACTTGTTTCTTGTCTTTACGCATTGCCGGCTCCAACTCGCACAATTCACGGGGCGGGCAGTTTACCCCCGGCAGGCCTCAGGGCTCAACGCGGGCGTTCGGTGCCGGTGTGCAGGTCGGCCCAGATATGGCCGTTGGCGTAGGTGAGGAACTGCACGTAGACCGTGTTGTTGCGCAACAGATCGATGACCACCCGGTACTGGGCCTGTGGATAAGACAGCGTCAGGGTCTTGCTCGCCTCGTCGAAGGCCGGTTTCTTCAAGCTTTTGCTTTCGCCGTCGAAGTTGAGGATCACCTGGCTGATGGTCGCCCCCTTGTTCAAAGACTTGCCCTTGAGACGGACCAGCAAGGGCGAAGTGACCGGGATCGGTTGCTGGTTGGACTGGCGCTGGTTACCCAGCACCACCGAATACTCGGTCACTTGCAGTAACTGTTGCTGTTCGGGCTGTTCCTGGCGCACCACCAGGTCATCCGGCGGCAGGAACTGGCTGTGCATCGGCGCGGCCACGGCCATCAAAGGCAGGCTGGCGATCAACAGTGAAGTGGCGCAGCGACGGATCGATACACGCATGACAACCTCCAGAATCTTGGCCGGGCACTCTAGCATGAGCAGGAATAGTAAAAATAAGCGATTCGGATCAATACATCCGGACAGCGGGCGCGGCATACTCAAAGAGGCCATCAGCGTCGATCTCACTGGCGCCTGCCTTTGTGGCGAGGGAGCTTGCTCCCGCTGGATGGCGCAGCCGCCCCAGGATATTGCGAGCGCTACGCACTCGAGCGGGAGCAAGCTCCCTCGCCACGGCCAGTGCCAGCCCCCTTGCGAGGAGTATTCATGTCTTTCTCCGCCCCACCGTTGTTCGCCGCCTGGCGCCAGACCTGGCGTGCCGGCTACACCCTGGAACGCCTGCGCGGCGACCTGGTGGCCGGGCTGACCGTCGGCATCATCGCCATCCCCCTGGCCATGGCCCTGGCGATTGCCGTCGGCGTGCCGCCACAGCACGGCCTGTACACGGTGTTGGTGGCGGCGCCGCTGATCGCCCTCACCGGCGGCTCGCGCTTCAACGTGAGCGGGCCGACAGCGGCGTTCGTGGTGATCCTGCTGCCCATCACCCAACAATACGGCCTCGGCGGCCTGCTGCTGTGCACCATGCTCGCCGGCCTGATCTTGATCGCCCTGGGCCTGATACGCGCCGGCCGCTTGATCCAGTACATCCCCTATCCGGTCATCCTCGGCTTCACCGCGGGCATCGGCGTGGTCATCGCCACTTTGCAACTGAAGGATCTGCTGGGGCTGACCACCGCAGGCCAAGCCAAACACTACATCGAACAACTGGGCGAATTGATCGTGGCGCTGCCCGGTGCCCGTCTCGGCGATGGGGCCATCGGGGCCGTGTGCCTGGCGGTGCTGATCGTCTGGCCGCGCTGGGTGCCACGGGTGCCCGGGCATCTGGTGGCGCTGCTGGTGGGCACGTTGCTGGGGCTGGCGATGGAGCGCGGCGGATGGCCGATCGCGACGCTGGGCGAACGTTTCAGCTACGTCATCGATGGCATCGCTCACCCGGGCATCCCGCCCTTTCTACCCAGCTTCGACTGGCCCTGGAACCTGCCGGACAGCCAGGGACATCCGTTGATCCTGTCCTATGACCTGATCCGCCAATTGCTGGCGCCCGCCTTCGCCATCGCCATGCTCGGAGCCATCGAATCGCTGTTGTGCGCGGTGGTAGCGGACGGCATGACCGGCAGCAAGCACGATCCCAATGCCGAGCTGATGGGCCAGGGCCTGGGCAACCTGGTGGCGCCGCTGTTCGGTGGCATCACCGCCACCGCCGCCATTGCCCGCAGCGCCACCAATGTGCGCAGTGGCGCCTTTTCACCGCTGGCCGCGATCATCCACAGCCTCGTGGTGCTGGTGGCGATTGTGCTGCTGGCGCCGCTGTTCAGTTACTTGCCCATGGCCGCACTGGCCGCGCTACTGGTGATGGTCGCCTGGAACATGAGCGAAGCCGGGCATGTGCTGCACACCCTGCGCATCGCCCCGCGCAGCGACGTGCTGGTGCTGCTGACCTGCCTGGGCCTGACGGTGCTGTTCGACATGGTCCTGGCCGTCGCCGTCGGCCTGCTGCTGGCCGCCGGGCTGTTCATCAAGCGCATGAGCGAATTGACCGACAGCGCCGAATTGCCGCGCGATTTTCACCAGGCCCTGCTGGACATGCCCGGGCATGTTCGCTGCTACGCCATTCGTGGACCGTTGTTCTTTGGCGCGGCTGAAAAAGCCCTGGATGTGCTGCGCCGGTTCGACCCGGCCGTTCGGGTGGTGGTCGTGGAAATGAGTGCCGTGCCCATGCTGGACATGACGGCGCTGGCTGCGTTTGAAAATATCCTGAAGGATTACCGCAAGCACGGCATCGGCCTGATCCTGGTGGCGACCGCGCCCAGGGTGCGCCTGAAACTGCGCCGCGCCGGCATTCATCGCGAACAGCGGCAATTGGCCTATGTGCAGACCCTGGAGCAGGCGCGGGTCAAGAGTGAGCAGTGGTTGGCCGGCGGCAGCACCGCTCATCCAAGACTTGCTTGAATTGTGGCGAGGGAACTTGCTCCCGCTGGGCTGCGCAGCAGCCCCAATTGCAGGTGGGTGCCAAGCCCCCAAGCGGGAGCAAGCTCCCTCGCCACAAAATCTCCGCTGCCCTGCCTGATTCGGTGCTCAGTCGAACTGAGCGCGCATCCAGGCCTGGTACTCGGCCACGCCCGCCTCGCCCTCGCGGGGTGCCCAGTGGGCCAGTTCGCCCTCGCCCACGGGCCGGTAAGGACCGGCCTTGCACTCGAACATCAAGCTGTCGGCTTCCAGCACCACCAATCCGTGATACACACCGGCCGGCAGGTCGACACCGAGGCAATCGCCACCGGCCTGCAGGATGCGCTTGTCCACCACCGCACCGGCCTCGTCGAAAATCAACACCCCCAGCCGCCCCTTGAGCACCAGCAAGGTTTCCGCCTTATCGGCGCTCAGGTGACGGTGCGGCGGGATGTAGGTGCAAGGCTGCAAGCCAACCGCCATGCGGTGGCACGGCTCATCCATCTCATGGAAATTATGGTGCTGTCGTCCGCGAGGACTGGCCGCGGCTTTCTCGGCCAATTCATCGAACAACGCTTGTTCCAGGAAACTTGGCCGAGTCATCGACTACATCCCCTTGACGGCGAAAATGCCATTGGCGTTGCGCCAGTAACCTTTGTAGTCCATGCCGTAGCCGAAAATGTAGCGGTCGATACACGGCAGGCCGACGAAATCGGCTTTCAAGTCCGGCCGCGCCTTGCGGTCGTGGTCCTTGTCGATCAGCACGGCGGTGTGCACGGCGCGGGCGCCGGCGTGTTTGCAGAAGTCGATGATCGCACCCAGGGTATGACCTTCGTCGAGGATGTCGTCGATGATCAGCACATCGCGGTCGATGAACGAAACTTCCGGCTTGGCTTTCCAGAACAGGTCGCCGCCGCTGGTTTCGTTGCGATAACGCGTCGCGTGCAGGTAGGACGCTTCCAGGGGGAAGTTCAGATAGGTCAGCAGCTTGCCGGAGAAAATCAGGCCGCCGTTCATGACGCAGAACACCACCGGATTGGCATCGGCCAGTTGCTCGTTGATTTGCGCACCGACACGGGCGATGGCCGCTTCCACTTCGGCTTCGGTGTACAGGCAGTCAGCCTCTCGCATGATTTGACGGATATGCTCGAGATCAGCGGACATGGCGCTCTCCAGGGGTGGCAGGGTTCGGAAAAGCCGGCAAAGGTACGCATCCCGCCCGGCCAGATCAAGCGTTTGTGGACTAACGTTCTGTATTGTCTATAGGACAACACCCTCGGATAGATTAATCTAGGCCGGTTTTTTTGCCCGCCGCCGGAGCCTTCCCCATGCCCATCCTCGAGATCCGCCATCCGCTGATCAGACACAAACTCGGCCTGATGCGCCGCGCCGATATCAGCACGAAGAACTTCCGTGAACTGGCCCAGGAAGTCGGTGCCCTGCTCACCTATGAAGCCACCAAGGACCTGCCGCTGGAGTCCTACGAAATCGATGGCTGGGCCGGCACGGTCCAGGTCGAGAAAATCGCCGGCAAGAAAATCACCGTGGTGCCGATCCTGCGCGCCGGTATCGGCATGCTCGAAGGCGTGCTGAGCCTGATCCCGGGGGCCAAGGTCAGCGCCGTGGGCGTGGCTCGCAACGAGCAGACCCTGCAAGCCCACACCTACCTGGAAAAACTGGTGCCGGAAATCGACGAGCGCCTGGCGATGATCATCGATCCGATGCTCGCCACCGGCAGCTCCATGGTCGCCACCATCGACCTGTTGAAAAAGGCCGGTTGCCGGGACATCCGCGCCATGGTGCTGGTTGCTGCCCCCGAAGGCATCAAGGCCGTGCAGGACGCCCACCCGGATGTGACCATCTACACCGCGTCCATCGACCAGAAACTCAACGAACATGGCTACATCATCCCGGGCCTGGGCGATGCCGGCGACAAGATCTTCGGCACCAAGCAGAAGGACGCTTGAGCATGCGGGATGAGTTCAACGATCCGCTCTGGCGCCAGGTCCTGTCAGGCGCACAGATGCTGTTCGTCGCCTTCGGCGCGCTGGTATTGATGCCGCTGATCACCGGCCTGGACCCTAACGTGGCGCTGTTCACCGCCGGCCTGGGAACGATCCTGTTCCAGCTCGTCACCGGGCGCCAGGTACCGGTGTTCCTGGCCTCGAGCTTTGCCTTCATCACTCCGATCATACTCGCCAAAGGCCAGTTCGGCCTGGCCGCGACCATGGGTGGGGTGATGGCGGCGGGTTTCGTCTACACCTTCCTGGGCCTGGCGGTGAAGATCAAGGGCACCGGGTTCATCGACCGGCTGCTGCCGCCAGTGGTCATCGGTCCGGTGATCATTTCCATCGGCCTGGCCATGGCGCCGATTGCCGCCAACATGGCAATGGGCAAGGCCGGCGACGGCACCGAGCTGATTCATTATCAGACCGCGATGATGATTTCGATGCCGGCCCTGCTCACCACCCTGATCGTGGCGGTGTTCGGCAAAGGCATTTTCCGCCTGGTGCCGATCATTTCCGGCGTGCTGGTGGGCTTTGCCATGGCGTTTTTCTTCGGGGTCGTGGACACCGCGAAAATCGCCGCCGCCCCCTGGTTCGCCCTGCCAGCCTTCACCGCACCGGAGTTCAATTGGCAGGCGATCCTGTTCATCGTGCCGGTCGCCCTGGCACCGGCCATCGAGCACATCGGCGGCGTGATTGCCGTGGGCAGCGTGACCGGTCGCGACTACCTGAAAAAACCCGGCCTGCACCGCACCCTGCTGGGTGACGGCATTGCCACCACCGCCGCCGGGCTGTTCGGTGGCCCGCCCAACACCACCTACGCCGAAGTGACCGGCGCGGTGATGCTGACCAAGAACTACAACCCGAAGATCATGACCTGGGCGGCGATCTTTGCCATCAGCCTGGCGTTCATCGGCAAGTTCGGCGCGCTGCTGCAAAGCATCCCGGTGCCGGTGATGGGCGGGATCCTGTGCCTGTTGTTCGGTTCGATTGCGGCGGTGGGCATGAATACGCTGATCCGCCACAAGATCGACCTGGGCGAGGCGCGCAACCTGGTGATCGTTTCGGTGACGCTGGTGTTCGGCATTGGCGGCGTACTGGTGGGCACGGGCACCGGTCCGGACGACTTCGGCCTCAAAGGCATCGCATTGTGCGCGGTGGTGGCGATCGCGCTGAACCTGCTGCTGCCGGGCAATGACGGCTGGAAACAGAAGAAGGCGGATGAGCCGCTGATCTGACTCAAGCTTGAAGGCTTTGTTGTCGGCCTGACAGCCATCGCGAGCAAGCTCGCTCCCACAGTGGATCTCGGGTGGTCACAACATTTGTGTACACCGCAGAGCCCATGTGGGAGCGAGCTTGCTCGCGATGAGGCCCTTGAGCCTCACAACGCTATCGGAGCCCGTTCGCAGAGAGTACTCAACGCCTGCGCCCACTGCGGCTCATCATTGAGGCAAGGCACCAGCACCAACTCCTCCCCCCCTGCCGCGCGGAACTGCTCGCAACCGCGATCGCCGATTTCCTCCAGGGTTTCAATGCAGTCGGCCACGAACGCCGGGCACATCACCAGCACTTTCTTCACGCCGCTTTTGGCCAGTTCTTCCAGGCGCGCCTCGGTGTAGGGTTCGATCCACTTGGCCCGCCCCAACCGCGACTGGAACGACACCGACCATTTGCCATCCGCCAGCCCCATGCGTTGGGCAAACAGTTCGGCAGTGCGGATGCATTGCGCGCGGTAACAGGTCGCCATGACTTCCGGCGGCGCATTCTTGCAGCAGTCGGCATCCTTGAAGCAATGAAATCCCGTCGGGTCGAGCTTGGTCAGGTGCCGTTCCGGCAAGCCGTGGAAACTCAACAACAGATGATCGTGCTCCTGCATCAGGTACGGCTTGGCGCTGGTCACCAGGGCGTCGAGGTATTCGGGCTGATCGTAGAACGGTTGGAGGATCGAAAACTGCACATTGAGCTTCTTTTCCCGTACGACCCGCTTGGCCTCCTCGATCACCGTGGTCACGGTGCTGTCGGCGAACTGCGGATACAACGGCGCCAACGTGATCTTCTTGTGCCCCTGACTCGCCAGCCGCACCAGCGCCGATTCAATGGACGGCTCGCCATAACGCATCGCCAGCTCCACCGGACCCTGGGTCCACTGCGCGGTCATGGCCTGTTGCAGCCGGCGACTGAGCACCACCAACGGCGATCCTTCCTCCCACCAGATCGAGGCGTAGGCGTGGGCCGACTGTTCGGGCCGCTTGATCAGGATCAGCGACACCAGCAAGCGCCGCACCGGCCATGGCAGGTCGATGACATACGGGTCCATCAGGAATTGATTGAGGTAGCGGCGCACATCGGCCACCGAGGTGGAGGCAGGCGAACCCAGATTCACCAGAAGCAACGCGTGATCGGTCATGCAACGTCCTATTTCAAAGGCGGCTGGACAAGTCTTCCAGGGCCGCAGGCAAATCAGTGAACCGGAATGTGAAGCCAGCCGCCTGCAATCGGGCCGGCGTGGCGCGCTGGCCGCCAAGCAACAGCAAGGACAACTCCCCCAGCGTGACCTTCAGCGCAAGCTCCGGCATCGGCACTACGGCCGGCCGATGCAATACGCGCCCCAGGGCCTTGGCAAAATCGCGGTTGCGCACCGGGTTCGGCGCGCATGCATTATAAGGACCGCTGGCATCGGTGCGATGCAGAAGAAAATCAATCAGGGCGATTTGATCGTCAATGTGAACCCACGGCATCCACTGCCGACCATTGCCGATACGCCCGCCCAGCGCCAGCTTGAATGGCAACAGCAGCCGCGACAAAAAGCCGCCCTCGGCGGACAGAACCAGACCGGTACGCACCAGCACCACGCGCAGGCCCAAGGCCTCGGCCCGTTGCGCGGTTTCTTCCCAGGCGATGCACAACTGGCTGGCGAAATCTTCGCTCACCGGTCCCGATTCCTCGGTCAATTCACGCTCACCACCGTCGCCGTACCAGCCCACCGCGGAACCGGAAATCAGCACCTGCGGTTTCTGTTCGCAACGCTCCAGCCACGCCAGCAAAATTTCCGTCAACGTGATACGACTGCTCCACAACAACATCTTGCGTTTGTGGCTCCAGGGGCGGTCGGCGATGGGGGCGCCGGCGAGGTTGACCACCGCGTCCACCGGCTCGTCAATTTCGTCGAGCTTGGCCACGCCCCGCACCGAGGTCCCGCAGATTTTCGCCACCTCTTCGGGGCGGCGGCTCCAAACCGTCAGGCGATGTCCCTGCTGCAACCAGAGGCGGCAGAGCTGACGCCCGATCAAACCAGTACCGCCGGTCAGCAATATGTGCATGAGATGTTCCTCGAATCGCGTTTTACCCGGCCCATTAGTCTATTTTTATAAGCAGGGATTTTTCGTATCGGACGGGGTCTGTGTTTAACAATAGGACAACCTGTCCAAACGCGAACGGTAAAACTTATACCAAAAACCCGAATTGTACAGGTTTAAACGACGGCGTAGTCTGTACAGAAAGGTAAACGAGGCCCTCATGACTGTACCTATCGCGATCATCGGCACCGGCATCGCCGGACTTTCAGCCGCCCAGGCCCTGACGGAGGCTGGGCATGTCGTTCAACTCTTCGATAAAAGCCATGGCAGTGGCGGACGCATGTCGAGCAAGCGCAGCGACGCTGGCGCACTGGACATGGGCGCGCAGTACTTCACTGCCCGCGATCGCCGCTTTGTCACGGAGGTCCAGCGCTGGCAAGCCAACGGCTGGGCCGCGGAATGGAACCCGCAGCTCTACAACTTCCAGAATGGGCAATTGAGCCCATCGCCGGACGAACAGACTCGCTGGGTCGGCACCCCGCGCATGAGCGCCATCACCCGTGCCTTGCTCGACAAACTGCAGGTGCAGTTTTCCTGCCGGATCACCGAGGTGTACCGCGGCCAGGAGCATTGGCATCTGCAGGACGCGGAAGGTTTCACCCACGGCCCCTTCGGCCACGTGGTGATCGCCACGCCCGCGCCCCAGGCTACCGCATTGCTGGCGGCCGTACCGAAGCTGGCCGCCGTGGCTGCCGGCGTGAAGATGGACCCGACCTGGGCTGTGGCCCTGGCCTTCGAAGCAGCGCTGGATACGCCCATGGAAGGCTGCTTCGTACAGGACAGCCCTTTGGACTGGCTGGCGCGCAACCGAAGCAAACCGGGACGCGACAGCAAGCTCGACACCTGGGTACTGCACGCCACCAGCGACTGGAGCCGGCAGCACATCGACCTGTCCAAGGAAGCGGTGATCGAACACCTGCACGGTGCCTTCGCCGAACTGCTGCACAGCGCGATGCCCGCACCAAGCTTCAGCGTGGCCCATCGTTGGCTCTATGCCCGCCCCGCCGGCAGCCATGAATGGGGCGCCCTGGCCGATGCCGACCTGGGGCTGTACGTGTGTGGTGACTGGTGCCTGTCCGGCCGGGTCGAAGGCGCATGGCTCAGCGGCCAGGAGGCTGCACGCCGCCTGCACGCAAGCCTGCAGTAGACGCGTCACCCATCGCTCTTCGCTGCTGTCGAAAGAGACAGCAGCCTGCCCGCAGCACCACTGACGTCACCAGTCCCTCTATGAATCCGGTTGACTTGTGTGCATTCGGACCTATGATGAAAATATTGTACATAAATATAAACTTGTACAAGATTAAGCCATCAGAGGTCGCCCATGCCCAGCGCAGCCATCGCCAAACCCCGAATCGCCGTCAGCGCCTGCCTGATGGGTGCCGAAGTTCGCTTCAACGGCGGGCACAAGCAATCGCCGTTGTGCAGCCGCACCCTCATCGATTACTTCGATTTCGTGCCGGTGTGCCCCGAAGTCGCCATCGGCCTGGGCATTCCCCGGGAGCCGATTCGCCTGGTGGGCAATCCTGAACACCCCGAGGCGCTCGGTACGGTGAATCGCGACCTCGATGTGACCCGGCCATTGGCCGACTATGGGCAGCAAATGGCCGAGGAACTGGATGACCTCTGCGGCTACATCTTCATGCAGAAATCGCCGTCCTGCGGACTGGAGCGGGTCAAGGTCTATGACCATAACGGTGTGCCCCAGGAAGGCGGCGGGCGCGGCATCTATGCCCAAGCCTTTTGTGAACGCCATCCCGATCTGCCGGTGGAGGAAGACGGTCGCCTCAACGACCCGGTACTGCGGGAGAACTTCCTGACCCGGGTGTTTGCCTATGCCGCCTGGCAACCCTTGCGCCGCCAGGGCCTGACCCGGCGCGACCTGCTCGAATTCCACTCGCGCTACAAATACCTGCTCATGGCTCACAACCCCGAACAGTACAAGACCCTGGGGAAATTGCTGGGCGACATGGGCAAGGCCGATCCCAATGAACTGGGCCCACGCTATTTCAGTGCATTGATGGCCGCCTTGAAGAAATGCGCCACCCGCCGCACCCATACCAATGTGCTGCAACATCTGAGCGGTTACCTCAAGCGCGCCATCGATGCCGAGGACAAGCAGGAGGTACAACATCTCATCGGGCAATACCGTCTCGGCATTGTGCCCTTGGTGGTGCCGCTAACTTTGCTCAAGCATCACCTGCGCCAGCACCCTGACCCTTACCTGGCGCAGCAGGTCTACCTGCAACCACACCCGGAAAACCTCAGTTTGCGAAACGCCATTTAATGAAAAACACCCCCGATTCCAGCGCCCGCGAAGACCTGGGTGCCGACTTTGCCAAGGCCTTGGCGCAAGGCTGGCTGCCCATACGCGAAGTCGCCCGGCAGACCGGTGTCAACGCCGTCACGCTGCGGGCCTGGGAGCGCCGTTACGGACTGATCGTGCCCCATCGCACGCCCAAGGGCCACCGGCTGTTCAATGCCGAGCATGTGCAACGGATCCTGAGTATCCTCACTTGGATTGATCGTGGCGTTGCAGTAAGCAAGATCAAGCCGTTGCTGGACACACCACCGCTGGCGACGGAACCCATGCAGCCGGCGGAAGACGACTGGCAGCGTCAGCGCCACGCGTTGGTGCTGGCGGTGACGCAACTTGCCGAGCGTCAGATCGATGATCTGGTCAACCAGGCGATGGCGCTGTATCCGCCCTGGTCCGTGTGCGAGCAATTGCTCTTGCCGTTGCTGGCCGAGCTGCACTCGCGCTGGCAAGGCCAGTTCGGCGCGCAACTGGAACGGGTCTTCCTGTACTCGTGGCTGCGCAGCAAGTTTGGCAGCCGGATCTACCACAACAACCGTCAGTTGCGCGGCGCGCCACTGTTGCTGGTCAATCATTCGGACTTGCCCCAGGAACCGCACCTGTGGCTCACCGCTTGGCTGGCCAGCAGCGCCGATTGCCCGGTGGAGGTGTTCGACAGCCCGCTACCGGCAGGCGAACTGGCCCTGGCGGTCGAACGCCTCAAGGCTCGCGGCGTCCTGTTGTACTCCAGTCACGCCATCAACCTGTCCCAACTGCCCAAGCTACTGGGTGGAATCGATTGCCCGATCATCATTGCCGGCCCGGCCGCGTCGATCCACCACGCCCGGTTATCCACAGGCGTTTCGATGATTGACCTGTCCTGGGCCGAAGACCCGCTATCGGCTCATCGCGAACTGAGCCGCAGAGAACTCCTTTAGATGGAAAACAGCCTGCAACTGATCTGGCTGCGCAGCGACTTGCGCCTGCACGACAACACCGCCCTCGCGGCGGCCGCAGCTCAAGGGCCATGCGTGGCGGTGTACCTGACCAGCCCCGAACAATGGCGTGCCCATGACGACGCAGCGTGCAAGATCGATTTCTGGCTGCGCAACCTCGGCGTATTGAGCACGGCCCTGGATGAATTGAACATCCCGCTCTTGATTCGCGAGGCAACGCATTGGCACCAGGCGCCGCACGTGCTGCTCAAGCTATGTCGCGAACTGAACGTTGGCGCCGTGCATGTCAACGAAGAGTACGGCCTGAATGAAACGCAGCGTGACACCGAAGTCGCCCGTGCGTTGAATGACCAGGGCATCGAGCTTCACCGTCACCTCGATCAACTGCTGTTCAGGCCTGGCAGCGTACTGACCAAGACCGGCAATTATTTCCAGGTGTTCAGTCAGTTCCGCAAGGTCTGCTACAACCGTCTGCATTTTTCGCTGCCGAGCCTGGTCGCCACACCGCTCCAGCAGGCCCGCACCGGCATTGCCCGCGATCCGGTGCCGACGCAGGTCGATGGGTTCGCCTCGCCCAGCGAAACACTGCGTGCCCTCTGGCCCGCCGGTGAAACCGAAGCTCGACGGCGACTGGACAGTTTTGTCGACCAGCACCTCGACGATTACCAGCACGAACGGGACTTCCCGGCCCGGCCCGGCACCAGCCAGCTCTCGGCCTACCTGGTAGCCGGGGTGGTGTCGCCACGTCAGTGCCTGCATGCCGCGCTACAAGCCAACCGGGGTGAATTCGAGAGTGGAAGCGTCGGCGCCGTGACCTGGATAAATGAATTGCTCTGGCGCGAGTTCTATAAACACATTCTCGTGGGCTATCCACGTGTATCGCGCCACCGCGCGTTCCGCCCGGAAACCGAGTCGCTGGCGTGGCGCAAGGCCCCCACCGAACTGGAGGCCTGGAAACAGGCACGCACCGGCCTGCCGATTATCGATGCGGCCATGCGCCAATTGCTGGAAACCGGCTGGATGCACAACCGTTTGCGGATGGTGGTCGCCATGTTCCTGACCAAGAACCTGCTGATCGATTGGCGTGAAGGCGAGCGTTTCTTCATGCAGCACCTGATCGACGGCGACCTGGCCGCCAATAATGGCGGCTGGCAGTGGAGCGCCTCCACCGGCACCGACTCGGCGCCTTGGTTCCGCATCTTCAACCCGTTGAGCCAGTCGGAAAAATTTGACCGCGAGGGCCTGTTCATCAAGTACTGGTTACCTGAACTGAACGATCTGGATAGGCAACAGGTCCATAGCCCAAATAGCCAGGGCGGCTTGTTTGGCGCAGTGGATTATCCGGCACCGATCGTCGATTTGCGCGAGTCCAGGGCGCGTGCGCTGGCAGCGTTCAGAAACCTGCCGACGCGACAGAATGCAGCCGTTGAAGGGGTGGGCGATTAGCGGACATGAAATTGCCGTGGCGCGGGATGCAATATTTACCCGATAACATATAGTCGTACTAATCGTACGAACTCTACTGAAAGTCGTGTATCAGCGGTAGGCAATCGAAAGGAGTACGGCATGGGTTTAAGACTGCCCCGGCGCTATTGGCTTACCGGGGCCGGCAACGGAATCGGCGCTTCGTTGGCTGAAGCGATACTCGAGACAGGTGCACACCTGGCCGTCAGTTCACACTCGCCCCGCTCGTGCGAAACCCTTTCGGTACGTTATCCAGGACAAGTGCTGATCGTGCCCGGCAATTTGACCGACAGCCAGACCGTGCGCGAGATCGGTGAACAGATCGCCCGGCAATGGGGTGCACTGGATCAGGTGATCCTCAATGCTGGAACGGCTGAGTATGTTGACGAACAGCATACTGACCACACGTTGATCGAGCGTATCGTGCGCAGTAACCTGCTGGCCGCCAGTTTCTGCATCGAAGTGGCCATGCCCTTGTTGCGCGTCGGGACCCAACCTCATCTGGTGGGTATTGCCAGCCCGGCGACTTATCTGCCGCCCTCGAGCATCGAAGCGGGTGGAAGCGGGATCCGCCATCTGTTCGAGTCGACGCGGGCAGAGCTGGCCTCTGCGGGCGTGGATGTGACATTGGTGCACCCTGGCTACGATGACCCATCGCAGGGGCCCGGCGATTGTTTCCCATTCCCGGCCCACTGGTCGCCAGAAGAAGCGGCGCGGCATGTGCTGGATCACTTGGTCGAACGCCCCCGGGAAGTCGCGCTTCCCATCGCGTCCATGACCGCACTGTGGCCCTTGCCTTCATCCACCGAAACCCTGCCGGCCGACATCGACTCATGCCAGGCAAAAAACGGCTATCCGATCAAGGGACGACCCTGAGCCGCCGATTGCCTTACACTGCGCGCCATGAAAACCATCCCCCTCCATGAAATCCCGGCACCGGCCGTCACATGCTCGACATGCGCGGCGTGCTGCTGCCAGTTGGAAGTGATGCTGATTACCGACACCGGGGTCCCGGAGCGTTTTATCGACACGGACGATTGGGGTGGGGAAGTGATGCTGCGGCTCGACGACGGTTGGTGCGCGGCCCTGGATCGCGACAGCATGATGTGTACCATCTACGAAAAGCGCCCGCTGATCTGCCGCGAGTTCGAGATGGGCGCGCCGGAATGCCTGGAAGAGCGCCAGGGCATTGCGACGGCGTATCGGTAGGCGAAAAACCTGTGAGAGCGAGCTTGCTCGCGATAGCGGCAGGTCAGACAACTTCAGGGTGGCTGTCTATCGCTATCGCGAGCAAGCTCGCTCCCACAATTGTCAGGTGTTACAGCGGCATCGTGTAGTGCAGCGCGTAGCTTTCCACACCGTCGTTGGTCGACTTGATACCTGCGTTGGAGTAGTGAGTGGCGCGAATGCCCACTTCATGTCCACCATTGAAGCGCAAGCCGAAACCGATGCGGTCCTCGAACTGGAAAGCCGTGCCCAACTTGTTGGTTTCCACCTCGGTGTTGGCAAACAGCGCAACACCTACCCCCGCCTCGATGTAAGGCTTCACGTTCTGGCCGGAAAACTCGTACACAAATACGGGCGAGAACGACAGGCTATGGTTGCTGGAAGTTTCGTCCCCTTCCCAATAGGTATAGGCGCCGCTCCAGTAACCGGTCAGGCGACCGACATCGCTCTGCCACCAACTCTTGTCCCAGTCGAACTGCATGCCCAAGCGATAGGTCATGGTCGAGTCGCTAGTTTGGCCAACCCCAAACTCCACACCCGCCGCCTGAGCGGTGTAAGTGTGCCCCAGCAATGCAGCCGCAAACGCGGCAAAGCAGAATAAGCGCTTCATTAGAACATCCTTTCCGAACAGACTTAGTTAGTTTAGTTACAAACAGACAAAGCTATAGAAATCCGCGGTAAAACAGAAGTTCAGCCCGTTTCACACAATTTTCACGTTTTTCTTACAGTTCGAAGCTTCGCACAACGCCAGACGAATGCCATAGCAATGGTAGGATTTTTCTAAAATGTATCGGATCTGCACTTGTCCAAAACTCGGTCTCGCGGGCCGGCCCTTCGGCCAATAGGTCTCGCTCGGCCAACAGCCGTTGAAGTTGGCGTGCCACGGCGGCACCGGTGTCGATCAGGCTGATGTGGGCCGGAATCATTGGCTTGAGCAATGGCTTGAGGAATGGATAGTGGGTGCACCCCAGGATCAGCGTATCGCAACCGGCTGCAAGCAACGGCTCGACGTAATGTTGCAGCAGTTGATGCAAGGCCTGGCTGTGCAGGTCCCCCGCTTCGATCAACTCGACCAGGCCCGGGCACGGCTGGGTGATCACGCGCACATCGGTGGCGAAACGGTCGAGCAAGGCGGCGAACTTGGCGCTCTGCAAGGTGCCGGTGGTCGCCAGTACGCCGACGATACCGCTGCGGGTCGCGGCGGCCGCCGGTTTGACCGCCGGCTCCATGCCGACGATCGGCCAGTGGGGGAAATCACGGCGCAGGTCGGCAACGGCCGCGACCGTTGCGGTGTTGCAGGCCACCACCAGCGCCTTGGCGCCCTGGCCCAGGAGAAAGTCGGCAATGATCGTGCTGCGCTGTCGGATGTATTCTGGGGTTTTCTCACCGTAGGGAATATGCCCACAGTCAGCCACGTACAGCAGCGACTCATTGGGCAGCAACTGACGGATCTCGCCCAGCACCGACAGCCCGCCGACGCCCGAGTCGAGCACTCCGACCGGCGCTTTACTCATGTTGATCACCACACACGCTGCAACCTGGATCACGCTTGACCCGCAGCTCTCTGAATCGCGTGCCCAAGGCATCGATCAACAGCAAGCGCCCCACCAGCGGCTCACCGAAACCGACCAGCAACTTCAAGGCTTCAAGGGCTTGCAGACTGCCCACCAACCCCACCAGCGGCCCGATCACACCGGCTTCGCTACAGGTCAGCTCGGCTTCGCTACCGTGGCCGTAGAGGCAGTGGTAGCAAGGGCTTTCAGGGCGACGCGGATCGAACACCGACAACTGCCCTTCCAGACGAATCGCCGCGCCGCTGACCAGCGGCTTACCCGCCGCGACACAGGCCGCGTTTACCGCCTCGCGGGTCGAGAAATTGTCCGAGCAGTCGAGCACCACATCCACCGCAGCGACCGCAGCGGCCAGGCTGTCTTCGTCCATGGCGGACCGGTGAGGCATCAACCGAACCTCGGGGTTGATCGCCCCCAGGCGCCGCATCGCCGAATCGACCTTGCTCAGGCCGACGCTGTCGGTGTCGTGAATGACCTGGCGTTGCAGGTTGGTCAGGTCGACGCTGTCGAAATCCGCCAGATGCATCTCGCCCACGCCAGCGGCCGCCAGGTACAACGCCACCGGAGCGCCGAGCCCGCCGAGGCCGATGATCAGCACGCGACTTTGCTTGAGACGCAATTGGCCGTCGATGTCGACGTGCTGCAACAGAATCTGCCGGCTGTAGCGCAACAGCTCCTGATCGTTCAGCACGGCAGGCACCCCAGGCTGATGCGCTCATGCCCCCCCAGATCCTTGCGACTGTGGACTTCAACAAATCCTTGGGCGCCCAGCAAGTCGCGCATCGCCTCGGCCTGATCGTAACCATGCTCGAGCATCAGCCAGCCACCCGGTTCGAGGTGCGTCGGCGCCTGGGCCACGATCTGGCGCAGATCATCGAGCCCGTCCGGCCCGGCCACCAAGGCACTGGTCGGCTCGAAACGCACGTCGCCCTCGGCCAGGTGCGGATCGCTGGCCGCGATGTACGGCGGGTTACTGATGATCAACTGGAAACGCTCGCCTTCCAAGGCGCTGAACCAGTGGCTGCTCAACACCGTGACATTACGCAGGTCCAGGCGCTGGCGATTGCGTTCGGCCAGGGCCACGGCCTCCAGCACCCGGTCGACCGCCGTGACATTCCAGGCCGCACGCTCACTGGCCAATGCCAGGGCAATCGCGCCGCTGCCGGTGCCCAGGTCCAGGATCCGGGCCGGTGTCGCGGGCAGCAAGGCCAATGCGGTTTCCACCAACAACTCGGTGTCGGGACGCGGGATCAGCGTATGGGGTGCGACTTCCAGGTCGAGCTTCCAGAAGCCCTGCTGCCCAAGGATGTAGGCCACCGGCTCGCCGGAGCGACGGCGACGCAGGTATTCGGAGAACAGCAACGCCGCCTCGCTGGGCACGATCCGCTCGGGCCAGGTGTGCAGGAAGCTGCGGGACTTGCCCAGGGCAGCGGCCAGCAACAACTCGGCGTCCAGCCGCGGCGTGGGCGAATCCGGCAGCTCGGCGGCGCGTAACAGACTGGCGATGATGGTCATTTATTCACCTGTGCTCACTCGCCAATCGCCGCCAACTGGTCGGCCTGGTACTCGGCCAGCAACGGCTCGATGACCGCATCGACACCACCGGCCAGGATCTCGTCCAGGGAATACAGGGTCAGGTTGACGCGATGGTCGGTGACCCGGCCCTGGGCGAAGTTGTAGGTACGGATCCGTTCGGAGCGATCGCCCGAGCCCACCAGCAATTTGCGTTCGCTGGCAATGGCATTGGCAGCGGCGCTGGTCTGCTGGTCGTTGAGCTTGGCCGACAACCAGGCCATGGCCCGCGCGCGGTTCTTGTGCTGGGAACGTTCTTCCTGGCACTCGACCACGATGCCCGAGGGCAAGTGGGTGATGCGGATCGCCGAGTCGGTCTTGTTGACGTGCTGGCCGCCCGCGCCGGAGGAGCGGTAGGTGTCGATCCGCAGGTCCGCCGGGTTGATCTCGATGGCTTCCTGCTCGTCCGGTTCGGGCAATACCGCCACGGTGCAGGCCGAAGTGTGGATACGCCCCTGGGACTCGGTGGCCGGCACGCGCTGCACGCGGTGGGCGCCGGATTCGAACTTCAGCTTGCCGTAGACATTGTCGCCTTCGACCCGGGCGATGACTTCTTTATAGCCGCCGTGTTCGCCTTCGTTCTCCGACAGGATCTCCACCCGCCAACCGCGACGCTCGGCATAACGCGAATACATGCGGAACAGGTCGCCGGAAAAAATCGCCGCCTCGTCGCCGCCGGTACCGGCACGGATCTCGAGGAACACGTTGCGCCCGTCATTCGGGTCCTTGGGCAGCAGCATGCGTTGCAGGTTGCTTTCCAGTTCGAGCAACTGTTCCTTGGCTTCGCGCACTTCCTCCACGGCCATTTCGCGCATGTCCGGGTCGCTGTCCTTGAGCAGCGCCTGGGCGCCTTCGAGGTCGTCCTGTACTTTAAGCAGCTGTTTATAGGTGGCGACAATCGGCTCGACTTCCGCGTATTCCTTGGAATAGGTGCGGAATTTGTTCTGGTCGGCAATGACTTCGCCATCGCCCAGCAAGGCGGTCAATTCTTCGAAACGGTCCTGGAGGATGTCCAGTTTGTTGAGCAGTGACGCTTTCATTGCGGTTTTTTATCCGAAAAGCTATCCGGTGAGCCCTCACCGAGGGCAAAGAGTTCCTGGGCCATGGCCAGCGCATCGAGGCGGCCTTCGGCAGTCAGCTTCTTGAGCTGGACACTGGGGGCGTGGAGCAACTTGTTGGTCAGGCCGCGGGCCAGCTGCACCAGCACCTCTTCGGCACTGCCGCCGTTGGCCAGCAGGCGCTGGGCCTTTTGCAGCTCCTCGTCGCGCAGGCGTTCGCTCTGTTGACGATAGGCCTTGAGCACATCCACCGCCGCTAGCTCGCGCAAGCGCACCATGAAGTCCTCGGCACCAACGCTGATCATCTCTTCCGCCGCCTGGGCTGCGCCCTGCCGGCTCTTGAGGTTCTCGGCCACCACCTCGTGCAGGTCGTCGACGCTATAGAGGTAAACGTCGTCCAGCTCGCCGACTTCCGGCTCGATGTCCCGGGGAACGGCGATGTCCACCATGAAAATCGGCTTGTGCTTGCGCAGCTTCAGGGCACTTTCCACGGCGCCCTTGCCGAGGATCGGCAACTGGCTGGCGGTGGAACTGATGACGATGTCGCTGTGCACCAGTTCGGCGGGTATGTCCGACAGCAGCACCGCATGGGCACCGAACTGTTCGGCCAGGGTGCTGGCCCGTTCCAGGGTCCGGTTGGCGACGACAATGCGTTTCACCCCCAGGTCATGGAGATGACGAGCGACCAGGGTGATGGTCTCACCGGCGCCGATCAGCAGCGCCTGGCTGCGTTGCAAATCACTGAAAATCTGTTTCGCCAGGCTGACGGCGGCGAACGCCACGGACACCGGGTTCTCGCCAATGGCGGTGTCGGTGCGCACCTGCTTGGCGGCATTGAATGTGGCCTGGAACAAGCGCCCCAGCAGCGGGCCGACGGTGCCGGCCTCGCGGGCCACGGCGTAGGCCGACTTCATCTGGCCGAGAATCTGCGGCTCGCCCAGCACCAGCGAGTCGAGCCCCGAGGCGACGCGCATCATGTGACGAACGGCCGCATCGTCTTCGTGCACATAGGCGCTGGCGCGCAGCTCTTCAAGACTCAGGTTGTGATATTCGGCCAGCCAGCGCAGCACTGAATCGGCCGAAACGTGATCCTGTTCTATATAAAGCTCACTGCGATTGCAGGTGGAGAGGATCGCAGCTTCGCGGCTGTCGGTGAGTCGGCAGAGCTGCTGCAGGGCCTCAACCAGCTGCTCAGGCGTAAAGGCCACGCGCTCGCGGACGTCTACTGAAGCAGTCTTGTGGTTAATACCGAGTGCAAGGAAGGCCATTCAAGGTCGCTGATGGTGACGTGAAGCCGGCAATTGTCCTACTTCGTCAGATTCAGAACAACCACTCGATCTCTATCGCCCTGCCCTGGGTTGTAAATCGACGGGGCGGTTATGTTTGACCCAAGGCTTGTGTCATGATGATCCGACCGCAGGTTAGTCGTCCTCTTCCTATATGAATAGATCTTCCGCGTTGCTCCTCGCCCTTGCCATGCTCAGCGGCTGCCAGTCCATGGCCCCCGTTTCGACGGACGGTACGCCGCCAGTCGAAAACAGCGTGCAGGCCCCTGAAAAACCCAAGGTCTATGGCTCGTTCAGCGAAGAAACCGTCTTCAGCCTGTTGAGCGCCGAACTGGCAGGCCAGCGCAATCGTTTCGACATTGCGCTGGACAACTACGTGACCCAGGCCATCAATACCCAGGACCCGGGCATCTCCGAACGGGCATTTCGCATTGCCGAATACCTGGGCGCCGACCAGCCCGCGCTCGATACCGCGCTGATCTGGGCCAGGAACGCCCCCGATGACCTGGAAGCGCAGCGCGCCGCCGCCGTGCAACTGGCCCGGGCCGGGCGCTACGACGACTCCATGGTCTACATGGAGAAAGTCCTGCTGGGCAAGGGCGACACCCATTTCGACTTCCTGGCGCTGTCCGCCGCCGATACCGATCAGGAAACCCGCAACGGCCTGATGAAAAGCTTCGATCGCCTGTTGCAGCGCCACCCGAATAACGGCCAGCTGATTTTCGGCAAGGCCCTGCTGCTGCAACAGGATGGCGACACCCAGGGCGCCCTCACCCTGCTGGAAGACAACCCGCCGGAAGCCGGCGAAGTAGCGCCGATCCTGCTGCGTGCTCGCCTGCTGCAAGGCTTGAACCGCGGCGATGAAGCCTTGCCGCTGCTGGAAAAAAGCATCAAGAAGTACCCGGACGACAAACGCCTGCGCCTCACCTACGCCCGCATGCTGGTGGAAAACAACCGCATGGACGACGCCAAGGTGGAGTTCTCCAGCCTGGTCCAGCAATACCCGGAAGACGACGAGTTGCGCTATTCCCTGGCGCTGGTCTGCCTGGAGGCCAAGGCTTGGGAAGAGGCCAAGGGGTACCTGGAGGACCTGATCGCCCGGGAAAGCCATGTCGACTCGGCCCATTTGAACCTGGGTCGCATCGCCGAGGAACGCAACGACCCCGAGAGCGCACTGATCGAGTACGCCCAGGTCGGCCCGGGCAACGACTATCTGCCGGCGCAGTTGCGCCAGGCCGATATCCTGATCAGCAATGGCAAGACCGCCGATGCCCAGAGCCGCCTCGCGGTACAACGCGACTCCCAGCCGGACTACGGCATCCAGTTGTACCTGATCGAAGCCGAAACCCTGGCGGCCAACAATCAGGGCGACAAGGCCTGGAACGTACTGCAGCAAGCCTTGAAGCAGTACCCGGACGACCTGAACCTGTTGTATACCCGCGCCATGCTGGCGGAAAAACGCAATGACCTGGCCCAGATGGAAAAAGACCTGCGCCTGATCATCCAGCGCGACCCGGACAACGCCATGGCCCTCAATGCCCTCGGTTACACCTTGTCGGATCGCACCACCCGCTATGACGAAGCCAAGGTGCTGATCGAACAGGCCCACCAGATCAATCCCGAAGACCCGGCGGTACTCGACAGCCTTGGCTGGGTGAATTTCCGCCTGGGCAATCTCGACGAAGCCGAACGCCTGTTGCGCCAGGCACTGGAGCGTTTTCCCGACCAGGAAGTCGCCGCTCACCTGGGCGAGGTCCTGTGGGCCAACGGCAAACAACGCGAAGCCCGGCAGATCTGGAGCCGATTCCTCAAGGATCAGCCTGACAGCCCTATCTTGCGCAGCACCATCAAACGCCTGACCGGATCCGAGACTCTTTAAGATTATGTTTTTGCGCCATCTCATCGTTTTCAGCTTCATTGCCTTGCTCGCCGGTTGCGCGGGCTTCGGCGCCCGTGAATCCGTCCAGGGCCAGGGCAACCAGGCCCAGTGGCGCGAGCACAAGCAACAACTGAGCGGCCTGGACGGCTGGCAGATCGACGGCAAGATCGGCATCCGCGCCCCGAAAGACTCGGGCAGCGGCACGCTGTTCTGGCTGCAACGCCAGGATTACTACGACATTCGCCTGTCGGGCCCACTGGGTCGCGGCGCGGCCCGCCTGACGGGCCGGCCGGGCCAGGTTTCCCTGGAAGTCGCCAATCAGGGACGCTACGAAGCCCCAACCCCCGAAGCGCTGCTGGAAGAACAGCTGGGCTGGAAACTGCCGGTCTCCCACCTGACCTGGTGGGTTCGCGGGCTGCCGGCACCGGACAGTAAAAGTCGCCTGACCCTCGACGCCGACAGCCGCCTGTCCAACCTGGAACAGGATGACTGGCAGATCGAATACCTCAGCTATGCCCAGCAGAACGGCTACTGGCTGCCCGAGCGCATCAAATTGCACGGCAGCAACCTCGACGTCACGCTGGTGATCAAGCAATGGCAGCCGCGCAAGCTGGGGCAATGACATGACCGCTGCACGCCTGACCCTGCCCTCCCCGGCCAAGCTCAACCTGATGCTGCACATCCTTGGCCGTCGTCCGGACGGCTACCACGAGTTGCAGACGATCTTCCAGTTCCTGGACTACGGCGACGACATCACTTTTGCCGTGCGCGACGACGGCGTGATTCATCTGCACACCGAGTTCGAAGGCGTGCCCCACGACAGCAACCTGATCGTCAAGGCCGCGAAACAACTCCAGGCGCAATCCGGTTGTACGCTGGGCATCGATATCTGGATCGAAAAAATCCTGCCCATGGGCGGCGGCATCGGTGGCGGCAGCTCGAATGCGGCGACAACTTTATTGGGCCTCAACCATTTGTGGCAGCTTGGCTGGGACATCGATCGCCTGGCTGCCCTGGGCCTGACGCTGGGCGCCGACGTGCCGGTTTTCGTGCGTGGCCACGCCGCTTTCGCCGAGGGCGTCGGGGAAAAACTCACCCCAGTGGAACCCGAGGAACCCTGGTACTTGGTGCTGGTGCCGCAAGTATCTGTAAGTACAGCAGAAATTTTTTCAGATCCACTGTTGACACGTAACTCTCCTCCCATTAAAGTGCGCCCCGTTCCCAAGGGAAACAGTCGAAATGACTGCTTACCGGTGGTAGCAAGGCGTTATCCAGATGTTCGTAACGCTTTGAATTTGTTAGGTAAATTTACCGAAGCAAAACTCACCGGAACTGGAAGTTGTGTGTTTGGGGGCTTCCCAAGCAAAGCTGAAGCTGATAAAGTCTCGGCCCTTCTTACAGAGACCCTTACAGGGTTTGTAGCAAAAGGAAGCAACGTTTCGATGTTGCATCGCAAGCTGCAAGACCTGCTCTAAAAGGAATCGAGTGCTGGGCACTCGCAGCAACAGATACAGGGGCGTCGCCAAGCGGTAAGGCAGCAGGTTTTGATCCTGCCATGCGTTGGTTCGAATCCAGCCGCCCCTGCCATTTTCCTATACTCATCCAGGTATACCCTCAGCCTTCAGGTACTGCGCGTGTCCAAGATGATGGTCTTTACGGGGAACGCCAACCCCGATCTGGCTCGACGTGTCGTACGTCAGCTGCATATCCCTCTCGGTGACATTTCTGTCGGTAAATTTTCCGACGGCGAAATCACTGCCGAGATCAATGAAAACGTTCGCGGTAAAGACGTCTTCATTATTCAGCCGACTTGCGCTCCGACCAACGATAACCTGATGGAACTCGTCGTGATGGCTGATGCCTTCCGCCGTTCCTCGGCTACTCGTATCACTGCTGTTATTCCTTACTTTGGTTATGCCCGTCAGGATCGCCGTCCGCGTTCCGCACGTGTGGCCATCAGCGCGAAAGTCGTGGCTGATATGCTCACCGTAGTCGGCATCGACCGTGTCCTCACGGTTGATCTGCATGCCGACCAGATTCAGGGGTTCTTCGATATTCCCGTGGATAACATCTACGGCTCCCCCGTCCTGGTGGATGATATTGAAGATCAGCGCTTCGAAAACCTGATGATCGTGTCCCCGGACATTGGCGGCGTCGTGCGTGCACGGGCTGTTGCCAAATCCTTGGGTGTGGATCTGGGTATCATCGACAAACGCCGTGAGAAAGCCAATCACTCCGAAGTGATGCACATCATCGGCGACGTCGAAGGGCGCACCTGTATCCTGGTCGATGACATGGTCGATACCGCCGGCACCCTGTGCCACGCGGCCAAGGCCCTGAAAGAGCATGGCGCTGCCAAGGTCTTTGCCTACTGCACACACCCTGTGCTGTCCGGTCGGGCAATCGAGAACATTGAAAATTCCGTGCTGGACGAGCTGGTGGTGACCAACACCATTCCGCTGTCCGCTGCAGCACAAGCCTGTGCGCGTATCCGTCAACTGGATATCGCACCGGTGGTTGCCGAAGCGGTTCGCCGCATCAGCAATGAAGAATCGATCAGCGCGATGTTCCGCTAAGGGCCCTGCCCTTTCCAGGACACCTCGTTGACGAAAAGCGCCCCGCCCCGACATCACCTGTCGGGGCGGGGCTTTTTTGCCCATACCGTGCCTGGCGCTGGTCGCAAACGTCACTCGGTCATGGCTATTTTGGAGATACAACATGAACGATTTTACTCTGAATGCTGAAGTGCGTTCCGACCTGGGGAAAGGTGCGAGCCGCCGCCTGCGTCGTCTCGCAAGCCTGGTTCCAGCTGTAGTCTACGGTGGCGACAAAGCCCCTGAGTCCATCAGCATGCTGGCCAAAGAAGTTGCCAAACTGCTCGAAAACGAAGCGGCCTACAGCCACATCATCGAGCTGAACGTTGGCGGCACCAAGCAAAACGTCGTGATCAAAGCCCTGCAGCGTCACCCGGCCAAAGGCCACGTGATGCACGCTGACTTCGTCCGCGTTGTTGCCGGTCAGAAGCTGACTGCTGTTGTTCCAGTGCACTTCATCAACGAAGCTGCTCCGGTCAAGAAAGGCGGCGAGATCTCGCACGTGACTTCCGAGCTGGAAGTTTCCTGCCTGCCGAAAGACCTGCCTGAATTCATCGAAGTCGATCTGGCTGACGCCGAAGTCGGCACGATCATTCACCTGTCCGACCTCAAGGCCCCTAAAGGCGTTGAGTTTGTTGCTCTGGCACACGGCGATGACAAGGCTGTTGCCAACGTCCACGCTCCACGTGTTGCTCCAGAAGCCACTGAAGAAGGCGCTGCAGAGTAATTTCACTCTGTCGCCGGAGTGACCGGAAACATCGCGGACTGGAACGTAGCGAGACAGCGGGCGAGAACGCGAAGTTTACTTAACGGTAAATCCGCCATTTTCGTCCACTGTCGCAACACCGCCTGATTGCGACATCGTTATCCACACTCCAGGAAGGGCCCCTATCGTGACTGCCATTAAACTGATCGTTGGCCTGGGAAATCCAGGCGCTGAATACGAACAGACCCGGCATAACGCAGGGGCCCTTTTTGTTGAGCGCATCGCGCACGCACAAGGCGTCAGCCTGGCAGCCGATCGCAAGTATTTCGGCCTGACCGGGCGTTTCTCGCATCAGGGTCAGGATGTTCGCCTGTTGATTCCCACCACCTACATGAACCGCAGCGGCCAGGCCGTGGCGGCATTGGCCGGTTTCTTTCGCATCAAGCCTGAAGAAATCCTGGTGGCCCACGACGAACTCGACCTGCCTCCGGGCGTTGCCAAGCTCAAGCAAGGCGGCGGCCATGGCGGTCACAACGGGTTGCGCGACATCATCGCGCAACTGGGTAATCAGAATACCTTTCACCGCCTGCGGCTTGGCATCGGCCACCCGGGCGTTGCCAGTATGGTTTCTAACTTTGTCCTGGGTCGTGCGCCTCGCGCCGAACAGGAAAAACTCGATGCCAGCATCGACTTTGCCCTCGGCGTGCTGCCGGATATTCTCGCCGGTGAATGGAACCGCGCGATGAAAAACCTGCACAGCCAGAAGGCCTGACACTTATCCGAGGGGAAACACCATGGGATTCAATTGCGGCATCGTCGGCCTGCCTAACGTCGGCAAGTCCACCCTGTTCAACGCCCTGACCAAATCCGGTATCGCGGCCGAGAACTTTCCCTTCTGCACCATCGAGCCGAACAGCGGCATCGTGCCGATGCCCGATCCGCGCCTGGAGGCCTTGGCGGCTATCGTCAACCCCAAGCGCATCCTGCCAACCACCATGGAATTCGTCGACATCGCAGGCCTGGTGGCTGGCGCGTCGAAAGGCGAAGGCCTGGGCAACAAGTTTTTGGCCAACATCCGTGAAACCGATGCCATCGCCCACGTGGTGCGCTGCTTCGAAGACGAGAACGTGATCCACGTCTCCAACAGCGTCGACCCGAAACGCGACATCGAAATCATCGACCTGGAACTGATCTTCGCCGACCTCGACAGTTGCGAAAAACAACTGCAGAAAGTTGCCCGCAACGCCAAGGGCGGCGACAAGGACGCAGTCGTGCAGAAAGGCCTGCTGGAGCAGTTGATCGCCCACTTCACCGAAGGCAAGCCTGCGCGCAGCCTGATGAAGAACATGAGCACCGACGAGAAACTGGTGATCAAGGGCTTCCACCTGTTGACCACCAAGCCGGTCATGTACATCGCCAACGTCGCTGAAGACGGTTTCGAGAACAACCCGCACCTGGACGTGGTCAAGGCCATTGCCGAGGAAGAAGGCGCCATGGTCGTTCCGGTCTGCAACAAGATCGAAGCGGAAATCGCCGAGCTGGACGACGGTGAAGAGAAAGACATGTTCCTCGAGGCCCTGGGCCTGGAAGAGCCTGGCCTGAACCGCGTGATCCGCGCCGGCTACGAGATGCTTCACCTGCAGACCTACTTCACCGCCGGTGTCGAAGAAGTGCGCGCCTGGACCGTCCGCGTGGGTGCCACCGCACCGCAAGCCGCCGGTGTGATCCACACTGACTTCGAAAAAGGCTTCATCCGTGCCGAAGTCATCGCCTACTCGGATTTCATCCAGTACAAGGGCGAAGCAGGCGCCAAGGAAGCGGGTAAATGGCGTCTGGAAGGCAAGGAATACATCGTCAAGGACGGCGACGTGATGCACTTCCGCTTTAACGTCTAACCCGCTACGCCGCTTCCACGCAGCATTCAAAAAGCCCCGTTATCGCCCCGCGATGCGGGGCTTTTGCGTTGGAGCATCTCATTGCAATCCAGAACCGTCCGATATCAATCCGTCGCCCGATCCCCCTGGCCTTCGTTTGCTTGAACAGCAGCGACGTGTACCGTGTTGTCCTGTCCAAATAACGTATAACGGCCCATTCGCAGGCGTGCTCAAATAACCAGCCGCCGGTTTGCCGCCCCATCAGTTTGTGTCACAGGCAGCGGGTTATTCATCAGTGTCACATGATAAAGGAAGCATCATGGCAAACCCCTACCGCGAACTGTTCTCCGCCCCGGGCGCCATCGGGCTAGTGATGACGAGCGCCATTGCCCGTCTGCCACAGGCAATGATCGGCATTGGCATCATCACCATGTTGGTGCAGCAGACAGGACTTTATTGGCTGGCAGGCGCGGTCGCCGGTACTTATACCCTGGCGACTGCGCTTATCGGTCCGCAAGTATCGAAACTTGTCGACCGGCGGGGGCAACGCCGGGTTCTGCCCCCTTTGGCGGCCTTCAGCACCAGTATGCTGCTCGCGCTGATCATTGCCGTGTATATGAGCGCTCCGGCCACACTACTTTTTATTCTCGCGGCATTGGCGGGCACGATGCCCAGCATGCCCGCCATGATAAGGGCACGCTGGATACAACTTTTCCGTGGCAAGCCACTGCTACACACAGCCTTTTCCCTGGATACCGTTATAACTGAACTAGCCTTTGTCATCGGCCCACCACTTGCCATTGGTTTGAGCATCAGTTTTTTCGCCCAAGCCGGACCCCTTGCTGCGGTCTTGTTGTTGATCGTCGGCGTGACGGCGTTTCTCATGCAGCGGCAGACGGAACCGAAGGTGGTCGTGGGCACGACGAGGAGCACAGGGTCGACCTTGCTTATCCCCGGCGTTCCTACCATCGTGCTGGCACTGTTGGCGATGGGCGTCATTGGAGGATCCGTTGACGTGGCGGTTGTCGCCTTCGCCAACGCACAGGGCTGGCCGGCGTCTGCCAGCTTCATCCTGGCAACCTATGCCCTCGGCTCATTGATCGCAGGCCTGACGTTCGGCGCCTTAAGGGTTTCCATGCCGATGGATCAGCAGTTTTTTATCGGCTCGCTGGTAACGGCAGTCACTGCTGTGTTGCCCATTCTTTCACCGAACGTCTATGTCCTTTCCGGAATGCTATTTTTGGCAGGCATGTCGTTTGCGCCAACGATGGTCATCATCATGAATCTCGGTACGATGATTGTTCCGCCTTCCAGGATCACCGAAGGGTTTACGTGGATGTCGACCGGTGTCAGCATCGGCGTGGCGCTCGGCGGCGTATTGGCGGGCTTGGTCATCGACGTCTATGGCGCGCAGGCAGGGTTCGGCGTCGCGATTGTCGCGGGCCTGGCCATGGTGCTGATAGTGCTTCTGGGGCTGCGTACACTGCGCACTTCATCTGCAACTGGTCACGAAATCACCTTCCAGTGATGTGCATGACTGGCATGCCTCGATCTCCAGAATCCATTCAGCGTGGAGGCGCTAGCTGCCGGGGCGTGGCAGCAATCACTGCCACGCAACTTCTCATGTGGCCGTCAGGTCAATAGATGCCCTGGATCGACCTCCGGGGCAACCCCAATCAGCCCTACCTCCCCGTCGGGGGCAAAGATCATGTCGTCTTCTCCAAGGTTTTCCCGCCAGTCCCCGGCAATCGCGATCTGGAACCAGTGGCCTTGTGCGTCCGCTTCCGCATCCTTCAGATAAGTGCGGTCCAGCTCCTTGTTGTAAACCATCTCCAACGTAGTGCCCGTACCCTCTCCGAAACCGGTATAACCCAGGGCCGATACATCGATCCTGTCGTCAACCGTGAAGCCTTCGATCAGGTCGGCAAAGCTCTGGTTGTCAGTGCGGTAGCTGTCCTCGGTAGAGGTATAGCGGAACACGTCGTCGTTTTGATGGTTATCTGTCCACAACGAAATGTCGCTTCTATCCCCGCCGTTGAGGCGGTCAGCGCCGGCGCCGCCGATAATGACATCAGCCCCCGCACCGCCGTTGATACGGTCATTGCCGCCCAGGCCATAGATGATTTCCGACAAGGCAGAACCGGTAATCGTATCGTTGGCCGACGTACCTTCAACAGTGGGCGCGGTGAACACCAGGTTGGAGCTGTCCAGTTGCCCCACCAGGTTGCCGTCCAAGGCCAGTTCAAACCGTTGCCCGGAGTCATCCGCGTCGTAGCTCTTGAGGTAAGTGCGAGTGCCGTCCGCGCTGGCCGTGATGGCCAAGGTGCCGTCATGGCCGTCGCCAATGCCGGTGAAGCCCAGGGCAATCAGGTCGATGCGGTCCTCAGCGGCGTCGAAGTCCTGGACCCGGTCGCTGTTGTTTTGCGTTGCCGTGCGGAAACTGTCGTTCAGTTCGGTAAAACGCAAGATGTCAGCGCCAGCGCCACCTTGCAGAAAGTCGCGTCCGCCGTTGCCTTGGAGTACATCGTCACCCGCCAAGCCGTGGATGATTTCGGCAGCATCGGTCCCCTGCAAGATTTCTTCACCGGCATATCCGTCCACATGGAGCTTGCCGTCCTGGCTGCCGAAACGGCTATCCACACTGCCATCCGCGTTCAAGCGGATGACGCTGAAGTCCCCATTGCTCGTGCCGGCAGCCAGGATCTTGCCATCGCCCTGTACCGTCAGAGCCACAGGCGTGTCGGCCTCGAAGGTCACCGTGCCATTGGAGCCAAAGCCGGTATCAAAGGAGCCGTCAGCGTTAAGCCGCGCTACAGTCGCCAAGGTGCTGCCTTCGCCATGCCCCATCACGATGATCTTGCCATCAGCCTGTACGGTGACCACTGAATCTTCGCCAAACCCCATGGCGCTGCTCAAGTAGAGGACTCCGCCATCACCGAAATGGGTATCTGGCTGGCCGTCGGAGTTGAAGCGCTGCAAGGCGTACGTCGGATCGCCCCCAGCAACGGCATTGTATGCAGCCCCGACTACAACGCCTCCATCTGCCTGCACCGCAGTAGAAATCCCGCCGTTGTAGTAGGCATCTTCGGGAATGTCGACGGTCAGCACGCCATGGTTGCCAAAGCCATCGACGAACGTGCCGTCATTGCCAATCCTGGTCACTGTGGCCTGGTCAAACCCGCGGGCGCTGACCTGGAATGTGCCATCGGTATTGGCCGTCAGGTCGATGTCCTTGAAGTCATGGCTGATGTCGACCGTAATAGCGCCGTTTTGGCCGAAGGTGGCATCGCGTGTTCCGTCGCTGTTGAAGCGCTCCACCTGTACGCCGGTGTCCAGCGCTATGGCGATAAGCACCTTGCCATCGGACTGTACCGCCGTCAGCTCGTAGCGCGACGCCGGGGCTATGGCGGCAGGGATGCTGTCGACGCCACCCTCATGGAAGCTGGTGTCCAGGCTACCGTCCGCGTTCAGGCGGATAACGGAATGGTTCTGTTCGTAGCCGTAGCTCTCCTCGCCCGGCGCCCCGGGGTATCCCCATGCCAGGTACTCGGTATAGCCTCCGACCAGTATCTTGCCGTCCGGCTGGATAATGATGCTCTGGTTATCATCGAATTGGCCGGTGAGGTCGACCTGGACAGTGCCCGGGCCAGTTCTCACGGTATGGGTATTTGCCATCGCGCTGTCAGTGGTTGCCATGGGTTAATCCTTTAACGGGTGCTGGACCCGTCACTCTAGTAGAGCAATAAGGATTCGCACGCCGCCCCCTCGTTGGCACCAGCAGAGTCCGACCGGTGGTTTGTTGTAGGCGCTTGGCTTCGCTGATTCTTCTCAGGATTTAGGTTTGGGTGTATATCCGTTTCTGCGGTAACGGCCGCTGGCGGTTCCGCCCTTACGGCGGGTCACTTTCGAAAAGCGCGAAAGTAACCAAAGCGCTCTTGCCCCACCACTCGGTGCCTCGCCTAGGCTCGGCATGCCCGAACGTAGGCATTGCTCCGTGGGCCGCCGCGAAGGGCCATCCGTGGCCCAGCGCGGCTACCTCGGCATCCATGCCGAGGTGCCCACTGCGCAATACCTACGTTCGGCCAGCGTGGTTAATGGGGCGCCGAGATCGAGATCAAGATCTAAAGCAAAGCAAAGCAAAGCAAAGCAAGAACGGGGGCACATCCGGCATCTTTGTAGCTGAACTACCGCTATCGCGAGCAAGCTCGCTCCCACATGGATTCGCCAGGTGTTCACAGCATCTGCACACAACACAAAAAACCTGTGGGAGCGAGCTTGCTCGCGATGAGGCCAGCCCCTTCAACATCTTCATCGACAGTGACATCGCCTTCGCGAGCAAGCCCGCTCCCACAGGAGAAGCGCGGTCCCCATCAAGAACCAGGTCGGCTATAAGGCCGCCTCGCGGTGGACGTTGATCTCGGCGCCCCGTTAACCACGCTGGCCGAACGCAGGCATTGTGGAGTGGGCATCCCGGCATGGATGCCGGGATAGCCGCGCTGGGCCATGGATGGCCCTTCGCGGCGGGCCCACGGAGCAATGCCGGAGAGAGGGCATGCCGAGCCTAGGCGAGGCACCGAGTGGTGGGGCTAAAGCGTTTTGCTTACTTTTGCGCTTCTCAAAAGTGAGCCGCCGTAAGGGCGGAACCATAAGTAGCCGTTACCGCAGAAACGGATATACACACAAACCCAAAAATCCAAGACAAGCCCCAAAAAAACAGCGCTTTCCCCTCAGGAAGAAGCACAGTTTTTTCTAATCGGCACCGTGGCCTCGCCCCAGGCTAGAACAGATAGCCTATGTAAACCGCGACGCCACCACCGGCCTGCAGGCCAGCGTTCATGCCGGCCATGACCACCGCCCCCTTGGCCGACTTCGCCAACCGCTGGTTGACCAAGGTAGAAGCGATGAGCGAAGTCGCCGGGTTGGAACTCAGTGCCATCGACAACGCCAGCAACTTGGGATCAAGCCCGAACAACAGCGCCGTGGCCGAACCACCGATTCCCAGGCCCACCCCGACTTCGGTGTACATGCAAGGCCCGGTGATGTCGTCACTGGTCAGGTCGCGACTGACCAACGCGTCGCTGACAAACACCTTGCCGGTGCTGGGAAAAGCCTCAGCTGCCCCCGCCCCACCAACACTCTTACCCTTGATCTGGATGTTGATCTTGCCGAAACGCGGCAGCCGCGCGCCAAATCCGGCACCTACCCCGACGCCGCCGTAGCGGTAGCTGACGTCCTCGCCCTGGGGCGAACGCAGGATGATCGAACCGCCGCTGCCCGCCACCATGACCACGGTCAGGCCGCCACCGCTAGCGGTCTGATACTGCCAGCGACTTTCATTGACCGGGATCGGGATGTTGTAGCTCATACGTTTAAAGTCCTTTATGTGAATGAACCGCACCGCGACCGCGCTGACGGATAGCTTTTGCCAGACCGACAAGCGTGAACACCAGACCGATAAGACCCAGGCCCCCGGAAGTGCCCCACAGCGCGCCCGAGTCATCAACGATGGCGCTGTTGGCCGGCTGCTCGGGCAGGTAATGCACCCGCACCGGCTGACCCTGCTGATAGCCGAAGATGAAGCCGCCCTGGGGGTAGGAGATTTTTTCACCACTGCTCGTGGTGAAGGCGATCTCAGGATGCGAACCACCGGCATTCAAGTGGCTGACGATGCCATCGGCGGTCTGTGCGCGGTCGAGAAACTCGCGTCGCTCAAGCATGAGATTGATGGCAATGCTCAACAGGCCGATACCAATCAGGGCAAACAGCAGGCCCAGCAATATCTTCCCGATGTGTGATGGGGTGTCGTTAGCCATGGCTTGTCTCAGTGTTCGTCCATGAAGAGGGCGATCAGAATAGCAAGAAGCGGCGCTATGCCGCACCTCCCGAAAATCATTCCCGCAATCGCACGACGCCAGGAGATGACCCTCAGTGGCGAGTGGTGATAAACACCCTGATCGACTACCATGCCGATCGCCGGTTCCCCCACGGGACTAATAGGGAATCCGAGATGCTCGCATGGCATCAAACGGAACTGCCCCCGCAACTGTAGGTGCTGAGCCTGCTCCTCAATGGCCACTGGGATTGCCCCGGGAAGGCTGGAGCCAGGCGATGACGCATCAGTCAGGAGACCTGCCGGCCAAGTCAATCACTAACCGGCGGGGTGTCCGGGAAGGGCATCCTTGCGTTGCGCGTCACTGGGCCGATCGGCACTTCAGTGCTTCAGCGGCAGCGTTCGATGATGTGTTTTCCAGTCCGTCCCTGCTCCGTGTACGGTCAACTGGAGTTTGCATCATGCTGCTGCCGCGCCTTGCCCCCCTCGTCATTGCCCTGGGTCTGCCGAGCCTCGCCCACGCGGCCCCGACTCACTATCCCCTGACCCTCGAGAATTGCGGCAGCACGCTGACCTTTGAGCAGTCCCCCAGTCGCGCCGTGACCATCGGCCAGGCCGGCACTGAAATGCTCTATGCCATGGGGTTGAGCGACAAAGTGGTCGGCACTTCGCTCTGGTTCAACGATGTGCCGGTGAAATACCAGGCGCAGAACGACAAGATCGAACGCCTGGCCGATAACGAGCCGAGCTTCGAGGCGGTGATCGGCAAACGCCCGCAACTGGTGGTGGCGGAACTGGAGTGGACGGTCGGCCCCCAAGGCGTGGTCGGTACCCGCGAGCAGTTTCACGAACTGAAGATCCCCACCTACCTGATGCCCTCCGACTGCGAGGCCAAGGATAATCTGGTCGGTGCGGATGGCACGCGACTGGAGGCGTTTCGCATCGACAGTATCTACAAGAGCATCAGCCAGCTGGCTGAGATCTTCGACGTACAAGAGCGTGGCCAGCAGTTGAACGCCCAACTCAAGGCCAGCCTGGCGAAGTCTATCGCCACGGTGCAGGCCAAGGATCTGAAGCAGACGAGCGCGCTGTTCTGGTTCTCCAGCGCCAGCCTGGATATCGATCCCTATGTGGCTGGGCACAAAGGCGTTCCAGACTTCATGCTCAGTACCCTGGGCGTGCGCAACGTGATCGAGTCCGACGAGGAATGGCCGACCGTCGGCTGGGAAACCATCGCCAAGGCCAATCCGACCTTCCTGGTCATTGCCCGCATGGACCGCCGACGCTTTCCGGCTGATGACCATGAAAAGAAGCTGCAATTTCTGCGCAGTGACCCGGTGACCCGCAATATGGACGCGGTGAAAAACAACCGCATCATCATTCTCGACGCCATGGCCATGCAAGCCAGCATCAGAATGTTCGGCGGCCTGGAAACCCTGGCGACGGCCATCAGCGGCTACGACCTGCCGAAATGACTTCGACGCTGATTCGAACGTTGCTGGCGTTGATGACGCTGCTCCTGGCAGTGATTGTCGGTGTGGCCATCGGTGAAACGAGTATTGAACCGAATGTGGTGTTCCAGGTGCTGGCCAACAAACTGTGGGCCGCAGGTTATGCCCTCGACCCGATAGACGAAGGCATCGTCTGGAACTACCGGCTGACCCGTGCGCTGGTGGCGGCGGCCTGCGGTGCGGGCCTGGCGACCTGCGGGGTGATCTTGCAATCGCTGTTGCGTAACCCGTTGGCCGATCCTTACCTGCTCGGCATCTCCGCCGGCGCCTCGACAGGCGCGGTACTGGTGGCGCTACTGGGCATTGGGGCGGGGCTGATTTCGTTGTCGGTCGGGGCCTTTATCGGGGCCGTTGCCGCGTTCGCCTTGGTCGTTTTGCTGGCCCGTGCCAGCCGCTCACCCGCTGGCACCGGGCAGATCATCCTGGCCGGCATTGCCGGCTCGCAGTTGTTCAATGCGCTCACCGCGTTTCTGATTACCAAGTCCGCCAGCTCCGAACAAGCTCGCGGCATCATGTTCTGGTTGCTGGGAAATCTCAGTGGGGTGCGTTGGCCGTCGGTGTGGCTGTCGGTGCCCGTGGCATTGATCGGTCTCGCGGTGTGCCTGTGGCATCGGCGGGCGCTGGACGCCTTTACCTTTGGCGCCGACTCGGCCGCCTCCCTTGGCATTCCGGTACGCCGGGTGCAATTTCTGCTGATCAGTTGCGCGGCGCTGGTAACAGCGGTGATGGTATCGATTGTGGGCTCCATCGGTTTTGTCGGGTTGGTCATTCCCCATGCCGTGCGTTTGTTGCTGGGCACCCGGCATGCGCGCCTGTTGCCGGCGAGTGCGCTGGGTGGCGCGGTGTTTCTGATCGCCGCCGACGTCTTCTCTCGAACGCTGATCAAAGGCCAAGTGATCCCGGTCGGCGTTATCACGGCACTGGTGGGCGCTCCGGTGTTCGCGTTGATCCTGATCGGTCGGAGCAATGCCCGATGAATGCCGTCAGCTCTGTTATCGGCGACTCCGTGCTGAGTTGTTCCGGCCTCGGGTTCCAAGTGCGCGACGCCGAGTTGTTGCACGATATCCACCTGGACATCCGCCGGGGCGAAACCCTGGGCCTCGTCGGGCCCAACGGTTCGGGAAAATCCACACTGCTCAAACTGCTGGCGGGCGTGCGCGCCCCCAGCCGGGGCGACATTCGCCTCAACAACCAGCCCCTCAAGACGCTGGCACGGCGAACCGTGGCGCAGACCCTGGCCGTGGTTGAGCAACAGGCCGACACACTGGATGCGATCAGCGTGTTCGATGCCGTTGCCTTGGGTCGAACGCCGTGGCTGTCAGCCTTGAGTCCGTGGTCACACGAAGACGCTGCCATCGTCCAGCAGGCGCTGTGGGACGTCGATGCGGCGCACTTGAAAAACCGCACCTGGCACAGTCTGTCCGGCGGTGAACGCCAGCGTGTTCACATCGCTCGGGCCCTGGCTCAACGTCCGCAGATTCTATTGCTGGACGAACCCACCAATCACTTGGATATCCAGCATCAGCTCGCCATCCTGAACGTTGTGCAAGCGCTACCTGTCACGACGGTCATCGCCCTGCACGACCTGAACCAGGCGTTAACCTGTGATCGCCTGGCGGTACTGGAACGGGGCCGGTTGGTGGCGCTAGGCAAACCTCTTGAGGTGCTGACCCCGCAACGCTTGCAGGATACGTTCGGCGTGCATGCTCATTACCTGATCGACCCTTTCGACGGCGCGCAGATCCTGCGATTTCGTTCCGTTTGACTGAATCTCGGGGTTCGGAAAAAACCGAACCCATGCAAGAGCCGGGATTTAGCCAATCGACGGGGCGAGTCCAGAAGATAAAGCCGACACATTGGCCCGCGCCGCGTGGAGTTTTTTGTAGCTGTCGATCAGGCGCAGGTGTCTATCGAGCCCCTCCAGCTTCATGCTGGTCGGCGTCAAGCCATGGAAGCGCACGCTGCCGTCCACCGAGCCGATCGCCGCATCCATCCGTTCGTTGCCAAACATCCGGCGGAAATTGGCCTCGTAGTCTTCCAGTTCCAGGTCTTCGTCCAGCTTCATCTCCAGCACCACATTCACGGCCTGGTAGAACAACCCACGCTCCACCGTGTTGTCGTTGTACTGCAAGAAGGTTTCCACCGCTTCCTTCGCCTCTTCGAACTGCTGCAAGGCCAGATAGATCAGCAGCTTCAATTCCAGGATCGTCAACTGGCCCCAAGCCGTGTTGTCATCGAACTCGATGCCGATCAACGTGGTGATGTCGGTGTAGTCGTCCAGCTCGCTTTCCACCAGACGCTCCACCAGCGCTTGCAGTTCGTCTTCGTCGAGGCGATGCAGGTTCAGGATGTCGGCGCGGAAAAACAGCGCTTTGTTGGTGTTATCCCAGATCAGATCGTCCACGGGATAGATTTCCGAATAGCCCGGCACCAGGATACGGCACGCTTTCGCGCCGATGTGCTCGTAGACCGCCATGTACACTTCCTTGCCCATGCCTTCGAGAATGCCGAACAAGGTCGCGGCTTCCTCGGCATTCGAGTTTTCACCCTGGCCGGAGAAGTCCCACTCCACGAATTCGTAATCTGACTTGGCGCTGAAAAAGCGCCACGACACCACGCCGCTGGAGTCGATGAAGTGCTCGACGAAGTTATTCGGCTCGGTCACCGCATGACCTTCGAACGTCGGCTGGGGCAAGTCGTTGAGGCCTTCGAAACTGCGGCCCTGCAACAATTCGGTCAGGCTGCGTTCCAGCGCCACTTCCAGGCTCGGGTGTGCGCCGAACGAGGCAAACACACCGCCGGTACGCGGGTTCATCAACGTGACGCACATCACCGGGAATTCGCCCCCCAGGGAGGCATCCTTGACCAGGACGGGGAACCCCTGCTCTTCCAGCGCCTGAATACCGGCCATGATTCCCGGATACTTCGCCAGCACGTTGGCCGGTACATCGGGCAGTGCGAATTCACCTTCGATGATCTCGCGTTTGACCGCGCGCTCGAAAATCTCCGACAGGCATTGCACCTGAGCCTCGGCCAGCGTGTTACCGGCGCTCATGCCGTTGCTCAGGAACAGGTTTTCAATCAGGTTGGACGGAAAATACACCACCTCGCCGTCCGACTGGCGTACGTACGGCAGCGAGCAGATACCGCGCTCTTCATTACCCGAGTTGGTGTCGATCAGGTGGGAGCCACGCAGCTCGCCGTCGCGGTTGTAGATTTTCAGGCAGTACTCGTCGAGGATTTCCGCCGGCAGCGCATCTTTACGACCAGGCTTGAACCAGCGTTCATCCGGGTAATGCACAAACGCCGCGTTGGCGATGTCTTCGCCCCAGAACTGATCGTTGTAGAAAAAGTTGCAGTTCAGACGCTCGATAAACTCGCCCAACGCCGACGCCAGCGCGCTCTCTTTGGTCGCGCCCTTGCCATTGGTAAAACACATCGGCGAGTGGGCGTCGCGAATATGCAGCGACCACACATTGGGGACGATATTGCGCCACGAAGCGATCTCGATCTTCATGCCCAGGTCCGCCAAAATACCCGACATATTGGCGATGGTCTGCTCCAGCGGCAGGTCCTTGCCGGCGATATAGGTGCCGGCTTGGGAAACCGAATTGGGCATCAGCAACGCCTGGGCATCGGCGTCGAGGTTATCCACCTCTTCAATGACAAACTCAGGCCCGGCTTGCACGACCTTCTTCACCGTACAACGGTCGATGGAACGCAGAATACCTTGGCGGTCCTTGTCACTGATATCCGCCGGCAGCTCGACCTGGATCTTGAAGATCTGGTTGTAGCGATTTTCCGGATCGACAATATTGTTCTGCGACAGGCGAATGTTTTCGGTGGGAATATTGCGCGTCTGGCAATACAACTTCACAAAGTAAGCCGCGCACAACGCCGACGAAGCCAGAAAGTAATCGAACGGCCCGGGGGCCGAGCCATCGCCTTTGTAGCGGATAGGTTGATCGGCCACCACCGTAAAGTCATCAAACTTGGCTTCAAGTCGAAGGTTGTCGAGAAAGTTGACCTTGATTTCCATACGGGATTACCAGCATAACGAGCAAAAAATAGGCGGCCATTATCCGCTTTTTCAATCGGAAGTCTTGTGCTTTAGCCCTTCCTCGCCGGTGGGTTGACTCACCAACGGCAACCTCACCACGAACTCGCTACCCTGCCCATCCCCCGCACTCTTGCCGATCACCGTGCCGCCGTGGCTTTCGACCAACTCGCGCACCACCGTCAGGCCAATGCCCAGGCCCGCGCCATTGAACCCGATGGCATGAACATCCTGTACAAAAGGCTCGAAGATGAACGGCAGTGCCTTGGGCGAGATACCGATGCCGGTATCGCGGATGCTTATTTCCACGGTGTCGCTTTCGGCGGTGACCGAAAGTACGACGGTGCCACCTGCCGGGGTGTACTTGGCCGCATTGCCCAGCAGATTGCCGAGAATCTGCGCAAGCCGCACCGGATCGCCGTTCAACGACAAGGCACATTCGGGCAGTTTGGCAATGAAATGCAAGTCCCTGGAGAGCATGACCGGCTCACAGAGATCCATGGCCTCATCAATGACCTGCAGCAGATCGATCCTTTGACAATCGAGACGCAGCTTGCCGGTCTTGACGCGAGAGACGTCAAGCAAGTCTTCGACTAAACGGGACATATGCCGCACCTGGGCTTCGATCACCTTCTGCATGCGCGGCAGTTCCTCGCTGGGCACCCGTACCAGTCGGCCGGCAATCATGCTGATAGGGGTCAGCGGATTGCGCAATTCATGGGCGACCAGGGCAAGAACGTTACGTTGACGCTCTAGCGCGCGTTCGGCCGAGGTCCTCAGGTGTTGCGCACTGAGGGCGGCGATGACCAGGAGCTCATTGGCTTCGCGCATATCCAGGTACAACTGTTGTTCGACCGGCGTGGTGTTTGGCTTCTGCGCCTCGGACTGGGCCGACAGGATCGCTAGCACCAATTGTTGGTTGGCCTCGATCAATTGCTCGATCTGTTGCTTATCGGCGAGCTGGGTGTTGGCGTCGCTCAGCTCTTTGTGCAACGCCGCCAGCACCGCCCGCGCCTCGACGGTTTTCTGGCCGAGCAGGAACAGCTCGCGAGCGACCGTGGCCATCGCTTGCTCATTCTTGCCATTGGCCTCATCCATTATTCTGACTCATTCACTGTCGGTGACAGCAAGCTGCCGGGTAGGCCGGCCGCCGAGCAATCCCTCCTGGTCCGGCAACATTTCACCGATCTGCAAACCGCCGTCATCGATGCGATACAGGCGTAATTCATCGGAATGGGCGCTGGCCCGCACCTTGACCACCGCCATGATGCGCAATAAACGGCTCTGCACTTCAATATAGCGCTGGACGATGATGGCGTCGGTGAGAAAGGCCGTGCCGTAAGGGCTGAAGCGCAAGTCGGTGTAGCGGTCTTCCAGCTCCGAGGTCAGCAAGACACTGACGCCAGCGCTGGTCAACGCCGTGACCATGCGCGACAGCGACTCGCGAAAGTCCTCGCGAAAGGTCGGCGCCAGCGCCAGCTCGAAGCCCGACAGCGAATCAATGACCACGCGGGTCGCGTTCAGGCGGGCGATCTCGCCCAGCAGCAGGTGCACGATTTCGTCGATGGACAGGTCCGGCGCCCGGCTATCCACCAGCCCGACTTTCCCGCATTGAATCAAGTTGGCGAGCGTGGCGTTCTGGGAATGATTGGGACGTTGTTCGAACACCGCGATCACACCGGTCTCACCGTTGCGCGCGCCTTCGGCGAGGAAGGACGCCGCCAGAATGCTCTTGCCCGAACCGGACGGGCCCGCCACTAACAGCGAATAACCACGTGGCAAGCCACCGCCAAGCATTTCATCGAGCTGCGGCACGCCCATGGCCAGGCGCTTGATGGGGAATTCCAGCGGGGCTTCGACCGGGTTGAAAGCCGCGGGAGCAAAGACCTTGATCCCCGACGAGGCAATACGGAAGGTGTGCAGGCCCGGCAGTGTCGGCTGGCCGCGCATCTTCATGATTTCCATCTTGCGCACCATGGAATTGCGCTGAACGCTCTGGCGCAGCCAGATCAGCCCATCGGCCACGGTGAAAATCGGGTTGGTATCGGTTTCGGTGAAATACTCGCCGATCAGGAACGTCGTGGCCTGCCAGGTGGTCATCAGCATGCCCAGTTGCTGGACGAACTGCGGCAGGTTGTTATTCGGGTTGTCCTGGGTCTGGCTGGCCAGCACCACCGAACGGAACGAGTCAACGAACACCAGCGCCGGGGAGTGAGCCTCCACTTCGCTGACAATGCGCCGCAGCACCTCGTCCAGGTCCCCGGCCAGGGTGTCGTCAGCCAGATTGACGTAACGGATCGATTGATTGATCGCTTCGCTGTCGAAGAAATCGAACTGCTGCTGATAACGCAGCATCTTCAGTGGCGGCTCGCCCAGCACGGTAAAAAACAGCGCGGGACGCTCGGGGGTCGCCAGGGCAAACATCATCTGGTGCGCGAGGGTGGTCTTGCCGCAACCCGGCGGACCGGCGATCAGATTGAACGAAAACTCCGGCAATCCTCCGCCCAAGACCTCGTCCAGTCCTGGCACGCCGGTGGCCAAGCGGTTGATAGTCACTTTGGTGCTCATGGCGAATTTTCCTGCGAAGGGGTGTCGCTCAAGGAAGGTTCCCACACGCCACGAAGCAAACGTGCGGTGAGCGAGGGCCCGATCAGCGTGGTCAGCAACTCGTAGAAGATGGTCAGCAACATTTCACCGAAAAACAGCGCATCGGCCTCGCTTTGCTCAACGAGTACGGATTTAAGGGCAGTCAGCACCTGGCCGGCCTGCACCCTGTCGCAGGGGCTGGACAGACGCGGATGATTGGTCCCACACAGATGCAAACTGCGGCGATAAAGCGCAGCAACGCCTTGTTGACCAATGACGGGCGTGAGGGCCGCCTCTATATCCTGCAAAATTGAAATGATCGCGTGGGCGGTCTTTGCAATGTCAGCGTTGGGGCCAACGCGGTGCGTCAGAGAAGCTACGATCTGACGGCTCTCTTCGCTTAGCGTGGACATGGCTAACTGATATCCGATGGGCAGATATCGATAGTACACCCTCAAGAGCGTTATCGAGGCCCCATCGGTCAAAGCAATGCAATTGCGATCACTTACGGTCAGTCAGTCAAACCAGCCCGGCCAAGCGCTGAAACAGAAAATCCCCGTCAACATTGGCTGATACGGGGATTTTGCATCATTACATTACAGATTCGCCTGGAGCCGGCTGGAAAACCACTAACCCCTTTTGACTTTGAAACGACCCAGCACACGCTGCATCAGTGAGGCCCGCTCCGAAAGGTCCTTGGCCGCCACCGCGCACTCTTGTGAGTTGGACTGGTTTTTCTGCGTCACTTCATCGATCTGTTCCAAGCCGATGCTGGCCTGCTGCAAGCCCGAAGCCTGCTCGCTGGAGGCCTGGTAGATCAGCGAAACCAGGTTGGAAACCGCGCTGGTGCCATGAACGATGTTTTTCAGCGATTCGGCGGTCCGGCCGGCGATGATCATGCCGCGCTGGGTCTTGCTCGATGAATCGGCGATCAATGCCGCCGTCTGCTGGGCGGCCTCGGCGCTGCGGGCGGCCAGGCTGCGTACTTCGTCGGCGACGACGGCAAAACCGCGCCCCAGCTCACCCGCCCGGGCGGCTTCGATGGCCGCGTTCAGCGCCAACAGATTGGTTTGAGCGGCAATATTGTCGATGGTGGTGATGATCGCGGTGATGTCCTTTCCCGAGTTGTCGATTTCGGCCATAGCGGCAATCAGT
The DNA here is from genome assembly GCF_053629195.1 of Pseudomonas sp. R151218B TE3479. Classification (NCBI taxonomy): domain Bacteria; kingdom Pseudomonadati; phylum Pseudomonadota; class Gammaproteobacteria; order Pseudomonadales; family Pseudomonadaceae; genus Pseudomonas; species Pseudomonas sp. R151218B TE3479. Next base: position 6,506,039 of record NZ_JBRJHV010000001.1, read on the forward strand.
TCGCTCATCAACTTATCGCTCTCCCCCGCATCGGCCCGTGATGCCTGGGATTGCTCATCGGCTTTCTTGGCGTTGGCGGCGTTGTCCCGGGTCTGCGCAGCCATTTGCGTCATCACCGCGCTGATTTCGGTAATGGACGACGCGGAATTCGACGCACCATCGGACAACGATTGGCTCAGATCGGTGACCTGCGCCGAGCTGCCGGTAATCTGGGTGGCGCTGGTCTGCACCTCGGAAATCAACTGGTTCAGGTTGCTGACCATCTTCTCCAGTGACTTGCCGAGGGTATCGTGGGGTGACGACAAGCGGACCTCCAAATCCAGATCCCCTTCGGAAATACGCTCGGCCACCCTGACCTGCCGCTGCAGGCTTTCGGACATGTCATTGAGTGCGGCAGACAGTTGCCCGACCTCATCCTCGGATTGCTGCACCAGGCGGCGCGAGAAATCGCCCAGGCTGATGTTGGCGGCCAACGCCGCGGCCTCGCGGATCGGCCCGACGATTTTCGCCGTGGCGAACCAGAGGGCGACCAACGCCAACAGGGAAATGCCCAGTCCTACCGACACTTGCCAGATGCTGTTGTTGATGCTGCGCGCTTGCAACTCCTGCTCCAGGGCGATGGCCTGGGCCATGACCACGGCCTTGGGCAAGCGAATCAGCACCGCCCAGGGCTTGCCCGTACGACCGAGGGCAATGGGCATCAGTACTTCGATATTCTGGGTTTGCGGATTGAGCAGACCGTCACCCCGACCGCCCTGGATATCGCTGAGCACTTTTTCCCAGGAGTCGGGTAACAAGGCCTTGATCGGCTGGCCGATCAGGTCGGTGCGCTGGCTGTCCGCGACCACCAAGCCCTGGTTACTCAGGATCGAAACCGTGCCTTTGCCGCCGTAGAGCTCGGCAGACATCTGTTCGCTAAGTTTCTGGATAAAGGCGATATCGAAGTCAGCCCCGACCACACCGTAGAACTTGCCGTTGGCCACGATTGGCACCGACAGGGTGGTCAGCCAGACGTTCTTGCCCTGAACCACATAGGGAATGGGATCGAGCACGCTCTCCTTCAGGGTGTCGCGCGGGCCACTGTACCAGCCACCCTTGGGCACGCCGTTGGGATGACGATCCGGGGAGTCATACTCGACCAGTGGCTGCACCGCGACATGACCGTCGGCACTGCGAGTCCAGTAAGGCGTGAAGCGTCCGGTCAGGGGATTATTGCCATCGGTAGCATTACGGAACGCCGGATCCTGGCCGTCCAACGCATTGGGTTCCCAGCAAGAGTAGGTACCGTTGAAGTCCGGATTATCCTTGAGGATGCTGAGCAATACGCTGTTGATCTGCTCACGCCCCAACGCCAAGGGACTTTGCGCGGCCTTGCTGGCGGCAAAGGTGTTGGCCATGGTGCGGGCCGCGTCCAGGGCATTCTGCAGCTTGACCTGGATGGCATTGGCACGGGACTCGGCCAGGTTCTGGATTTCCCGGATCGTTGACTGTTCAACCAGCGCCGAGACTTCGGAAGCGACATATTGCTCATTGGTCCGAGCGGTAAAGAGCCCGTAGACAACCAGGCTGATGGATGAAACAAACAGGCAAATGCCTGCCGTGACACAAATGCGTGCCTGCAATGACTTGAACTTCATATCATCCCCTGCCTGATTCTATTTATTGCCAACGCTAGAGACGACGGTCTCTAACTTATGCACGACGCGGCAAATAACAATCGATCACGGCTGTTTACGCTGTCCACAAGGCAATCGCCTGGAAAGGGCACAGCGATACAGCACTTTAAGTATTTGAAACGTGGCAGGTTGGGGCGTAAATCCGCTCTATCCACCTGAAAAGCAGCTAGAGGTATTCAAATCAAGAACCGAAGGCCTTAGGTGCCAGGGCAGTAAGGGCGATAGGTGGAAGAATGTGCGATCCCTGCTTTTCCAGTAACCCTGGGGTCACGCTTGAACAATTTCGCAGAATCCATTCAGACCAATAACCACAACGGCAAATTAACACGGTCGACTTTTATACAAAATCGAACTTAGGCGTTATACAAAACAGTACTTTGGTCGTAATTCAATACAAGCGCGACATGCAGATGAGCACCGACGCACGAGGTGTCACGCCGGGCTATTTCGATCCTGACGTCACCTGCCGTAGGAAGGCGCTGCCAATGGGACTGGCTGCGGGTTGGCGATCACCCAACGCACGGCCAATTCACAGAGACGATCAGTCTGCTCGCCGTTATCGTTGCCACCCCGTAGAACGGCAGCCAGTGCCCTCGCTTCAGCGAGGTCGGCCTCAGGCAAGGGCACGGCGCTGCCCAGATGGTCAACCAGAGCCACCAACATCGCTTTGAAATCGGCGTCCCAGTTGGCCGATCCGTTGTGGTGAATCTCTCGGGAGATACGGCCACTGATGCGGATCACCTCACCCTGCGCCGTCGCTGCGGCGCCCGAGGATGGCACCAGCAGCTCCCACAGTTGTTGATGCTGGTCTGGCCAGCCACTGGCCGTCACGACGATGGCAGCCTGACCGTCGTGAACCTTGCGAGAAGCAACGGGCTCGACGTCGAAAAGGCGATAAAGACAGGTCAGGGCAGCATCCGTTGCCTCGAGGTAGTCCGGATTGAAAGAGGCCCGGTGAAATTCGAATTCACGGCCGATGCGCTGCACTTCAACGAGCATGCCCTCATCGCGCTGCAGCCCTGCCGCCAACAGGGTCTGGGCGATTGTCGCGGTGGCCTCGATATCGGCGTTGCGGGTAGTCGCCAGGGCAATATGCAGGACACCGTGCCCTTGCCGACTCTTGGCATCGACATTGGCGCCACGGCGGATCAGGGCAGCGATGGCCTCGGCTTTGTGGCTGTTGGCCGCGGCATGCAACGGCGTGTAGCCCTGGTAATCCTGCGCCTCGATATCGGCACCCAAATCCAGCAGCAGGTCGATACCCCCGATCCAACTCGAACTACGATGGTGCAAGGGTGTTCGCTGGTAAGTGTCACGGGCATTGATATCGGCGCCCTGCTCCACCAGCCAGCGCGCCAGTTCGTCGGGACAGTTGTAAAAGCCCAGCGCGGTGCTCTTACTGTAACCGCCCGTGGCTTCAAGCTCGCACGCATCGAACACGGCGACCAGCTCGGCAAACGAGGCCTGCTCCAGCAATTGACCGAAATCCTTCGGCAGTGTCTTGCGTTTACGCTTACCCATGGCGGCGGTCACCGTCCTGATCAAAAGATTTTTCAGCATAAAACCCAACACTCATTGGTAAACGGCCATCTGGATGCGGATCAGACTTTTTTAGTCCTCGGCAAGAAAATCGCCAACACCCCAAACAACGGCAGGAACGAGCACAACCAATACACATACTCGATGCCACGGATGTCCGCCAGATGCCCCAGCAGCGCGGCGCCAATCCCGCCGAAACCGAACATCAGGCCAAAGAACACCCCGGCGATCATCCCGACATTGCCCGGCACCAGCTCCTGGGCGTACACGACGATAGCCGAGAACGCCGAAGCGAGGATGAAGCCGATGACCACGCTGAGAATGCTGGTCCACAGCAGGTCGACGTGAGGCAGGATCAGGGTGAACGGCGCCACGCCGAGGATCGAGAACCAGATCACCGCCTTGCGCCCGATCCGGTCGCCAATCGGTCCGCCAAAAAAGGTCCCCGCCGCCACTGCACCGAGGAACAGGAACAGGTGCAACTGGGAAGAGGCCACCGACAGGTCGAACTTCTCGATCAGGTAGAACGTAAAGTAGCTGGTAAAACTGGCCATGTAGAAGTACTTGGAAAACACCAGCAGCCCCAGCACCACCAGCGCACTCAGGACCCGGCCCTTGGATAGACCATGGGTGGCCGCCTGGCCTTGCTTGAGCTTGAACAGGTTCAAGTGGTTGGCGTACCAGCGGCTGATGCGGTACAGCACGAACAGCGCAAACAGGGCGAACAACCCGAACCAGGCCACATTGCCTTGCCCGTAGGGAATGATGATTGCCGCCGCCAGCAGCGGGCCGAAGGCCGAGCCGGCGTTACCGCCCACTTGGAACGTCGATTGCGCCAGCCCGTAGCGCCCACCCGAAGCCAGTCGTGCCACCCGCGATGCTTCCGGGTGGAAGGTCGACGAGCCGATACCGATCAATGCCGCCGCCAATAGGATCAAGGCAAAACTGCCGACCATGGACATCATCACCATGCCGATCAACGTGCACACCGTCCCGGCCGGCAGCAGCCAGGGCTTGGGATGTCGATCCGTGTGATAGCCGACCCAGGGCTGCAACAAAGATGCGGTCAACTGGAACGTCAGGGTGATCAGGCCAACTTGGGTGAAGGTCAGGCCATAGCTGTCCTTGAGCATCGGGTAGATCGACGGCAGCACTGCCTGGATCAAATCGTTGATCAGGTGCGCCAGCGCCACGGCGCCGATGATGCGCATGACCAACGGGCTGCTTTGCGCCGGGGCGGCAACGGATGGGGTGGCGGCCTGGGTATTGCTGGTAGCCATAGGAGTTTCCATACGACAGAGGGTGCACAGGGGCAGGTGCGCCAATGTGCCATTTTTCGGTGCGACAAGGCTATCCCCTTAGCTTGCTATCGACCTTGAAAAAATTGTCGAATACCAAGGTGATAGCTCAACGCCATGGTCTGAATCTTGCCTTGTTAATGAGCTACAACGCGGCTCCTTACAAAGGAGACCGAGAATGGGAAGTTTCGCTACAGAGCTGGCCTACCAAGCCGATTTGGACAAACTTTCGTGGCCTTTTAAAAGGGCACCCGTTTTTGCACTGTGTAAAAACGCACAAAAACAGTGCAGGGGTGTTCAGGGGAGTATGGGCATGCAGGCTTTTCTATCACCGGGAATCAGGTTGTTGGGGCATTTCGGCTTCGCCCGCAAATTCCAATTGCTGTTCCTGCTTTTTATCCTGCCGCTCATGGGCAGCCTGTGGCTCATCGGCCAGGACTATCGCGACAAACTCAGCCTGATTTCCGGAGAACGCGCCGGGGTTCGCCAATTGCTGGCACTGGATAATCTCGACAACCTGCTCACCGCCCAGCGCAACCGCGCCGCCCGCTGGCGTGCCACCGAGACCAATCGGCAGCCGACACCCGCGACACTGGCTGCGATGGCGGCGTACGAAGCCGTGCAACCCACCCTCAACCAGGCGGCCAATGACCTGGCCAATACCCTGCAAACCGAAGGGGCCGAACCCGATACCCTCACCCGCTATCAAACCCTGCAAACCAGCCTCAACGGGCTGGATTCGAAAAGCCTGGGCGGCGTGGGCTGGTGGCCAGATGGCTACGACCGCTTCACCACGGCCCTCAGCGCCCTGCAGGCGTTGCGCGAGCAGATGGTCATGGATAACCGCCTGACCCTCGCCTCTTGGCTGGAAACTTATCTGCTGACCCAGATCTCCACCCAACAGACACCGGACCTGATCGAACGGGTCGGCCGCCTGGCCAGCGTTGGCCAGGCCTCCGTGGTGTCGGGCCAGTTCACGCTGCAGAGTCGCCTGCAACTGCGGGACCTGCGCAGCCGTATCGGTGACGCCCGGGATCAACTGGTCAAGACCGGAGCATTGCTGGAAACCCGCCTGCCCAGCGATTTGCAAACCTGGGCCGGACAATTCCAAGGCAGCCTCAAGCACTTGGACGCCGGCCTGAAAGTGCTGGATGACGGCGTGTTCGGCGGCTCCATCAACCTGAAGCCGGAAGACTTCGAAAAACACATGGACGCCCTTCTCGCCGATCTGGCGACCCTGCGGCAACAATCGCTGGTGGCGCTGGACACGCGGCTGGATCACTACCAGGGTTCGGCGATTCGCCAGTTCATCCTGGTCGCGACGGTGCTGGGCTGCCTGCTGCTGGCGGCGCTGTATCTCTTTGTGTGCCTGCAAGCGTCGATCCGGCGCAGCGCCAGCGGCATCACCCTGCTGGCCGAGGCCCTGCGCGACGGCAATCTCAGCCTGCAAGTGCCGGTGCAAGGGCGCGATGAACTGGCGGCCATCAGCACCGCCCTCAACGTCGCCGTGGTGCAGTTGCGCAACAGCCTGCTGGGGGTGGACCACGAAACGTTGCAGTTGAGCAATGCCGTGCGCACCCTCAATACACACTCCAGCGGCGCCTTGGGAGAAGTCGAAGCCCAGCAGATGCAAATCAGCCAGATCGCCGCCGCCGCGACGCAACTGGCCGCCACCTCCCAGGGCGTGGCCAAGAGTTGTGAACAGGCCTCCGATAGTGCCCAGCAGACCCGCCGCATCGCCGCCGACAGCAGCCGTGACAGCCAGCGCACCACGGCGAGCATTCAGCAGCTCAACCAGCGACTCAACGAAACCGCCGCCGCACTGGGGCGAGTCAGCGAACAAGGCCAGCAGATCCAACTGGTGGTCGATACCATCCGTGGCGTGGCCGAGCAGACCAATCTCCTGGCCCTCAATGCCGCCATCGAAGCGGCTCGCGCCGGGGAACAGGGCCGTGGTTTCGCCGTGGTGGCCGATGAAGTGCGCAGCCTGTCGCAACGCACCCAGTCCTCCACGCAACAGATTGCCGGCACTGTCGACAGCCTGCGCGCCACAGTCAACGAAGCCGTCAGCCTGATGGAGGCCGCCTGCGGCCAGGCCCAGACCGACGCCGAAGCCGTGACCGGCCTGGGCGAACGGCTGGGAGAAATTGCCAGCGCCGTGCAAAGCGTCACCGACACCTTGGCGCAAATCGCCACTGCCGTGGATGAACAAGCCAGCACCGCCGACGAGGTCAGCGGCAATATCCAGCAGGTCGACCAGGCGGCCATGCGCTTGCTCGAAGGTGCACGGGCCGTGAACGTGGCGGCAGATACCTTGAGTCAGGGAAGCAAGGCCTTGAGCGCCAACACAGGGAGATTTCAGCTCAGCTGACAGGGATTTGCGGTGGGGATTGTTAAGCGGTTGAAAGCGCAGAGAAATATTTCAGATTTACGCTTGACACATCTTCGTTACCGGCGAATAATGCGCGCCACTTGGCTACATAGCTCAGTTGGTTAGAGCATAGCATTCATAATGCTGGGGTCCGGGGTTCAAGTCCCTGTGTAGCCACCAAGTACTAAAAACGGCCTATCGAAAGATAGGCCGTTTTTTTATGCCTCGGGAAAAAGCAACTGACATACCAGCTCCTTCAGGGGTTTCCCCTCTTGTGCCGAGCCCATGGTGGATTTGCACCACACGCCTCGCATCGCTACAGTCGATCTCCATACCCCGAGCCCACGGATGGAGCGACACGTGCTTACAGATCTGAAACCGAACCTTCATCGCCTGTCAGCCGTTTCGCTGCTGGCTGTCGCTCTAACACTCGCGGCCTGTAAGGCGCCACCCTCCTCCACAGCGACACCGGCACTGCCCGCCCCACCGGAGGTCGTCTCCGGCTTCCGTACCGATCTGCAGACCCGCTACGCCGACAAGCACATGGCCGCTGCGGCCAATCCTTTGGCGGCCGAGGCCGGGCGGGAGATGTTGCGGCGCGGCGGCTCGGCCATCGACGCGGCGATTGCGATGCAGGCCGTGCTGACCCTGGTGGAGCCACAATCCTCGGGCATCGGTGGCGGTGCGTTCATTGTGCTGTGGGATGGCAAGGCTGTGCGTACCTATGACGGGCGCGAAACGGCACCGGCTGGCGCCACCGAAAGACTTTTCCTGCAAGCTGACGGCAAACCCATGCCGTTTACCGCCGCCCAGATCGGTGGTCGCTCCGTGGGTACACCGGGGGTGTTGCGCGGGCTGGAATTGGCCCATCGCAAACATGGCCGTCTCAAATGGGCGACGCTGTTCGAGCCAGCCATCACGCTGGCGGAACAAGGCTTTGCGATTTCCCCCCGCCTGCACACGTTGATCGCTACCGATCCGTCCTTGCCGGGCTCGCCAGACATGGCCGCCTACTTTCTCAACGCCGATGGCAGCCCGAAGGCAGTTGGCACGGTGCTGAAGAATCCAGCCTTGGCCGGCGTGCTCAAGCGCATCGCCAGCGAAGGCCCCGATGCGCTGTACAAAGGCCCGATCGCCGAGGAGATCGTCGCCAAGGTACAAAACCACGCCAACCCCGGCAGTCTTTCGCTCAATGACCTCCAAGGCTACACCGCACGAGAGCGGCCAGCGTTGTGCACCGACTACAAGCGCTGGCAAGTCTGCGGCATGCCACCACCGTCTTCGGGCGGGGTTGCCGTGGCGCAGATCCTCGGGACGTTGCAGGCCCTGGAACAGCGCGATAGCCATGCGGCCCTCGCGCCTTTGAAACCCGTCAAGACCGCCAACCCCGCCGGCATTGAACCCACCCCCGAAGCGGTGCACCTGATCGCCGAAGCCGAGCGCCTGGCCTATGCTGACCGCGCCCAATACATTGCCGACCCCAATTTTGTCGCCGTGCCGCTCAAAGGCTTGGTCGATGCTGGCTACCTGGCCAGCCGCGCCAGCCTGATCGGCCCTCGTAGCATGGGCGTCGCCAAGCCCGGCACACCACCGGGCATCCAGGTGGCCTACGCCCCGGACCGTTCACCCCTGCGTATTTCCACCTCGCAAGTGGTGGCCGTGGATGACCAGGGTGGCGCCGTGTCCATGACCACGACCGTGGAATCGGCGTTCGGCTCACACTTGATGGTCCAGGGCTTCATGCTCAACAACCAGATGACCGATTTCTCGTTCATTTCCGAAGAGAATGGACAAAAAGTCGCCAACCGCGTCGAGCCCGGCAAACGCCCGCGCTCGTCCATGGCACCGACGCTGATCTTTGATCGCCGGGGGGAATTGGTGGCTGCTGTCGGCTCCCCCGGCGGCTCTCAGATCATCGAATACGTCGCCAAGTCCATGATTGGCCTGTTGGATTGGGACCTCGATCCGCAAACCGCCATCAACCTTCCCAACTTCGGCAGCCGCAACGGCCCTACCGAACTGGAGCGGGGCCAATTCAGCCCGGCACTGATCCAGGCGCTGAAAGACAAAGGCCATGAGGTGAGCGAGATCGATATGAACAGCGGCACCCAGGCGATTGTCCGGGTGCGTGATGCGCAAGGGAAAACCTCGTTGGCCGGCGGTGCGGATCCAAGGCGTGAGGGTCAAGCACTGGGCGACTGATCGCCCTCGCCCTGGGGCTGATAGACCAGCAGATCCGCAGGCTGACATTGCAGATAACTGCAAATGGCTTCGAGGGTCGCCAGGCGTATGCCCTTGACCTTTCCTTGCTTCAACAAGGAAAGGTTGGCTTCAGTAATGCCAATTGCTGCAGCAAGGTCCTTGGATTTGACCTTGCGCATGGCCAGCATCACATCGAGTTGAATAACGATGGGCATGGGAATCTCAAACGAATGTTCTGTTTTCTGAATCGACTTCACTGGCCTGGGACAGTATCCGGGCAATGATCGCAATACAGGCGGCCAGAAATAAAGCGACGAAAGACGGCGCGGTAATACTGAAGGTCAGCAATCGCTGGCCGACCGGCGCATTGATCGTCACCAGCAAGCTGAGGAACGGCTCGCAGATGAAGTCCAGCAGCACCCACAACGCCACCGCGCGCCCCGCATTTCCCAGGTAAATCGCTGCCGCGGTGGAAAAGTATTGCCCTTGGGCGTAGTGCTTGAAGAGCCTGCGCAAGTTGGTGAGCCCGACCGCCAGGGCCAGCAAGGGAATGCTCGTCAACAGTATCCCACCCAGGCACTGCCACCCCGTCAATTGCATCGCCTCTTCAGGCAAGCTCGACAGCTGCCGCTCGGTCAGGGCAAACCCCAGGCCGTATCGAGAGGCCGCTTCAGGATACAGCCAGGCCACGGCGTTGACGACCATCATCGCGACCATGAGAACAAGGGTGACGGCGGCCATTCGCTGGCTGTACAGAGCAAGACGATTCGAATGCATGTGAGGCTCCAATAGAATATGGGAGCCCAAAACATAGCCGTTAAATTATCGCAAAACAATAATTAATATGTAAAAAACAATAAAATACTTAAGTGGACAACTGATTGGCAAACTGGCTCACGGCATCGACCACCTTCTTCGCCCCGTCCTGGATCTCGACGATCACCGTCCCCGCCTCGGCGGCCAGGGCCAGGCCATGTTCGGCCTGGTGCTGGCCGTCGGTCATCAGCGCCACGGCGTTGCGGGCCATGTCCTGGTTCTGGCGGACCACGCCGACGATTTCATCGGTCGCCTGGCTGGTGCGCGAAGCCAGTTGGCGCACCTCATCGGCCACCACCGCAAAGCCCCGCCCTTGCTCGCCGGCCCGGGCCGCTTCGATGGCGGCGTTGAGCGCCAGCAGGTTAGTCTGCTCGGCGATGCCACTGATGGTCTTGACGATGGTGCCGATCACCAGGGATTGCTCGTTCAACGCCTCGATGCCTTCGCCAGCAGTTTGCATGTGCCGGGCCAGGTCGCGCATCACATCCACGGCCTGGGTCACCACAGTCGTGCCGCGCTGGGCGCTGTTGTCGGTCTGCAACGAGGTGCTATAGGCAATGTTGGCCGCTTCGGCGACGGCTTTTTCCTGATTGACCTGGTCCGTGATGTTGGTGGCGAACTTGACCACTTTGTACAGTCGCTCGTTGGCATCGAGCACCGGGTTGTAGGAGGCTTCCAGCCAGACCTCGCGGCCGTTGCTGTCGATGCGCTTGAAGCGCCCGGCCACGAACTCGCCACTGTTCAGCCGCTTCCAGAATTGTTGGTAGTCCGCGCTGTTGTACTCCTCGGGCTCACAAAACATGCGGTGATGCTTGCCCTTGATCTGCGCGAGGTTATAGCCCATAGCATTGAGGAAGCGATCGTTGGCCGTCAGTACGTGGCCGCCCAGATCGAACTCGATCACCGCCGTTGAACGCACCAACGCACCGATGAGGTTTTCATGCTCACGGGAAGCCTCGATGGTGCGGGTCAGGTCACTGGCATACATCGAAAAAAAGCGGATCCGCCCGTCGGCATTCCGTACAGGCTGGAGGATCGAACGCAGCCAGGCCTCCTGGCCATTGCCCCGCAGCAAGCGCACGGCACCGGAGAAGTGCTCGCCACGGGTCAGCGCCGACTTGAAGCGAATCTGGAATTCATTGGATTTCAAATACGCGGGAACCAACTCATCCACAGGCCGGCCGATCAGGTCCTGGCTCTTGTAGTGCATCTCGTCGAGGAAATTCTGATTGACCGATTGAATCCTTCCATCGGCATCCAGGGTGAGACCAAGCATTTCACGGTCCAGGCTTTCCTTGACTTGCACAAGGCTGGACAGTTCTTGGCGAAGAGCCAGTAGCTCCTGCTTCAGGCGGTTGTTGAACATGGGCAGCTCCAGGAACAGCAGAACAATTAATTGGCTGTTCCCTTGCCATCGGCCCGGCATTTTTTTTCTAAAGAGCGCGAAAATATTCCCGGGTGACCTCGAACCCGATAAACCGCCCATGGTCACTGGATTGTTCTACTGTTGCCCCTGACCTTTGAAGCCTTGCCGCCATCAATAACCCATAACCATAAAAACGAGGTAATTGTCCGTGACCACTGACATCGAAGACAGCCGTTCCGCCCGCTTCGCCTTGCGCTGCTCCAGTTTCGCCGAGCGCTGGTTCCCCGACTCCTGGGTCTTCGCCGCACTGGCGGTGCTGGTGGTCGCCGTGGCGACGCAATTCATCGGCGCCACGCCCACGGCAGCGGCCATGGCGTTCGGCGACGGCTTCTGGAGCCTGATCCCGTTCACCATGCAAATGGCCTTCGTGGTGATTGGCGGTTACGTGGTCGCCAGCTCGCCACCCGCCGTCAAGTTGATCGATCGCCTGGCGCGTATTCCGACTAACGGTCGCTCCGCGGTAGCGTGGGTAGCGCTGATCTCCATGGTCGCGTCGTTGCTCAACTGGGGCCTGTCATTGGTATTTGGCGGTTTGCTGGTGCGCGCCCTCGCCCGGCGCACCGACCTGAAGATGGATTATCGCGCCGCCGGTGCCGCCGCCTACCTGGGCCTGGGCGCGGTGTGGGCGCTGGGGTTGTCTTCGTCAGCGGCGCAATTGCAGGCCAACCCGGCCAGTCTGCCGCCTTCGATTCTGTCGATTACCGGCGTCATTCCGTTCACCCAGACGATTTTCCTCTGGCAATCGGGCGTGATGCTGCTGGCGCTGATCGTGATCTCGTTGATTGTCGCCTACGCCACCGCTCCCGGCCCCAACAGCGCCCGTGACGCCGCCGCTTGCGGGATCGACCCGAGTTTCAGCATGCCGGCGTTGCAGCCCCGTACCCGGCCGGGAGAATGGCTGGAGCACAGTCCGCTGCTGACCATCGCCCTGGTACTGCTGGCCGCCGGCTGGCTATTCCACGAGTTTTCGACCAAGCCCGCGATCAGTGCCATTTCCGGGCTCAACACCTATAACTTCCTGTTCATCATGCTGGGCGCCTTGCTGCACTGGCGGCCGCGCAGCTTCCTCGACGCCGTGGCCCGCGCGGTGCCGACCACCACGGGGGTGCTGATCCAGTTTCCATTGTACGGCTCGATCGCCGCGCTGTTGACCACGGTCAAGGGCAGCGATGCCCAGACCCTGGCCCACCATATCTCGACCTCTTTCGTCCAGATCGCCTCCCATGACACCTACGCCTTGCTGATGGGCGTCTATTCGGCGGTGCTGGGCTTTTTCATTCCTTCCGGCGGCGGCAAGTGGATTATCGAAGCGCCCTACGTCATGCAGGTGGCCAACGACCTGAACTATCACCTGGGCTGGGCCGTGCAGATCTACAACGCCGCCGAAGCGCTGCCCAACCTCATCAATCCGTTCTACATGTTGCCGTTGTTGGGGGTGTTGGGGCTGAAGGCGAGGGATTTGATCGGTTTTTCCTTCGTGCAGTTGCTGGTGCATACACCACTGGTACTGGCGCTGCTGTGGGCGCTGGGGACAACATTGAGTTATCTGCCGCCAGTGATGCCATAAAGCCATAAAAAAGGGCCGATATTTCCATCGGCCCACTTCTTCTTCGGCTCGGTCTGTTTCAGTATGGATACGCCCTGCTTTTGAGGGTCCCTCACGCTGAAAAGGATCTGAGCATGTTCAAACTTGCAGTACTTCCTCTTGCCGCCCTTACCCTGAGCGCCACCGCCCACGCCGCCGACGTTACCAAGATCGACGTACAGCTGGGCAGCACCGAGCGCGTCACCCGCCTCTTCGCCTACCCCAACAACTGCAACGTCATTTGTTTTCGCGACTGGACCCTGGAGCAGACCGTCGAGCATTACCTGACCCAAAGTGTGCAGCGCGACGGCTACGACACTGCCAAGGTCCAGGTCAACATCGACAACGATAAGGTCTATGCCAGCATCGACGGCGTGCCCAAGAGCTACGGCCAACCACTGAAGGCGCTGCTCGACGCCGGGGACCTGGCGTACAACGGGGCCTCGAAACTCAACAGCGACAAGAAATGGTCCTACAACTGGTACCTGTTCCTGCCGCTGGGCATGGCCCTGGAAAACCGCAAGAGTGTCGAGTTGCTGCACTTCCCGCCGGACTACTCCCTGACCCAGGCCCAGGATTACCTGGAGTCGGCGACCACTGATCGCTGGGCCACGCTGCTGACTGTCAACGGCATTGCCGTTGAACAGACGCCGGCCTACCAGACCATCATCGACATCGCGCCCATCGCAGCGCCGTCCAATGCTGGCAGCACATTGGAGGGGCTCTACAGCTACTTCAACGATTACCAGACCACCATGGTCACACAGGTCACCCAAACCGCCAGCGGCGCCGCATTGCCGATGGTGGCCTTCGGAGCGCCCGTTCGGAACTGGATCAAGACTCAGTACGGGCAGACTGTGGGCGTGCTCGGCCTGGCGACCATCACGCCGACCGCGGGGGTCAAGGTCCCGGTGCTGGGCTCCAACCATCCGAGCTATATCTGGTATGCCGCTGACAAGGAAAACTACGACGGTGACGAAGCCAAGGCCGATGCCGCCGGCTTGAAAGTCATGGGCCAGGACCTGAGCGCCGCCTGCTGGCAAGCCGGCATGGGCAGCAAGCCGGGCACCGACCCGAGCACCCTGCTGAACCAGTGCACGCAGACCTGGCAGGTCACGCAAAAGGAAAAGACCTGCGAGTTGTTCTACACCTCGGTGCGCAAGCTGAGCGAAGCAGATGCAGCGAAAAAATGCGAAACGCCGGCGATCAAGTCGCAACTTCCGCAACTTAAAGTGCCCATGCCGCTGCCTGCCGAGGCGGTGTAAACCTTGAGGCGCCTTCCCGCGTAAGCTTGCGCTGACACGGGAAAGCGCTTTTGGCTCCTGTCAGACTCGACAGTAGATACGGCCCTCGACTTGGGAGAAGCTATCAAAAGCTTTTCAACGACCGCCGGCAGGATCGCCAGCGCCAGCAAGTCGAGTGTCTATCACCGACAAGGACTGTCATGAGCCTGTTCATCCGCGATGACACCTGTTCCCAACGCCGGGACTGCATCTACCCGGAAAAACAACTCAGCACCCGCCTGGGCTATCCCTCTGTGCACGATTTTGAAGTGCACCAGACGAGCGACGGGCGCGGCCAGGGCATCATCGCCCGCAAGTCCTTCGCGCCCATGACGAGGATGTGCAGGGTGTCGGGGTTGCTGGTGAGCCGACGGCGCCTGCACACGTTGCAGATCCTGCCGGGCGTGCACATGTATGACCCACGCTTCGCCGGATTGCTGCTGCACTCCTGCAACCCGAATGTGTTCCTCGACATGAGCGAACTGTGGCTGTGGTCACTGGCCCGTATCGATGAAGGCGACTGCCTGACGATGGACTACGCCAGTACCGAACAGAAACTGTACCGACAGTTCGCCTGCCGGTGCGGTTCGTACAACTGTCATGGCTGGATTACCGGCTATGACGAACCGCCCAATGAGCAGGGAATGACCTTTCTACGGCACTGGCGTCGTCAGTGTCACCGCGACTGACGAGCCGGCGTCAGGGTGCGCCGACCGGACGCAACCGATACTGCGGCGGCAACTGTTCGAAGCCGCTGATCGTGGTGTCCAGGCTCTTCCAGCGTCCGTCCTTGATGCCGTAGATGCAGCCATGAATCGACAGTTTCTGCCCACGGTGCCAGGCGTTCTGCACGATGCTGGTATGGCCGACGTTGGCCACCTGCTGGATCACGTTGAGTTCGCACAGGCGGTCGACCCGTTCTTCTTCGGTCGGCAACTGGCCCAACGCGTCGCGATGCTCGTAATACAGGTCGCGAATCGAGCGCAGCCAGCCGTCGATCAAGCCCAGTTGGCGGTCCTGCATCGAGGCGCGCACGCCGCCACAGCCATAATGGCCGGTGACCAGGATGTGTTTGACCTTGAGCACGTCCACCGCGTACTGGATCACCGACAGGCAGTTGAGGTCGGTGTGCAGCACCACGTTGGCCACGTTGCGGTGCACGAACAGATCGCCCGGCAGCATGCCGACGATCTCGTTGGCCGGCACCCGCGCATCGGAACAGCCGATCCACAGATACTCCGGGGTTTGCTGACGAGCCAGCTTGGCGAAAAAGTCAGGATCCTCCTGCTTGATCGCATCGGCCCAGCGCGCGTTGTTATCAATCAGATCTTGTAATTCGTTCATGCTGTCTAGCCTCGATAGAGAGTGCGCAACTGTGACAGACGACCGCCGGTCGAGGTCACGTCGGCGATGCATTGGAATTCCTGGCTGCGCTGTCGGTCGACACCAGTAAGGCCCACAGTATGAGGAATTGCCATGAATGATTCACGACGCCCTTTCGATGCGACGCAACCGGAACCCATCGACGACAATGAAGATCGCATGGGTTCCATGCATGAGTTGGAGTTCGACGACGAGCAGCCCAGCGCGAAAATCGGCGACGAATTGCCGCAAGACGAACGCGAACAGCTGATGCCTCGTGAACGCGTGCGTGAAGCGGGCATGACGGGGGCTTCGACGGACGATCACCAACCGACCGACGACGACATGAGCCCCGAAACCCTCATCCGCGAAGACGGCGCGCGCGATGCCCACGAAGCGGGTGACGATGGTCAAGCCGACTGGGACCTGAGCGTAGTGGACGAAAACGACATTGGCGGGGGCGACGGGCTGGATGAGGCGGAAATGGCGGATATCGATCCGTTGGATGGCAAGCGTTGACCCGGCAATCGCCATCGCGAGCAAGCTCGCTCCCACAGGGGCCTGGTGGTGTACATCAAGTTTGTGATCAAACACAAACCCTTGTGAGAGCGAGCTGGCTTGCGATAGCGGTGGATCAGTTTGTATCGATGTCAAATGTACCGCCGTCTTCGCGAGCAAGCTCGCTCCCACATGGGGTCACGGCGCTTCAGTCCACCAAGGTGCAGGCCATGACCACCGCATCCTCGCGCCCACCCACCGCCGGGTAGTAATCCCGGCGTCGGCCCACTTCGTTGAAGCCATAGCGCTCATACAAGCGGAACGCCGTGCGGTTGCTGTCGCGCACTTCCAGGAAACATTCCCGGGCCTCGGCCTTGTAGGCAATCGACATCAGGTGTTCCAACAGGCGCAACCCCAGGCCACGGCCCTGGTTTTCCGGCTTGACGGTAATGTTGAGCAGGTGTGCCTCATCCAGGATGATCTGCACCACGCCATGGCCCACTTGCTGCTGGCCTTCGAACATCAGCCAGATCTGATATTTGCCCAGCCCGTCGAGAAATATCCCGCGGGTCCAGGGGTGGCTGTAGGCCGCGTATTCGATTTTCAGTACAGCGTCGAGGTCCGCCTCGGTCATCGGGCGGAACGATACAGCGTCACTCATTCGATTCTTTCCAGCGCGCCATCAGCCGGCGCATGGCTTGCCAGACATCAGCCTTGCGCTGTGGCGTTTCCATTAACAGTTCCAACCCGGGCAACGCCCAGGCCGAGCCCAGGCCTTCGACCTGCAGTTCGCGATTGAACGCTTCGGCATCCGCCTCGCCGGCAAACTTCACCGCTGGCAGGCCGATCAGCCACAGGCACACGCAGGGCTCGTCTTCGAGCCGCGCCGAAACGAAGCCCTGGACGAAATCCCGCGCCGCTTCCGGCCCCTGGTCCATGGTGCCGCGTGACAACAACGGCCAACGCACCGGCTCGCCGATGATTTGCGGGCTGTCCGGCAGACCGGCGGCACGCAGCATGTCCTTGAGCAGCAAGTAGGCCGGATCGCGGCTTTGGAACGGCTCGCCCGTGGGCAACTCCACCAACAGCAGGCAACGTCCGGCCCGCAGCAGTTGCAGGGCGAAACGCGGCGGGGCGACGTAGGCAGCCTTGGGCGGCGCCTCGACCACCTCCTCCACCGGCTTGGCATTGGTGCGGGTCGAGGCCAGGCTCGGGCGCGGCACTTCGATTTTTGGCCGCTCGGGGGCTGGCGCTGGCGGCTCGGCGACCGTCTTGGCCACAGGTGCCGTCATGGCCGGCGCGATGTACTCGGGCTCGGGCGCTTCCAACAGCTCGGGCCGCGACGGGGCGGCGAACGGCAATTCGGTACGCGGCAGCCAGTTGACCACCTGCATGGCGGTCAGATAGGCGCGGCGACGGGACTCGATAAGCAAGGGTCGGCCACTTGTGGATAACTGAAAGTGGAAGCGATTCTACCGCCCTTCGACGCGGATCGCTTCCCTGTTGGAGCAATTGTTGATCGATAGAGAACAACAGTCCGTCCAAGGGGTGAATCGCAACCGGCTCGATGCAGTACAATCGCCGCTTTTAATTGCCAACCCGACGGCCATTGCGATGATCGAACCCAAGCGCGTGTTGCGCGCCCTCGCTGAACACTGGGCATTGCTGGAACCTTTGTGCGAGCACTTCGACCAGGGCACCCTGAGCCTCAACGAATTGCGTTCACAGCTGGCCGCCCAACAACTGGACAGCACGCCCCAGGACATCACCAGCCTGCTGGACGTGTGGATCCGCCTGGACATCCTCGTACCGGTGGCGAAAAGCCCGAACCGTTTCGAGCTCAACGCCCAGATCCATGATTTTCTCGCCTACCTGCGCCGCGAACACCGCCTGGGCCTGTGCCTGGAAATCGAAGCCTACCTGCGCCACCTCGAGCGCCTGGCCGGTTACATCCAGGACGCCTTCGACATTCGCGACGGCAACGACCTGGCCCGCCAGTTGCGCCTGCTGGACATGCGCGTGCGCGACGTCCTCAAGAAACTCGCCAACGACGAACAGGCCCTGGTGGCCGTGGCCGAACGGGCCAAGACCAGCGACCGGCAGATCCCGCTGCGTCAACGCTATGCCGAAGTGTTGGCGACCTGGGACGAATACGTCGAGCCGATGATCCAATTGGTGAACGCCGACGGCGCCTTCGAGCAAGGCGTGCGCAAGGTCGAGAACGTGCTGTTGCGCATGCTCACCGAACAGCAGCGCCTCGGCCACCTGGTGGACGACGACATGCTGCTGCGTACCCACGCGCGCATCCTCGAGATGCAGACCAGCGCCCAGTTGACCTTGCGCCATGCCCGGGAACTGCTCCTGCCGCTGCGCGAGGAGGCTCGCCGCCACAACGCCGTGACCCGTGGCGCCGCACTGGCCCTGGCCGCCATTCGACGCAAAGGCATCGACGCCGTGCCGCAAGCCGCCATGCCGCTGTTCACCCGGCCGCAAAGCACCTTCCTGGGCAGTGCCAGCCAGGTCGAAGCCTATGTCTATGCCCTGGCCCGTTTCGAGCCGAAACCGGCGCGTTTCCCCAAGTCTCACAAGACCCACAAGGGTGGCGAAGCACCGCGCGCGCCACGCACCGTGCGCGAAATGGTCGAGCGTTGCGAAGACGCCCTGCCGATGCCGGACCTGATGACCTGGCTGCTGGAACAGGAACCGGACGGCGCCACCGACGAATTGCTGTACTGGTTCTCGCGCCTGTCGCGGGAAAAACGCTTCAAGCGCGAGCGCCTGGAGCGCCGCGACTACCACACTCACGAGCATCAGGTCAGCCTGCGCTCCTTCGCCCTGCTCTCGGCCGGCGACACCGCCGCCGAGGATTCTGCGAGCATCCCCCATGCATCTTGATCTATCCGAACTGTCCCAGCTGGCGCCGATCTTCCGCGAGCTGTTCAAGGGTTACCACGTCAGCCGCCGCGACCCGGAGCTGTACGCGCAACTGTCGAACTTCCAGGACCAGTACCGCACGCTGTTCAAGGCCCTGGGCTTCGAACTGGTGTGCGATACCCGGGGTTTCTACTACTTCGTGCCGGACCTGGCCGCCGCGGCGGTGAACAAGACCGCCCAGCGCCTGGCCCTGTTCACCTTCATCCTGGTCGAGCACCTGGCCGACCAGGGCCGCGACCCGATCGCCGTACTCGACGGCGGCAGCCTGGGCCGCGACGAGCTGCCTTCGCTGCTGGAAAAATACCGCGACCTGTTCATCCAGGCCGAAGTACAGACCCAGGAAGAGCTGGAAGAAAAAATCATGCGCCGCATGACCCAACTGGGTTTTGCCAGCGAAGAAAACGGCGTGTACCGCTTCCTGCCGCCGATGCACCGCTTCCTCGACGTCTGCCTGTCGGTCCAGCAGGACCGCGACCTGGCCGCCAGCCTGCACAGCGTGCTGCCGTTGCCGGTACCGGTATTGATCGACGAAGACAGCGACGAAAAACTGCTGCAGACCGATGATCCGCTGGACCTCAGCGAATTCGAAGGTGAAAGCGAAGAAGACGCCCTGGCCCGCGCCATTGCCGAAGAACAGGAGACCGACGCATGAGCAAGGAACGCTACGGCATCCGCCG
Source organism: Pseudomonas sp. R151218B TE3479 (assembly GCF_053629195.1). Lineage (NCBI taxonomy): Bacteria > Pseudomonadati > Pseudomonadota > Gammaproteobacteria > Pseudomonadales > Pseudomonadaceae > Pseudomonas > Pseudomonas sp. R151218B TE3479. Next base: position 6,525,706 of record NZ_JBRJHV010000001.1, read on the forward strand.
CTTTGCCCTTTTGAACACCGCCGGCTACAGCCTTGGCTTGTTCCCACTGGAAGAACCGCTGTCGGTGTACGGCGCGAACAACCTGGGTAAATCCGCCTCGATCAACGCCTTGCAGTTCCCGATCCTGGCGCGCATGTCGGACATGAGCTTCGGCAAGTACAGCCTGGAGCAATCCCGGCGTTTCTACTTTGCCTCGGACACCAGCTACATCCTGGTGGAAGTCGCTCTGCCCCACGGCCCGCACGTCATCGGTGTGGTCGGCCGCGGCCCCGGCGGCGGTTTCGGTCACCAGTTCTTTGCCTACGCCGGCAAGCTGGACCTGGCCCACTATCAGAAAAATGACACGTGCCTGCGGCAGAAAGAGCTGTTCACCAACCTGGAACGCGAAGGCCTCAAGGCCTACGAGCTCAAGCCGGATGAACTGCGGCGCCTGCTGGTGGGTGGGCACACCTCAATCCCATTGGACCTGACGCTGATCCCGCTGCGCTCCACCAGCGAGCAAAGCCTCAAGACCTTCCGCGCGCTGTTCATCAACCTGCTGCACATGCGCGAAATCACTGCGGCCAAGCTCAAGCAACTGTTCCTCGACGCGTTCGAACACAGCCTGCGCTCCGGTAGCGTGGACTACATTGCCGCGTGCGAAGAAGCCTTCCGCGACGTACGTCGCATGGAACAGGACTACAACTCCCTCGTGGCCGCCGGCCCGCTGGTTGAAGCCCTGGCCAATGGCGTGAAGCAGCGCGATATCCTGCGCGGCAAATTGCATCGCCTTTCGCCACTGCTCGACTCGTTGCTGGGCACCTGGTCGGACTACGCCGGCGCTCGCAAGGAAGAGCTGACCATCCAGGCCGAGCACTACCGCAACGAACAGGATGCCTTGCAGAACGACCAGCGCGGCAGCACTCAGGAACTGATGCGCCTGGAACGGGAAATCAGCGGCATCCAGCGCTGGCTCGGCGAACTGGCGGTGCTCAAGAACCGCTTCGCCCTGGTGGACGACGTCAAGGTCCTGGAGCAACAATTGCTCGCCGCCAAGGACGCCCATGACGAACTGGCCGGCGCCCTGGCCCAGTCCCGGCAATTCAGCGCCGAAGACCTGGAAGAGCGCCTGCGGGACCTGGAAAAACGCCTGAAGTCGGTCAAGCAGCAGCTCGATCACGCCGACAACAACAGCTATGCCCGCCTGCGGGAAGAATTCTCGCAGCAGGATGTCGAACGCCTGATGCGCTTGTTCAACAGCGCCCTGTTCAGCCTGCCTCTGGGCGAACACGGCATCGCGCTGGACGAGAACGGCGAGTGGGTCAAATCCATGGAGCTGATCCTCGACGGCTTCAAGGGTGAGCGCTTCGAAGTGCCGGGACTGTCCATCGACCTGTCCCACATCGAGCCGCCCGCCCTGCAAGCCCTGGCCGACCGTGCCGCGCTGCGGGACCAGAAAGAGCGTCTGGAAAAAGAACTCAAGCAGCTCAAGACCCAACAAGCCGTGGCCGCCGACCGCGCCGCGAGCAAGACCCAGACCGAGGCGCTGTACCAGCAGGTCCTCGATGCGCAAAAAGCCCTGGAAGACTTCCGTCGCAGCCAGACCCTGAGCGCCGAGGAAGGCGAGAAGCTCGAGCAACTGGCGCAGATGGAAGCCGCCCAGGACGAACTCAAGCGCTCCAGCGATGCCTTCACCGAACGCGTCCAGCAATTGTCCGCCAAGTTGCAACTGGTGGGCCGGCAGATCGCCGACATGGAAGCCAAGCAACGCACCCTCGACGACGCCCTGCGCCGTCGTCAATTGCTCCCGGCGGACCTGCCGTTCGGCACGCCGTTCATGGACCCGGTCGACGACTCCATGGACAACCTGCTGCCGCTGCTCAACGACTACCAGGACAGCTGGCAAGGGCTGCTGCGCGTCGATGGCCAGATCGAAGCGTTGTATGCCCAGGTGCGCCTCAAGGGCGTGGCCAAGTTCGACAGCGAAGATGACATGGAGCGGCGCCTGCAACTGCTGATCAACGCCTATGCCCACCGCACCGACGAAGCACTGACCCTGGGCAAGGCACGCCGTGCCGCCGTGACCGACATCGCCCGGACCCTGCGCAACATCCGCAGCGACTACGACAGCCTCGAGCACCAACTGGCGCTGTTCAACCGCGAGATCAACAAGCGTCAGGTGTCCAACCTGCAGAGCTTCCGCATCGTCCTGGCACCGAACAAGGAAGCGCTCAAGCATATCGACCAGATCATCCACAGCGCTGGCCAGTACGAGGAAGGCGAGACGCTGTCGGTGTTCGATCTCAGCCAGAGCGCCGAGCAGGACAACAAGAACGAAGAAGCCAAGGAATACCTGGCGCGGCTGGTGGCGGCGAATCACAACCAGCTCGGTCTCAAGGACCTGTTCGAACTGGCGTTCGAGATCACCAAGGTCAATGGTCAGCCCGTGATCCACACCGACATCGACGGCGCGGCGTCCAACGGCACCACCATGACCATCAAGGCGCTGACCAACATGTACTTGTTGCTGCACCTGATGGACCGCGAACAGGCCGGCCGCGTGCGCCTGCCTTACTACCTGGACGAAGCGGCGGACATCGACGAGAAAAACCAGGCGGCACTGCTGGAAACCAGCCTGCAACTGGGCTTCGTGCCGATCCTCGCCAGCGTGAAACCGCAAGTCTGCGCCAGTGTCGCCATCGACCTGGAAGGCGGCAGCGGCCCGAACGGCATCTACATCGACGAAGCGGACTGGAAATACATCCGTCGTCACGATGCGGTGAAGGCCACGGTGAATGTGCAGGCCGATGAGCCGGAGCTGGATCCGGTGTGAAGTGAATAGCCGGGCATGAAAAAGGCCGCGATCCAAATGGACCGCGGCCTTTTTTATTACGCTAGTTTTGAGTCTTCAGTGCAACGGAAGGCCTCATCGCGAGCGAGCTCGCTCCCACATTGGACTGTCTCTGGATGAACGATCCTGCATCCCTGTGGGAGCGAGCTTGCCCGCGATAGCGTCACAACTACTTGCCAAGACTGATCTTCGGCGCCCAGGTCAGCCATTCGTCTTCAAACTTATCGAACAACGGGAAGGTCTGCTCCGCTCGGGCCGGATTGCCCATTCGTTCACCGTCCGGCGTTGCGAACGCAATACCGCCCTGGATCAGCGTTTCAAGCGACTCGGTTCGCACTGTCGCGCCCTTGAACAGACCGAAGTCCAAACCGAAGCCACTGCTGTTCCAGAAGCGCGTGCCGCTGCGCACCAGTGGCGCATATTTGGGCTCGATCAGGATATGGATCAACACACGGTCCGCCGTCTGGCCCAACTCATAACCGGTGACCTTGCCCACGGTGATCTCGCGATAGGTGACCGGCACGCCGATCTTCAACGAACCACGGCGGGCCGCACTCAGCACCAGGCTCAGCCCCGCTTCGGGTACAGCGCTTTCCGGTGGGTTGGCCAAGGCCACGAAGCTTTTTTGTGGCCCGAGGTTTTTCGCCGAAGGCTGCACTTCAATGTATTGGCCTGTGACCAGCGTCTCCAGGTTGGAGGTCTTCATCAACCCCAACTCAGGCTTGACCACCCAGAACTGAGACCCGACCCGGGCGATACGCTCCGGCACTTCGGTGATACGCGCAGTGAGCAACACGGATTGCATGTCGGCGCTGAGATCGACCTCTTCGATCTTGCCCACATCCAGCCCTTTGAAACGGACCGGCGTACCGCTGCGCAAACCATCGGCGCGGTCGACCTTGATCGTCACGACCGTGCCCCTCTGCTGTGCGGCTTCACGATCTGCATGCAAACGAAAACGTGGGATGCGCCTTTTCAACGGCACGTTCGGTTCCGGTGTTTCGAAGGCGATCCCGCCGGCCATCAGGCTTTGCAGGGACTCGCTCTTGACCTGTATCCCGCCGGTCAAGCCGCCCGTGAGGGTAACGCCGCTGGCGTTCCAGAATCGCGTCGAACCGTTGACCAGGCCTTCATATTCCTTCTCGATATGCACGCCGATGATCAGTTGTTTTTTCTTGCGGGAAAACTGGTAGCTCTGTACCGATCCGACCTTGACCTGCTTGTAGAGAATCGGGCTACCGACCTCCAGCGATCCGAGGTTCTCCGTCAACAGGACCAAATGCAGTCCCGGTGAACGCAGGTCCAACGGCGGCGCCTTCGCCCTGGCTTCGAACTCGCGTTGCGGCGCGCCACCTTTATCGCCTGGACGTACGGCAATGTAGTTGCCCTTGACCAGCGCCTCCAGGCCAGTGATGCCCGCCAGGGAAATCGATGGCTTGACGACCCAAAACTGAGCGCCGGCCACCAGATAATCTTCGGCCAACGGATCGAGGGTCAACTCCGCGCTGGCGCTGGACAGGTCAGGATCGACTTTCAAAGTCTTCAGGCTGCCGACCTGGATACCCTTGTACATCACCGGCGTACGGCCAGCCTGCAATCCTTCGAAGTCGCTGAGCTTGACCTTGACGCGAATCCCCGCGGCAGCGGCATCGAAATCTTCGTACAGACGAAACGGCAGGCTTGGGTCTGTCGGTGGGCTGTCCTTACGGTTTTCCGGCGTGGCAAACGCGATACCTCCCGCCACGATGCTGGCCAGGGACTCGCTGCGCACTTTGACGCCCGAGAGGTTGGCATCGATGCTGATGCCACTGGCGTTCCAGAAACGTGTGTGTTTACGCACCAGGCTGGCATAGGTCGGCTCGATGAAGACTTTGATTTCCACAGTGCGCTGGTCTTCGGAGAGCAGGTAGCTTTTCACCTGACCGACCTGGATCTGCTTGTAAAACACCGGACTGCCACGGTTCAGCGACCCCAACCGGTCAGCCTTGATGGTCAGGTGCAAACCCGGCTTGGCGTCCGACAGCGGCGGCTCTTCGGCCAGGGCCTTGAACTTGCGCGTCGACTCGCCTTCACCCGGACTGATCGCCACGTAGTTACCCGAAACCAGGGTTTCCAGGCCTGTGATCCCGGCCAGACTCACGCTCGGCTTGACCAGCCAGAAACGTGTGCCGGTCTTGAGGTACTGCTCGACGTCCTTGTTCATCTCGACGGTCGCGACCACACCCTTGGAACTGCCTTCGTCGTCGAGTGTAAGCGCCGTCACTTTACCGACTGTCATCCCTTTGTAGACGACTTCGGTTTTGTTGACCTGGATGCCTTCGCCACTCTCAAAACGCACAGTGATCTCGATTCCGGTCTCGTTATAAGCCCGCCAGCCGAGCCAGCCGCCGATGATCAATGCGATCAGCGGCAAGACCCAGATGGCTGACCAGTTCGAAGCCGGTCGGGTTTTAGCGGTAGGCAAATCAGTCATGGTCGTTATCCGACTCCGTGTTATCCCAAATCAGTCGGGGATCGAAGGTTACTGCGGCAATCATTGTCAAAATCACTACGCTGGCGAAAGCAATCGCGCCGAGACCGGCTTCGACACTGGCGAGCCGTCCAAAATTCACCACCGCCACCAGAATGGCGATCACGAAGATATCCAGCATCGACCAACGACCAATGAACTCGATGAAACGGTACATAAGAATGCGTTGCCGTGCCGACATGGGCTGGTGCCGCTGCACGGAAAACAATAACAAAGCGATGCCCACCAGCTTGAAGGTCGGCACAAGGATGCTGGCGATGAACACCACGGCGGCGATAGGAATCATGCCGTGGTGAACCAACTCGATGACGCCGGCCATGATGGTGCTCGGGGCGCCCTGGCCCAGTGAGTTGATAGTCATGATCGGCAGCATATTGGCCGGGATATAAAGAATCGCGGCCGTGATCAACAATGCCCAGGTTCGCATCAAGCTGTTCGGGCGACGGGGATGGATCAGCGCGCCGCAGCGAGTACAGGTTTGTTTATCGGCTTCAGCGTCCTGCCGATTCAATTCATGGCATTCCGTACAAACCAGAATGCCGGCATCAATCGCCCGCATGGGCATCTTCTCCTGATAACGCCTGCCAGATCTGATGCGGTGACATCACCACCTCCAGCCAGACCTGGACCAGCAACAAACTGATGAAACACACCAAGCCAAGGCCTACGGTGATGGCTGCCATGTCTGCCAACTTGACGATGGCCACCAGCACGCCCATGAGGTAAACCTCGAGCATTCCCCAGTCCCGTAGATGGTGATAAATGCGGTACAGCAACAAACCGTAGCTACGGCCAACGTCCAGGCGAATGGTCAGCAGCACAGCCAACTGACAAAGCAACTTGAGTAACGGGATGCCCATGCTGCACAGGAACACGACTACCGAGACGCCTTGCATGCCGGTATCAAACAGACCCACTACCCCACTCCAGACGGTGTCCTGGGAGGACTGCCCAAGCAGATTGAGTTGCATGATGGGTAAGAAGTTGGCCGGCACATATAACAGCAGGGCGGCGATCACCAACGCAAGACTGCGTTCGACGACATTGTGCCGGTGAGCATAAAGCTCATAACCGCAGCGGGGGCACTCGGCTTTTTCGCCATGGGCCAGTTGGGGCTTGCGCATCAACAAGTCGCACTCATGACACGCAACCAAATCGCCCAGAGGAAGATCTGGCAACCTATCAGTGTCTGACGGATCGGGCATAAACAGCTCAGGCTCAGCTAAGGTGGGGCTATTCTAGTGCTCCAGCTCGAAAATAACTGTGCAAATTTATTACGAGCGTTCGCAGACTTTTATGATGGGCAAAACAAAACCCCTACCTGCATCAGCAGATAGGGGTTTCGGAATTTAATCTTGACGATGACCTACTCTCACATGGGGAAACCCCACACTACCATCGGCGATGCATCGTTTCACTTCTGAGTTCGGGATGGGATCAGGTGGTTCCAATGCTCTATGGTCGTCAAGAAATTCGGTAGCCGGCGCGTGCCTTGCGGTCACGTTCCAGCGAATGGGTATGCGATAGTTTGTGCGTTGCGGTTGAGCGTCTCGAACTTTCGGTTCGTTTCGTCTTCACACACCGCAATTTG